>NZ_LFIO01000367.1 GCF_001187535.1 Rhizobium ecuadorense
TGAAGATCTTGGAGAAATGGCCGGAATGCAGCACCAGCAGGCCCATGCCTTCCCAGACGCGCCTGGCGACGCGCTCGACGACGACGTCGGAGACCGCGCCATGATCCTTGTGACCCCACCAGGTCAGCACATCGGTTTCGGCAAGGCGTGCCTCGCTCAGCCCATGCTCCGGCTCCTGCAGCGTCGCGGTCGTCGCCGAGATGGCGGGATCGGCGTTCAGCGCATTGGCGATCGTCGTATGCATGCCTTCGGGATATATGCCGCGGACGATCTCATTGGTGGTCTCGTGGATATTCTCTCCCCAGACGACGGTGCGAATGGCCATGATGTGCTCCTGTAGAAACTGGAAGTATCGATAGGCGGGAAAGCAGAGATTCAAAGCGCTTTGGAAAACGGCGCCGACTGCGCCTCGTCTCCTCCACGTCTCAGCAACACATAGACCTTTGTCAGGAATTTGACAAAGGGGAAAATTCAACTGCGGAAGATCGAAAATCCGGCTGGAAATATCACAGCAATATCAATGAGAAATTGATTTCGAGAAGAGATTGACGACGACAACGCCTGAAATGATCAGCCCGAGCCCGACGATGGCCGGCAGATCGAGACGCTGCTTGAAGAAGACCAGACCGACCGAGGAAATCAGCACGATTCCCAAAGCGCTCCAAATCGCATAGGCGATGCCGACAGGAATGCTTTTCAGCGTCAGCGACAGGCAATAGAAGGCGGCCGCATAACAGGCGACGACGAGCACAGTCGGCCCGATACGGGTGAACTGCTGCGACAGTTGCAGCGCGGTCGTGCCGATGACCTCGAGCACGATGGCGGCAAACAACAGCCCGTAGACGGCAGCCTGGCTCATGGCGAAATTCCTTCGGATTATTTCCCGGTCAGTTCGACAAGGCGATCGATGAGGTCCCGCCTCAGAACGCCGTCGATATCATGGCTTTCCAGCGTATCTGCAAACCACAGCCCGTCGGCGGCGAAACGCACGAGCTGCGCGTCGAGGGAGGAATCGGTGCCGACATATTCTTCCGCCCGCGCCTGCACCCATTGGCGCCAGCGAAGGCGCAGCCGGGGCTCGGCAAGAAGCGCGATCGTCACCTGCGTCCAGCTCCTGGAATCGTCGGGACGATCCTTGAGACCGGATACGGCCCTCACATAGGCGCGGGTAAAACGGCCCTGCGGCAGCGGATCGCCACGCATCAGTTCCTCTATATCGGCGTCGAACTTTTCGAGCAGGCTCTCGAACAGGGCATCAAGCAGCGCATTCTTCGTCGGGAAGTGATGCAGCAACCCGCCCTTGCTGACGCTGGAGGCGGCGGACACCGCATCGAGCGTGACCGCGGCCATGCCTTCGCTAGCAGCAAGGCGCGCCGCGACATTCAGCAACTGCTGGCGCACGAGGACAGGCTGTTTCTTGCGATGATGGGCGTTCGACATGTGATTAAAAGATACCGTCCGGACGGTTTTGTCAAGAAGAATCGATTGGAACCCTTGTGGCGCGGGCATTATGCGCAAAATGCCGCGGCAGCTTGATGACGGTTGCGATCATTTCACCCCCGGTGCATGAAAGACTGGGGAATGACATCTGGGATGGTTTCGTGAGCGAGAAGGCCACCACTCTATATGAAGCGATCGGCGGCGATCCTGTCGTGCGGGCGCTGACGCACCGTTTCTACGAGTTGATGGACAGGCTGCCGGAGGCAAGCCACGTGCGCGCCGTGCATCCGCCGAGCCTTCACGGCAGCGAAGAGAAATTTTACGAATATATGACCGGTTATCTCGGCGGCCCGCCGCTCTATACCGACAAACGCGGCCATCCGCGCCTGCGCAGTCGCCATTTCGTCGCCGAGATCGGCGCCATCGAGCGCGACGAGTGGCTGCTCTGTTTCCGCCGCGCCCTGGACGAGACGATCGCGAGCCAGGCGCTGCGCGATCTCATCTGGGCGCCGGTGGAGCGGCTCGCCTATCACATGCAGAACAAGGCCGCTGAAGACAAGGAATAACCATGAGCTTGAACGCGCGCCTGGAACCGGCGCTTTATCTCTTTGCCGGCCTGTTCGGCGTCGCCGGCGTGGCGCTCGCCGCCCTTGCCGCCCATGGCGGCGGGCAAGCCAATCTTGCCGCATCCGCATCGACCATGTGCCTTGCGCACGCTCCTGCCCTGCTGGCACTGGCTCTCGGCACAACGAGGCTCAAAACCGCCTGGCTGGCCGGTTTCCTCATGATTTTGGGAACGCTGCTCTTTGCCGGTGACCTAGTCACCCTGCGCTTCACCGGCGCCGGCCTCTTCCCCTATGCCGCCCCGACCGGCGGCTGGGCGATGATGCTCGGCTGGTTGGCCGTTGCGGCGGGTGCTGTCTTCCGCGTCAGAGCTTAGCCGCGCTGCTGCGGTACGCGACCGAAGCGCAAGAGGTTGCCGTGTGGATCGTGGATATAGAATTCCTCCATGTTCCACGGCCGCACTTCCATCTCGGTCAGGCGTTCGATGCCCTTTTCGCGATATTCCGCATGAAGGACGCCGATACCGCCGCCCCTGAGATAGACTGAGGTCTTCCCGCAGAGCCCGGCATCTTCGGTGCGCCAGAAATGCAGTTCCATGTCGTCACGCCGCAGGATGAGATAATCCTCCGCCTGATAGACGACATTGGCAAAGCCGAGCCTGTCTCGATAGAAGGCAAGCGTCGCATCGATATCGAGCGACGGAAGAACCGGCAGGACCTCGATGCGATCAGGCCCCTGGTTCATATGCCGTCGACCACGTTGAAGCCTTCGAAGACCGGCGGCCCCTTATACATCGCCTTGCGGTCGCCGGCATTGCGATGCGCAGCGCGAAAATTCTCGGACTTCGTCCAGTCCTGGAAATCCGCTTCGCTCTTCCAGACCGTGTGCGAGGAATAGAGCGTGTAGCCCTCCTCTTCGTTGAGCTTGCCGCGCAGCAGGCGGAATTCGACGAAACCGGGCACCTCGGCCAGGCTGGAATCCCGATTGCGCCAGACCGTCTCGAAATCACCTTCGTTCCCGGTTGCGACCTTGAAGCGGTTCATTGCGATATACATGCGATCTCCTTACGCCTTCCTCTTGCCGGCCCTTGCCGCATACGAGGGAAAAGCGAGAATATTATTGCCGTTTGCCGCCGCCGCGCCAAGCGGCCTCGTCGTCGCTTCTCCGGGCATGCGCGCTTCCCAGGTCGGGAACAGCGCCACATTCTGGTAGATCTCCTGGCGTTCGGCATGCTGGCGGAAAACTTCGTAGAGCTCGGGCACGAGGCCCTCGCCCGTCTGTGCGGCAAGCTTGTGCAGGCCGATCATGGTGAAACCGTCGGGACGCTGATCGTTCATCGGGTATTGTCTCGCTCGTTCATCGTATTCAGCGCGCGCTCCAGGCTGGACTTGCTGCCGTTGCGAAGCGGGATGAAGGCCTTGCCGAACTTTTTGCAGCCGGTCTTCACGCGCAGGCAGGCATCGTGGCTGATACAGTCGATCGGGCAGAAGACGCAGTCGACCGAAGGCAGCACGGTGTCGATGCGGGACACCGCTTCGCGCAGGCCGCCGTCGTGATGGATGAGTTCGGCACCGAAATTGCTGGCGATCTGGCGAAGATGCGCCACCTGGCAGTCACGGCCGCCGACATAAAGGAAACTGCGGCCATCCAGTTTGGATCGTCCGGCGGATGCCTGAGCAACACCCTCGCCCGCGACGTCGCGGACCTCCCGGTTCGATCCCTTCTTGCCCTTGCGAGCCATATACCACCCGTTCACTCGTTGATCGTCACACGATTCCTGCGTGTGCGGGTGGACCTTATTAAACCTGATTTTTAGAGTAAAGTATAAAGTTGATTATTTTTATCATATTTTATCGCGAGGTGACCTGAACCTCCTGGGTGAAGCTCCAACTGGCCTTACCCCACTCGGGCGGCAACGGCGGAAACGGCGCAGCGCGGCGTACGCCATCGAGAGCAACCTTGTCCAAATCCGGAATACCTGAGCTACCGGCAACGGAAACTGACGACAGCCTGCCCGTTCCATCAATCGTCAATCTGAGACGCACGGAAATTGCTCCGCCCATCCTCTTGTATTCGTCAGGCACCCGAATTGCGCGGCGGATACGCTTCTGCACCTTGCCAGGATAGTTGGCTACAGCCGCGCTTCCAATACCATCGCCTCTACCTGATGCCGTCGACATGCCGTTGAACTCTGGCGCGTCCTGACCGGTCGTTACGCCCCTCGTCGTATCGCGGCGATCCGCGCCATTTTTTCCACCCGTAGGCTCAACCTTCTTCCGAGGCTGCTCTTTTTTGTCCGGTTTCGGCTTTTCAACCTTTGATGTCGGTTTCGGCTCTGGCTTCTCTTCGGGTTTCGGCGACACTTCGGCGGTCTCGACGGGCTTCACTTCCTCTGGCTGAACTTCCATCGGCTGCACCGGAGCCGTCACCGCCTGTTGTGGGACGAGGGTCGGCACCACATCAGGCGCGGGCTGCTCCGGCACTACGGTTGCCATGGGCTGAGCGACGAAAGTTTCGGCGGGATTCTGAGAAACGAGAATCTCTGGCTCCGCAGCCACAGCTGTCTCGGGCGAAACACGGGTCACCTCTTGGGGCTGGGTGTCTGTCGGCCGAAGTTCGTCAGTCACAGTCGTCGATTGAAACGTATCCGGCTTAACTTCCTCTGCGGCAATTTCATCCGGCTTCAATTCCAGTTCCGGGTCGCCTGCCGACGTCTGGTCAATATCGGAATCGCCAAATACGATGACGCTGACAGCCTCACCAGCGTCTTCAATCACTTCGTTCGGCGGTTGCGGCATGAACAGAGCAAGAGCGACTACCAGACTTGTGTGGAAAAGCAGCGAACCTAGGCAGGTCAAAGCCAGCCGCCGCCGCACCGGCTTCTTCTCGTCATCCTGTTTTTCCACCGCAGCATCCATCGGCGGCGCGGAGAGAGGAACAGCCGACGCTGTTTCCGGATGGTCGGGAAAGGAGGATATCTGCGCAAAACGCGTGTAGTGGATCATCGTTTCGCCGGCCGGCTGCCGCTGCGCATTGCGCAATTCGGCAAGCTCGTGGCCGGGATGCATACCGGGCGTGTTGTCGTTCAGACTACTATCGGCGTCCGCCTCCCCGATGAGCACCTGTCTCGATCTGGTTTTCGCTGAAATCGCCATTGTCTACGCCTCGGACAGCCTGAAACATGTCCGCCGGGGATCATCCCCGGCGTTATCTTAGCCCTCGAAGGGAACCGAAATCTGCGAGCGGGTGACGAGGCCCTTCATGCATTCGCCCACCGCCGGCCCGTCGCAGACGGGCGTGTCGTTGATGAGGATGCGCGTCACGCTCTCGCATTTGACATTGGGCATATCGAACTGGCGCACCCGCTTCTTGCCCTGCGGCAGATCGCGGAAATCGAGCACGGTGATGCGGTCGACGGCATTCTTGTCGTTGAAGAAGGCAAGTTCGAAGGAGACCTTGTTGATGGCGGCCGGCAGCTGGTTCAGCGCCACGAAGGTCATCATGCAGCCCTTCTGCGAGGGCGCCAGCGCATTGAGTTCGACATCGAGGGAGGCTGCCGGTGCCGCCTCCTGCGCCTGACAAACGCTTGAAAACGTCATCGCCATGCCGGCCGCAACAGCCGCAAACCTACCTGTCATAAAACCTTCTCCGTCATCGTTGCGAGCAGCCCGCAGGCAGCTCGTATCAGCAATTTCGAAAACTTGACTATAATAGTCTCCTATTGCGTCTTTAAAAAACTATGAGTAAGAAAGTCAAGATAAATGTCACCACAACCGGGAGCCCAGAAGCCCGGCCTCACGGAATTGCCAACCGAAATGATGGTTGAAAAGCCAGATAACTTTAAGCACGTGCCGCTGCCGAGCGAGCCCGCGGCGCAGCACCGGATCGTCGAAAGCGCGGATCTTTTCCGCGGCGCGAACGAGATCATGATCAGACACGACGGCGTGATCTATCGCCTGAAGATCACCCGCCAGGGCAAGCTCATTCTCAATAAGTAGGGCCAATAGTAGGTAACACATGACCGAACAGACAAGACCGGCGCCAGCCGAAATCCGTGCGTTTCGCGCCGAAAACCCGAAGCTGCGCGAGCGCGATATCGCCGCTCAGTTGAAGATTTCCGAGGCGGCCCTCGTCGCCGCCGAAACCGGCATCAGCGTCACCCGCATCGATGGCAGCGCGCTGAAGTTTCTCGAACGCGTAGCGAGCCTCGGCGAAGTGATGGCGCTGTCGCGCAACGAAAGTGCCGTGCACGAAAAGATCGGCGTCTTCGAAAACATCAAGTCGGGCGTGCAGGCCGCCATCGTTCTCGGTGAGAATATCGATCTGCGCATCTTCCCAAGCCGCTGGGAACACGGCTTCGCCGTATCCAAGACGGATGGCGACCAGGTGCGCCTCAGCCTTCAATATTTCGACAAGGCGGGTACCGCCGTGCACAAGGTGCACCTGCGCCCGAATTCGAACGTCGAGGCCTATCATGCGATGGTTGCCGCGTTGAAGCTGGAAGACCAGTCGCAGGATTTCGTCGAGGCCGCGAGCTCAAATATCGTCGATGAAACCGCCGACGTCAGCCGCGACGAATTGCGCGACAACTGGAGCAGGCTCACCGATACCCACGAGTTCTTCGGCATGCTCAAGCGCCTGAAGATCGGCCGCCAGGCGGCCGTGCGCAGCGTCGGCGACGACTATGCCTGGAAGCTCGACAACAGCGCGACGGCGGAGATGATGCATGCCTCGGTGAAATCCGGCCCGCCGATCATGTGCTTCGTCGCCAATGACGGCATCGTCCAGATCCATTCCGGCTCGATCTTCAACGTCCAGGCCATGGGCCCATGGATCAATATCATGGACCCGACCTTCCATCTGCATCTGCGCCAGGATCACATCGCCGAGACCTGGGCCGTGCGCAAGCCGACCAAGGACGGCCACGTTACCTCGCTGGAGGCTTACAATGCCAAGGGCGAGATGATCATCCAGTTCTTCGGCAAGCGGAAGGAAGGTTCCGACGAACGCGCCGAGTGGCGCGAGATCATGGAAAATCTACCGCGGGCAGCAAGTGTCGCCGCATAAGGATCATAGCGATGACGATGCGTAACAATCTGCGAAGGATTCGCCCCTGGCAGCTGGCCCTGACGGCGGCCGTCATGGCGCTGCCGCTGATCCCGTCGGTACCGGCGGTCAAAGGCTTCGCCTTCGTCCGCGCCGCCCATGCCGAGGACAAGAAGCTCGACACGTCGCGCCTGGTTTCAGTCGGCGGCGATATCACCGAGATCGTCTATGCGCTCGGCGAGGAAAGCCGGCTGATCGCCCGCGACACGACGAGCATCTACCCGGAGGCGGCGCTGAAGCTGCCCAACGTCGGCTACATGCGGGCGCTCTCGCCGGAAGGTATCCTTGCCATGAACCCCACGGCGATCATCGCCGTCGAGGGTTCGGGCCCGAAGGAGGCGCTGGCCGTCCTGAAGAATGCCAGCGTGCCCTTCGAGACTGTGCCGAGCCCCTTTACCCGCGACGGCATCATCGCCAAGATCGACCGTGTGGGCACGCTGCTCGGTGTACCCGACAAGGCGAAGGCGCTTGAACAAAAGGTGGCGTCCGATCTCGACGCGGCGATCACCGAGGCCGAAAAGCGTCCGGAGGCCGAGCGCAAGCGCGTTCTCTTCATCCTCAGCGCCCAGAACGGCCGGATCATGGCATCGGGCACCGGCACGGCGGCCGACGGCATCGTCAAGCTCGCCGGCGCCATCAACGCCGTCGGCGCATTCCCGGGTTACAAGCCGCTGACGGACGAGGCGATCATCGAAGCCAAGCCCGACATCATCCTGATGATGAACCGCGGCGACGGCGCCGGCACCAGGAACGAGGACCTGCTGGCCCAGCCGGCGATCGCGCTGACGCCGGCTGGCGAGAAGAAGGCGATCATCCGCATGGACGGCATCTACCTGCTCGGCTTCGGCCCGCGCACCGCAGCCGCCGCGCGTGAACTCAACGCGGCGATCTACGGGGGCTGATCATGGCCCTGCCGCAAGCCATGATGGAACGAAGGCGACCATTCCCGATGGCCGAGATCCGCGTAAACCGGCAGACGGGCGACAGAACGCGGCTCGCCTTGCTGGTCATCGCGCTGCTCGTCATCGGCTCGGTGTTCTCGATGCTGTTTTCGGTGACGACGGGCGCCTCGGATGCCTCGATCCTCGACGTTATCGGCAACATGGCCGGTTCCGAGGCGGCGCTCAGCACGCGCGACCGGATCATCATCTTCGACATCCGCCTGCCGAGAGCGATCCTCGGCTTCCTGATCGGCGCCTCGCTGGCCGTTTCCGGCACGGTGATGCAGGGCCTGTTCCGCAATCCGCTGGCCGATCCCGGCCTTGTCGGCGTCTCCTCCGGTGCAAGCCTCGGTGCCGTCACCATGATCGTGCTCGGCGGCAGCCTTGCAGCGCCGCTTCAGGCACTTCTCGGCATCTATGCCCTGCCGGCGGCCGCCTTTGGCGGCGGTCTCGTCACGACGCTGCTGCTCTACAGGATCGCCACCCGCCACGGCCAGACCTCGGTGGCAACGATGCTGCTGGCCGGCATCGCTCTCAGCGCGCTTGCCCTGGCGATGACGGGTCTGCTGATCTACATGGCCAACGACCAGCAACTGCGCGACCTGACATTCTGGAGCATGGGCTCGCTGGCCGGCGCCACATGGACGAAGATCGCCGCCGCCAGCCCGATCATTCTCCTGTCCTTCACCGCCCTGCCCTTCATGGCGCGCGGCCTCAATGCCATTACGCTCGGCGAGGCCGCCGCCTTTCATATGGGCGTGCCGGTGCAGCGGCTGAAGAATGTCGCGATAACAGGCGTCGCTGCGGCGACCGGCGCGTCCGTCGCCGCCAGCGGCGGCATTGGTTTCGTCGGCATCGTCGTGCCGCATATCCTGCGCATGGCGATCGGCCCGGACCATCGTTTCCTGCTGCCGGCCGCAGCCCTTCTCGGCGGCTCTCTGCTGATCTTCGCCGATGTCCTGGCGCGCACCCTGGTCGCCCCGGCCGAGCTGCCGATCGGCATCATCACCGCGGCGGTCGGCGGGCCATTCTTCCTGTGGATTCTGCTGAGGCAGCGTTCGCGCCTTGCCCTGTGAGTGCTGTCGTGAGTGACAAGATGATTGAAGTTTCCGATCTCTCCGTCCGCCTTTCCGGCAAATCGATCATCAGTGACGTCGCCTTCACGGCAAAGGCCGGCGAGCTGACGGCGATTGCCGGGCCGAACGGCTCCGGCAAGACGACGACGATGAAAGCCATCTCCGGCGAGCTTGCCTATGGTGGCTCGGTGCGCATCGGCGGCGACGAGGTGAAAGAGCTGAAGCCCTGGCGGCTTGCCGCCCTTCGCGGCGTGCTGCCGCAGGCAAGCACCATCTCATTTCCCTTCACCGTGCGCGAGATCGTCCGCATTGGCCTGACATCGGGCATCAACCTCAATCCCGACAAGGCCGAGCAGACGGCGGCGGCAGCACTTGCATCGGTCGACCTGACCGGCTTCGAAGGCCGTTTCTATCAGGAACTCTCCGGCGGCGAGCAGCAGCGCGTTCAGCTTGCCCGCGTGCTCTGCCAGATCGCCAAGCCCGTCATCGACGGCAAACCCTGCTGGCTGCTGCTCGACGAGCCGGTCTCGAGCCTCGACATCAGCCACCAGCTGACGATCATGACGCTTGCCCGCAATTTCTGCAAAGGCGGCGGCGGCGTCATCGCCGTCATGCATGATCTCAACCTGACGGCGCTCTTTGCCGATCGCATCGTGCTGATGAAATCCGGCCGCCTCGCCGCCGCCGGCAGCATCGGTGACGTGTTGACGGATGAAACGATGCTGTCGGTTTTCGGCTGCGCGCTGCGGATCAACCAGGTGCCGGCCGACGGCACGCCCTTCGTGCTCGCCCACAGCGCCATTTCCGAGCGCTAACCGCCGCATGCGGCGGAACTTTTGACCGCCCGGCACGTTTTCGGCAGTAATCTGGGTCAATGCCGGGCGATATCTCTTATGCAACGGACGGTGGTGACCCCAGTGCGAAATAGGCGGGCTTGCGCGCGCCCCAGCCAATGGAGACAGCCATGAGCTATTCAATCTTCCAGTCCGGCCGCAGCCGCCGCAACGGCACCTTCCACAATCTGGAATCCGGCATCGAGGAGCAGATCGAGGCGTTGCGCGACGACCTCGCGGAACTGACGCGCCTCGTCGGCAAGAGTTCGCGTCACCAAAGCGAGAAAATCCGCAGCCAGGCCGGCGCCGGTTACGAAGAACTGCTCGGCCGCAGCGAGGATCTGCTGCGCGAATTGCAGCGGGGCTATGAACTCGGCGCCACCGAAATGCGCGAAACCGTGCGCAAACATCCGCTGGCAACCATCGGCGCAGCTGCCGTTTTCGGCCTGGCCATCGCCTTCCTCGCCCGCCGCTGAGGAAGCGCAATGCTGTCGATCCTCAGCCTGCTGACGGGCGCAAGCGTGCACCGGACCGTTGCACGCGCCAAGCGCAATAGCATCTTCATCGCGCTCGCCGCACTTTTTCTCCTCACCGCCTACGCGCTGGCCGTCACCGCCGGCGCCATCTGGCTCGCCGGCATCTACGGCGCCCTCGGCGCCGTTCTCTTCCTCGCCGCCTGCGCGCTGCTGATCGCCATCATCGCACTGGTGGTAATGGTCGTCATCAACGCCCGGGAGAAGCGCCGCGCCCGCGAACGCCGCGCGGCAATGGAGTCGCTCGCAACAGTGGGCCTCGGCCTCGTCCGCGCCCAGCCGCTGCTGACGGCCGGCGTTCTGGCGGCGATCGTCGCGGCTAATCTGGTGGGGACGAAGCGGGAGGATTGATCTGATGGGACCGGATCTCAGGTCGCTCGTCATTAAAGCGCATTCCCCTCCCTCATTCCTGTGCTCGTCACAGGAATGAGGTGGAGATGAAGCGCCCTAAATGGCATCGGCCAAGCAGATGCTCGTTCTGCTCGACAACCGACAACCGACAACCGACAACGCTAAAAAAAGCCGGCGCCTCAACAGGCAAGCGCCGCCCCAATCAACCGCATCAAAACGCAAACGCCTTCGACGTCAGCGGTGCCGAGGTGGCGTCGGGGCCGAAATCGGCTTCGCCTGATATCTGCAGCAGCTCCTGCAGTCGCTGGCGGGCGCGGTTGACGCGGCTCTTGATGGTGCCGACGGCGCAGCCGCAGATTTCGGCCGCTTCCTCGTAGGAGAAACCCGAGGCGCCGACGAGGATGATCGCCTCGCGCTGATCCGGCGGCAGTTGGTCGAGCGCCTTCTTGAAGTCCTGCAGATCGAGCGCGCCGTATTGCGAGGGGTGCATCGCCATCGATTCCGTGAACAGCCCGTCGCTGTCCTGGATCTCGCGGCCGCTCTTGCGCATCTGGCTATAAAGTTCGTTGCGCAGGATCGTGAAGAGCCAGGCCTTCATATTGGTGCCCATCTCGAAATGATCCTGTTTGGCCCAGGCCTTCATAATGGTATCCTGGACGAGATCGTCGGCACGATCATGCCGTCCGATGAGCGAAATTGCGAAAGCGCGGAGACTTGGGAGGGCCGCCAGCAATTCCCGCTTGAAGCTGGGTTGCGTTTTTTCTTCCATGCGGACGATCCTATTCGGCCATCTTGGCAGAAGCCATCATTTCGGCATGGTCGAGCTTTTCGAGAAGGTCGAGAAAACGATCCGGAATCGCCTCCTCCTGCGCGGAGGCATAGAGCGACCGCAGCCTGACGCCGATCTGATTGTTCGGGTCCAGTATGTCGCTTGCCCGCAGCTCCAGCTTGCGCTGATCGGCTGCTTCTTTCTTGCGTGTCGTCATCAATTCGTCTTCTCGCCGGTTGTCTGTTGGGGCGCGCATGGGGCTGATCACGATTTCAACCATCGACACCGACCCTTCGATTGTCGATGTTGCTGGCATTTTTTGCTGCATCGGTCAAAACGCTACGCCCTTTCTTCGTCGGCTTGAATAATGCGGCGCGACAAAAAAAGTTCCTGCCGTTCCGGAACTTTTTTATCAAGGCGACGTTAACCGGTCATTGGAGCCAATGACCGGCCTGCATACGGGAGCCCTTAATGACACTTTCCACTCGAATTGCGCCGCACCTTCCTTATCTGCGCCGCTATTCCCGCGCCCTGACCGGCACTCAGACTTCGGGCGACGCTTACGTCGCCGCCGTTCTCGAAGCTATCATCGCCGATCTCACTATTTTCCCGGATACGGCGAATGACCGGGTGGCACTCTACAAACTGTTTACGCAATTGTTTGGTTCCACCGCCATCCAGATTCCGGAGCCGACCTCGCCCTATGCCTGGGAACAGCGCGCCACCTTGAACCTTTCGAAGGTTTCGCCGGGCGCCCGCCAGGCCTTCCTGCTCGCCTCCGTGGAGAATTTCCGCGTCGCCGAGATCGGCGAAATCCTGGAACTCGACGAACAGGATGTCATGCGTCTGCTCGACATGGCCTCGCAGGAGATTTCCCGCCAGGTTGCGACCGATATCATGATCATCGAGGACGAGCCGCTGATCGCCATGGATATCGAGCAAATGGTCGAAAGCCTCGGCCATCGGGTCACCGGCATAGCCCGCACCCATGCCGAGGCCGTCGCGCTCTACAACAAGACCAAGCCGAGCATGGTGCTGGCCGACATTCAGCTGGCCGACGGCAGCTCCGGCATCGACGCCGTCAACGACATCCTCAAGACGTCGAGCGTGCCGGTGATCTTCATTACCGCTTTCCCGGAAAGGCTTCTGACCGGCGAGCGCCCCGAACCGACTTTCCTTGTCACCAAACCCTTCAACCCAGACATGGTCAAGGCATTGATCAGCCAAGCTCTTTTCTTCAACGAATCGACCAAAGTGGCCGCCTGAGACGCAATTTTCCGGCCTTCGGAACCAAATCGCCAAAGCAGGCGTTCCGGTGCTACCGGGACGCTCCGCTGGCCTTAACGGTTTTTGCAGCGCTTTGTTCTAGAGTTGACGGGCGGCGTCTCTGAGGGCGCTCCGTCAGCGACGTTCAAGATGTCACAAGGCAAGATGTCACAAGGAAAGGCGGCCGAGTGAATACGACGGAACCATTATCCGGCACGCCTTTCACCTTCGAGGGCAAAGCCGCAATGATGGAGCGCGCGCTCGGCAGCGCCGGGATTTCAATCCTCTGCCAGGATGCCCGGCTGTCAATCTTCTATGCCGAAAATCTGCCGCCGCATTTCGCAGCGCTCTTCACGCTGGGCGGCGGCGATGCCGCCCTGTTCGGCGACGCGCACGGCCGGTATCTGACGGCGCTGAAACACAAGGTGCTGGAAACCGGAATCCCCAACAATGCCGAGGTCGAGATCGACGTCGACGGCGAAATGCGCACCTATGAGCTGAAAATCCAGCGCACCGGCAAACGCGGCACCCATGGACTTCTGTCGGTCATGGCGGAGGTCACCGAAAGCCGGCATCGTGAGAAAGTGCTGAAATCGCTGCTGCGTGAACTCTCGCACCGCTCGAAGAACCTTCTTGCCATCATCCAGGGCATCGCCACGCAGACGGCGCGCAACACGCTCTCCCTCGACAGCTTCCTCCTCAAGTTCCGCGGCCGGCTGCAATCGCTTTCCAACTCGCAGGATCTGATCACGGATTCGAGCTGGCGCGGCGCCTATCTGTTCGAACTTGCCGAAAAGCAATTTGCGCCCTATTGGCCGGAAACGGCCGGCTCGATGCCGATCTATGGCATCAACGCCCATCTGACGCCGAATGCCGCCGTGCATCTCGGGCTCGCCCTGCACGAACTCATCGTCAACTCCGCCTCCTACGGCGCGATATCAGGCGGCGCCGCCTCGATCACCTTGAATTGCCGCGACGCCATGATCGGCGACAGAAAGGCGATCGAAGTAACCTGGGCGGAGGTGCTGCAGAACCAGTCGGAAGTCCACGAATTCAGCGACAACAGCTTCGGCCGCACCGTGCTCGAGCGTGTCGTACCCTCGTCGGTCAACGGCAAGGCGGAGCTGAACCTCGTTCCCGGCCGCATCGAATATCGTCTGACCATTCCGGAAACCGAATTCGAGATTTTCAAGCGGGTGTGAAAGTCTGGGAAACACTACAGCCGAACGGAAAAACAGCCGGTGCGAGGGCGGCGCACCGGCTGTCTTCACTCACCGGGAGGGGACCGTGAGTACGTCCGGATAGTGGGTTGGGGGCGCGCATGTTGGGTCGATGCGATCACCATCCGGATATCGCAATAACGGCGACCTCAGACATTGGTTCCCTCCGCGGACAAAAAAATTCGACTTTTTTGAATCTTTTTTCGGATGCTCGTCTCCGGCCATACGCCCGATCATTTCAGCAACGGGCGCCTCCGAAAATTAAACTGATAAAACAGTTACTTATCGGACGGCGCCCAAAACAAAACCGTCAAAATTTTACCGTTTGATAAATTTTTAAACCTGAGTTACGCTTTCCCTCACAGGCCGTTTACCAATAATGAGGGAACTTCAATGGAACGACTGGAAACCGGGATTCATGCCGGCCGGCTTTCGCCCGCCGAGTATGAGGCTAATTTTTCCGATCTTCATCCGCGCCTCGACAATCATGAGGCGCTGGTCGCCGCCGACCGCTGTTATTTCTGTTACGACGCGCCGTGCATGACGGCCTGTCCCACCTCGATCGACATTCCGCTGTTCATCCGCCAGATTTCGACCGGCAATCCGATCGGCTCGGCCAAGACCATCTTCGATCAGAACATCCTCGGCGGCATGTGCGCCCGGGTCTGTCCCACCGAAGAGCTCTGCGAACAGGCCTGCGTGCGCAACACCGCCGAAGAGCGCCCGGTCGAGATCGGCCGCCTGCAGCGCTATGCGACCGATGCCGCCATGCAGGCCGGCAGGCAGTTCTATGCCAGGGCTGAAACATCAGGAAAGACGATCGCCATCGTCGGCGCGGGCCCAGCGGGCCTTGCCGCCGCCCATCGTCTGGCCGTGAAGGGCCATTCCGTCACCATTTATGACGGCAGGGAAAAATCCGGCGGCCTCAACGAATACGGCATCGCCACCTATAAGGCGGTCGACGATTTCGCTCAGAAGGAAGTCGACTACATCATGTCGATCGGCGGCATCGACGTTCGCCACGGCGCTCTTCTCGGCCGCGATTTTTCGCTTGCCGATCTGCAGGCGCAATATGACGCCATCTTCCTCGGCATCGGTCTTGCCGGCGTCAATGCTCTGCGCATCGACGGCGAAAACCTCGCCGGCGTCGACGACGCCGTCGATTTCATCGCCGCACTCCGCCAGGCCGAGGACAAGAGCGACATCGCCATCGGCCGCCGTGTCGTCGTTCTTGGCGGCGGCATGACAGCGATCGACGCCGCCGTCCAGGCCAAGCTGCTCGGCGCCGAGGAGGTGACGATCTGTTATCGCCGCGGCAAGGAGCAGATGAACGCCTCGGAATACGAGCAGGATCTGGCAAGCTCCAAGGGCGTCATCATCCGCCACTGGCTGGCGCCAAAATCGATCCTCGCTCAGGACGGCAAGGTCGCCGCCATCGAAGTTGAGTACACCAAGCTTGTCGACGGCCGCCTTATCGGCACCGGCGAGACCGGCGTCATCGCCGCCGACCAGATCTTCAAGGCGATCGGCCAGAGCTTTGATGCCTCCGGCCTCGGTCCCCTGCGCATGGAATCCGGCCGTATCGCCGTCGATGTCGAAGGCCACACCTCGCTCGATGGCGTCTGGGCCGGCGGCGACTGCGTCTTCGGCGGCGACGATCTCACGGTTTCCGCCGTCGCCCATGGCCGCGACGCAGCTGAATCCATCCATCGCACCCTGTCCGCAGCCGCCGCTCCGGCTGTCGCGGTCGCTTGAAGGGGAGAATGAACAATGGCTGATCTCCGCAATAATTTCGTCGGCATCAAGTCGCCCAACCCGTTCTGGCTGGCCTCCGCGCCGCCGACCGACAAGGCCTACAACGTCGAGCGCGCCTTCAAGGCCGGCTGGGGCGGTGTGGTCTGGAAGACGCTGGGCGAGGAAGGCCCACCCGTCGTCAACGTCAACGGCCCGCGCTACGGCGCGATCTGGGGCGCCGACCGCCGCCTGCTTGGCCTGAACAATATCGAGCTCATCACCGACCGCGACCTCTACACCAATCTCAGGGAAATGAAGCAGGTCAAGATGAACTGGCCGGATCGGGCGCTGATCGCCTCGATCATGGTGCCTTGCGAGGAACAGGCGTGGAAGTCGATCCTGCCGCTCGTAGAAGAGACCGGCGCCGATGGCGTCGAACTCAATTTCGGCTGTCCGCACGGCATGTCGGAGCGCGGCATGGGCTCTGCCGTCGGCC
The DNA here is from genome assembly GCF_001187535.1 of Rhizobium ecuadorense. Classification (GTDB taxonomy): domain Bacteria; phylum Pseudomonadota; class Alphaproteobacteria; order Rhizobiales; family Rhizobiaceae; genus Rhizobium; species Rhizobium ecuadorense. Next base: position 16,330 of record NZ_LFIO01000367.1, read on the forward strand.
AGGTGCCGGAATATATCGAAATGGTCGTGCGCTGGTGCAAGCAGTACACCCGCATGCCCGTCATCACCAAGCTGACGCCGAATATCACCGATGTCCGCCGTCCGGCCCGCGCCGCCAAGGCCGGCGGTACCGATGCCGTCTCGCTGATCAACACGATCAACTCGATCGTCTCCGTCGATCTCGACAACTTCGCCCCCAACCCGACGGTCGGCGGCAAGGGCAGCCATGGCGGTTATTGCGGCCCGGCGGTCAAGCCCATCGCGCTGAACATGGTGGCCGAAATTGCCCGTGATCCCGAAACCTACGGCCTGCCGATCTCCGGCATCGGCGGCATCACCACCTGGCGGGACGCTGCCGAATTCCTCGTTCTCGGCGCCGGCAACGTCCAGGTCTGCACCGCGGCGATGACGTACGGCTTCAAGATCGTGCAGGAGATGATTTCAGGCCTCTCCGACTGGATGGACGAAAAGGGCCACAAGACCCTCGACGACATTACCGGCCGCGCTGTGCCCAACGTCACCGACTGGCAGTATCTGAACCTCAACTACATCGCCAAGGCGAAGATCGACCAGGATGCCTGCATCAAATGCGGCCGCTGCCACATCGCCTGCGAGGACACCTCGCACCAGGCGATCACCAACGTCGTCAATGGCCTGCGCCATTTCGAGGTGATCGACGAGGAATGCGTCGGCTGCAATCTTTGCGTCAGTGTCTGCCCGGTCGAGAACTGCATCACGATGGAGCAGCTTCCGGCCGGCACTCTCGACAAGCGCACCGGCAAGGTGGTCGACCCGAACTACGCCAACTGGACGACGCACCCGAACAACCCGATGGCCCGCCAGGCCGCGGAGTGATCGGACTGCAACGCCGCGGAGAAATTTAATCCGCGGCGTTGCACCGAGCCCGCAATGGATCTAGGGGGATCATGCTGCACCATCGCAGCGTGCAACCGAAGAGGAGGCAGCCATGGCTCGCAAACACCTCACCGACTTCAGCTTTTGAGGTCACGTCGAAACGGCGTAAATCCTTCCCATCCGAAGCCCGGGTCAAAAGCGGTTCGCAGATCGTTCATGGCGATGTCGAACTGATCGAGAAACTCGGCCGCAACGATCCCTGTCCCTGCGGCTCCAGGAGACGGTTTCAAGAATTGCTGCCTGCGATCCGGCCGCTATGACGGCATCGAACGGGATTACTATTTTTAGAGACCGTGACTGAAGGTGGCGGCGCCCTTTACAGAAGGGCGCCGTTTATTATTATGTGGTCAGAGCGACACAGCGGATCACAGCTTGAACGCCTTGACCTCGTTGCCGCGCTCGATGGTCCGGTTGGCGATGAAGCGTCCGGATTTGGCCGCCTCCTGCTTTTCAGCCTCGATTTGATGCAACATCGCTTCGAGACGCCGAAGCGCCAAGGCCTTGTTGCGGTGCTGAGAGCGTTCGTCACGCGCCGTCACCACCAGGCCGGTTGGCCGATGCAACACACGCACGGCACTATCGGTGGTGTTCTGGTGCTGCCCGCCCGGTCCGCCGGCTCTCAGCGTCTCGAAACGCAGGTCGGCCGGATCGATCGTCACCTCGCCACCCTCCGGCCCGGGTTCGATACGCTGAACCGCGACGTACCAGTTCTGCCGTTTGTGACCGGGACGCACCGGGCTCTTGAAGGTGAACCTGATCGTGCCGCAATAGCCGTTGGCAATCCGTTCCGCCTCGAGACCATCGAGGCTGACGATCGCCGACTTCGCACCGTGCCGATCCGGAACAGGACCGAGGCTGGCTTCGAAGGCACAGCCAAGCCCGAGAGCCTCGCGCTCAAGGATGCCGAGAAGTGCGGAGAGCGCCATCCGGCACTCCACCGGACCGTTGCCCGACGTCACGAGAAGATCAATAGCGCTCATGGCCGCGCCCTCCTTCCCTGCGATATTCAGGCTTTCGCCGGCGCTGTTCGACCTCCGCCTCATCAACCGCCTTCTTGAAGGTGACGAGCGGCCGCAGGCTGGCAAGCCCGACGATCAGCCCCGCCTTTTCGAGATCGCTCACCACCTGTCCGGCATCCTTGTAGGCCGACGCCGCTTCTTCGACGACGAGGGCACGATCGTCGCAGATCGCGATACCGCCCCAGGGATTGCGCAGCAACTGTTCGCGTTCGGACCGGTTGCGGCCGACCCGTCCGTGCATGGTGGCGCGATCATATTTGCGGCCGGCCCCATGAGAAATGCCGCCGAGCGAACGGCCGATGTCGGCACTCGCGACAACGACATGGCTGAGGCTGGCCCGAGATCCCGCAATCGGCGCGAGTTCGCCGGGTGCGACGGCCGCAGCGCCCTTATAATGCACAAACCCGCGATCTGAGCGGCGAACGAGATTGTGCGGTATGTCGGCGATGAGACGCAGGTCGGCACGAAGTGCTAGAGCCGCCCGCACTGCGATCAGTCGCCGGTTCAGCGATGCCCAAGCAACGCAGCGGTCATGGCTCGCAAGCCAGGCAGCACCCGCCTCCGAACCGGGATCCAGACCGGCGGCAAGTCCCGAATGAGCAGCCAATGTCTCTGAGAAAACCGCGGCGCCAAGGGCGCGTGAGCCGGAATGAACAAGTAGATAAAGGCCCTGATCGTCCAGACCGGCGGCGCGCCCGCCCTCGGCAAGATCTTCCACCGCCTGCAGCTCGCAGAAATGGTTGCCGCCGCCGATCGTGCCCAAGGCATCGGGCGCCAGATCGGCGGCCAGACCTATCTCGGCGAGCCACTCGCGCCCCTCTCCGATGGGCTGCGTGTCAAGCCGGCGAAGCCGCTCCGCCGCCTTGTCGATCTTCAGCTTGCGCAGCGGCAGATCGAGGCCGAACAGCGACATGCCGCAGCCGATATCGTTGCCGATCAGCAGCGGGTGCAGCCGAGATGACAGCAGGGCGACGCCGGTCGCACCATATTTGCCGGGATGCAGATCCGGAAAGGCGGCGATTTCCGAAACACCCGGCAGGCGCGACATCTCGTCGAGCTGGTCCAAGGCAGCGCCTTCGATCCAGGCAGAGCCGGAAAAGAAACGATTGATGACCGCCGGACCTGACGCCGACGTCGTCGGGGAGCTTCCGCTCCCGATAGAATTGCCCACGATAATGAACTCTGGATATGAGTGGTCTTTCATCACCGGAAACGGCGATGTTCAACCGGCATCATCAGCCCGTTGGCCGACTTAAGCCGAAACCCTCTCGGGGCGTGCGGAGATAGTCGTCATCGTGGCGCTCCCTTTCCAGAACAATAGAGAGCGCCCGTTTAGGCGAAGTGAGACATAAATGCAAGCGTGAGGTGGCTCAATCGCCGAACGACCGCCTATAGGCACTCGGGCTCGTCCCGAGCCGCCTGCGAAAATGATGCCGCATCGTCGCCAGCGTGCCGAAGCCGCTGGCGACGGCAATGTCGTCGAGCGAAACGGCAAGTTCTTTCTCCAGCAGATCGCGGGCATGGCGCAGCCGCTCCTTCAGCAGCCATTCGCCGACACTGAGACCCGTCGTCGCTTCGAAGCGACGCTGGAAGGTGCGCATGCTCATGCCCGCTCTTCCAGCAAGCAGGCTGATCGGCTGCTGCTCGGAAAGGCTTGCCCGCATCCATTCGATCAGCGGCCCCAGGCGGATGCCCTCGCGTGCCTCGGGGACCGGCGCGTGGATGAACTGCGCCTGTCCGCCTTCGCGGTGCGGCGGCACGACGAGGCGGCGGGCGACGCTGTTTGCCGCCTCCGCGCCGAAATCGCCGCGCACCACATGCAGGCAGAGATCGATGCCGGCGGCACTGCCCGCCGCCGTCAGCAGGCTGCCCTCGTCGATGTAGAGAACGCCGGCATCGAGCGCGATGTCGGGATAGCGTGCGGCGATAGAGCCGACATAGCGCCAATGCGTCGTCGCCCTGCGGTTGGCAAGCAATCCGGATCCGGCCAGAACCGCAACACCGGAGCAGAGAGACATGATGCGCGCGCCGCGCTGATGCGCTGCCCGGAGCGCTGCGGCGAGCGGCTCCGGCACCGGCGCATCGATCGCCCGCCAGCCGGGCACGACGATTAGCTCCGCCTCGTCGAGCACCTCCAGCCCATTGTCGACCGCGACCGTCAGCCCTCCGGCGGCGCGAAGCGGACCCGGCTCGATGCCGCAGACAGAGAAGCGATACCAGCTCTCACCCATCTCCGGGCGCGGCAGGCCGAAGACCTCGTAGGTGATGCCGAATTCGAAGGTGCAGAGCCCGTCATAGGCAAGGGCTACGACCAACGGTCCTTTCGTCTGCTGCAGTAATGCGTTTGGCATGATCTTTACGCTGTCGGTCATAATGGCCAATTTCGCAGAGCTTTAACATCGGCGATACCGGGCGGCAACTCCAACGAAGAAGGAAAGATCGATGCCAAGCCCCGTCACCGAAATCCCGGCCGCCGCGCCCGATATCGCCGCCGCCCATTATGCCGCCAAGCTCGCCTTCGAAACCGATTGCTCCGATGTCCACGCTGCCTTTGCCGGCGCCAAGGTCGATTTCGTCCTCCTCGACGTGCGCTCGCCGGCGCTGTTTGCCCAGTCCCACTTGCCGGGTGCGATCAACCTTCCACACGGCAAGATGACCGCGCACCGCATGTCGGAATGGGCGAAGGACACCCTCTTCGTCGTATATTGCGCCGGTCCCCACTGCAACGGCGCCGACAAGGCCGCTTTCCGCCTGGCCAAGCTCGGCCTCAAGGCCAAGCTGATGATCGGCGGCATGACCGGCTGGGCCGACGAGGGATTCGCCTTCGAAAGCGAAGCCATTGCCGCCGAATAGGAGAACGCTCCCCTCGACGGTGCGAGGGGAGCGCATGTCTCAGAACTCGATGACGACCTTGCCGAACGGGCCGCGATAGAGATGATCGAGCGCCTGCGGCAGTTCCTCGAAAGAATAACGTCTGTCGATCACTGGCTTCAGCTCCGTCTGGTCGACGGCGCGCACCAAATCCTCCAGCGCCCGGCGATGACCGACGGTAATTCCCTGCACGACAGGCGCTTTCAGAAGCAACGGCGCCACGGGCGCCGAGACTTCAAAGCCCTCAAACACGCCGATCACCGAAATCCGGCCGTTGACCGCCACAGCCTCCAGCGCCCGGCCGAGATGCGGCCCGCCGACGATTTCCAGCACGTGGTCGGCGCCATAATCGCCAGTCAGTTGATGGAGCTGCTCGACCCAGTCGCGCTCCTTGCGGTTGATCAGATGATCGGCCCCGAGCGCCGATGCACGTTCGAGCTTCTCGCTGCTGCCTGATGTGATGAAGACTTCGGCGCCATGCGCCTTGGCAATCTGCAGGCCGAAAAGCGCAACCCCGCCGGTTCCCTGCACCAGCACCTTGTCGCCGGCCTTGAGCTTGCCGCATTCGATGAGCGCAAACCACGCCGTTAACCCGGCGCAGGGCAGCGTGCTGGCTTCAGCCGCATCGAGCGTATCAGGCGCAAGCGCGAACCATTCCTCGGAAAGCACCGTGTGCTCGGAAAGTACACCTGAATAGAAGCCACCGCGCGTCTGATAATGTGGATTGCGGGCAGTTCCAGGCCCGCGTCCGTCGATCCAGTCCGGGGAAAAGGTGGAGATCACCCGATCGCCGGGTTTGAAGCGCGTGACATCAGGCCCGACGGCATCGACCACACCTGCCATGTCCGAGGCCGGCACGAAGGGGAACTGCAATGGCAGGCCCATGCCGCTATCAAGCACCAGCCTGTCGCGGAAATTGAGGGAGACGGCCTGCGTCCGCACCCGGATCATCGTGCCTGACACATCAGGAATTCTGCCTTCGCCGATCGTCAGATTGGCCTCCGGGCCGATGGCATCGGTCTGCCATTGTCTTGTCGTCTGCACCTTTCAGCTCCTTCTCGATGGGCGGAGCGGTAGATATATCGTTGAATATTCCTCTCTAGTTGCGATATTAAGTCGTCGGAATGGTGCCATCAAGGAAACAAAGATGGAGCAGTTGAAGGGAATTTCGATCTTTGTCGAGACGGTCGAGGCCGGTGGTTTCTCGGCCGCGGCCGAGCGGCTCCATCTCACTCGCTCGGCGGTCAGCAAGACGATTGCAAGGCTCGAAGAGCGGCTCGGCGTCCGGCTCTTCAAACGCACGACCCGTGCCCAAAGCCTGACCGACGAAGGCCGGTTCTTCTACGAGCGTTGCCTGAGAGCCGTCGAGGAAATCCGCATCGGCGAGGCCCAGCTTGAATCGGGCAAGCGCGAAGTCCGTGGCAGGCTGCGTGTATCAATGCCAGCGCTTTTCGGGCGCCATTGTGCCGCTCCGATCCTGACCCGGCTGCTCGACGACCATCCGGATCTCGAACTCGACCTCTCCTTCAGCGATCGCGTCGTCGATCTTCTGGAGGACGGCTTCGACCTTGCCGTGCGCAACGGTCCGCTGAAGGACAACTCCGACCTGATGACGCGGGCAATCGCTCGACAGCCTATGACCGTCTGCGCTTCGCCCGCCTATCTGGAAAAATACGGGGTGCCACAAACGCTGGACGATATCGCCCATCATCAGGGCATCGTCTATCGCCGCGGCGACAACGACAAAGCCTGGACTTTTCCGGCAACGGCAGGTCCCGCACGCGAAGTTCTGCCGAAATCGCGGCTGCGGCTTGACGATCTCGCCTCGATAGCCGACGCGGCAGTAAAGGGCCGCGGGCTCGCCTGGCTCACCTGCTGGCTGGTGCGCGACAGGGTCCTGTCGGGCGAACTCGTGCGGGTTCTGACCGATAGACCGCCAAGCGTCTTCGAAGCCTACGCCGTCTGGCCGAGATCGCCCGTGATGTTGCCAAAGGTGCGCCTTGCCATCGATATGTTGGCAACAGATCTGCCGCGCCTGATGGGTTGAAGTTGCCCCCTGATAGTTTCGTCCTCCAAAAATCCGATGAAGGCGAACAACCAGCTGCGAAAACAGGGGAAGCCCATGTTTTTCTATGGGTTTCCCTGGAAATACCAGGATGCTGCAATATATCGCTAACTTGCCATCCCGCATGAACGGCATCGAATGCCATTTTACTTAGAACACGGTCCGCATGTCACTTCGCAGCGTGCTCCGCGCACAAACAGCAGATTGCCACGGCGAGGTCGACGAGCTTTTCAGCGCCTTCGATCTCTCCAATAGACAGCAGTATAGAACATTCCTGCGCGCCCATGCCCGGGTCGTGCCGGCGGCCGAAGACGCCCTCGAGGATGCGGGAATTGCCCACCTGCTGCCCGACTGGCCGGAACGGCGGCGCACGCAGCTGCTGTTGGCCGATATCGGGGAACTCGGCGATCCATTGCCCCAGCCCCTTCCGCCACCGGCATTGCGGAACGACGCAGCGCTCTGGGGCGCGCTCTACGTGCTCGAAGGCTCCAAGCTCGGCGGCGCCCTGCTTGCCAAATCCGTGCCCGATCACCTACCCGGCAGCTATCTCAGGCCACAGGGTCCAAAGGGCGGCATGAGGATCTTCATGGAGCGTCTCGATGCCAGCGGCATAGACGATCCCGCGGCCGCCGTTTCCGCAGCCCGCGATGTTTTCGGCCTCTTCCTCAAAGCCGGGCAACTCGAACTGGAAGCCGTCCCATGAGCGGCACGATTGAACCCGTCGACCTGACCAACTGCGACCGGGAGCCGATCCATCAACTCGGCGCGGTTCAGCCCTTCGGCTTTCTGCTGGCGATATCCTCGGACTGGATTGTCACGCGTGCCTCGGCAAATCTGGCAGAGTTCCTCGGCATTGCACAGCCCGACGCGCTCGGCCGGCCTGTCACCTCGCTGATCACGCCCGAGGCACTTCACACCATCCGCAACAAGCTGACCACGCTGCGCGGGTCGGATGTCGTCGAGCGCATTTTCGGCATTGCTCTGACCTCGGATCAGAGCAAGTTCGATCTTGCCGTGCATATGAATGACAATGGGGTCATCGTCGAAGGCGAGCGCTGCCAGGAAGACAGGCGCAACGCCCCCTCCCTCTCCATGCGCAGCATGATGTCCCGTCTCGACCACACGGAAACGATGGAGGCTTTCTTTCGCGACGGGGCAAGGCAGGCGCGCGCCCTGACCGGCTTCGATCGGGTCATGGTCTATCGCTTCGACGAAAGCGGTTCCGGCGAAGTGGTGGCGGAAGCCGCTCGGGCCGGCATCGGCTCGTTTCTCGGGCTGCACTATCCGGCATCCGACATCCCTGTACAGGCACGGGCGCTCTATCTGCGCAACCTGTTCCGCATCATTGCCGATGTCGACGCCGTCCCGGTTCCGATCCTGCCTGAACGCGATGAGTACGGACAGCCGCTCGATCTCTCCATGTCGGTTTTACGTTCGGTCTCGCCGATCCATATCGAATATTTGAAAAACATGGGCGTCGGCGCGTCGCTCTCCATATCGATCGTCGTCGACGGCAAGCTTTGGGGCCTGTTTGCCTGCCACCATTACGGCCCGCGCCTGCCTTCGGCTGAAAGCCGCTCCACCGCCGAGCTGTTCGGCCAGATGTTTGCCTCGCGCCTTGAAAGCCGCGAACGGCGGCTGGCGCTCGACTACGAGACCAAGGCGCGCCGCATCGCCGACCGGCTTCTTACCTCCGTCGCCGACAATGCCAGCCTGCTCGACGATCCGGCTTGGCTGATCGACGCGCTCGCCGACGCCATTCCTGCCGACGGCATCGGCGTCTGGATCAACGGCCGGCTGGCGCTTGCCGGCATCGGGCCGGATGAGAGAAGCTTCGCGGCCCTCGTCCGCCATCTCAACCGCAATGCCGCCGGTCGCATCTATGCCGTCGACAGGTTGGCTGAGACCTATCCCGATCTCGAACTCGACGATGCGGTGGCCGGCATGCTCGCCATCCCGATCTCGCGCTCGCCGCGCGATTATGTCGTGCTTTTCCGTCAGGAGCTGGTGCGCACGGTCCGCTGGGGCGGAGATCCGCACAAGCCGGTGGAATACGGCCCCAACGGTCCGCGGCTGACGCCGCGCAAGAGTTTCGAGGCCTGGTCCGAACTGGTGCGCGGCCGCTCCCTGCCCTTCACCGAGGCCGAGCGGCGTGTCGCCGAAACGATCCGCGTCACGCTGATCGAGGTGGTCTTGCGTCTCACCGACGAGGCCAGCATGGCGCGGCAGACGGCAAACGAGCGCCAGGAACTGCTGATCGCCGAGCTGAACCATCGCGTCCGCAACATTCTGAGCCTCATCACCGGCATCATTCGGCAATCGCAGACGACGTCAGTCAGCGTCGGCGACTACATCCGCCAGATCGAGGGCCGCGTCCAGTCGCTCGCCCGCGCTCATGACCAGATCACACGCGATCACTGGGCGCCGGCCTCGCTGCGGCAATTGCTGGCGGCCGAAACTGCCGCCTATCTCGGCAAGAACGCCCCACGTATTCAGATGATCGGCGAGGACGTGCTGCTGGAACCGCAGGCCTTCTCCACCGCCGCCCTGGTTTTCCATGAGCTGATGACCAACAGCGCCAAATATGGCAGCCTTTCCGGCACCGACGGTACGGTCGAGCTCGGCTGGCATCGCGACGACCAAGGCCATCTGCACATTGGCTGGCGCGAAAAGAACGGTCCGTCCGTCAGCGAACCCACCCGCCAAGGCTTCGGTTCGACGATCATCCGGCGCTCGATTCCCTATGACCTCGGCGGCCAAGCGAATGTCCGTTTCGTCAAGGGCGGTCTCGAAGCGGATTTCCGTATTCCGGCGCGGTATGTCGTCGGCCCGACGAGCGAACGGTCAAATTCAGCGCCGGTCGGAGCGGCCGAACGCCGGGCGGTTGCTGGTGATCATCAGCCGCTCTCCGGGCTGAAGGTGCTGCTGGTGGAAAACAACCTGATCATCGCCATGGATGGGGAGGACATCCTGCGCCGGATGGGCGCCGACGTCGCAACGGCGCCAAGTGTCACCGAGGCGATGCAGATCCTGGCCGGCCATTCCTTCGATCTGGCGCTTCTCGACGTCAATCTCGGCGATGAGACGAGTTTCGGGATTGCCGACCGACTGGCGGCTGAAGGCGTGCCCTTCGTTTTTGCCACAGGCTATGGCGAAGGCATCGCTCAGGCGAACAGCCATTCGGACGCGCCCGTGCTGCAGAAACCCTATACGATGGAAGGCGTGACGGACACACTCGCCCGTCTGCCGCTTGTTAGAAAGCGATAAACGTCAGCTCTCGGAGCGATCCGGCCGCAGCCCGCCAATAAAGAGCTGCTCCAGAAACCGCGCCGCATCCTCGAAGCGGCCCTCGCCGGAATGCTCCTGTCCGAGCACGGCACGCACCTGCACGTCGAAATCCGCATAATGCTGCGTCGTCGACCAGATGGAGAAGATCAGGTGATAGGGATCGCATTTGATGATCTTGCCTGATTTCGCCCAGGCGCGGATGACCTCCGCCTTCTCGTCGACCAGTTCCTTCAGCGGCCCCTTGAGCTCGTCCTCGATATGCGGTGCGCCCTGCAGCACCTCATTGGCGAAAAGCCGGCTCTCGCGCGGAAAATCGCGCGCCATCTCCAGCTTGCGTCTGATGTAGCTGCGGATTTCCTCCTCCGGATTGCCCTCGGCGTCGAAGGCGCGCAGCGGCTCCAGCCAGGTGTAGAGCACCCGGTCGATCAGCGCCCGGTGCATAGCTTCCTTCGTCCGGAAATAATAAAGCAGGTTGGGTTTCGAGATGCCGGCCACTTCGGCGATCTGGTCGATGGTCGAGCCGCGGAAGCCGCTTGCCGAAAACACGTCAAGCGCCGCCTCGAGAATCTGCTCTTCCTTCTCCTCCTGGATTCGCGTCCGCCTCAGGGTCTTCGCTGCTCTCGGTATGGTCACAGGCTGTCATTTCCCCTTGAAATTCAACTTCTTCGCTCAAGTTTTGGCGGGGAGACATCCCTGCCGCTTTCCTAAGCAACTGCCCGTATTTTTATCGGCAATTTTCGTGATTTTCGTCTTGAGCCCGGCGGTGGAAGTTGTAATGTTTACCAATCGGTCAAATTATCCGCCAGATGAAAAACAAAGGCAACTGGCGATTTTCCGGCGCTCGACAAAACCAATAAGAGGCGCTGGAATAGACCACGGGAACAGGCGGGCATGCCCTTTGCATGACTGCCGCAAACAGGTGAGGGCATAAAAATGGTGGCAGCACCAGGCGAGAACATGCGCGTCAATGGCGACCGTCTCTGGGACAGCCTCATGGATATGGCGAAGATCGGCCCCGGCATCGCGGGCGGCAACAATCGCCAGACGCTGACGGATTCGGATGCCGAGGGCCGCAGCCTTTTCAAGACATGGTGCGACGAGGCGGGCCTGACCATGGGCGTCGACCAGATGGGCACGATGTTCGCCACCCGCCCCGGCACCGATCCCGATGCCCTGCCCGTCTATGTCGGCTCGCATCTCGACACCCAGCCGACCGGCGGCAAATATGACGGCGTTCTCGGCGTGCTCTCAGCCCTCGAAGTCGTGCGCACCATGAACGACCTCGGCATCAGAACCAAACATCCTATTGTCGTCACCAACTGGACGAACGAGGAGGGCGCGCGTTTTGCCCCGGCCATGCTGGCCTCGGGTGTCTTTGCCGGCGTCCACAGCCTTGACTTTGCCTATAATCGCCGGGATCCCGAGGGCAATCTGTTCGGCGACGAACTGAAGCGCATCGGCTGGGTCGGCGACGAAGAGGTCGGCGCCCGCAAGATGCATGCCTATTTCGAATATCACATCGAACAGGGCCCGATCCTCGAGGCCGAGGACAAGCAGATCGGCGTCGTCACCCACTGTCAGGGCCTGTGGTGGCTCGAATTCACCCTGACCGGCAAGGAAGCCCATACCGGCTCGACGCCGATGAACATGCGCGTCAATGCCGGTCTTGCGATGTCGCGCATCTTGGAAATGGTTCAGGGTGTGGCGATGGGCGAGCAGCCGGGTGCCGTCGGCGGCGTCGGCCAGGTCTTCTTCTCGCCGAATTCCCGTAACGTGCTGCCGGGCAAGGTGGTTTTCACCGTCGACATCCGCTCGCCCGACAAGGCCAAGCTCGACCGCATGCGGGCAAAGATAGAGGCGGAAGCGCCTGGCATCTGCGATGCCCTCGGCGTCGGCTGTTCCATCGAGGCGATCGGCCATTTCGCGCCTGTTACCTTCGACGAGAAGCTCGTCACCGCGGTCCGCTCCGCCGCCGAACGGCTCGGCTACACCCACATGAACCTCATCTCCGGCGCCGGCCACGATGCCTGCTGGGCCGCCAAGGTCGCTCCTGCGACGATGGTCATGTGCCCCTGCGTCGGCGGGCTCTCGCACAACGAAGCGGAGGAAATCTCCAAGGAGTGGGCAACGGCGGGCGCCGATGTGCTGTTCCATGCGGTGGTGGAGACGGCGGAGATCGTGGTGTGATCACGGATCCGGACGCAGATCTGGACAGCATGAGCCACGCTGATCTGTTGTCGGCGGCAAGAGCCATGCGCCACGCGATCCGCATCCACCGCGATATGTCGGGCCATGAACTCTGTTGGCATCATCCCGATCTGTGGATGCTCCTGCCTGATCCGCCGGCCGGCGGTCAGATCGTGCCCGATTGGCCTCAATTTATGCGCGGTTGCATCCGCTACCGCCAGTCATTGGATAACCAGCTTGCGCAGGCACCGCGCAGCGACAGGGAGTTCGGAAAATGAGCACAGTCATCAAGAACGGCAGCATCGTCACGGCCGACCTGACCTACAAGGCGGACGTCAAGATCGACGGCGGCAAGATCATCGAGATCGGCCCGAACCTGTCGGGCGACGAGACGCTGGATGCTTCCGGCTGTTATGTCATGCCCGGCGGCATCGATCCGCACACCCATCTCGAAATGCCCTTCATGGGCACCTATTCCTCCGACGATTTCGAGAGCGGCACGCGCGCGGCCCTTTCCGGCGGCACGACGATGGTGGTCGATTTCGCGCTGCCCGCCCCCGGCCAGTCGCTGCTCGAAGCGCTGACCATGTGGGACAATAAATCGACGCGGGCCAATTGCGATTATTCCTTCCACATGGCGGTCACCTGGTGGAGCGAGCAGGTCTTCAAGGAGATGGAAACCATCGTTCGTGACAAGGGCATCAACACCTTCAAGCACTTCATGGCCTATAAGGGCGCGCTGATGGTTGATGATGACGAGATGTTCGCCTCCTTCCAGCGCTGCGCCGAACTCGGCGCGCTGCCGCTGGTGCACGCCGAAAACGGCGATGTCGTCGCCTCGATGTCGGCAAAGCTGCTGGCCGAAGGCAATAACGGCCCCGAGGCGCATGCCTATTCCCGCCCCGCTGAAGTGGAGGGCGAAGCCACCAACCGCGCCATCATGATCGCCGACATGGCCGGCTGCCCTGTTTATATCGTTCATACCTCCTGCGAACAGGCGCACGAAGCGATCCGCCGCGCCCGCGCCAAGGGCATGCGCGTCTACGGCGAACCGCTGATCCAGCACCTGACGCTCGACGAGAGCGAATATTCCAACCCCGACTGGGATCACGCCGCCCGCCGGGTGATGTCGCCGCCCTTCCGCAACAAGCAGCATCAGGACTCACTCTGGGCGGGGCTTGCCTCCGGGTCGCTGCAGGTGGTCGCCACCGACCATTGCGCCTTCACCACGGCGCAGAAGCGTTTCGGCGTCGGCGACTTCACCAAGATCCCAAACGGCACCGGCGGCCTCGAAGACCGCATGCCGATGCTCTGGACGCACGGCGTCAACACCGGCCGGCTGACGATGAACGAATTCGTCGCGGTCACCTCGACCAATATCGCCAAGATCCTCAACATCTATCCGAAGAAGGGCGCGATCCTCATCGGCGCCGATGCCGATATCGTCGTCTGGGATCCGAAGCGGTCCAAGATCATCTCGTCCAAGGCTCAGCAGTCGGCGATCGACTACAACGTCTTCGAAGGCAAGGAAGTGACCGGCCTGCCGCGCTACACGCTGACGCGTGGCGTCGTCGCGATCGAGGAGAGCACCATCAAGACCCAGGAGGGCCACGGCGAATTCGTCCGGCGCGAACCGGTAACCGCCGTCAGCAAGGCGCTGTCCCAGTGGAAGGAGATCACCGCACCGCGCAAGGTGACGCGCAGCGGCATTCCGGCGACCGGCGTGTGATGATGGTGCGCGACGATACCGCCATCAACCGGGGAACGGCCTTTCGATGCCTATGACCTCAGGCCGGCACCAGCGCATCCAGCTCCGGCAGCAGCACGACGCTTTCCTGCTCGTTCGGATCGGTGCGGGCGATGATCGCCGTGCACGGCGTGCTGCTGAGATTTGCCGGCAGATGCGGCACGCCGGCCGGAATATAGAAAAGTTCCCCGGCATGGACGATAACGTGCTGCTCGAGCCGGTCTCCGTACCAGGTATGAGCCTCGCCGGAGAGCATATAGATCGCCGTCTCGTGCGCCTCATGCAGATGCGCCTTGGCGCGCACGCCGGGCGGAATCGTCAGCAGGTGCATGCAGATGCCCTTGGCGCCGACCGTCTCGGCCGCTATCCCTTCGAAATAGCTGAGCCCCTGCTTGCCGTCATAGGCATGGTTGGGCCGAACGATGTGGCAGGTGGGTTTTGATGTCGCGTCCATTCTCTTCCTCCATGAAATGTGCCGCCGGCAGGGCCTGCGGCGATGGTAACACGCAAACCGCCTCCCAGCGGCGAAAACAAGAACGGTCGCATTGATGCAAGCACCCTCCGTCGTATCCGCCAAGGATCTCTGTCTCACCTACCAGGCGAATGACGGCCCGGTGAATGCGCTGAGCGATGTCAATCTCGATGTCCGCAAGGGCGATTTCGTCTCCTTCATCGGCCCGTCGGGCTGCGGCAAGACGACCTTCCTGCGCGTCATCGCCGATCTCGAAAAGAGCACCTCCGGCGAAATCTCGATCAACGGCATGACGCCGGAGGAAGCCCGCAAGGCCCGCGCCTATGGCTATGTCTTCCAGGCGCCGGCGCTCTATCCCTGGCGCACCATCGAAAACAACATCGCCCTGCCGCTGGAAATCATGGGCTATTCCAGCGCCGACCGGGCGCGGCGCATCGCCGAGGCGCTCGATCTCGTCAGCCTGTCCGGCTTCGAGAAGAAATTCCCCTGGCAGCTTTCCGGCGGCATGCAGCAGCGCGCCTCGATCGCCCGGGCGCTGGCCTTCGATGCCGACCTGCTTCTGATGGACGAGCCGTTCGGCGCCCTTGATGAAATCGTCCGCGATCATCTGAACGAAGAGCTGCTGAAACTCTGGGCGCGCACCAACAAGACGATCTGCTTCGTCACCCATTCCATCCCCGAAGCAGTCTATCTCTCGACCAAGATCGTGGTGATGTCGCCGCGCCCGGGCCGCGTCACCGATGTGATCGATTCGCCCCTGCCGGCCGAACGCCCGCTCGACATCCGCGACACCCCCGAATTCCTGGAGATCGCCCATCGCGTCCGCGAGGGGCTGAGGACGGGGCATAGCCATGAGGTTTAGGCGGTTGAGTTCAGAAATATACAAATGGGGGCAGTCGCTGTGAAACCCGACACCTTCAAAAGCAAGATCATCCCCGTCACCACCATCCTGCTTACCCTCATCGCCATCTGGTATGTCGCCGCCGTGCTGATGAACGCACCGTTCCAGCGTGACATGGACAGCCGCGCCGGCGCCACACCGACGACCATCGAATTCATCGGCAAAACGCTGGCGCAGCCGAAGCCGATCCTGCCGGCGCCGCATCAGGTGGCTGAGAATGTCTATGAAAACACCGTCCTGCGCAGCCTTTCGAGCAACCGCAGCCTCGTCTATCACAGCTGGGTGACGCTCTCCTCCACCCTGCTCGGCTTCGGTTTCGGCATGCTGCTCGGCATCCTTCTTGCAGTGCTGATCGTGCATAACCGCGCGATGGACCGCTCGCTGATGCCCTGGCTGGTGGCGAGCCAGACCATACCGATCCTTGCCATCGCGCCGATGATCGTCATTATCTCCTACAATGTGCTGACCGGCGACAACGCGCTGGCGCATCTCCTGAACCTCGATTCCGACGCTTCCCGCCTCGTCTCCAAGGCACTGATCTCCACCTACCTCTCCTTCTTCCCCGTTGCCGTCGGCATGGTGAAGGGCTTGCGCTCACCCGAACTCATGCATCTCGACCTGATGCGCACCTATTATGCCAGCCCGACGCAGACCTTCTGGAAGTTGCGGGTTCCGGCCTCGATCCCCTTCCTCTTCACCTCGATGAAGGTGGCGATCGCTGCCAGCCTGGTGGGCGCCATCGTCGGCGAGCTGCCGACCGGTGCTGTCGCCGGTATCGGCTCGAAGCTGCTTGCCGGCTCCTATTACAGCCAGACCATCGATATCTGGGCGGCTCTTGTCGCTGGATCGCTGCTGGCGGGCATCCTGGTCGCGATCGTCGGCCTCGCCGCCAAGATCGTCGATCGCGCCATGGGCGGGAGACCGGCATGAGACATCTGACCTTCTCCTGGCAGGGCGTCACCGCCCTCCTCTTCTGCATCGCAGCGCTGATCACCCTGCCGCTTCTGGCCGAGGGCGCGGCACGGCCCTTCACGGACGGCACGGCAAGCCTCGTCTTCATCATCGTCATTGCGGCTGCCCTGCTGTCTTTTGCGCCGCAGCCGCCGGCCTACCGCGCCACCGTGCTGTTCATCGGCGCGCATGGCGCCGCCTGGATGCTGCTTTCCGCTCTCTCCGGCAACGAAGGCATGGCGACGCGGGCTTACTTCCTGCTGCTCTTTTCCTGCTGGCTGCTGGCTTGGCGATGCGTCACCGAACTGTCGAAACTGCAGCCCGTCGCCGCTGTCGGCAAATCGGCGCTCCAGCTGCTGATCCCGGCGATCTTCGGCGCCTGGATCCTCATCCTCTGGGAAGCGGTCACCCGCGGTGCCGGCATCCCCTTCATCATCCTGCCGCCGCCGAGCGCCATCGGCGCCCGTATCATGGCCTCCCT
Organism: Rhizobium ecuadorense; assembly: GCF_001187535.1. Taxonomy (GTDB): domain Bacteria; phylum Pseudomonadota; class Alphaproteobacteria; order Rhizobiales; family Rhizobiaceae; genus Rhizobium; species Rhizobium ecuadorense. Next base: position 33,226 of record NZ_LFIO01000367.1, read on the forward strand.
GCCGATCCTCGGCGCTGATGTCAGGCAGACGATCTTCAAGGCTGTGCTGATCGGTTATATCGTCGGCTGCCTCAGCGGCTTTGTCGTCGCGGTGCTGGCCGACCGCATCACCTTCCTGCGCCGCGGCCTGCTGCCGATCGGCAACATGGTGTCGGCCCTGCCGATCATCGGCGTCGCCCCCGTGATGGTCATGTGGTTCGGCTTCGACTGGCCGTCAAAGGCCGCCGTCGTCATCATCATGACCTTCTTCCCGATGCTGGTGAACACAGTCGCCGGTCTTGCCGCCTCCGGCAGCATGGAGCGCGACCTGATGCGCACCTATGCCTCGAGCGACTGGCAGACGCTGCTCAAGCTCAAGCTTCCGGCAGCCATGCCCTTCATTTTCAACGCACTGAAGATCAACTCGACGCTGGCACTGATTGGTGCCATCGTTGCCGAATTCTTCGGAACGCCGATCGTCGGCATGGGCTTCCGCATCTCCACCGAGATCGGCCGCATGAATGTCGACATGGTCTGGGCGGAAATCGCCATCGCGGCGCTGGCCGGCTCGATCTTTTATGGCATCATCGCCCTGAGCGAACGGGCGGTGACGTTCTGGCATCCGTCTATCCGTGGTGGCTAGACGCGCGCGGGCTTCGCAAACGGGGTTCGGGCATAACTTCAGAGGGTAAGGATAAGAAAATGAAAAAGTTGATGGTTGCAATGATGGCGAGCGCGATGACGCTGGCCGCCGCTCACGCGATGGCCGCCGACAAGGTGGTGCTGCAGCTGAAATGGGTCACGCAAGGCCAGTTCGGCGGTTATTACGTCGCCAAGGACAAGGGCTTCTATAAGGAAGAAGGCCTCGACGTCGATATCAAGCCGGGCGGCCCCGATATCGCCCCCGAGCAGGTGATCGCCGGCGGCGGCGCCGATGTCATCGTCGACTGGATGGGTGGCGCGCTCGTTGCCCGCGAAAAAGGCGTTCCGCTCGTCAACATTGCCCAGCCCTACCAGAAGTCGGGCCTCGAAATGATCTGCCGCAAGGACGGCCCGGTCAAGACCGAAGCCGACTTCAAGGGCCATACGCTCGGCGTCTGGTTCTTCGGCAACGAATATCCTTTCTTCGCCTGGATGAACAAGCTGGGTCTCTCGACGGAAGGCGGCGCGAACGGCGTCACCGTGCTGAAGCAGAGCTTCGACGTGCAGCCGCTCGTCCAGAAGCAGGCCGACTGCATCTCCGTCATGACCTATAATGAATACTGGCAGGCGATCGATGCCGGCTTCAAGCCGGAGGAACTGACGGTCTTCAACTATACCGAGATGGGCAACGACCTTCTCGAAGACGGCCTCTATGCGATGGAAGACAAGCTGAAGGACCCGGCCTTCAAGGAGAAGATGGTCAAATTCGTCCGCGCCTCGATGAAGGGCTGGAAATATGCGACCGAGAACCCCGACGAAGCCGCCGAGATCGTCATGGACAATGGCGGCCAGGACGAGAACCACCAGAAGCGCATGATGGGCGAAGTCGCCAAGCTCGTCGGCGACGGCTCCGGCAAGCTGGACGAAGCGCTCTATGCCCGCACGGCAAAGGCACTGCTCGACCAGAAGATCATCAGCAAGGAGCCCTCGGGCGCCTGGACGCACGACATCACCGACGCCGCGTCCAAGTAATCGCGGCACCATTTCGAGGCGAACGCGCGGGGAGAGATTTCCGCGCGTTTCGTATTTTTACGGCCTGCATGAAAAAATGCCTTTGCCACTGTCGCATTTGTCCGGGGTCAAACGTCATTGGGGTAGAAGCAGGATCAATCATCGTCATGTTCGCATAACCCTTCCGTGATTGATTCAGGTTCTGATGGTAATTATTATCGGCTCATGGGGAATTGTTTTCTGCCGGGCTTGCATATCGAGCAAATCGATACCAATTAGAAGCCGATTTGCCGGCGAGGGATGAAGGCGGCAAATGATGTGTGGATACCCTTGAGAATGCAGGAAAGGCAGTGGCCTGGTCGCGAGCTGAAGGACAGACGCGCGAGTTCGGCTAAGCTTGTTACAAGATTGGACGAAGACGCATGGCACGCAAGCCGATTGGAACTTTAGGCGCATCCACCCTTTTTGCAGCTGTTCTTGCTGCATCCACCGCATTTTCACAGGAAAAGCCGGTCGAAAAACCGCAGCAGAACCTGCCGGCGATCGTCGTCACCACGGCTGCGAACCGCACCCTCGTCGACCGTGTCATCGGCACGGGGACGGTCAAGCCGGTCGAGGAAGTCTATATCCAACCGCAGGTCGAAGGCCTCTCGATCCGCGCGTTGAAAGCCGACGTAGGCGACAAGGTTCAAGCGGAAAGCACGCTGGCAACCCTCAACGATGATGCGCTGGTGCTGACGAAGAGCCAGATGATGGCGACGAAAGCCAAGGGCGAGGCAAGCCTTGCGCAGTTGCGCGCCCAGCTCATTGAGGCGCAGGCCAATGCCGAACAGGCAAGGCAGCAGCAAGCCCGTTCCCAGGAAATGGGCAAGAAGGGCACCGTTTCAACCGCTCAGGTCGAACAGGCTGATGCGACCGCTGCCGCCGCCAATGCCCGTGTTGTCTCCGCCGAACAGGCGATCGAGGTCGCCGAAGCCGATCTCAAGGTCTTCGATAGCCAGATCGCCGATGCGGATCTGAAACTCGCCCGCACCGATGTGAAGACGCCGGTGGCGGGCACGATTTCGGCAAAGAACGCCAAGGTCGGCGCGATTGCCGCCGGCAACGGCGATCCGCTGTTCACCCTCATCCGCGACGGCGATATCGAGCTTGTCGCCGAGGTCGCCGAAAGTGACATCGTCAGGATCATGGCCGGCCAGAAGGCGAGCATTTCCCTTTCCGGCAGCCGCGAGAAGCTTTCCGGCGCCGTGCGCCTGGTGTCGCCGACCGTCGATCCGGCCACTCGCCTCGGTCTCGTCCATATCTCCATCGACGATGACAGCAAGGCGCGTTCCGGCATGTATGGCAGCGCCGAGATCATCGTCCGCGAGACCGATGGTGTCTCGCTTCCCCTGACGGCGGTGCTGACCGGCAATGAAGGCTCGTCGGCCCGCAAGGTCGAGGACGGCGTGGTAAAATTCGCCAAGATCGAGACCGGCATCCAGGACGGCCCCTATGTCGAGATCGTCAGTGGATTGAAGAGCGGCGACGAGGTCGTGGCCAAGGCGGGCGCCTATGTCCGCGATGGCGACCACATCACGCCGGTGCGTGAACAGCCCGCGGCTTCCAACTAAAGAGACCATCCGATGAATTTTTCAGCCTGGTCCATTCGAAATCCGATCGCGCCGCTGCTGGCTTTCTGCCTGCTGATCTTCATCGGCATGCAGTCCTTCAACAAGCTGCCGATCACCCGCTTCCCGAATATCGACGTTCCCCTTGTTTCGATCAGCGTGACGCAGAGCGGCGCTTCGCCGGCCGAACTCGAAATGCAGGTGACGAAGGAGATCGAAGACGCGATCGCCTCCATCACCGGCATCGACGAAATCCAGTCGACGGTGACCGACGGCAGCTCGCAGACCAATGTCATGTTCCGCATGGAAGTGCCGACGGAACAGGCGGTGCAGGACGTCAAGGATGCGATCGACCGCATCCGCAGCGATCTGCCGGCAACGGCCGAAGCGCCGATCGTCACCAAGGTCGATGTCGAGGGCCAGGCGATCCAGACCTTCGCCGTATCCTCGCCCGATATGTCGCTGGAAGAGCTCTCCTGGTTCGTCGACGATACGGTCAAGCGTGCGCTGCAGGGTCAGGCCGGCATCGGCCGCGTCGACCGTTACGGCGGCGCCGAGCGCGAAGTGCGCATCGAACTCACCCCCGGCAAGCTCGATGCCCACGGCATCACCGCCGCCAGCGTCAACCAGCAGCTGCGCGGCACCAACGTCGACCTCGGCTCCGGGCGCGGCCAGGTGGCCGGCAGCGAACAGGCGATCCGCGTTCTCGGCGACGCCCGCAATGTCGCCGAACTCGCCGATACGACGATCGCGCTGCCGAACGGCCGTTTCGTCAAGCTGTCCGATCTCGGCGTCATCAAGGACACCTACGAGGAGCCGAAATCCTTCTCGCGCTTCAACGATACGCCTGTTGTCACCTTCGGCGTCTTCCGTTCGAAGGGCGCCAGCGAAGTCAGCGTCGCCGAAACCGTGGCCCAGAGCCTCGACAAGGTGAGGGGCGAAAACCCGAATGTGAAGATCGAGATGATCGACGATTCGGTTTATTTCACTTACGGCAACTACGAAGCGGCCATCCACACGCTGCTCGAAGGCGCGCTGCTTGCCGTCATCGTCGTTCTGCTTTTCCTCCGGAACTGGCGCGCGACGCTGATTTCGGCGATCGCCCTGCCGCTGTCGGCGATCCCGACCTTCTGGGTCATGGACATGATGGGCTTCTCGCTGAACCTCGTCAGCTTCCTTGCCTTGACGCTGGCGACCGGCATCCTCGTCGACGATGCGATCGTCGAAATCGAGAACATCGCCCGCCACATCAAGATGGGCAAGACGCCCTATCGCGCGGCGATCGAGGCGGCGGATGAAATCGGCCTTGCCGTCATCGCCACCACCTTCACCATCATCGCCGTCTTCGTGCCGGTCTCCTTCATGCCGGGCATTCCCGGCCAGTATTTCATCCAGTTCGGCCTGACCGTCGCCTTCTCGGTCTTTTTCTCGCTGATGGTGGCGCGCCTCATCACGCCGATGATGGCCGCCTATCTGATGCGTGCGGAAGACGGCGTCGACGATCATCATGACAATGACAGCCTGCTGATGCGTGGATACACACGGCTCATACGCGGCACGACGGGGCGCTGGTACACGCGTTATGCGACGCTGCTTGTCGCCTTCGGTTTCCTGGCCGGCTCCGTTTTGCTCCTGATGCAGGTTCCGGGCAGCTTCCTGCCGCCCGAAGACGCCTCGCGCATTGTTCTCTCCGTCGAACTGCCACCCAATGCACGCCTTGACGATACCGAGAAGACGACCGATGCGATCTATGACAGGGTCAAGGATATCAACGGCGTCGAAAGCGTCTTCGTCCTCGGCGGCGCATCGCCGAAGGGCGAACTCGAACTGCGACGCGCGACGATCACGCTGGCACTCCATAAGCTCGACCAGTCGCTGATCAAGAAGATGGTCAATGACGGGCTCGGGCACATCCCCCTCATCGGCCCGATGCTGCCGAAGGTGGAAGTTCACGGCCGTGAACGTCCGCAATGGAGTATCGAAAAAGAAGTCTTCGCCAAGCTGCGCGATATTCCCGACGTTCATATCCTGAAGCTCAACGACCGCGGCGAACGCGACCTCTCCTTCAATTTCCTCTCCAAGAACGAGAAGGACCTGAATGACGCCGTCGGCATCCTGGAATCCAAGCTGCGCGCCGACCCGCTGCTCGCCAATGTCAGCGCCGACGGCGCCCTGCCCCGCCCTGAGCTGCAGGTCTACCCGCGCAAGGACGAGGCCGCCCGCCTCGGCATCACGCCGCAGCAGATCTCCGAGACGATCCGTGTCGCCACGATCGGCGATGTCGATGCGGCCCTTGCCAAGATCTCGCTCGACGATCGCCAGATCCCGATCCGGGTGCAGGCGGCAGTCGACATGCGCCGCGATCTCTCAGCCATCCGCGCGTTGAAGATCCAGACCGCCAGCGGCGGCACCGTTCCGCTCGCGAGCGTCGCCAATATCGACTATTCCGAAGGCGTAAGCTCGATCAAGCGCAACAACCGTTACCGCGTCGTCTCGATCGGCTCCGACCTGCCGCAAGGCGTAGCCCTCGACACGGCTTCGGCCCGTTTCCGCGAGATCGTCAAATCTGCCAATATCCCGGCCTCCGTGCACCTTGCCGAAAGCGGCGACACCAAGGTGCAGACCGAGATGCAGCAGAGCTTCGTCAACGCCATGTTGATGGGCCTGTTGCTGGTGCTGACGGTGCTGATCCTGCTTTTCAAGGACGTGATCCAGCCCTTCACCATCCTGTTCTCGCTGCCGCTTGCCATCGGCGGCGTCGCAGCGGCTCTGATCATCACCAGCAATCCGCTGTCGATGCCCGTGATGATCGGCATCCTGATGCTGATGGGTGTCGTCACCAAGAACGCCATCCTGCTCGTCGATTTCGCGATCGAGATGCGCCACCAGGGCATGGCTCGCGTCGAGGCGATGGTCGAAGCCGGCCGCAAGCGCGCCCGGCCGATCATCATGACCTCGATCGCCATGTCGGCGGGCATGCTGCCTTCCGCGCTGGGCGTCGGCGAAGGCGGTTCGTTCCGCGCGCCGATGGCGATCGCGGTCATCGGCGGCATCATCGTCTCGACGGTGCTCTCGCTCGTCGTCGTGCCTTCCTTCTTCCTGATCATGGACGATCTGTCCCGCCTGCTCGGCTGGATGTTCGGTCGCCTGGTCGGCAGGAAGGACGAGGAGGAACTGCCGCTGTCGCGCGAGGATCTCACCCGTGTCACCCGCGAGAACCGCGACGATATCGACTCGCTGGAAGAGCGGCTGACCGCAATCGAAACCCCGGAAGTCAAGCGCAAGAACGCCAAAGGCAACGACACCAACGTGCTGCGCCTGCCGCCGTTTGCGGCGGAATAAGCAAAACGCAAGAAACGAAACGGGCCGGGAGCGATCTCCCGGCCCGTTTCATTTTGCTGTTCTCGCCGCCATGCGCGGCGTCGGTCTGCGGTCGCAGGTCTGATCGTCAGAGCCCGCCCTGCTCCCGGAGGAAGCTGACGATCGAGCTGACGCCGTCGCCGCGCTTCATGTCGGAGAAGACGAAGGGGCGGCTCGCGCGCATGCGCGTCGCATCCCGGTCCATCACCTCGAGATCGGCACCGACATAGGGCGCCAGATCCTTCTTGTTGATGACGAGAAGATCCGAGCGGGTGATGCCGGGCCCGCCCTTGCGCGGGATTTCCTCGCCCTGGCAGACGGAGATGACATAGATGGTGATATCGGCAAGATCGGGCGAGAAGGTCGCGGCCAGATTGTCGCCGCCGGATTCGATGAAGACCACGTCGAGATCGGGGATCCGTTGGTTGAGGCCGGCGATCGCCTGAAGATTGATCGTCGCATCTTCACGAATGGCGGTGTGCGGGCAGCCGCCGGTCTCGACGCCGACGATCCGGTCCGAAGGCAGGGCCTGCATGCGCACCAGCGCCTCGGCATCCTCGGTCGTGTAGATGTCGTTGGTGACGACGGCGACGGAATAGTCGTCGCGCATCGCCTTGCAGAGCTTTTCGGTCAGCGCCGTCTTGCCCGAGCCGACCGGCCCGCCGATGCCGACGCGCAGAGGTCCGTTTCTAGATTTCATATGTCTCACTCCAATCGAACCCGATGATAGCCGTGGCCGCTGCGCACGCCACCGTCAAATGACGCAGATGCTCGGATAATTTTACGCCGTCACGAGCGGAACAGCCGCGTCGCCTGTGTCTCATGGCGCAGGCCGGCAATATCGGCCTGCACCGTCGCCGAACCGAGATCGTCGAGCGTCGAGGCCGCCGCCCGCCGGGCGACTTCGGTGATCTGCTCTTCGAGACCGGCAAGCACGGCGACACCGTCCCGCTGACCCGTGACGCCGAGGCGGATGCCGGAAGAGACTGCCTGCGAGGCATAGGCATGCAGGAAGGCGGCGAGCGCCTTCTCAGGCCCTATGCCGTGCGCGCCGGTCACCGCCCCGACCGCGACGGGATAGGCCGCCTTGTCAGGCAGCCTTTCGAATACGCCATCCGGCCAGGCGCGTGCCGCCGCCAGGAAGGCCTCGCCGAGCAGCATGGTTTCCTGATGGCGCTCGCGCGATCCGGCAAGTGCGGCGGCAAGGGCAGCGATCTCGGCAAGGCACGCGGGTTCTTCCTGGCACCTGTGGCTTTCGGCCAGCAGCACCGCATCGTTCCAGACCGAACCATGGCCGATCAGCGTGTCGATCCAGCCGGCAAGCGAGGCGGCATCCGTGACCAGCCCGTCCGCCACGGCCCGCTCCAGCCCGCCCGAATAGGCAAAGCTGCCGATCGGAAAGGCCGGCGAGAGCCATGCCGTCAGGCGCAGCAATGCCTGCAGCTCGTAATCCCCAGTCATCGAACCTCAGTCGTGCTTGTGGCCGTGATGCCCGTGGTCGTGATCATGGTCATGGTCATGGTTACATCCCGGCCCATGCACATGGTCGTGGCCGTGATCATGTTTGTGCTCATGCCCATGGTCATGCGCCGCATGACGGTGGTCATGCGCGGTATGCCCGTGGTCATGCGCCGCATGACCGTGATCGTGCGAATGCGCGCCGTGGGAATGATAGGCGCCGCGCGCCGGCTGGAAGGGCTCCTCGATGTCGAGGACGGTGGCGCCGAGGCCCTGCAGCATGCTGCGAATGACGTGGTCGCGCAAGATGACGATCCGGTCTTCCTCGATCTGGGCCGCGAGATGACGATTGCCGAGATGCCAGGCAAGCTCGACCAGATGCGTGCGGTCGCGGCCGCGAATTTCGAAGAGCTTCTCATCGGCCGCGAGAATCTCGATCAGTTCGCCGTCGTCGCGCACCAGCAGGTCGCCATTGGCGAAAAGCACCGGATCCTTGAGATCGAGCATGACCATCTCGCCATTTTCCAGATGCAGCAGCTTGCGGCGCAGATGGCGCAGATCGTGCGGCAACTTGACCTGGGCGGTCGGATGGGAGGACGGAGTTCCGGCGGGAAGATAGGAGGTGACGCGCTGCATGATATGTCCGTTTTGATGAGACGACGACCATGCAAAATAGCCTTTCCCGATGCAAGCACCAATGGCCTTTGTGCCCGCGTCGGACTTTTATATTCCGTAAGCCTGCATCACGTTGTCGCTCTCGTCGCTCCTGCCCTTGGCATTGAGGCCATTATCGACCAGCCCGTGCCAGGCATGATGCAGGCCTTCCCGCTCGTGTACGACGCGATTGCGTCCGAGCGCCTTGGCGAGGTAGAGCGCCCGGTCTGCCGAAGCATAGACCGCCTGCTTGCTGCGCCCGGCGGCGAGATCGGCAACACCACCGGAAACGGTGATGCGGATATCGTGCCCTTCGGCCGCGATGGCGCCGCTTGCGATCCGGGTCCGGACACCTTCGATGCGCTCCATCCGCGCCTCCAGCGGCTCGCCGGAGATGATGACACCGAACTCCTCCCCACCCAGTCTTGCGACGACGGACATGTCATCGAAGGCGGATATAAGCATGGCCGAAACCGCGGTGATGACGGCATCGCCGCAGCCATGGCCGAAGCGATCATTGATCGCCTTGAAGCGATCGACATCGAAAATAACCAGCGAGGCGTTGCCCTCGGTGTTTTCGAGCGCTTCCGTGAAGGCACGGCGGTTCAACAGGCCCGAAAGCGTGTCCGTGCGGCTGAGCTTTTCGAACTCGGCCCGCGACAGCGTCAGCTCATGCAGGGCAAAACCGGCGGCCAGCGACAGCATGCCGGAAACCGTGCCGCCGACGAGCCAGGAAAAAATCGCGCCGAAACCGATCGCGTGCCAGAGCGTCACCGGCAGCAGCCCAAGAAGCCTGAGCGGCGGTATGGTCAGCGCCATGATGACGCCGGAGAGAATGATCGTGAGAAAGCTCATCTTCAATGCAAAGACATAGACATTCCCGCGATATTGAAAATTGCCGAAATCGGCCTGCAGCGACATCCAGTTTCTCATGAGAATCAACCTTCCTGCCCGGCGTTTCAAAGCATTGATAGGAGCCCAATTGCTGCGGGTGTCTTAATCCACTCGTTAAAATTCGAACGGTTTCGGACCTTTCGGTGGACAGATTTTTTCTAGCAGGAGATGCAGCCTTCCGATCCCTGAATCGAACAGTGCAGAGAGACACTTAGATGGTTGATTTTAAACAGCTTTATCGGGCCGCACCGCGAGGCTGTTCCAGAATGGTCTAACTGGAAAAAATACCGGTCTTTCCAGCGATTTTTACAACCTGGTGGAGAGTAGCTTTTACAATTCACTTTAAGAGCAGGCCGCCCGGCGGCTGGTTCAATTGTAGACACTCACAGACAATCGCAATGATTGTGGAAGCGGGTTCCATAAACCGGTCCTGAGCCCCGCCGAGCGGAGCGCGGCAGCCGTCCAGGTGTTACAGCCGAAGAGGGCATTGAAATATCCCTTGGCCTCGAAGAACCGGTCGATCTCGCCGTAACCCGCATCCGCGATCGGCGCCACCACGCCCGCGTCGCGAACGAAGCTGTCCGCGATAAAATTGCGCAGTCGCGCCAGTTGATCGTCACTGACGTCGAATGCCGCAACGCTCGGCTGCGGCTCGGTGATATCACCGGCAAGGTCCACATGCAGCACCGAACGGTCGATCGTCAGCGCCCGCAGCACCGGCAGCGGCTTCAGCTCCGCCCAGCTCGGGGTTTCCAGATAGAAGGCGCGGCCGCCCCAGCCGATAATGAGCCATTCCGCATCCGGATGGCCGAGGGGAAAACCGGTCTCGGCGAGAAAGGAAAAGGCAGCCCGCGTCTCCTCGTCGAGTGGAATGGCGATATCGGTATGGATTGGTCCGGACAGCAGGAGAATCCGATGCGCCGCAGCCGACGACGCCTTGACCGGGGCAATCAGCGGCCGGGGAATGAAGGTTCCGCAGGCCGCCAGAAACACGAGCAGGAATACGGCCCGCAACAGCCAGCGGATGCCTGTCATCATCGGAGCCATCCGTCATACAGAGGGCCGCGTGTCTAAAACAGGAAATAGCGCTGCGCCATCGGCAGCACTGTCGCCGGCTCGCATGTCAGCAATTCACCGTTCGCCCTGACCTCGTAGGTCTCCGGATCGACCTCGATTTCCGGTGTCAGGTCGTTGTGAATCATCGAGGCCTTGGAGATGCCGCCACGGGTATTCTTCACCGCCACGAGTTGCTTGGCGACCCCGAGCCGGCCCTTCAGGCCGGCATCGAGCGAGGCCTGGCTGACGAAGGTGACGGAGGAATTGGTGAGGCTCCGGCCATAGGAGGCGAACATCGGCCGATAATGCACCGGCTGCGGCGTCGGGATCGAGGCATTCGGATCGCCCATCGGGGCGGCGGCGATCGAGCCGCCGAGCAGCACCATGTCGGGCTTCACCCCGAAGAAGGCCGGGTTCCAGAGCACGAGGTCGGCGCGCTTGCCGACTTCGACAGAGCCGATCTCGTGGCTGAGGCCGTGGGCGATCGCCGGGTTGATCGTATATTTGGCGATATAGCGGCGGACGCGGAAATTGTCGTTGTCGCCCTTTTCCTCCTTCAGCCGGCCGCGCTGGCGCTTCATCTTGTCGGCCGTCTGCCAGGTGCGGATCGCCACCTCGCCGACGCGGCCCATGGCCTGGCTGTCGGACGAGATGATCGAGAAGGCGCCGATATCGTGCAATATGTCTTCGGCAGCGATCGTCTCCTTGCGGATGCGGCTTTCGGCAAAGGCGATATCCTCGGGGATCGATGGCGACAAATGATGGCAGACCATCAGCATGTCGAGATGTTCGGCGATCGTATTGACCGTGTAGGGCCGGGTCGGATTGGTCGACGACGGAATGACGTTCGGCTGGCCGCAGATCTTGATGATGTCGGGCGCGTGTCCGCCACCTGCCCCTTCCGTGTGGAAGGCATGGATTGTGCGGCCCTTGATCGCGCCGATCGTATCCTCGACGAAGCCGCTTTCGTTCAGCGTATCGGTGTGGATCATCACCTGCACGTCATATTCGTCGGCGACCGACAGGCAGCAGTCGATGGCGCCTGGAGTCGTGCCCCAATCCTCGTGCAGCTTCAGCGAGGTGGCGCCGGCCAGCACCATCTCGGTCAGCGCCCCCGGCAGCGAGGCATTGCCCTTGCCGGCAAAGGCAAGGTTCATCGGGAAGGCATCGGCCGCTTCGATCATGCGCGCAAGATGCCAGGGACCGGGCGTGCAGGTGGTGGCGAGCGTGCCGTGGGCCGGCCCGGTGCCGCCGCCGAGCATGCAGGTCATGCCCGACATCAGCGCTTCCTCCATCTGCTGCGGCGCGATGAAGTGGATATGGCTGTCCATGCCGCCGGCAGTGACGATTTTGCCTTCGGCGGCGATCGCCTCCGTGCCCGGCCCGACGATGATATTCACACCGGGCTGCATATCGGGATTGCCCGCCTTGCCGATCGCGACGATGCGGCCGTCCTTAAGGCCGATATCGGCCTTGTAGATGCCGGAGTGATCGACGATCACCGCATTGGTGATGACGGTATCGACCGCGCCGTCCGCCCGCGTCACCTGGCTCTGGCCCATGCCGTCACGGATCACCTTGCCGCCGCCGAACTTCACCTCCTCGCCATAGGTGGTGAAATCCTTTTCGATCTCGATGAAGAGTTCCGTATCGGCAAGGCGCACCTTGTCGCCGGTCGTCGGTCCGAACATGCCGGCATAGGCGGCGCGCGAGATCTTGTAGGGCATCCATCAGGCTCCGTGGGAGGAAGAGACTAGAGCATGATGCCGAAAAGTGTGAGCGGTTTTCGGACGACATCATGCTCTAACTCTTTAATTTAGAACAGGATTCAGATTTTAGGCCAACCGGGCCTAAAATCATCCTGTTCTAGTGTTTTTCCGCCAAGCCGCCTGAGGCGGCCGGCAGCAATATAACGATCGACGAGCTGCCGTTCGGCCGCAAACGGGTGCCATTCCCAACCGACGTGGCCAAAGCCAGCCAGCATCACGTCGGCCTCGGCATATTTGTCCAGCACTTCGGCGATGACGATCATGCCGCTGCTCGGCACCACATAGGGCGCCGGCGCAAAGGCCGAAAGCGAGGCGTCAACCGCTTCGTGGACCGCCTTGCCGATGACGGCATGCGTCTTGCCGGTCTCCGCGCAGAAGGCAGCGAACGCGTCCGTATAATCGTCGCAGAAATCGTCGAGATCGGGATGCGAGACGGCAAGCGGCGCCCGCATCGCGGCGAATTTTTCCGGGTCGCGCACGCTCCAGATTTCGCGGGCCGAAACGACGCCGGGATGGGCACGCCATTGCGGCGCGCCGAGCATCGCCTTTGCCGGCCGGCCGGTATTGCAGACCGCAACGGCATCCGTCCGGCTGCCGCCGGTCCCGTAGGAACGGCAATCGTTGAAGCGGATGACGAAATCGGCGGCATCGATCACACCTGCTTCCGCCTGTGCGACCTCACCATTGCCGACGATCATGATCTTCTTGATCACCTTAATTGCTCATCGTGTCTTCGAGCTCTTTCAGCTCTTTCGTGCGTTTGTCGGTGATATTGGCGAGGCACCCGGCGACCAGCATCGGCTCCATCGTGCCGCCGCGGGCCTGGAAACCGAAGGCGTCGCATTCGGCGTCGCGGTAATCGATCCAGGCGCGCTGCGCCTTGACCAGCGCCTGCTCCGCACCTTTCATGTCGTCATCGAGATCCTTGTCGACCGCCGCCAAGGTGGCGCGGGTCTTCTTATATTGCACATTCAGAGCCTTGTCGGCGGTCTCGTGGCGCGCCGACTCGCAAGAAGTCATATCCGATTGCGTCTTGGGATTCTGGCAATCGATATCCTGAGAGGAAGCGCGATCAGCCATCAGCAGCATCGCCGCCCCGATCAGGCAGATATTCAAACGCATGCATCCCTCCCGTTAAAGCTTGCCCATCACCAGCTGACGGAAGCCATAAACTTCGCGCTTGCCGGAAAGCGGGATCAGCGTCACCGAGCGCGTCTGTCCCGGCTCGAAGCGCACCGCAGTTCCCGCCGGAATATCCAGCCGCTTGCCATGCGCCGCCGCCCGGTCGAAGGAGAGCCCAGCATTGGTCTCGGCGAAATGATAGTGGCTACCGACCTGCACCGGCCGGTCGCCGGTATTGGACACCTCCAGCGTCACCGTCGGCGCGCCGGTATTCAGTTCGATGTCGCCGCTTGCGGCAATGATCTCGCCCGGAATCATATTATCTCCTTAAGCGGCCCTGGGCGCGCAGCCCTCGGCCTTCAGCACACGTTTCGTCGACGCCGGATGTTTGGCGAGCATATCAGCCGGTCGGATGGGTCTGGCAACTAGATTGCCGCCGCAGTTGGGGCAGACGCCCTTCAGCACGCCATCGACGCAATCGGCGCAGAAGGTGCATTCATAGGTGCAGATCCGTGCCTCGCTGCTTTCCGGCGGCAGATCCTTGTCGCAACATTCGCAATTGGGCCTGAGCTCGAGCATATCAATCCCCTTAGCGGATCGGTTCATGGACGGTGACGAGCTTGGTGCCATCGGGGAATGTCGCCTCCACCTGCACGTCGTGGATCATCTCGGCAATGCCTTCCATCACCTGATCGCGGCCGATCACATGGGCGCCGGCCTCCATCAGCTCGGCGACCGGGCGGCCGTCGCGGGCGCCTTCGACGACGAAATCGCTGATCAGCGCGATCGCCTCGGGATAGTTCAGCTTGACGCCGCGCTCCAGCCGCCGCCGTGCCACCATCGCCGCCATGGATATCAGCAGCTTGTCTTTTTCTCTCGGAGTGAGGTTCATCATCTACCTGCTTATTGAACTCATAGATTCCAGACTTTCGGCACGGGCGCACCATTGCGCAAGGCGGAAATGATCGGGATCAGGATTTTTCTGAGTGAGAAGCCGTCGGCTGCCGCAAGGCGGACGACGAGCTTGCCGTCCCAGGCGCTCGCGCCGCCCATCGAACCTTCGACGAGCGGCCGCACCTTGCCGAGATAGGCTTCCGAAAGCGGTCCGGCATAAAGCAGCGTCGCAAAGGCCACTTGTCCGCCGAGCACCGCCTGACGTGCTGCCAAGGCAGTCACCCCTTCCGACAGCCTGAGCTCCTCGGCATGGATCAGCCGGCCCGAGCGGCGGATGCGCCAGCGGTCGCGGAAAAGCCCGGTCTCGACCGTCTCGCCCATCGCCTTGCGGCCGAGCAATATGGCCTCGACGGCCAGGAATTCGGAGTCTTCGTCAAGATCGACATCCAGCCGGCGAAAAAGTGCGGCACGATCGAAAAGGATCGTTTCCTGCGGCAGCCAGTCAACGCGGGCTTGGGCTCCGACCTTGATGCTGGTCGTCACCTCGGCTGTACCGGCCGATGCCTTGTAGATCTTTTCGCAGGCCTGGGTGGTGACGTCGATCTTCGTGCCGGCGCCGGCCACGACGCTCCAGTCCATCCGATCGCCGCCAGTCAACCCGCCTGCTGTGTTGATGATGACGGCTTCCATCGAGGCATCGAACGTATCGGGCAGGCGGATCTTCGCCGCGCCTTCCTGATAGAGTTCACGCAGCCGCGTGCGACCATCCAGCAGCTTTGCCGCCAGATGCCCGCGTCCTTCCGCTCTTTGCGGTCTCGTGCCTGCCGCCGCAATCACCATCTCGTGCCTTTCGGTTGCGCCACCGGTTTTCCATTCAATCGTGCGGGTCACGGAAAGCAAGCAATTCCCATGCCGTCCAAGGATAGCCGCAGCCGAGCTGGCAGATTTGAAAGGCGCCCCGCCAGCTGCCGCAAAATGCAGCATTTGCCGATCAGACGGTCAGGTGACGGCGGGCCTCCGGCGTATCCAGCGTTTCGGCAAGGCCTTCATGAACGATCTCGCCACGATCCATGATGTAGACGTAATCGGCAAGCTCCCGGCAGAAGTCGAGATATTGTTCGACGAGCAGGATCGCCATGCCGGTGGAATCGCGGAGATAACGGATCGCCCGGCCGATATCCTTGATGATCGACGGCTGAATGCCCTCGGTCGGCTCGTCGAGCACCAGAATCCTCGGCCGCGTCACCATCGCCCGCCCGATCGCCAGCTGCTGCTGCTGGCCGCCGGAAAGATCGCCGCCGCGGCGCGACAGCATCGACTTCAGCACCGGGAAGAGGCTGAAGATATCGTCGGGTATGTTGCGGTCGCGGCGGCCGAGCGGAGCAAAGCCGGTTTCGAGATTTTCCTTGACCGTCAGCAGCGGGAAAATTTCCCGCCCCTGTGGCACATAACCGATGCCCTGCTTGGCGCGGGCAAAGGGCGGCAGGCCGTTCAGCCTTGTATCGTTGAACGTGACGGTGCCGGCCGACAGCGGATGCTGGCCGGTCACGGCGCGCAGGAGCGAACTCTTGCCGACGCCGTTGCGCCCCAATACGCAGGTAATCCTGCCCATCTCCGCCTTGATGGAGACGCCGCGCAGCGCCTGTGCGGCGCCATAATGCAGATTTGCGTTTTCGACTGTCAGCATCCGTTCACCCATTCCCCATCAGTTCATCAGCGTCCGCCTCAGCATCTGCAGGGCGTGGTCCTGTTCTTTCGTTCTCTCGCCGCCGGCGACGGCCACGTCCTCGGCAATGCCGATCAATTGCTGACGCTCATGCATGTCGAGCGCCTTCATCCAGAGATCCCGGAACCGGCGGATCGGGTCTTCGGGACTGGTAACGTTCTTGGACGCCCACTCGGCAAAAACCAGCACCTCTTCCATATCGCCCGGCCGGATGATGCCTTTCATGCGGTTGCGCACGACATCCTTCGCGGCCTCGAGATGGATCGGCTTTTCCTTGGCGAGGCAGAAGAAGAAAGCCACTGCCGCAATCGCCGGATCGGCGATCGAGGCCAGCGGCGCTGCCTCCGCCTGCTTGCGCAACTTTCCGCGCTTATAGACGCCCCGCATGCGTTCGACGGAATCGATGATCTCGCTTCCCGCTTCACGCATCATTTTCAAACGCCAATACCAGACGGCCGCGCCGCTGATCGCCACGACCAGAATGCCGAGAAAAGCCATGATGAAACCCCACAATAAAACCCGCCCGTTTTAGAGCGTTTTCTTTTGTCAGGTTCAAGCCTCTAAGTTGCATGGATCACCGCCCCAGATAGTTCTCGATCACCTTCGGATCGGAGCTGACGAAATCGATCGATCCCTCAGCCAGCACCGAGCCTTCCGCAAGGCAGGTCACCTTGACGCCGAGGTCGCGGATGAAGCCCATATCGTGTTCGACGACGACGACCGAGCGGGTCTTGGCAATGTCCTTCAGCAGGATCGCCGTCTCCGCCGTTTCCGCGTCGGTCATACCGGCCACCGGCTCGTCGACGAGCAGGAGCTTCGGCTCCTGCGCCAGCAGCATACCGATTTCCAGCCACTGCTTCTGCCCATGCGAAAGGTTGGCGGCCAGCTCGTCGCGGCGGTGCGTCAGCCGCACCGTTTCGAGGATCTCATCGATGCGGGCCTTGTCCTCACCCGAAAGCCGATAGAACAGCGTCGAAAACACCGAGCGGCGGCGGTTCAACGCCAATTCCAGATTGTCCCAGACCGTATGGCTTTCGAACACCGTCGGCTTCTGGAATTTGCGGCCGATGCCGAGCTGGGCGATATCGGCCTCGTCCTTCTTGGTGAGATCGATCGTGCCGTTGAAGAACACTTCGCCCTCGTCGGGCCTGGTCTTGCCGGTGATGATATCCATCATCGTCGTCTTGCCGGCGCCGTTCGGGCCGATAATGGCGCGAAGCTCGCCGGGTTCGATGACGATCGACAGCGAATTCAATGCCTTGAAGCCATCGAAGGAAACCGAAACGCCGTTGAGATAAAGTACGCTGTTGGGTTTGACGTCGGGAATCACTGTGTTCACTCCGCTGCCTGGATTTTCGGCTCGATGCCGTCTTCCTGCGCCGCCGGCGGCATCACAGGGGAAGCGGTTTTCCGTTTGCCGAGATAGGGGGCGATCGTGCCGACCACGCCCTTCGGCAGAAACAGCGTGACGGCGACGAAGAGACCGCCGAGCGCAAACAGCCAGAACTCCGGGAAGAGACCGGTGAAGATCGTCTTGCCGCCATTGACGAGGATCGCGCCGATGATCGGCCCGATCAGCGTCGCCCGCCCGCCGACCGCCGTCCAGATGACGACTTCGATCGAGTTGGCGGGAGCGAATTCGCCGGGGTTGATGATGCCGACCTGCGGAACGTAGAGCGCGCCTGATATGCCCGCCATCATCGCCGAGACGACGAAGGTGAAGAGCTTGAAATGTTCGACGCGGTAACCGAGGAAGCGCGTGCGGCTCTCCGCATCGCGCACGCCGACCAGCACCTTGCCGAATTTCGAACGAACGATCGCCGAGGCCAGCAGCAGCGACAGCGCCAGCATGACCGCGGTTGCCGCAAACAGGGCTGCACGCGTGCCGTCAGCCTGAACGTTGAAGCCGATAATGTCCTTGAAATCGGTCAGGCCGTTATTGCCGCCGAAGCCCATATCGTTACGGAAGAAGGCGAGCAGCAGCGCGTATGTCATCGCCTGGGTGATGATCGAGAGATAGACGCCGTTGACGCGTGAGCGGAAGGCGAACCAGCCGAAGACAAAGGCGAGCAGGCCGGGCACGACGAGCACCATTAGCGCCGCAAACCAGAAGTGGTTGAAGCCGTACCAGAACCAGGGCAGATCCTTCCAGTTCAGGAACACCATGAAATCGGGCAGGATTGGGTCGCCGTAGCTGCCGCGGGTGCCGATCTGGCGCATCAGATACATGCCCATCGCATAACCGCCGAGCGCAAAGAAGGCGCCGTGGCCGAGCGAGAGAATGCCGCAGAAGCCCCAGACGAGATCGAGCGCCAGCGCCAGCAGCGCATAGGTCAGATACTTGCCGAACAGTGACATGACATAGGTCGGCACGTGCAGCGGATTGGTCGGCCCGGTCATCAGGTTCAGCACCGGTACGAGAACGGCGACCAGAAGCAGCAGGGCGATGGCAATGACGATCTTGCGATCTACTGATCGGAGAAGGAAGGCCGTTATCATGCTTCCACCGCCCTTCCTTTGAGTGCGAAGAGCCCGCGGGGACGCTTCTGGATGAAGAGAATGATGAGGACGAGCACCAGGATCTTGCCGAGCACGGCGCCGGCGAAGGGCTCGAGGAATTTGTTGACGACGCCGAGCGAGAGCGCACCGACCAGCGTGCCCCAGAGGTTGCCGACACCGCCGAAGACGACGACCATGAAGCTGTCGATGATGTAGGATTGACCGAGGTTTGGCGAAACGTTGTCGATCTGGCTGAGCGCCACGCCGGCAATACCGGCAATGCCCGAACCGAGCGCGAAGGTGAAGGCATCGACCCAGCCGGTGCGGATGCCCATCGACGATGCCATGCGGCGGTTCTGCGTGACGGCGCGCATCTGCAGCCCGAAGGCCGAGCGTTTGAGCAGCAGGAGCAGCGTCACGAAGACAACCATCGAAAAGACGATGATCCACAGTCGATTCCAGGTGATGGAGAGCCCGCCGAGGTCGAAGACGCCGGACATCCAGGTCGGATTGCGGACCTCGCGGTTGGTCGGGCCGAAGATGCTGCGCACGGCCTGTTGCAGGATCAGCGACACGCCCCAGGTCGCAAGCAGTGTTTCGAGCGGCCGGCCGTAGAGATAGCGGATGACGGCGCGTTCGATCACCAGACCGACGAAGCCGGTAAAGACGAAGGCGGCAGGCACGGCAAAGGCAAGCGAATAGTCCGCCACGCCGGGAAAGGTCGAGGTAATGTATTCCTGCACCACATAGGTGGTATAGGCGCCGATCATCACCATTTCGCCATGCGCCATGTTGATGACGCCCATGACGCCGAAGGTGATGGCAAGGCCGATCGCCGCCAGCAGCAGCACCGAGCCGAGCGACAATCCGTACCAGACGTTCTGGACGATATCCCACAGCGCCAGGCTGCGATTGATGGCGCTGATATCTGCCTGGATCGCCGGCTTCAGGTCATCAGGCGCGGTTTCGAGTGTGGTCGTCAGAATGGTCAGCGCATCACGATTGCCGCGAGCCGCGATCGTATCGATCGCTGCCTTCTTGTCTTCGACGCTCGCATCCGTCTTCAGCAGCAGCACTGCGCGCGCCGCTTCCATCGTATTTTTGATCTCGGCGTCCTTTTCAGCCGCAAGCGCCGCGTTCAGCAGGTCGAGATTGGCGGGATCGGCATCTTTCAGCAGGCCCTGTGCCGCGGCAAGCCGCGCCGAACGATCCGGGCTCATCAGCGTCAACTGGCTGGTGGCGGCGCTGATAACGCCGCGAAGTGCATTGTTGATCTTGACCTTGGTCATCATGTCAGGATCGACATCGGCAGCGGCTTCGCCGCTGATCGGATCGGAATAGGTCGGCTCGTCATCGGTGCCGCCCTGGAGGAGCACCGGGCCGCCATCGGAATTGACGTAGAGAAGGCCGTCGCTCAACTGCTGCAGGATCTGGCTGACATGGGGATCCTTGGAGGCGACCAGCGCCTTGATGGCTGCCTCGCGTTCCGGGAAGTCGCCGATGCCGAGCGCATCGATGAGCACGTGGATATCGTCCTCTGCCCGAGCTTCGCTTAATGTTGCCAAGCCCGGAAATGCGAGGCCGGAAAATGTCAGGCCCGAAAATGTCAGGCAGAGCGTGATGAGGAAAATCTTTATAGCGCGATGCATCGGCTTTCTCGCCCTGGATAGTGTTGGCCTCGCGGCGTGATCGCTGGGACGGAGCTTCCGCCCGGGATCAAACCCGGACGGAAGTCTTCAGACAATCATCTGATCGGGGTCGTGCTCAGGAACCCTTGCCGCCGCATTTGCCGGTGGCAACGTTGAAGTTGCCGCAGGACATCGGCTTGCGCCAATCGGAGATCAGGTCCTTGGAATCAGGCAGGTAATCGGACCATTCGTCGCCGACGACGGCAGGCGTCTGCTGGACGATTTCGAACTGGCCGTTGGCCTGGATTTCACCGATCAGCACAGGCTTGGTGATGTGGTGGTTCGGCATGACGGTCGCATAACCGCCGGAGAGGTTTGGAACGCTGACGCCGATGATGGAGTCGAGAACCTTGTCGGTATCGGTCGTGCCGGCAGCCTGGACGGCCTTAACCCATGCGTTGAAGCCGATATACGCAGCTTCCATCGGGTCGTTCGTCACGCGCTTGTCGTTCTTGGTGTAAGCGTGCCAGTCCTTGATGAACTTCTTGTTGGCCGGGCTTTCCACAGACTCGAAATAGTTCCAGGCAGCGAGATGGCCGACAAGCGGCTTGGTGTCGAGACCGGCAAGTTCTTCTTCACCGACCGAGAAGGCGACGACGGGAATGTCGGTTGCCTTGATGCCCTTGTTGCCCAGTTCCTTGTAGAATGGAACGTTGGCGTCGCCGTTGATGGTCGAGACGACGGCGGTCTTCTTGCCGGCCGAACCGAATTCCTTGATCTTGGCAACTTCGGTCTGCCAGTCGGAGAAGCCGAACGGCGTATAATTGGTCATGATGTCTTCTTTCGGAATACCCTTCGAAATCAGGTATGCCTCGAGAATCTTGTTGGTCGTGCGCGGATAGACGTAGTCGGTACCTTCGAGCACGAAGCGCTTGACGCCTTCTTTTTCCATCAGGTAGTCGACGGCCGGAATTGCCTGCTGGTTCGGAGCAGCACCGGTGTAGAAGATGTTGCGCGAGGATTCTTCGCCCTCATACTGCACGGGGTAGAAGAGCAGCGAATTCAGCTCTTCGAAAACCGGCAGAACAGACTTGCGCGACGAAGACGTCCAGCAACCGAAGACGGCGGCAACCTTGTCCTTCTGGATCAGTTCGCGGGCCTTTTCGGCAAACAGCGGCCAGTCGGAAGCCGGGTCGACGACGACGGCCTCGAGCTTCTTGCCGAGAAGGCCGCCCTTCTTGTTCTGCTCGTCGATGAGCATCAACATGGCGTCTTTCAGCGTGGTTTCGGAAATCGCCATCGTGCCGGAAAGCGAATGCAATACGCCGACTTTGATCGTGTCGTCGGCGGCAACCGCGCCGTGGAAAGCGGCCGATGCCGCCATGACGGCACCGAGCGCAGCGCCGGTGATCGTGGATCTGAGATTCATCTGGTTGAGCCCCTCTTCTTGTTCTGCAACAGGCCGGAAACGGAATTTAACTGTTGCCGAGGGGACTATCGGGTGCTGCATCGCAAAAACACATACGCAAAATGACGTAGGCGCAGGGGGCAAACGGACACAGGGAAAGCAAAGGGCATCCCCGCCATTGGGAATGCCCTCTTGGTTTGAGAAGAAAATTATCCGTCAATCGTCAGGGTGACCAATGTCGGGCTGTAGGAAAGGCTGGCCTTGCGGCCAGGAAAAGTGACCTTGCCGAAGGTGCCGGCGACGCTACCGGCCTTCAGGATCTCGATCTTTGTCCCGGGTGCCGGGGCAAAACCATCGGCAAGCGTCACGTCGAGATCGCCAGCGAGCGCCGCCTTGCCCTCGACAACAAGTGTGCCGGCACCGTTCGCGCCGAGCGCCAGCTTTGCCGTCGCGTGGGCGAGCTGCTGATAGTCGCCGCTCACGGTCAACGGCTTGTCGGCCGCCACCACGAGCGAACCGCCATTGACCGTCAGCCCGCCGGTGCCGAAAGCCGAAGATGACCCGGCCGCCAGCGCGCCCTCTTCGAGCACGGTGCCGCCGGCATAGCTGTTGGCGCCGGAAAGGCCGAGAATACCGCTGCCGCGCTTCACTAGCCTGCCCTTGCCGCCGATATCGTTGCGCCAGCTGTCGATCGCATTGAAGCCGCCCTTTGCCGCGTCCATCGTCACGGTGACATCCTGCTCGAAGGCACCGTAGCCATCGGCGGCGGCAAACAGGTTGAGACGACCGTAACCTTCCGCATCGTCGATGAGCGGATAACCCGAGGCGATCTCCGTCGTCTTCAGCACGTCGCGACGCTGCTCGCCGTCGAGATAGGGCAGACGCGTTTCGAGAAGCGCCTCGGCGCCTTGCGGCACGCGAGCCGGCTGATCGGTCGCATGGATCGTCGGCATTCCGTAGCTCAGGCGCTGCAGCACGTAAGCGCGATTGGCGTCATGATCGGCAAAACGGTCTGCGGCGATCGGCGCCGCATGCGCTGCGACTTCGAGCGCGCCCGCATCGGCAACGCCGGATTTGGCGATGAGCCATGATTGCGCCTGGGCGTAGGCATCGCTCTTCAGCGCTGTATTATCGGCCTTGTTCAGATTGTAGACGACAGTCGCCGTGCCAAGCATCCGGCCGCCCATCACGTCGAGCGGAGAATGCATGCCGGAAAGGATCCGGTCTTCACCCAGCTCGCTGGCGCGTGTGACCATTTCCTGGAAACGCTGCGGCACGAGATAGGCCATGGCAAGTGCATCCCGCCAGGCTTCCGCCGTATGGCCGCTCGGGAACCCGCCGTCCTCGACCGGTTTGCCGCTCTTGGCGGGCACCAAGGTCGGGACAACCGACACGTCCTGGCTCCAGCGATAGGGACGGCCATATTTGAAATAGCGCTTGGCGGGTTCCGTCGAACCGTCACCGCTGGCGGCATTGATGAAGTCGATCGCAAGACCCATGTCCGGATTGGCATCGGTCTTGTTTTCCGTGTCCGGCTTGCTGCCGGCGCCGCGATTGTTGCCCTTGTCGTCATATTTGACCGTCGTCGCATCGGCAGCCACCTCGGTGATCGTGGTGGTCTGCTTCGAGCCGGCCTTCCAGGCAGCCGTCAGCGGGCCGAGGCCATCGACGATGCTGGCATTCTTGCCGCGCCGGTCGTCGAGATAGGCGGCGACCGCCTGATCGGCCGTCCGCGCCCGCGTCGCCTTGACCACATAGGCGATGTTCGCATCATGGACGAGCTTGTTGACGACCTGACCATCGGTCGTGCTGAGGGGAATGCCATCCCAATCCGTCTTGGCGACCGCAGGGCAATTGTCCTTGGCCGGGGCTTCCACACCCGCATCGACGAAGGGCGTGCGCGGGGTCCAGATTTCGAGGAAACCGGAGAGGAGATGAACGGCGGCATTGGTGTCCACCGTCGAGAAGCAGGCGTCACCGCGCTTGTTGGTGTTTCCGGTCTCGACATAAGGCGCTTTCGCCGCCGCGGCCTGCTCGGCGCCGGCAAGCGACGGCACGATCGAAACGAGGCAGACGAGGGCGGTGCTCAGGCGGAAAAGGCTCGAAGCAGACATGGGTGATACCTGTAATGATTGGAAGGAGCGGCGGGAGAGTTAGAGGGCTGGTGTGACAGACCGGCTTCAAAAATATGGCGGTT
This sequence comes from Rhizobium ecuadorense, assembly GCF_001187535.1. Taxonomy (GTDB): domain Bacteria; phylum Pseudomonadota; class Alphaproteobacteria; order Rhizobiales; family Rhizobiaceae; genus Rhizobium; species Rhizobium ecuadorense. Next base: position 57,133 of record NZ_LFIO01000367.1, read on the forward strand.
CCGTGAATCTGCCAGTGCTCCGCCCTTGCCTTTCTCACCCATCCCGCCAAAACTGTTTCGAGACGAGAAGCCCAACCGGAATGCCGGAAGGAAGACATGGCAGCGCGCCAACGCATCATTCCGGTGAGACGCGAATACAATCGCTGGGTCGCCAACCAGACGCTGGAAGATTATGCGCTGCGCTTCACCGCAAAGAGCGCCCGCCATTTCTCCTCGCAGCGCATCGCGCAGACGGCGATCGGCGCGATCTCCTTCCTGGCGCTCGAGGCGATCGGCGGCGCCATCACTCTCTCCTACGGCACCACCAACGCCTTTTATGCCATTCTCGTCGCTTCGATCGCCATGCTGGCAATCGGCCTGCCGATCAGCCGCTACGCCATCCGCCACGGTGTCGACATCGACCTTCTGACCCGCGGCGCCGGCTTCGGCTATATCGGCTCGACCATCACCTCGCTGATCTATGCGAGCTTCACCTTCATGCTGTTTGCGATCGAGGCCTCGATCATGTCCGGGGCGCTGGAGCTTACCCTCGGCATTCCGCTCTGGATCGGCTACATCCTCAGCGCCGTCATGGTGATCCCGCTGGTGACGCACGGCGTGCGGCTGATCAGCAAATTCCAGTTGGTGACCCAGCCCTTCTGGATCGTGCTGAACATCCTGCCCTTCATTTTCATCGCCTTCATGGATTGGGAAAAGTTCGATCTCTGGCGCGCCTTTGCCGGCATTCGCCATGCCTCGGGCCCGCCCGGCACCATCGCCGAATTCGATCTGGTGCAGTTCGGCGCCGCCTCGGCCGTCATTCTGGCGCTGATGTCGCAGATCGGCGAGCAGGCCGACTTCCTGCGCTTCCTGCCGCCGGAGCCGCGGCGCAAGTGGCGCCATCGCCTAGCCGTCTTCCTTGCCGGACCCGGCTGGGTCGTCATCGGCGCGCCAAAGCTGCTGGCCGGCTCCTTCCTCGTCGTGCTGACCTTGGCCTCGGGCGTACCGGTCGATCGTGCCGCCGATCCGGCGCAGATGTATCTGACCGCTTTCGGCTATATGGTGCCCTGGCAGAATGCCGCGCTGCTATTGATGGCCGCCTTCGTCGTCGTCTCGCAGCTGAAGATCAACGTGATGAATGCCTATGCCGGCTCACTCGCCTGGTCGAACTTTTTCTCGCGGCTGACCCACAGCCATCCCGGCCGCGTCATCTGGCTGGTTTTCAACGTCGCAATCGCCCTGCTTTTGATGGAACTCGGCATCTATCGGCTGCTGGAGGAGACGCTCGGCATCTTCTCGATCATCGCCATGGCCTGGCTCTGCACGATCTCCGCCGATCTCTTCATCAACAAGCCGCTTGGCCTCGCTCCGCCCGGCATCGAGTTCAAGCGCGCCCATCTCTACGACATCAATCCGGTCGGCCTCGGCGCCATGACGCTGTCGGCGACGGTGTCGCTGATTGCCCATTTCGGCGCCTTTGGCGCGACCGCCGCCTCGCTGGCGCCCTATATCACCCTCGTCATCGCGCTTATCGCCTCGCCGGCACTTGCCTGGGCGACGAAGGGCAAGTTCTACCTCGCCCGCAAGCCGCGCCACAGCTGGAAGAACCTGACGAGCATCACCTGCTCGATCTGCGAGCATCCCTTCGAGCCGGAGGATATGGCCTGGTGCCCGGCCTATGCCGCACCGATCTGCTCGCTCTGCTGCTCGCTCGACAGCCGATGCCACGACATGTGCAAACCGGCCGCCCGTTTCAACGCGCAGGTCGGCACTGTCGCCAAGGTGCTGCTGCCGGAAACCGTTCTAAGCAAGCTGACGACGCGCCTCGGCCGCTACGGCATCGCCGTCGCGCTGGCATTGACTGCTATCGGCGCGATCCTGGCGATGATCGCCCACCAGGTCGCCGCCGCCTCGCCCGAGACGGCCGAGGTCGTCAATCGCACCATCCTCATCGTCTTCTTCGTCTTCTCGGTGATCTCGGGCGTCGTCTGCTGGTTCTATGTGCTCGCCCATGACAGCCGCGTCGTCGCCGAGGAAGAATCCTCGCGCCAGAACACCCTGCTGCTCAAGGAGATCGCCGCCCACAAGAAGACCGACACCGCCTTGCAGAATGCCAAGGAAACGGCCGAGGCAGCCAACCGCGCCAAGAGCCGCTACGTCGTCGGCCTCAGCCACGAGCTGCGCACACCGCTGAACGCCGTGCTCGGCTACGCCCAGATCCTCGAGCGCGACGACACCATCCCGGCGCCGCGCCAATCCTCGATCAAGGTCATCCGCCGCAGCGCCGAACACCTCTCCGGCCTGATCGACGGCCTGCTCGATATTTCCAAGATCGAGGCCGGCCGCCTGCAGGTCTATTCCAATGAGATCAACATCCAGGATTTCCTCGATCAGATCGTCGACATGTTTCGCCCGCAGGCGCAGGTGAAGGGGCTCGCTTTCCTGCACCAGCGCTCGCCGGCCTTGCCGCAATTTGTCCGCACCGATGAAAAGCGGCTGCGCCAGATCCTCGTCAACCTGCTCTCCAACGCCATCAAGTTCACTGACGAGGGAAGCGTCACCTTCGACGTCGCCTATCGCAACCAGGTCGCGACCTTCACCGTTGCCGATACTGGCCGCGGCATTGCTGAAAAGGATCTGACGCGTATCTACGAACCCTTCCAGCGCGGCGAGGCCGAAAGCGTCAGGCCAATGCCGGGTCTTGGCCTCGGCCTTACCATCACCCGGCTTCTGACCAACACGCTCGGCGGCGAGATTGCTGTTTCGAGCGTCAAGGACGAGGGCTCGACGTTCCGCGTGCGCCTCATGCTGTCCGCCGTCATGCGCGCCGTGGCCGCCGCACCGCAGGAAAAGCGCATCGCCGGTTATGACGGCCCGCGCCGCACGGTGGTCGTCGTCGACGATAACGAAGACCATCGCGAAATGATGCGCGAAATCCTGGCGCCTCTCGATTTCATCGTTTTGACGGCAGCAGGCGGAGCCGAATGCCTGACGCTGATCGAGGGCATCATGCCTGATCTTTTCCTCGTCGATATCCTCATGCCCGGCATGAGCGGCTGGCAGCTGGTCTCGCGCCTGCGCGAGGCCGGCCAGACGGCGCCGATGCTGATGCTTTCGGCCAATATCGGCGATGCGGCCGTTCTCGGCGACAGCGACGACAGTCATAATGATGCGATCGGCAAGCCGGTCGACATTCGCCAGCTGCGCGACAAGCTCGCTTTGCATCTTGGCCTGAAATGGGTCTATGCCGACGCCGCGCCCGCTATTCCCGTGACGACCGAAGCGCCGATGCTGAGCCCGGGTGCTGCCCATGTACAGGAATTGCTGCGGCTCGGCGAAATCGGCTATATCAGAGGCATCGAAGCCAAGCTTTCGGACCTTGCCAAGGTGGAGGCAAATCAGCCATTCACCGAAGAACTTCGCGCCTATGTCGCCGCCTTCGATCTCTCCGGCTTCATGACTTTCCTGCACGACTTCGACGAAAAGGTGGAATCCATTGGCTGAGCCGGCCCTCCCCCGCGACATCGTTCTGCTTGTCGATGACTCGCCCGAAGCGCTGGGCTTCCTGACCGACGCACTCGAGCAATCCGGCTTTTCCGTGCTGATCGCCACCTCAGGCAGCGCAGCCCTTGGCATCGTCGAGCGAATCACGCCGGATCTGATCCTGCTCGACGCCGTCATGCCCGCCATGGATGGCTTCGAGACCTGCCGCAGGTTGAAGGCGAATGCAGCGGTGGCGCAGGTGCCTGTCATCTTCATGACCGGCCTGACCGAGACCGAGCATGTCGTCCACGCGCTGGAATCCGGCGGTGTCGACTATCTCGCCAAGCCGATCAACATCGACGAATTGCGGGCCCGCATCCGTGTCCATTTGCGCAACGCCCGCTCGGCGCAGAGCGCCCGCGTGGCGCTCGACGCCGCCGGGCGCCATCTGCTGGCAGTCAGAGGCGACGGCGCGGTCCACTGGTCGACGCCGCAGGCGACACGGCTGGTCAATGCCGCCATGGGCAGCGATGACGGCATGGAAATCGTCGTCCGCCATATCGCTACCTGGATGGGCGACCGCGCAGCCGCAGTACGCGACGGCATCATCTCGATCGCCCATGCCGGTCAGGCGGCGCTGCAGCTCGCCTTCCTCGGCGCGATCGGCCCCGACGAATATCTCTTCCGTCTCACCGCCGCCAATCAGCGCAGCGACGACGAGATGCTGCGCCAGCGCTTTTCGCTGACCCAGCGCGAATCCGAAGTGCTGCTCTGGATCGCCAAGGGCAAGGCCAACCGCGACATCGGTGAAATATTGGGACTGTCGGCGCGCACCGTGAACAAGCACCTCGAACAGATCTACGTGAAGCTCGGCGTCGAGAACCGGGCCTCGGCGGCCGTGAAAGCGACGCACGTGCTGCACGAGATGTAATATTGAGCGGAAACCGTCGGCAGCAGATAGGCGGCGCCGCGGAGGACGGAATTTGAAACCTCGGCAAAGCAAAGAAGCCCGGTCGGAACCGGGCTTCAATCTCATCTGTCAAAAAGGGAAGCTAAGCTTACGAGCCCTGCGGAACGTAGGTGTACTTGCCGTCCGCGCCCTTCTTCCATTCGTACATGATGTAACCAGGAATCTTCGGGTCGCCCTTTTCGTCGAACGAAATGTCGCCGAGAACCGTGGTGAACGGACCCTTTTCCTTCATGGCCGTGGCGACAGCTTCAGGATCCACCGAACCGGCAGCCTTGGCGGCACCAACGATCGCCTGCATCGCAGCATAGGAGTAGAGCGTGTAGGCTTCCGGGTTGAAACCGGCGGCCTTGAACTTTTCGACGAGTTCCTTGTTGGCCGGGTTCAGCGTCGGATCGGGACCGAAGGTGTTCAGGGTACCGGCAACGGCGTCGCCAGCGATCGAGGCCAGTTCGTTCGAGACGATACCGTCGCCCGAAACCAGCGTTGCCTTCAGGCCCTGGTCAGCCGCCTGGCGGATGATGAGACCGGCTTCGGTGTGCAGACCGCCCCAATAGATGATCGAGACGCCGGCTTCCTTCATCTTGGCGATGAGAGCCGAGAAGTCCTTGTCGCCGACGTTGATGCCTTCGTACATGACTTCCGTCACACCCGCGGCATTCATCGCCTTCTTGGTTTCGTCGGCAAGACCCTGACCGTAGGGAGTCTTGTCGTGAACAACGGCGATCTTGGCGTCCTTGAAGTGGTCGGCAAGATACTTGCCGGCGATGGCGCCCTGTTGGTCGTCACGGCCGCAGGTGCGGAACGTGTTCCAGAGGCCCCGTTCCGTGAACTTCGGGTTCGTAGCAGCCGGGGTGATTTCGAGAATGCCGTTTTCGGCATAGACTTCCGAAGCCGGGATCGAAACGCCCGAGTTGAAGTGGCCGATAACGAACTTGACGCCGTCGGCAACGAATTTGTTAGCGACCGAGATGCCCTGCTTCGGGTCGGAGACGTCGTCGCCGAGCTCGATCTTGATCTGCTCGCCGTTAATGCCGCCAGCAGCGTTGATGTCGGCGGCCGCCTGCTCGGCGCCCTTCTGGAGCTGAGCGCCGAACGCAGCGTTCGGGCCGGTCAGCGGACCAGCGACAGCGATGAGAACGTCGGCCCAGGCGTTGCCGCTGAAGGCGACCATCGCCGTCAGAGCCACTGCCGACAGAAGAGACTTCTTCATATTATTACTCCCAATTTTTGGGCGGGTTCCGGTCCAAGGCCCAACGCACTACCCACCATTGACTGCGCTAGGAAAGCTGTTCCACTCTGAAGGCAATTCATGCCTAGTTTCAACGGACTGTCAATGTTTGTCCTTCCACGAAAACGCGGAAGTTTTTTCGTACAGCCAGTAATAGTTGTTGACCATCTGATTGGTGCGGCGAAAGCGGAAGCCGGCGGTCGAGAAGACCAGCAGCGTTACGAAATCAATGCCGTAGTAGAGCGCGCTGAGCATCGGCCCATCGAACAAGGCGTGATGCAGGAACTGCATGGCCCAGGCGAGGAGAAAAGTATAGACGATGGCCAGCGGATAGTTGTTCCAGCCTTCGGCCACCGCTTTGCCGGCGCGCCAGGCCGTCCAGAAGCCGATCAGCACGACGATCGCGCGGATGATCAAGCGGGCACCGGTATCGCTTTCGAAGAAAAGTCCCTGCATGTCAAACTCCCCTTCGAGCTAGTGTCTTCCGCCTTCGAGATAGGCGGCGCGGACTTCAGGATTGGCGAGCAGTTCCTTGCCGGAGCCGCTCATCGTCACCTTGCCGTTCACCATCACGTAAGCGCGGTGCGAAAGCCTCAGCGCAGCAAATGCGTTCTGCTCGACGAGGAACACGGTGAGACCTTCCTGTTCGTTGAGCTTGCGGATCGCCTCGAAGATGCCCTTGACGATCAGCGGCGCAAGGCCGAGCGAGGGTTCGTCGAGCAACAGCAGCTTCGGGCGTGCCATCAGCGCGCGGCCGATCGACAGCATCTGCTGTTCGCCGCCCGAAAGCGTGCCGCCGCGCTGGGCGTGGCGTTCTTTCAGGCGCGGGAAGAGCGCAAAGATCTTCTCGACGTCCTCGGCGAAATATTTGAGATTGTCGAGGCCGGCGCCCATCTGGAGATTTTCCAGAACCGTCATGCGCGGGAAGATGCGGCGTCCCTCAGGCGACTGCGCGATGCGCAAGCGAGCGATTTCGTGGGTCGGCATGTGGGTGATGTCGCGGCCCTCGAAGACGACCGAGCCAGTACGGGCCTGCGGGCTGCCGCAGATCGTCATCATCAGCGTCGACTTGCCGGCGCCGTTGGCGCCGATCAGGCTGACGATCTCACCCTTATTGACGTGGACATCGATGCCGGCCAGCGCACGAATATTGCCATAATAGGTTTCGACGCCATTCACCTGAAGGAGCGGTTGACCCGTCATTACTTCATCGCCCATCAGTTTGCTCCTCCTTCGAGCTGCTCGACGGTTGCGATCACCTCTTCCACTTCTTCATCCTCGACACCGAGATAGGCCGCGATGACCTTCGGATCGTTTTTGACGTGATCCGGCGTGCCATCGGAAATCTTCTGGCCGTATTCGAGCACGACGACGTGGTCGGAGATTTCCATCACTACCGACATGTCATGCTCGATGAGCAGGATAGATGTTCCGGTTTCGGCGCGGATGTTCTGCAGCAGCGCATTGAGCGTTGCCGATTCCCGCGGGTTCAGGCCGGCGGCCGGTTCGTCCAGGCAAAGCAGCTCGGGACCGGTGCACATGGCGCGAGCGATCTCGAGACGCCGCTGGGCGCCATAGGGCAGATCGCCTGCCGGATCGTCGGCGCGATCGATCAGATCGGCCTTCTCGAGCCAATGGCGGGCTAGCTCGATCGATGCAGCCGCCTCCCGTTTGTAGGGACCGATGCCGACGAGGCCGAGGATCGTATAACCCGACGCCTTCATCAGCTTGTTGTGCTGGGCGACGAGCAGGTTTTCAAGAACCGTCAGGCCGGAGAACAGCCGGATGTTCTGGAAGGTGCGCGCCACCTTGGCTTCTTTGGTGATGCGAAAATCCGGCAGCCGCTCCAGCAGATACTGCTTGCCGCTCTTCTGGTTAAGCGTGATCATCCCCATCGTCGGCTTGTAGAAGCCGGTGATGCAGTTGAAGACGGTGGTCTTGCCGGCACCGTTCGGCCCGATCAGCGCGGTGATGTCACCGCGCTTGGCTTCGAAGGAGAAGTCGTTGATGGCCATCAGGCCGCCGAACTTCATCGACAGGTGCTCGACCTTGAGCAGCGTATCGCTGGACATCGTGTTGGTAACGGGGCTCATCAACCGTGGCCCTCCTTGATGAAGCTTCCGGATATTGCCTTGCGCGCCTTGAGGAAGGCGGTCGGTTCACGCGAACCGACGAAACCGCGCGGCTTGAACAGCATGACCACGACCATGGCGAGGCCGAAGATCAGCATGCGATACAATTCTGGCGTGAAAGTCGGCCCGAAAATCACTTTCAGGAAGTCCATTTCGCGCAGCGCCTCGGTGCCGCCGACCATGACGATTGCGGCGATCGCAATGCCGGTCAGAGAACCCATGCCCCCGAGGACGACAATGGCGAGGATGACGGCAGATTCCAGGAAGACGAAGGATTCCGGCGAAACGAAGCCTTGACGGGCAGCAAAGAAGGAGCCGGCGAAACCGGCAAACATCGCTCCCGTCGCAAAGGCCGTGAGTTTGGTCGTCACCGTATTGATGCCGAGCGAGCGGCAGGCGATCTCGTCTTCGCGCAACGCTTCCCAGGCGCGACCGATCGGCATGCGGCGCAGCCGGATGGTCACGTAGGCGGTCAGCATGCAGAGCGCCAGGATGAGGTAAAAAAGGAAGATCTTGTAGTAAGCCGAGGACATCGAAAGGTGAAAAACCTTGGCAAAGCCGCCGGCCGTCGCGTCGAAGGGAATGCCGAAGAGCGTCACCTTGGGAATGCTCGAGATACCGAAAGTCCCCTTGGTGACATCCGTCCAGTTGATAAGGACGAGGCGGATGATTTCACCGAAGGCAAGCGTGACGATGGCGAGGTAGTCGCCGCGCAGGCGCAGCACCGGGAAGCCGAGGATGACGCCCCAGAGTGCGGCGAAAATGCCGGAAAGCGGCAGGAGAACCCAGAAGGACAGGCCGAAATAGCTCGACAGCAGCGCGTAGGAATAGGCGCCGACTGCATAGAAGGCGACATAGCCGAGATCGAGCAGACCGGCGAGGCCGACGACGATGTTCAGCCCCCAGGCAAGCATCACATAGATCAGGATCTGGATGCCGAAATTGTCGACATATGTCAGCGAACCCTGCGGGCCTTTGATCGCCACCACCACCATGGGATAAAGCAGCAGGGCGATCAGCGCGATCTTTAGGAAATGCCGGTGGAAGAAGCTCTTCTCGGTGGAGATAGGGAGTTCGCCCTGTCTCGCCTTTGCCAGCTTGCGGCTGTCGAGATGCGGCCGCAGGAAAACCACCGTGGCGAAGCGGCCGATCGCGGCGACAGCGACGAAGATCGCAAGCAGCCCCCAGCGCTGGACGATGATCAGCTCGTTGTTGATGTTCTGGTCGGTCTTGAGGCCGACATAGAGAACGAACATACCGAACGACAGGATGGCGGCGAAGAGGGCTTCGGTAAGGCCTTTGCGGACAAGTCCGGCATCGGGCTTGCCTGCAGAATTTTCAATGTTTGCCATGACGTTATACCTTCTCGACTTCCGGCCGTCCGAGGATACCCGTCGGCTTGAAGATCAGCACGAAAGCGAGGATGGCGAAGGTCGCGACATCCTTGTACGCGATGGTGAAATAGGCCGACCACAGCGATTCGATCAGGCCGATCATCAACCCGCCGAGAACGGCGCCCGGCAATGAGCCGATGCCGCCGAGAACGGCTGCGGTAAAGGCCTTCACACCCGGCGTGAAACCGTCGGCGAACGACGCGACGCCATAATACATCAGATACATCGTGCCGGCGACGGCAGCCAGCGCCGCACCCATGACGAAGGTGATGGAAATCGTCTGGTCGACATTGACACCGAGCAGTGCCGCCATCTTGCGGTCCTGTTCGGTGGCGCGCTGGGCACGGCCGAGTGCGGTACGATTGACGATGTACCAAAAGACGGCGAGCAGCACGACCGTGATCACGATGATGACGATCTGTTTCAGCGACACCGAGATGTTGCCGAACTGATAGACCGAGCTGATCATCGGCGGGATCGGCTTGTTGCGCGGACCCTGCGTCACCTGGATGAAATTGGACAGCACGATCGACATGCCGATCGCCGTAATCAGCGGCGCCAGGCGGAAGGAACCGCGCAGCGGGCGGTACGCGATGCGCTCAATCGTCCAATTCCACAAACTCGTCATCAGCATCGCGACGACAAGCATCGCCAGCAGCAGAATTGCCACCGGGAGACCTGCGAAGATGGATGTAAGGACGAGAAAGACGATAAGAGCGGCGAAGCCACCGAGCATGAAGATATCGCCATGGGCGAAATTGATCATGCCAATAATGCCGTAAACCATCGTATAGCCGATAGCCACAAGGCCATAGATGGATCCAAGCGTCAGCCCATTGAAGAGCTGCTGGACGAAATACTCCATATGTCGTTTTCCCCTGGATGCGAGCCGAACAGGCTGCATCTCTTTTTGGTTCTTCGGTTCCCCGTTTCGGAGAACCTCATAGGCCGAATGCATACCGGTTTCAGTGGAAATGTGAAGACAAAAAGGATTTACTCCGACAAATTCTTGTCAGAACAGGCCTAAGTGGCGCATTTTGAACCAAAATCCACAGAAAATCGGCAAAGAAAGGCCTGTTTTTGATCAGAAACTGCCACTGAGTTAACGGTTCGGAGATATCGCCGACGATTTCTCGATGCCGCTTGTTGCGCAAGCTATTCCATAGAATTGGAAGATGGCGCAAATTCAGACCCGAAGCCAGGCGCTTTTGCGAATACCATTTCACGAGCAAATGCCCTTCTTCGTCTGACAAGGCTGAAAACTTATGGTAGCTTCGTGGAACTGCGTGACGAGGATGCAAGGCGCGTCGGGAAACACCATATCGAGTATCTGGTGACATCGAGTATCTGGTGACAGGGATGGTTTGCGGACGGGCGACAGTGGGGTGCTCGGCCCGCGTGGCGAACGGCAAAAGGACAATGCTGAGGACATTTGAACGGGCGGCACTCGAAGCCGGCAAGGCCATCATCACGGTCCTGCGCCAAGGTTTCCCGGTCGCCATGAAAGCGGATGCAAGTCCGGTCACGGTCGCCGACGAGGAGGCCGAACGCATCATCCTCGCTCATCTCGCCAGAGATTATCCCGAAATACCCGTCGTCGCCGAAGAATCGGTCGCCGCCGGAAAAGTGCCCGACATCGCCGGCCGCGGCTTCTTCCTGGTCGATCCTCTCGACGGCACGCGAGAATTCGTCGATGGGCGGCAGGAATTCACCGTGAATATCGCCTATATAGAGAATGGCGCCCCGGTGGCCGGCATCGTCTACGCCCCGGCACTCGGTCTTGCCTTCTCGGGCGAACGCGGCCACGCCGAAAGGCTCGTCGTCACCAACGAATTCACCGTCGGTGCGCGCAGTGCGATCACCGTGCGTGAACAGCCGGACGATAGGCTGGCGCTCGCCAGCCTACGCCACAACAGCCCCGAGACCGGAAGCTTCCTCGCCCACCACTCCATCTCCAAATGCACCAATATCGGCTCCTCGCTGAAATTCTGTCTGCTGGCCGAAGGCAAGGCCGACGTCTATCCGCGCTTTACCCGCACGATGGAATGGGACACGGCGGCCGGCGATGCGGTGCTGCGCGCCGCCGGCGGTTCGACGGTGACGCTCGACGGAGCGCCGCTGACCTACGGCAAGACGGGCGCAGCAGCCGATTTCGACTTCGCCAACCCGAACTTCATCTCCTGGGGCGGCACGAAACGCGTCCTCGAACCGGCGTAACAACCCGCACCAATCCCGGAACTATCAGCTATCCACGCGACCGGAGCCCCGGCAGGCGGTCAGAGAGTGATTCGCAAACAGCCGGCCGGACTGGCTGATTCTCGGCCTGAACCCTGTTTTTCCACTTTTCCCGCGCCGGATTGTCACCGATCCCGCCTTGATTTTGTCATATTCCGACACAGTTTGGGAACGACCGAGCATCCCGGCTAGAAAAAATTCGCGTCGGAATTGGTTAAAAACACCCCATAACGACCGTCGGTCGCGTGCCGATCCAACACGTTCGACTACCCCCGGAAGCCCTCGCCAAAGGCCTAGAAACCTTGACGAAATTCCAATTATTAACGAAATATCATGAGCTTGCCTCAACTTAACGCAGATGCGAAAGATTTATTGCAATGCGATATTTCTCTGGACACCATTACACAATTGTCGCATTTTTCCGTTTTAGTAGGGTTACCAAGACCTGAGTGCAGCCCTGGTGACAGGGTTAACCATTGATCGCCTTTTGCCGCCGCGCCCCTCGAAGACAACAGAGTACGATCCTTGAGCATCACGGAACTAAACAACACCATTTCGAATGAGTCCTTCAGGCCGAGCCGCCGCGAGCTGCCGGGTCTGAAGATCCAGACCCCTGTTATCCATAGCGATGCGCCGCAGGCGCCGTGGATGGATCTTGTCCTGAAGCGGGCGTTCGACATCGTTTCGTCGTTGAGCGCCCTCCTCGTCCTTGCCCCTTTCCTTCTGTTCGTCGCTTTGCTGATCAAGCTCGACAGCCCGGGACCGGTGCTCTTCAAGCAGACCCGCTGGGGCAAGAACTGCAAGACCATCAAGGTCTACAAGTTCCGCTCGATGCGCACCGATCTCTGCGATGTCTCGGGTATTGCCCAGACGGTGAAGAACGATCCGCGCATCACCCGGGTCGGCGCCATCCTGCGCCGCACGAACGTCGATGAGCTGCCGCAGCTGCTGAACGTGCTGATGGGTCACATGTCCGTCGTCGGCCCGCGCTGCCATGCAATCGGCATGCGCGCCGGCGGCATGCTCTACGAAGAACTCGTCCCGGAATACCATCAGCGCCACGCCATGCGCCCCGGCATGACGGGCCTTGCTCAGATGCGCGGCCTGCGCGGCCCGACCGATCGTCCGGCCAAGGCGCGTGCCCGCATCGTCAGCGATCTCTATTACGTCGCCAACTTCTCGATCGTGATGGATATCCGCATCATTGCCGGAACTGTCGTATCCGAGCTGACCCGCGGAAAAGGCTTCTAAGATTTGTGAGAAGGGACCGGCTGCCTCACGGCAACCGGTCCCTGAATGCTCTACAGGCCGCCTCCTGCGGCTGACCGCATCGAGCTTGCGCATCGCGCTTTTTGGACAATCCCCACCATATGCGACGAGACCGAGAATGATCGCAATCTCGTCGCTGCTTTGCGAGCCGCATGCGATTTCGCGCCGCGCGCCATTACCTGCGCCGGCGTGGACATGAATACCCGTCTGACGGCGAAGATGTATTGTTTCAGATCAGCGTCGTGCGAGCGTACAGACGAAAAATTCTTCAACGCATGCATCTAAAAAGCGGGTTAAAGCGGCGGTGTTTGTCGGCGCCGCCGCCCGCCAACGCCCCCCACTGAAGATCGGCCCGATCATCCGCTTCATCGCGGCCACCAGTCGGCTACGATGAAGAAAATCGGCGGCCCGGTAAAAGCTCAAGGCTTTCCTGCCGGCTGCCGATGAACCGATTTTCGGGAGAAAGCCGGGAGCCGAAAAAAATCGAAACCCGCAAACTTTGCGATCTCGCCAAGCCGTTTCTTGCCGCACTCGACGAGATGCCGGCGCGACCGGTCCGCGAAGGCGAAAAATCCAGCATCCTCAATGCAATCGCCGCGCGCATGCTCGCCTTTTTTCATCTTCATACGACGTGTCGCCTGCTTCGCCAGACGTCGCCGCCGGCAGCGAGAGGTTGCGTGCCGGAGTATCGGCTAATACGGGTTTTGCTCCGCATATCGAGGGCACCAAGCGTCAAAAGCGCGAGCCGGCCGGATAGAGCGGGAAGAACAGAGAGAGATGCCTGGCGCTCATCCCTATGTCAGCCACGACAAAGCTCGTCTCGGGACATCAGTTATATTTGTTCGGCAAGCCCCCTATTGCAGGTCGCGACAAAATCACAGCGCGGCAGGTGGCCGTCCCAGGTCGCCGGCTCGCTGGGGCGTCTAAATTTGTTATCAAAGTCTTACGAAGGGCTTAGGCAATTTTTAAATGTGGCAGGCTAGAGTGGCCTCCGTGGTCTTGCGTTGTGTAGAGAGTCCAATGACCGAAATGATACGTCCCCGAGTGAAATATGTCATCGGCCCCGATGGCAGCCCCCTGACGATCGCGGATCTTCCGCCGCCCAATACGCGGCGCTGGGTGATCCGGCGGAAGGCAGAGGTTGTCGCGGCTGTTCGCGGTGGCCTGTTAAGCTTGGAAGAGGCCTGCGAGCGTTATACGCTCACGGTCGAAGAGTTCCTCTCCTGGCAATCGTCGATCAACAGCCACGGTCTCGCCGGCCTGCGCACCACGCGCATCCAGCAATATCGTCACTGATCGCACGCCATTATCGAGATTTATTTCGGGCCGGACGCATCTCCCGTAAGGGAATGAAGAAGGCCCGAAATCATTGACGACGCCGCGTAGCACCAGAGGCCCGGCTGCGTGAAGGCATCCGCCAGCCCCGTTGTCTTCGCCGCCGCAATGACGATCGCGACCAGCAGCACGTCCATCATTGACCACTTGGACAGATGCGGCACGACGCGACGATAAAACAGGTTGCCGGCCCCACCGCTGGCACCTGCCGCTTCCGCGGAGATCCCGACCATCTTCAGAAGCGGAAGCACGATCGAGACCAATGCGACGATCGCCGCCAGCAGCCCATCCCCGCCCTGCCAGAGCGAAACGACGATTTCTATGAGCGACGGGGTCTGATCGAAGAGATACAGCGTTTCGAAACGGACCAGCGGCAGGATGAGGCCGAGTGCCAGCAGGAATGGCGCGGCAACGAGCAGAATGGGGCGGATCATCGAAAGCGCGCTCATAGGCCCGAACCTCGCGCCGACCCGACATATTTCTTGAACACTCCGTCTCCTCCAGTCATTGCCTCGCCGGCTTGGCACGATCGCGTCGCCGTGTCACCGTCGCCTGCGACAATATCCCCATCCCTCCGCGAGGAAAGACAATGGACATTCGAAACGAGGAAAGCGCCTCCGGCGGCCGTTATGCGGCCGAGGTCGATGGGCACGAAGCCGAGATGACCTATTCGCGCGCATCGCCGATACTCATCATCATCGACCACACGGCCGTTCCCGATGCGCTGCGCGGCAAGGGCGTCGGCCAGGCATTGGCGCTCTATGCGGTAGAAGCTGCCCGCGCCGGCGGCTGGAAGATCATCCCGCTCTGCCCCTTCTTCAAGGCGCAGGCGCAGCGCCATCCGGAATGGCAGGACGTCGTGAACTGATCCGCAGGCGGACGGCATGCAAACGTTAAAAGGTGGAAACACCAAAAGCCATGTATGACGGACAGCGCGCCCGTCATACATGGCTTCTCAGTGGCGATCGCCAGGGCGCCGAAGCCGGCGCCCGCTGTTTCTCTTACGCCCTTGCGCGGGCGCTGGTGTCACGTTCTTCCAGCGCCGTCGCCCTTGCATATTCCGCCTGCATCTCCTCGAGCGCCATTTCCAGCGACTCTTCCTGCATCTTCAGTTCCTTGATCGAAACCTGCAGGTTGTCGGCCCGCTGACGCGCGGCCTTGGCGAAGGTCGGATACGCAAAGTGATTCGGATCTGAGATACCGGACTTCTTTTCCTCGACGACGATCTGGCTCTCCAGATCCTTCGTCATCCGTTCGAATTCGGACATCATCATCTGCAATTGCTGCAATTGACGTCGTTTTTCGTTCACCTGGAACTCTTTCAGGCGAACGAGACTCTCTCGCGACTTCATACGCATTACTCCCGTGATGCGAGACCCCGGCTCAACTTGAAACCGCCCTGCGCGCCGCTTTGACACGGTTTGCTAAAAAATTTCCTGCGATATTAACAAATACCTACCGCTGGTAACCTTTCGTTTACGGGCATCGTTAATGATAGGCCCGATGATTTAAGGGTCGGTAAATGCCGCGGCATTAAGTTCGAACCTTTTCATTGGCGAGTCGGATGAATCACTTAGCGCCATTTCCTAATGTTAAAGATTAGGAGCGCCATTTGAGATTCCTATTGGAAAACAGAGAAATGGAAAAAATATTTAATAAATTCGATACTCCTTGCCAGAGTGAATTAGAATTTGTTAACCATTTCGTGGCAGCTTCCAAATCACGTAGCGTGTTCGGTATCGTGTAGGGGGCCAGACCACCTTTCGGCGGCGGTAAAGGGGATAATTATGCGGGTACTTCTCATCGAGGATGATAGCGCGACGGCGCAGAGCATCGAGCTGATGCTCAAATCAGAAAGTTTTAATGTTTATACCACCGATCTGGGTGAAGAAGGCGTCGATCTGGGCAAGCTGTATGATTATGATATCATCCTTCTCGATCTGAACCTGCCCGACATGTCCGGATATGAAGTGCTTCGCACGCTCCGGCTGTCCAAGGTCAAGACACCGATCCTCATTCTGTCGGGCATGGCCGGCATCGAAGACAAGGTTCGCGGCCTCGGCTTCGGCGCCGACGACTACATGACCAAGCCCTTCCACAAGGACGAGCTCGTCGCCCGCATCCACGCCATCGTCCGCCGCTCCAAGGGCCACGCTCAGTCGGTCATCATGACCGGCGAACTGATCGTCAACCTCGATGCCAAGACTGTCGAAGTCGGCGGCCAGCGTGTCCACCTAACGGGCAAGGAATACCAGATGCTGGAGCTGCTTTCGCTCCGCAAGGGCACCACGCTTACCAAGGAAATGTTCCTGAACCACCTTTACGGCGGCATGGACGAGCCGGAACTGAAGATCATCGACGTCTTCATCTGCAAGCTCCGCAAGAAGCTTGCCAACGCTGCCGGCGGCGCCAACTACATCGAGACCGTCTGGGGCCGCGGCTACGTTCTGCGCGAGCCGGATGGTGCCGAATACGCCGAAACCGCCTGATTTTTCCGATCCCCCTTATCGGATAACGAAGATCCCGCCCTTCCGGCGGGATTTTTCGTTTCTGCCTGGCCAATGAGAAGCCGCCCGATAAAGAGAGATCTGGGGCTGGATGAGCGGTAAAACCTTCTCCGTCTCGATCAAGGAAACGGAGTGCCGGCGGCCGAACGTGCTTGCACGTTCGCCATCACGCTGTAGGGGAAGAGGCCTGCCGTCAGGCAGCGATCGCGCGGTTTCCGAAGACGGCGGTCAGGATCTTGCGGTCGAACGGCTTCAGCAGGAAGTCGGTGGCGCCGGCCCGTTTGCCAGCCATCAGCTTCTTCAGATCCGCCTCGACGACGCAGTAGTAGATCTTGACTTCTTTGCCACCATCCATGGCGCGGATGGCGGCGATGAGGTCGAGGGCGCCTTCCATGCCGGAATCGACGATCAGATATTCCGGCAGCTCCGTCTGGCAGCGCTGCAGCGCCTCGCCGGCATTGGAGGCCTCGCTGACGAGAAAATCGAGTTCGGAGAGAATGCGCTTGCCGACCTTGCGGACGATATCCGAATTATCGGTGATCATGAACCTTTGCATGGGCGCTCCTTTGCCCCCCGCATTCGTCGCAGCAAGAGGCCTCTTACAACCCTGGAGGATAGGTCCATCAGGCTAAGGAATCGTTACCGGACGGTCACCGACACCCGTTCCCGTGCGAAATCAGGCCGCCGCGGCCACCGCCGTGAACACCAGCTCTTCGGCGCTGGCACTGTGATCAAGCGTCATTCCGCACTCCTGCGCCAGAAGCACGGCGTAATAGGGCTGGATCGAATGCGCGTCGATCGCTTCCTCGATCGTGCCGGTCGATATCTCGACGAATTTCGGCGGCAGGCGCATCAGTTTGCCTTTGGCCGTCAGCTTGAACCTGGCATCGAACTCGGGATGCTCAAGCGTTACCTCGAGCACGCCGCCGCGCGGAATTGCGGAATAGGCAACGAGGAAGAGGTTGAGCAGCAGCTTGACGCGATTCTTGGCGACGATGGCGCGAGGCCCGTTCCAGATCACTTCGGTCTTCTTCTCGGCGATGGCGAAATCCTTGGCTGCGCGCTCGGCCTCGCCGGTATCGATCGAAGCGCCGACAGAGCCCGAAGCGCCGAAAGCGAGGCGTGCGAATTTCAGGCGGACCGAAGCGTTGAGCGCGCTGGTGCGGATCAGGTCCATCGCATCGGCGTCGGCGCCACCCTCATCCAGGAGTTCCAGCCCGTTGTTGATCGCACCGACCGGTGAAATGACGTCGTGGCAAACGCGGCTGCAAAGAAGCGCGGCCAGATCCGGGCCGGACAAGGTGAGATTGGGGTTCTTGGACATCATCGTCTCCTGAGGGGCGGCAAGTTCATCGCGCCCGGGAATATGCTTCATCAAAATTGCGCGAAGTTTGCGATCGTACTCGGTGCCATAATGACACCATATTTGGTAAACCGATTGTTAAGATCATCGGCGCAAAATGCACCAATCGCCGCGAGCGGTTGCCCGCTCCCAGCCAAACGACGAACGGATGACACCATGCGCCCTCAATTTCCGCACCGAGCCATCGGCTTCTGCAGGTTGCTTTCGGCCCTCGTCTTTTCCTCGCTGATGGTCGCCGGACCTGCCTCCGCCCAGGACAACGGCCAGTACACGATGCAGGAAATCGTCGATGCCGGCCACTCCTTCTTCGGCTCCGCCAGCGGCGGACTTGCCAAAGTCGTCGAGAGTGCCTTCCAGAAATACGGCCTGCCGAATGGCTACATTCTCGGACAGGAAGGCGGCGGCGCCTTCATCGCCGGTCTTACCTACGGCGAAGGCCAGCTGAACACCAAGAACGCCGGCGAACATAACCTCTACTGGCAGGGTCCCTCGCTCGGCCTCGACTACGGCGGCCAGGGCTCCCGCGTGATGATGCTGGTCTACGACCTGCCCTCCGTCAACGGCATCTATGCCCGCTTCGGCGGCGTCAGCGGCTCGGCCTATGTGATCGCCGGTTTCGGCATGACGCTGCTCAAGAACAACGACGTGCTGGTCGTGCCGATCCGCACCGGCGTCGGCGCCCGCCTGGGCGTCAATGTCGGCTACCTCAAGATCACCCAGGCTCCGACCTGGAACCCCTTCTGAGGCCGCAAAGCCACCGGAAAGCGCCGCCGTCCGCATCGGCGGCCTTGCCCATATGCGTCATGCGTGCTTAATCATCGCGGCTGACCTCTTATCAACCTTCGAATCGATGGCCGCGCCGTGATCGAATATGCTCTTTTGTTCGGATTGGGCTTCCTGACCGCGGCCTTTCTCGTCTTTCTTGTCTCGCCCGCCGTTCACCGCCGTATCGTCTGGTATACCGAGAACCGCCTGAAGGCGACCATGCCGCTCAGCCCGCAGGAGGTTCGCGCCCAGAAGGATATGGTGCGCGCCCTCTATGCCGCCGAGAATGCCCGCACCACCCAGGACCTGCTGCGCGAGCGCGAGAAATCCCTGTCGCTCCAGCTTCGCCACGACGCGCTCGCCGTCGATGCCGGTAGGCTTGCCGCCGAGATCGGCGAATTGCAGGCTCAGATCGGCGAGATGCATGTCGAGGCCGCCGAGCAGCGCTCGCGTCTGCGCAAGGACGAAAATTATATCAGCCAGTTGAAGACCAATCTCCATATCGCCGAACAGTCCGTGGCCAACAAGGAGAGCGAACTGGCGACGATGCGCACACGGCTGAGCAAGCTCGGTGAACAGACCGACGGGCTGAGGATCGATCTGGCCGCACGCGAAACCGAGGCGGAGAGCCTGAAGTTCCGCGCCAACGCGCTACGCGACGAACGCGACACGTTGCGCCAGGACGTCAACCTGCTGCAAAAGCGGGCCAAGGATGCCGAACAGAAACTGACGCAGCAGCAGCACATGGTGATCCGCCTGGAGGACAATGCCGCGCGCGACAGCGCTTCCGCAGCCGAAAAGGAAACCCTGGTCGCTCGCCGCCAGCAGGAGATCGCCAAGTTGAAGGAGCAGTTGAAGGCCGCCAATGCCGAGATCCGCAAGGTCAACCGCGTGCTGCGCGAGGCCGGCCTTGCCGGGATGGTTGCGGAGCCGCCGGCGGAACTGACGGCCGAAGATACGACAACAACCATGCCGGACACCGCCGTTGTCACGTCTGAGATCGGCGAGGATGTCCGCAAGCGCAGCGCCGCCCTTGCCGAGCGGCTGCAGAAGGCAAAGGCGGTAACCGGGCGCGACGACGCGATCCGCGAGGAAATCGCCTCGATCGCCGCCAATATGGTGGCGCTGACCGCACTCAACGAGGGCCCGTCCTCGCCGATCCGCACGCTTCTCGCCGACGGTACGGAAAAGAACCCAAACGATCGCCTCAGCCTTGCCGACAGGGCAGCAGCGATCATCGCCGATCCGCGGCGTGTCTGAAAAGGCGCTCGGCTCGCCATCATTGGCGAATGCCGGGACTAAACACCTGGAGCTTGCGCCCTAAAGCGCGTCGCGATCTTTCAGATTCGCTCCTTGCGCTTTAGCTCGTTGTTTTTACGAATGTCGTTGCCGCAAAACCGCGGCGCACTTTTGCGCGACATGCTTTAGATCCGACCCATCGCCGACGCCATGGAAAACAGCGCGATCCCCGTCGCCGTCGCGGCGTTGAGGCTGTCGAGCTCCTCCGACTGCGGGATGCGCGCGCTCTGGAAGCGCGCCAGCAGCGCCTCCGGCAACCCCTCCCCCTCCGTGCCGACGACGAGCGCCATGCGTGGCGAGGCGGGAATGGCGCGGATATCGGTCTTGCCGTGCGGCGAAAGCGTCCAGATGGCGAAGCCCCGTTCGGCAAGCGAAAGGAGCACATCCAGCGCCTTGCCGCTGCGCCGGTGTGGAACGCTTAGCACCGAACCGACCGAGACACGCAGGGCCTTGCGATAGAGCGGGTCACAGCTGGTTTCGTCGAGCAGCACCGCATCCGCCCGGAAGGCCGCCGCATTGCGAAACATCGAGCCGGCATTGTCATGATTGGAAATGCCGCAGCCAACGAGCACCAGCGCCCGTTCCGGCAGCGCGTCGAGAAGTGCCGCCTCGCCGCTATCCTCCCGCCGGCCGAGCGCCAGAACGCCGCGATGCAGATGGAAACCGACGACGCCGTCCAGCACATCGGCCTCGGCGACATAGACCGGCACGTCGGCCGGCAGCCGCTCCAGGATCGGCAGCACGCCGTCGACGCGGTTGCGCAGCAGCAGGATCTTTTCGGCGAAAAAGCCGCGGTCTTGCGCATGCGCTTCTGCGAGCATGCGCAGCACGACGGTGCCTTCGGCGATGAAGCGGTTTTCCCGGCCCGTTAGATCGCGCTCGCGGATATTGCGGAATTCGGCGATGCGCGGATCGTCGGCGCTGTCGATGGCGATCGGGACGGCGGCCATGCCGGCCTCAATTGCCCGCGACGCTGACGTCGGCGACGGTGCGGCCGGTCGCGATGTCGAAGACCAGCGCCTTGCTCTTGCCCTCGGCCGTTTCGCCGTAAAACAGGATCTGCCCTGCCGCAAACGAGGTGGACTGCACCTTGAAGCCGAGCGGCAACGAAACTGTCGCCGCAAGCGGCGCATCCGAGGGCACGCCGGCGGCGGAAACGGCTGCCGCCGTCTGCTTCGGCTCGCGCATCGTCTTGTAGACAACCGCGCCGAAGACCGCCATAAGGCTCACGAACATGATGGCGCCGGAAACGATCTGCAGGCGGACCATCTTGCGCCGGACACTTTCCATCGCCGGATCAAGGGGCTTCTCTTCCTGGTCGTCTGGCTCGATTGCTGTCATCTGTGCGTCCCGTTCTAAAAAAATACGTCGGAGAAGAAGCGTCTTGAGCGACCCCTTTAAACAAGCAGCCGGCAATAGAAAAGTCCTGACTGCCGATGAAACCGCCGAAGGCCGGCTCGACGCCTGGCTGACGGCACAGGTCGGCGAGGAATTTTCGCGCAGCCGCATCAAGGCGCTGATCAAGGACGGCCAGGTTTTTCTGCGCGGCGAACCCGTCACCGATCCGCAGCGCAAGGTGCGCAACGGCGATAGTTTCGAGATCACCCTGCCCGAGCCGGAAGACCCGACGCCGCTGGGCGAGGACATTCCGCTCGACATCCTCCATGAGGACGAAGACCTCATCGTCATCTCCAAGCCTTCCGGTCTCGTCGTCCATCCCGGCTCCGGCAACTGGACGGGGACGCTGGTCAACGCGCTGATCCATCACTGCGGCGCGACACTCTCCGGCATCGGCGGCGTGCGCCGCCCCGGCATCGTCCACCGCCTCGACAAGGACACCACAGGGGTCATGGTCGTCGCCAAGAACGACATTGCCCATCGCCACCTCTCGCTCCAGTTTGCCGATCATGGCCGCACCATGCCGCTGGAGCGCGCCTATCAGGCGGTCGTCTGGGGCCGGCCCCGCTCGCTGACCGGCACGGTCGACGCGCCGCTCGGCCGCGCCACCGGCGATCGCACGCGCCGCGCCGTCAAGCGCCCCGACAGCCATGACGCCGACGAGGCGATTACCCATTACGAGGTGATCGAACGCTTCCAAGAGAACCCGGACGCGACGGCGCTTGCCTCGCTGGTCGAGTGTCATCTCGAAACCGGCCGCACCCACCAGATCCGTGTGCATATGGCCCATATCGGCCATCCGCTGCTCGGCGACACGGTCTACGGCGCCGGCTTCAAGACCAAGGCCAACCGCCTGCCCGAGGAAATCCGCAAGGTCGTCAACGGGTTCAACCGCCAGGCGCTGCACGCCTTCATGCTGCAGTTCGAGCATCCCCGCACCGGCGAAATCATGCATTTCGAAGTGCCGCTACCCGATGATATGGTGGAACTGGTCGAGGCATTGCGGGGATAGAGGCGTCCTCTCCGACCCCTCTCACAGCTACGTGAGCGGCACCTTGAACCGCCGTTTCGCCACACTTATCTGTATATTGACTTAGTGCGGGCTCGCAGTAGAGCCGCATGTCCCGGTTTGCCATTTTTAACGCGAGGACGCGTTTCCAACGGGAACCGGAATTCACTTAGGAGGGTGCACTATGGCCCGAAATACCTTGCCGTCCATTACCGCCGGCGAAGCCGGTCTCAATCGTTACCTCGACGAAATCCGCAAGTTCCCGATGCTCGAGCCGCAGCAGGAATACATGCTGGCCAAGCGTTATGCCGAGCATGGCGATCGCGATGCCGCCCATAAGCTCGTCACCAGCCATCTTCGCCTGGTTGCAAAGATCGCGATGGGCTATCGCGGCTACGGCCTGCCGATCGGCGAAGTCGTCTCCGAGGGCAATGTCGGCCTGATGCAGGCCGTCAAGAAGTTCGATGCCGAGCGCGGCTTCCGCCTTGCCACCTATGCCATGTGGTGGATCAAGGCATCGATCCAGGAATATATTCTGCGTTCGTGGTCGCTCGTGAAAATGGGCACGACCGCCAATCAGAAGCGCCTGTTCTTCAACCTGCGCCGGCTGAAAGGCCGCATCCAGGCGATCGATGACGGCGACCTGAAGCCGGAGCACGTCTCCGAAATCGCCACCAAGCTGAACGTCTCGGAGGAGGAGGTCATCTCGATGAACCGCCGCCTGTCCGGCGACGCCTCGCTGAATGCGCCGATCAAGGCGGCGGAAGGCGACAGCGGCCAATGGCAGGATTGGCTGGTGGACGACCATGACAGCCAGGAAGACGTACTGATCGAACAGGACGAGCTCGACACCCGCCGGCGTATGCTGGCGAAAGCGATGAGCGTGCTGAACGAGCGCGAACGCCGTATCTTCGAAGCTCGCCGCCTCGCCGAGGATCCGGTGACCCTGGAAGACCTGTCGACGGAATTCGACATCAGCCGCGAACGCGTCCGCCAGATCGAGGTCCGCGCCTTCGAAAAGGTGCAGGACGCTGTCCGCAAGGAAGCCCAGGAACGCGCCAAGGCCGTCCGCGTCGTCGAAGCCACGGCCTGATAAGGCTGAACTTTAAGAATTGGAACGCCATCTCCTTACGCGGGAGGTGGCGTTTTTGTTTGAAAAGCTGCCCCTCACCCTAACCCTCTCCCCGTAAAAACGGGGCGAGGGGACGTGCCATGCGAGAGCTGAGCGAGGGACGGAGAGGCTGCGGCGACCCCCCTTCGCCCGTCTACGGGGGTCCGAAGGACGGGTCGAGACCCGTGGCTCGACCCCGGTCGGTGCCGGCAGGTGGATGGAGGGGCCTGAGCGGCAGAGCCGCGAATGCGCTGAGCGCAAGGAACTCCTTGACCACCTCACTGGCTCGTCGACACATCCCCGAGCGCGGTCCATTCCTTGATCGCGGTATTGAAGGCATCCGTTCCCGTATTGCCCTTTTCCATCGTCAGCAGCGCGCGGCGGCCGTTGCGATAGGTGACGGGGATATCGATCCAGCTGCGGGTCGACATCAGGTCGAGATTGGCCTTGCGCGCATCGGGATAGTCATTAAGCGCGATCATGTGGAAATCGTCGGTGATCTTGGCCGGAACCGCGATTAGCGCGTCGCCGCGGTCCTGCTCGGTGCGTTTCATCGAGATGCGCTGGACGCTGTCGATGCTGCCACCTTCGAAATTCGGCGGCAGCGAGAAAACGATCTCGACGAGATGGCTTGCCGGCAGCGACGGATCGGAATTGCGCTTGAAGGTGACGAGAGCCGAGAGATTGCGCTCCGGCACAGTGACGTTGCCCTGCACCGTCGCCTCCTGCCGGCCGCCCTGGCCGGCCTCGTGCTGCACGCTCCAGATGACCGATCCCTCAATCGCCGTCGGCGAGCTTTGGCCGATACGCTCCTCATAGAGGAACATCTTCTGCGACGAGCCGACGGGGGCGGTCTGCTGGGGCGAAGCCACCGGGCCGTTCGGCGTCGGCGTTTCGGCCGGCGCGACATCGCCCTGCGCGGCCGCAGGCGGCGTGTCCGCTGCCGCGACATTCTGTTCGGCGACCGATTTTCCTTCCGCAGTCAGTGTACCCGGCGCCGTCGCCGGTCCGCTGTCGACCTCGGTCCCATCCGTCAGCAGCCGCTGGGTGAATTTCGAATTGGCCGCGGCGCCGTCATTGTTCATTGACGCCACCTGCGGATTCGGGTTCGGCTGGGCCGGCGCCACTGGCGTATTCTGCGCTTCCGGCGTGGTCGGCTGGGCCGGCGTTGCCGCGCCCGGCTCGGCAGGTGTGGCGGAGCCGGCAGGCGGCGTCGCCGCCTCGTTCCTGGTCGCCTGCGACGGTGCCGAACTGACGAGACCGTCGACCATCGCCACCAGCGCTTCTCTGTTCATCCAGCCGGCATAGGCGCCGCCACCGATCAGGATGAGCGCGAAGATAAGGGTGATCACCGTGCCGATACCGAAGCGGCGACGCTTCGGCTCCATCCGGAAATTCTTGCCCTGCAGCTTGGATGCGACCATCTGATCGATATCCATCGCCGGATTGGCGTCGTCGTCGTCAGCCGCGACCGGGCCGCGGCGGTCGTAGCCGCGCAGCGCCTTCGCCTCGCGCCAGTCCTCGCTCGGCGCGACGCCGGCAGCCGCCGGCTTGCCGTTGTGCACTTCCGCGAAAATATCGACATCATCGAAATGCGAAGCGACCGGCGCCTTCTTGTTGTTGCCGGCCTCGATCGGCGGCAGATCGTCGAAGGCTGCGGTCTCCCAGGAGAAACTTTCCTTGGCCGCCGGCATGACGGCCGCAGGTGCCGCTTTTTCGAGGCTCGATATCACCTCCTCGAAGGCACGCGCCGAAGTATCCGGGGTGGCCGGCGCCGTCTGCGAATATTGCCGCAGTTCCTCTTCCGCCCATTCGGTTTCCGCGTCCTTCGGCGCCGGAGCCGGCGTTTCGGCGGCAGGCTCGGACCAGACGGGATCGAAATGGGCAGCCGCGTCAGCCTGCAGCGGCTCCTCGCGGCTGTGCTCGACGAACTCCTGCGGACGATCGAAATCTGCGACCGGCTCCACCAGCCGGTTGGAAGCATGTTCTATGCCGCGCGTGATTGGCTGGAGCGGCGCGGCGGGTTCGTAAGCCTCCCCGGCCTCCGGCTCTTCGCTTTCCACCGCCGCCGGCTCGGCCGCGGTCTCTTCTGCGGGATGCTGCTCGTCAGCATGATATTCGTCGGCTTCTTGGCTGCGATGCCCGGCAGGCGGCTCCCAGACGTCATGCTCGGTCGGCGCCTCTTCGACAGCAACGTCGCGCGCCTCGCTGGCATGCCATTCCTCGGCCGGCGCTTCCTCCTCATGCGAGGGATGCCAGTATGACTCGACCGGAGTGGGTACCTCCGGCAAAACCTGCGCCTCGGCTGAAACAGCCGTTTCCGGGGAAACAGCTATCTCCTCGGAAACGGGCTCCTCGGCGGCGACCTCTTCCTCGGCGTCCTCGGGCGCGGCGGCTTCCACATGACCGCGCTCGACGGCGGCCTCGGCCGCCTGCGGTTCCGCATCGGCTTCGTCGACAGGCTCCTCGACGGCCGTCTCCGATGCTGGCGCCGGTTCGCCTTCGTCGTGAACCGTTTGTTCTTCGACGAATTCCGGCGCGGTGACAGCAGCAACCGGCTCATCGAGCGGCAGCGCCTCGGAATGTTCGCCTTCCACTTCGCGGATGGCGGCCTCGAGCTTGTCGAGCTGGCGTTGCAGCATGGTTTCCGGCGGACGCGGCTTCATGTTCTCGAGCTGCCGCTGCACTGCGCCGCGGGCACGTTCGTAGACTTTCACCCGCATCTCGGGGGTATTTTCAGCCAGGCCGTCAACGGCTCGCCGAATAACTGCAATAAAATCCGCCATCAGTACTTTCTCAAGAAGTCCGGCACCCGACCGAACTATCCTCCACAGTGACCCGTGAGCTTAATCCTCAAACGGATCGGTCACAAGTATCGTGTCATCCCGCTCCGGGCTGGTGGAAAGGAGCGCGACAGGCGCCCCGATCAGTTCCTCGACCTGGCGAACATATTTGATCGCCTGTGCCGGCAGGTCCGCCCAGCTGCGGGCGCCGACGGTCGATTCCTTCCAGCCTTCCAGCGTGATATAGACCGGTTCGACCCTAGCTTGCGCTCCCTGGCTTGCGGGAAGATGATCAATCTGTTCGCCGTCAAGCATATAGCCGACGCAGATCTTTAGTTCTTCGAGGCCATCGAGCACGTCGAGTTTGGTGAGCGCGATGCCCGTGATGCCGTTGGTGGCGATCGACTGGCGCACGAGGGCCGCGTCGAACCAGCCGCAGCGCCGCTTGCGCCCGGTCACCACGCCGAATTCATGGCCTTTTTCGCCGAGGAACTCGCCGATCGCGTCCTTCAACTCTGTCGGGAACGGGCCTTCGCCGACGCGTGTCGTATAGGCCTTGGTGATGCCAAGGATATAGCCGAGCGAGCCCGGCCCCATGCCGGAACCGGCCGCGGCCTGACCGGCCACCGTATTCGACGAGGTCACGAAAGGATAAGTGCCGTGGTCGATGTCGAGCAGGCTGCCCTGCGCACCTTCGAACAGGATGCGGGAGCCCTTGCGGCGCTCCTTGTCGAGGAAGAGCCAGACGGTGTCACGGAACGGCAGCACCCGATCGGCGATCGAGGTCAGTTCGTCCATGATCGTCTGGTGGCTGACCTCGGCGACGCCGAGGCCGCGGCGAAGTGCGTTGTGATGCGTCAGAATACGATCGACCTTGCCGGCAAGGCTGTCGAGATCGGCAAGATCCATCACCCGGATGGCGCGGCGGCCGACCTTGTCTTCATAGGCGGGGCCGATGCCGCGGCGTGTCGTGCCGATCTTGGTGCCGCTGTTCGACGCCGCATCCTCGCGCATCGCGTCGAGCTCGCGGTGCAGCGACAGAATGAGCGTCGCATTGTCGGCGATACGCAGATTCTCCGGCGTCACCGTCACGCCCTGTGCTTCCAGCCGACCGATCTCGGCGATCAGCGCATGCGGATCGACGACGACGCCGTTGCCGATCACCGCCATTTTGCCCGGACGTACGACGCCGGACGGCAGCAGCGACAGCTTGTAGCTGGTGCCGTCGATGACGAGCGTATGGCCGGCATTATGTCCGCCCTGATAGCGCACAACGATATCCGCGCGCTCCGAAAGCCAGTCGACAATCTTGCCCTTGCCTTCGTCACCCCATTGCGAACCGACCACGACTACGTTCGTCATCCAACTCTTCCTGTTACCGGCGGAAAACCGCGCACCTGCTCAAACCCGCGCATCTATAAAGCTTTGTTTTTGGGAAAGCGACCCTGTTGTCACAGGTGATTGGGCTTTTTACGTGACAAATCAGCAGCTGGCAGGCTATTGCCCGTCACAAAACGCCGCTCGGCGGTCGCGGAAAGACGGGAAAAGCGCTCTTGCAAGCCACGGCCTACATCTGCCTCGTTGTCGCCACCCTCTGCTGGGGCGGCAACTCCGTCGCCGGCAAGCTCGCAGTCGGCCATATCAGTCCGATGATGCTGACCTTCCTGCGCTGGTTCATCGCTGTGATGCTGATCGCGCTGATCTCGGTGCCGCAGCTCAAGAGGGACTGGCCGGTGGCCAGGAAGAACCTGCCGCTGCTCTTCTTCTACGGCGTCATCGGCTACACACTTTTCAACGCCATGCTCTATTCGGCCGTGCAATACACGACGGCGATCAATGTCGCCATCGAGCAGGCCGGCATCCCGATGCTGATCTTCCTGTTGAATTTCATGTTCTTCCGCACCGGCATCTCGCTGGCGCAATGTCTCGGCTTCGGTATGACGCTGATCGGCGTCGCTCTGACCGCCGCTCACGGCGACCTGACAACGCTGCTGCAATTGAGCCTCAACCGCGGCGACGGGCTGATGCTCATCGCCATTGCCGCCTATTCGGTCTACACGATCTTCCTGCGCTGGAAGCCGCCCGTCGACTGGCGCACGCTGATGGCGTTCCCCGCACTCGGCGCCATGCTGACCTCGGTGCCGCTGCTCCTTTGGGAAGCCGGCCGGGGTGCCGCGCAATGGCCGGATCAGGCCGGCTGGGTCATCACCTTCTACACGGCGACCTTCCCGTCGCTGCTGGCGCAGATCCTCTATATCAAGGGTGTCGAGGCGATCGGCGCCAATCGCGCCGGCCTGTTCATCAATCTCGTGCCGGTGTTTGGAACCCTGCTCTCCGTCGCCCTGATCGGCGAGAGGCTGCAGTCCTTCCACATGATCGCGCTGGCACTGACCTTGGGCGGCATTGCCATCGCCGAAAAAGGCCGTCCGAAAGCCTCGGCTCCGACGGCGCCCGCCTCACCTGTAGACTAGCCAAGCTCCAGCGTTGTCACGCCGAAGACATGCTTGAGCGGAGTGGCCGGCGCCGGCCCGCGATACATGCGCGTCGTCTCGAACACCGGTCGAAGTCCGAGGCCTTCGGCAAGCGCCACCGCCTCATAGTTCTCCGCGGGGATATCGATGAAGAGAGCAGCCCCCTTCGCCTCGGGGATCAATTCGGCAAGCAGTGCTGCGGCGCTGTCGGCATCGTTGGCAAAGAGCGGCCCGATCTTATAACCCTCGTAGCAGCGGCGGATCGTGCCGTAACCGCGGATCTTGCCGCTCTTGCGCACCACCGCCGAGCGACGGCCCTTGCGAGCGGTGCACCAGGCGGCAAGGAAGCCGTCACGCGGCTGCGGAAAGATCGCCGAATCATAACGCTGCAGACCTTCGAGACGCGAATCCATGACCGGGTGCGCGACAAGCGCCGAGACCGGCAAGGTGGTGGCAACGCCGCCGTAGCGAGTGGTGGAATAGGCGGGTTCAAAGCCGGCTTTGCGGTAGTTGTCTTGCTGTGCGGCGACGCCGTCGAGGCCAATCGTGCGGTCCCCCACGCTTGATATGCCCGCCTCCCAGATCGCCTTGCCGTAACCCTTGCCGCGGAAATCGGGATGGACGATGTAGAGGCCGAGGAAGGCGAAACTCTCGCCGTATTTGACGACGGAGATCGAACCGACGGGAACTTCACCAATGGCGCCGACGAAAAAACCCGACGGATCGGCCTCCAGGAATGCGAGCGAATCGTCAAGGCCCGGGTTCCAACCCTCCTGACGCGCCCATTCGAGCACGAGTTCCAGTTCGCCGGGCCGCATTGAACGAACGGCAAATTCCGAATTCATGCGACTTTCCCAGATTGAATGTCCCGCAAGTCCATCCCGGCAACGGCAAAGCAATTGTCAGGTTCCCGGCTCCCCGATTGCAGCTGCGAATGATGGAGAGCCGCGCTCATGGTCTTGACGACGCGTATAATCATTTTTCGGTGCAATGCAGAAAGCTTGGTTTCCGCATTACCATGAAACAATGCCGATGCAAGCTCAAGAAAATTACTTGCGCGCCAATTACCTTCCTGCGAGCGCGAGTAAACGCTGTCGACGCCGCCGGCCGCTAACGGATCATCGGATCGTTCCGCCCATCGCGGTCTTCTGCTTTTCGATCCCGCTCGCCATCGGTGAGAAAAGGCGAGCCGTCTCGGCCGCCGGTGCGGGATAACCAAACGCGTAACCCTGCAGGCCATCGCAGCCGAGCTGCGCCAGCACGACGGCATGCGCCTCGGTCTCGATGCCCTCGGCGATCACCTCGACATCGAGCGCCTTGGCAATTTCCACGATCGAACCCACCAAGCGCCGCTGCTCGGCTGACGTGACGACCTCGGCGATCAGCTGCCGGTCGATCTTCAGCCGCTTCGGCCGCAGCTTGACGAGACCGATGAGCGAGGCATGGCCGGATCCGAAATCATCGATCTCGATGTCGATGCCCATCTGTTTGATATCGCCGATATGATCGAGCCGTTTTTCGTCGCTGTCGTCGAGAAAAATCGTCTCGACCAGTTCGAAGACGATCACGCCGGACGGAATGTCGAGTTTCCTCAGTTTGCCGAGCAACGCCGGATCGGCAAGGCGCGACGCCGAGATGTTGACGGCGATGCGCGGAACCGCAAGGCCCTGCAACCGCCAGAACAACCGGTCTTCGAGAACGTTTTTGAGGATCGCCGCATCGATCTCGGCCGCAAGCCCGTGCTCGTCGGCGATCTTCAGGAATACCCCCGGAGCGAGCACGCCCTTCTCCGGATGTTTCCAGCGCGCCAGGGCCTCGAAGCCGATGACCTCACGCGTCCGGGCATCGAGCTGCACCTGATAATAGGGAACGATCTCGCCGCGCTCCAGCCCGAGCTTCAGCTCCTCGGCAAGGCGACGCTTGGCGCGCAGATCCTCCTGCAGTTGCCGCGTGAAGAGTTCGACGCGGTTGCGCCCGAGCTTCTTGGCCTGGTAGAGCGCCAGATCGGATTCGGCAAGCAGGTTGCGCGCCCGCCGATCGCCGCTCCAGGAAACGCCGATCGAGGCCCCGGATTGCAGCATCTCCTGACCGAAGCGGATCTTCTTGCGCAGCCGGCGCTGAAGGTCGTCGGTAATCAGCTTCAGCTCGGTGAGATCGCTGAAATTGACCAGCACGATGACGAATTCGTCGCCGCCGACACGGGCGACCATGCCATTTGCGGGAATGGCCGCGGTGATGCGAAGGGCTGCGGCCCTGAGCACGGCGTCGCCTGCCGCATGACCGTGGCTGTCGTTGATCTGCTTGAACTGGTCGAGGTCGAGATGCAGCACGCCAAGCGTCGTGATGCTCCTGTCGGCCGGCAGCTCGGCGAGCCGCTTGTCGAGAAGGCGCCGGTTCGGCAGGCCGGTGAGATAATCGTGATCGGCGACATGCTCGATGCGGGCATTGCTTGCCTCGAGCGCCAGCGCTCTCGCCTCGGCCACCATCTTCTGGCCCGCGAGTTCAGCATTGAGCAGGACGTCGGCGGTGACATCCCATTCGGCGCCGATGAACGAGGGCAGCCCCTCGGCATCCACGTAGAAATGCGCGCGTGAGCGCAGATGGCGGATTTCGCCGTTCGGCAGCACGATCCGGAATTGCGAATTATAGGCGCCCCGCGTGGCGATCGCCAGGTCGAAGTCGCGTTCGGCCTGCTCGCGATCGTCGGGATGGATCGCATTCGACCACAACCATGCAGGCACCTCCCGGCATGTCTCGCCGGTCTCATAGAGACGGTGCATCTGCGCATCCCATAAGATCTCGTTCTTTGCGATGCTGTGCTCCCAGACACCGATCCGGGATGCATCGAGAGCGAGTTCGAGCCGGCGCAGAAGATCCTGAAACTCTTGTTCGGATCGTGTGGGTCGATTTTCTGGCAACGCGGTCTCAGCCTTAGAAGCTTCCATAACTGCAATATGGTCTCAAGCTGGCATTAATGAAGCCTTGTCCCGATGATCGAACTAGTCATTAGGTGAACCGTCCGTTACGATTTTCCCCTTTTGGATCAAAGAACTTGCAGTCCGCGGCGCCCTCCAGGATCAGTGGTTGTGCCGCGGCGGATTTTTCGCAATCCGGCGGAATTCGGCCGCCCCCTCGAGAACCGCGCCGTCCGATAATTGCGTCACCGAGCGACGATAGATCTGCTGCCATGGCGTCGCATCCGCCGGCACCGGCGGAATTCCGTCGCCCTTGCGCCGTTCGATCTCGGTATCGTCGACCAGCATGTCGCAGCGCCCGTGGTTGAAGTCGATGCGGATGATGTCGCCGGTACGAAGCCAGGCGAGACCGCCGCCGGCAGCGCTTTCGGGCGAGGCGTTGAGGATCGAGGGGCTGTCCGCCGTGCCCGATTGGCGGCCATCGCCGATCGTCGGCAGGCTGCTGATGCCGCGTTTCAGCAAGTGATCCGGCGGCTGCATGTTGACAACCTCAGCCGAACCCGGCCAGCCGAGCGGCCCGGCGCCGCGGATGACGAGGATGGTATTTTCGTCGATGCCGAGGTCAGGATCGTTGATGCGCCGGTGATAGTCTTCGGACCCGTCGAAAACCACCGCCCTGCCCTCGAAGACGCCTTCGCGGCCCGGCTCCTGAAGGTAGCGCCGACGAAAATCCTCCGAGACGACGCTCATCTTCATGATCGCGAAATCGAAGAGATTGCCCTTCAGAACGAGGAAGCCGGCCCGCTCCTTCAGCGGCTCGCCGAATGGCCGGATAACCTCGCGGTCCCGGGCTTCCCTGCCCTGCAGGTTCTCGGCCATCGTCCCGCCCGTCACCGTACGACAGCCGCCATCGAGCTTTCCGGCCTGCAGCAATTCCCACATGATCGCCGGCGTGCCGCCGGCGCGATGAAAACGCTCGCCGAGATAGGCCCCCGCCGGCTGGACATTGGCCAGCAGCGGGATATCGAAGCCGTGCACCTGCCAGTCGTCGGGATGAAGCTCGACGCCGGCGTGCTTGGCCATCGCGGCCAGATGCGGCTGTGCGTTGGTGGAACCGCCGATCGCCGAATTGGTGCGGATGGCGTTGAGGAAAGCCTCGCGGGTCAGAATATCCGACGGCTTCAGGTCCTCGAAGACGATCTCGACAGCGCGCCGCCCGGTACGGTAGGCCATCTGGCCCCGTTCGCGGTAGGCGGCCGGAATGGCGCCGCAACCGGTCAGCGACAGGCCGAGTGCCTCGGCAAGGGCGTTCATCGTCGAAGCCGTGCCCATCGTATTGCAATGGCCGACGGATGGAGCCGAATCGAGCGCAGCCTGCAGGAATTCTTCCCGATCGATCTCGCCTGCCGCATATTTTCGCCGCATCCGCCAGATCACCGTGCCGGAGCCTGCCAGTTCCCCCTCGTGCCAGCCGTCGAGCATCGGCCCGCCGGACAGCACGATCGCCGG
Source organism: Rhizobium ecuadorense (assembly GCF_001187535.1). Lineage (GTDB taxonomy): Bacteria > Pseudomonadota > Alphaproteobacteria > Rhizobiales > Rhizobiaceae > Rhizobium > Rhizobium ecuadorense. Next base: position 90,288 of record NZ_LFIO01000367.1, read on the forward strand.
AATATCGACCGTCGACGCCGCCATGATCGCCGAAGGCGTGGTTTTGTCGCAGCCGGTCGTCAGCACGACGCCGTCGAGCGGATAGCCGTAGAGGATTTCAACGAGGCCGAGATAGGCGAGATTGCGGTCGAGTGCCGCCGTCGGGCGCTTGCAGTTCTCGAAGATCGGATGCGTGGGAAATTCGATCGGAATGCCGCCGGCATCGCGAATGCCGTCGCGCACGCGCCTGGCAAGCTCGATATGCACCCTGTTGCAAGGTGTGAGATCGCTGCCGCTCTGGGCAATCCCGATGATCGGCTTGCCGGAACGCAGCTCTTCCGGCGTGATGCCGTAATTCATGAAACGCTCGAGATAGAGCGCTGCCATGTCGATATGGTCGGGATTGTCGAACCAATCCTGCGAACGCAGGCGCCGCTTCGGAGAATGGCTGTCGGTCACCTCTTGCCTCCCGGCAGGTCGTTCTTCTCTTCGAGATGCAGGAGCAGGCCGCTATGATCTTTCTCACCATTGCCGTTTGCGACGAATTCGCTGAATTCGGCATGGACCGCCGCAGTCAGGGGCAGCGTCAGCGACAGCGCGGCGGCGGTCTCCATGGCCGCGTTCAGGTCCTTCAGCTGATTGCTGGACGAACCGCCTGGAGTAAACTGCCGCTCGACCATGCGCTTGCCATGGAGTTCAAGTATACGGCTCTCGGCGAAGCCGCCGCGAATGGCGTCCCTGAAGGCGGCCGGCGAACCGCCGCCGGCCTCAATCAGCATCATCGCTTCGGCAACGGCGCCGATCGTCACTGCGACAATCTGCTGGTTGGCAAGCTTGGCAAGCTGACCCGATCCGCTTGGGCCGACGCGGGTGACACGCCCCATCGGCGCAAAGACGTCCTGAAGCTTTTCGATCACCGCCTCGTCGCCGCCCGCCATGATCGCCAGCGTACCGGCCTCCGCTCCGACGACGCCGCCGGAAACCGGCGCATCGACATGAGCGATGCCGCGCTCAGCAAGCCGCGCCGCATGATCACGGGCAAAATGTGGGGCGATTGAACTCATGTCGATAACGATAGCGCCGGACGCCACCGCATCGGCCGCGCCGCGGTCGAACAAAACGTTTCCGACGGCTTCGGCGTTGGTCAGCATGGTGATGACGACATCAGCCCCCGAAACGGCATCCCCGGGCGTTTCCGCAAGGACCGCACCGTCCGCTGCCAGCGCCTTAGCCTTGCCGGGATCGCGATTCCAGACGGTGACGGCAAAGCCCGCTCCGAGCAGCCGGCGAGCCATAGGCGCGCCCATCAGCCCGGTACCGAGAAAGGCGATCCGCCTGCCACCATGACCTCTGCTCGAACCTGTCATTCAGTCCTCCCAACTGTTGTTCGTCTTTGATAACCCCCTCACCCATCGTTGCAACCGTTTTGATGCCGCATCGGCCCCAAAACGATACGGGCGAGAACCGAAGTTCCCGCCCGATTTACTCGACAAAGGAAGGTTGAATTCCGTTTATTCCGCCGCGAGCCGGATGACCTCAGCCTCTTCTTCCTTGTGTTCGTCCGGCTTGTGCTGGACGAGCGGGCGGTTGCCCGCCAGCCGCCGCAGCAGCACGTAGAAGACAGGCGTCATGAAGATGCCGAAGAAGGTCACGCCAATCATGCCCGAGAAGACCGCGACACCCATGGCCGCGCGCATCTCCGCGCCGGCGCCGGTGGAGACGACGAGCGGCACGACACCCATGATGAAGGCCAGCGAGGTCATCAGGATCGGGCGAAGACGGAGACGGCTGGCTTCCACCGCGGCCTCCCGTGGCGTCCGGCCTTCGAACTCCAGTTCGCGGGCGAATTCGACGATAAGGATCGCGTTCTTCGCCGATAGTCCGACCAGCACCACCAGACCGATCTGGGTGAAGATGTTGTTGTCTCCACCGGTGAGCCAGACGCCTGTCAGCGCGGCCAACACACCCATCGGCACGATCATGATGATCGCAAGCGGCAGCGTCAGGCTTTCATACTGGGCGGCAAGCACCAGGAAGACGAGCAGCAGCGCCAGCGGGAAAACGACGACGCTCGAATTGCCGGCAAGGATCTGCTGATAGGTCAGATCCGTCCATTCGAAGTCGATGCCTGCCGGCAGGGTCTCATGCAGGATCTTCTCGATAGCCGCCTGCGCCTGGCCGGACGAAAAGCCCGGCGCCGGACCGCCGTTGATATCGGCGGCGAGGAAGCCGTTGTAGCGGTTCGCGCGCTCCGGACCGGTGCTCGGCTGCACCTTCAGCAGGGCCGAAAGCGGGATCATCTCACCCGATGCGGAACGGACCTTCAACTGGCCGATATCTTCCGGCTGGGCGCGGAATTTCGCATCGGCCTGCACCCGGACGCTGTAGGTGCGGCCGAAGGCGTTGAAGTCGTTCACATAGAGCGAACCGAGATAGATCTGCAGCGTCTGGAAGACGTCGGTGACGGAAACCCCGAGCTGCTCGGCCTTGGCGCGGTCGAGATCGGCATAGAGCTGCGGCACGTTGATCTGGAAGCTGGAGAACAGCCCGGCAAGCTCAGGCGTCTGATAGGCCTTGGCAAGCACGGCCTTGGTCGCTTCGTCGAGCGCCTGGTTACCGAGGCCGGCACGATCCTCGATCTGCAGCTTGAAACCGCCCGTCGTGCCGAGACCGTTGACCGGCGGCGGCGGGAACATGGCGATGAAGGCATCCTGGATGGCGCCGAATTTCTGGTTCAGCGCCATGGCGATGGCACCACCCGAAAGATCCGGTGTCTTGCGCTCCTCGAAATCCTTCAGCGTCACGAAGACGATGCCGGCATTCGAGGAGTTGGTGAAGCCGTTGATCGAAAGGCCCGGGAAGGCGATCGCATTGGCAACGCCCGGCTGCGCCAGCGCGATATCGGTCATGCGCTTGATTACGTCTTCCGTGCGGTCAAGGCTTGCGGCATCCGGCAGCTGGGCAAAACCGATCAGATACTGCTTGTCCTGCGACGGCACGAAGCCGCCGGGGACCGTGCTGAACAGACTGTAGGTCGCACCGACCAGCGCCAGGTAGACCACCATGACTATGCTCTTGCGCGACAGCAATCCGCCCACACCCTTGCCGTAGGCATTCGAGCCGGCGCCAAAGACCCGGTTGAAGCCGCGGAAAAACCAGCCGAAGATGGCATCCATGAATCGTGTCAGCCAGTCCTTCGGCGCGTGATGCCCCTTCAAGAGAAGGGCTGCAAGCGCCGGAGAGAGGGTGAGCGAGTTGAATGCCGAGATGACGGTCGAGATCGCGATCGTCAGCGCGAACTGGCGATAGAACTGACCGGACAGGCCGGAGATGAAGGCGAGCGGCACGAAGACCGCGACGAGGACCAGCGCGATCGCGATGATCGGACCGGAGACTTCCTTCATCGCCTTGTAGGTGGCGGCCCGCGGCGACAGCCCCTGTTCGATATTGCGCTCGACGTTTTCGACCACCACGATCGCGTCGTCGACGACGATACCGATCGCCAGCACCAGCCCGAACAGGCTGAGCGCGTTGATCGAGAAGCCGAAGACATACATGACCGCGAAGGTGCCGATGATCGATACCGGAACCGCGATCAGCGGAATGATCGAGGCGCGCCATGTCTGCAGGAACAGGATGACGACGAGAACAACAAGCGCGATGGCTTCGAGCAGCGTGTCGATGACCTTCTCGATCGAGGCGCGCACGAATTTCGTCGTATCGTAGACAATCTCGTATTTAACCCCCTCCGGCATGGCGAGCTGCAGCTGATCCATGGTGGCGTGCACATTATCGGCGATTTCGATCGCATTCGAACCGGGCGCCTGAAGCACGGCAACGGCGACGGCCGGCTTGCCGTCGAGCAGCGAGCGCAACGTATAGTCTGCGGCGCCGAGCTCGATGCGGGCAACGTCGCGAAGGCGGGTGATCTCGCCACTGGCGCCCGTCTTGACGATGATATTGCCGAACTCCTCGGGTGTGCGCAGGCGGCCCTGGGCATTGACATTGAGCTGCAGGTCCACACCCGGCTGGCTCGGCGATGCACCGATGATGCCGGCCGCGGCCTGGACGTTCTGGGAGCTGATGGCGTTGCTGATATCGCTGGCGGCGAGATCATGCTCGGCAGCCTTCTGCGGATCGATCCAGACACGCATCGAATAATCGCCGGCGCCAAAGACCTGCACCTGACCGACGCCTGCGATGCGGGCAAGTCGATCCTTGATATTCAGCGTCGCATAGTTGCGGAGATAGGTAATGTCGTGATTGTCGCCATCGGAGACAAGGTTGACGACCATGATGAAGTTGGGCGAACTCTTGACCGTCGTGATCCCCAGCGAGCGGACTTCCGCCGGCAGCCGTGGTTCGGCCTGCGAAACGCGGTTCTGCACCAGCTGCTGCGCCTTGTCGGGGTCGGTGCCGAGTTTGAAGGTGACGGTCACGTTGAGCACGCCGTCCGACGTCGCCTGGCTGGACATGTATAGCATGCCCTCGACACCGTTGATCTGCTCTTCGAGCGGTGTGGCCACCGTTTCGGCGATGACCGACGGGTTGGCGCCGGGATAGGTGGCGCGCACGACGATCGACGGCGGCACGACCTCGGGATATTCGGAAATCGGCAGCGCGCGCAGGCCGATCAAGCCGGCAACCACGATGAGGACTGAGAGAACGCCGGCAAAGACCGGGCGGTCGACAAAGAATCTGGAGATGTTCATTTCAAAGCCCTCTCCGGGGTGAACATGGATGCAACGTCCCTCTCCGGCGGTTTGGGAGCCGCCGGCGGGTCATATCAATTCGGGTATTGGCATTCCCCTGGGGCGAAGGCATCGCCTTCGCCCGGGAGGGAAAGGCGAAGTCTTACTGCGCGGTCGCGACCTTCTCTTCCATCTGCGGTACGACGACGGCACCCGGACGGATGCGCTGCAGACCGTTGACGACGATCTTTTCGCCGGCGTCCAGACCGCTTTCGACCACACGCTGACCGTCGGACAGCGTGCCGAGCTGGATCTGCCGATAGGCGACCTTGTTTTCGGCATCGACGACGAAGACGAACTTCTTGTCCTGGTCTGTGCCGACGGCGCGGTCGCTGATGACGATCTTGTTCTCGGCCTTCGGCTGGCCCATGCGCACCCGTACGAACTGGCCGGGGATGAGACGACCACCCGGATTGTCGAAGACAGCGCGCACGCCGATGGTGCCGCTGGAGGCATCAACCTCGTTGTCGATCAACTGCAGCTTGCCCTTGATCGGCGTGCCGCTGTCGGCAAGCGTACCGACCTCGACCGGGATCTGCTCGACCGGCGGCAGGGCGCTGTCGGTCTGCGGAAGCTCGGCAAGCGCGCGCGTCACCATCTCTTCGCTGGCGTTGAAGCTCGCATAGATCGGATCGACCGAAACGAGCGTCGTCAGTTCAGGCGAAGCCGAGCCGGCCGCAACCAGGTTGCCGGCGGTCACCTCGATCTTGCCGATGCGGCCGGAAACCGGCGCACGCACCTGGGTGTAATCGAGATCGAGCTGGGCCGACTGCAGTGCGGCCTGCGCCGAACGCAGCCCTGCCTGCGCCTCGGCCAGCGCGCTCTGGCGCTGATCGAGATCGCTCTGGGAGATGGTGCGGTTGTCGGAAAGCCTGCGGCCGCGATCGAGCTCGGTCTGCGCCAGGCTGACCTTGGCTTCGGCCGAAGCGACCTGGCCCTGCGCCTGCGCCACGCTCGCCTGGTAGGGAGCCGGGTCGATGGTGAAGAGCAGGTCGCCCTGCTTGACCAGCGCCCCCTCGCGGAAGGCCACCGACAGGATGGCGCCGGCGACGCGGGAGCGAACCTGCACACGGTCGACAGCTTCGAGCCGGCCGGAGAAACTCTCCCAGGCTGTCACGTCACGCGCCGCGACGACGGCAACCGTCACCGGCACGGCAGGCGGCTGCGCCGGGGCGGACGCGGCCGTGGCGGTCGTGCTCATCGGCAGTTCGAAAAACAATGCGGCGCCTGAAACCGACGCAATAAGGCCCATGCCGGCGCCCACAAGGGCCCAGCGCTTACTTCTGGACGTCATCAGTACTCTCCTTGCGGCCCCAAGCCGCCGAAATATCAGATCATCTTCAATGCAATTGCGGTTGGACGCTTACATCCCGAAGGAAGCTTCCGAAATGGCGGCTGACATGCTCCTGCCAGTCGGGCACTCCTGCGGATTTCCCACCATAAATCGAGGGCCAGCCCGTCCCGGCGGGAAGAACATGCTGGCGCACACCGACGCCGGCCTTTTTCAGGCGGGCACCGTAACCGAGTGTTTCGTCGTGCAGAGGATCGTCCTCGGCGGTGAAGATCAGCGCCGGCGCGACGCCGGAAAGACGCGAACAGAGACAAGGCGCCGCATAAGGGTGGCAGCCGCCGCCGCTTAAGTAATGGCTCCAGCCCTCCGTCCAGCGCTGACGCATGCCGATCGCTTCGGCCTTGCGGATCGAGGACGTGCCCATGAAGGGATCGAGCAGCGGCGAAATCAAGACCTGGCCATCGAGGGCATCCGGCATCTGATCGCGGGCCTTCAGAGCCACGCCGGCGGCGACATTGCCGCCCGCCTCTTCGCCGGCGACGAAGAGCAGCGACTTGCGGTCACCAAGACCGGCAGCGCGCTTGTTGGCGAGATATGTGAAAACGGAGAAGGAAACTTCCAGCGCCTGCGGAAACAGGTTGCCGGACAGGGTGCTGTAATCGACGGCGGCGACGATGGCGCCTGATTTGGCGAGGCTCATCGCCACCGGCCTGTCGACATTCGTCTCGCTGTCAAGAAACGCGCCGCCATGCAGGTAAAGCACGATCGGCGGACCCTTGCCGTAATCGGCGCCCTGGTAGATGCGTGCGGAAACGGGGCCGACGGCCACCTTATCCAGCATCATATCTTTCCATTCCACCGTCATGCTTCGGTCTCTTTTGCGTCAGCGACAAGCAGACAACGCCTGCCGCTTGCATTTTGCACAAAAAAGATATTGTTATTCCATCCAGGGAATAAGAAGCGATATCGCGATTACACTGTTCCATATCTCGAATAATGGTGCAACGCAAACTGCGGACTTCAAACCGATGGATCAGCTCTCGGCAATGCGCGTCTTCATCCGCGTGGTGGAGACGGGCAATTTCACCCGCGCCGCCGACATGCTCGCCATGCCCAAGGCGACGGTAACCAATCTCATCCAGGGCCTTGAGGCGCATCTGCGCACCAAGCTTTTGAATCGTACGACGCGCCGGGTTATGGTGACCACGGACGGCGCTCTCTATTACGAGCGGGCCGCCCAGATCATTTCTGAATTGGAGGAACTCGACGGCAGCCTCTCCAATTCGCAGAGCCTGCCGAGCGGGCGGCTGCGCGTCGAAATGGCCGGCGCTTTCGCCGACTGGATCGTCGTTCCCGCGCTCTGCGATTTTTATCAGCGGTATCCCGATATCCGCATCGACCTCGGTGTCGGCGACCGCACGGTCGATTACCTTGCGGAAAATGTCGACTGCGCGTTGCGGGGCGGCACCCCGGCCGATCAGTCGCTAATCGCGCGACGTGTTTCCGAAGTCGAGATGATCACCTGTGCTTCGCCTGGTTATATCGAGAAATTCGGCATGCCCGAGCGGCCGGAGGATCTGGAGGCCGATCATTATTCCGTCAACTATTTCCGCGCCCAAAACAACCGAACGCTGCCCTTCGAATTTCGACGGCACAACGAGGTGATCGAGACCAATCCGCGTTACATCGCCTCGGTCAACGATAGCCGCACCTATCTGACGGCTGCACTGACCGGTCTCGGCATCGCGCAGGTGCCGATCTTCATGGCGCGCGAGCCAATTGCAAAGGGTGACCTCGTCCGCGTGCTCCCGGACTGGCGCCGCGATCCGCTGCCGCTCTACGTCGTCTACCCTCCGAACCGCCACCTCAGCAACAAGGTCCGTGTCTTTGTCGACTGGCTGGTAAAGCTTCTGGTGGAGGCGAGACTGAACGACTTCTGAGCGCCAAAAGAATACGGCCCGGAAGGCGGGGAAACCTTCAACGGACCGCAATGTGCAACTTTGAACATCAAGCCTGTCGCACCGCAGGAAGGGCGCGGCAGGCTGTGGAGGTTCGGAAAAGAGCGGCAGGGAATTCCACTCTTTCGCGATAAAATAGATATACGCACTCCCCGCAGGATTGTAAGGGAAAATTCCGCAAGCCCGTTCACATAATTGCGAGCACGGAGCCCGTTAGATCATGCCGCCATTAGCGCGCAGCGTCTGACCATTGATCCAGCCGCCGTCCGGGCCGGCGAGGAAGGCCACCGCGGCGGCGATGTCTTCAGCTGTGCCCAGGCGCTCCAGCGGGTTCATCTTCGCCATGCGGGCAACGAGTTCCTCCGATTTGCCGTTGAGGAAAAGATCGGTGGCGACAGGACCGGGCGCGATGGCGTTGACGGTGATGTTGCGGCCGCGCATCTCCTTGGCCATGATCGCCGTCAACATTTCCACGGCAGCCTTGGTGGCGGCATAGACGCCGTAGGTTTCAAGCTTCAGCCCGACAACGGAGGTCGAGAGGTTGATGACCCGGCCGCCGTCGCGCAGACGCTTGGCCGCTTCCCTCAGTGTATTGAAGGTGCCCTTGAGATTGACGGCGATCTGGCGGTCGAAATTGGCATCGTCAGTCTCGGCGATCGAGGAGAGCATCATGATGCCGGCATTGTTGACGAGCACGTCGATACCGCCGAAGGCGGTTTCACCGGCATCGAACATGCGGCGGACGGCTTGCGCATCGCTGACATCGGCTTTCTCGGTCAGCGCCTTGCCGCCGGCCTGCTCGATCTCCCGGGCGAGTTCCTCTGCCGGAGCCGCATTGCCGGAGTAATTGATGACAACGGTGAAACCGTCCTTGGCGAGGCGTTTGGCGACCGCCGCGCCGATGCCGCGGGAAGCGCCGGTGACCAGTGCGACCTTGCCGTTTTCGTTGGAAGCCATTGTCTTTCTCCTTCATCGCGTTTCGATGAGGAAAAGATGCTCCTTTTCCTATCACGGATAATCAGGCATTATTCGACATCACTATCCGGGAACAACGAACAAATAGATGGACAAATTCGATGCCATGCGGGTGTTTTGCCGCGTCGTGGAGCGTCGCAGCTTCACCCTTGCCGCCGAAGACACCGGCCTGCCGCGCTCGACCGTCACCGATGCGGTGAAGCAGCTCGAGGCGCGTCTCGGCGTGCGCCTGCTCCAGCGCACGACACGCCATGTCAGCCCGACGCTGGACGGCGAGGCCTATTACCAGCGCTGCCTGTCGATCCTCGCCGACATCGAGGATGCCGAAGGGGCTTTTGCCGGCGCTAGGCCGAAGGGCCTGCTGCGCGTCGATGTGCACGGCACGCTCGCGCGCCACTTCGTGCTGCCGAGCCTGCCGTCCTTTCTCGACACTTACCCCGAGATCGAATTCTACATGAGCGAGGGCGACCGGCTGGTCGATCTGGTTCGCGAAGGTATCGACTGCGTGCTGCGCGCCGGCACGCCCGGCGATAGCGACATGATCATCAGGCGTGTCGCCATGCTCGACGAAATCACCCTCGCCTCGCCTGATTACATCGCCGCCCATGGCCTGCCGCAGCATCCCGACCGGCTAACCGGCCACCGCATGGTCGGCTTCCGCTCCAGCGCCACCGGCAGCCAGTTGCCGCTCGAATTCACCGTCGACGGCGCCGTGCACGAAATCACCGTTCCCGCCACCATCACCGTCAACGCCGCCGAAAGTTATGTTTCGGCGGCGAGGATGGGCCTCGGCCTGATCCAGATCCCGCGTTATCACGCCGAAAAAGATATTGCCGAGGGAACGCTGATCCATGTGCTCAAGGATTTTCCGCCGACCCCGACACCGGTCTCCCTGCTCTACCCCCGCAACCGCCAGCTTTCGCCGCGCGTACGCGTTTTCATCGACTGGCTGGTGAAGGTCTTCGCTCGACAAAACGCGGAAAACGCGCTTTGCTAATATGAGCGTTTGGGGGAGCGGCCATGGCACTCAACGATATCACCGTCTACCAGACGGAAGACGGCTTCGTTGTCGAATTCGGCGGCGAAGGCGAAGACAGCATTGCCGTGACGCTGCGAAGCACGCCTGAACTGAACTCGGATAACGCGGTCTCGCGGGCCAAAACCCTGCTTGCGGCGGCCATCGAACCTGTCCATGGCGACGGCGCGCGCGGCAAGGATCCCGCTTTGCTCGAAGAAGAGCTGGAGGAAGGTCTGGAGGATTCCTTCCCGGCGAGCGACCCGGTCTCGGTCACATCATCCTCGATCCCGATGCGCGATCCGAATGCCGGCCGCTGAGGCGGGTGGGCCCAACGCATGAAGCGGTTTCGGGATGACGGCGAGTACGCCGGATGTTATCTGCATCGGCCATGACCGAGAGTGGAATGATATCGGGCGCGATCGGCGCCGGCGCGCTCACCGGCGAAAGCCTCAGGGCGTTTTTCGAGCGCGACGCGATCGCCGTTGCCCGTGATCTGCTCGGCTGCCATCTCACGGTCGATGGCGCCGGCGGCCGGATCACCGAGACGGAAGCCTATTTTCCCGATGATGAGGCCTCGCACAGCTTCCGCGGCCCGACCAAGCGCAACGGCGCCATGTATGGCCGGCCCGGCAATGTCTACATCTACCGCATTTACGGCATGTATTGGTGCCTGAACTTCGTCTGCCATCCGGGCTCGGCCGTGCTCATCCGCGCCCTTGAGCCGGAAACGGGAATCCCTCTAATGATGGAGCAGCGCGGCACCGACAGGCTGACCGCGCTCTGCAGCGGCCCCGGCAAACTCTGCCAGGCGCTCGGCATCGATATTGAGATCAACGACAGGCTGCTCGACCGCCAACCCTATGCGCTGACGCCCTCCGCTGCGGTGCCTGTCGTCTCGGGAAAACGTATCGGCATCACCAAAAATGCCGAGGCACCATGGCGCTTCGGCATTCAGGGGTCGCGTTATCTCAGCAAGCCGTTCCGTTAAGCAATTCCAGCAAAACTGTGCAGCGGTTTGCGTCCCAAATTGCGTGAAAGTCCAGAGCCTATTCCATGACGGCGCTATGATCGACGGCGGGCGCCGCCTTCGGCTTGCGCAGCAAGAGCACCAGCGGAATGACCGCGAGTGACATCAGCATCAGGAGCTTGAAATCGTCCATATAGGCGATGATCGTCGATTGCAGGGTGATGATTTCGTTGAGCGAGGCGCGCCCGGCCGCCGTCACCGGGCTGAGCCCCTGCGCCGCCACCGCGTTGAAGGCATGATTGAACGGCGTCACATAGGATGCGATCGACTCATGATTGCTCTGCGTGTTCTCGACGATCAGCGCCGAGACGATCGAGATGCCCACCGCCGAGCCGATGTTGCGCGACAGGTTGTAGAGACCGGTGCCGTCGCCACGCATATGGGCGGGCAGCGTGGAAAACGCGATCGTCGTCAGCGGCACGAACAGGAAGCCGAGGCCGGCGCCCTGGATGAAGCCGACCGAGACGATCGTCCATTGCGAGACGTCGGGTGTCCAGCCGGTCATGTCGTACATCGCCCATGCGGTCAGCCCGAGGCCCAGCGCCAGCAACGCGCGCGTATCGACTTTGCCGACCAGCCGCCCGACGATGAACATGCACAGCATGGTGCCGAGCCCGCGCGGCCCCATGACGATGCCGGCGGTGATGACGGGATAGCCCATCAGCGTCTGCAGATAGGGCGTCATCAGCGCCAGTGAGGCGAGATAGGTGATGCCGATCACGAAGATGAAGATCATGCTGATCGAAAAATTCTGGTCGAGGAACAGCTTCGGATTGACGAAGGATTTCTCCGCCGTCAGCGTATGCACCAGAAGCAGATAGAAGGCGGCGGCGCAGATGATCGCTTCGAGCATGATCTCGCCGGAGGAGAACCAGTCGAGCTGCTCGCCCCGATCGAGGAAGAGCTGCAGCGAGGCGATGAACAGGCTCATCATCCCGAAGCCGAACCAGTCCAGCTTGGCGAGCGCATCCCGCCTCGTTTCCGAAACGAAGACGACGATGCCGGCAAAGGCAAGCGCGCCGATCGGCACGTTGATGTAGAACACCCAGCGCCAGCTGATATTGTCGGTCAGCCAGCCGCCGATGACCGGTCCGAGCACCGGTCCGACCATGACCGAGACGCCGAAAAGGGCCATGGCCGAGCCGCGTTCCTCCACAGTATAGATGTCGAGGAGAATGCCCTGGGAAAGCGGCACCAATGATGCGCCGAACAGGCCCTGCAGCAGACGGAAGGCGACGATCTGGTTCAGCGATTGCGCCAGGCCGCAAAGAACCGAGGCAGCCACGAAGCCGGCGATGGCGACGAGCAGCACGCGCTTCCGGCCGAACTTGGCGGCAAGGAATCCGGACGGCGGCGTCATGATCGCCGCCGCGACGATATAGGAGGTCAGCACCCAGTTGATCTGGTCGGCGGAAGCCGACACGCTGCCCTGAATATAGGGCAGCGCCACATTGGCGATCGTCGTGTCCAGCGCCTGCATGATGACGGCGAGAATGACGCAGGCCGTGATCGCGCCGCGATTGGCAACCGGGGTCGCCGGGGAAGCGGAAACGTTACTCATGATCCCCGCCCTGGGTCCGGCCCAGAAGCTTGTTGACGAAATCGGGCAGGCCGCGGGCATGGCCGGTCTCGACATCGACGACCGTGCTCATGCCGACGCGAAGCGGCGGCTTGCCCTCGGTGTCTTCGATGCTGACGCGCATCGGAATGCGCTGGACGACCTTTACCCAGTTGCCGGTGGTGTTCTGCGCCGGCAGCAGCGAGAAGCTGGAGCCGGAGGCCGGGCTGATGCTCTCGACCTTGCCCTTCCACATCACACCGGGATAGGTGTCGACATAGATCTCGGCTGTCTGGCCGGGTTTGACATAGGTGAGCTCGGTTTCCTTCGGGCTGGCAGCGATCCACAGGTGATCGGTGGCAACGAGCGAGAATGCTTGCTGCGAGGCCTGCAGGTAGGAGCCGACCTGCAGCGCGTTGACATTGGTGACGATGCCGTCGAACGGCGCCTTGACGACGCTGTGATCGAGTTCGCGCTGGGCATTGTCGACATTCGACTTGGCCTGCAGGTAGAGCGGATTTTCCTCGATCGGCTGGTCGGCAGAACCACCGAGCTGGGCAAGCGTGGTTGCGGCTTCGGCCTTGGCGACAGTCACCTTCTGCCGGGCGGCTTCGAGATTGTGCTTGGCCTCGTCATAGGCCGATTGTGTGGCGCTGCCGTTGTTGACGAGATTCTGCTGGCGGTCGAACTGATCCTGGTAATAAGGCAGATCGGCTTGCGCCTGGGTGATCTCGGCCAGCGACTGCTGATAGCTGGCCTTGAGGTTCATGATCTGGTTGCGCTGCACGCCGAGCTGCGCCTTGGCGCCATCGAGCGCGATCTTGAAGGAATCGGCTCTCAGGCTGAAGAGCACCTGCCCAGCTTTAACAGCCTCGTTCTCATGCACGTCGATCTGCTCGACGATACCCGAGACATCGGTGGTGAGCCCGACCATATCGGCCTGGAGGTAGGCATTGTCGGTCGACATCACCTGGCCGCCATTGACGTAATAATAACCGCCGACGACGAGGGCCACCGGCAGCAGGGCGAACAGGATCGGCCGCGTGAGACTGCGCCGGCGGCGGACCTTGTTGCCGCCAGGCGCAGCCACGGCGACAGCCGGCGCTGAATTGGATGAAGGCGCTTCGGCTACCGTTTCCTGCTGTTTGGCTTGATTTTCTTCGAAAGGTGTCTTGGCATTGGCGTCGGCAACGACGCGGAGGGGGGATTGATCAGCCATCGTTCGTCTCATTCTCGTCGACCGGGCTCCGGCATGCCTGAACCAGGTTCGTCTTCATTACGGATAGGATGTGGAAAAGCTGCTCGCGCTGCTCGGGCGTAATGCTTTGCAACGCTTCTGCGCGGGTGGTGTCGCCAAGCTCGCGCATTTCGGCGAGCAGCGGATGCGCCTCGTCGCGCATGTAGAGCAGCCAGATCCGCCGGTCGGTCGGGTGCTGGCGCCGCTCGATCAGCCCGCGTTCGGCGAGCTTGTCGAGAATGCGCACCAGGGTGATCGGTTCGACCTCGAGGATTTCGGCAAGGCCGCTCTGATGGATGCCTTCGTTGTTCGAGAGGTAGGCCAGCGTCTGCCACTGCGACCGGGTCAGCCCAAGGCACTTCGCGCGCTGCTCGAACCGCTTGCGCAGCAGCCGTGCGACGTCGTGGAGAAGGAAGCCGAGTGTGGGCGTGGCGCTCATGAAAACCTGCGATCGTTAATTTATAAGCATACTTATAATATCGGTAGATATATTGAGCTTGTGCAATGCACAAGGGCATGGACGGCAGAATCGCCACCTCGACGAAAATGCCGCAGGCCGGTCGAGCCCGTCCGCGCTTCCCTCCTGCGGTCCTTTCGAGGCATGAGACAGTAGCCATGGCGCAGCGCCGCCCTAATTTTCCGCGGCAGGAACAGCCTCCGTCGGAGGCACGCATTGGGGAGCGCGATGGCATTCTTCGAAAGCATGCTGACGCTGCTGCTGGTAGCAATCGTCTTCCTGCAATTCTCCAGGAAATTCCGCATCCCTTATCCCACCATGCTGGCGATCGCCGGCATCATCGTCGCGGCCGTGCCCTGGGCGCCCGAGGTTGCGATCGATCCCGAACTGGCACTGGCGCTGCTGATCGCACCGGTGCTTTTCGATGCCGCCTATGATCTGCCGCCGCGGACGTTGAGGCGCAACTGGCTGCCGCTCTTCTCGCTCGCCGCCATCGCCGTGATCGTCACGGCCGCAGCCGTTGCCGCCGTCGGCGTGACCATGGCCGGCCTGCCGCTTGCCGCCGCCATCGCACTCGGCGCCATCGTCGCGCCGCCGGATGCGGCGGCGGCGACCGCCATGCTCGACCGCTTCGACCTGCCGCGTCAGACCTACGTGATCCTGAAGGGCGAAAGCCTTCTCAACGATGCCGTGGCGCTCCTGATCTTCAGCGCCGCGGTGGCCGCCGCCGCAAGCCCCGCCTTCTTCACCGGCGCCTTGGCGGAACTTGCGCTGGCGGTGCCGGGCGGCCTCATCCTCGGTTATCTCCTCGGTCGCCTCTACATGATCGTCGGGTTGAAGCTCGCCGGCACGCTCGGCGGCACCCTGCTCGAATTCGTCGCCACCTTCGGCACCTGGATCATCGCCGAGCGGCTGCACCTTTCGGCGATCCTCGCCATCGTCGTCTATGCGATGGTGATCGCCCGCTACATGCCCGAGCGCCAGACGGCCCGCCACCGCATTCATTCCTATTCGGTCTGGGAAGCAGCGGTCTTCCTGCTCAACGTGCTGGCCTTCCTGCTGATGGGCTTGCAGGTCCGTCAGATCGTCCTCGATCTCGATCCCGGCCGGCTGAATTTCGCGCTCATCCTGGCCGCCGCGGTCTTCATCACCGTCATCTTCGTCCGTCTGGCCTGGGTGCTCTGCTATAACCGCGCGATCACCTTCCTCGCCGAGCGCGGTTATACCAGACAAGCCGTTCCCACGTTCGCGACCAGTCTGCTCGCCGGCTGGTGCGGCATGCGCGGCCTCGTCACGCTGGCGACCGCGCTTGCTCTGCCGATCGACTTCCCCGATCGCGACATCATCCTACTCAGCGCGCTTGCAGTCGTTCTCGGCACGCTCATCGTCCAGGGCCTGACGCTCGGACCGCTGATCCGCTTCCTGAAATTCGAGCCGGACACCTCTTTGGATCGTGACCTCACCAGAGCCCGGGTCGCGTTGATCGATGCGGCACTGGCCGAACTTGCAGGCGGCGAGGACAACGCCACCCGCATCCTGCGGGACGTCTACACCTCCGAGCGCGAGATCGCCGCCGATGGCAAACACCCGCGCGAGGTCAGCAGGCTCGACAAGCAGCGCCGCAGCGTCATTGCCGCCAAACGCCGCAAACTGGCAGCGATGCGCCGTGCCGACGAAATCGACGACGATGTCTTCCACACGCTGGAACAGGAGCTCGATTGGGCCGAACTCGCCGTCCTGCCGCCTGGCCGCGACGAGATCGTCGAGAGCTGACGCCATCCCTGACGTTTGATGGATTTTGCAACCGCAGCCAATTGGCGTTTGCTATTTTTCGCCGCTGCCGTTTATATCCGGTTCCATAGCGTTACGATTTTTCCCATGTGCATTGCGTGCCGGCCTTCCTTTCCAAGATTGGACGCCGGAGGAAATCGCGGGGGCCGAGGCCTTCGTTCACAGCAGCAAGATACGAATAGCATCACTTCATCTTAGCTTCGGCGGCAGTCGATCGGCTGTCGAGATTGGAGGGACCGGTATGACTTACGCACTTCGACAGATGTTGGTGCTTGGCTGCATCGCCACGTTCATGCCGCTGGCTGCGATGGCGCAAGGCGCTCCGTCCGCCCCTCCTCCCGTCACCGTCGCAAAGCCGGTGGTGCGCGATGTCATCGACAATGACGAGTTCATCGGCCGTTTCCAGCCGGTCGACGAAGTCTCCATCCGCTCGCGCGTCGGCGGCTATCTGCAGGAAGTCCATTTCGAGGATGGCGCTTTGGTGAAGCAGGGCGACCTGCTCTTCGTCATCGACCAGCGGCCGTTCATAACAGCGCTCAACCAGGCAAAGGCGGCGCTAGAAGCCTCGCAATCCGCGCTCGTCTTTGCCGACGCGCAGTATAAACGCGCCCAGTCGCTCGCATCGAGCGGCAGCCAGTCAGCGCAGACGCTGGACGATCGCCGCCGCGAATTCGATTCCGCCGAGGCCAATGTCCGCGGCGCCCAGGCCGCAGCCGATCGCGCTGCTCTCGACATGGAATATACCGAGATCAAAGCGCCGCTCAGCGGCCGCATCGACCGCCGCCTGATCTCGACCGGCAATCTGGTGCAGGCCGACCAAACGGTGCTCACCACCATCGTTTCGCTCGATCCGATCGATTTCTATTTCGACGTCGACGAACGCCGCCTGCTGAATTTTGCCGATACCGCGCGCAAGCAGGGCAAGGATCTTCAATTGGGTGGCGGCGGCGTCGACGTGTCCGTTGCGATCTCGGATCCCACGGCCAAACCCTTCAAGGGAAAACTCGATTTCGCCGAAAACCGGGTCGACAACGAAAGCGGCACCATCCGCATCCGTGCACGCCTGCCCAATCCCGATCTTATCCTTCAGCCAGGCCTCTTCGGCCGCGTCCAGGTCGCAGCCTCCAATACCTATAAGGCCATTCTCGTCCCGGACGAGGCAATCGGCTCGGATCAGAACGAGCGCGTCGTCTATGTGGTTGACCCGCAAGGAAAGGTTTCGACCAAACCCGTGAGACCCGGCCCGCGGCTCTACGGCTATCGGGTGATCCGCGAAGGCCTCGACGGCACCGAGACGATCATCGTCAACGGCCTGATGCGCGCCCGGCCGGGTTCGACGATCACGCCTCAGATGAGCGAACTGCCGCAGGAGCGGCAGGACACCCCGCCTGAAGCCGCCAATGCGGAGAGCGGACAATGAGATTCGCGCACTTCTTCGTCGACCGGCCGATCTTTGCGGCCGTCATCTCAATTCTCTTTCTTGTCGTCGGCGGCATCGCCTACACACAATTGCCGGTCTCCCAATATCCGGAGATCGCGCCCCCGACCATCGTCGTGCGCACCTCCTATCCCGGCGCCGACCCGCAGACGATCGCCGATACCGTTTCGACCCCGCTCGAACAGCAGATCAACGGCGTCGAAGACATGCTTTACATGTCGTCCTATTCCAGCGCCGACGGCGCCATGTCGCTGACGATCACCTTCAAGCTCGGCACCGATCTCGACAAGGTGCAGGTGCTGGTTCAGAACCGCGTTTCGATCGCGCTGCCTCGCCTTCCCGAGGAAGTCCAGCGGCTCGGTGTCACCACCGACAAGAGTTCACCCGACCTGATGATGGTGGTGCACCTGCTGTCGCCCTCGCATCGCTATGACCAGCTTTACGTTTCGAACTACGCCCGCAACCGCATCCGCGACGTTCTCGTCCGCCTCGACGGCGTCGGCGACGTGCAGATCTTCGGCGAACGCCAGTATTCGATGCGCATCTGGCTGGATCCGGAAAAGCTCTCCGCCTACGGCATGACCTCCGACGACGTCGTCTCCGCCCTGAGGGACCAGAACGTCCAGGTCTCCGGCGGCAAGATCGGCGCGCCGCCGGTGACCGGCAAGAACGCCTTCGAATATACGGTGCGAACGGACGGACGTTTTTCCGATGTGCGCGAATTCCGCTACGTCATCGTCAAATCGACGGGAGCCGGCCGGCTCGTGCAGTTGCAGGATGTCGCCCGCATTGAACTCGGCGCCCAGGACTACGTCACCAACAGCTATCTCAACAACGACCCGGCGGTCGCCCTTGGCATTTTCGCCCGGCCGGGAACCAATGCGCTGGACACGGCCCATCAGGTTCAGACTCTGATGAAGGACATCTCCCAGAATTTCCCGGAGGGCCTGGAATATCGCATCGTCTACGACACCACGGAATTCATCTCGGATTCGATCAGCGAGGTCTATAGAACCATCGCCGAGGCGGCCATCCTGGTGGCGATCGTCGTTCTCGTCTTCCTGCAGTCCTGGCGAACCGCGATCATACCGATCGTCGCCATCCCGGTCTCGCTGATCGGCACCTTCGCCGTCCTGCTGGCCTTCGGCTTTTCGCTCAACATGCTCACCCTGTTCGGGCTTGTGCTCGCTATCGGCATTGTCGTCGACGACGCGATCGTCGTGGTGGAAAACGTCGAGCGCAATCTGGCGCGCGGGATGACGCCGAAACAGGCTTCCCACGTGACGATGGACGAAGTCGGAACCGCCGTCGTCGCCATCTCGCTGGTGCTGATCGCCGTGTTCGTGCCGACAGCCTTCATCCCGGGCATATCGGGCCAGTTCTACCGGCAATTCGCCGTGACGATCTCGGTCACCACCGCGATATCGGCCTTGAATTCGCTGACACTGTCGCCCGCCCTTGCGGGCATATTGCTGAGACCCCACGACCACGAAACCAGGCGCGCGAATATCGCCACACGGTTTGGCCGAGGTCTCGCGGACGGTTTCAATCGCGGCTTCGACAGGATGAGTTCCGGCTATTCATGGATCGTCCGGCATCTTGTCCGCAGCTGGGTCGGTTTGACAGCGGCGATGATCGCCTTCGTCTGCCTGCTCGGAGCAACCTGGTACATGAGCACGCGCGTTCCCGCGGGCTTCATCCCGACCATGGACCAGGGTTACGCGATCGTCGTCATACAGCTTCCGGACGGCGCCTCGCTCGCGCGCACCGACGCCGTCGTCAAACAGGTAGGCGACATCGCCCGCACCGTGCCCGGCGTCGGCAACGCCGTGCAATTTGCCGGCTTCAGCGGGGCGACATTCACCAATGCCTCGAATGCAGGCGTCGTCTTCGTGCCGTTCAAATCCTTTGCCGAACGCGAAGAAGGCGGAGAAAACGCCAACAAGATCATCGGCGAGCTTTACGGCAAACTGCAGAGCATCCAGGAAGCCTTCATCATCGCCATCCCGCCGCCATCCGTGCGCGGCGTCGGCAATTCCGGCGGCTTCAAGATGCAGATTTCCGATCTTGAAAACGCCGACATGACGCGCGTGCTCGGCCTCGCCCGCCAGATGATGGGCGCGGCGGCCACGACGGAAGGGCTGACGGGGGTCTTTACGACATTCTCGGATGCAAGCCCGCAATATTTCCTGTCGATCGACCGCGACAAGGCGCGCTTCCTGAATGTGCCGATCCCCAACATCTTCAACGCGCTTTCCATCAATCTCGGCGTAGCCTACGTCAACGATTTCAATGCGTTCGGCCGTGTCTACCAGGTGCGCGCGCAGGCCGACCGGCAATATCGCATGGACAGGGAAGATATCCTCGCCCTGAAGGTTCGCTCGGCGACCGGCGCTCTGGTTCCGCTTGGAACATTGATGGATATCCAGGATGCCAGCGGCCCGGCGCTTGTCCAACGCTACAACATGTACGTCTCGGTGCCGCTTCAGGGCAATCCGACGCCAGGCACATCGACGGGTGATGCCATCGCCAAGATGGAAGCGCTGGCGGCGAAGATCCTGCCGCAAGGGACCACCTTCGAATGGACGGAACTCGCCTATCAGGAGACCCACACCGGCAACACCGCCGTCTACATCTTCGCCCTGTCCGTCGTCTTCGTCTTCCTGGCGCTGGCGGCACAATATGAAAGCTGGGTTCTGCCGCTGGCGATCATTCTCATCGTGCCGCTTGCGGTGCTCGCAGCGCTGATCGGGGTCTCGCTGCGGGGAATGGACAACAACGTCCTGACACAGATCGGCCTGATCGTGTTGATCGGCCTTGCGGCCAAGAACGCCATTCTGATCGTCGAGTTTGCCAGGCAGGCGGAAGACGAGGGCAAATCGCCGGTGGAAGCGGCCATCGAGGCCAGCCATCTTCGCCTGCGCCCGATCCTGATGACGGCATTCGCCTTCATCTTCGGCGTTCTGCCACTTGCCATCGCCACCGGCCCCGGCGCCGAGATGCGCCAGTCGCTCGGCACCGCCGTGTTTTCGGGCATGCTTGGCGTGACGATCTTCGGCCTGTTCCTGACGCCGGTCTTCTACGTCGTGCTGCGCGGCTGGCGCCGCCGCCGGCCGGTGGAGAAACCGGTCGAGACCGTTGCGGTTGAGAGCGAGACGGTCTGATCCGCTTCGGCAGGCGGCCAATAAGGCAGGAAGTCAGGTGGAAAACAGATGCACCTTACCTTGCCACAGGCGGGCGACGGTGAGCTTGCCGCTGCGATAGGCGCGCGTATCGAGATTGAGCCGTCTCGGCCGTATGTCGGGCTCGTCGTTCGGCGTGTGACCATGAACGACGAGCTTCGGCAACGGCACCCGGCTTTCGAGAAACCGCTGGCGGATCATGACCAGATCCTCGTCGGTCTGCTCGCCAAGCGGCAGCTTCGGATTGATGCCGGCATGCACGAAAATCACGCTTGGCGTCTCCAGCATGACAGGCATCGCCCGCATGAAATCGATATGCGTGCGCGGCAGCGACTGGCGGAGGAAGGAATCGAGCTTTGCGCCGGTGGGAAAGACCAGCGGCAGGTGCTCCGGATCGAGACCATAGGATTTGAGCGACTCTGCCGAACCCATCCCCATCCACTCGTCATAGGAGATCCAGCCGTCGATATAGTCGAGCATGGCGATTTCATGATTGCCGGCAAGACAGATACGGTCGAAATCATCCGGCGGCGGCGCCATGAGGTGAGTAATGACCTGGGCCGATTCCGGCCCACGGTCGATATAGTCGCCAAGCGTCACGATCAGTTTACGTCCCGGCAGCCGCGCGGCGTCGCGCAGGATCGCCGCCTCGGCTTTCGCAAGCAGATCGTAGCGTCCATGAATGTCGCCGATCGCATAGGTCGGGATCGCGGCAATATCCAGCGTCAGACGTGGTCTCGACTGGCGTGCCATTTTCGAAACCTCGCTGTTGCGAGCAAGAGTATCGCTCATCATGTTTCTCAATCAAGGAAGCCCCACTTGACGGTAAGTAGAGGCGAAAACAAGGCAATCAAGCTGGTAAGAAAATTCAAAGCCTCGGGGTTTTGTAGAAAAACCGGCCTTATCAATCGAGGGCCGATCCCTCACTCCTGTATCCCTGCCATCGGCGCGACAATCAGAGCGATTTTCGGAAAGCGCGAGGCGCCGAGTCAACCTGTTGCAGCGCTCTTTACCCCTCCGAAAAGACGCAGAGCGCTGTAGGAAAGAGTGACCGATGGGAACGGTATCGCAATTTCAGGATAAAGTGAGGCCTCCTGCGCATCGCATCGAAAGTGAAGAGGAGGCGATATCCACCGCCCGCAGCCTCGCTGCCGCCTTCCGGCATCAGGCGAGCGAACGCGATATCAATCGCGTGCTGCCCTTTGCCGAACTCGACGCGCTGTCGGTTTCGGGACTGACGGCAATCGCTGTTCCGCCCGACCATCAAGGGCTCGACGTGTCGAACGCGCTGCTCGCTGAAATCGTCGCAATCATTGCCGAGGGCGATGCCTCGATCGGCGAGGCGCTGGAAAACCATTTTTGCGTGCTTGAAACGCTGCGCAGCCAGGCGACTGAGGATCTGCAGGCATCGCTGTTTGCCCGTGTGCTGCTCGGTGACCGCTTTGCCGGCGCTACCTTCGTCGACGGGGCCCAGCTTGCGGCCGAGGGCCCGGGCTGCCGCCTGAGCGGGCGAACGCGGCAAGCGCCCGGCATTCTATTTGCCGACTGGATCGCCGCTGCCGCCACCGCTCCACCCAGCCGTCTTGTGACGCTCTACCTCGCACGCAATGACGGAGGCCTGCAGGTGGTCGACGATTGGGACGGCTTCGGCCAGCGCACCAATGGCGCGGCGACAGCGATCGTCGGCATGCTTCACGTCAATGCCGATGCGATTGCGCCGGCCCCCTCCTCCGGCGTGTCGACCGGCACCTCGCTCGGCCTGCTGCTCAAGGCAAGTGTCAGCCTGGGTATCGCCCGGGCCGCATGGAGCGACCTGATGACGGTCATTGGCGATCGCGGCACAACGGTCCTTGCCCGGATCGGCGAACGCGCCATCCGCATCGAAGCGACGGCGGCAGCCTTGGAGCGGGCTGGCCGCAAACTCGACATTGCCCAGGTCAATCCCGTAGAGGCGGTGATGGCGGATGCACATTTCTCCGCTTCGGCGGCCGCGATCCTTGCCGGGGAAACGGCACTCGACACCGCAAACGCGCTGTTCGAACTGGCAGGGGAAACATCGGCCGGCATCGGACTCAATCTCGACCGGCATTGGCGCAATGCCCGCATTCATGCGTTATCGCTGCCACGCGAGAAACTGGTGCGTGCCGCAGGCGAATATCAGTCGAAGCCCGGCGACACCTAAAGCGCGTCGCATCAAACTTGATTCATGCGAGGCGCTTTAGCTCTTCGTTTTGATGCATGTCGTCATCCCGGAACCGCTACACACTTCCGGGCGACATGCATTCAATTCAGCTGGCGGCGGAGATCGGCAATTCTTCCTTGGCGCCGTCGATGCGGCCGCCGGTGGCGACGAATTGCTCGAGGCTCATATTGTCGAGAATGGCGGCGATCGCGTCACGAACATCGGTCATCGAGCGCCGCACCTGACAGGTTTCCGGATCGGCGCAGTCGTCGCAGGCCTCGTAAGCCGTACGGCTGGCACAGCGGATCGGCGCCAGCGGCCCATCGAGCGTGCGGATGACGTGGCCGATGCGGATTTCGGAGGCCGGCCGCGACAGGGAATACCCGCCGCCCGGCCCCTTCTTCGAGCGCAGGATGCCGACATTGCGCAGTTCGAGCAGGATGGTGTCGAGAAACTTCTTCGGGATATTGTTGCGGGCGGCGATGTCATTGATGAAGGCGGTCTCACCCGGCGCCAGCCGCGCCAGATCCACCAGCGCCTTCAGCCCATATTTTCCCTTTTTCGTCAGCATCGTCGTTGCCCTGTAGAAAACGCAGTATTTATCCCGCCAATAGCAGGCAAATAGCGTCAAAAACGTGAACATACAACAAAATAGCTATTATTTATAGCTTATATCGGCAACGTCCACAGGCTGCCCGGCGACCTTGGAAGGAACGCCGAGCGCTGTAGCCTCGCTCAGATCGTCTTCAGCATGCCGCCATCGACGAAATAGGTGGAACCGATGCAATAGCTCGCGCGCTCCGAACTCAGGAAGACGAAGACGTTTGCCAGCTCTTCCGGCGTCCCGAACCGTTTGGAGGCGGCGTGCTCGTTGGCGACGCTCTGCAGATAGCCCTCCCAGTTCCCGCCGGTTTCGGCCGTCAACTGCTTGGCGGTCTTGATCCAGTCGGGCGTCAGGATCAAGCCGGCATTGACGCAGTTGACGCGGATATTGTCCGGGATGAGTTCGGTCGAAAGCGTCTTCGAAAACATCATCAGCGCCGACTTGCTGACATTGTAGATCGGCTCGTACCAGAGTGGCTGGACGGCGCAGATAGAGGCATTGTGCAGGATGACACCGCCGCCGCGCCTCTTCATCTGAGGAGCGATGCCGCGCGCCAGCCGCACGGCGGCCATCACATGCAGGTCCCAATAGCTCTGCCACTTCTCGTCGGGCGCCTCCATCACCGTCTCGTTCGAGCCGGTACCGGCATTGTTGATGAGGATATCGGCACCGCCTTTTTCGGCCGCCGCCGCAATGATCGCCTCGGTTCCGGCAACCGTCGCCACATCGGCGGCAATAGCGGCGGCGCCGACGCCGTACTTCTCGGCGATTCGGGCGGCTTCCGCCTCGAGCCGTTCGCCGCCGCGGGCAGCCAGCACGAGATTGGAGCCCTCGGCCGCCAGCCCCTCGGCGATCGCCAAGCCAATGCCGACAGAGGCGCCTGTTATGACGGTTGTCTTTCCCTTCAGTCCCAGATCCATATTTTCCTCCGCGCAAGCGGCCGGCGGGTCCGGCCTGATGTGCCGAGTGTTCCGCCAATGAAACCGGGCGTCAAGCGCTGAGACGCCTCTTGCGGCAGCCACCGATCTGTCGCAGCCTGCATCCACATATGCGAGGAGTTTTCATGCGACGTTATTCAGCCTGCATAGAGTGGCTGTTTGCCGAAGAGGGCGACAGCTTTCCCGATCGCATCCGCCACGCT
Source organism: Rhizobium ecuadorense (assembly GCF_001187535.1). Classification (GTDB taxonomy): domain Bacteria; phylum Pseudomonadota; class Alphaproteobacteria; order Rhizobiales; family Rhizobiaceae; genus Rhizobium; species Rhizobium ecuadorense. The sequence continues at coordinate 114,877 of NZ_LFIO01000367.1, forward strand.
CATGCAGGCGGCCTGACGGCGATCGAATTCTGGCGCTGGACCGACAAGGATCTGGACGCGATCGAGGCAGCACTCGATGAAACCGGTCTTGCCGTTACCAGTCTCGTCGCCGAGCCGATGATCGCGCTGACCGATGCCGGCAACCGGCAGGCTTGGCTGAAAGGCTTGGCCCAATCCGTCGCCGCGGCAAAGCGTCTCGGCGCGCCGGTGCTGATTGCGCAGGCCGGCAACGATCTTCCGGGCGTGAGCCGCGAAGAGCAGCGCCGGGCACTCACCGAAACGCTGAAGGCCGGTGCTGACATTCTTGCAGGCAGCGGTGTGCGCCTCGGCGTCGAGCCGCTCAACATCCGCATCGATCATGTCGGCTATTTCCTCGATTCGACCCGCGAGGGCCTCGACATCATCGATGACGTCGCCCGCCTCGAGATCGGCATCGTCTACGACATCTACCATTCCGCCGTCATGGACGAGCGCACGGAAGAGGTGCTCGACGGCCGTCTCGACCGGATCTTCCATGTCCATGTCGCCGATCATCCCGGCCGCAACGAACCGGGCTCCGGCGGCATCGACCTTTCCCACCGCCTCGGCTGGATCTTCGCCAACGGCTACGACGGCGCCGTCGGCCTGGAATACCGGCCGACCAGACCCGGCGCCGACGCAGTCAAGGCCGCGATCGCGTCGCTCGACGCCTAGGACCAATCGACATTCCGGATTCCCAAATCAGCTGATCACTGATTCATAGAGTACCCGTGTGACGCACGGAG
>NZ_LFIO01000883.1 GCF_001187535.1 Rhizobium ecuadorense
GCACAAGCACCCGCTTGGCCGTCTCCGCGTCACGTCGCAATGCCGCATCCAAAAGCTGTTGGTGTTCATTGGCCGCGACATCGCCTCGATAGGACAAGGCAACCATCTGATATCGCAAATATCTGTCGAAGATCACCGAGTGCGTCTCCATCAGCAGTTTCGATCCACAGGCGGATATCAGAGCTTGGTGAAACTCCCAGTCGTAACGCTTCCAGTCCTCTGCCCTGCTGGTGTCGCCGGATGCCATCACCTGTTCCATCCGCGCCAATTTGTAGTGCGCTGATACCAGGGGAGCTTCCCACTCCACGTCGCCATGCACGAACGACTGCTCCAGCGCATGTGTTTCCAGCAGAAGCCTCAGCGCCGCAGTCTCCTTGAGGTCCGAAACGGACACTGGAGACACTTCGAAACCTTTTTGTCCCTCGGCAACGACAAGCCCCTCGGACGACAGCCGATTGAGCACTTCTCGAAGTGTACTGATGCTGGTCTCGTAGGAC
>NZ_LFIO01001351.1 GCF_001187535.1 Rhizobium ecuadorense
CCTATACGCTGATCGACATTCCGGTCCCGAAGCAGTTGCTCGTTCACATTCATCCGAGCGCGGAGGAGCTGGGGCGCGTTTATCACGCGCGATTGCCGATCAATGCCAGCGTCGCGGGTTTCCTCTCGCAGGCGGCAAAGCTGAAGCCGCGGGCTGCGCCGGTGTGGAAGGACTGGACCAGGACGGCCCATGCCGACTATCTCGAAAATCTCGCGCATCCTGAGGTGCCCGGTCCGGTGCAGATGGGCGATATCATGGAATGGCTGCGCGGCCATCTCAAGCCGGACGCCATTCTGACCACCGGCGCCGGCAATTATTCCGCCTGGGCGCATCGCTTCTATCAGTATCGCACCTTCCGCACCCAGCTCGGACCGACGAATGGTTCCATGGGCTACGGCGTGCCGGCGGCGATCGCCGAGCGTATCTTCGATCCCTTCTTCACGACGAAGGGTGTCGGCAAGGGGCTCGGCCTCGGGCTTTCGATCTCCTACAACA
>NZ_LFIO01001628.1 GCF_001187535.1 Rhizobium ecuadorense
GGCTTCATTCAGGGAGGCGGGCTGGTTGCGCCTCCCGAATTCACCAACGAGATCGGCACCTTGTTGCCGATCGCACCATGAGGTCTTTCCTCATTGTAGTATCTACGCCAATCCTCCATCTTTTCGCGGGCATCCGCAAGGGTCAGGAACCAATGCTGGTTCAGGCATTCTGCACGGAAGCGGCCATTGAACGCTTCGATGAAAGCATTATCAGTCGGCTTGCCGGGGCGTGAGAAGTCCAACGTCACACCCTTGGAATAGGCCCACAGGTCCAAGTCGCGCGACACGAACTCGGTCCCTTGGTCGACACGGATCGTTTTCGGATAGCCGGCTTTTTGGCACACCCGTTCAAGGGTTTGCACAACGTCTTCGCCTCTATAGCTATGACGTGGATCAAGCACCGGCACGTAGCGCGAGAAGGTGTCGACCACCGTCAGCACGCGCAGTTTCTTACCCGTTGCGAGTTGGTCGTGAACGAAGTCCATCGCCCA
>NZ_LFIO01001397.1 GCF_001187535.1 Rhizobium ecuadorense
TTGAAAGAGATAGTGTGTTTTCCCATGTCTTCGGTGAAGTCTTGGTAATCTTTTTGCAACGACTGTTGCTGCTGATCAGTACCGGTGAGTCGGCTGACTATGCTCTCCCTGCCCTCCCTTTGGAGCCAATCGCTAAACCTCCGTTGATTGCTGGCCATATTCCAGACAACATTCCTCTTGGAAGTCGAGACCGGTCGGAGCTTACTCCGCTCTTCGTTGGCCAAGGCATCAATAATGAGGGCGTCGTCGGGATAGGGAACATGAATTCGGCGCCCCATCAGGCGCGGCCCAGGTCCAACGGCTTGGAGTTCTTGCCCCTCAGGCGAGAGCCTCCTGAAATGAGACAGTGCTGAGTTAAGACGCTTACGATCGTCCCCACCGTTTGCCCAGTAATCCGCGATATCACCGGCTAGCGAATCTGGATCGTTTAAAAGCCGAGAAGCCATCGAATCTCTGTTTTCTGCTCGGAGCCAACGAGCGAACCTCCTA
>NZ_LFIO01000527.1 GCF_001187535.1 Rhizobium ecuadorense
GAGTACAGGCTTTCCGAAGAGTCTCCGTTGCGGCATCGACGTCTTGCATGGTCTGTTACTTCGTCGTCAAAAAAGAGGAATCGACTATGTCCACGCGCTCGCAACTCAGTTGGAACGACTTAGCCATGTTCGAAATCGACGACGATGCGCGCCTGTACTGGAAGGGCGAAGCTGTCGTGCTTGAGAAAAGGCTCAAGTTGGAGGCCTATCAAGTCTGGCTCGCAAGCCTCGCAACGTTCGGGACACTGTTGTCCGGTATTCACCCTTTCGGCCAGTCGTTCGGCTGGTGGTGACGAACGAACGGCGAAGATCTGTGGCTGCCCCTTAAGGCGCGGCCTAAATAGCCTCCTGAGGCTGCTCGATACCATTTGTCGAAGGCATCATGGACTTTCCTTAGATCAGCCTCGAGCTGTTCTCGGCTTTTGTTGCCGTCCATGTCGTTGGTGCCGAACGTCTCGTAACTGAGCTCCCAAGCCGTTGGATACGCG
>NZ_LFIO01000650.1 GCF_001187535.1 Rhizobium ecuadorense
TTGTCGGCTACGGGCCGATCGCCGTATCCGATTTGAAGATTGGTGAGACGCCGATATCGAAGTTCGAAAATCTGAACATCGAGATCATTGAGGACCACACCGCTACACCGCTTACGCTCTACACAAAGCCAGTCTATCAGGAGGACGTTTCCGTTCTCCTCGACGGTCCTACCGGATGGGTCGAGCGGACGACGGCGGACGACATCGACGAGATCTCGGTTGATGTGAGCGCGCCGAACGGAACCTATCGATACACGTCGAAAGGCAATCGCGTTTATTATACCGTGTGGGTGGAGGTTCAGTACAAACTCTCGACCAGCAGCACATGGCTCTCGCTTGGCACGATCGACCTGACTTCGAATTCACCGCAGGCGGTGCGCCGGACACTTGCCAACGGCGTAGCGCGCGGGAAGTATGATGTCCGCACCCGCAAATCCACACCTGATTACGAAGGCAAGGACAACGTCTCAGAGACGGTCTACTGGAC
>NZ_LFIO01001861.1 GCF_001187535.1 Rhizobium ecuadorense
ATGGCGCTGTTTGCCGCGCAACACGGCATGATCTGGGTTGGTCTCGATCTGATGCCGGGCAACAGCAGCAGCACCGGCAGCACAGACGACCTCAACCGGCTCGGGAGCTGGCTTGGCGTCATGACCCAATCGAATGTTGATCAAGCGCCAGATATCACGCCGGCCGGAAGCGACCTCAACACCGCGGGCTACCTCGGTCGTCGCGTGGCCGAGACCGTGCGCCGGTTTCAACCCGCCTGATCCATCTTTCTCAACCAAGGAATTTTGCCATGAAACTGCTTTGCCTCGATATTCCCCAGCCTGGCGCTAGTCTGGAAAAGTACCAGCCGCATATGACGGATGAAGCCCGACACGCCTGGCAGATGTACAAGGGCGGCATCATCCGCGACATCTATTTTCGCCAGGACCGTCCGGGTGTCGCCATCATCGCCGAATGCGAGTCGGTCGAAGCCGCCAAGCAGGCCTTGAGCGAATTCCCGCTGGCCAA
>NZ_LFIO01001087.1 GCF_001187535.1 Rhizobium ecuadorense
GCTTGTCGCCGCGCCCGGTCACACGCTCGGCCATTCGACCTATCTTGTCGCCTCCGGCAGCAAGCAACTGCTCGTCTCGGCCGATATCATGTATGTGCCGGCGCTGCTCGCACCCCATCCTGAATGGCAGGGCAGCTACGACCAGGATGGGCCGACGGCCATCGACACGCGCCGCCGTCTTATCGACCGCATCATTGCCGACAATATCGCGATTTGCGGCTCACATTTCCCATTCCCTGGCTCCGGCACCTTTGTCAAGGACGGAAGCGGCTATGGCTTCACGCCGACAATCCAGGCCTGAAAGGCCGAAAGGAGATCACCATGACGAAATATGCAATTCTCGGATACATCTGGCTTTGCGCTATATCCGCAGGCTTCTCCGCGGTGACGGCGCTTCCCGCCTTTGCCGTCGACAACATGCAATCGACAGACGCTCCCGACCTGACCTCGGTGCGGGCCAAGATCGATGCCAAGGACTATGCTGGTG
>NZ_LFIO01000375.1 GCF_001187535.1 Rhizobium ecuadorense
ATTTTCCATGCCGACGAACTTTACAAGGACGTCGGCCAGCTTTGCGGGATCACCACCCTGTTTGCCATTGTAGCCTGACCACATGTCTTCAGCGCTGCCTTCGGCGGCGTAGTCCTCGATGGTGCTGGCGGCGTACTTCGCATTCTGGGCGTCGAGCAGCTCTGTCCGGAAGAAGCCAGGTGCGACGGCGGTGATCTTGATGCCGAATTGTTCGACTTCCTGAGCAACCGCTTGCGAGAGGCCTTCAACCGCGAATTTCGAGGCGCTGTATGCTCCGCAGTGCTTGAAGCCGACGATCCCGGCAAGCGAACTGATGTTGATGATCCGGCCCGACCGCTGCTTGCGCATGACCGGAAGAACCGCGCGCATCGCATACATGACCCCGTAGAAATTAGTCGACATTAGCCCTTCGATTTCGGCGGTGCCCAACTCTTCGAAGTTGCCGAGCAGGCTGTAGCCGGCATTGTTGACCGCGACGTCGATG
>NZ_LFIO01000046.1 GCF_001187535.1 Rhizobium ecuadorense
GGTTCGCCACTCACATCAACGTCGCCTAGACGCAGACGTCTCCCACTTTAAGCAGGATCCCGTCCTTTGGGACGGGATGGTTCAATCCTCCTTCACAAGGAGGATTGAACACGAGTGGGGTTTGATTGGGAGCGGGACGTCAGCATGTCCGTTCTCCCGGCGCATTCATAAATCTCATTTCTAAGTTCATGCCGATAATACCATCTAATCGTGCCTCGCTAGGCGATCTATCCTCCGGTTCATCAGGAACAGGAGTGAGATATGAGCAAGGTTTGGTTTATCACGGGTGCCGGCAGCGGTATCGGTGCCGCCAGTGCCAAAGCGGCCCTGAGGGCAGGCGACCGCGTCGTCGCGACCGGCCGCAACCTCGACAAGGTACGCAATGCCCTGAGCGACGTCGCGGGCGACCGCCTTCTATTCGTCCAGCTGGACGTCGCCAATGAGGAACAGGCCAGAACTGCGGTAGACGAGGCTGTGAATG
>NZ_LFIO01000064.1 GCF_001187535.1 Rhizobium ecuadorense
AGGACTGGCAGTCAGAAGCCCTCTATCGCAAGACGGCCTTCACCGTGGGCTTACGTAGTGCCGCTCGAACCGCATGATCTTTCGACCGGCCAAGAATGGCATTCGACGACACGACCGTACCAATTCTGGCGAATGGAAAGACCGATGAGGCCGGTCGCCATGCAGAGGTTCGGCGGTAAGGACATGCTCCGCCGGCGCCCGGTAGCCGACGATCGCCAAGACTGACCAAGGTCCTATCTCTTGTCGGTTGGACGAAAGGCAAGATAGGGCCGGTCCATTTTGTCCTCGGAAGAGACGAACTCAACTTCAACGCGTTGTCCGATTGGTACAGCTCTCAAACTGTCGGTGAGGATCTTGGTCAGTATTCGAGGCCCCTCGTCGAGTTCGACATAGGCGATGATCAGTGGAACATCGGCCCTTCTGAAAATGGTCGATGTATAGACGTGGCCAAGCCCACGGCTCTCGTGCCAACCAATCTTGCCCGCCAGACAAAAAGGACAGACTGCCCTCGGATACCAATGAAACCGACCGCACTCCTCGCATTTTGGTAACAGGAAACGACCCGTTCGCGCCGCTTCGAAAAAGGCGGCGGCTTCGACGCTGACTTGTTCCGAATCGTCAATCTGGTGCATTCTCAGACCCGTTCCAAAATCAGCGTTGCACTTGCGTGACGGGTCGCCATATGTCCGCCCGTAGCTTGGACGCAGGCGAGCTCGCAGTTTCTGACCTGAATTTGCGGCGCCGCCTGATTGCGCAGTTGCCGAACCGCCTCGATCACCTTGGTGATACCGCCGCGGTTGGCCGGATGATTGTTGCACAGGCCTCCTCCGTCGGTGTTTACGGCAAGGCGCCCAACATTTGCAATCAGATTGCCATCCGCGACGAAGGCACCACCTTTCCCCTTCGGGCAGAAACCCAGATCTTCCAGCTGAATGAGGACCGTGATGGTGAAACTGTCGTATATAGACGCATATCGTATGTCATCGGGTGTCACGCCCGCCTGCGAGAAAGCCTGCTTCCCAGATCGTGCAGCCGCCGAATAAGTTAAATCAACCGCTCCGGCGTCTTGATGCTTGATGGCCATCCCGGAACCTTTTACTCGGATGGCCGCATGACCAAGCGACGCTGCTATTTCTCGCCGCGCTACCACGATTGCACCTGCACCGTCAGTGATCAGACAGCAATCCAGGCGATGCAAGGGGTCAGATATCAGCGGTGAGTTTAGCACGTCGTCGACGGCAATGACCTTTCGCAAGACCGCGTTCGGATTATGCTGCGCATGATGCGAAGCGGCAACCCTGACCCAGGCAAGCTGTTCGCTCGTCGTTCCAAACTCATAGAAATGACGGGCGGCTACGAGTGCATAATTGGCGACGTTGGCGACACCGTAAGGTCGCTCCCAGAGAATATCGGGGGCGGCGGCGTCCTTGACGATCTTCTTTGTTCCGGTCGTCAATCCTTCGGTCTTCGGCCGTCCAGCCTGGGTTATAAGGGCAACGTTGCATTTGCCCATTTCTATGGCAACGCAAGCCTGCGCAACCTGCGCGACCGCAGAACTTCCACCGATATCAAGGGTATCACAGTGCCGTAGGCGGAGGTTTAGATAATTTGCCATCGAAAGAGCCCCGCCAGGGGCGTCTCCTGAACAGAAATAACCGTCGACGTCGTCTTTGCTGAGGCCCGCATCCTCAAGAGCGCCCCGCGCGGCTTCGGCGTGGAGCTGAGCGACGGTCTTATCCGGAGCGGACCGCGTCGGATGTTCGAACACGCCGACAATCTGTGGCAAATCATTCATGTCCGGGTCCGAAATCGTTCATGCGCCTTACACCAGGATCAATCGTCAGCCGATAGAATCGCGCCGCAGAACGCCAGAAAACATCGTCTCTCTCGTCCTGACTGAGGTGCTCGACAATTCGCTTCATTGCATTCCAGCCGACAGAGTAGCTATAGCTGCCTTTGTCCATCGGGAAATTACTTTCAAACATACACCGGTCACTGCCAAAAGCTTCCAAGATCGTTGCCATATAAGGCCGCCATCGTTCCGCCAGTTGCTCTGACGAAGGCGCGATGCATTCACGCTCAAAATCAAAGCCTGACAAACTCATTCCCAATCCGCCGAGTTTAACCATGACATTCGGGCATTTGGCCAGATCCGAGATTGCAGCCGACCAAACAGAGAACACCTCGTTTTGCTTTCCCTCATAGGGACCGATTCCGGCAATGCCGCCGCAATGATCAAGCACGATAGCCGTATTGGGAAATGTCCGCGCAAGCTGAGTAAGGCGCGGAATTTGATGAAACAGCAGCCAGGCGTCAAAGCTCAACCCGAGAGGCGAAAGCTTCGCAAAACCGGCACGAAAAGCATCGCTGTCGAGCATCGCTTCACTGGGTTGGTAAGCTCCATTCACCATTCCCGGGTCGGGATCCCAAACAGCAATATGACGGATTCCCCGAAAGCGGCCATGATGGTCCGCCCCCCCGCCTGCGGCGGAGATGTGCGCTTCCAGAACGGGTTGCACCGCATCACCACGAAGCAGATCGGCATAGCCAACAATACCCGCGCAGGCGCGCACATCGCCATAAGTCCCGCTTGCGCACATGGCTGCCACGCCATTGGCAAATTCGGTTTCGCCGACCGGCTTCATGAGTTCCGGCCCGTCGGCGCGAAGCATCGCCCGTCCTTGCACATAGACCGTCGCTTGGACGTTGTGACCCCCGCCGATATCCGCCAACATATCGTCAAGAAGGTAACGCCAGCCCGGCCTGTCGAAGAGATGGTGGTGGGCATCGATGATCGGCTGATCGGGATAGAGAATCTCCTCCTTGCGCGTGGAGAGCCAAATAGGACGTATGGGGATATGGCTGCGCTGGGCTGTTTTGTTCATTGGCCAGGAGCACTCGTGAATTGCGGATCACCGAGCTCGACCGCCTGATTTTGCGGCAGCCCCAATTCAAATGCGTTGGCCGTCAGGGAGACAAGCCCGTAATAGCCGACGACGGCGACAAGCTCGACGATCGCGCGTTGCCCGAATTCGGCAACAGCGCATGTGTAGAGCGAATCCGGAATGCGCCGCTGTTCGAGCAGCGCTTTGCAAAGATTATAGACAATCTGGTCCCTTTGATTTGCAAATACAGGCGCCATGCCAGCGGCGATCGTCCCGATGACCCACTCATCTATGCCGTGTTCGAGGGCGTGCCGCTTGTGCGATGTCCAGACCTGATGCGCCATCCAATGACGCGCCGTAACCAGGATGGCCAGTTCCACCAGATGCGGTTCAAGTGCGGTGTGGAACCGCAATACTTCGCCGAGCTGCTGCCCGCGGCGCGCCAGTTCCGGGTTTTGCAGCCAAGCAATCATCGGTGACGGGATCTTACCACGGGGGCCGGCAATGACCTCGGCGCAGGCCGCACGCTGCTCTTGTGTCATCCCTGCTTCTGGAAGCGTCAATCTTGGCATTTCGTCACCGTGCCGCCGTCAAGCCGCCATCGACCACTAACTGCGTGGCCGTGATGTAACTTGCCTCGTTGCTGGATAGATAGACAACGGCATTGGCGATATCCCATGCGTCTCCCATGCGACCGATGGGAATACTGGCGTGCCGTTTGGCGATAAATGCTTCCGGGTCCTTGATATCGAGTTGTTTCATGAGCCGGTTCTCCACCAGCGGCGTATGCATGGTGCCGGGAATGACCACGTTGACGCGGATGCCCCGCTTGACATAGGCAATGGCCGTCGAGCGGGTAAAGGCGATGACACCGGCTTTTGATGCGGCATAGGCAACGTGCACGCGACCCCCCACGGCCGAACTCAGGCAGGCGACGCTCGCCATATTGACGATCGCACCGCCACTGCCATCAGCCTGAAACTGCTGTTCCATCACAGGCAGGATGTGTTTGCATCCCATGAACGCGGTTTTCAGGTTGAGGTCCAGCTGGTTATCCCAGGTTTCTTCGCTCATGGTGACAGGATCGCCGGGCGCGCTTCCGCCGACATTGTTAACGAGAATATCAATGCGGTCGAAATGTGCCAGGCAACTGTCGACGGCCGCCTTGACCTGATCGCTGTCCGTCATATTGCAGACATGGGTAGCCCAGCCAGCGAGTCCTTCATCCGCCATGGCGGACGAGGTCGCATCGAGGGCCTCGCGGCTCAGATCCACGCCAAACACCTTGGCACCCTGTCGTGCCATCAAGACCGCAATCGCTTTGCCATTTCCCCATCCCTCGCCGGCAGATCCTGCACCGGTGATGAAAGCGACTTTTCCTGTTAGATCGAGCATTTTTCCTCCTGTCGCGAACGCTTTTGCCCGTGCGTCGCTGCTTTTGTTTTGCGCCGAAGAACCAGAACGATGACGGTCTAGGGAACCAGCCCTTCCTCGATGGCCTTGATCTGAAGTGCGAGCGGCTTTGAATAGATGCGGCACTGGGCTAGCCCGCCACCCATGAACCAAAGGCCCTTCTGCGCCGTCGGCCTGTACATGTTGTTCATTTCGCCATCGGGCGCGATGCCCCAAACTGGGCCAATCTTGTCTGCGATTTCGCTTCCCAGGAGATGACGGACCAACTCCTGTGGCGACAGATACCCGCTAGCTGTGACAATCAGGTCGGCCTTTTCGACGCGGCCATCGCGCATATAGGCGCCATCTTCCCCGAAGCTGTCGATGTCATCGAAATGCAGGAGGCGGATCTTGCCTTCGACAATCAGCTCCGAGCATCCAACGTTGAGATAATATCCCCCACCGCGGCGGCGGAGCTTCATCTGGTGACCGGTCTCATCCTCGCCCATATCGAGCTTGAAGCCCTTCGCTTTCAACCCAGTGATCAGATCCTTGTCCATCTCAACCATCTTCTTGACGTTAAGCTGATAGCTGCGGATCAGGATCGGGTTGGTATTTGCCGCGGCGATCAGATCGCTGTCTTCGATGGGGAAACCCTCGGCATACAAGACGTGGTTTATCTGCGACGCCTCGATGCTGACAACAGTGGTTGAACTTCTCTGGACGATGGCGACGTCCGCGCCATGAGCATGCAGGTCCTGCGCCACGTCGTGGCCACTGCTGCCGGTGCCGAGCACCAGGGCGCGCTTGCCCTTCCATTGCGAGCCATCCTGGTACTGATGCGTGTGGATAATATCCCCTTTGAATTTTTCAAAACCCGGCAAGTTCAGATATTTCGGGATGCCGTTGACGCCGTTGGCAAATACCAGGTGCCTCGGTCTCAACTGTCTCTCGCTGCCGTCTGCACGGCGAACCGTGGCAGCCCAGCCGCCTGCCGCGTCGTCGTACCGGGCACCCGTCAATTCGGTCTCCGTCCAGACGTTCAGTTCCATCGCCCAGGCGTACATTTCGAACCAGCCCGCAAGCATATCCTTTGTCAGAAGCTTGGGCCAATTTGGCGGAAACGGGATATAGGGCATGTGATTGCGCTGCACCTCGTTATGAAGGGTGAGCGAATGATATCGCTTGCGCCAATTATCCCCGACATGCGGATGCTTCTCGACCACCAACGTGTCGACTCCAAGCATCTTGAGCCTTGCAGCGATACCAAGGCCAGCCTGACCGGCGCCAACGACAATGACTGCCGGTTCCCGGTCCTCGTAGGCCTGTTCTCTTTTGCGGATGTCCAGCCAGTTTTCGCCGCCAAAGCCCTTGGAATAGTTACTGCCCGAGGGCCGGTTTGCCAAAAGAGGCTCTTCATGGCCCTTTATTTCGTCCATCGATGTCAACAGAACCCAAGCCTTGTCGGGCTCTTCTACAGGCAGGCGCAACAGCCCCTCACCGCGGCTTACCGGGGTGTCGAACTCAAAGATAGCCTCGATCACTTCCACCCCTGCACGGCTCACACGGCGCGGCGCAGTGCGCGTCGGCGAGACGCTAAAGCGTGTCGCTGTAACATTGGCCCGCGTCTGTAAGAGCCGGTCAACGATCTGCTTCTTGCCCTCGAACTGGGACACAGACCAGGTAAAACCCACCAGGTCGCGCCAATGGCAATCGTCACAAAAGAGATGCTCAAGCGACTGCCTGTCCGCGCTGGCGAGCGCGTGTTCGAACGTATCAAGCCATCGCTCAGCGCGCTCCCTCGCTGATGTGGCCGATACGTCGATCAACTCCGGTGCGAACTGCACTGTATTCACTGGAAACCTCCCGGAAATTTTGGATGCGGATCAACTGCGTATGCTTCCGCGTCGTCTCGGCAAACTAGGTGAATGACCGGCGCAAGCCTCTCATTCAGTATGTTCGCAGATCACCCTAAGGGCATCTTCACGCGTCGCCTATGTTCACGGACGCCAAAGATTGTGACCCACGGTGCAATAATCAGATGTTGTCTTCTGGTGGGTGCGGGCGGTTATCGCCCCTGTGGGTGAGAGTCAGATATTGCCGGCGCGGATGAGGGTGAGGCGCGTTGCCAGAGAGCGGGAGATGTGGTCCCTGGCAGCGTCTGCGGCGGCCTTACCATCGCGCTCGGATATCGCTTTGATCATGCTGACATGCTCGCTCGCAGCACTCTCCAGCCGCGCAGCTTGCGTAAAGGTTGTTTGCGGCAGCAGCGCAATGGTTTCTTGCAGATCCTCGACCGCGGCGCGCAGGTATCGATTCCGTGCGGCATCATAAAGCCGGGCATGGAATGCACGATTGAGCTTCGCCGCTTCTTGGGGCGAACCCGCCGCGGCAAATTCGATGTTGAGTTCTTCCAGATTTGCAATCTCGGCTGCGGTGACGTGTTGAGCTGCAAACTGCGCAACTAATGCTTCGAGCTCACCCCGCATCGCATAGAGTTCAAATACCTGCTCCATGTTGAGCGTTGCAATTTCCAAACCACGGCCCGGGGCGGCCTGCAAAAGGCCTTTTTCTTGCAGGCGACCGAAGGCTTCACGCACGGGCGTTCGACTGATGCCTAAACGTTCGGCAACCTCCTCCTCGCGCAAGCGGCCGCCTGGCGGATAGACACCCTCGCGGATGAAATCCAGGATGATCTGGTAGGCGCTCTGCCCCAACATCTGCCGCGCACTGCTCTTGGCCATATTGGCAGCCTCCTCCGTTGGTCGCCGGTTCAATCAGTCTTGTTTCATGAGGCCACACCTCATTTCCGTGGTCACAGTAGACAGCATCATCCCCCATGAGCGGAAGCGCAATATTCGCTGTTGCACAGGTTTGCGTGCTATTGTATACAAACGAATACTAAGCTAGGGACAGGAGGCAAGTATGGCGGGACGTGGACCAAGCGCGCTGGCGCAGATCCGATGGGACGTCATTGTTGTGGGCGGCGGAAATGCCGCCCTATGCGCCGCGATTGAAGCGGGCCATGCAGGCGCACGGGTGCTCTTGTTGGAAGGTGCGCCAAAACCCTATCGCGGTGGCAACTCACGCCACACGCGCAACTTCCGGTGCATGCATCAGGGCCCGATGTCGGTGTTGACAGGCGTCTACGAGGAAGAGGAATATTTTCAGGACCTCATGCTGGTGACCAAGGGAAAGACCGACGAACACCTTGCTCGTATGGCAATACGCAGCTCCGAAGGCTGTCTGCCTTGGATGGAGACGCACGGAGTGGTCTTTCAGCCGTCGCTATCAGGTACACTGTCACTGTCGCGCACCAATGCCTTCTTCCTCGGCGGCGGCAAGGCTCTGGTTAACGCCTATTACAACACGGCATCAGATCTTGGTGTGACGATTGTATACGAGGCCAAGGTCCGCCACATCGCTCTTGCGTCGGATTCGTGCGAGGCTGTTCAGGTTGTCATCGACGGGAAGGAAATGGAGTTGGCAACGAAAGCCGTCGTGCTCGCTTCGGGCGGGTTTCAGGCGGATCTTGACTGGCTTGCCCGCGCCTGGGGGCCTGCGGCCCGCAACTTCCTCATTCGCGGTACACCGTATAACCGCGGTGAAATACTGCGCGATATGCTCGATTCGGGCGCAGAAAGCGTAGGTGATCCCACCCAGTGTCACGCTGTTGCCATTGACGGAAGAGCGCCAAAATATGATGGCGGGATCGTCACGCGCCTGGACTGCGTCCCCTTTTCCGTTGTCCTTAACAAGGACGGCCAGCGTTTCTACAACGAGGGAGAAGACGTCTGGCCGAAGCGCTACGCCATCTGGGGACGGCTTGTCGCCGCACAGCCCGACCAGGTCGCCTATTCCTTGATTGATTCCAAGAGCGTCAATCTCTTCATGCCATCGGTCTTTCCCGCAATTGCAGCCAACACGATCCCGGAACTTGCCCAAAAACTTGGCCTGCCGGTCGATTCAGTGTTGAAGACTGTCACCGATTTCAATGCCGCATGCCGCCCCGGCCGGTTCCATCCTACCGAACTCGACGGAATGTCGACTGAGGGCCTCGAGCCTCCCAAGACCAATTGGGCCCGCCCGCTCGATACGCCGCCCTACTATGGTTATTCACTGCGTCCGGGGGTGACCTTCACCTATCTTGGATTGAAGGTTGACGATACGGCCCGCGTGAATGGATCCAAAGGCCGTTTCAAAAATATCTGGGCGGCGGGAGAGATTATGGCAGGTTCCATTCTCGGAGAAGGATATCTCGCGGGCTTTGGAATGACCGTTGGGACAGTTTTCGGACGTCAAGCCGGCAGGGAGGCCGCCGCTCATGCAAATTGATATCTTCGCGCTTGCAAATCCGGGCGATCCCCAGGGGACGGCAACGCAAGAGGCGCGGCGTCAGCTCGATATCTGTAACGCCTGCCGGTACTGCGAAGGCTACTGCTCGGTCTTCCCCGCGATGACGCTGAGCCGTGCTTTTTCTGACGGCGATGTGACGCAGCTTGCCAATCTGTGCCACAATTGCCGCGGCTGCTACTATGCTTGCCAGTACACAGAACCACACGAGTTCAAACTAAACCTGCCTCGCGCATTGGCCGAGGTCCGGGTTGAAAGCTGGGAGAAATTTATCTGGCCAAGTGGTCTGGCCCACCTGTTCCAAAAGAGCGGGGTCTCGCTTGCCGGTGCGCTCGCTACCGGCATAGCGCTCCTGTTCGCGGTTGCCTATGCAATGCGGCCGGAAAGCGGGCAAGGCTTTTACGCCGTTCTATCCCATACGCTCATGGCCACGTTGTTTTCCGTTGCATCGCTGCTGCCGCTCGTTCTCGTCAGCGTCGGACTGTGGCGATACTGGCGTTATGTCGGCGGCGATCGTATTACCCTACAGCATCTGCGCGATGCATTGGTTGATGCGGGCAAGCTTAAGAACCTGTCCGGCGGATCGGCAAAAGGCTGCAATTATGAAAAGCAAGACCGATTTACCATGGCGCGGCGCTGGGCCCATCATGGCGTCATGTGGGGCTTTCTTCTATGCTTCGCCTCGACTGCATCAGCCACGGTTCTGCACTACGTCATGGGCATGGAAGCGCCCTACCCCTTGATTTCGGTTCCCAAGCTGCTGGGTGTTCCGGGAGGGGTTCTGATGACGCTCGGCGGGATCGTGCTCATTGGCCTGAAGGTGCGGGCTGAGAAATCCCTGGGAGCGCCGGCGGTGTGGGGCGGCGAGATGGCTTTTGTTTTGCTGCTGACGGCCATCGCAGCGTCTGGTATCGCGCTTTACTGCGCGACGGGAACAGCTGCGGTTCGGCCGTTGTTGATCGGCCATCTTGGAGCTATCCTGGCTTTCTACCTCACGCTGCCCTTCACGAAAATGGTGCATATGTTTTTCCGCTTGGCAGCCCTTGTGCGTGACGCGCAAACGCGAGCGAGGTGAGCCAAAGGCAGCCGGTGGCTTGCGGCAAGTCCGATGGTTGCCGCGGCGCGGCTGGCGGTCCAGCTCCGGCGGGCGGTATCGCCTCCGATCACGCTGTGACGGATATCGATGAGAACATGCAGGTCGCTTCTCGCATCAATCGACGAGCGGTGGGGAGAAGCTGATGCTGTCTGCGCCAAGTCCAGCGCCTTATCTTCATCTTCGATGGTGGTCGAGTTCTGCAAGGCTAGCGGCAGGACCTTTGCACAGGAACGTCTCTCTCCTCACCTGATGAACCTTTTGCGTATCTGTATCCTGAGACCCGTTTGCGGGCACTCGCAATCGGATGGGGCTCCATGCGACACAGCTTTTAAGGCGCGAGGATGCCGTGCGTCCCTGGTTGGAGATCAGATGGAGATGCCCTCCCACTGCATTGATAAACCTGGCTTCTGAAAGCATGGAAAAGAAACGGTCTAATCACATCCGGTGAAATCCTATAGCATCAGTGCGGCAAGGTTCTTTGGCGACAAGCGCGACGCTTGACCGGCTTACCCGAGAAAGCGTTCAGACTGTCGCCGGGATATTATCAAGGACGAAAACGGGATCGGGATATGTACAGACGTTCCCGGCAATCAGGGAGTGACTGAATTGGGTTCATTTAGCGCGTGGCATTGGCTTATCGTCCTTGCAGTTGTTCTTCTGCTTTTCGGTCGCGGCAAGATTCCCGAGCTGATGGGAGACGTTGCCAAGGGTATCAAAAGCTTCAAGAGCGGCATGAAGGATGATGAGGAACAGAGCGCAGACGCATCGGTAAAGGGGCAGCCTCTTGACGAGCGTGCCACGCCGGTGCTTGCCCATCACGAAAGCAGATCCTGACCGGCCGACCGGGCATTTTGGCGCTCTCTATATGAGAGCGCCATTTCCTTCGCGAGGTTGCTCGCGTTGGCGAGAGGCACGCCAACGGCGAAGTTTGCAGACAAGGGCCGGGCTGTTCAGGACCCCCTGCGCAACAGGGGCATAATTGCGGGCTCGTCGGGAACCCGAGCTGGGTCTGTGCGACCGGCGCGGGGCGGAAGCCTTTGTCTATCGTGAGCGGCGGTCCTGCCGACATGGCCTCAAACTGTTCGACTAAGAATGGTTCGCTCGTCGATCTCGACAACGCTTCGTTCGTACTGAGATCGTCAAGCTGGCGTATCAGAACGGGCTTGTACATCTCCAGGGAATCGCCATCAGCCACGAACTGCCTGGGCGGGTCCTTCATCTGGGAAATCGTCAGCAGCACATAGGAAAGCCTTTCGGCATCGGCATGAGCATCAAGACCGTAGCCGGGCACGATCTCATCTGCCACGTTGATGTTGCTGGTATCCTCAAGGGGACCGTCTTTGTCGTCGGTGTCGCGGTGCTTATGCGGACCGAAGCCGGATAAACCGAGTGCAATTGTGGTAATTCGAATTTCGAATGGCTCAACTTCCGGAGCGACCGCCTGAGACAAACCCTCGACCGCAAAAGTGGCGGTGCTATAGGCGCTGCGCCGCGCCAGGCCCACGAGGCCGGCAACTGAACTGATGTTGATGATGCGGCCGTAGCCTTGGCCGCGCATCGCGGGCAGCACCGTACGCATTGCGTATATCACTTCGAACAGATTTGCTGATACCACTTCTTCGATGTCGCGGGTCGTCAACGCCTCGAAATTGCCGAGCCGCCTGTGGCCGCCGCTGTTGAAAAGCACATCAATACGTCCAAATTCGTTCAGCGCATGACGTACCGCGTCTTGCGCCCCTGGCTCATCATGGCCGTCGACGCGGACCACTGCCAGATTTTCACCGGCTACGTCCTTAAGGCTAGGTCTGGACCAACTCAATATTAGCCCCGGCCGCCACGACTTTTCCGCCAGACTTCAATACGGTGCGCGCCATAGCGCAGCCGATGCCATGTCTCCCTGCCGTGATGAACCATACTTTTGTCATGCAAATCCCTTTGTCTGCTGGGCAAACTAGAGTGCTCTCTCAAGCCGGATTAGTTGGCCTAACCTGCATGCAGTTAGAAGCGATTTTCTGAATGGGCCATCCTATTGGCTTGCCGTGGGAGAAATGATAGCGCCATCGCGGCTTATGTTTGGGCTCCGATCATTGTTGGGCTGGAGCGACAGGTGAGGCTTGCATATCTCGCCAACGCGACAGCGCCGTGGCGGGCATGATGAAGGGAAGGTTCGCCGTCGCCGCCAGCAGGGCCGCCGTCTCAAGTGCCTGCCGCTCTGCTTCATAGTCCCGCTGCGCCAACCCGCCTGCCGCTATAGCCGACAACAACGGCGAGGCAATCTGGCACCAGGCTGAGCCTGAATCGATGACACGCGCGATGTCTGCCACCGGAAGGCCGAATTTGCGGGCAATCTCGACCCCCTCCATCACGGCGATCACGTTGCACGCGGCCGAACTGCGGCAAAGAATACCTGTGAGATCAGCAGGGGTCAGTGATGCCGGAAGCGCGACAGACATCTGCGGCCCTCCGCCGGCGAGCCGGACCGACGATAATGTCTCGGTCAATCCTATGACATCATCGAGCCGGGCCTGTTGACCGAAAAGGCTGATTGCGCTTTGCATCAAACCGCGCGCTGTGGCGGTCAGTGGCATCGCTGCGCCAAGTCCTGTACCGAGATCAAGCGCTCCGTTGAGATCCTTGACCATCAGCGCCATCGCAAAGTTGGTGGTGGATCGGCCCTCGACTAACCCGACCAGCATATTGCGCGAAGTAAAGTTTGCGCCGTTCCCTTCATTCAGATCTGAAACAATGTCCGGAAGGGTCAGGCCGAATTTGCGCCCCAGCGCGACCAGCTCGAGCGTGGAAAGTCTGTAGCAGGCGCCAATGGCATTGGTGACTAGCTTCAAGGCCTGACCATCGCCGACGCGGCGACCGCATCGTAAAGTCTTGGTGCTCAGCTCCGCAAGGATAGTCCTGCCACGCTCCCACGCGGCATCGGGGCCGGATGCGATAATCGTTACCGAACGACTTTGCGCTGCTGCAATCCCACCACTGACCGGCGCATCCAGAAACAGCACATTGCGTTCGTCAAGCCTGCGGGCAAATTCGGTCGTCATCGATGGCACGCCGCTGGTCTGGTCGATCACCAGCGTGCCAGTCCCCAGGTGTTCTGCTAACCCATCCACGCCAAAAAGCAAGTCGCCGACATCCGAGGAGCGCGGAAGACATAGGAGCACGACATCACACTGTCGCGCCAGTTCGCGCGGTGTGTTGGCTATGCGGGCGCCAAGTGTCTCGAAACTCGCCAGCGTGGCCGGGTCGCGGTCATAGACCACAAGCTCCCGTTCGCCGACCAGATGGCGCGCCAGCGAGCCTCCCATGGCGCCCAGTCCTATATATCCAATCCTCACCACTTGCTCCTGCACTCCGTTCAGATGCGGTCCGACCGCCCGCCATCAACATTCAGGGTCTGGCCGGTGACATAACTTGAATCTTCCGACGCGAAGAACAGAATGACGGTTGCCAGCTCTGTTAGCGTTCCGACGCGGCGCAACAACAGGTGTTTACGCCGGTATTCGAGGTGCTCTTCGACCTGTTCCGGGGTGCGCGTCGACGACGAGAATTCAGTGAGAAAGCTGCCTGGTGCAACGCAGTTGACAGTAATCCCGTCGGGGCTCAGCTCACGCGCAAGGGTCTTGGTCAACATAATCACCCCTGCTTTCGCTGATGCATAGGCCGCGCTTCCACCGGGCGAGCCTGCGGTGTTATGGGGGGCGGCCCCTGTGCCAAGTGCCGAGGAAATGTTGACGATCCGTCCGTAACTGCGTTCGCGCATGAAGGGCGCGACCGCCTGCGAACAGAAGAAGACACCTTTCAAGTCGACCGCCAGTACCGGATCCCAATCCGCGCTCGTGGCATCGGCAAACGATTTGTAACGCGAAATGCCTGCATTGTTGATCAGGATGTCGATCTGACCGAACTGCGTATGGACCGCTTTCATCAAAGCATGTGTATCGTCGCGGTTTGCAACGTCACAAAGGTGACCCGCTGCGGTAACACCATGCGCCTGCAGGTCGCCGACCGCTGTTTCGATAGCCTTTGGATTGATGTCTGCAATCACAATTTTCGCGCCATGCGCTGCGAACATGTCGGCGGTCGCTTTACCGATGCCGGACGCTCCCCCAGTGATGATTGCTACCTTATCCTTCAACCGCATTGCGGGTCCTCGCTTCTCAAAAATTGTCCACATTTGTGACGGTTCACAAGCTCGTGTCTGTCGTCTTACTTAGGATCCGATGGCTGGCACATCCACCGTCGCGGTAAACAATGCACCCAGGCGAGCGCCGGCCGCGATGCTTTCGCTCGCCCCCAGATAGGTCGAGAGAAAGAGCTGCCGCCCGTCCGCTCCACCCAATGTGCACGATACGCCACAGCCTTGAAATTCGAACCAGTGCGTGACACGCCCGCCATCCAGGACGCGAACAAACTCACCGGTGTTAAAGCAGCCCACCCAGACGGCGCCTTCGGCATCGGCGCAAATACCGTCCGGTTGTCGGTGGCCCATATCGGCGAAGACGCGGCGGTTCGTCAGTTCGCCGTCGATACCCAGATCGAACGCTGTCAAGCGACAGGCCCATGTTTCCGCCACGATCAGAGTGCGCCCGCCATGGATGACGACTGATCCATTGGGAAACTCAACACCTTTCGCCACCTCCGTAATCGTCCCGTCCGGATCGATGCGATGCAGCGATGTTGGCCTGCGCGCCTCGCCTGCGTCATAGTCATAGCCGAAATTGCCGACATAGATCCGGCCGCGGTCGTCGACCGCAAAATCGTTTACGTCACTGGCCGCATGGTCATAGAGGTCGGCATAGGTTTCGGTGATCTGACCGTTAACCAGTCTCAAAAGCTTCCGCTCTTTCGAGGAAACGATAATGAGAGAGCCATCGGGCAGAAAACCCAATCCAGATGGCCGGTGGGGGACCAGGCACGCGACCCGCCGCTCTCCCTTCGGCGAAATGGCGTAAACGCGGTGGTCAAACACATCGGACACCCACAAATGATCATGCTGCCATTTCGGGCTTTCCAGAAAAATGAAGCCGTCTGCAAAACGCTGCGCTTTTAAAAGCGGCATCGGGCACCTCCTCAGTTGCCGAACTCTCCCCTGGTTCCCGAGCTCATCCTCTTGAACCCGAGACGCAGCAAGATCTAAAGTCTCGTTTGCGCTGGCGTGAGCATGCCCTACCAGCCTGCATCAACCTGGATATTCTGTCCGCTGATCAGGTCGGCCTGCGCAGACGAGAGGAAGACGGCAAGATTTGCAATATCGACCGGCTCGATCCGGCGCTTGACGCTCTGACGCTCCAAGATCCACTGATGGTACTGCTCGCGACGGTCTCCAAAATGGCGATATTCCGCGTCGGAAATCACGGCACCAGGCGAAACTCCGTTGACGTTGATATTGAACGGGCCAAGCTCGCGGGCAAATCCTTTGATCAACCCGAACATCGCGCCCTTTGATGCAATATAGGGCACGAAACCATCCCAATGCCCGGTGAGCGTCAAGGATGTCAGGTTGACGATCTTGCCGTAATTACGTTGCTTCATATGCCGGCTTGCAACCCGCATCAGCACAAACGCTGCCGATGAATTGATGCGCACTTCTTCCTCATACTCCGCGATCGAAAAGTCTTCAAAGGGTCTGTTGTTCACATAAGCCGCATTGTTGACCAGCACATCGATGCCGCCCAATTCATCCGCAAGCCTGGAAACCGCGTCTTCCGTTCCTTGCAGATTGCCGAGATCGCACCCGAAATAACGGGCTTCGGCCGCCAATTGCGAAACAGTCTCCTGGGCGCCTGGCGTGTCGGGCCGATCCAACGCGATAACTTTGGCCCCTTCCTCGCCGTAGCGGCTTACTAGTGCCCGGCCAATGGTTCCGAGTGCCCCTGTAACCAGGACCGTTTTGCCAGCCAGTAGGGCCATTTTGCTCTCCTATTTTTCAAGTTTTGCCTGCGCGGCGCGCGGCCGGGCGGTGCCGTCGTGTCTGCTCGTTCGCTGCGTTCAGCATGGGCCCCCACCAAAGGCGAACTGCGCGATGTTTATCGAGGGCTGACTGCACGCGTTGCCCCCGATGACGTTATCGGGGGCGAGCAGGCTGCAAAACTGGCGCTGCATCTGCTGCCGAAGGATCGCAAAGCGGGTCGCCAGACAAACGGGATATTCTTGTCGGAGACCTTGTCGACGAACGATTGCGCGACAACGGAGTCCAGTGGCAGGAAGCCGATCGCGTCAACCATCTGAGCAATGAGATCGTCGATCGAGTTACCTTGCTTTTCCACGCTTCCTCGCGGGTCGAGCACGACGGTCTTGACGCCGACTGCCTTCGCCTCGGCTTCGAAACCTTTGGCCGTTGCGACGCTATAAGGATAAATCATGCTGCCTGGAACGTAGCCGAACGTCAGGTCTTTTGCCCAGGCACTCCCGGACAGGACAGCGACACTACCGGCAGAAGCCAGCAACAACCGTGCTCCTTTGATCATTTCTTTGCTCCTCCATTCAGCCAAACTTGGCGGAAAGGCCTCCTGGCCACGATGTGGCATGCATATCTCCGAAAACAAACCGCTTGGACTGGCCGTTCTCCCGTCGGCCGCAGCGTTCTAAGTCGCGCATATAAACACTTAGCGATATGGCTGGCGGTCCGATACGGACGAATTGGCAAAAGAATTTTGCAGCTGGCGCAAAGATGAAACAGGTCAGCGCTCCTGCTGGCAACGAATTCCTTGTCGTGGATACCGGCACAAAAATCCGTCTTGGTGCGTGTACTGCAAGATCCGTGGAAGATACTGTAGCCGGTGCCGCGTGGCGCAGCATTTAGGGTCGATCTGCAGCGATGCGGCCAGCCCGAAGATGTCCTTCGCGGTGGCGCATCCGCCGCGCATCAAAAAGCAACCTCGTGCATCAGCTTGGTTTCGTCCTCGAAACCATAGACGGATTTGATTTCATGATACTCCTCCAACCCGAAGACATCCATCTCCCGTCCGATGCCTGATTGTTTGTGGCCACCTAGCTGCCTCGATCTGGCTCGCGTGAGCCAATCTGCGACTTGGGGCATGCGGTTTAGATCGGCGCTTTCAACGACGGATTGCACGAAACAATATGGCACTGTTTATGCCATTCAGCTTTGCACCGTCCGCAAGAATGTGGCGCGCGCCATACCTCGGAGGACTGCATTTGCTTGTCTGTGGTTTTAAGTGGGAGAGATCCTCAAGTGGATGACGAGCGTGAGGTTGCCGCTCAGGTCCAGTTGCGAGCTTCGTTAAATACCGGTCTAAGCCTTGTAAACGTGCAGTTTGCGATGGGTTGGGTGTATTTGGGATATAATTCCAGCTTATATGCCCGAGATCGGGAATCCGGCTTTTTCCTTTACATAGGCCGTCTAAGAAGATGGATTGGCCCGCGTATCAACGCCACCAAGCGGCCTTGAACGCAGGCGCGCTGGGAGGTCAGAGCGGGTGGAGCGATTGCCAGGTATCGACATGTGCAACTGCCTCAAAGTGCCAAAATTCGGGAGGAACGCATGATTTCAAGAAGAGACGTATTGATCGGTGCCGGCGCGGTTGGATCGGTGGCCATGTTTTCGCGCGTTGCGAATGCGCAATCCAAATGGCCTGCCAGACCCATCACAATTACGATCGCCAATGCGCCTGGAGGCGACGACGACACGTTGAGCCGGTTCTTGGCGGAAACGCTGACGTCCGAACTCGGCCAAGCCGTGGTAATCGAGAACCGTGGCGGCGGATCGACCACGATCGGAGTAACTGCAGCGTCTGCGGCCAAAGCCGATGGCTACAGCTTTCTGTGTCTGCCGACGTCTGGCCTTGTGCAGACCGTGTTGCGCGACAAGCTGCCCTACACGCTCGAAAGCTTCACGCCGATTGTCGGGATAGGCGGTTATCCTCTGGCTCTAATCGTGTCCAAGAGAGCCGGGATTAACACTATCGATGACCTCATGGCTGCAATCCATTCGCCTGAAGGCGTGACTTTCGCAAGCGCCGGCGTTGGCACCATTGCCCACCTGACAGGGACGGCGTTTATCAAGGAAGCCAAGGGCAAGGGGATCAATGTCTCCTACAAAAACAACCCGGACGGCATTCAGGGGATCGCCGGCGGCTTTACCCAGATGATGTTTGTGTCTGCACGCGAAGGCGCCATCCTCAAGGACGACGAGAATGTGAAGGTGCTTGCGGTCACATCGTCCGCCCGCACCAGCAATCTACCGGATGTGCCCACGACCACGGAGATCGGCTATCCGCAGATCGATGGGCGGGTATGGTACGGCTATCTTGCACCTGCCGGTGTCCCTGAGGAGGTCGTGACCAGGTTTTCTGCAGCGATCGTCAAGGGCGTTCAGGATCAAAAATTCCAGGAGCGGTTTGGCCCTCTGTCATTCCATACAGATCTCAAGACCGGTGAAGAATTCAAGGCTTTTCTCACCAGCGAACAGAACCGTTTTCGAAAAATCATTACCGAGAACGACATCAAGCTGAATAACTAGGTTCGGTGGCCGCGGCTGGTTAGGTGACGCCATTTGCGGAGTGCCGTCACACCTGCGCATTCACAGCACACGCAGCTTTAGCGCCGCCTATTTATCGAAATCAAGACTGAGTTCAGGAGTGAGCATGCACAGGTACCAGCTTTTTATCGACGGGGCGTTCAACGACGCAGAAGGTGGCGAATGGATCGAAAGTGAAGATCCCTATCACGGCAAGGCGTGGGCAGAGATCGCCCGCGCCACCCGTGGTGACGTTGACCGCGCCGTAGCGTCGGCGCTCCGCGCCATGGAAAGCGGTCCCTGGAGCAAGATGACCGCCAGCGCGCGAGGCAAGATCTTGCGAAAGATCGGCGATCTGGTTGTCAGCAACGCAGACAGGATTGCAAGGATAGAAGCGCGAGACAATGGCAAACTTCTGGCCGAAGTTCGCGGCCAACTCAATGGCGTGGCAGAGTGCTGGTATTACTTCAGCGGTCTGGCCGATAAGATCGAAGGTTCGTCCATCCCGATTGAAAAGGCTGACACGCTTGCCTTCACCCTTCGTGAGCCAATCGGCGTGGTTGCTGCACTGACAGCCTGGAACTCGCCGATCTGGTTTGCGACCGTGAAATGTGCACCAGCACTGGCAGCTGGTTGCAGCGTCGTCGTCAAGCCTTCTGAATTTGCGTCGGCGAGCACTCTCGAACTTGCCGCGCTCGTCAAGGAAGCCGGCATGCCGGACGGCGTCTTTAACGTGGTCACGGGCTTCGGACACGAAGCCGGTGCGGCGCTGGTCGAGCATCCCGATGTCACGAAGATCACCTTCACCGGTTCGGATGCGACGGGCGCCAAGATCTATGAGACGGCCGCCAGACATATGAAGCGCGTGTCGCTTGAACTCGGTGGAAAATCGCCGAATATCGTGTTTGACGATGCAAATCTGGAACTCGCCGCCGCGGGCGTGGTGTCGGGAATTTTCGGCGCGGCCGGCCAGATGTGCACGGCCGGCTCGCGCCTTCTGGTCCACAGTTCGATCAAGGAGGCTTTCATCGCAAAACTGGTCGAGCTTGCCAGTCACATCAGAATGGGTGATCCCATGGATCCCAATACGAATGTCGGGCCTATCGCCACACCGCCACAGTTCAAGAAGGTCATGGATTATCTCGACATTGCACGTGCAGACGGCGCTCGCCTAATTCTCGGTGGACACGCTGCAACCGGCGAGGGCCTGACAGGGGGCCAGTTCGTCCAACCGACGATCTTCGCCGATGTTACCAACAATATGCGCATTGCCCAGGAAGAGGTCTTCGGCCCAATCCTGTCGATCATCACGTTCGAGACCGAGGACGAGGCCATCGAGATCGGCAACGACATCGCCTATGGGTTGGTTGCCGGTGTCTGGACGCAGAATATTGGCCGCGCAATGCGTATGACCAAAGCGCTGAAAGTAGGCACCGTGTGGGTCAACACCTATCGCGCCTACAGTTACATGATGCCATTCGGCGGCATGAAAAAGTCCGGGCTCGGACGAGAGGGCGGCATCGAGGCGATCAACGAATATCTCGAAACCAAGAGCGTGTTCCTGTCGACTGCCGATGAAGGGCCAACCAACCCGTTTATCATGCGGTAGCGGTGGTCAGGTCCGGCTTTAGCCTGCCCAGAGACGGTATTTTGACGGCCGACACTGCCTTACATCCACCGACGAATTGCTTGGCCGGCTTTCGTTCCATGTCTTTGCGGAGCTGTCATCCGGACCTGTTCTGCATGGCGGGTCGCCAAGGCAGCGCCACATAAAGACGCCCAACACAAATCGGGGAACATCTCGAAATGCAACAAGAACCAGTCGAAACCACATCTGGAAAAATGAACGCCAAAGACCTTGCGACGGGTGTGTTTCTGATCGCTGTCGCCGCCTTGGGCCTGATCCTGAATATGGAGAACGCTCTCGGTACGGCCGCTCAAATGGGCCCCGGATACATGCCCATGCTCATATTCGCGCTGCTGGCCATACTGGGGGTTGTGGTGATCGTGGGCGGGTTGCGTAGCGGCCCCGACCCACTTGAAAAATGGGCATGGAAGGAACTGGTCCTGATCCTTGGAGCCATGGCCGCGTTCGGCGTGCTGATCGAGCGGATCGGGCTCGGCTTGTCGGTTGCAACAGTCGTCGTCATCAGCACACTTGCCGACCGCTCGCACACGGTTTTAGGCGTTGCGGGATTGACGGTTGCTCTCGTCTTCATCTGTTGGCTGGTGTTTATCCTTGGCCTCAACCTGAACGTCTCGTTCTTGCCCCCTGCCCTGACCGAACTGTGAGCCAAGCACTATGATTGACAATCTCGCGCTCGGCCTCTCGGTCGCAATGACATTTCACAATCTCGGTTTCGCCTTCATGGGCTGTCTGATCGGCACGGCCATCGGCGTTCTGCCGGGGATCGGGCCACTGGCAACAATCGCTCTGCTGCTGCCGCTCACCTTCGCGCTTGATCCCGTCACAGCCGTTATCATGTTGTCCGGCATCTATTATGGTGCCCAGTATGGCGGTTCGACTTCCGCCATCCTTCTGAACCTTCCTGGTGAAGTTACAGCCGTGGTGACGACGCTTGAGGGTCACAAAATGGCGCTCAAGGGGCGGGCCGGCGCCGCGCTTGCCGTTTCTGCTCTTGGTTCCTTCTTCGCCGGAACCGTTGCCACCCTTGTTGTGGCTGCGTCCGGACCTGTCTTGACCTCATTTGCGTTATCATTTGGCCCAGCCGAATATTTCTCGCTCATTCTGCTTGGATTGATCATCGCGACGGTTCTTGCCCAGGGCAGCATTTTCAAGTCCATTGCCATGCTTGCGCTCGGCTTGGCACTCGGGCTCGTCGGAACCGACATCCAGAGCGGCGAAGTTCGTTTCTCGCTCGGTTTCTTCGAGCTATTCGAAGGGATTGACTTCGTTGCGGTTGCTATGGGGATCTTTGGTATCGCCGAGATCGTGCGAAACCTAGAGCACCCTGAAAATCGCAATGGGACGATTTCCAAGGTCGGAAGCCTGATGTTGACCAAGGAGGAGTTCAAGCGGGCAACGCCGTCAGTCCTCCGCGGCACGTTCGTCGGCTCGCTGCTCGGTATCTTGCCGGGCGGCGGCTTGGCCCTGTCGACCTTCGCATCCTACATTCTCGAGCGGAAAGTCTCGAAATACGGCCATGAATTCGGAACAGGGGCTATCGAAGGTGTGGCGGGCCCGGAGAGTGCGAACAATGCCGCGTCGCAGACCTCATTCATTCCCATGTTGACCTTGGGCATCCCGGCCAATGCCGTGATGGCCCTGATCATCGGGGGCTTGATGATACACGGGATCCAGCCGGGGCCTGGTGTCATTCAGTCGCAACCCGCGTTGTTTTGGGGTCTGATTGTCAGCATGTGGATTGGCAATCTGATGCTTCTTGTCATCAATCTGCCGCTCATCGGCGTCTGGGTTTCGCTGCTGAAACTGCCTTACCGCTATCTCTATCCAACCATTCTCGTCTTCTGCGCGATTGGCGTCTACTCGGTCAATTACTCCGCATTCAATGTCTTCGAGACGGTTCTTTTCGGGTTGGTTGGCTACCTGCTTTACAAGTTGAAGTGTGAGCCTGCACCACTCCTGATCGGCTTCGTCCTCGGCCCGATGCTCGAAGAATATCTGCGAAGGACAATGGTCGTATCGCGTGGCGATCCGATGGTCTTCATCGAGCGCCCGGTCAGCGCCGTCCTGCTTGCCATTGCGGCGATCGCTCTGCTTGCCATGCTGTTGCCGGCGATCCGGCGCAAGAAGGATGAAGCGCTCGAGGAATAGGGTCCCGTAGCAGGTTCTGTGGGCTCCAGTCGAGCTATGCAGAAGAACCGGTGCCTATACTGTTACGGTATCAGGCCCGGATCACCGCCTGCATTCGCACCTGCGCGGTTCCAGGCAAGCAGGGTCAACACGTACATATTCGGGGTGAGGACGCATTTTGCCGGATAGACTATCGCCGCTTGCCCCTTTCAGGCACGACACCTTCCGGACCATCTGGCTGGCGAGTTTGGCGTCGAATTTCGGCGCGCTGATCCAGGCGGTCGGCGCCGGTTGGATGATGACGTCGATCTCGCATTCGGTAAACATGGTGGCGCTGGTCCAGGCATCGACCTCCTTGCCGATCATGCTCTTCTCGCTGGTATCCGGCGCGCTGGCCGACAATTTCGACCGCAGGCGCATTATGCTTATCGCCCAGTGTTTCATGCTGTTCGTCTCCGCGCTGCTGACTGCTTGTGCCTGGTTGGGATTCATCACACCCTGGCTCCTTCTGTTTTTCACCTTCCTCATTGGCTGCGGCACTGCGCTCAACAATCCCTCCTGGCAGGCCTCGGTCGGCGACATGGTGCCGCGCGAAGCATTGCCGGCTGCCGTGGCACTTAATAGCATGGGCATCAACATCACCCGATCGGTTGGTCCGGCGATCGGCGGCGCGATCGTCGCGGCCGCCGGTGCGGCCGCCGCCTTTGCTGCAAATACGCTCAGCTATTTCGCCATTATCTTTGCCTTGGTGCGCTGGCGCCGAGAAATCACCTTGAGCAAGCTGCCACGCGAATCGATGGGCCGGGCGATTTCGGCCGGTTTGCGCTATGTGGCGATGTCGCCGAATATCGGCAAGGTACTCCTGCGCGGTTTCGCGTTCGGCCTGTCGGCCAGCGCGATCCTCGCTCTGCTTCCGCTCGTGGCACGCGATCTCGTATCCGGCGGCCCGTTCACGTTCGGGATACTGCTGGGTGCCTTCGGGCTCGGCGCCATCGGCGGCGCCCTGCTCAGCGCGCGGCTGCGCGAGCAGCTATCGAGCGAGGCGATCGTGCGTATCGCCTTTTTGGGATTTGCGGTAAGCAGCCTCGTCACCGCGCTCAGCCCCTACAGTGTCGTCACATGTCTGGCTCTTCTTCTGTCCGGTTGCGGCTGGGTGCTGGCGCTATCGTTGTTCAATACGACAGTGCAACTTTCCACCCCGCGCTGGGTGGTCGGCCGCGCGCTTTCGCTCTACCAGACGACCACCTTCGGCGGCATTGCCGCCGGCAGCTGGATCTGGGGCCAACTGGCGGAACTGCAAGGTCCGGCAAACGCGCTGATGATCTCCGCCGTGGTCATGGTCGCCGGCGCCGCCGTCGGCCTGCGGCTGCCGCTGCCTGAATTCCAGTCGCTCAATCTCGATCCGCTTGACCGCTTTTCCGAGCCGCCCTTGCAGCTGGACCTCAAGCCGCGCAGCGGTCCGATCGTGGTGATGATCGACTATGACATCGATGACGAGGACGTTCCGGAGTTCCTGACCGCCATGGCCGAGCGCCGCCGCGTCCGCATTCGTGATGGCGCCGGGCAATGGGCCCTGATGCGCGATCTCGAAAATCCGACCGTCTGGACAGAGACCTATCATGTCCCGACCTGGGTCGAATATGTCCGCCACAATCAACGCCGTACCCACGCGGATGCCGCTATAGGGGATCGTCTCACAAATTTGCATCAGGGCGCTTCACCCCCCCGGGTCCATCGAATGATCGAACGACAGACCATCGTCCCTTACGCCTATGAGCGGTATAAGCAGTCGTTGGACATGCATTGAGTACCAACTATTTGGCTATGACGGACGGGCGCCCAGATAGGGCTAAATTTAACGCGCAAAAGACAACTGTCCCTGCGCCGGAATGGACGAACTATTGAAGGCAGGCAAAAGCGCATCTTGTCCGATCGCCTGATCAAAACCTGATCAGACACGTGGGACGGATGGCTCCAAGCGGGGAATTGCTCAGGACTTGAGGGCGTGCTTGACTCTCAGAACTGTGATGCAGACCGCGCCGACAACCACAGGCACACAGATCAACATCACGAGTGGGTCAATAGGATAGCCTGCATGCTCGGATGTTTCCAATACCAGCTTGATTAGGCTGAGCAAATAGTAACTGATCGCAAGGATCGAAAATCCTTCGACGGCGCGCTGGATCTTGACCTGCGTGGCGGCTCTTTCCGCCATTGCTTGGATTTGCACCGCGTTTTGATATTCAATTTCAACCTGGATACGCGTCTGAAGCAGATCGATGAGATGCATGGTCGCGTGCGACAGCTGCTCCAATCGCACTGCGGTCGCCTCACAAGTGCGTATCGCAGGCTTAAACCGTCTGGCCACAAAGACACCGTAGCGCTGGAAGCCGGCAACATGAGATTCCCGCAATTCCGCAATGCGCTCTTCGACGATCTTTGCGTAGGCAATTGTAGCGCCGAAGCGGTTTCGTGTTTCCGCAGTCGCAGAGATCACCTGTGCGGACAGAATGGAGATCTCTTCAAGAAGGCTTCTATGCGCGCTCGTCGGGGTCGTCAAATGTCGGTTGGTAAGCTCGACCAGCTTCCTGTCATAGTCAGCCAGCAGGGGTCCGAGACGCCGAGCCTCCGGCAATCCCAGCAGTGCCATGACGCGGTACGTCTCAATCTCGTAGACTCGGCGAACCATGCGACCGAGCCTATAGGCATTTAGATCAGTGTTGAACAGGATGGCGCGGCTGCTGTTGGATGCGCTGACGCGAAAGTCCGAACAAACCAAGGCGCCGCCGCCAACGATGGAAGCTGCCGTGTCCGCAAATGCGAAATCTGTGAGCACAGAGCTGATGTCGCGCGGAGGCGCGCCTGCAACGAGAATCTCAAGTCGGCAGATCAGCGTCGCATCGTTCAGGCCGGACAGGCTTCTGGCCTCGTCGATTGTCAGATTTGTTGTTGGCCAAGCCGCCGGAGCATCCGGCAGCTTTGTCACTCTTGTGACGGTTACGAACTCGGTGTGAACCTCGACCTGAGTCTGGACAGTTCCATCACGCCCTTTTTCTCCGGATGCACGGTGACCTGAACTCATCGCGATAGCTGTCGCTGGGCGCAATGCAATATGTTCAACGAAGGACTGACCCGAAAAATAGATGGACGGTCTCGCATGTAATTCTGCATTGAAATCCAGCTCGACATCCACCATTTTTGCCGTCCCCAGTTTACCACTGCGCCGACCCTGTCGGTCTCTTTCATAGCCGTTGCGCGATAGGCCGAAACAAGAGTTCATAACCATCGGCATCTGCGCTCCGATGAAGGGCGATGAGCAACGACGACGCCGACCTCTTCTGCTGTTTTGACCATGCCCAGACTTCCGATTGACCTTGCCTATCGACCGCCTGCCTGTTCCTTCGGCGCCACGTGCAGGCGGAACGACTATTGGCCCACAATTGGTCCAGTTCTTTACCACGCAGTGGCCGCCCAGGGGCGACCCAGACTGCGTTGCGCCCCGGCTCATCGTTGGCTGTGCCGGCTCTGCTCGCATCAGCTGCTATGCGTGTAACCGCCGTCGCAGGCGATGGTCTGTCCGGTGATGAAGGCGGAAGCCGGCGTGGACAGGAACATCATGATCCCTACGAGATCGGTGGGCAGCATGCTTCGCTTGAGGCATTGTTGCATCAACTGACTTTGCCGCAGTTCCACCGTCGGATTGACTGCACGTTCCACCTCGGTCGAGACAGCGCCGGGCCGGATGCAATTGACATTGATCCCGTCCTCGCCCAATTCGCGCGCCATCGCATTGGTCATGCCAATCATTGCAGATTTAGAGGCGACGTAGTGCATGTAATTCATCACACCTTTGGTCACCGCATCTGACGATATGTTGATGATCCGCCCCCATTTGGCCGCGCGCATGATCGGTGCAACGGCGCGGGCACACAGGAACGGCCCTGTAATGTTGACGCGCATAACGCGGTCCCATTCCTCCAGCGGAATGTGCTCGAATTTGCGCTTGTCGAGGGTGGCGAAGATTGCAGCATTATTGATCAAGACATCAAGCCGCCCATACTGGTCAACGACCGACTTTACAAGGCCGTTGACAGATTCCGCGTCAGCGATATCGACCTGCGCTGCGCTCGCGCGGCCACCGCTTTCGATGATCTCAGCCTTGACGCGCTCAGTGTTGCCCATGTTGAGATCAGCAATAACCGGAACCGCGCCCGCGGCGGCAAATTGGCGGGCAAGCTCCCGACCGATCCCTTGACCCGCCCCCGTAATCAAAACAACGCGATCCGTCAGGCTGAAATCCCGAGCCCAGCCGGGAACCCCAGAATCCTGAGGGGCTTGGACTTTGATATGTTCGGTCACTTGTTGTCCTCTCGAGGTCGAAAACACGCAGGGCGGCGTGAGTGAAGCCGCACGCGGTTCATGTGTCGATTGTGTCGAATTCGTTGGGCGGCAACGACTCGTGCCACGTATGATTGGAGACCTCCGAACTGCCGCCGCACTCCGGCGCGCAGCAGCGTTGAGATCGACATGAACATGCGGCGGGTCTCTCAAGGAATCAACTGTGAGAAGGCGACTGGAACCGCAGGAGATAACAGCAGTTTATACCGCGAGCAGAGGGCGGATATCGCAGGCTCGAAACTGCTCTTAGAGTAAGCGTGCGGTCGGGAAGACGAAATGCGCGAGGGCGCGATCGGCCTGGTGATTTCTATCTGCGGACAGGGTCAAGAAGGCCGCGGGCTGGGCAAATCAGCACGTCAACCTCTGATCCCTTTATCGAACGGTTTATATTGATGAAAGTAGCACGATTTCTGGACGCCAACCGGCCACGGATAGGTATCGTGGATACCAGCGCGCAGCGGATCTATCCGCTCGATGAAAAGCTCAGCAGCGTCACTGACTTGATCAGGATTTCAGTTGGCGGTTTTTCCACCTTCCGGCCAGACAGCAGCTTTGTTGCCGTCGATACCGTAAAACTGCTCGCGCCGATTATTCCCCTGCGCAACATCTTCTGCGTCGGGAAAAATTACCATGCACATGCCAAGGAATTTTCCGGCAGCGGCTTTGAAGCAGGTGCCGTGAAAGGTCAGGAGATCGATGAATATCCTGCGATCTTCAGCAAGCCGCCAAGTACGGTCGTCGGGCCAAGCGACACCGTCGAGCTTCATCCGCAAGCGACATCGGCAGTCGATTACGAAGCTGAGCTGGCATTCGTGATTGGGCGTCCGGGACGCAACATCTCTGAAGCCGAAGCGATGAAACATGTGTGGGGCTACACGATCATTAACGACGTTACGGCGCGCGACCGGCAACGCAATCACAAGCAATGGCTCGCCGGCAAGGGTCTCGACACATTCTGTCCGATGGGGCCTTGGATTGTCACGGCCGACGAAGTCGATGCCGAGAATCTTGAAATAGAATGTCATGTCAACGGCGAGCTTCGTCAAAAGGCAAATACGCGTGACTTGATCTTCAAAATTCCTCAACTTGTCGCGGCGATCTCGGCCGGCCTAACGTTGCAGTCCGGCGACGTCATCGCAACCGGGACCCCGGCAGGGGTGGGGATCGGGTTTGACCCGCCGCGTTTCCTCAAGGCTGGCGACCGGGTCGAGATATCCATTGCAGGCATCGGGACCATCGCCAACACGTTTGGATAAGCCAAGACGTCAGGCGCCCGTATGCTGACTGCGGCCGAACGCGTCCTACATCCTCACTCCGCCGGCAGCAGCGCCTCGTGCATGCCGAACGTCTGTGGTCTGTCTGAAACTTTCACGTCTTCAAGGCCTGCATGTTCGCGAGGGAGGGCGTCAGACCGCCTGCAAAGCTCCTGGCCGACTGATTCTACCAGCTTCACCAGATCACGGCTCTGTTCGTCCAGATGATATCCGTCGCGGAAAAATACCGCAATGTTACGATCGAGAGCAGCGTCGCTGATGGCCAGGCTGCAAAGGCGTCCGTCCGCCAGCTCCTGGCGAACCGCATGGGCCGGCAGTACGGCCAGGTGATCGCTGTCGATGACAAGCGACTTCAACAACGTGACGGAGCCACACACGGTCATGCGCTCCGGCGGCGGCAATTTCGCGATCTTCAGTGCAGCAGCAAGAATGGAATGCGCGCGGCGCGCAGTCGGGGCCACCCACGGGTAACGCACAAGCGTCTCCCAATTCAATTCCTTGGCGCTGGCCAATGGATGTTCGGCTCGTGCAATCACCAGAAGCTTATCGCGAAACAGGACGCGTTGCCTTAAACCGTCTTCCAGGTCGTAACACTCGGTAAAACCGAAAACGAAGTCAAATTCACCGCGCAGCAAGCCGATCAAAAGATCAATCTGGGGGGCCTCCACGACTTGCAAGTCGCGATCGGCGTGCGCCTCTCGCCAACGGCTGAGCGCCATTGGCATAACGGTGCTTGCTAGGCTCGGTAGACTGCCAATGCGAATGGAAAGTGGGTGCTCTCCCTGCACGTTCAACAAGGCCCGTTCGGCCAATTCGATCGCGTCTCGTATGAGGCGCGCGTGAAAGTAAAGCACCTCACCAATCGCGGTGGGTGCCACGCCACTTGGACTGCGGAAGAGGATTTGCATCCCCAATTCCGCCTCCAGTCGGCTCATGGACGTTGATAAGGCGGGTTGAGACACATCCATCGCCTTGGCGGCACTTTTGAAGCTTCCGCTTTCGATAATGGAAGCAAGGTACAGGAGTTTCCTGGGATCGATGTTCATATTGCTGGCGGTCATTATCCTGCTCCTCCTCAATGTCTCCGAAGATTCGAATCCGGCCGTCCTTGTATCTTCCGCTTTGACCGAGGGGCGCCGCCTCCGTAGAGCTTCTCGGGAACCATTGGGATGTGATGGACACGGTGACCGAACCTAGGCAGCTTTCAATGTGCGGTTGTTGTGGGCAGATCGCTCCCCACACATGCTCGTCGCCATTTGGGCGGATGAAAAGTCAGGCCATTGAAGAGTGGGTTCACACTCGTTGCCATCAGCATCCACTAGGGCCTTTCAGGGTATTCGATATATTATACCCCCTGCGACGTCAACCTGACGTACCTATAGATAGGTAGCAATGGGGGGCGGCTGGCGGACAAAGGTGAGCCCCGGCTTATTTCAGCCATCCGTTCCGTCGCCGGCGGAAAGGCAACCACGCACGTCAGTGATATGTTGAAAAGCGCCTTATTCCAAACCGACGATCAATCCTCGACGAGTGCCCAGCCCTGCCATTTTCGCTTGATCGTTGTTCAGGCGCATGCGATTTCTAATGTGGAAATAATCGTGGACTGGAGCTCTTGACGAAAATGGCCGGGGCCGCGCACGTCCTTGCCTCCGCAACAGATCGCCGTCCAGAAAAGGGCATTTGTTGACGGGCCGAGCGCACGATGATGGTTCGAACTCAAATACGCAACACGCCCGCGAACAGGATGCCGTAAACCGTGTGATTTTGATCTTGCGTAACGCGCAGCCTGTATTCACAGGCTTGGAAGCGGCGGATAGAAGTGGCCACCGATTCCAAAGCTTGTGACGGCGCCCCGACGGTTCGCCGCCTTACATCTTGAAATGTGCAGCTACGCCATCAGTGGTATCAGGCCATCCAGCGATTTTTTCGCGTCGCCATAGAACATGCGCGTGTTGTCCTTATAGAAGAGCGGGTTTTCGATACCGGAGTATCCAGTCCCCTGACCGCGCTTTGACACAAAGACGTGCTTGGCCTTCCACACCTCCAAGACAGGCATGCCAGCAATCGGGGAATTCGGATCTTCCAGCGCCGCCGGATTGACGATGTCGTTGGAGCCGATGACGATGACAACGTCGGTGTTTGCAAAGTCCTCGTTGATTTCTTCCATTTCAAGGACGATATCGTAGGGAACTTTCGCTTCTGCGAGCAGAACGTTCATATGGCCTGGAAGCCGACCTGCGACTGGATGAATGGCAAAACGAACCTTCTTGCCGGCGGCCCGAAGTTTCCGTGTCAGTTCGGAAACAGATTGCTGAGCCTGAGCCACCGCCATTCCATAACCTGGAACAATGATGACGCTGTCGGCATCGTTCAGTGCGGAGGCCACACCATCCGCATCGATGGCGACCTGCTCTCCGATGATTTCCATGGTGGGTCCCGCGACGGTGCCAAAACCACCCAGGATGACCGAGACAAACGACCGGTTCATGGCCTTGCACATGATATAGGAAAGAATAGCGCCG
Source organism: Rhizobium ecuadorense (assembly GCF_001187535.1). Lineage (GTDB taxonomy): Bacteria > Pseudomonadota > Alphaproteobacteria > Rhizobiales > Rhizobiaceae > Rhizobium > Rhizobium ecuadorense. The sequence continues at coordinate 30,187 of NZ_LFIO01000064.1, forward strand.
GAAGATCCGACCAGCGCCCCGGTCACGATCAAGAGATCGTTTCCTAGCGTGAACCCGATCGCGGCCGCGGCCCATCCCGAATAGCTATTCAGCATCGAGACGACGACGGGCATGTCAGCGCCGCCGATACCCATGATCAGGTGATAGCCGATAAAGAAGGCGAGAAGCGTCATGGCGATGAGCGTCCAGGCACCGGCTCCGTTGGCATACATCAGCAGCAGCAGCAGCGACAGGATGGCGGCGGCGGCATTGAGGAAATGGCCGCCGGGCAGCTTCTTCGCCTTGCCGTCGACCTTGCCGGCCAGCTTGCCGAAGGCGACGACCGAGCCGGTGAAGGTGACGGCGCCGATGAACACGCCGAGGAAGACCTCGACCTTCATGATCGCAAGCTCGACCGGGCTCTTGTGGGCCAGGATGCCGGCGAAACCGGACAGCACCGCGCGCGCCGCCTCGTCCATGCTGGCAATGTTGGCCGCCTCGATATGGGCGTTGAAGCCGATGAAGACGGCGGCAAGGCCGACGAAGGAATGAAGGGCCGCGACAAGCTGCGGCATCTCGGTCATCTGCACGCGCGAAGCGACGCAATAGCCGAGCACTGAGCCGCCCGATATCATGAACAGGATGATGAACCAGTTGCCGACGCCGGGTCCTAACACGGTGGCGACGACGGCGAGCGCCATGCCGACAATGCCGTACCAGACGGCGCGCTTGGCGCTTTCCTGGCCGGAGAGTCCGCCCAGCGACAGGATGAAGAGGACAGCCCCGGAGATATAGGCGGCGGAAACAATACCAATGGTCATGATTATAGCCTTTACCTCAGGACTTCTGGAACATGGCGAGCATGCGGCGCGTCACGAGGAAGCCACCGACAATGTTGATCGTGGCGACCAGCACCGACAGGGCGGCGAGCGTCACCACGAGCCACTGGCTTGATCCGACCTGCAAGAGCGCGCCGAGGATGACGATGCCCGATACCGCGTTGGTGACGGCCATCAGCGGCGTGTGAAGCGAATGGCTGACATTCCAGATCACCTGGAAGCCGACGAAGCAGGACAGCACGAAGACCACGAAATGGCTCATGAAGCTGGAAGGCGCCACCGCGCCCACCACCAGCAGCAGGGCGGTCGCCACGAACAGCAGCATGCCCTGACTCTTCGTCTGCGCCTTGAAGGCGGCGGCTTCCTGAGCCCGCTTCTCCTCCGGTGTCGACTCCTTCACCTTTTCCTTGGGCTTCTGCGCCGCGATCGCCTGGATCTTCGGCGGCGGCGGCGGATAGGTGATATCTCCGCGATGAGCGACGGTCGCCCCCCGGATGACGTCGTCTTCCATGTTGTGGACAATCACCCCGTCCTTGCCCGGCGTCAGGTCGCTCAGCATGTGACGGACATTGGTCGCATAGAGCGTCGAGGCCTGGGCCGCCATGCGGCTCGGAAAGTCGGTATAGCCGACCACGGTGACGCCGTTGTCCGAGACGATCTTCCGGTCAGGAACCGTCAGGTCGCAATTGCCGCCGCGTTCGGCCGCAAGATCGACGACGACCGAGCCCGGCTTCATCACAGCCACCATGTCTTCGAGCCAGAGTTTGGGCGCATCGCGGCCCGGGATCAGCGCCGTGGTGATGACGATATCGATCTCAGGCGCCAGTTCCCGGAATTTGGCCAGTTGCTTCTCGCGGAATTCCGGCGAGGACGGGGCGGCATAACCGCCGGTCGCGGCGCCATCCTGCTGCGTTTCGCTGAAGTCGAGATAGACGAACTGAGCGCCCATGCTCTCGACCTGCTCGGCCACTTCCGGGCGCACGTCGAACGCATAGGTGATCGCGCCGAGCGACGTGGCCGTGCCGATCGCGGCAAGACCCGCCACGCCCGCGCCGATGACCAGGACCTTGGCCGGTGGCACCTTGCCCGCCGCCGTCACCTGGCCGGTGAAGAACCGGCCGAAATTGCTGCCCGCCTCGATCACCGCCCGGTAGCCGGCGATATTGGCCATCGACGACAGTGCGTCCATCTTCTGGGCGCGGCTGATGCGCGGCACCATGTCCATGGCGATGACGCTGGCGCCGGTCGAACGTGCCTTCTCCAGCAACGCCTTGTTCTGCGCCGGATAGAAGAACGAGATCAGCGTCTTCTCCGCCGAAAGCAACGCCATTTCCTCTGCCTCGGGTGGCTGCACCTTGGCGATTACATCCGATACGGAACAGACTTCCTTTGCACTGGCAAAAACGGTCACCCCAGCGCTTTCATATGCTCGATCGGAAAATCCGGCTTGGAGTCCCGCCCCGCTTTCGATGACACATTCGTAGCCGAGTTTTTGTAGCTGCAAGGCGCTGTCTGGTGTCAGGGCAACACGTGCCTCGTGACTGGCGATTTCTCGCAATGCTCCGATTTTCATGAGACGCCCCCCTTCGGCGCAATAGTTGATGGTCGCCATGCCAGGTGCTGACCATGATCAGTTGATGTAGACGTTGGCCTAGTGATCCGGCCGGCGCTCCTGCAACCGTATCGGCCAGTCAGGCAGGCGACTGCTGTCCCAGCGGGACGGTGCAGATCGTCGATTGGTAGGTCTCAGTCGAAAATAAAGACGCCTTTCCCGATCTTTCTCTGTTCAAACAGCGCATAGGCATCAATCGCCTGCTCGAGCGAGAATTCATGGGTAAACAATGCATCGACATCGATGCTACGTTCGGCCACATATTGAGCGCATTCGTCCTGAAGATTTTTGCTGAACGTCAAGGAGCCGACCAAGGTCTTCTGCTTGGTAATAAGCTCGTTGCATTCGAACTGCATTCCCCCATGAACGCCGACCAGGCACGTGGTTCCCCACTGGCGCACCACAGTCATCGCTTGCAGGCGCGCCATCGGATTGGAACTGCACTCGACTGCTTTTTCAACGCCAAGCCCGCCGCGCGTAAGATCGCGTATTGCTTCCACAGGATCGTCCTTTGCCGGGTTGATCGTGAAATCGGCGCCGAACCCTCGGGCCATTTGCAGGCGCTCTTCTCCGACATCCAAGGCAATCACTCGCGCACCGAAGGCTTTCGCAAACATCGTGCAACTAAGACCGACAGGTCCCTGACCAAAGATCGCAACCGTTTCGTCAGCGAGAAGGTTGATCCGCTTCAGCGCGGCGTAGGCCGTTCCGCTTCCACATGCGACGGCCGCTCCTGCCTTAAACGAAAGCGCGTCGGGCAGCTTGATGATCGTATGTGCGGGGACCTTCATGAATGATGCATGAGCACCATGACCGTTACCACCAAAGGCTATGCGATCATGATCGCAGTTTTGCATCCATCCAGAACGGCAGTTCGTGCAAGTCCGGCAGCCATCATAGTGGTAGACCATGACACGGTCGCCAACTTTGGCTTCCATTGGCCGTACGGCCGAGCCAACCTCCTCGATGATGCCGCAGGGCTCATGTCCTTCGATGACGATCTGATCTTCACGGCGTTTGGGCTCGTTCAGATGGTTGAGATCACTACCGCACATGCCCGAAGCCTTGATGCGGACAATGACTTCGTCAGGCCCGGGCGTTGGGTCCGCATACTCGCGAAACTCCATCCTCCCCTCGCCGAGAAAAACCAGTCCCTGCATTTCATGTCCTCCGCGACTTCGCCGTTGAAATGGTGACGCGAGCTCTAAAACCGTCGCCGTACCTGTAGAATGCTCGTGACAAATCCAAGCGTTGCGCACAATGACCCCGGGGCTGGAAAAGCGCCGGTAGCGCACCGGGAGTATAGGCGTATATTATAGCCTCGCACCTACCTCCCGCGCGACAAGACGGTAAAGCAGCAGCTGGAATAGCGGTGCCGCCGTGGCGCGGCGAGATGGGATCGCCCGGGCTGTAACATAGTTATAACCTGGCATTATAGCCTCTGTTTCGGACCTCTGTCTCCCGCTGCCCCAGCATGTTAGGCAATCCTTTAGCGGGAGGATCCGTCCGGCATGGCTTGGAAACACGACTGCCAAGCGTGCGTCAGTTCATTCTCGTCACCCTGCAAGTGCAACCGGACTATTGGCGGCACAGCTTGAAGGCATGGGGAAACGCGAACGCGTGCCACGGTCGTCAAGGGAGGCACTGCGGGGTGCAGCAGAAACCGCAATATTTCATCAAGGGAGGAACCTTATGCACACTCTATCACAGACACGCAGCACGAAACTCTTCGGGACCGCGCGTCCACTGCTTCGCTCATCGATCATCACGATCACTACGGCTCTTTGCATCGGCTCAGTCCAGGCAAAGGATCTGACTTTCGGCTATGTGCCGGCCAGCCTTGAATATCCTTATAATGTGATGACGGCCAAAGGTTTCGAAGAGGCAGCGGCTGCTGCAGGCGTCAAGACTGTCGTCCTCGATCCACGCGGAAGCGTCGAGAAACAGGGCAACTCTCTCGATGATCTTATCGCCCAAAAGGTCGATGCCATTGGCTTTCTGCCGCTCGATTCCGTGGTCTCCGAATCCTTTGTCGACAAGATCAACGACGCAAAGATCCCGGTGGTCGCCATTGCCCTCCAGGTCGGCGATTCAGCATCGCGCAAGGTGACCGAGCCTTACCCGGGCCTTTCGGCACTTGTGGCCACCGACAATTACCAAGCCGGCTATGTATCGGGAGAGATGGCCGCAAAACTCCTGCCCAAGGATCGTGCAGCGAAGATCGGCATCGTCATGGGCGATCCTGCTTACACGATCGTCAAGCTGGACACCGACGGCTTTAAGGCTGCGCTCGACAAAGCCGACGCGAAATATGACATCGTTGCTGAGCAGCCGACCAACTGGACGCCGGATGAGGGCGAAGCCGTCTGCCAGAATTTTCTGACGGCTCATCCTGACATCGATCTGATTTTCAGCCATGCCGACGACATGGCGATCGGGTGCGCACGTGCCATTGAGGCGTCAAGCTCTAAGCCGACCCTGATTGCGACCGGAGGCGGGTCGAAACTCGGCCACGACGCTATCTTGGCTGGCGAGATGTATGGCTCCGTCTGCACGCGTCCAAAGCTTCTCGGCTCGCTGATGTTTAAGGCGATGTATGAGGCGGCAACCAATCCTGACACGCCAAAAGCTCGGTTTGTCTCCTATGACATGCCCCCGATCACGAAGGAAACTATCGACGCCTGCCCTGAGCAGTGGTGAAATAGCTTTGTGAAAAAGAGCCAGTGGGAGGCTGCGATGCAACACGAAAACCCAATTATGCAACTGCGTGGTGTCGTGAAGGGGTTTCCCAATGGAACCATTGCCCTGCGCGGTGTCGATCTTGAGATCGAGCAGGGAAAAGTTCATGGATTGCTCGGCGCCAACGGCGCCGGCAAGTCCACGCTTATCAAGATTTTGTCCGGGGCTTACTGGCCAACGCTTGGCGAGATTATCTGGCGTGGAAAGCCTGTCATCTGGGACAATCCCAAAAACGCCAACGACATGGGTGTTGCCACCGTCCACCAGCATATCCCTCTGGTTTCGACGCTGTCGGTTCTTGAAAATGTCTACCTGGGGGAAGCAGGTTTTTGGCGGAATTCCACCACGATCAGACAGCGTTTCGACGAGCTTTGTCGGCGGCTTGGCTATTGGGTGAACCCAGATGCACCTGTCAGTTCGCTATCGATCGGCGAGCGTCAGATGGCATCGATCATGAAGGCAGTTGGCACTGGCGCCGACTTGATCGTGATGGACGAACCCACCGCCTCTCTTGCCGCGCAAGAGCGGGAACTTGTCTACGAGACGGTAAGACGGCTGTCGAAAGTTGAAAAAAAGGCCATCCTCTTCGTCTCGCATTTCTTGGATGAAGTGATGGCATTGACGGACCACGTAACCGTCCTTCGCGACGGCGTAGCAGTGATGCGCGCCCATACGTGCGATCTCGATGAGAATAAGATCGCGGAAGCCATTGTCGGAAAACAGATCGTTGCACTTGAGCGTCAAGCGCAAGAACGTCCGGCTTCCGGAACGGTGGCGGCAGCGACAAGGCTGCAGCTGAAAGATCTGGCCTCGAAGGGAAAGCTATCTCCCGTGTCACTCGATCTCCGGCAAGGCGAAGTCATCGGCATCGCCGGCTTGCTGGGGTCTGGTCGCAGCGAACTGCTGCATGCAATCTACGGCTCTGACAAATATGCCACCGGCTCGGTGATTTTCGATGGGCAACCGATCGCACGCAACACCGGTGCAGCAGTCCGCGCCGGCATTGGCATGGTTCCTGAGGATCGCATGGCCCAGGGTCTGGTGCCGGATTTCGAGATTTGGCGCAATACCACGCTTCCGGCATTGGGTGGCGTGTCGGTTCTCAATTCGTTGCCTGTTGCCGAACGGGAACGCGAACGTGGTTGGGAGGCAATCCGTCTGTTATCGATCAAGGCAAGCTCGCCTGATATTCTCGTGCGCGACCTTTCCGGCGGCAACGCCCAAAAGGTGACGATTGCCAAGTGGCTTTTCAGCGATGTGAAACTCTTCCTGCTGGATGAACCAACAGCAGGCATCGACATCGGCGCGAAGACCGACATCTTACGGCTCATCCGGCAGCTCGCCAGCCAGGGGAAATCGGTGATCGTCGTGTCATCTGAGTTTGAAGAGCTGCTTGCGGTTTCCGACCGTATTCTGGTCATGCGCGACGGGGCTTGCGTTGCCGAACGCAACACCTTTGAAACATCCGAGCACGAACTGCTTCTGCTTGCCGGCGGGCAAAGCGCAGCCCCTGCAGGCGCGCACCACCAGCCCGCGTCCCATTAAAAGCGAGACTGATCTAATGACGACCACGACACAGACGAAAATTGAGCCCGCAGCCGCGATCCCCCCAACGGAGCACGTTGACGGCAAGACAAATTGGCGACGCTTGTTCGGCCTGCGTGAGAGAGGTGTGTACTACGCACTGTTGCTGCTCATTGCTGTGCTGACAATTCTGACAACTTACCTTGGCCAGACCAATTACCTCAGCCTGCTCAACCTCTCCAATGTCGTCTACCAGTCATCGCTGATGGCAATCATGGCGGTGGCGATGACCGTGGTCCTGATTAGTGGCAACTTTGATCTTTCTGTCGCTTCTGTCGCAGCTCTTGCTGCCGTTGTTCTCATCGGGAACGCTGACGCCATTGGCTTTGTGCCTGCCGCAGCGCTTGCGCTTGCCGTCGCCATGGGTGTTGGTCTGCTGAATGGTGTGATCGTTCAATATGTCGGGATCAACGCTTTCATCGTAACACTAGGCACGATGACGGCGGTGCGCGGCCTGGTATTGATTTACACCGACGGCCGCTCATTGTCGGCCGGCAATCCCGACGTGATTGCTGCCATGAGAGCCTTTGAGGGAGGGCGACACGAGGTCTTTTGGTTCGTGCTCGTGACCGGAGTGTTGTTGCTTGCGCTGGGCGCGATCGGGCTTTTCAAGAGCTGGAGCGCGGGCAAGGCCTTGCGGCCCTCCGCCTTCGGAATGGCAATTGGCGGTATCCTATTCCTGTTGATTGCCTATGCATCGGACGGTGAAGTCTCCTTGCGCAACCCGGTGCTTTACCTGGCAATCTTCACGGCCATCGTCTGGGTGGTCCTCAGCTTCACCATGGTGGGGCGCCGCCTATACGCGGTCGGTGGCAATCCCGAGGCGGCCCGTCTGTCCGGCATCAATGTCATGCGATACAAGCTTCTCGCCTTCGTATTCTGCAGCGGCACTGCAGGATTTGCCGGTATTTTGTTTGCAAGCCGACTTCGGTCCATCAATCCAGCGGGTTTGCAAGGCGCCGAACTTACCGTGATCGCCGCGGCCATTCTTGGCGGAACGTCGTTGTTCGGCGGTGCGGGCAGTGTCATCAAGACGCTTGCCGGCGCGCTTCTGCTTTTTTCCCTGACGAATGGCTTCAACATGCTCAATCTAGGGGCAAACTGGCAGGGGTTGATCGAGGGCATTGTGGTCGTGGTCGCGGCAGCGATCTATACGGTTGGCGACAACAAATCGAAATCGAAGACGGGCGGCTAACGAGTCCGACGATGACCAATCGTGTTTTTAGCGCAACGCGGCAAGTCCGTATCGCGCGGCAGATTTCAACCTTAGAAAAACCGGGCGAGAGACCATGACCAACATACCGACAATCGATTTTACCGGCAAAGTGGCGTTCGTCACCGGCGCAGGCAGTGGTATTGGCCGTGCGACGGCGGTTGCCTTCGCCAAGGCGGGAGCTTCTGTCACCGCTGTCGATATCAGCGAAAAAGGGCTGGCGGGCACGGTCGAACTGCTTGAAGGTTTCGGCACCAAGATCCTGCCGATCATCTGCGACGTGACCAGCGGTGACAGCGTCAAGGCGGCGCTTGATGAGACGCTCAAATCCTTTGGGCGGCTGGATGCTGCGTTCAACAATGCCGGGATCGAGCAACCCGCTCAGCCCCTTGTCGAACTTTCCGAGGAGCTCTTCGACGGTGTTATCGCGGTTAATCTGAAAAGCGTCTTCCTGTGCATGAAATACCAGCTCGAGATCATGCTACGCCAGGGCAGCGGGGCGATCGTCAACACGGCGTCCGGCGCAGGGGTCCTTGCCATCCGCGGACAGTCCAGTTACTGCGCCTCCAAGTTCGGCGTCGTCGCTGTCAGCAAGGTTGCGGCACTCGAAAATGCCGATAAGGGCATCCGGGTCAACGCGATTTGCCCGGGTATCATCGACACACCCATGATTGCCCGCTACACCGGTGACACCGAGGCAGGCCGCGCCAACATCATCGCTCAGGAACCGATCGGACGGATGGGCCGGCCCGAAGAGATCGCGGGAACGGTGCTCTGGCTTTGCTCAGACGCTGGCGGCTTCGTAACCGGGCACGCCATGGTCGTGGACGGGGGCCAAACCGCCGGGATTTGAGATCCCACCGTTTAGCCAAGGCATCGGATTAGCTCTGTCGCGTCGGACAGTTGCTCCAATCTCCAGGCGAGGTCTTGCGCCTTCGCCTGGTTTCCATCCGCAACAGGTGTGGCAGCAACAGAGCAGCATTCCCGGAACTTGCCGCAAATATCTTCCCAGCTCATCGGATTCTCCGCGTTTCCAGGAACATTGCGGCCTTCCTCAATCCAATGACGACCGTCGCTGGCAACAATTTCGACGCGGCCCGGCGGCAATTCGAGTTTCCAGTCGAGCGTTGCGTCCCTCACCAGGCCGATCTTGCGCCCGATATCAAGGACTTGGGCATCTCGCAGGCCCGCCTCGGAAAAATCAGACACACTCATCCCGCCTCGCGCAATGGCAACGGATACCAGAAATGGCAGACTGAACTTGGCATCTGCGAGCGTCGCTGGAGCGCGGCGTTCCTCAAGCGGTTGACACATCAGGTCATGGTAGTCGCCGACGTGCAGCCGAATTTGTGAAATGTCGTCAAGTTCCAGATGGTTGTTGGTGACAATATCGATGGCCGCTTTCATGTGGCTATGTGCGGTGCCAACACAGGGCCACCGCTTGTAAAGCGTGCCGGTTCCAAGAAACTCTAGGCCGAGATCGCGAAGAATCTCATGGCGATTATAGCCGCCTGCAAAATACGTATTCATGAAGCCGTATTGGCCCTCGAACGCCCGATCAATGCCTGAGATGCCCTTCTGTGCCATCATGGCGGCGAGAACCGCACCCTTTGACGAAAAGCCTGCATACATGCCCCGCAAGTCGCTGCCGCGACCTGCAACCATCTCCATGATGCCGCTGGACTGCATTGTGGCGATGCCCAACGCGTGGCCGATGCTTGAAGCGGAAAGTCGCATAACGCGGCCAGCTGATGCCGTTGCTGCAAAGACCGCGAGAACGGTGGAGAGATTCCAGTCTTTTTTCCATTCTACATTGCACCGCAACCTAGCGAAAATATCCTGTCCGGCCGCGACCGCAGCAATAAGGTCACGGCCTGACACGCCACCTTGTCGCTCCGCGACTGCGAAGACAGCCGGTATGATCGAACTCGCCGTGTGCTGTCCCCAGGGTGTCTGGTCGTCATAGTCGAGGCAATGGGCCAGCGCCCCATTCGCAAGGGCGGCCATTATTGCCGGCGCCCTGCCCCCAAAGCCCAAAAGCGTACAGTCCGGGGTTCCCCCAGTTTCTTTGACGATATCCACAAGGCCCCGGACTGCGGGTTCCGTTCCGCTTGCAGCGAGAATGACACCCAATGTGTCCAGGATGGTTTTTTTGGCTGCCATACGCGCGGCATCCGGTAGATCATCAAAGGAGATATTTGCAGCGTAATCCGCGAAATGATGAACAAGGTCGCTTTGATCGGGCACGTTAGTTCCTCCGGCGGTAAGAGCGATGCTCTCGGGGCCAATTCTTCGAGCAGGATATTTCGCATGTTCCGTCTGGATGAACATCCCGAAGTTTCTGTCTAAGGCGGACCGAACCGCCAATGCTATAATATTTTCTTATAGCATTGTTGTACCGCATTGCTTTCGCTGTTCTCATTTGACCGTCAAAGTGAAATCTAGGGGACTGCAAACAATCGCGGAGGAGGCGAACGTGGGAATTCTAGCTGACAAGACCGTGTTGATCACCGGGGCACTTGGAACGATCGGAACGGCAATGGTGGCGCGCTATGCCGAGGAAGGCGCCAGCGTGATCGCTTCAGACCGACCCGGCGTCGACGCTCTGGATGACAGACTTGGCCAAGGCATACGCTATCTGGGCATGGACTTGAACGATTTGCCTGGGACGGAACGCGCGGTGGCCGAACTGGCCGACACGGTTGGCGGGATCGATATTCTGGTCAACAACGCCGCCTTCGTGGTGAACAAGCCGCATGAAGAGTTTTCGATCGAAGAATACGAGGAGGAAATCCGCGTGAATTCCTCGGCCGCCTTTGTCTTGTCGCGTGCTTGCAGCGTTCATATGAAGCGCAAGAAATACGGAAAGATCGTCAATCTGATCTCGTTGACCCTCACGGGTCATTGGGAGGGATTTGTTCCCTATATTGCATCCAAGGGGGCTATGTACGGCCTGGTCAAAGGCATGGCGCGGGAACTGGGTCATCATGGCATCAATGTCAACGGTATCTCGCCCGGGGCGGTGGTGTCAGATGCCGAGTGGCGCCACTTTGGTGAGAAGCGCGAGGCCTATCACCAGTGGATCCTGGAGCGGCAGAGCCTAAAGCGCCGGATCGAGCCTATCGATATCGCAAACCTGGCGATTTTCCTTTCGTCGTCTCAAGCCGACCTTATCAGTGGGCAGAACATCCATTGCGATGGTGGCTGGTAAACCAGAGGGAGGACGTCATGGACACCTCGGCTAAGACGCTTGAGCCGGTACCTTTTGCGGAGGGTTTCCTGTTTCTCGAAGCGCCAAAATGGCAGCACGACGAGCTTTGGGTCTCCGATGTGTTCGACCACAAGGTCTATGCGTTGTCGTCCGTTGGCCAGCGCATCAAGACCGTTGAGGTTTCCAATCGCCCTTCCGGGCTTGGGTTTCTGTCGGACGGCAGTCTCATCATTGCTTCGGCAAAGGACCGCAAATTGCTGCGTTTCGACGGGTCTGCCTTGAGTGAATATGCGGATCTTTCAAATCATGCTGCCGCGTGGCTGAACGATTTTGCCGTAGACCCGCAGGATCGGATCTACGTCGGCGATTTCGGTTATGATTTCGTGGGTGGTGAGGCGCGAAAGCTGACCAATTTGCACCGGATCGATCCGGACCGGTCAATTTGTAAAGTGGCCTCCGGCCTTGATTTTCCCAATGGTTCCGTGGTGATCGATCAGGGACGCACCCTGATCGTAGCCGAAACGTGGGAAGCACGGCTGACCGCGTTTGATATTGGCAACGACGGTCGGCTGACCAATCGGCGCGTTTTTGCTGACCTGAATGGGCGCCAGCCGGATGGAATCTGCGCAGATGCCGACGGTGCGATCTGGGCGGGAATCTACAATACCGGTGAGTTCATCCGTGTCCTGGATGGCGGAGCGATCACGCACCGCGTTGCGTTTGAAGGCTCCGGCATATCCTGCACAATCGGCGGGAGACAGGGGCACACTCTCTTCATGACAGTATTTCTCGGAACCGATGACGATATGACTGCCGGCAAGCGCAACAGCGCTGTCTTCATGGTCAATCTGGAAGTTGGCAAGGCCGTTCAGCCTTAAGGCATTCGCCGCAAAGCGGGTTATAATTCAAAATTATATCCAGGGCTGGATTTGACACGTTGGCGGTTGATCACGACGTGACGCGTCGATAGCGTCCGCACAATCACGAAAGAATAGGTAAGCCGACATGCAGCCCATCATCGCCTTCCCCGCCCTTGCGGGTATGACATATCCGCAACTGGAAGGGCGCGACCTGATGCGCATCGTGCCCGGCCTGGATGACATTTCCGCGTTACCGGACGCAGACCGTGCTGCGGTGCGCGTTGTCATGACCAGCGCGACGCGTGGATGTACCGACGATGTCGCCGCTGTTCTGCCCAACCTTGGTTTCGTCATTTCGCAAGGGGCTGGAAACGACAAGATCGACCTGGCTGGACTTGAGCGTCGCGGCATAAAGGTGCGGTGCGTCGGCGAAGCGTTGACCGACGATGTCGCGGACCTGGCAATAGCGCTCACCCACATGATTTCCCGCAACCTCGTTCGCGCTGACGCGTTTGCGCGCAGTGGGGCTTGGCAACAGGGGCGCTTCGAGGTCGGTGACAGCCTGGTCGGAATGACCATGGGGATTGCCGGCCTGAGTGGCCGGATCGGCCAGGCTATTGCAGCACGGGCCAGAGTGTCGCGCATGAAAATTGCAGGTCTAGCTCGCACCTCGAACGAGGGTCTGGGCGCCTCGCTTCACGACGGATGGCAGGCCTTGGCGCAGGCCAGTGATGTTCTTGTACTAGCTGTGCCGGGAACCGCTGATCTCAAGCATATCATCGGTGCTGAGGAACTTGCGGCGCTTGGGCCGAAAGGCCGCCTGGTCAATGTTGGCCGCGGCACGCTCGTCGACACCAACGCCCTGATCGAAGCACTCGAGAACGGCACGATTGCCGGTGCAGCGCTTGATGTCGTCGATACCGAACCCGCTATCCCTGAAAGGCTGGCTGCATTGCAGAACGTTGTCCTGACGCCGCATATTGGCGGCCAAACGTGGGGACAACGCGCGCGTGGCGCAAAGATCGCCGAGGACGAAGTGATCGCCTTTCTAAGGGCAAAGGGTGTCTGGCCGGCAGAGCGGTAACAAACCCCATCCTCCAGTACCTAGTCTCAACAGTATCGATCAGCGGCCCGCGGCCGCACGGCTCGAACAAGGACCAATCCGAATGACAGACACGCCACGATATTCCTATCCCCGCATCGGCCTGCTGATCGACGGTGAGTGGATCTATGATCGTCCGACCCTTTGCGACGTCGAGAATCCCAGCGACGAGACGATCTTGGGGCAGGTTCCGAAGGCCTCGCCCCAAGACCTCCAGAACGCGTTGGAATCGTCGGCGCGTGGCTTTGAGATCTGGCGCAAGACACCGCCGTCTGAACGTGCTGCCTTGATGCGCAGGGCCGCCGCGCTGGTGCGCGAACGGGCCGCCGCGATCGCCCCGATCTTTACGCTCGAACTGGGCAAGACGCTAAGCGAATCTCTGGCCGAGATCGAGCGATCCGCCACATTCCTGGACTGGGACGCCGAGGAACTGCGTCGTATGTACGGCCGCATCGTTCCGACCGATCCGCCAATTCAGCAATATGTCGTTCGCGAGCCTATCGGCCCGGTCGCTGCATTTACGCCCTGGAACGTCCCCATGAGTGCGCCGTCGCGCAAGATCAGCGCGTCCCTGGCAGCCGGTTGCTCCATCATCCTCAAGCCTGCTGAAGAGACGCCGGCCACAGCGTGCCTGTTTGCACAATGTTTCCTGGATGCCGGCCTGCCCAAGGGCGTGCTCAATGTCGTGTTCGGCGATCCCGACGAGGTATCGCGCACGCTTGTGCTGTCACCGATCACGCGGCTGGTGACATTGACCGGATCGATCAATGTCGGCAAGCATCTGACACGCCTTGCTGTTGAAACGATGAAGCCGGTGTTGATGGAGCTGGGCGGGCACGCGCCCGTGCTGATCGACGAGAACGTCGACGTGGATACGGTCGCTCAGATGGCGATCAACTGGAAATTCAGAATGGCGGGGCAGTTCTGCTCGGCGCCATCGCGTTTTCTTATCCACCGATCCGGCTACGAAAAATTCGTTGAAAGCCTCGCCACCAAGGCAAGCAAGCTGAAGGTAGGGGACGGGTTTATGGATGGCGTTCAGATGGGCCCGCTTGCCAATCGTCGTCGTCTAGCGGCGATGCAGGATCTTGTGGACGATGCCGTGGCCAGGGGTTCGAGACTTGCGACAGGGGGGCAACGCGTCGGCAATCGCGGCTGGTTCTACGCGCCGACCGTACTGGCCGATGTCCCACCGGACGCCAGGATCATGAGCGAAGAACCTTTTGGTCCGCTTGCGCCTTGTGCACCGGTCGATTCAATGGACGAAGCTCTGACGATCAGCAACAGCCTGAATATGGGGCTTGCGGCATTCGTGTTCACGAATTCCATGGAACGGGCAGATCACCTCAGCAGAGAACTCCAAGTCGGCTCGGTGGCGCTGAATGTATTTACCAGCCCGGGTGCTGACGCCCCCTTCGGCGGTGTCCGTGAAAGCGGCATCGGCCGGGAAGGAGGACCGGAAATGTATCACAGCTACACAGTCGCCAAAACCATTGCTGAACGGCGCGTCCGGGTCTAGGCTAAGCTATTGAGGTGCTTATACTCCTCTGAGAGAATGAAGAGGAGAAGTGTTCGTTCAATGACAATGGAAATCGATCCGAAAAAGCTGCTTTACTTCGCAGCCGTCATTGAGCATGGCAGCTTGAACCGTGCTGCAAAACTGCTGGGCGTTTCACAGCCAGCTTTGACCACATCGATGGCTCGCCTTGAGGCAGAGGTTGGAATTCAGCTGCTCGAGCGCAGTTCAAAAGGGATCGTTGCCACGCGCAGTGGCGATATCCTTTATTGCCACGCAAGGCTCATTCGCGAAGAAATTCAGCTGGCAGAACGTGATCTCTTGAATGCCAGCGATATTCGCAGCGAGTCGATCCGGATCGGAAGCCTGCCAAGCCTGGCAAGCAAGATCGTACCCATGGCTTTGAGCAAGTGGCGTGAAACGCACAATGACGGTCACCTTGAGATTGTCGAGAATGCTCAAGTCGACCTCCTGACCGGCCTGCTGCGCCGCGATTTCGACTTCGTTATCGGCTTCACCAAGGTTTTTGATATGCTGGACGGACTGCGCCAACGGGTGTTGTTCCGAGACACCCTGTGCGTAATTGCTGGCCCCAACCATCCGCTGCGTTCCCATGCGACGCTCACCTGGAAGGATCTTGTCGCCTATCCCTGGATCAGTCCGACATCGAGGCGCACGCACACCGTTTTGGAGCACATCATGCAGACGATGGATGCGCCCTTGCCCCAGATTACTGTGTGCGGATCGGTGTCGTTGCTGAAATCTCTCGTGGCAGAAACCGAACACCTTGCACTCTTACCGGCTCACGCCGTTAGCGAAGAAGTCGCCGAGCAACGTCTTTTTGCACTGCCGTTTTATGATCCGACGCTAAACCGAGATATCGCCGTGTTCTTTCGCGAGGGGTATGTGATGGATCAGCCGCGCCGGGACTTGGTGGCGTGCGTGACCGAGGTCGGTCTGGAGCTCTGCCGCGACAAAAATTTCGACCAGCACGCGTAGACGTCCGAGCAATCTCTGAGATGGTTCATCCGGTCAGAGGGGTGCTGGCGCAACCGATTTTGCGCCAGCACCGTTCCTTAGAACTTCGGGAGTGTGACCGTGAAGAACAGGGCTTCTTCACTCGCCTTGATATCGACCGGTGCGTCGGTCGGAAGAAGCTCAATTGCCGTCTTTTCGCCATAGGTCTTGCCGTCGACAGTGACATTACCCTTGCTCATGAACAGCACCTGGATCTGATCACGCGTACCCGTGTTGAAAGTGGCGCCGGCATCGACCTTGACGAAACCGATATCGATATTGCGTTCCGTGAACGTCCCCAGACGCTTGGTTGAAACGCCCGGTTGATCGGTCGCAATCCAATTATAGCCCTTTGGATCCATCATAATGATATCGTCGTAGCGCGGATGGGCAAGCACCATCTTCTTGCCCATCGCTTCTTCGTAGCACGCAGTCGCGCCGTCCTGATTGTGCGTCTGGCCCTTCTCGTCCACCCAGGTAAAAATGCCGCTCTTGAATTCGCCCTTGGCCTTCAGCGCTTCGTTCGCGGCTTCGCGCCGTGGCGTGCTCAAAAAGCCCTCTCCGCTCGCACCGCCGAACTGGATGACCATCATTTCAAGGCCTTCCGGGCGGTCCTGCGGACCGTAGTGGACGCTTTCCGGAAAGTAGGCGACAGAACCTTCATCCATGATCTTGTGGGGCGAAGCAGGATATTTGCCCTTCAGAACATAGCGGATCTGATCGAAATTGTGCCGATGGCGCGGCGTTCCCCAGCCGCCACCACCGGTCAGACCGACGTTGAGCAGATAATTGTTCGGCGACCCATCTTCCCCATACAGCAGGAACTTCTGGTCGAGCTTTCCGTCCCGCATTGAACCGACGGCACCGCCTTCTGCGGTTGATGCTTCTGAGATACGCATTGTCACTCCTCTCGTGTCTCGCGTTTCGAATTCGATTGGCTTTTCCCAGATAATAGGAAAGTCCGGCGCTCTGACATCCTCTAAATTTTTCAGTTATAACATTATGTTATCGCATCTGCGCCGTGCGCTGGATGCAGGCTTGATAACGGGGACCATAGACTGCAAAACCATGGGGACCGCGCACCGACTGGGTGCGCCAATACAGTGCGCGATTGCTTCGCGAGTTTTGGATCCCCTATGACCGGTTTGGAAATTCCGACAAAAAACCTGATGAAGGCGAAGATGGACGCCGGCGAACTGGCGGTCGGTATGATCGTCCGCCTCATGCGCAATGTTGAGATCGCCGCGATTGCAAAGAGCGCCGGTTTCGACTGCCTGTACATCGACCTCGAACATTGTAGTTTCTCACTGGAGACGGTCAGCCAGATCAGCATGACCGCTGTTGCCTTGGGTGTGACGCCGCTTGTGCGTGTACCCGGGCTCGACAAAGCTGAGATCAGCCGGACGCTTGAGGCCGGAGCGCAGGGAATTATCGTTCCGCATCTCGAAACGCGGGCGCAAGCCGAAGACATTGTCGACGCAGCAAAATTTCAGCCGATGGGAAACCGGTCCCTTCTGGGAGCAAATCCGCACACTTTGTTTCGCGCCGGTCCCGCTGCAGAAACAATGGCAAAGATGAACGAGGCTGCTCTGGTTGTCGGAATGATTGAATCGGTGCGTGCTGTGGAGAATGCTGAGGAAATCGCCTCGGTCGATGGCATGGATATGCTTCTGATCGGCACCAACGACCTTTGTAACTCACTCGGCCTGCCCGGTCAGCTTGATCATGTCCGGGTGCGTGAAGCCTATGAGCAAGTCGCGGCCGTTTGCCAGGCAAAGGGCAAGCATCTTGGTGTGGGTGGCCTTAACACCCGCCCGGACGTAGCGAAAGAAATGATTGGCCTGGGCGCTCGCTATGTATCGGCGGGCAGCGACACCGGCTTCCTGACCAGCGCTGCAAATGCCACCGCGCAGTTGTATCGGTAGCTTGCAATCAGCTTGCGCGATGATGTGTGCCTGTTCGGGCCCGTCGGCTCGAACCTGACAGACCGATCCTTTACTTTTGGAGATCAACCGTGAACATCGACACCGCCTCACAATCAACTGAGGACGCTGAGGTCCCCGCCGCTGCCCGCGACTTCAGCGTCAAGGACCGCGTTGTTATCGTCACGGGCGCCGGACAGGGCATCGGCCGTGAAATCGTGCGCCAGTTTTCCGCAGCCGGAGCCGTTGCCGTCATTGCAGATCTGAGCATCGAAAATGCGCAAGCGGTGGCAGCCGAAATCGAAGCGGCGGGCGGCAAAGCTCTTCCGCTGCAAGTCGACGTTTCCAAACGGGAATCAGTTGATGCGATGGTGGTTGCAGCCCTGGCGGCATTTAAGCGCATCGATGTTCTGATCAATAACGCCTCCCTCTTTTCGACCCTGACGAAACGGCCATTTGAGGAAATTCCTTCCGCCGAATGGCAAAAGGTGATGGAGGTCAATATCAACGGCACGTTCTTCTGCGCCTCAGCGGTCGTGAAATCCATGCGCGAACAGCGCTTTGGCCGCATCATCAATATCTCTTCGGCCTCCGTCCATCGCGGCACGAAGAATTACCTGCACTATGTCACTTCCAAATCAGCCGTCATTGGCATGACAAACTCCCTTGCACGCGAGGTCGGTGCCGATGGCATTACCGTCAACTGCATTCGCCCAGGCACTGTTGCGACGGAAGTCAAGGAACGGGTCGCCAGCCTTACTGCAGACATTCGCCAGCGCAATATCGATCTACAGTGTATTCCGCGAACCATCGTACCATCCGATCTGGCGGGGCTTGCAATGTTTCTCTCAACGCCAGCTGCAGCCTTTATCACCGGTCAGACGATAGCCTGCGATGGCGGCTACACCCACAGCTTTTGATCGAGCGCTTGCCGAGGAGATCGAACGTGAAGCACTACGGAAATCTTTATATTGACGGCATGTGGGTGGCACCTGCCAATGCCGGTCAAAAGCCTCTCATCAACCCGTTCACGGAAAGCGCCTTTGCAAGCGTCGTCACGGGCGGCGGCGTCGATGAAGTCAACAAAGCCGTTGCCGCGGCTCGCCGCGCATTCCCCACCTACTCGAAGACGACACTTGATGAACGGGTGGCGCTCATTGACCGCATCATCGCCGCTTACGAGGAACGCGCCGACGAGATTGCGGATATTATGGCGCAGGAAGTCGGCATCCCGATTAGCGCCCGGGCACAGACCACCGGCCCTATTGGCCATATGAAAGTCGCCCGTGACCTCCTGAAGACCTACCACTTCGAAAGGCATTTGGGAGACACGATCATCCGGCGTGAGCCCATCGGGGTTTGCGCGCTGATCTCGCCTTGGAACTGGCCGGTTCAAACACCGGTGATCAAGGCGATCTACGGACTGGCAGCGGGTTGCACGGTCATTATGAAGCCCTCCGACGCATCGCCGGTCAGTGCTGTTGTGCTCGCCGAGATTTTCGAGAAGGCCGGCGTTCCGCAAGGTGTTTTCAATCTAATTATTGGTCGAGGACGCGACGTCGGCGCTGCCATGGCGAGCCACCCCGACGTCGATCTGGTGTCCTTTACCGGTTCAACACAGGCCGGTGCACAAGTGGGCGAAGTGGCTGCGCGCACGATCAAGCGGGTGTCCTTGGAGCTTGGCGGGAAGTCGGCAAACATTGTCCTCATGGATGCCGATTTGGAAAAGGCAGCGCGCTGGAATATCCAGCGGTGCTTTTTCAACACCGGACAGTCCTGCCACGCACCGAGCCGCATGCTCGTGCATGAAAGCCAGATGGACACGGTTGTGCCCTATCTGGTCGATGAGGTCGGCCGGTATCGCTTGGGAGATCCCAGAGACCCCGACACAACGATGGGACCCGTCGTCAATCAGGCGCAGTTCGACAGCATCCAGCGGCATATTCAGATCGGAATCGACGAGGGTGCCCAGCTTGCCTGTGGCGGTACGGGCAAACCCGACGGGCGCAATCAAGGCTTCTTCGTAAAGCCTACCGTATTCGCCGGTGTGTCGCCCGACATGACAATCGCCAGGGAGGAAATATTCGGACCGGTGCTGGCCGTCATACCTTATAAGACCGAGCAAGAGGCGCTCGATATCGCCAATGACAGCATCTACGGACTCGGTGGCTATGTTTTCGGCGGCGACCGTAAGAAAGCCTATGAGTTTGCTTCCGGGCTTCAAGCCGGACGCATCTGCTTCAATGGTGCAGCCACCAATTCGCTGACGCCGATGGGCGGTTACAAACAATCCGGCATCGGACGTTCGATGGGAAGCGTCGGTCTGGAGGAATATCTCGAGATCAAATCGGTGTATGGGTTCGATGAGGAAGCGAGCCGCATGCCCGAGTTCACATTCTGATGCGTACCGAGACGCGCTCCTACAAGATTGCAGCAATTCCAGCCGATGGTATTGGACCGGAAGTCATCGGCGCCGGCCTTCGGGTGCTCAAGGCCCTGGCCGCGCGCACCGGGGACCTATCGTTCGATATCACCGATTACGACTGGGGATCGGACTACTACAAGACACATGGCAAGATGATGCCGTCCGACGGGCTGGAACGCCTCAAAGGTCACGACGCGATCCTGTTCGGTGCGGTTGGTTCTCAGGACGTTCCGGATCATATTACGCTGTGGGGACTGCGGCTGCAGATCTGCCAGGGTTTTGATCAATATGCCAATATCCGCCCGACGCGGATCCTCCCGGGGATACCAACCCCCTTGCACGGCAAGGGGGTTGGTGACCTCGACTGGGTGATCGTCCGGGAGAATTCGGAAGGCGAATATTCCGGTCATGGCGGGCGCGTACACCGGGGACTGCCCGAGGAAGTGGCAACCGAGGTCGCCATTTTCACGCGCACCGGGGTGGCACGGATCATGCATTATGCGTTTCGACTGGCACAGGCTCGGCCACGTAAGCTTCTGACTGTCGTTACCAAATCGAATGCTCAACGTCACGGCATGGTCATGTGGGACGAGATCGCCGCCGAAGTGGCGCAGGAATTCCCCGACGTCATCTGGGACAAGATGCTGGTCGATGCAATGACCGTGCGCATGACGCGAAGCCCTGAAAGCCTCGATACCATCGTCGCCACCAACCTGCATGCGGACATTCTGTCCGATCTGGCGGGCGCGCTGGCTGGAAGCCTGGGCGTTGCGCCAACCGCCAATATCGATCCGGAGCGGCGCTTTCCCTCAATGTTCGAGCCCATTCACGGTTCGGCTTTCGATATTGCCGGAAAGGGGATTGCCAACCCAATCGCGACATTCTGGACCGTCTGTCAGATGCTCGAGCATCTGGGGGAAATGGAGAGTGCTTCGCGTCTGATGAAGGCAATCGAGGACGTCTGTGCTTCTGGTACGATGACACCAGATGTCGGTGGGCAGGCGACAACCGAGATCGTGACCGATGCAGTCATCGAAGCGATCCGCGCATCGAATGCCTAACGGCTTATAACCATGGGAGGGATTCATATGAAAATCGGCGTTGTTGGGCTCGGCTCGATGGGCTACGGGATTGCCGCCTCGCTTCTTCGGTCCGGCCACGAGGTGTTCGGCGCCGACGTGAATGCTGACGCCCTCAAGCGCCTTCGCGCCGAAGGTGGTTCGAAGGACGATATTACATCAGCCGCACCGCAGCTTGATGCTCTCGTTGTCGTCGTCCTCAATGCAGCTCAAGCCGAGGACGTTCTGTTTGGAAAGAACGGACTGGTCGGCTGGCTGCCGGCGGATGCTGTTGTCATGCTTTGTGTGACGGTTGCACCCGACTTTGCACGAAATGCTGCGCAAAAATGCGCAGAGAATGAGGTCCATTTTCTCGATGCCCCGATCTCCGGAGGATCCGTCAAAGCCGCGCAAGGCAAGCTTTCGATCATGGCCTCCGGGACACCCGAAGCATTCACCAGAGCCCGGCCCGCGCTTGATGCAATGGCTGAAACCGTTTTCGAGCTTGGTGACACGGCCGGCGCTGGATCGGCGATGAAGGCTGTGAACCAGATGCTCGCCGGCGTTCATATTGCGGCGATGGCCGAAGCGATCACGTTCGGTATGACGCAAGGCATTGATCCAGAAACGTTCATCAAGGTCATTCCCCGTTGCGCGGGAACAAGCTGGATGCTGGAAAACCGTGCGCCGCATGTGGTGTCGGGCGATTTCACCGCCCACTCCGCCGTCGATATCTGGCCGAAGGATCTCGGGATCGTGCTTGACGCCGCCCGCGCTTCAAAGTTCGCCGCGCCGATCACAGCGGCAGCGCTTCAACAATTTCTCGCAGCATCCGGGATGGGATTGGGGCGAGAAGACGACGCGGCCGTCGCCAAGGTTTATGCCCGCAATGCCGGGCTGACATTGCCTGGCGCCGGCAAATGATCTGCCATCGGTGAGTTATCGCAGGACGGGATGCAGGCATGACTACATATTTCGGTGCAATCGCTGACGATTTCACAGGCGCGACCGATCTTGCGGGACTTCTCGCACGCTCCGGCGTCGAAGTGTCGTTGCGTATCGGTGTGCCGGACAGTCCGCCGACCGGCACGGCGCGGGTTGAGATCATTGCATTGAAATGCCGCACCTCTCCGGTCGATGAGGCGATCAAGGACACACAAACTGCACTCGACTGGCTTCGCAAGGCAGGCGCCAAACGGTTCTTCTGGAAGTATTGCTCCACCTTCGACTCAACGCCGCGCGGCAATATCGGCCCGGTTGCCGAAGCGCTCATGCAGGCGCTTGGAGCGGATCAGACAATCTATTGTCCGGCCTTTCCGGAGAACGGCCGTTCGATTTTCATGGGTAACCTGTTTGTCGGCGAACAGCCGCTGGCCGAAAGCCCGATGAAGGATCACCCGCTGACGCCAATGCGCGATTCCAATCTCCTGCGGCTGTTGGAGCCACAGGTTACCTTGCCGGTCGGGCTTGCAAACCGTCACACTGTGGCCAAAGGTCCAAAAGCACTTCGCGAAAGGCTTGCCAGCCTCAAGGCAGAGGGTGTGGCGCATGTCGTTGTTGATGCGGTTGCAAATGACGACCTGTTTATTATCGCTGACGCCTGCCAGAATCTACCACTACTGACGGGTGGTAGTGCGGTCGCGATGCCTCTGCCGAAGATCTGGTTGCGCCAGGGATTGGTCAACGGACGTGACGTCAAAAGGGAACATCGATTTGAAGACGGTCCTGCGATCGTCCTGTCAGGCAGCTGCTCAGCCATGACAAACCGGCAGGTGGCAGCCTTTCTTGGCCAAGCCGGCCGGCCCAGCTTGAAGTTGGACCCCCTTGAGCTTGCCGAGAGCGGCGTCGGGTCCGCCCTGGATTGGCTTTCGCACCAAGATTTAAGCAAGACGCCAATCCTCTATGCCACCGCCGCGCCTGATGCCGTTCGTGAAGCCCAGGCGAGACTAGGGACTGATCGCGCCGGCGCGCTGGTGGAAGCAGCCCTTGCGTCTTGCGCAGTCGTGGCCAGAGATCTGGGTATCCGCCGTTTTGTCGTGGCTGGAGGAGAGACATCAGGTGCCGTCACCAAGAGCCTCGGTGTGTCGCGTCTTGATATTGGGTCCGAAATTGCTCCCGGTGTTCCCTGGTGCTTTGCGCGAAGTGAACAACACGACATTGCTATAACTCTTAAGTCTGGAAATTTTGGAAGCGAGGACTTCTTCGCGAAATCTTTGGAGGTGCTTGACGCATGACCGAAGAAACCCGCTTGCGCGACTTGATGTGCACGCTTGCCAAGTCGCTCTTCGACCGTGGCTTGACGCATGGCTCAACCGGCAACATTTCCGCGCGCACCGCCGATGGCGGACTGCTGGTTTCACCGACCGGATCGAGTTTTGGCCGATTGAATCCGGCGCGGCTGAGCCGGTTTGATGCCACGGGCCAGCATGTTGATGGTGACCTGCCGACCAAGGAGATGCCTCTTCACAAGGCCTTTTACGACACACGGAGCCAGGCCGGTGCCGTCGTTCATCTCCATTCATGCCATGCCGTGGCATGGTCGTTGATGCCCGATGTCGACGAGGATGACTTTCTGCCGCCCTTGACGCCTTATGCCATCATGCAGCTTGGGCGGGTCAAGCTCCTGCCTTTTTACCGTCCAGGTGATCCTGCCATGGGCGATGCGGTCAAGGGATTGGCGGGGAAACGATCGGCGGTGATGCTCGCCAACCATGGGCCGGTTGTTGCAGGAAAGGACGTTGAAGCGGCGTGCAACGCGATCGAAGAGCTGGAAGCCACAGCGCGGCTCGCGGTCTTGACCTGCGGCTGTCACCGGCGGCTGTTGAACAAGGGCCAGGTTGCTGACATCGTTAGCAGTTTCAACGTGGAGTGGGAGGCATGAAATTCTCTGCCAATCTCGGTTTTCTCTTTGCGGACCGTCCGCTTCCCGAAGCCATCCACGCTGCCAAGGCTGCCGGATTCGATGCCGTCGAGTGTCATTGGCCGTATGCGGTGCCTGTTGCTGAGACACGCGCCGCGCTTGAGGAAACGGGGCTGAAGATGCTTGGGCTGAATACCAGCCGGGGCAACACATCTATCGGGGAAAACGGACTGTCAGCCCTTCCGGGACGCCAATCCGATGCCAGGGTCGCAATCGATGAGGCATTCGCTTACGCGGTTGGCCTCGCCGCACCAGCCGTGCATGTCATGGCCGGCAATACCAGTGGTCCGCGTGCCAGGCAGACGTTTTGTGAGAACCTTGCTTATGCCTGCGACGTCGCCGGCGGTGCGGCGACAATTCTTATCGAGCCGCTCAATCCCTATAATGCCCCGGGATATTTCCTCAACAGCACCGAGCAGGCGGCCGGTATTATCCGCGAAGTCGCCCGCCCAAATCTCAAGCTGATGTTCGACTTCTACCACATTCAAAGGATCGAGGGAGATGTCACACGTCGTTTCGAGGACCTTTTGCCACTGATCGGGCATGTGCAGATTGCATCCGTGCCGGACCGCGGAGCGCCTGATCACGGCGAGCTCGACTACGCATTCGTCTTGCAATGTGTGCGAAAACTGGGCTGGGAGCGGCCGATCGGTGCGGAATATCTGCCCGAGGCGGGCACCCCACCAGATATGGCGTGGCTGAGCAAATATAAGGCACTTTAATCGCAAGACCGGGAAGAGAGGAACACGCAATGAGCGACAAACCAGTCGTCGGATTTATCGGCGTCGGCCTGATGGGCCATGGAATGGCAAAAAACATCAGGACTAAGGGCTACGAACTCTGGTATCTCGACCGCACGCCCATCGATAGTCTCCTGACATTGGGTGCTCACGAAGCCGCAAACGCCAGGGATATGGCGCAAAAGTGCGATATCATCCATATTTGCCTGCAGAATTCGGGTCAGGTCGAAGGTGTGGTTCGCGGCGATAACGGCATCCTGGCGGGCGCGAGACCGGGGCTCATCGTCATTGATACCTCCACCTCCGATCCTGCCTCAACCCTGAAGCTCGTTGAAGAACTTGAGGGCAAGGGTGCGCGGATGATTGACGCCTCGCTTGGGCGGACCCCGAAGGAGGCCGAGGAAGGTACGCTGGACGCCATGGTGGCCGGCGACGACGAGGTTTTCGAACGCGTGAAGCCTGTCATAGACTGCTGGGCCGGCCGGATCATCCGGGTGGGCGCCGTCGGCAATGGCCACAAGATGAAGCTTCTGATGAACTTCATCGGCATGAGTTATGGCGCTCTCTACGCTGAAGCTGTCGTGCTTGCCGCGAAGATCGGCATCTCGCCGCAGACCCTGCGAGAGGTCATTGCACCGAGCCGTATGGGCAGCGGCTTCTTCGATACGTTCATGAAATATGTCGTCGAGCGCGACCGCGACGCGCATAAATTTGCGATTTCGTTTGCAGCCAAGGATTTGCGCTACGTCAACAATATGGCCGCGGAATCGAAAATGATGAGCATCATGGCGTCAGCGGCTGTACAATATTACGCGCATGCCGAATCCACGGGTCATGGCAGTGACTATGTACCGATGTTGAGCGACCTGGTAGGGGCGTTGAACGGCGTTAACATGGAAGAGGAAGTGCGCAAGGGCGCTTAAAAGGCAACTTTTGCTTGATGTGCGCCAGAGCGGCCTCGGCTGGTCAGATCTGGCGCTACCGGCGTGGCATGAGCGCAATTGAGAACAGAGCGTCATCCGTCTTGGGCTCTTCTTGTGCAAGCCACCCGCTGGAACAAACATATGACCGGCGCATCGACAATGCCCACGCATGAAACGTCTATGCGTTCCCCTCCATCCCCTGCCCTGACATTTTCGGGGCGGCGGTGCCTTTGACGGCATATCGCGACTGCACGACGTTGAAATGCTGACGGTGCGTCAAATGGTACGGCGAGCGAGATCGAGCAGTGACTGGATAGGGTCAGTGTGAGCGATCTTTCAACGATCAATCCGCTCGCCATCTCTCGAAGTTTGGGCCGAGTAGGCGCTTTTTATACCTTCGTGGCGCAAGGTCCAAAAGGCAATTGGGGCCGCGCACAAAACGATGGTTGCGCTGACCAGGAAGATCGCCGGCAAGCCGGCTGCGTTTCCGACAAGACCAAGAAGCGGGCCGCTCAGCGCAAGTGCCAGGTCGAGGAAGGCCGAGTAAAGGCCCATGGCCATACCGCGATTTTCAGGCGGGGCGGCGCCGACCACGGCAATACCGAAACCCGGAAAAACAAGGGAGTAGCCGATACCAACCGTGGCAGCACCGATCATCCCGATGATCGGCTGCGGCGCAATCCATATCAAGATCAGGCCGACGACCTCCACGCAGACAAACACCAATGCCGTCAGTCCGCCTCCCAGCCTGTCCGGCAAATGACCCAGCAAAATTCGCGCGGTAACGAGTGCCGCGGCAAAACAGGTCACGGCGAGCCAAGGATTCGGCCATTGCCGGCTTGCAAACAGGAGAACCGAAAATGTGACGATGGCGGCATAGCCGACGCTGCTGAATCCTGCGCCAAGGCCGGGCAGCCAGACGGCGCGAATAACGCGCCCCCGCGACCCGGCGCTGGTCGCACGACCGGGCACAGACGCTAGCGGCGCAATAATCAATGCGGTCACTACGGGCAGAACGACCGTAGCCGTCGCAATCGCCGAAAAGCCCATTGCCGAATAGAGAGCCGTTCCCACCGGAGCGCCCGCCGCCAGTGCGCCAAACATTGCCGTCCCGACCCAGGCGATAACTTTGCCGGCATTGCCAGGCCCAGCAGTGGCCAGACCCCATGCCACCGAGCCGGTGAGGATCAAGCTTTCGGCCCCGCCAAGCAGAGCGCGGCCTATCAAAAGGATGACGGCGGATAGATTGCGCTGATCGAGAAAAAACGTCGATGCCAGGTAGAAGACACCTGCGACAACGGCGGTGCACAGCCCCAGGACCACCGCTCGCTTGGGGCCGCGCCGGTCGGCATAGCTCCCTGACCAGAGTCGGGTCAAGAAGGACGCACCAAACTGGGTGCCGGCAACCAGCCCGACGACGATATTTCCGAAGCCGAGATCGTTGTGAACATGCAACGGCAGGACCGGCATGGCCATGCCGGCGATCAGAAAACCGACGAAAACGACAGCCATTTTCGGCGCAAGGCCCTTGAAGACCGCGAAGTCACTGTCAAGGTTCGAATTTGGAGACATCAACTGCGGCAAATGGAATTCCAAAAATTTGAGTTCAGCTATCCGCAATGGGGCGCAGACGAATGACTATGTCGATATTGGCGATTTCATACCCGGCCGGCGGCTCTGGAAGGTTTGAAATGTCCATATGATTGTCAGGGACGTCGACGATTTCGCCGCGCCCCTCGACGTAGAAATGGTGATGGTCAGCAATGTTGGTGTCAAACCAAGTTCGCGATCCTTCGACGGCGAGAATGCGCACCAGGCCGGCATCGGTGAACTGATTGAGGGTGTTGTAAACGGTAGCAACGGACAGCACGACACCGCTCGCGGTCGCCTGGGCGTGCAAATCTTCGGCCGTGACGTGTCGGTGCCCGCCGGAAAACAGTAGCCGCGCGAGTGCGATGCGCTGTTGTGTTGGCCTCAAGCCGACGGAACGCAAGCGTTGGAGGGGTGACGGATGATGCGGCATGAACTTGGTCCAGGTGATCCTGCTGGACTTTACCAAATCCAGCGCGCTGCCCGAGGTTGTTTTTATTGGCTTAGCGCGCGGGCTATAACTTAAACTTATTCCCGCTGGCAGTAAGGGGTTGCGGAGCCATTCACGGGCCGCAATGCGACCCTGTTTATTCTTTGATGAACACCGCTCATGACGGCAAGCGGTCTTGAGGCGGTAATCTCCGTCCGTCACTCTGCCTATGTGTTTGCGGTCATGCATCGCTCACCAGCGGTGCGATCTGCCCTAAGCTACCCGCGGAGAAATAATGACCCGGAGCAAAACAATCATCGTATTGGCGCTGGTCGCCGCAGCGTCCCTTGTCCATCACCACGGCGCCAACGCCCAAAGCATCAATGCCGGTGACCGCGCCAACACGCCCAATCGCCCCTTTTCGAGCGAGGCAATAGCCGAGTTCGACAGACCGTGGGCGGTCGCATTCTTACCTGACGGCCGGATGATCGTGACTGAAAAATACGGCAAGATCTTTCTTGTCACCCAGTCTGGCCAGAAAAGCGCGGTCGCAAACGTGCCCGCTGTCGCCGCGGAAGGCCAGAACGGTCTGCTTGACATCGCGGTCGCTCCAGACTTTGCGACAAGTTCGCGCATTTACTTCACCTACACCGAGCCTGGCGGGGAAGGTAGCAGGCTCGTACTTGCGCGCGCAACGCTCTCAACATCGAGCGGTGGTGTGGCGCTGGCTGACCGCACGACGATATGGCAGCAGGCGCCTGCCGGCGGCGGCGGTCAACCGGGCGGCATTATTGCCTTCGATCCTCAGGGTTTACATCTCTTCGTGACGGTGGGTGATCGAATGCAGGCAAGCAGCGCGCAGGACCCGGATCAGGCGCGCGGCAAAGTGATAAGGCTCAATCTCGACGGGAGCCTGCCAGCCGACAATCCGAACGCTGCTGCAGGGGGCGTTGTTGCGCAAACCTGGACAACCGGTCATCGCAATCCCTACGGTCTTGCTTTCGCGGCCGACGGACGCCTTTGGCTCCATGAAATGGGCCCGCGCGGTGGCGATGAGTTCAACCTGATCGAAGCGAGCCGGAACTATGGATGGCCTGTCGTTTCCAACGGCGACAACTATAGCGGCGTGCCGATACCGCGCCATGCAACACGAACCGATTTCGCAGCGCCGGCCGTTTACTGGACGCCGGTGATCGCGCCGGCCGGACTTGCCTTCTACCAGGGCGACCTTTTCCCGCAATGGCAGGGTTCTGCCCTCATTGGCGGTCTGGCTGTTCAATCCCTTGTCCGGCTGAGCTTTGATCCGGGCGGCCAACCGGATGAGGTCGAACGGTGGGATATTGGCGCGCGCATCCGCGATGTGGCTGTCGCGCCCGATGGTGCGGTCTGGCTGCTTGAAGATGGCGGCTCCGCCAAGCTCTTGCGGCTTACACCGCAAGACTAGCCCACCCCGTTACGGCGAGCAGCCCGCATGCCCGATGATTGCGGCTGGTGTCCGTGTGGCGCAGTAAGCGCCGTTTGCAGCACGCGACAAGAACTCGGCAGGTGAACCAGCATCGTGACACGTGGCCTATTCGTGAGCGGTCCTCATAACAACGAGCGAAATGAGCGCTCTAATACGGCTGCATCATTATCGCTAGATTACTAACTAAACGGACGACCACACCACGGCCAGTCGATGAACTCGAGGGAGATAACCAGGATGATGGAAACCGTAATGTCGGCTGTGTTGACGACACTCGCATTGGGAGGCGCCGCGATGGCCCAGGAACGCATTGTTATTTCCTCCGATTGGGGAGAGGTCACCGCTGACTTGGCGCTTAACGAGGCGTCAAGTTCACTCTATCGGATGTTGCCTCTGACGATCGAGATGAACGACCATCTTCGCCAAGAAAAGACGGGAAATTTGCCGTCGCCGTTGCCGGCTGTTTCCCGTCAGCGTGGCTTTTCCAAGGGAACGCTTGGCTTATGGAGCTCAGATCACTTTGTGATCTACTACCGCGATGGACGTGTGCCTCAACCGGGCATTATCGTTCTCGGCAAAGTCACGGGCGATGTCTCGATTTTTGATCGGCCGGGCCCGGTTTCCGTCAAAATAAAAGCGGCGAAGTGACAAGGATTTTCAGCGACGCCGTTGGACGCGGGCCAAATTCCCGCGCACACTGTCACCACCGGCCCTTTGGCTGCAGCAGTGGACGGCCTGTTACGCGCCGCCGTTCAAGCCCATCTGTGCTCGATGCCGGTATCTCATCCCGGCGTGTGGAATACGCGAGGCGGACCTCTTTAGCCCTTGCCTGCCCCTCCCGCAGCGACCGGGGAAGAGTAGAACGCCTGGCGTGTCAGGAGGGGCGCTCCGATGGAGCGCCCCCCTGTTTTTTCTGCTAGCTTAGCGCCCACCGGGGATCGATAGTGGCATGCCACCGCAGGCATTCCCGATGCCTACCGGATGCCACCCTTCCGAAGGCAGCTCTCCGACACGGAGATTGCTGACGTTCTCTCCTAAGTGCGTTTGAGCTGGGGAAACCACGGCGGCCAGGTCAGTGTCGATGACGTCAAGGCGCTGCGTGATCCCAACAGATGGATGATTAGAGGGCAAAACGCGCTTGCTCTCATGAGCCCGGTTCATCAGTCCGAGCGCCGATCAGTGCATGTCGGCAGATCAACCCCCAGAAGCCGTCGTCAGGCGACGTACCCATCCACCGGTCTCAGGTCGTGGATACGCCCGGCCCACGCAACGGCGGGCCGATAGGAAGCCTCTTCCTCCAAAGGCGATGCCGACGGCGTTGCCGGGCAGCCAACAATGATGAGACCGAATAAGGCCATCCCGGCCAAACCGAACCCCGCGACCAGCCGGCCGCCGTCAACCGTGTAGTCATCTGGATCGTAAGACATGTGTACCTCTCTCGATGTTCGACGCGGGCAACATCGCGTCTGCCAGCCCGGATCCAGATGGGTGTTCACATGTCCTGGGATTAGAGGCGCAAAACGCTTGTCGACATGAACGAGGCTCATCAATCGTCTACCGCCTGCGCCACTTTGCGCCCTTATGTTCCCCGGATCAGTCTGAAACCAAGCGTTGTCGCAGCTGAAAACGGATCGCAGGTGCCGCGGCTGACCTCCAGCCGGCCATCAGGTCCCACGACGCTATCGCCCCGGCAGATTCGCGCCTCCGTAAAGCCCGAGTCTGCGTGATTGCCGCCGCCGCCGCTGGCCGCCGGCTCTCCCGGGTCCCAGCACCATTCAAGGCGCTCGGCCGCCGCTCCGCCTTGGGACCAGCGCGCGCCCGGAAATCCCTGACCGGACTGGTTGAACCTCTGCTTGGATGGTGTCACGGGCCGGACAAGCGCCACCGCGCTGTCACAGTTTGCCGCCTCCCATTCCCGTTCGGTTGGCAGGCGATACCCTGCCGCGGATGGGTCAACGCCAACAATGCAATCATCGTGCGTCTTCATGAAGCTATAGGCCTGGGTTAGGCCGTCACGTGCACTCTTCCAGTTTGCGAACATCACGGCATCATGCCAGCTCACAAGGACAACGGGATCCTGCTCTTCCTGGTCAATATAAGGATTGTCCCAGGACGCATCGTACTTCTTTTGCCACTTGCCTTTTACGAAGATCCAGCCGCTATCGTGCTTTTCGCAATCCGTTATATATGCGGTACGCCGGACGAATTCCCGGAATTCGCCCACGGTGACCCTACACTCGTCCATATGGTCTTCACTGCACTTCGATGTCACGGCTGTCTCCTCCCGCGTACGCATCGCCAATTTTCTCCTCCGTCGAGTTCTCGGGTTTCCCGCACAAATGTGATCCATGCGTGATGGCGTCGTGACCGAAGTTCACCATTCCGCCACTGTCTTCTTCATACTTCTGACGCTATAACGAGCCGGTCATATGAGAAGGATTCATGAGTGCCTCGCGAGAATGTTAATGATCTGATGGTTTTTGTCGCTGTGGCCCGCGAGCGCAGCTTTACGAAGGCTGCCGCCAAATTTGGCGTGTCGCAATCGGCGTTGAGCCATACAATCCGCCAGCTCGAGGCGCGCTTGGGTGTTCGCCTTTTGACGCGCACGACGCGCGCTGTGACGCCAACCGAAGCCGGTGAGCGCTTGCTCGACGGCGTTGGCCCGCATTTCGACGAGATCGAAATACAGGTCGATCAACTCAGCGCCCTTCGAGACAAACCTGCCGGGACCATTCGTATCTCCGCCTCCGACTATGCAATCAAGTATCTGCTTTGGCCAAAGCTGCGCAAACTCCTTCCCGAATACCCTGATGTCAAAGTCGAGCTGGTGCTCGACAACGGGCTCACCGATATTGTCACCGAACGCTACGATGCCGGGGTGCGAATGGGAGAGCATCTTGCGAAAGACATGATCTCTGCCCGTATCGGTCCTGACTTTTGCCTGGCCGTTGTCGGTGCTCCATCGTACCTGGCTGATCGTGCCGTACCGCAACACCCCAAAGACTTGGTTAGTCATAGCTGCATCAATTTCAGACTTCCAAGCTCCGGCGGACTCTACGCATGGGAATTCGAGGAAGATGGCCGTGAAATCCGTATTCGCGTCGATGGCCAGATCAGTTCCAACCACACGTTCGATATCCTTGAAGCCGTCCTGGATGGTTTCGGTCTCGCTTACATCCCGGAAGAAATCATCCTGCCGTATGTCAGGGAGGGCCGCCTCGTCCGCATGCTGCAGGAATTTTCTCCGCACTGGGATGGCTACCACCTTTATTATCCCAGCCGCCGCCAGTCGTCGCCTGCCTTTATCGCGGTGCTTGATGCACTTCGCCATCGTGAATAGAAAGATGGAATGTGTCTGATCACGCACCGGTCGCATCCTCTATGGCGCAACCTTCTGCCTTCTTCCGTCGCTGGCGAGAAGCGGCCGACGTCGCGCGACGCCACCAGGCCATGCCATAATGGGTCACGATAGCCGGAAGCGCTACGACGCCGGCCCAATGCCCAAAGAATGGCGTGACGGACGCGGTAAAATCCCAAAAATCAAGACTGTAGGTGAAGGTTAACTTGGCCAAAACGCCCAGCACCATGACGCTCCAGACGCCAAAGGCGGTGGCGACGATTGCCGCGATATGCAACGGCCAGCTACCTACCCGGTCATTCTGCATCGCCCCCATCGATGATCGGACCATGGCAAGCACTCTGGTCCAGTGCAGGCCGAGATGTACGCCGACGACAATCATGACCCAGTAGGCAGAGAACCAGTGAATGTCTCGGAGGTAAATACTGTCGGGAATCGGAAGTGGAGCAAAGACGGATTTCGAGATGATTGCGCTGGTGATGACCAGCACCAGCATGTTTGCGCCGAGAAGCAGATGCAGTAGCGCCGTAACTACGCGTCGGCCATCATAGCGGCCGCGAAACAGGTTCTTGAACCATAACCGATTCACGGCAAGGTGCCACGCGAGCAAGGTGAACAATGCCGTGCCGAACAGTTCGTGCGGCAGGTTATCAAGCCACCAGTAGGCAAGGGAGAGAAGCAGCAGGACGGCCATGAAGCCCGGCAAAAGCAGCCTTGTGACGAGAGAGTTCTTCAATTCGGCTGGCTCCCGTCAAAGGCCAACGCGTCGCTGAAGGTAAACATGAACTGGCGGTCGCCGCGCGAACGTTGGTGGCATGAGTAGCACTGGCCGATATTTTCGTCGGCCTTGACCGAGCGATCCGGCCAAAACCACTGATATTGCCAATCGTCCGCACCCTCTCCCAATTTTTGGGCAACGAGATAGCGCGTCAGAACATCGCTCTGGTAGTCGACGAGAACCACATGCGTCCCGGTTGGAACATTCTGGCCGGACTTGATGGCGGCAAGAGCTGCTTGACTGGTGAGCATATGCTCTCTGGTGATCCCCCGTCGGACGGTGGTGTAGTGCGTGAGTTGATCAAGCGGAGGAAAAGTCACCTGGTTTGTCTCTGCATAGGCGGGCGTTGGTCCGTCGGCCCCCGGCGACAAGAAGTAGCCGCCAACTAAGACAATCGAGCCTGCTATTGCAGCCAGTCCGCTCCGCGCCAAAACTTTCGCCATTCCGTTCCTGTCCCTTCAAGACGACTGCCGGCGGCCCGTCCGCAGGCTGCCAGTTATGGTTCGTCGGCCGCATCCTTGCGGCGCGCCAATAGGGTCGGGCTTCGACAAAACGGAGACATAACAGAGACGCCGGCTAATCATTAGTGGGGTCAAGCCGTTTGCGGCTATGAGACAGATTCATCAATTCCGACCGCAGGATCGGTGGCCTGCCGTCCAGAAAACCTGCTGCCGGTCGCCAGTGGCGTGGCCGCTGGGAAATCCGACGGTTGCTTTTTGCAACGCGATGCAGCGTCGTGAGGCGCTAGAACAGGCGCCGGGCGCCGGTGCGCCGACAGTAGATTGGACGAGCCCGCCGGTTGGCGCCTCTGCCGAAACCCCTTTACGCTGCTGTTCTCTGTAGCAGAGCCGGGCCGGCGACAACCCCGTTTATCGTCAGTATAAACTCAGCTTATACCACCGGCCCCCGGTGGCTTGTGGTCCCGTACCGGCCGGCGCTATCGTCCGCCCTCAGAGCCGCGAGGTGCCGATGGAGAGGCACTTTCGTTGGAGGAATTCAGGGCAGCGGGTTCATCCGCTGCGGACCTGCTTCAACGCCTGGGAGGGGCAAGAAAATGGTAACAAGTAACCCGACGAGACGAAATGTGCTGATGGGTGGGCTGGCGCTGGGTGCGCTTGGCATCATGAGCAGCCGCGCTGCGGCCAATGACGTGATCCGATGGATTGTCGGATATCCCCCTGGAGGGGCGACAGATCTCATTGCCCGACTGCTCAGTGCTCCTATGTCGCAAAAGCTTGGGCAGACGATCATTGTCGATAACCGGCCGGGCGCGGGCAGTTCAATCGGCGCAACTGCGCTCGCCCATGCCCGTCCCGATGGCCTGACGGTCGGGGCTGCTGATAATGGCACATTGATCATCAACCCGGTCGCCTACAAAAATCTGCAATACGATCCGGACAAGGATTTTCGGCCGGTCGGCGCCTATGCCGACGTCAACATTCTTCTGGCCGTTTCAAAGGCCCAGCCGTACAAAACGGTGAAGGACTTCATCGATAAGGCAAAGAACACGGCTGAGCCCATTTCCTTTGCAAGCCCAGGCGTTGGAAGTCCCTTGCATTTGGCAATGGAACGGCTGGCGCGTGAAGCCGGCCTGAAGCTTGAACACGTCAGTTATCGTGGCATGGCCCCGGCGCTGAACGACGTTCTTGCTGGCATTGTACCGGCCATCGTCATCGACTATGCCACGGCACGCGAAGTGATCCGGTCTGGCGACGTAAAGCCACTTGCCACATTTTCGGCATCACGGCTCGCAGCACTTCCGGAGGTTCCGACCTTTGGTGAAGAAGCCATCCCAGGATTCAGCGCCGGCGCGTGGCAGGGCATGATCGTCCCGCATGACACCCCCGACGAGGTTGTCAATCGTCTCAGCGATGCGATTGGCTTTGCGCTACAGAACGAAAGTGTGCAAGCCCGGTATGCGGAACTCGGCCTGGGCATTCCGGTCAGCGATCCACAGACGTTCATGAAACGTTGGCAGGATGACAAGGCGATCCTGCAGCCTTTGATCCGCGAGCTGGGGATCTCTCTGTAAAACAAGAATTGCCTATCGCCACCGGATGGCGATAGGCAAACTCATGCTGCAGTTGCCGTCTTGTTGCGACGTCCAGGCTGGCCTGGCACGCCATCGCTTCCCTTCGCAAACCACCACGTCAATCTCGTCAATGGGTTCCAGTCACCGGCGTAGCGGATCCATGGGCCGCCGCCAATGGGGACTGCGGTCAGCGACCCTTTATCGCACCACGCACACTTTCGCTCAAGCGGGACCGCCGAGACGGTCGGATTGCCGCCATTTCATCGAATCGGTCGCCATCATCGGACCCGGCCATTGATCTTCAGCCGGATGCGAAAGAGCGAATTTGTCGCGCACACGTACATGATGTTTCGCCGAGGGCCGGCGAAGGTCAGGTTGGCCGCAATCTTTCCAAGCTTGATCTTCCCCAGCAGGTCCCCTCCGGGTTCGTAGCAATAGACACCATCGCCAGCTGTGATCCACAGATGATCGTCGCTGTCCAACCGAAGGCCATCATAAATACCAACCGGACACTCGGCAAACACACCGCGGCTCATGACATGATGATTGCGATCGACCGCAAAGGAACGCAGATGCGCCGGTCCATCCTCGTGATGGCTTTTGCCGCTATCCACGACGTAAAGAATGGACTCGTCTTTCGAAAAAGCCAGCCCATTCGGCATAACCATGTCTGTGATCTTGGCCTCGACCGCGCCGCTGATCGGATCGACGCGGTACACATGGCAACCGCCGATTTCGGATACGGCCTTGATGCCATCGAGATCATGGAAAATGCCGTAGGGCGGATCGGTGAACCAGACAGCACCGTCAGAGGTCACGACGACGTCATTGGGAGAGTTCAGGCGCTTGCCCTGCCACCGGTCGGCGATCGTGATGACGCTGCCGTCATGCTCGGTCCGGCTGACGCGACGGTAGCGGTGTTCGCAGCTCAGCAGGCGGCCTTGCAGGTCTACCGTCTGACCATTCGGGTGGCCGCATTCCTGCCGGAACACGCTGATCGAACCGTCAGTCTCGTCCAAACGTAGAATCCGGTCATTGGGGAGATCTGTGAAAAGCAGATAGCGGCCCGCTGGAAAATAGGCGGGACCTTCCGTAAAGAGACCGCCGCTGAACAGTTCTTCGGGCGGAAAGAGCGACGCAACCTTATCGTGGAAACGTTTGTCGACGATCTCGTAATGTTCGGACATTTCTTCCTGCTCCTCCGCTGGTCTGTCATCGTGTCTAAACCACACAAGATGTGGCCGATCGTTTGCGCTCGCGTCACACAATAATGGTGTGGCTTTCCGCCACGTGGGCACCCTGCAGCGGAACGTCGTGTGGATCGGGACTAGTGACGACTTTTGCCCATCGGCGCGCGATGTTGCCCGCAGGCTCCAAAAGGTACCCGCGGGCGCGCAGCCTACCAACAATCGAACTTATTTGGCGTGAATGACGTTCGCCAGTGTCCAGTCATATTGGTATTTCACCCATGCGATGTCGCTGTCAGCCATGCCCTTGTAGGTTGTTTTCAGGTCATCCATCGTAATGGTCGGAACCGGCGAGATCATCTTCAGAGGGACGTCGACACCGCTGAGCTTGGCTACCGCAACATTGACGGCCACGCTGCCGATGCCGGGATCGGTGTTGATCGCCACCGACTGATAGCCCGACTTCGAATTGAGATCGAGTAGCAGGTTTGTATCGACCCCATCGAAACCATAGACCTGAAGGGGAACGTCGCGTCCTGCGGCAATGAAGGCTTGAGCGGCACCAAATGCGGCGACACCTTGCGAGAATATGATGTCGACCTGCGGCAAGGTCGGTAGAATGGCGGAGACACGTTGCTGAGCCACCGATTGGTTCCAGTCGCCGTAGACCTCGGCTACAATCTTGATATTCGGATACTTGGCAAGCGCCTTGACATAGGCATCCTGGATCGCCTGTTCCGCCGCATTTCCGGCTAGGCCACGGATGTTCAAGGCATTGCCCTTGCCGCCTGTCCGCTCGGCGATGTAGCTGACATATTTCTCACCCAGTTCGTCGTAGTCGAACTGGAGGTCGATGGCCTTGGGGTTGGTGACCGAGCCAAGTGCCGTCGTCAAAACCGGAATGCCGGCAACCACGGCATTGTCGATCGCGCCGTTAAGTGCAGTGTCCGACAATGGTTCGAGAATGATGAAATCCACACCCTGCAGGGTCATGTTGTTGATCTGCTGGATTTGCGTCTGTGTGTCGCCCGCCGCGTCCACCACGGTCAGTTCAACAGTCTTGCCGCCCTTGGCATTGATCTCGCCGGCTGCCCATTGTGCTGCGGCAAGAAAGCCCTTCTGCCAGCCATTGCCCTGGAAGGGCATGGCCACGCCGATGGTGATCTTGTCGCCGGCGGCCATGGCCGAACCGGCGCCTAAGGCTGCCGCCACCATCAGCGTTCCTGTCAGCATCCAGCGCCTTACGAAACTTCTCTGCATATGTTCCTCCTCCTCGTTTTGATCGCTGCGTCCCGCGTTGCGGGTCAGCTACGGTTCGATGACCGGGCGGCCACCAGACAGACCGTCCCCAGGACAAGCAGACCCTGGATGACGTATTGGGCTCCAATGCTCAGTTGCAGCAGGATCAGATCGGACTGGGCAAGTGTCAGCACCAAAGCACCGAGTGCCGTCCCGAAGACCGACGTGACGCCTCCGGTAATGCGCGTTCCTCCCACGACCACTGCGGCGACTGAGCCCAAGAGGTAACTACGGCCAAGGTCGGCCGACACACCGCCCTGATAGGTCGCGAGCAGTGCGCCCAGCCACGCAGCAAGAACTCCAGACAACATGAATGTGCCAAGTGTCAGCCAGCCGCGCCGCACGCCGGCCAGTCGCGCCGCCTCGCCATTTTGGCCCATGGCATGCAGCTGCAAACCGAAGACGGTACGTGACAACAAGATGGAGACCAGGACCAAAGTTGCGACCGTCGCCACGAGCGCGCCGGAGACGCCGGCAATCCGTAACCGCAGTGCCGCCTCGAACAGACCGCCCACGCGACTGAACCCACCACTTTGAATGGCGACGATAAGACTGTAAATGATGTAACCCGATGCCAAAGTCGCAACGATCGCCGGGATGCGCAACCGCACGATCAAAAGAGCATTCAAGGCCCCAGCCAGGGCTCCCGCCAGCACAGTGAGGGCCAGCGAGCCGGCTGTATTACCCTGACCCAGGAAGCCCGCTGACATGATATAGGCGCCGAAGGTAATCACATAGGGAAGCGACAGGTCGAAGTTGCCGGGCTTACTGGCGATCACGATCATCTGCGCCGTACCGGCCAACGTGAGAAACCCCGCAATGGTTGCATTCGCAAGAATGAAAGACACCGACAAAGAGCCGGTCACAGCCCCTGCAAGCAGCCAAAGGAGTACGGCTGCGACAAGCGCGCCCATCCAGGACTGCCGGAAAAGCCGGCGCCAGATGCAAACAGGCGCGTCAGGGAGCGGTGCAGGATGATTGGTGATGCTGGTGGTTTGGTTCATGGCGCAGTTGACCTGGTGAAGGAGCGGAAACTCAATGCTGTGATCAGCGCCAACCCGCCGATGGCGGTCGAATATTCGGAGCTGATACCGAAGAAACCGAGATTGGTGGTAATCAGGGAAATGCCCACCACCGCCATCACCGCGCCAATCGGAGACACAAGCCCACCGGCAAAACTTGCTCCGCCAACCACCACCGCAGCGATCGTCGCCAAGGTGAAGTTCGACGCGACATGAACATTGCCGGCGCCGGTGGCAGCAGTCAGGATAAGGCCCGACAGGACGGCAAACATCCCCGCCAGTGCATAGAGCGTGATTCGACCCGCCAAGGCGGAAAAGCCGAGCGACACATAGGTGCGCCGGTTGTGGCCCAGAGCGCGCAAGCGGATGCTGTAGCCCCATCCCTGGCAGATCCACAGGCCAAGCAGCGCAATTGCGACCAACACATAACAGGCCAGGGGGAGCGGCCAAAGTTTCACATGCGTCAACGCGGCGAGCCATCCCGGCGACTGGCCTCCTGGGGTCTCCCGCACCATCAGCCCGAGGCCAAGCCACACGAACGAGGCGCCAAGCGTCGCCACCACCGACGAGACGCCCAAGATCTCGACGATGAGTGCCAGGAGCACGTAACCCGTGATAATACCCGCCATGGCGAGTATCCCGATCGCTGGGGCATCTACGAGATAAGTTGCTGCCACAACATTGGCCAAGCCAATGGCAAAGCCGAGCCCGAGATCAATATCGCCGCCGAGTAAGAACAGCATCTGTGCCACGACCGCAAAAGCCAGCGGCATAGAGGCCTGCAGCAACAGCTCGAGCCCGAAGGTGCTCAGCGCGTTTGGCTGCTGCCAAAAGGCCAAAGCGAACATCGCCACCATCAGCAGTGCGGCCGGCATGGCTCGCCACGATAGCAGACGCCCTGACGCCGCCTGGCCCGATGTGCCTGTTTCAGACGTTCCGGGTTCGGATGCGCCGCTCGAATGCTGGCCGGCGGGCTGCATGAAGGAGGCCTGCACGATCCGCTCCTCGGTTGCCTCAGCGCCGCTGAATTCGGCGACGATGTGGCCACGCGCCATGACGTAGACCCGATCGCATTTGTGAAACTCAGCGATCTCGGTCGAATACAGTATCGCGCTGCGACCCTTGTCCTTCAGCTTGTCGAGGATGGCATAGATGGAGGTCTTGGCATTTGCATCGACGCCACGGGTCGGATCGTCGAGAAGCAGAAGCGGCGCCTCACTCGCCAGCGCTCGGCCGAGCAGTGCACGTTGCTGGTTTCCGCCACTGAGGCTGACGATTGGTGAGCTCGCCCGGTGGGAAAGACCCAGTTCGGCGAGCCAGTCTTGAGCGTTTGCCTTGAGTGCTGCGAAATCGACGAGACCAAACCGCGAGAAACGCGGTGCAGCCGAGATCAACACATTGTCCTCGACATTCCATAGTGGCAAGAGGCCCTCGCGCTTGCGATCGCCGCTGACATAGGCCATGTCGCTTTGCGAATGCACGGCGCCTAGCATGCGACTGCGCGCCGCAAAAACCGCCTGAAGCAACTCACGCTGCCCTGCCCCCTCCAGCCCGGCAATGCCGACAATCTCGCCCTCACCGACGCGAATGCCGATGTCGTGCAATCGAGGCGCAGACAGGCCCCGAACGGTCAAGAGGTCGCGCTGGGCGGCATGCGTCGGTTGCGCCGTCACGGGGATCGCCTGCTCCGCGGTGGCGCCAAGCAAGGTCAGAAGTTGATCGTGGGTGACGGCGCGTCCGTCGCCGTCAAAATGCAGCTTTCCGTCGCGCAAGACGACGATACGATGGGCAAGCCGCAGCGCCTCTTCAAGCTTATGGGTAACATAGATGATCGCCACGCCCTCGGCGGCTTTGCGGGTCACCAGATCGGCGAGTTGATCGGCTTCTTGCAACGACAATGCTGATGTCGGCTCGTCGAGAATAACCAGTCGCGTACCCGGTTCCGTCATGGCCCGTGCGATTTCCACCATCTGGCGCTCGGCCACCGACAGTTGCGATACTTCCGCACCCACATCGATGCGATTGCCTGGGAAGACTTGCATGCGCTGCCGGGCGTTGCGCATCATCTCACGCCGCGATACGCCGGTCTTTCGCTCAGAGGTGAGAGTCATATTTTCGCCAACTGTGAGGTTCGGAAAGGTCGAAAGCTCCTGGAATACCCGCTGGATACCGCGCGTGCGCGCCGAACCGGCCATGTAGCTTTCGAAAGCAACCGGATGCCCATCGAGCGCCATTGCGCCCGCGCTCGGCTGCAACGTACCACCGATCATGTTGAGGAGGGTCGATTTGCCGGCGCCGTTCGGTCCCAAAAGCACCAGGATTTCTCCGGCGCGGATGTCAAGTGTGACGTCGCGAACCACCGTGTTGGCACCGAAGCTCTTTGACAGCTCACAAACGGAAATGAAGGCTGCTCCAGCTTGCCGTGCGGTTCTTGTATCGTCTCCCACCCTATCCTCCTCCCGAAGATAATCTGCAGTGTGCGGGCACCCAGTTGCGTTGTCTGGATGGCCCGTTGCTCGATGTGCCGGCTATGTTGCGCACGGCTGCGCTTTGTCACGTCGAATTGCCCGGCGTGCGTGCTGGCACTGACCGCTTACAGGCAGGCTGTCTGGCCGCCATCGACGGAGACGATCGCGCCAGTCATGAAGCTGGCATCGTCGGTCAAGAGGAAAACAATGACCGCGGCAATCTCTTCGGGTTCGCCCATGCGTCCGATCGGATGGGCGGCTTTGATGCGTGCCACGGCTTGCGGATCCTTCAGCATGTATTCAACAAGCGGCGTGTTGGTCATGCCAGGTGCCACGGCATTGACGCGGATGCCAAGCGGGCCCAGTTCCGGGGACATCGATTTGGTGATGCCCGAGACTGCGAATTTGGAAGCGACATAGGGTAGTCGGTTCGCCACGCCCATGACGCCTGCGCCTGATGAAATATTGACAATGGCGCGCGGCCCCTTGTCGTCTTGAACTGCCCTTACAAAAGCCTGACACATATTCACGGTGCCACCGAAATTGACCGCCAGGACGCGCTCGAGCTTTTCCGGTTCGACATCCAGAATGTTGGCGACGCCGGTAATGCCTGCGCAATTGACCAGGCCGTTCAGCCGACCAAGCCGCATGCGGGTCTCTGCGGCAAGCGCCAACGCTGCCGAGTGGTCGCAGACGTCAAGCACAGCACCCCTGACGCGCGGGCTACCGTCAAACTCAGCGACGATCTTGTCGACGGCCTGGCCTGTCACGTCGATCGCAACCACATCGGCGCCCTCCGAATGCAGGCGGCGAACGCAGGCAGCGCCAATGCCGCTTCCCGCTCCGGTTACCATCACAGCACGGCCTTCAAATCTATTCATCATTTCCTCCACTGATGGCGCATGCGCCGACATACCGATCCGGTCTCTTGCCTGACTGACGACCGCAGATGGGTTAGCAAGCATCCTCCGCTCGCAAGGCAACGGTATTGGTAGTGCACCAGTTTTTGTCAACGGACGGGCGTTGAGCATCGCTGCCGATTCCATCACGCGTACTTGCGTGCGCGATTGAAAACGGTGTTATAAATCAATATGATGGACGTGATGTTTAAGAGGGTGGCGGGTATTAAACGGCGTTATACCCTGACAAGACCCCCCACGGTTCTCCCAAGTGTTTTGAGGGTGCCGGTCAGCACGCATGGCCTGGATAAAGGACCCCTCAACCGATCGGTTGAGCGCCGTTTGATCTTAAGTCAGGTCGCGTTTCGCGAGACTGCGCGCGAGACGTGAGCAAGCATGGCGCCCGCCAGCAAGATGCCGGCGCTGGTCAAAAACGTGGTCTGGTAACCACTGGCGTCAAACAGCAGCCCGCCGATCGTTGCGCCGAGCGTGATGGCGGATTGAATGGTCGCCACCATTAGTCCGCCAGCCGTCTCCGCGTCGCGGGGCAGCGTGCGTGAGATCCACACGCCCCAACCCACCGAGCCACAAGTCACAAGGCCCCAAGCACTCAGCAGCGCTCCGGCGGCGATCGCCGTGTTCCCGAACACAGTCAGCAAGCATGCGATGACCGCCATAAAGATTGGGGCAAGAACGAGAACACCGTATAAGCTTTTGTGCAAAACCGGCCCGATGATCATTGTTCCGGCAAGACTTGACACGCCAACGATAAGGAGGAGCAGGGAAAGCGTGGGGACATCGACGTGCGCGACTGTTTCAAGGAACGGTCGCAGATAGGTGAAGAGTGCGAATTGGCCCATGAACAGGAACAGGACCGCGGCCATAGCGATCGCGACCATGGGTCTGGCAAGAAGCCGGAATGTCGCCGTGGCGCCTGACGCGCTGCCGCCTTGCATCCGTGGCAGGGAGAAAGCCAGCCAAACAGCAGCAATCGCTGCGAGAGGAACCACGCAGAAAAATGCGCCGCGCCAACCGATCAATCCGCCGAGAAAGCTGCCGAGTGGGGCTGCAATGGTTGCCGCAAGAGCGTTGCCGCCATTGAGAAAAGCGAGTGCCTTGGGCACGGTTTCCTCAGGAACGAGACGCATGACGGTCGCTGTCGACATCGACCAGAAGCCGCCGATGACAATGCCGAGAAGTGCCCGGCCAAACATGAGCACGGGATAGTTTGGTGCCAGCGCAACAACCATACCGGATCCGCACATCAGACCGGTCAGTGACAAAAGCACGATCTTGCGATCAATCGTCCGAGACAGATAGGAGATGAACAGGCTGGTCACCACCGCAAACAGCCCGGAGATCGAGATCGCCTGGCCAGCTTGTCCCTCGCTGAGCGCCAGTTCACCGGCGATCGGCGTCAAGAGGCTGACGGGAAGAAATTCGGATGCGATCAGAACAAACACGCAAAGCGACATAGCCACGACCGCGCTCCAATTGGCC
Source organism: Rhizobium ecuadorense (assembly GCF_001187535.1). Lineage (GTDB taxonomy): Bacteria > Pseudomonadota > Alphaproteobacteria > Rhizobiales > Rhizobiaceae > Rhizobium > Rhizobium ecuadorense. The sequence continues at coordinate 73,875 of NZ_LFIO01000064.1, forward strand.
GCTGTATAGTCGCGAGGCGCTGATTTCATCAACATTGACTGGTTCTCCTAGTTACGGCGCAGCCCTTCGCCACGGCGCGTAACCGGCGCAGTTTCGGCGCATGAGCATCGACCGGTTGCATGGCGACCGATCCGGTTGTTTTTTCAGGATTCAGTGATAGGCGGACAGAACGTGGCCGCCGTCGGCCCTTACGCCAAAAGTCTGGCTTTCAGCGGAAACGCGCCGCGGGTGAGCAGCGGTGCAAACCCATTGTCCAAGCGGCCGAGCCGGATTAACCCGCTGCCGTATTGATATCGCTCATAGTAGAAGACCAGATTACCCCATGGCGCATAGTAGCAGAGGTCTCCAAGAGCCTCATTGCCGAATGCCGCGCGGCCTTCTTCGGTGAGCTTTCGCGGCAGGTAGGCAATTTTTTCGTTGGTGGAATAATCGTCGATCGTCAGGTCGAGTGGCATCATCGATGCCAGATCGCGCGCTGACGGATTGTCCTCAAGCGTCGCGGTGAAGACGAAGTCCGAGAACGAGAACTCCACTTTCATATTAGTCTCCTTCGCTGAAACAACCGCGGGGTTCGCCTGCGGGAGGGCAAGCGCAGGGGCCGCCAAGGCCATTGCCATCACCCGCCTTCGCGTCACCCCAGTGCTTTCAAATGCCATCTTCTTTGCCTTACATCTCGTGGGGATCTGATGCGTCCATCATCTTTGACGGGCGCCGATCAAGGAATGCCCATGCCACTCACGCTCACCCTTTGGAGAACACAGGGCCGGGCAGATCTGCTGAGCGCATGAGTGGCGCCACCAGTCGTCATTACAGGCTGGCTTCGCCGAAGCAAAACAGGAGAAATGTGGTCCCGACGAGGACAATAAAAGCAGCGGTGGCGCCAAGCATGATATCGCCGATGAGATTGTTACCCATGATCTGTCCCTTCTTCCCCCGGTCACCTTCGTTCAACAAATGGCACCCTGCCGATGCACTGTAGGTACAGTAGCGGAAACACCAGTCATTGATTAGCGCCCACCATCCGCATGCAGATATGAAAATGGCTCATCAATCCGTGATGACTTAGCCTCCTGTAACGCTCATATGCCGGGGGACCGCCGGTCTGTTCTGCGTCCGGTCGATGATGAAGTCATGGCCTCTTGGCTTGCGCGCGATTGCCTCGTCGATAGCGGCATGGAGCGCATCGTGGTCCTGCGTTGCGCGGAGTGTCGAGCGCAGATCTGCGGCATCGTTCTGGCCAAGGCACATATAGAGCATACCGGTGCAGGTCAGGCGGACCCGATTACAACTTTCGCAGAAATTGTGGGTCATCGGTGTGATGAAACCCAAGCGGCCGCCGGTTTCCTTGACGCGAACATAGCGTGCCGGGCCGCCGGTTCGGTAGCCAGTGTCGGTCAAGGTGAATTGCTGCTCGAGATCGGCGCGGAGTTTGGACAAAGGTAGATATCGGTCCGTACGGTCTTCCTCGACCTCGCCCATTGGCATCGTCTCGATCACGGTCAGGTCCATGCCGCGGCCGTGGGCGAAACGGATCATGTCAGGCATCTCGGCGTCGTTGAAGCCCTTGAGCGCCACGGCATTGAGCTTGATCTTCAATCCTGCTTTTTGGCAGGCGTCGATGCCTTCCATGACCTCGTCTAAGTCGCCCCGGCGGGTGATTTGGTGAAACTTGACTGGGTCCAGCGTATCGAGAGACACATTGATGCGTCTGACCCCGCAGTCGTAGAGTTCATCGGCAAAGCGTGCGAGCTGGGAGCCATTGGTGGTCAACGTCAACTCGTCCAGACCTGACCCCAGCCGTTTGCCCAGGGTGCGGACCAGGTGCATGATATTCTTGCGTACCAAGGGTTCTCCGCCCGTTAGCCGCATCTTTCGGACGCCCTTGGCAATGAAGGCAGCGCAGAGACGGTTGAGCTCCTCAAGCGTCAAAAGATCCTTTTTCGGCAGAAAGCTCATGTTCTCGGCCATACAATAGGTGCAGCGATAATCGCAGCGGTCGGTGACCGACACGCGCAAATAGGTGATCGCCCTTTGAAACGGGTCGATCATCGCAGCCGGAACCCGCATGGGCTCCATCGTGCCTGAAAGTCCAGGCCGATCGAGCACCCTGTTTTCTGCAGACATTGTCATGCGTACACCATGAGCCTGGTTGCAGCGACGTCAGCCAGCACGGAAAGAGCCAGGGAGGACGCGTCTCGCGTCGGTCCAAACACACCAATTGGCGCCCTGATGCGCGGCAGTTCGGTGTCGCCGAAGCCGGCTTTCTTCAACCGATCGACCCGTCGCCTGTGCGTTCGCGTGCTGCCCAGCGCGCCGATGTAAAAGGCCGGCGTCTGTAGCGCGAGGCTAAGAAGCGCTTCTTCCTGATCCAGGTCGTGGTGCAGCAGGATAATTGCGGTATAGGCATCGATGTCATCGCCCAACCGAGCCGCCTCCCCCGCGCCCGTCATGATCACGTCATAGCCAGTCGCCTTGGCCAGGCGCGCCGTGGTCTGTGCTTCGACGGTCTGACCGGACAGGATCACGCGTGTGGACGGCCGGTAGACGGTCACAAAGTCGTCGCCCTGCCAGCCGGAGCGTGGAACCGGATCAACAGGTGCAAGCATCTGTGTCTTAGACACATAGCGCAAGCCAACTGCGTGGCGTTGCCTCAACCTGTCAAGCACCTCAACGATCCCGCGGATTTCGCGCAGAACGTGGATCAGGACGGTAATGCCGCCGCCGCAGGGAAGAACGATATCAATGAAAGGCGACCCGTCGCCGAACATCACTCGCCTGTCTCGTCCTTCGTCCATGGCCAGAAGCGCCTCCGCTGCGACGGCAGCTTCGACGCATCCGCCGGAGACGTAACCGCAAAAGCTGCCGTCGGCCGCCACGACAACGTGCGATCCCATCGCGCGGGCTGCACCGCCGCGGATATCGACGAGGGTCGCAATCGCAACTTTGCCTTGCGCGAAGGATTCGACAGCGAAGTTCAGGACGTCAATCAGATCATCGGTTACCAGTGCCCTTGTGGGCGTTGGCAGCGATGTGAGAGCAAACCAATTGTCCAAAGGCTAGGTCCTTGAAAGGTGGCGGCGGGTTTTAAAACCCGGCCGCCAGAGTTGCGCCCCATTAGGCCACGTTCGGGAGCCCGCCAATCAGCTTGTCCAGCGTAATCGGGTAATGCCTGACCCTGACGCCGGTGGCGTTAAAGATGGCGTTTGCAATGGCAGCGGATACGCCGCACAGACCAAGCTCGCCGACGCCTTTGGCTTTCATCGGAGACGACATCGGGTCGGTCTCGTCCATGAACACGACCTCCTGATGGGGAATATCGGCGTGAACTGCAACTTCGTAACCCGCGAGATCATGATTGACGAAGAAGCCGCGACGCGTATCGACCGCCAGTTCCTCGGACAGCGCGCCGCCCGCTCCCATGGTCATTGCACCAATGACCTGGCTGCGGGCCGTGACCGGATTGAGAATTCGTCCTGCCGCACAGACTGCCAGCATCCGGCGAATGCGGCTTTCGCCGGTTGCGGCATCGACACCAACCTCGACGAAATGGGCCCCGAAGGTTGATTGCTGGTGCGTTTCAGTCAGCTTCCCCCACTGCATCGTGTCCTCGCCGACCAGACCCTCTGGCCCTGCGGCTTGCGCGAGCGGAACAGCGCGATTGCCCAAGCGCACGGTGCCGTTTTCAAAGACGGCGTCCGCGGAGTTGAAGCCCAGTTTTCGTGCAATGGCCTCGCGAAGCTTGACACAGGCCGCATAGACCCCTGATGTCGAACAGTTGGCGCCGAACTGACCGCCGGAACCCGCAGAGACCGGGAAACGCGAGTCGCCCAGTTGCACGGCAACCCTGTCGATCGTAAGTCCCATCATCTCGGCGGCGGTCTGGGCGATAATTGTATAGCTTCCCGTGCCAATATCGGTCATGTCCGTTTCGACAGTGACAATACCGTCGGCATTCAACCGAACCCGCGCACCCGACGGAAGGTGAATATTGTTGCGGAATGCCGCAGCCACGCCCATCCCGACCAACCAATTGCCTTCCCGGCGGGCGCCCGGCCGACCACGTGCGCCCCAGCCAAAGCGCTCTGCGCCGAGCTCCAAGCATCCGTTGAGATTTCTGTAAGAAAACGGCCGCTCGGTTTTTTCAGGGTCGACCTGTGTATCGTTGAGGATCCGGAAGGCCACCGGATCCATGCCGAGCTTGTCAGCCATCTCGTCCATGGCGATTTCGAGCGCCATCAGACCCGGCGCTTCACCAGGCGCGCGCATGGCGTTTCCCTCGGGAAGATCGAGCGTAGCAAGACGCATGGCGGTCATGCGGTTCTCACCGGCATAGAGCAAACGTGTTTGCATCACGGCCGCCTCCGGCTGCCCGCCTTTCTGGTCGCCCGACCAACTTTCATGTGCAATCGCCGTAATCTTGCCGTCGCGTTCGGCGCCGATGCGCACCCGCTGAATGGTCGCGGGTCTATGTGTGGTGTTGTTCATCATCAAAGGCCGAGGCAACGCGACTTTGACCGGCCGCTTGGCGGCCTGTGCTGCAAAGGAGGCCAGCACGGCGTCGGCACGCAAGAAAAGCTTGCCGCCGAAACCACCGCCGATGAACGGCGACATCAGATGGATTTTATCCTTGTCGATGTCGAGCGTCGTCGCAAGGTCGGCGCGCCACCAATCGATCATCTGGCTCGACGTCCACAACGTCAATTCGTCACCTTCCCAGACGGCAATAGAGGCGTGCGGTTCCATCATCGCATGGGACTGGTCGGGCGTGGCGTAGGTCTCATCGAACGTCACAGGTGCGGCCTTGAAAGCGGCGTCGAAATCGCCGGCTTTCGAATCCGGATCCCCTGTTTCAGGTTTGACGGCGTTATCCATCGCCTCCCGAAGATCGAAGACGCCCTCTTCTTCCGCATAATCGACCTTGATGAGTGCTGCGGCGGCACGCGCCTGCTCGAAGCTTTCGGCCACGACCACGGCTATCGCCTGATGATAGTGTTGGACCAGATCGCCGCCAAACAGATTGGCGGTATTGAACTTGCCTTTTTTGCGCTCGCCGACATCGAGTGTGGTGACGACCGCAAGAACGCCCGGTGCCCGTTTGGCGGCGGTGACGTCCATCGCCCTGATACGGCCCTTGGCGATCGCTGCCCCTAGGGGATATCCGTAGGCATAGCGCGTGTTGGTATCGTGCCATTCATAGGCATACATCGCCCGTCCGGTGGTCTTCAACTCGCCGTCGATCCGCAGTATTGGCTGGCCGACCACCTTCATGCGGTCGATCGGATTGGTGGTAGCTGGTGTGTCGAACTGCATGACTTAACCCCTTGCTTCAGCGATCACTGCGCCGAGCGTGCGCTCGACCAGATCGAGCTTGAACCGGTTCTGTTCAGTCGGATGCGCATCAGCAAGCAATGAGCGCGCGGCTGCCTGTGCACCGTTTGGAAGTGCCGCATCGGCTTCCCTCACGCGCCACGGCTTGTGGGCAACACCGCCAACGGCAACGCGGCCGGTTCCATCCGACTGCAGGACGGCCCCAACCGAGATCACGGCAAACGCGTAAGACGCACGATCGCGAACCTTCCGATAAATCTGCTTGCCTCCAATCGGTGGCGGCAGCAACACCGCCGTGATAATCTCGCCACGCTCCAACACCGTCTCGATGTGCGGTGTGTCGCCTGGCAAAGTGTGAAAGTCGGCTAGCGGGATCGAGCGACGCGTGCCGTCGGCCTTGACAGTTTCGACCGCGGCATCGAGTGTCTGCATGGCGATGGCCATATCGCTTGGATGAGTGGCGATGCAGGCATCGCTGACACCCACGACCGCATGCTGGCGCGAAAAACCGCCGATGGCGGAGCAGCCACTGCCGGGCTTTCGCTTGTTGCACGGTTGGTTGGTGTCATAAAAATAAGGACAGCGCGTGCGTTGCAGCAGGTTTCCCGCCGTCGTTGCCTTGTTCCGCAACTGGCCCGAAGCGCCTGCGACCAGTGCCCTCGACACCAGCGCGTAGTTGCGCCGGACGGTTTCGTGCGTGGCAAGATCGGTGTTGCGAACGAGGGCGCCGATCCGCAGGCCGCCGTCGGGCGTGGTCTCGATCGTGTCCAGTCTCAGTCCATTGACGTCGATCAAGTGCGTCGGTGTTTCAATCTCGAGCTTCATCAGGTCGAGCAGATTGGTTCCGCCAGCGATGAATTTCGCGTCCGGATTGGAGGCGGCGGCTTTTACCGCGGCCTCGACAGACCCAGCGCGTTCATAGGAAAAGGCTCTCATGCTTTTGTCCCCGCAGCTTCGACGATGGCATCGACGATGTTGGAATAGGCGCCGCAACGACAGATATTGCCGCTCATACGCTCACGGATTTCGGTGGGAGTGACCACGGCTTGGACCGTCAGGTCGCCGGTGACGTGGCTGGGGATGTTGGCCTTGATTTCTTCCAACAGCGCCACGGAGGAACAGATCTGTCCAGGCGTACAGTATCCGCATTGGAACCCGTCATGCTTGACAAAAGCCGCCTGCATGGGGTGGAGCGCACCTGGTTTGCCAAGTCCTTCGATCGTCGTCACCTGGTCGCCCTCGTGCATCACCGCGAGGGTCAGACAGGAATTGACGCGACGACCATCGACCATGACGGTGCAGGCCCCGCATTGGCCGTGATCGCAACCCTTCTTCGTGCCGGTCAGGTGAAGATGCTCGCGGAGTGCATCGAGGAGCGTCGTTCGATTGTCGACATCAAGGTCGCGGCTTTCACCGTTGACCGTCAGTGTCAGCTTCGACATGTGCTGCACGGTTTCTCCCTCTGTCTGCGCCGCCGCCTGACCTGTCGCAGCGCCCGAGACGGCGAGCGTCGCGGCCGATGAGATCAGTAAGTTTCGGCGGGATATCTCGAGTTGGATGGGGCTTTGCATTTCCGGCTCCATTGCGTTTGTTCGGCGCAAGTAACGCACACCATCGAGCAAGGTAGTGCGCAGGAGAGGAATGATTAGGTAAGTTACATTTCTTGCAGTTATCGATCTGGTTCATCAATCGGACGTGCTGAGTTCACGCGCGCGTTTGATCAAACGGATTGCGGCCGGCACCTTGGTCCTGTCAAGGTGGCGTGCATGAATGGGTCCTTGTGTTGTGCCAAGGGTACAATTTCTGATTATACGTGCGTGATTTCGAGCATTGATTTCGCCTCGCTTCTTTATGGCCTCTATGATCGAATAGACCTTCGACGTGGCGCGGACGAGCTGAACTCTGGGCTTCGCAAGCAATTGTACGGGTTGATTTACCGCCCACTCACGCCGTCGTCCGCCACGACCTTTGCAATATTGAAAACTTTGGAACGACGATCATGCCAGACAACCCCTCGAAGCCTTCCAATAACGCTCGCCTTGCCGGCCGGCGGATCGTGATCACAGGGGCCGCCTCCGGAATCGGGCGGGTGACGGCGGGCTTATTCATCGAAGAAGGTGCAAAAGTCATCCTTCTCGATCGAAACGTCGACGCGCTGCGGACGGCCTTTGAAGGTCTTGACGCAGTCATCGCCGGCGTTGACATTACGCGGGAGGAGAAGGTCGCAGAGGTCATCGCTCACGCTGGGAAAACCACCGGTGGCATCGATGGCGTGATCAATGCGGCCGGCATCATGGTTACCGGACCAACCGCCGAACTCTCACCCCAAATCTGGCGTCAGGTCATCGATGTCAATCTCTCCGGAAGCTTTTTTGTTATTCAGTCCTGCCTGCCATGGCTGAGACGCAACGAGTTCTCAACGATCGTGAACGTTGCCTCTGGAGCGGGACTTTTGCCGAATGCACCCGGCCTTGCGGCCTATGCTGCTTCGAAAGGCGGGGTCATCGCACTGACGAAGGCGCTTGCCGCGGATCTTGCCCCCAACGTTCGTGTGAATTGCGTCTGTCCTGGCATGGTGGATACGCCCATGGCGGATGGGTTCCGCGCCAACGTCGGTAATTACGCTTTGAAAAGGATTGCCGCTCCGGCAGAAATTGCCAGGGCCATGCTGTTTCTGACATCGCTGGAATCATCCTATGTCACCGGTGCGACGCTCGCTGTGGATGGCGGCAGAACCTTCCATTGACGGCGCCACTGTAACGTCGCTTGAGAATACGCTGGCCTTCTCATGCTGAGCGGACGCTTTGGTCGGATCGTGCGCATTCGCAATGCCAAAAAATGTGTTCGCATCGGTCAATTCGGACGTAGCCGTTCGTGACGTCTCATAGGCTGAAGCGGCATCAACAGAGCGGCTGACCCCAGGCGCTCTGCGGTAGCGGAATTTGCTGTTTTGAACGGATCACAACCGATTGACGATTGCCGGCCACGGCGGAAGGAGTTCTCACGACCTGAGGCTGCTAACCGGTTGCAGGGCCGAGCCTTGATGAACTCCTCGATTGATGAGCCAGACTAATGACCACAAGCGATTTTAGCGGTCTAATCGTCATGCTGTTCGTTGATTACATGTCGGATGGAACCTTCAACGGAGATACTGCAATGAAAGATCAAAATGACACCACCGCTGTGGCCGCTTATCAGGACAAGCCGGATGCTGGACGCCGGAACATGCTGAAGATGACCGGTGCAAGCGTTGCCGCAGTCAGCGTCGCTTCAATCTTAACTGTATCAAATGTTTCGGCCCAAAGTATTTCAAACGAATGGGACAAGGTTTTTCCCCAGAGCGACAAGGTCGATCACGAAAAGATCACGTTCAAGAACCGCTACGGCATCACATTGGTGGCTGATCTCTACCTGCCGAAGAACCGGGGCAACGGACGGCTGCCGGCCATTGTTGTTGGTGGCCCGTTCGGCGCCGTAAAGGAACAATCCTCTGGTCTCTACGCACAGACCATGGCCGAACGCGGCTTCATTACTCTCGCATTCGATCCGTCCTATACGGGAGAAAGCAGCGGCGAACCGCGCAATATCGCTTCGCCGGACATCAATACTGAGGATTTCAGTGCAGCGGTGGACTTCATTGGTCTGAGGCCCGAAGTCGATCGCGAGCGTATCGGCGTCATCGGTGTTTGCGGCTGGGGCGGTATGGCATTGAATGCCGTCGCTTCGGACAAGCGCGTAAAGGCCGTGGTGGCCAGCACGATGTACGACATGACCCGCGTCATGTCGAAGGGCTACAACGACAGCGTAACTCTCGAACAGCGCACACAGGCGCTGGAGCAGATGAGCCGCCAGCGTTGGGTGGATGCGGAAAAGGGAACCCCGGCTTATCAGCCAGCATATAACGCCGCCGTCACGGCAGATTCGCCGCAATTCATGATCGACTACCACGACTATTACTCGACGCCGCGCGGATATCATAAGCGCGCAGTCAACTCAGGTAATGCTTGGTCGCAGACCACACCGCTCTCGTTCATGAACATGCCCATCTTGACCTATATCGCGGAAATCTCCCCGCGTCCGGTCCTCTTCATCCACGGCGAAAAGGCTCACTCGCTCTACTTTGCCCAGACCGCCTACGCGGCCGCGGCGGAACCTAAGGAGCTCGTCATCATCCCGGGTGCGAGCCATACCGATCTTTACGACAAGGTGGACATTATCCCATTCGACAAGCTGCAGTCCTTCTTCGACCAGCACCTATCCGCTTAAGGTGAACTCGATGGGGACTGCCTCCGCAGGCCCCATTTCCTTGTCGAGCAAGACCGCTTCTAGATCAAAGATATGCCGCGGGTTTTTGCGCCATCTGTATGAGGCTGACTGATCCCGAGGTTCTCATTAATGTACGACGTCGGGTGCCTGACGAGACTGGCAACGAAACCAGCAAGGCTGGCGCGCCACGTTTCCGTGCCTTTGTACGACGGTCGCCCTTTTTCGTCAGTTCCACCTCCTCAGAAAGTGTGTCGGTCAGCCAGACCGGACGCAACACAGTGTAGTCCAAGGAAGGCTCAGGAGTTCGCGCGATTTCGTGATCTACTATCGGAATGGTCGGGTCCCGCAGCCAGGTATTGTCATCCTGGGAACGGTGACCGGCGACATGTCCATTTTCGATCGCCCCGGCGCCATCACGGTCAACGTTGAGGCAGCCAAATGACCACTGGCGAACATGACGGAGTGAAACGTTGGCTGAACGACGATTAGCGTTCGCTTGTCAGTCGACAAATGCGTTCGGGCTCAAGGAAAACCCGGCCTTTGCGGGTATATTCTATGGCGTCATTCAGCCACAGCGCCCCGATCAAGTCGTGGGCACCGTGGCCTTAGTCGCCAATCCATTGCGACACCGCATGCTGTGAATCCGGCACACGGCAAATGCCATTTAGGCCGGCACGCGCTTATGGTCAAAAATAAATTTCTTCCACCGACGCACCGTGTACTTGCTGAAAATGCCATTCAGAAAAAAAGGATCGTTTTCAATGTAATCGATCGCTTCCTGTCGAACGTTGGTATCCAGCAGAATGAGACCACCGTTGGGAAAGTCGTCGTCGTCCGGAAAAAAGCCCCCACTTGCGATAATGCGATGCTCGTTCTGCATGATGTAGTCCAGATGAATGGGCCTGACCTGTTTTTTCCGTTCTACAACACCCTCATCGTCAACGAACGTTATCGCGTAGGCCATATGCACCTCCTTGCTGACCGTGATAAAATGGGACGATCAAGGCGCAAGATTTACATGAACCCGCAACCGGTATCCCTTTCCTCGTTCATTTAACTTCGTCGCCGCCCTGTCGCAATGCTGACGAGATGAGCGGCTATAAGCTGGAGTTATCGCGCGATATTGCGCCAGTGCAAATAATCTTGATGCGATCGACTATCTCCGAGCCAACGTAACCTGCCGTGCTTGGCAACTGAATGTTTATCGACATTGGCGCGCGTGATGAAGCCGGCTGACGCGGGCTCTGCTGTTAAAGCGGCACTCGAGCGTTTCGGACGCATCGACGTGTCAGTCAACAACGCGACAAGCTTCCTTGCAGCATATTTCGAAGAACTGACACCGGCCCAGGTCGACTTGCAGCTTGCCAGCGGCCTTACGGGTCCCATGAGCGCGACCCGTGCAGTGCTGCCGGTCATGCGCAAGCAGGGATTTTGTAGCGAGCACCGCCCACGGATGTCACTGCAGGCCAAGACCCTCGCCCGTAGCTTTAGATCAGCCCCTATCAGGCCACGAACCGTGAAAGCATCTCTCGAAGACTTGCGTTTTCGTCAACGAGATGCGCGACCAACAATCGCTTGAGCTCTTGGTTCTCCTTGTCGAGAAGATCCAATTCATCGCGAAACTTACGCTCAGGCCCCTCAGAATGTGTTGGCAGCGTCGCTCTCTCGCGCCGCTCGGCAACTACCTTTCTCAGACGTTTTTTCACTCCTGTCGATCGCTTCAGGGAGGGTTCACCTTTCAAAGACTGCGTGGGAGCTTTGACACCCTCGTCCTGGCCCGCCACCTCGCGTTGTCGCGTCGCTACCGAGGCCTCGGGAACTTGTTCGCCATTCACTCGCTCGTTTGACAGACGCGGATGGTGCGTGGGCACACCCTCGTCTTGAGGGCTGTCCTGTTCGTCCGAACTCTGCAAGACGATAGACGGCGCGAAAAGATGCGGCGCATCATATTCCGCCTCCCGCGCCAGCGCCTTGAGGTCCGTGTTGCCCCAGATAGAATCTGGTTGCACCGGCGACCGCCGGCGGCCCGATTTGAATTCAACAACAAATTTCCGCTGCTGTGGTTTCATGTATGTTCCGTATTGGAGATCGTTTGCGGACGTCAGGATGCATCGAATCGCTCGAGCATCCTTTTAAGCTGAAGATTTTGCAAATAAAGCTTTTCTGCCAATTGCCCTCTCAATCGGGTAATCTCCTCGTCAAGCGCACTGATCTCCTCGTGCAGGGCCCGGTTCGCATTGGTCGCCGGTCCGGCTTGCTGTCTTCTGGCGGCCGTGACGCTCTTCATGCTTGAGGGCGAGTTTTTCCGTCCAGACTTTGCGACAGGCTTCCGCGGCGACCTTTCGACCGCTTTGTTCACTGGCGTGACGGAAACGGCATCAGCAGGCGATGGATCGTGCCGATCGGGATTGGATGATTGCAAGACGGTGGACATGATGTCGCCATTGCCAGCCTCCTCAGGAGGCATCTTGTCATGATGGCGATCAAGCTGTTGAGCGTCGCGCACATCCGCTGGCGGCGTTGCGTGCGGGCCGGAGGTGAACGTCGCAATGGGCCCGTTCGTATCATCTTCGACAGGCGCGGGGGACGCAGGGGACATATCCGCTCGCCGCCCTCGAGACGTCAGCTCGGTCAGAAATTTCCATGGCGATTTCATACGACACGACCTTGATCAATCCGCATCAGGTGCGTGGGCAATTTTACGCGGCTCTTGCACGCCGCTGGTGCTATGCCCTGGTCGAAAATGCAAATCGGGGTCGATCTCACGATCTCCCCGATGTCGAAAGCAATCAGTCAAGGCCCAATCGTTTGCGCAAATCGGCGTTTTCGCCGCGCAGCTTCTCGGCCAACAGATTCCGCAGCCGCTTATTTTCTTCTTCAAGCTGGAGGAGATCAGCCATCTCGTCGAGGGCTGCAACAGGTGATGGCGTCGCCTTGACTGCCCGGCCTGCAGATCGAGCAGCTGCCTTCGGGGCACTTTTGTCCGGAGCCGAAGCGGGTTCGAGGTCGCCGGTGTCCTTGTTGCGCTTGCGTCGAGTTCTCGGCAATTTGCCAGATTTTGCACTGTCAGATGTCGTTGCATCTGCCGCGGCTTTCTGAGGCCGTGGAGCCCGGCTCTTTTTGACCACAGACGGTTCAAGTGGCGTATTCGCAGCAGCAACCTCAGGAATAGGCGCCGTATTTTCCTCATTAGCCATCGGGATCTCCTCTGTAGCCGACCGTTGTTTTCGTCCGAGTGGAAGCAAGAGTCAATGCGCGCCCAGACAGCGCGGGACCTCCGTCCGCTCTTCTTCCAAAACCGTATTGCGGACGGCGATGACCAATCAGGAACCGCGTGACCACCATGTGCCCATTGTCAGTTTTGGCGAATGGAATATCGCAGATGGACGGCGCCGTGGCCCAACGGGTCGCACGATAAGAGTGACAGCTCGACCTTGCCCGCCAGCCCTTCCGTGCCAAAGGCGATGACCCGGTCGCTGCCATTTCTTGCTTCAAGGGCCGGAGCAACGATCAGGCTGAGCTCATCGACCAGACCAGCCGCCATCAGGGAACCATTGATGTTGGCCCCGCCTTCCAGCAAAATACGTGTGATACCGAGTTCTGCGTGCAGAAGCTCGAGCATCACGCCGACGTCGATGTCCTGGGTGTCCGAAACGATATACGAAACGCCGTCACTGGAAAGTTCGGCTAGATGACTGTCGGGAACGTTGGAACCGAGCAACACTTCCACGTGATCGCCATAGAGCTCGTCATTGGAAAAATGCAGCTTGCCGCCCGGATCAAGCGCGATGGCAAAGCTCGACGCGCCGGGACGGGCAAAATACGCGGGACGCTTAACGTCGAGTGTCTGCGACGGCGGATGCGCTGTTGCCTTTGAGATTTCGGCCATTGTGACGCGGCCGACCATCCATGCGTTCGCCGCGTGCTCGGCGTGAACCTTCTCGTAGAGGGACGACCAGTCGGATCTGGTTCCATCGGGACTCGTTGTCCAACGACTGGGATGAAGGCTGCCATCCGGCGACGTCATCATCAGGCAAATCACTTGCGGTCTCATGAAGTGCATTCCAATTCTTTTGAGTTTCCCCTTGGAGATATAGCACCCTCCACCCTTTGGCCAAGCCTGCAAACCTGAAGAGGGTTGCGCCCTTGACCAAACTTACCCTGGTTGTCGGCTTCGCGCAGAAACGAAGGTCTCGGCAACGTTCAGGCGCTGGCGAAAGGAACATGCGGCTAGCCAATCGCTTGAAGGTCCCTAATTTCGATAAAGATATTGGCATCGTTGAAAATGCGAACGCTCAGCATGCAATTCTCTGTCTTTTTGCCCTCTGGAGGCGTTGCTTTGACCGGCTTCCGACGAGCGCATTATATGATGGTGATGCCACCACGTTTGCCGAAGTTTCGCAGAACCGAATCACGACAGAAGCCTGAATATTAGCAATAGAAAAACTTTGCCAAATGGCCCGCCGAGCGTGCCCTTATAATCTCGATTTATATGATGCCTTTGAATGACCACCCGCGACAAGCAACGGTTAACGACCCTTGCGCACGATAAGCCAAGTATCGATGTGACGCGTCTGCAGGCCAGTCACCGGGGGAGCGGAAAATGAAAATAGACCAATTACTGGCGCGTTTCAGAATTCAGACGAAAGTCTTGATATTCATCGTGCCGTTCATCGTAAGTATAGTTGCTGTCGGCATAACCGGTCTTTACGCGACCGGCACCCTGCGTGGACGCATGACTGTTTCGAATAACATCGTCCAATCTCTGACCGGCTTCAAAGAGGTATCGGAAGCGATGAACGACTTCCTGGCCAACGCAACGGTCGAACGACGAGATCTGGCAGCACAAAAGCTCAACGAACAGATTGCTGCTCTCTCGGACGCGCTGTCAGATCTGAAACATGGCGCAGTTGGCCGGGATACGATCGAAGCCTCCCTTGCAACCTCGCAAAACATTGCAGAGAGCATCAAACAGCTCTGGAGCGAGCAAGAGCGCAAGACTGCCGTCGTCGCGCAGCTGCGTAACCAACTCGACGACATCGCGACCTTGCAGAAGAAGATCGGTGCCGGAACGGAGACGCTGGTTGCGCAATTCACCCGCAAGGAGTTTGATACAAAACTTGTCCTGCGCCAGGCAAACATTGTCGCAAAGGCGGCCGGGTTTATCGACACTACGGTCTCAGCGTTTCAGATCCGTCCGGATGCAGGCGCCAAACTCGACTATCTCACATCCCAGATGGCCGACTTGCGCGACCAGCAACACGCCATGGTCGATAGTCTTTCGAACCAGCCCGCCCTCAGCAAGTCACTGTCGGCAACGATCGACACCCTATCGCAAATCATTGACGTCGGTGACAGATCGGCCGCAGCCGCCGATTCGATTTCCGCTGCCGTCGAGGGCCTGGCGGTCGTATCCGCTGACCTAGCACGGGAGTCGACCACAAAGATGGCTGACGCCGGCGCCAGGTTCGCTGAACTGGATGGCCCAATCAAAAAAATCACCGTCACGATGGATCGCAGTCGCAAATTGCTTGATAGCGGTTATATCGTGCAGACGACGGCAACGCCCTTCATCCTGGCGCCGACCACAGAGAATGCCGCCCAGCTCTCGATGGCGATGCGAAGCCACGAGAAGAGCGTGCAGAGCCTGGTGGCGGTCGCCGCCAACCTTGGCGCGGTTGCCGATCTCGCAAAGCAGATCGGCGCAACGGTCGGCGCGATGAAGACCACCACCGCGGAGCT
Source organism: Rhizobium ecuadorense (assembly GCF_001187535.1). Classification (GTDB taxonomy): domain Bacteria; phylum Pseudomonadota; class Alphaproteobacteria; order Rhizobiales; family Rhizobiaceae; genus Rhizobium; species Rhizobium ecuadorense. The sequence goes on from NZ_LFIO01000064.1 coordinate 89,211, forward strand.
TGTTCAAATCGAAACCGAGCGCCAGGAGCGCTTCTCAAACGCAGCCGCAAGTATCAACAGCGTCTGGGAAAACCTCACCCGTTTTGCCGCTATCCAAGAACGCGCTGCCGCATCCGAAGGCAGCAATGCTAACTCGGTCTCGGCGGTGGCAACAGCGCTCGGCGTTGTCGTCGCGGCTATCGCCGGGATTGGCCTCGTCCTGACCTTCCGCGGCCCCATCCGCGCCATTACAAACGCAATGAGGCGGCTTGCCGATGGGTCGCTTGAGACCGAAATTGTCGGCGTATCGCGTGCCGATGAGCTTGGCGAAATGGCACGGGCGCTTGGCATCTTCAAGCAAAACGCAATTCAAAAAGCCGCGATTGAACGGCTGTCGGAGAACCAGCGCGTGCAGGCGGAGGAAGAACGCCAGCACAATGACCTTCAAAGATCGCAGGTCGAGCAACAGATTGCTTTTGCCGTCGATGCCTTGGCGAAGGGCATGGAACGGCTGTCGAAAGGCGACATCTCGCAGACCATCGATACGCCCCTTTACGGAAGGCTTGAGCAACTGCGCGTCGACTTCAATGATTCTGTGGCACGCCTCAACAGCACGATGGTGCAGATTCATGCCAATACCTACTCAATACAGCTGAGTTTGCGCGATCTGTCGGGCTCTGCCGGCCAGCTCGCAAAGCGCACTGAACAGCAAGCGGCCGCGCTTGAGGAGACAGCCGCGGCGGTTGAAGAGGTCACGACGGCCGTTAAGTCAGCATCGCAAAAGGCGCAAGAGGCTAATAGCGTTGTAATCGAAGCCGAGGGCTCTGCCGACGCCTCGTCTCAGACGGTCGACGAAGCAGTGGCGGCCATGGCGCGTATCGAGGATGCATCGGCGATGATCGCGCAGATCATCGGCGTCATTGACGAGATCGCATTCCAGACCAATCTGCTCGCCTTGAACGCGGGAATTGAGGCCGCACGTGCCGGCGACGCCGGAAAGGGCTTTGCCGTTGTCGCACATGAGGTTCGCGAGCTGGCGCAACGTTCCGCGGAGGCGGCGACACAGATCAAGCAACTGATTGACACGTCGTCGCGTGAGGTATCAAGCGGCGCGCAGCTGGTGCATAAAACAGGGGCCGTAATGAATCAGATTTCTCAGAAGGTACATTTGGCGTCGTCACTGGTTGAGATGATCGCGATGGCCAGCCGGGAGCAGTCGGCCGGGTTGGATCACATCAACGCGTCGGTGGCCAGCATGGACAAGATGACGCAAAGGAATGCAGCGATGGTTGAAGAGACAACGGCGGCAACGACACAACTGGCCGGCGAAGCCGACGATCTGGTGTCGCTTGTCGGGCAGTTCAAGCTTCAGGCCGTCAACACGGCCTCCCCCGAACATCTGAAAATGGCGGCGGCCTAGCCACGCGCCCGCTTTGGCCGGTCGGCATGTTGTGCACACATGGCAACGCCGACAACCCGTTTTGCATTGAAGATCGCCCGAATACTAGACGTGAGAGTGGACCCTGGCGCCGAGGGTCCTGTCAGTTCAATGCGGCCAGATGTAATGTCTGACAGAGGTATGGAAATCCACCACATTGACTACCTCGATCGAGATTGACTGGATGTCGAGCGCAAATGACACTTGGCGTCCGTCTTCAGTTAACTGGACGCCATCGTCACAGTCTACGACAAGTGGCGGTTCGCTGGCCTTTCGGACTTCGTTGCAAACAGCTTCGAGAAAAAAGGGCTGTAAAATTCAACGGCGGATAAGTTCCAACTTCTGCCGATCAGCAGACTTTAACGACCTCAAGGTCAAGCAATTTCCCAAGCTTTTCGATGCGTCCGGCGATATGCCCAACGCCGACTGCGCAGTGGTGGGCTGGCCCTTGAGCATTCCAAGCCTCGACGAACCGCCGGGCACCAAGCGGGAATTGATACCGGCTGTTGGTATTGCCGATTTCGAGGATCGGGCCGGCGATGGAAGCACCTTCGGCGCAGAGCAGCTTGATCTTGCCGGCACTCTCGACAACCGAAAGCAGCGTCACGGGTCCATGCCTGACCGACATCTCGACGCTGACGCCGGAGCCGACCTTGCCGTGGAAAACCTGCAGGGGGCGGATCTTGGTGCGCCCCTCTGCAATTCCGGTATGCCCCGGCCCGTCATGCCCCATCAGCACGACGTCCGCGGCGAAATCCATCGCATAATATTCCGTGAACGAGCCGCCGACACCGAAGCTATCCATGATCTTCATCGCTTGAGCGTTCTTGATCTCGTACTCGCCTGCGACCGGCACCCCGTCGGCCGTCAGCATTGAGCAACCGACGATGACCGAGGTGATGATATCCTCGTAGTCGTGGCCGGGCTGGGATTCGTAATAGTAGGCGAGCGACCCGAGCGATTTCTTGGTCACCAACCTTCGAAGCGCCACGGCCGTCTTTGCCGCCCGCACTAGTTCCTTCGGGTCGCAATCCGGCTGGACATCGAATTCGGTCTCAATCGTCGCCAGACAGGCGGAGACATCCGCCTCGCTCACCTCACTGCGGATGCGCGCCAGTTCGTCGATTTCCAAAACTTCGATATGGGTGCCAAAGGCCGCGGCCTGGGCAGTCAGATCCGAATAGATATCGAGCATGCCATTGTAATAGCGGCCCATGACGCCGAGCCGGTTGTGCGCCATGACGTGCGCGACGCGCGCCGCCTCGATCCAGTCGTTGATCTCCTCCTCGACGATCGGATCGCCGGTAAGAACGCCGGTCACCTGATGAAAGCTGATGTCTGCCCGATGGAAGACATTGGCGATTTCGGGGACGGGGCAGGCAGAGCAGTGCGCCAGCCAGTCACCGGTCATCGCGGTGCGATCGCCAAGGGCGTTGAAGGTGGCATAGTCGATGGCCGCGGTCGGCTGCAGATTGAGGATGATCACCGGAACCTTGACGCGACGGACCACCGGCAGAACGGTCGACGACAGGGCATAGGTGGTGATGTAAAGAAAGATGATGTCGACATCGGCCTGACGAAACTGATGGCCGGCCTCGAGCGCCTTTTCGGGCGTATCGATCAGCCCGAGGTTAACAACCTCCACGTCTGGGCGCGCAAGCTTTGCCTCGACGGTATCGACATAGCCGCGCAACCGGGCTTCCAAACCTTTGAATTGCGGCCAATAGGCCTCCAGACCGATGCCGAAAAGGCCGGCCTTCAAGGGGCGTTCAGACATTCTATTTCTCCGATGCAATAGTGAATAGTGTCAGCTCTGCAGGCGCACGCGCAGCTGATCGAGACCGACAGCCATCAAGAGCACGACGCCACGGGTTACGTCCTGCCAGAAGGAGGACACGTTCATCAGCGTCAGGCCGTTGTTTAGTGTGCCAAGGATCAAAACGGCAATCAGTGTGCCCCAGACACTGCCGCGTCCGCCAAACAGGCTGGTACCGCCAAGGATGATGGCAGCAATGATGGTGAGCAGGTGCTGCCCTGCGGCATTCGGTGCTGCGGCGCCGAGCATCGCGGCAAGGATGATTCCAGCCGCAGCCCCTGAAAGTCCGGAGACGATATACAGCACCATCTGGGTCCGCTCGACCGGCACGCCGAGCAGGCTGCTGGCCTCCGGATTGCCGCCGGTCGCATAGACGAAACGTCCGAACGGTGTCTTCGACAGGATCAGCCACAACACGACAAATACGAACAGCATCAGGATGATCGGAAACGGGATGCCGAAGAGGCGGCCGGATCCGAGCCAATTGAAGGCCGGAACGAAGAGCGGCTTCGACAGGCCGCCGGTCATGACCATAGAGAGACCGGAAAAGATGCTCATCGTTCCGAGCGTGGCTATGAGCGGGTTCAGCTTCAGCCGGGTGACGATGAAACCGTTGAGCACGCCGACCGCGCAGCCGATGACAAGCGCCGTGAGACAGCCAGCCCAGATATTGATTCCTTTGGCATGCATCAGCGCCACGATGACGCCGGCAAGGCCGGCAACGGCGGCAACAGACAGATCGAGCCCGCCGCCGATGATCAGTGGCGTACCGGCGGCGGCCATCAGGCCGATGAAGGCCATATTGGTGCCGATATTGGACAGGTTGCTCAGCGTCAGGAAGTAGGGCGAGAGAAGCGAGAAAGCGGCCAGAAGCACGAGGTAGAACACCAGGAGGAGCATGATGCCGGCAGCCGGGCGGCCGAGAAGGTCGGTCAGCGAACTTGCCTGCTTCTTCGAAACACCCGGCGCTGCGGGAATGGAGGACGACTTACTCATGCTTTCTCCAGTTCATTCGTATCGCGGACGACGGACTGAAGCTCGGCGGCGCGCATCAGGTCCGTCGCGGTCGCATCCGGTCCAAGCTCGGCCACAACCTTTCCATCTCCCAGAACGAGGCTGCGATCGGCGAGCCCCGCCACCTCTTCCGCGTCGGAGGAGACGATCAGGATCGCCAGTCCCGCTTCCGCCAGACGGCGGATTTCCGCGTAGATCTCGCGCCGGGCGCCAAGATCGACACCGCGTGTCGGTTCTTCGAGGATAAGAAAATTCGGGTTTCCGAGCAGCCAGCGGGCAAGGCAGATCTTCTGCTGATTGCCGCCGGACAGAAGGCGGATCTCCTGATCCGGACCTGATGTCTTGACCCGCAAGGTTTTGATCCAGTCCCTGGTACTTGCGTCTTCGCGCTTCTGATCGACGACGCCGGATCGAGTGAACAGGCTGAGATAGGGCAGCGTGGTGTTGGTGCGCACCGACAGATTGCCGATCAGCCCCTGACGCTTGCGCTCGGCGGCGACAAAGCCGATACCGGCGCGTACGCTCCTTCGCGGCCTGGACAGGCCGATGTCGATATCGTTCAGCCGGACGGCTTTGGCACGCACGGCAGACTCGGCGCCATAGATGGCCCGACCGATCTTCTCAGTGCCAGATCCGATCAGTCCGAAAACGCCAAATACCTCACCGCGCCGCACGGACAGCGAGACATCGTCGAGCCACCCGGGAAGAGACAGGCCCTCGACGGACAGGACCGTCTTTGCACCCGGACGCGCTGCCGATTTGGCCGGATAGAGGTCGCCGAGATCGCTGCCGAGCATCGCCGTCAACACCTCGTCGCGGCTGGTCTTTGCCGTCTTGAACTGGCCACAGACCTCGCCGTCGCGCAACACCACAATCCGGTCGCTGAGCCGGAAGACCTCGTCCAGATAATGCGAAATATAGATGATGGTGACACCCTGCGCTTTCAACGCCTCGATCACCTCGAACAGATTGTCAGCGTCAGCCTCGCCCAGCGATGCCGTCGGCTCGTCCATGATGAGGATCTGCGCCTTGCGGGAAAGCGCGCGGGCGATTTCGACAATGCGCTGCTCGGAGAGCGGCAGCGAGCCCATGCGCCGGCCCGGCGCGACATGATCGAGCCGCAAGCGCTTGAGCAGCGCCTCGGCCTGCCCCTCCATTGCCGGCCGGTCGATCACGGGAATGCCCGCGAACCTGCGCTTCGGCATGGAGCCAAGCGCGATGTTTTCGGCTACCGAGAGATCCGGATGCACTGAAAGCTCTTGCGGCATCAGCCGGATGCCTGCCGCGATCGCATCTTGCGGCGTGGAGATGCTCCTGATCGTGTTGTCGATCCGGATCTGCCCGCTGTCCAATGGGTAGACGCCGGACAGGATTTTCATGAGCGTTGACTTGCCGGCCCCATTGGCACCGAGAAGTGCGACAATCTCGCCTGCGTTGGTCGAAAGCGAGACGTTCTTCAAAACCGTCACGCCGGCAAAGGCTTTGCTGACATTGGCGATCTGGAGCCGCGGATTGCGACTCCCTTCGGTTTTCTCGTCCGTCATGTGACGCTCCCCTTGAGGATATCCCGCTCACTGCTGAGGGAGAATGGCCTCGTAGCCCTTCAGCCAGTCCTGCTTCTTCAAGTCTGCGAGGTAGCTTGCGAATTCCGTTTCCGGAAACACGTAGCCATCCGCCTCGCCGACGCAGGGAAACTCCTTGTAGAACTGGCAGATATTGGCCTTGGTGACCATTTGATGGGTGACGAACGTCGCCTCCGGAACGGGCTTTCCGGCAAGAGCCGAAAGCGCGATCGGGATCAGATAGTTGCCGTAGCTGCCGGGGAACGAACCGGTGGCGGCAACCAGGTTCGGATCTGTGGCAAGTGCCTCGGCCTCATCCGCCCCGTTCCCGACCGCGATTGCCTGGTCGATGCGACCCGCACCCCGCACCGCTTGCAGCATCCCCATCGTCGCCTGGTCGTTGATGGCGATGATGAGGATCGGTACGCCCGGTGGAATACGACCAATGACGTTGTTCATCTGCGCAAAGGATTCTTGCAGGGTGTTCTTGGTATCGATCTCGATGATGTGATCGGCCGGGAAATCCTTGATCAGCGCCAGGAAACCGGCCCGCTGGCCTTCCGTGCGCATCCGCGGGATGACGCCCGATTGCGGCAGGGCGCCGATGACCAGATAGCCGGTCTTGACGACATCGGCGCCGAATTTCTTGCTAGCCGCCGTTGCCAGATAAGACCCACCCATGAAACCTGACTTCGGATTGTTGACGCCGAAGAAGCTTGCATCCGGCATGGGAATGTCGATCGCCGTTACTTTCGTGCCGTCCGCTTTGAAGACGTCCATCACGGTCTGGCCGAAATTGGCATCGGTCTGGAATTCAATGACGTAATCGACCTTGCGCTCGGCAAATGATTTGGCATTGGCGAGTGCCGTTGGCCCGTCGAGGCGGTTATCCGCGATCACGAGTTCGACGCCCGCGGCGTCAGCATTCTGCTGGATACCTTTTTCGACGAGCACGCCGAAGGAAATGTCGCGCTGCAGATTGGCAAAACCGATGCTGTAGGCCTTGCCGTTTTTCGGCGGGGTTACCTTGGCCGCGTCCGCCGCCATCGCCTTCAGATTATCGGTCGATAGCATATTGCCGTCGAATTTCATCGGATCGAATCCGTGGAAATCCTCGGCATAGGCAGCAGAAGCCGCAAGGCACGCGGCAACCACTAGCAGTCTGGCTTGATGTTTCATGTCGTTCTCCTCCCGGCCCCTGCCCTCCCTGGCAGCGGCAACCGCTGATAATCTCAGCAAAGATGGTCAGGTCATTCCAAAACTGACCCTACCGTTCGACGTTAACAGCAAGCATTTCTATTGACACGCATGCATATTCCGCAAAAATGATCTTTTCCATACAAAATGTGATCCTCAGATCTGGCAAAGAAGATGCAAAACTATTTCGTCTACATGCCGGACAACCGGCTTTGCGCTGCCTGGGGCTGCGCGGCCGTTTCCACGGGCTATACAGAAATCGCGCCACATTCCGATTACCCACCGAGCCGACATCCTGACGACCACCATTTCAGCTGGTCGCGTGGCCGTATCCTCACCGCCTATCAGGTCGTGCAGATCAGCGCCGGCAGCGGACGGCTGGAATTCGGGCATGAACGTCGACAGGTCGCAATCACCGAAGGCTCGATTTTCCTGCTCTTTCCTGGGGTCTGGCACCGGTTCGCTCCAGATCGCAGCACCGGATGGGTCGAGCACTGGATCGAATGCCGAGGAAGCGCTTTCGACTTTGCCTGCGATGCCGGTCTGCTGCAACCGGAGCGGCCGGTTCACGCTAGTAGCCCCGACATTGCAGGTGTGTTCGCATCAATCCACGCGCTGGCGCAGGACGATTCCCTGCGCAATCAGCCGCTGATTTCGACCCTCGGCCTTCAGCTGCTGGCACTTCTATGCAGGCCCACCGACATCAACAGCAACCCATTCGGCAGGCTCGTCGATCGTGCGCGGATGATTTTGATGGAACGATGCGGTGAGCCTCTGTCCGTCGAACGGCTCGCCGAGGAACTCGGCGTCAGCTATCCCTATTTCCGGCGTCTGTTTCGCGAGCAGACGGGCATGTCGGCCAAGCAATATCAGATGACCGTCCGGATCCAACGCGCCGGAGACTTATTGGTGAACACTGACAAATCGATCAAGGAGATCGCCGGGCTCCTGGGTTTTCATTCGGCATTTCACTTTTCCACCCAGTTTCGTCAACTGATGGGCACAAGCCCGACGGATTTCCGGGCTGTGAAACTCCGGTAGAGTCATTATGGCTTCCTAACGGTTCGCAACTTTCCGAAAGAAAGCGCAATTTTGCGTCACTCTGCATGGCCCGAGAGCCGCCGCCTCGAAGCTCGCTCCGAGAAACGGTCTAGCAAGCGGGCTTGGAGACCGTAATGCCATCCTTTGGCCAGGGCCCCTCTGGGTTTAGGTTTGGCCGGAATAGTCTTGCCATACTCCTCCCACCTGGTGGTCAGGGCCTTGATCGTCGGACCAAGACCGTCCGCTTCCAGCTCGCGAAGCTGTGCCGCCACCATGTCGGACACGCTGAATCGCTCACTGGGACGGGCGAAAGCGATCCGACGCCCACTGCGGGCAGATTGGTGGTGGCAGCTAGGGTTTTCGCTCAGCGGGTTGCCAGAAATTCGATGATAGCGCCTCGCTCGTCCGCCTTGTTGAAGCGTTGGGTCATGCGGGTGCCAGGAACCATCGCACCCGGGTTGGTGAGAAACGCGTCCAGCGTCTCAGGACTCCAGGTGATTCCGGAATTTCGGAGGGATGGAGAATAGTTAAAGCCTTCAACACTGCCGGCCGCACGACCGACAACACCCTGCAGGTTCGGCCCGACGCCGTTGCGCGGTGTCGCGATCTGATGGCAAGCGCCACACCGCTGTTGGAACAGCTTCTGGCCTAAGCCGGCGTCGGCCTCCTGTGCAATTGAGGCGGAGGCCCCGACGACCGTGACTATGGATGCTATAACCGCAAACTTCAGCTTTCTCATCCATTAACTCCCTTGAAAACCGTCTTGGACATCGGCAGGCTGCGAACACGTTGTCCGGTCAGTACGGCGACGGCGTTTGCTACGGCAGGCGGAACACCCGGCAAACCTGGCTCTCCGATCCCGCCCATTGGCGTGGCACCGCTCTCCACGATCCGCACGTGAACACGCGGCATGCGATCAGGAGTGAGGATCGGATACCCATCGTAGTTGCGGGCCTGCGGAGCGCCGTCGGCATAGACAACCTGTTCCAGCAGTGCTGATGATAGCCCAAGCGCAACAGCCGAAGCGACCTGAGAGTCGATGACTGCGGGGTTTACGATACTGCCGGGATCGATCGCCACCCACACGTCGTGAACGACGACCGCGCCGTCTCGCAACGAGACTTCTGCAATCGTCGCAACCTCGCTGGCGAAAGGCGACGCCATCGCGATACCGCGCGCATGTTCGGTACCATCATCAGCGGTGAATGGTCCGCGCTTCCATCCCCCGGAAAGATCCACCACTGCCTGCAGGAGTGTTTTGTGGCGCGGACTTTCGGCGAGAAGTTTGAGGCGAAGTTCAAACGGATCCTGCTTGCCGGCGTCGGCCATTTCGTCGAAGAATGTTTCGTAGAAGAAGTCGTTCATCGAATGACCAACAGAGCGCCAGAAGCCGATCATCGCGGGATCGTCGATGTGGAACTGACCAACACGCCTGTTCGGGATCGCATAAACCTTTCCAGCGATGCCTTCGACGGTCGAACCGTCCACCTTGTCCGGCTGGCGGCCAAAAAGCCGGCCCACAGGGCCTTCTCCTATGGCGACAGCGCTGATTGCGACCGGATTGCCGTTTGCGTCAAGACCCGCACGGAATTTTGCCGCCGCCATGGGCCTCAGCGTGTCGCGCAGGAATTCCTCTTCCCGGCTCCAGATGAGCTTGACCGGACGACCAGCTGCCTTGGACAGCAAGATGGCCTGTGGGTATGGATTGGATGCCGGATAGAGGAAGTGGCGTCCGAAGAAACCGCCGAGGATCTGGGAATGGACGATGACCTTGTCGGGCGCGATGCCAGCCACCTTGGCGGCGTCGCCCTGGAACATATCCGGCGCTTGGTTCGGGATCCACAGCTCAAGAGTACCATCTTCGTTCCAGCGCACCAATGCCGAGGGTGGCTCGAGCTGTCCATGCACCAGATAAGGTGCGTCATAGGTCGCTTCAATGACGGTCGCAGCACCGCCAAGCGCCGCCGCTGCATCGCCGAACGTCTCAAACGCAACGCCTTCTTCCGAGCAGGCCTTCAGCTTTTCCATATGGGCTTCAGACGAAAAATCTGCGGGCATCGCATGCGCCGTTCCAGCCGCCGGCTCCGACCATGTTACCAGCAGGGCCTCGACCGCACGACGCGCACGCCACCAACTGTCGGCCAAAACCGCAACGGCTCCAGGCAGCTTATGAATAGAGTGTACGCCTGGCATAGCCTGGACTTCGCCTTCGTTCGCAAGAGCGATGGGCTCTCCCCCAAGGCGGGGGCTATGCTGGACAGCGGCAAGTAGCATGCCGTCGACCTTCTGGTCGATTGAGTAGTGAATCTTGCCCGTAGACTTGTCACGCACGTCCAGCCGCGGAATAGATTTACCGATCCAGCGGAAATCGCTGCTCTTTCGCAGCACAACCTCGGTCGGAACGGGGAGAGCAGCAGCAGCCTCGGCAATCTCGCCATAGGGCCTTGCCTGCCCGGAAGCAGCATGGACCACCCGGCCCGGTTCGGTCGTCAATTCGGAAATCGGCACGTTCAATTGCACTGCTGCAGCTTGCAGCAGCATCTGGCGCCCGGTTGCACCCAACTTGCGCATCGCATCGTAGCTCATACGGACCGACATGCTGCCGCCGGTGAAGCGACCACCGCCCGTCAGCAGGTAATCCGGACCGGGAGGTGCACACTCGATGACGAAGTGGGTCGGATCGACGTCGAGTTCTTCGCCTACAATCTGCGCCATGGCCGTGAAAATGCCCTGGCCGCCTTCGATGAAGGCGCTGCGAAACAGCACCGTACTGTCAGGACGGATTTCAAGAAATGCGGAAACGCGCGTGCCTGGCACAATCGCCGGAGCAGCAGCCTGCGCTCTGGCGCGGCCTGCGGGTAAATTGACGCCGAGGATCAGTGCCCCGGCAGTTGCGCCGAGAAAACCGCGGCGGGAGAGATTCAGCGGCCCATCGGTCGGACGCGCGGTGGCGCCAAATTCCGTGGTGGTCATCTCGTTCATGGTGTCTCCCTCACTCAAGCTTGGGCAGCCTGCCGAACGGCAGCAGCGATTGCGTTGTAAGTGCCACACCGACAGAGATTGACCATCGCGCCGGCGATGTCCTCTTCTGTGGGTTGCGGGCTTTGCTTCAGCAGTGCCGTTGCGGTCATGACCTGGCCGGACTGGCAGTAGCCGCATTGGGGTACCTGGTTAGCAACCCAAGCTTCGACGACCTTCTGACCTTCAGCGTCCTCCGCAATCGCCTCGATGGTCATGATAGACGTGCCAACGACGCTATCGACCGGCGTTACGCAGGAACGCGTCGCCTGTCCGTCAACCAAGACCGTGCAGGCTCCGCACTGCGCCAGTCCACATCCGTATTTCGTACCAGTCAGCCCCAATTGTTCGCGCAGAACCCAAAGCAGCGGGGTATCCGCTTCTATGTCGATTTGGTGTTTCGCGCCGTTGATTGTCAGTTCCATGGATCATTCCTCAATTGTCGTGCGGCAGAACATGATGCTGCGGACGGGTATTTTTCGCCTCGAGCCTCAGTGCGCCCATCGAGGTCTTTCGAGTTGACACTTTCAAGCCGTCGCGCCTCCGAGGAGCCTTCGGTTGAGAGCCTGTGTGGTAAAGTGAAATCGATGTTAGCCGAGCAGGGGACGGGGGATTAGGGGGTGACAATCACTTGCCGTAATAAGCTGTGTTCATGAATACGGCTGAACGAGCGCCGGCGGTCGGGGAGTGGGATCGACGCTATGAATGGATCTCGCAATTGTAACAGCGTGCCGCGGCGGCGTCTAAGCTGTATCTTGAGTCGGCCTTTTGCGCTGCATTGCTGCGCCCGAACAATAATTCCGCCCGGTTAGCCGCCGAGGCCGCAAGCGGGTTTATGGCGTTGATGGCGTTCTCGCAATGACGGTGGCAGCGTGTCCGCAGGCTCCATCGAAGCAGAGGTTGTGTCCGTGTCAAGTCCCGTGGGGTAACGTTTTTGCGCCCAAAGGCGCCTCGATATATTCTGAGGTTATACGTGTTTGGCGCCCGGTGGTTTCCGATCCAATACCTATCGAAATTAAATAAAAGGGTAACCTTCAAGGACATAGTTAAGCCAAGGGAAATGTATTCCCGCCGACGCTGCGCGCAGAATGATTTTGCCCTGAGATTTAATTTTGTTCCGCTGGACCGCGATCCGGCGATAGGGGGATCTATGTCTCGTCCGAAAATCAAAACTGCACTCGTTGGCGTGATGATCGCCATCAGCATCCTATTTGGCGGATTTGCGTTGTACTCGGTCAACCGTCTGCAAGTCATCAACAAGTACGTTAGTGATCTTGCTACAAGCTCGATGCATAGCCTTGCTCTCGCAAAGCACATGAGCGACGACATGACCAATCTGCGCACCGTTTCCCGCGACCATATTTTGTCCGCGGACTACGCAGGATGGGAACGAGCAGAAAATAAAATGAAAGAGTTGTCTGCGTCTTTCATCGCACGAACCTCAGCCTATGAAGCGACTTATACAGACCAGACTCAGATCGAGATCACTAAGCAACTCCGAGCGGATTTGCAGAGTTACAACGCGATCGGAGATAGGATCGTCGCGTCCACACGCAAGCGCAAGTACGAAACAGCCAAGCAAGTCCTTTGGTCAGAACTGGCGCCCCTCGGCGAAAAAATGATGACGGACATCAGCAAGCTTGTCGAAATCAGCGAGAGCGGTGCGAAGGATACGTATTCGAACAGCCAGGAGGTCTATAACACCTCCCTGATCATGGCCTTGGTCGCCATAACTCTGTGTGCCGCAGCGATCGGCAGCTCGATATGGTTCGCATTGGCGGGCATCGCCAAGCCGATAGAGAGAATCACCATTTCGATGAAGAAGCTTGCGGAAGGCGATTCGAGTTCTGCGATCCCCTATGATGGACGTACGGATGAGATCGGGGAGATGGCAGCAGCTGTCGAAGTGTTCCGTGCCAACGCTGTTGCCAATCGGCGCCTTGAGCAGGAAGCCCATATGCAGCGGAACCAGACTGAACAAGAACAGCGCGAGGTTGCCGAGGTCGAGCGGATAAAAGCAGACGCTATGGCTCAGGCGACATCTGGTCTGGCCAACGGATTGAAGCACCTTGCCGGCGGCGACCTGACTTTCCAACTCTCTGAACCGTTTGCTTCCGATTTTGAGAGCCTGCGATCCGACTTTAATACGGCGGTGAAACAGCTTGCCGAAGCGCTGGCTTCTGTTGCTCGATCAACGACATCGATTAGCGACGGTACGCGAGAGATCAGTCAAAGTGCAGACGATCTGTCAAGGCGAACCGAACAGCAGGCTGCCTCGCTCGAAGAGACTGCCGCAGCACTCGATCAGATCACCGTAAACGTTACCAATTCTTCCAAACGCGCGGAAGAAGCGCGGACTGTTGCCGCCGAAGCCAACAGAAGCGCGGCTGAATCCGGCAAGGTCGTTGCGGACGCCGTCAATGCCATGCAGAAGATCGAGCAGTCATCGAACCAGATCGCGAATATCATTGGCGTCATTGATGAGATCGCGTTCCAGACGAACTTGCTTGCTTTGAATGCAGGGGTGGAAGCCGCCCGTGCGGGAGATGCAGGCAAGGGCTTTGCAGTTGTCGCACAAGAAGTACGCGAACTGGCGCAGCGCTCAGCGCAAGCCGCAAAAGAGATCAAGGACCTGATTCGCAACTCGAGTCTGGAAGTCAAGAGTGGAGTTGAGCTTGTTAGCGAAACCGGCCATGCGCTCAAGACGATTGGGACTTACATCATCACGATGAACCAGCATATGGACTCTATCGCGACATCCGCGCGTGAGCAGTCCGTCGGACTTGCCGAAGTAAACACGGCGGTGAACCAGATGGACCAAGTGACACAACAGAATGCAGCTATGGTCGAAGAAACAAATGCAGCGGGTGCAACGCTTGCCAATGAGGCCGGACGTTTGCGAGAGCTGGTTAGCCAGTTCCAACTTGGGGGACAAAGCAGTTCGCAGGCGACCCGCAGAAAGCCCGCAGGCCTTACAGTTGCCACTGATCGGCATAGGCCGGTTGTCTCCCCAGTGCGTCGAATGGCCAACTCGGTAGCCAAGGCCTTTGGCGGTGGTCAAGCGGCGACTGCGACCGATAGCTGGGAAGAGTTTTAAGACATGCGGCCTTCCGGCCTCGGAAGCGGACCTATTCGGAAAATAGCACGTCGGTGGAATAGACGGATCGAACGATCCAATGCCCCGACATCACGGCATGTAAGGAAAACGCCATGCGAAATTTGGTGAAATGTTTGAAGTTTGGCGTGGCGGCAAGCATCCTCGTGCTCGCTGCCGGAAAGACCTCGGCTCAGGAGATCACGTTAGGCTACGTTGTCGGAACTCTGGCCAACCAGTATAATGTGGCCACAGCTAAGGGTTTTGAAGACGCAGCAAAGGAGGCGGGTGTGCAGACAGTCGTTCTCGACCCCCAAGGCAGCGTCGAAAAACAGACCAATGCGATTGACCAGTTGTTGGCTCAGAGGGTTGATGGGATCGCGTTCTTACCGCTCGATTCCATTCTCGCCCAGACCTATGTCGACAAGATCGACAACGCCGGCATCCCCGCAATTTCGATAGCCGGGCAAGTCGGTGATCCCACCAAGGTTGACCTCCGCGACGTTTATAGGCGGCTTGTCGCTTTGGTCTCGACGGACGATGTACGCGCAGGCGAAGTTGCAGGCGAACTGGCTGCAACGATGCTTCCGTCCGGGCGCAAAGCAAAGATCGCCGTTGTCGAAGGCGCGCCAGGCTATGCGGTTCTCGAGCTACGCAGCCAGGGCTTCCGGAATGCCCTCGACGCCGCCGCCGCGAACTACGAAATTGTTGCCTCGGAGCCAACCGACTGGACGCCTGAGAAGGGCGAGGAGGTCTGCAAGAACTTCCTGGCCACAACCAGCGACATTGACCTGATTTTCAGTCAGGCTGACGACATGGCAATCGGCTGCGCCCGGGCGATTAACGCTGCGCACTCGAGCGCCAAGCTTGTTGCGACAGGCGGCGGTTCGAAACTCGGCAACGATGCAATCGCCGCTGGTGATATTGATGCGTCTGTCTGTACCCAACCGGCATTTTTGGGCAGGCTTATGTTCCAGGAACTGTTCAAGGCGGCCACCAAAAAGGACACTTTGAAAGCGCGGTTTGTGACCTACGATCTCACCCCAATCACGAAAGATAACCTCGCCGAATGCCCGCCCGAGTGGTGATCGACTTCGGGGTTATTCCCGCCGCGCCAGGTGACGTATCTGGTCCTCAGCACATTCAACACCGCACCTGGCGCGGTTCCGGAATCCCATAGGTCAGAGCGCACCAACATTTTATCAATAATCCCCGGGAGAAGTCTCACATGTCCAATGTCGTCGTTTTTCCGTTCACAACAACGAGGCAAGACGCTCGCGTGGTGGAACTGCAGGGCGTCAGAGATCGCATATACCTAATCGCCGCGCAACTCGACACGGTCTGTGCGGCTCTATCGGAGCAGTCGGTGGGACGAGAGAAATCCGAACTTAGCTTCGGTCTCCACGCAAAAAAGGTTGAAAATGTGCCTTCATGAGTGCGCCACCCCAGGCAATTCGGGAACGTTGGGCCCGTCACGTCGGTGCCTCGCCTCGGGATTTATGCACTTCGCAGGTTTATCCCTCAACGTCAGGCTGATTGCCGGTGGTGGTATTCTGAGGCAGCGTTATCTAAAGCTGGTGCTGGATATGCTCTCGCTGGCGCGTCTGGGTCTAACACCCCCCATTGAGTTTTCTCGTAATTCATCAGTGGTCGTCCCAGCACCGATATGGTGCCAGATTTTTTATCGGGCCAGTACACGCCCACAGGCACGGCGTTTGCGTGCTCATAAATTTTGACGACTTGGATAGGCCCGCCGATTGATGGATGTTCGCCGCTTCGAATGAGATCGCGCAAAACTTCAAGCGGTTCCATGTCGAAAGATCCCTCGGCTAGCTTCAAGCGATCGCGCAAGAGACTGACCAGTTTCGCTTTTGCTGCCTGAACCGGATCGTCGTCACCGGTGTATGCAATCAGCTTTGCAGAACCTGCTGTTTGGCCTCCCCACTCCTTTGCAGGTCTGAAGGTAAATCCATGGATGGATCGATCGTAGTGGAGCGTCCAAACTCGGAACGCTTTGTTTTTCCAAGAGTACCCGGACAACATGAAAAGAGCGTCGGGATCATCCGGAACTTTTTGTCCGTGAGGAAGCCCAGAGATGAACGATCTTGAATGCTTGAACATCCGGATCAGGTGACCCTTGAGATCTTCAAGATCGAGAGCCCGACTGGAAGCAGGAGGATGCATCCGAATGGAATTGTACGCCTGCAGCATCAAAGGATAGGCATCAGATGTGGACCCCGCGAAAGAAAGTATAGCATCAGAGCGCGGAAGAAGCATTATCTTGGGGTTTGCGTCCCAGAATTGGCCACCCGACAGTCGGCTGTCCGATGTAATAACCAACTCTCTCACGCCTCCAACAGTGCGTAACCAAGCTATGCCGAGTGTCAAAGTCGCGCTCCTTACATTGGGCCTGTTGTGATTTCAGCATAGTGGCTCCACCCAACAGCGAATCCGGGTAAGTGATGGCAGTTATCTGACGCGATTTCCAGAAACTGGTTAGGTTCTTTCTAATCGAGGCGCCTGATTTAAGCTCGCCCACCAAAATGCACTGCATCGCGATGTCGAAAAACGACCCTTCATCGGACGCCGAAAACATTTTAGTATTTATCTCTCCTACCCGGGGAAATGAGTGTCTGGAAACTATGTGCGGAAATCAATGTCTGGAGATCGGTGGGGTTTTGCGACTGTTCCCGCGCCTTGAAAGGATCCGAACCGTCGACCACGTCTATTCAGGCGCGGCGTGGCATCTATCGTGAGCGAAGCGGCTGTGCCACATGCGTTATCCGGTGGACAAGGCCGAAGGAACCTCGATCTCAATCAGCAGCCCATCATTCGACC
>NZ_LFIO01000854.1 GCF_001187535.1 Rhizobium ecuadorense
TGGGAAGGCATGGGCCTGCTGGTGCTGCATTCCGGCCATTTCTCCAAGATCTTCAAGCGGCTGATGGGCACGCCCTGCGCACTGAAATGGCGCGAGGCCGGTGAGCGCGAGCGCCTGTGGACGATCAATCCGCGCCATCCGATCGCCGCCGGCATCGGCGAACATTTCGAGCTCGAAAACGAGGAAATGTACGGTGAGCAGTTCTCGGTGCCGGAACCGCTGGAAACGGTGTTCATCTCCTGGTTCCAGGGCGGCGAAGTATTCCGCTCGGGCCTGACCTGGCGGCGCGGCGCCGGCAACATCTTCTATTTCCGCCCCGGCCACGAGACCTATCCGACCTATCACGACGCCACCATCCAGAAGGTGCTGATCAACGGCGTCAAGTGGGCCTATAACCCTGAAGCAGCGTTGACGAGTATTACCGACGCCCCAAATGTGCCGGTAGAAAAGGCCCTGGAGCCGATCGTCGAACGCGGCCCGA
>NZ_LFIO01001053.1 GCF_001187535.1 Rhizobium ecuadorense
GGTCTCCGATTCCCATGACGAATATGCTGTGAATGCCGTATGCCGCAATTGCGCCCGCAACGGCACGAAGGCATCCGGTCCGGATCGCGTTTGGCGGCCCAACCCGTAAGAGCTTCCCAGTGACCACCATGATCATCGACCAGTGAAGGCCAAGATGGACGGCTGCGAGGATGAACGCCCAATAGGCCGCGAGGATGTGAATTTCGCGCGCCGTCGGCCCACCGCTCAAGGGAAGGAAAGCAAATACCGTGCGGGAAATCAGCACGCTGGTCACCAGCAATGCTGATATCGCCAAGGCTATCGAGATATTCGAAGCGATTGTCAGAAAACTCGGCCTGCCGCGCACCGACTTTGGAAGCCGCGCCCACCATCGCCTGTTGAAGACGTTGTGCGAGACGAGAAGGACGAACATGCCAGTACCGATCAACTCGTGCGTGGTGTTGTCGAGCCACCAATAGGCGAGCGCGACAAAAAGCAGTC
>NZ_LFIO01000517.1 GCF_001187535.1 Rhizobium ecuadorense
TTTCCTGCGTGGCTTCGAGCGGATCGGAGCTTCGCCGTCACGAAGAAGCGGCTTTGTTCTAGGTGGGTTTGACCTGGGAGGCTTTGTCATGGCTGAAGTGCAGCACAAAAAGCTTAAGAACATTGCGACGAACTGACTTCTTTCCCCGCTATCCACCGGCAGGGCCCAAACGCCCGGAAACTGCGCCAAAAATTCTTTTCGGCCTTACGCGATTGATTCCGTTCGCAATCTTCAAGATCGCTAATGCTAGGCGAATATTCCTACGCTCAATGTGTCTTGACTCTTTGCTGGCACAAGAACAGATAGTGAACATATCGCCCGCCCGACATGATGTCGATCCCGCCAACGCGACCTTGAAGGGAGCCGTGAACGATGAATGCTGCCCGTGCCACGAGGGCCCCTGAGGAGGTTTCCGATGTGATCGCCAATCTGCGCGAGCGCATCGCATCAATGGAGGGTGCGCAGGCCAGACGTGCCGGC
>NZ_LFIO01001801.1 GCF_001187535.1 Rhizobium ecuadorense
GAACTCCGGTTCCACACTACGCACCTGCGGTAAGCGCCGTCGTTTGCCGCCGGCGCTTACGTCACGCATTGGCGCTGATCCGCCTGCATCCCCTTGGCCTTAGGCGTTCATCAAGCGTCATCCTGGCGAATGGCCGGTGGCTGTGCTGCAGATGGACCATATGCTCTGACCACGGCAGTCTGGCAGTCTCGGAACTTTCGATCTCGCAAGTCTGTTCGTACTGTTGAATGGAGGAACTGGCCATGTCCAAAAAGAATGATGACAAAGGGGGCAATCCTAAAGACCAGCCGGTCAATCACCCTGACCGTAAAGAAGTGCCACCGGAGCCTGACGATCACCAACACCCGGCTCGAGATACAAGGGAGGCACCGGTGCCCAACCCAAACGGCGAGCCTGTCGACAAACCTTAGCAACTGCCAGACCGTCGTGAACCGACGTTTGGATCGGGTTCGCTTGTTGCCTGGAACAAGGAAGATCCA
>NZ_LFIO01000561.1 GCF_001187535.1 Rhizobium ecuadorense
CAAATAGGTGTGCGCAAAAAATAATCAAACTGCCGCACTTTCGGGCGAAATCAATGCGCCACGTAGCTTAGCTGGCGAAATTCGGCGAAGAATTGCTGCCGGGCAAGGTCTCTTCACGGCTGCGGTATTTCGGATGTGAAATGAGGAATGGCGTAACCGCGCTTGAGCTGTGGCCGTGCGGCAAGCCTGAGATACCATTGCCTGACATAAGGGAAAGCATTCAGGTCGATCTTGTGACGCTGAAACCGGGATACCCAAGGCCAGACCGCCATGTCGGCGATGGAATAATCGTTGACGAGATAGTCGCGGCCTTCGAGCCGCGCGTTCAGCGTCTCGTACAGGCGGCGGGTGTCCCTGCGAAAGAGATCCTCAGCGAATGGCGCTTCGCCGCTGTTGTAGGTCAGGAAATAATGGGCGTGACCGAGCGTCGGCCCGAACCCTCCCATCTGCCACATCAGCCATTCGATCGTGTGATGCC
>NZ_LFIO01000925.1 GCF_001187535.1 Rhizobium ecuadorense
GATTGGCGCCCATGATCAAGACTTTGGTTCCGCGCAACACCGCATAGAACATGGGTTCGAACACCGCCGGAGTGGGCGACGTGGCCCTTGTGCTTGTCCAAATCGTCAAGCGCGGAACGGGGGTAGGAACACCGACTGTACCCGCATGCGCCGAAACAAACGGAGCAACGGCGTTCAGCAGAAGTGTCGATGGCTTCAGAGGGTCGAACATCACGCCAGCATGTAGTGATTTGGTAGGATCAGGCAAGTGTCTGGGAAGATCAGGAATGTTGCCTGCGTCGCAACTGCCTATTTTGAGGCTCAACAAAAAGCCTGCCGGAGCAGCCCGTAGCGAGGAATGAGCCTCCAAATCGGCGTCAAGGCGACAGGAATAGGAAAGGGTTCGACCATGCAGGAACTAGCTGGAAAGAATGCGCTCGTCACTGGTGGATCGCGTGGCATCGGGGCTGCGATCGCGATTGCTCTGTCGGAGAAAGG
>NZ_LFIO01001077.1 GCF_001187535.1 Rhizobium ecuadorense
TCGTACACCCGCAACAGGTTTAATTTAGCAAATCCTCGTTGCCCTCTTTGGGGGAAGGTCGTGCGGAGATGCTAGTCAAAGATGTGATGACCACGAAGCTTGTCGGTGTATCACCGGATAACAGCGTTCGGCGAGCCGCCGAAATCATGCTCGCAAATCAGGTTAGTGGCGTCCCGGTCATCGACGATGCGGGTCGCCTGATCGGGATCCTCAGTGAAGGTGATCTGCTGCGGAGAACGGAGTTAGGAGGGGCAGCCGCCGCCGAACTCGGAACGTTTGCCCTTACCGCCGAAGAGAAAGCCACGGCTTACGTCAAGAGCAACGCGTGGAAAGTTGCCGACGTCATGAGCCGCGACCCGGTCGTCGTAGGCGAGGACACGTCTCTGGGCCAGGTCTCAGCCTTGATGCAGAAACACCGGATAAAACGTATTCCCGTGATGAGAGATGGCGTGCCGATTGGCATCATCAGTCGTGC
>NZ_LFIO01001553.1 GCF_001187535.1 Rhizobium ecuadorense
GTTCAGCCCAACGGGCTGGGAATGGTGGTCTCTCCCGGAGATGCCAAAGAGCTCGCGGCAGCAATCAGGATATTGGCAGACAACGGCGAGCTTAGAAACAATTTCGGTGCCAATGCGCTCGAATGGGCACAAGGACCAAATTCGCCTGAACGGGTCGGCGCCCAAGCCGCGGCTGTTTATCGGGAGGTGGTTGGGTCATGCTGATGGAGGCCCTCACGGACAGAAGTCGAATGGCAGCACGGAACGCGGCTAGCGTCCGCCACTATGTTCCGGGCGGCTGCGAGAACGGCGGCGGAATTGGCAGGCTGATCGGCTATATAACAGAGACCGCGAAAGAGACCGGAACGCAACATTTCGTCACCGATACCAGAGGGGCTCGATGGTCCAAGGTGGCATCACCCGCACGCCTGCTCGCCGCCATCCTGACGATGGCAAAGGACCGGATTGTTGCGCCCGCTCGCATTCACCATATCC
>NZ_LFIO01000184.1 GCF_001187535.1 Rhizobium ecuadorense
GCATCGGTCAGTATCTTCTTCATGCGGTCGTCCGGCTTGAATTCCTTACCCTTCACAATGCCAATCGCTGCCAACTGCCCTGCAAGCTCGGGATTGTAGGAGGTGGCGGGTTCGTCCTGAATATTGGCGTCGATCATCTCGAAGAACGAGTCGTCGGTCGGCGGGATGGTGTTGAACGATTTTCCGCTCGCTTCGACGAATTTCGTCTCCGGAATTGCCGGACCCACTTCCAGTTTGACATCGCCCTGGAGCGCGGTCGCGATGCTCGTGCCAACGCCTCCTGGGGTGTAAGGGTATATCTTGAGCGATTTCTTGATCAACTCGGCAGTGGGCTTCGGGTCGTTGTCGGTCAGAAAGGACCGCGCCGCATACAGAACGCGGTTTGTCTTCGACCGCGCTACAAAAAAACCACCCTCGGGAAGTGGACCATCATAGGCTGGCGGTACGACCAGATATCGTACCGCCAGCCTATGA
>NZ_LFIO01000258.1 GCF_001187535.1 Rhizobium ecuadorense
GCCTTAGGCTGATTGAGACGGGCACCATATCGCATATTCGGTCGATAACGATCGCGGGACAGACTATGCCTCGCGCTTAGCATTCCTTCCGCCAAGCATTGCACCGCCCTCTTCAATCGCTGGCATTTAAAAACTCCTGGCATTTAAAAACTCGACGATTTCTCGCCTTGGAAGATCTTACCGTAGCAATCTGGGCTCAGAGGAGGAGATACCATGGTTTCGCTCAAGACGACTGGAGACGCAAAGGTCGCCATACACAAGAAGATAGCAACGGGCGGCCCCCTTTCGAAAAAAGAATTACAGTCGATGGACGCCTATTGGCGGGCATCGAACTATCTGTCGGTGGGTCAGATCTATCTTCTCGACAATCCGCTGCTGAAAAAACCATTGAAACGCGAGCATATAAAGCCACGGCTGCTTGGCCACTGGGGCACGTCGCCGGGCTTGAACATGCTTTACGTGCACCTCAACCG
>NZ_LFIO01001078.1 GCF_001187535.1 Rhizobium ecuadorense
GCCCCAAATGTGCCGGTAGAAAAGGCCCTGGAGCCGATCGTCGAACGCGGCCCGAAACTGCACCAGGCCGGCGAAGCCGGTTACCGCTGAGGAACATCCATGCGACTACTCGTTCTTGGCACGGGCGTGATGGCGAAAAACCAGCTCGCCCGCTTTTCCCTCATCGACGGCGTGACGGTGGTCGGCGCCGTCGACACCGATCCCGAGCGGCTTTCGGCCTTCGCCGACAAGTTCAACATCGAAAAGCGGTTTCTTTCGCTGGAGGAGGCGATCGCCTGGGGTGAATTCGACGCGGCGACGAACGTCACGCCCGACCGCATTCATCACCCGACGACCATGGCGCTGATTGCCGCGGGCAAACATGTGTTCTGCGAAAAGCCGCTGGCGGAGAACTATGCGAAGGCGCTGGAGATGACGGAGGCGGCCGAAAAGGCCGGCGTCATCAACATGGTAAACCTGACCTATCGCAATGTCGCGCCGTTGCAGCGCGCCCGCGAGATGGTGCTCGCTGGCGAGCTTGGCACGATCAGGCATGTGGAAGCCTCCTATCTTCAGAGCTGGCTGGTGTCGCGTGCCTGGGGCGATTGGCGAACGGAATCGACCTGGCTGTGGCGGCTTTCCACCGGCCATGGCTCGAACGGCGTGCTCGGCGACGTCGGCATCCATATCCTCGATTTTGCTGCCTATGGCGCGGCGACCGACATCGACCATGTCTTTGCCCGGCTGAAGACCTTCAACAAGGCGCCGGGCGGACAGATCGGCGAATATCTGCTCGATGCCAATGACAGCTTCACCATGTCCGTCGATTTCGCCAATGGCGCACTCGGCGTCATCCATGCCAGCCGCTGGGCGACAGGGCATCTCAACGAGTTGAAGCTGCGCATCTATGGCGAGAGGGGCAGCCTCGAGGTCATCCATCGTCCCAGCGGTTCCGAGTTGCATGGCTGCCTCGGCGAGGGTGTCGAAACCGCCACCTGGACGCAGATCGAGGTTGAACCGGTGGCGACCAATTACGAGCGTTTTGCGGAGGCCGTGGCAAGCGGCGTCCAGCCAGACCCTAACTTCCGCCACGCCGCCAACCTGCAGAAGGTGCTGGACCTCGCCATTGTGACCGAGCGCGAGCGGCGCGAACTGAAGGTCTGATCTGCCGTGGGATGATGTAACGGGGCAAGGACAAGCCGTATGAAAAGCCTTCTGACAAGCTGGCCGCTTTGGGCGCTTCTTTCCGCTGGCTTTGCAGCGGTCACGGCGATTTTCGCCAAGGTCGGCGTCGAGAACGTCAACTCCGACTTCGCGACCTTCATCCGCACCATTGTCATCCTGCTGGCGGCGGCGATGATGGTCTCCATATCGGGAAGCTGGCAGGAGCCGTCTTCCGTGTCGAGCAGGAGCTGGCTCTTCCTGGTGTTCTCCGGCCTTGCCACCGGCGCATCCTGGATTTGTTATTTCCGTGCTCTGAAGCTTGGCGATGCTGCCCGTGTCGCCCCGATCGACAAGCTATCCGTCGTCTTCGTGGCTGTCTTTGCGGTGCTGTTTCTCGGCGAGCGCTTGACGCTTCCGAACTGGCTCGGCGTCGTTCTGATTGCGGGAGGCGCCGTGCTCGTCGCTTACAGGGCATGAACCAGTGACAAGCATAGTCTTCGTAAACACGGGAAAAAAGACCCCGCCGAAGCGGGGCCGGAGGTTGCCGAGCCGCAGCAGGCGGCACCGGCGATATGAGTGTTCTTATTCGATGACCTGCACCACGCGATGGGTGCGGGGTTCGACGATCACATGTTGATTGTTGATGACCGTATAGGCGTATTTCGGATTATCGGGCACCGGTGTGACGACAACATCGGCCGGAAGCGGCTTGCCGACGACGATCGGCTCCTGGACGACCACCGAGGCGGTCGGGGCCGGCTGCTGCTGGACATAGGTGACGACCTCGCGCGGCGGCGGATCGACAACGGCGCCGGCGACACCGCCGGCCACGCCGCCAATGGCGGCACCCACGGGGCCACCGACGATGGCGCCGGTGATCGCGCCGCCGGCTGCGCCAGTCACGGCGCCATCAGCGAGGGCATTGGTTGCAAGTGACGACAGCGCAAGGGCGCTGGAGACAAGTAGAATCTTGTACATTTTGCTTCTCCTTTGCTGGGGTTGCGTTTGGGTAACGACCACGCCAATCCGAGGTTCCGGCAGGAGAGAGTCACGCTTTGGAAGGCCGGTTCACATTCTGTGAGGGGGGCGAAGCCATCCGCCGCGGTTGGATTATTCCAGTCGCCGGCGGAAGAGCCAGGCGGCGGCGCTGAGTGTGACGGCGGCGATCAACGCCAGCGGGATCGTCTGGTGGACCACCTCGCTCACGGGGATATCCTTGAGGAAAACGCCTTTGACGATCACCAGGAAATAACGCAGCGGGTTGATGAAGGTTATCGGCTGGAGCCAGCCCGGCATGTTCTCGATCGGCGTCGCAAAGCCCGAAAGCAGCATGGCCGGGACCATGAACAGGAAGGCGCCGAGGATCGCCTGCTGCTGCGTCATCGACAGCGCCGAAATGAAGAGGCCGAGGCCGGCGACCGAACCGAGATAGAAGATCGCGCTGCCGTAAAGCAGGAAGAGCGAGCCGCGCAGCGGCACCTCGAACAGAAAGACGGCGGCGAGGATATAGACGGTGATGTGGAAGAGGCCGATCATCATCGGCGGGATCAGCTTGCCGATCAGGATTTCGTGCAGGCGCAGCGGTGAGACCATCAGCTGGTCGAAGGTGCCGAGCTCGCGCTCGCGGGCGATCGACAGAGCCGTGACGATCAGGCCGATCAAAAGTGCGATGCTGGCGATCAGGTTCGGCACCATGAACCATTGGTAGGTGAGGTTCGGGTTGAACCAGTTGCGCGGCACGGATGAGACGATGCCGGCGCCGGCGCGTTTGCCCGCCGGTGTTTCGGCGGCAAGGGCACCGCCGATCTGCGAGAGGTAGCCGGCGACGATCTGCGAGGCGTTGGAGCGGCGGCCGTCGAGCACCACCTGGAGATCAACAGGTGTTCCCGCCTCGATGTTGCGCGAAAAATCCGGACCGATCTCGACGGCGGCGATCACGGTCTGGTTGTCGATCGCCACCCGGACTTCGCTCTGATCGGCGGCGAATTCGATGTTGCGGAAGGTCGGCGACCCGTCGATGCGCTCGATCAGCTCCTGGCCCCAGTGACCGCTGTCGCGGTTGAGGATCATGACGTCGACATTGCGGACTTCCAATGTCGCGGCATAGGAAAAGACGAGAAGCTGGACGATCGGCGGGCCGATCAGGATGGCGCGGCCCTTGGGGTCGCGCAGCACGGCGAGCAGTTCCTTGACGATGAGGGCGTAGAGCCTTGTCCACATCTCAGCCGATCCTCTTCCGGGTGCTGCGGGCCGCAAGCACGAACATGACGGCGCCGATCGCCAGCATCACGGCGATTGCCTTTCCGAACATCGGCCAGATATCGCCGGCAAGGAAGACTGTCTGCAGGCTGGGGATGAGGTACCGCGCCGGCACGATGAAGGTGATCCACTGGATGACAGCAGGCATGGAATTGATCTCGAACAGGAAGCCCGAGAGCAGGAAGGCCGGCAGGAAGGCCGATATTAGCGCCAGCTGCGAGGCGAGGAACTGGTTCTTCGTTGCCGTCGAGATCAGCAGGCCCTGACCGAGCGCCGGGATCAGGAAGGCGGCCGAAAGCGCGTAAAGGGCGGCGACCGAGCCGCGGAACGGCACGCCGAAAAGAAAGACCGCCAGCAGCACGCAGAGCGTCATCGAGGTGAGGCCGAGCAGGAAATAGGGCAGGATCTTGCCGGTGAGCAGTTCGACCGCCGTCACCGGCGTCGCCATCATCGCCTCCATAGTGCCGCGCTCCCATTCGCGGGCGACGACGAGCGAGGTCAACAGCGTGCCGACCAGCGTCATGACGATGGCGATCGAGCCGGGCACGAGAAAATTGCGGCTGGTCAGCTCCGGATTGAACCAGAAGCGCTGCTCGACCGCGATGGCGGGAGCGTGGGAGGCCACGTCGGCCTGGCGCTGCTGCTCCCAGTTGGCGACGGCGCCCTGGGCATAATTCTGGACGAAATTGGCGGTGTTCGGGTCGGAACCGTCGACGATCACCTGAATGGCGGGATGGTTGTCTGCGGTGTAGCGTGTGGTGAAATCGGCCGGGATGATGACGATGCCGCGCACATTGCCGAGCACGAGATCTTCCTCGAACAGGCGCCGGTCGCGGCCCATCGCGACATCGAAATAGCGCGAGGCCTGGAAGCTGGCCGACAGGTCCTGTGTCAGCGGCGTCAGCTCCTCGGTCACGAGGCCGATGCGGGTGCGGGTGGTATCGAGTGAGACGCCGTAACCGAAGAGAAAGAGTAGGATCAGCGGCAGCACGAAGGCGATGAGGATGCTGCTCGGATCGCGGATCGCCTGAAAACTTTCCTTGCGCACGAGAGCAAAAAGACGCCGCAGCCGGCCGGAAGAGGCGCTCATGCGGCGTCCTCCGCTTCCGATTGCTGCACCAGGGCGATGAAGGCGTCCTCCATCGTCGGATCCGGCTGCTCGTTGGTCGCGACGCGGGCCTTTAACTCATCGGGCGAGCCAAGCGCGATCGAACGGCCGCGATAGATCAGCGAGATGCGGTCGCAATATTCCGCCTCGTCCATGAAATGGGTGGTGACGAGCACGGTGACGCCTTTTTCGACAAGCGCGTTGATATGCGTCCAGAACTCGCGCCTTGTGATCGGATCGACACCCGAGGTCGGTTCGTCCAGGAAGAGGGCGCGCGGCTCATGCATGACGGCGCAGGCAAGCGCCAGGCGCTGCTTCAGGCCAAGCGGCAGGTCCTTGGCGGGCTCGCGGGCGTGGCGGCCGAAATCGAAAATGCCGGCCATCAGCGCGATGCGCTCGCGCTTGCGCTGCCCGCGAAGACCGTAGACGCCGGCGAAGAATTCGAGGTTCTGCATGACGGTGAGATCACCGTAAAGCGAGAATTTCTGCGCCATGTAGCCGAGCTGGTTGCGGGCTTCAGCGGCATCTCGGCGAAGATCGAAACCGGCGACGCGGCCTTCGCCGCCGGTCGGCTTCAGCAGGCCGCAGAGCATCTTGAAGGTGGTGGACTTGCCGGCACCGTTCGGGCCGAGCAGGCCGAAGATCTCGCCGCGGCGGATATCGAAGCTGATATCCTCGGCGGCAGTGAAATCGCCGAAGCGCTTGGTCAGGCCCTTGGCCTCGATCACCGGCCGGTCGCCCTCGGCCTTCAGCGGATCTTGCGCTTCGGCAAGCCTGGAGCGGCCGCCGGGGCCGCCGCCCAGCATGTCGACAAAGGCATCCTCGAAGCGGGGCGGGGCGGGGGCGAGCGTTGCCCCGTCGCCGGCCTTGCCGATATCGGGTTTTTTGTCCTTGGCCGCCACCAGGCGGATCGCTTCGCCCTGGATCACGCCGTCGATGACGCCATCGGCCTGCAGGAGCTCGGCAAGCACCTGCCGGCGGCGCCCGCTGACATCGGACACCCTGAAGACCCGGTCGTTGACGCGCTCGGTCAGCTCAGCGGGTTTTCCCGAGAAGAGCAGTTTTCCCTGGTTCAGCAGCAGCACGTGGTCGCAGGCTTCCGCCTCGTCGAGATAGGCGGTCGACCAGAGCACGCCGATGCCTTCCTTCGTCAGGTTCTCTACCATTTTCCAGAGGTCGCGGCGCGAGATCGGATCGACGCCGACGCCGGGCTCGTCGAGCAGCAGCAGGCGTGGTTTTTTGAGAAGCGCGCAGGCAAGGCCGAGCTTCTGCTTCATGCCGCCGGAGAGTTTCCCGGCGAGCCGGCCGGTGAAGCGTTTGAGGTCGGTGAAGGTCAGCAGTTCGTCGAAGGCGCTGGCGCGTTCGCTTTTCGGCAGGCCGCGCAGATCGGCGTAGAGATCGAGGTTTTCCTGCACCGAGAGGTCCTCATAGAGACCGAAGCGCTGCGGCATGTAGCCGATCGCCGCCTGGATGCCGGCGGCGTTCTTGCTGGTGTCGAAGCCGAGAACCTCTACTGTCCCCGTGTCGGGCAGCATCAGGCCGGTCATCAGCCGGATCAGCGTCGTCTTGCCTGCGCCGTCAGGGCCGACTAGGCCGGTGATCGCACCGCCGCCGATGACGCCGGAGACGGCGTCGAGGGCGGGAGGCGCATCGCCGAAGCGCTTGGTGACGCCGTCGATCCGGACGAGCGGCTTGTCGTCCCAATCTTTCTGAGGGGCGGCGGTCATCGTCCGTCTGCCGCGGGCGCCGGAAGACGCACGGTGACCGGCATGCCCTGGCGCAGATCCGGGCCGGGCTTGTCGATGACGATCCTCAGGCGATAGACGAGATCGGTCCGGAGCTCCGGCGTCTCCACCGATTTCGGGGTGAATTCGGCGACCGGCGAGATGAAGCCGATCGTGCCGTCATAGGGTTTGTCGGGCGCCGTATCGGAGGTGACGGAAACCTTCATGCCGGGATGGATGCGGCCGAGATCGGGTTCGGCAACATAGCTGCGCACCCAGACGGGTTCGGTCAGCGACAGCACGAAGACGGTATCGGCCGGCGAGACGATCGCGCCGTTCTCCCGCACCCGCGAGAGGATGATACCGTCGTTCGGAGCGCGCAGCTCCGTGTCGGCGAGCGAGGTGCGGGCCGAGGCGAGCGTCGCCTCAGCCGCCTTCAGCTGGGCGTCGGCTGCGGCGATATCCTCGACGCGGGAACCTTCCTGCAGCAGCTTCAGCGCCTCGTTGGCGGACTGCGAGCGGGCGGCGGCCATCGCCTTTGCGGCGGTCGCCTGGTCGAGCGTCGCTTCGGAAATAGTGCCTTGCGGGCGCAGCTGGCGGGCGCGGTCATAGGCGAGGTTGGCATTTCCGAGATCGGCGAGGCTTTCGTCATAAGCGGCGCGCGCCTGGGCGATCTCAGTCGGGCGAGGGCCTGCCTTCAGCTTGTCGAGGGTTGCCCGAAGGGCGGCGGCGTTAGCCTCGCCGGAGCGAACGGCGAATTCATAGGGTGCGGCGTCGAGCTTCGCCAGCACCATTCCGCTTTTGATCACGTCGCCTTCGTCGACGCGGAGTTCGGAGAGGCGGCCGCTGACGCGGAAACCGAGCGAGACCTGGCGGATATCGACATTGCCGTAGAGGGCGAATTCGCGGCGGGCCTCGGGCAGCCAGCCGAGCTTTTCGGGCAGGCCGTACCACCAGGCGGCGCCCGCGACGACGAGAAGGAGAGCGATGGGAAGGATGCGTTTCATGCTGCACCTCCCTTCGACGGGCCGAGCACATCGACCAGTTCGGCGGCAAGGCCGCGTAAGATTTCCACCTGTTCCGGGCCGACGGCCTCCCATTCCATCTGGGCAAGCACGGCCGCGTGGGTGACGCGAAAGACGAGGATGCTGCCGATAAGGTTGAAGGTGCGCAGGCGCACATGTTCGGAGGCGGGATCTTCACGCAAGATGGCGCCGATCAGCCGCCGGCCCATCTCGATCATCGGCCGCATGATGCCCTGATAAACCCTTGCGAAGGCTTCGGTCGGCTCCATCTGCTCGCGGACCAGGAAGCGCGCCCAGGATTCGGATTCCTTGCCGACGAAAAGCGTCACCATGGTCTGGAGAATTTCCGTGAGGAAGAGACGGGCTTCGCTTTCGCCGAGTGTTTCGCCGGCAGCGTCGAGCGCCATGAGATGCGTGCCGATACGCGCCCGCATGTCGCCGACATGCGTATCGATGCGGGCCATCAGATATTCGGCGGTGGCGATGTAAAGGCCTTCCTTGCTGCCGAAATAATAGGGGATCGCCTGCAGGTTGACGCCGGCTGCTTCGGTCAGCTGACGTGTCGAGGCGCCGTCAAAGCCGTAGCGTCCGAAGACGTCGAGGGCGGCGGCCAACATCTTCTGCCGCGCGGCCTCGGCCCGGGCGGATGCTGGCGGGGTTTGAGTGTCGCTTTCCTGGTTCATGAGAGTTTTATAACGCTGATCGCAAAATAAGTCAATCGATTGATATATTTTGCTGAGAAGCGGCCCGAACTGTGGAGCTTTTCACCAGGCGGGCAATCGCGCCGGCCAAAAAAATCCGCCGATTTTTTCTATTTTTGCGCTCATTTTTCGACACAAAACGGCCTTGCTCTTTCCGTATTGTCGATGCGATGCGTATCCAAATTTATATTATCGCGCTGCTGTTGAGCGCCATCATGTGGTCGATCTCGTTCGATGCGGCGCGTGAATCCTATCATGCCGCGCAAAGTGCGGGATTGATGCCGAACCTGCATATCAACAAGAAGCTGGATCGCGTTCTTTAGATTGCGGTCGTCAGCATCGCGCCGATCTCGCCTCGGCGAGTTCGGAGCCGGGGAAGCGTTTTCCCGTGTGTCCCGCGACGAGCGGGAGAGAAAGCCGAATTCCTTAAAATTTGACCGATCGGCTTAAAAGCCCTGCAAATACTGCTGTGTAGAGTGGTCTCATGAAAGCGATCGAAGCGTGGACAGACGCGTCGATCGTTTGGAGACGGGCGAAGCAAAGCCCGCCGATCCGCAAACGGGGACTTCGACATGCACAAAATTCTTGCCGCCATCGCTCTCACTCTGACCATCACCGGCGCTGCCGGGCCGGCGCTCGCCATCGGTCCCGCCAGCCTTGGCCGCGACCTGATGTATACCTCCGCCATCGGCCATTCGCCCGAGATTCCGTTGACGACACGCGCCGGTTTCGTGCGCCCCGGCGTTCCTTTCGTCCTTCGCAGCCCTGCTCAAATCGAGGGCGAGGGTTATCAGCTCAAGGCCTATTCGCCGAAACTGACCGTTGTCGTCGACTATGTGTTTTGGAAGGCGGTCGACGCGGTTGAAGCGGTGACGTTTCTGCGCTGATATTCCTGGTCACAGGAGGCAATTTGGGTCGGCACTCGAGGTAAGCTAGGCGCCGAGTTCGCCACGGACATCGAGATACCAGTCGACGAAGGCTTTGACGCCGACATCCAAACTCGTGTCCGGCTTGTAACCCGTCAGCGCTACGAGCAGATCGGGCGCCGCGAAGGTGCGCGGCACGTCACCCTTCTGCATCGCCAGCATCTTGCGGATGGCAGGACGGCCGAGCGCCTTTTCCACCGTTTCGACGAAATCCATCAGGCTGACCGGCTGGCCGCCGCCAATATTGACGACCCGAAAGGGCGCCTGGCGCGAAAGCGTTTCGATGGCCGCATTGCCCAGACGGTTGTCCTCGCCAGGGGCGATTGCCGACAGCCTGACGATCCCCTCAACGAGATCGTCGATATAGGTGAAGTCACGGCTCATATTGCCTTCGCCGTAGATTTCGATCGGCTGGTCTTCGAGCATGTTCTTGGTGAATTTGAACAGCGCCATGTCGGGCCGGCCCCACGGGCCATAAACGGTGAAGAAGCGAAAGGCCGTGGTCGGGATCTTGTGCAGATGGGCATAACTATGCGCCATCAGTTCCATCGATTTCTTCGTCGCGGCATAGATGGTCAGCGGCTCGTCGGCGCGATCGGTCTCGTGAAAGGGAACGGTCGCATTGGCGCCGTAGATCGAGGACGTCGAGGCCAGCATCAGGTGACGGATTTCGACGCGCCGCGCGATTTCCATGATGTTCCACGAGCCTTCGACGTTCGATCGAAGATAGGCCTCGGGATTTTCCAGGCTGTAACGCACACCGGCCTGGGCGGCGAGGTGGATCAGGATGTCGGGCTTGGCCGCGACCACAGCTGTCTCCAACGCTTCGCGATCCTCGAGCATAGCGATGACCGGTTTGAAGGCTGGGAATTGGGAGAGTGCCGCATGGCGCATCTCCTTGAGCTTGACGTTGTAATAGGGAGTGAGGCCGTCGAAGCCGGTGACCTCGTGCCCTTCCTGCAGCAGGCGCCTGGCCAGATGAAAACCGATAAAGCCGGCAGTCCCGGTAATGAAGTAGCGCATTCCAACCTTCTTTCGGCTCGCTGCCCACGGCAAAAGCCGATTCCGTATCGCGTGACCCCCCTTACAAGATAAGAAGAGGCCGAGTCGATAGATCTTTGAAAGAGAAGGCGGCCGCCGCCATGGCGGCGGTCGCCGGCATATTTGCGCCTTGCCCGGCCGGATGAGGGCGGGCCGTCGATATCGTCCGAAAGCCAGCCGCGGCCATCGGCTATTATGCTGCGTTGCAACATATCAGCCTGCATGTTATGGCCGGCGGGTCGTCTGCAAGCAGGTCAGGATCGATGAGAGAGATAATTTATTGGATTCTCTGCGCGTTTCTGACCGTCGCCATCGCGATCGTGTCCTTGCGCTATGTCACGAACTTCTGGCTTTTGTCCTTTCTCTACAGCTTCCAGGTTCACTTCGGCGTCCTCTTTGTTGCTGCCAGCCTGATCATTCTGGCTGTCAGGCGACAGATCTACGGCTTCGTTCTTCTGTTTGTCTCGCTTGTTCTCGTCGCTCACGGCGTCGTTATGCTGCGGGAGTTTTCCGAGGACGACAGAGGCACGGACAGACCGGCGCTTTTTCGCCTGATGTCGTTCAACATGGCGATCGACAACTGGAAAAACTCGACTGCCATCACCGACATGGTGATCGCGTCGAATGCCGATGTCGTCAATTTGCTTGAAGCCAAGCCGCTGACCTTCCATCTGCAGCAATTGTTCAAGGCCTATCCCTATCATATCGGTTGCGACACCGGGAAGGATACCTGCGATACGCTGGTGCTGTCCAAACGCCCGTTCGTCAACCGGCAGGTCGCAAGCATGGGCAGTCTGCGAAAAAACAGGCTGGTTATATCGAGCGTCGACTTCGGCGGCGAAACCATCAATCTGGTTTCGGCGCATCTGACCAAACCGTACTTCGACGATTTCCAGATGGCTGAACTGGAAGATCTCGCCAAAGCGCTTGGTTCGATCGACGGCCCTCTGGTGCTGTCAGGTGATTTCAACTCTTCGTCGATCGCCCCGAGCATCCAGGCTTTCCTGCGTAAGCAGGGACTGAAGACGATCGCGCCCGAACCGGCGACATGGCCGATCGGTGCCGGCTCATTGGGGATCGCCATCGACCATATATTTGCGCGCGCGCCGCTTCATCTGACATCGCTGAGGCGTCTCGATGACAATCTTGGCTCGAACCATTCCGGTCTGATCGCCGAATTCGTTCTCGACAGGGACGGTGAAACTGCACCGGCAAAGTAAGCTGCCGGGCAAAGTCAAAATCTCGTCCTGCCGCCTTTCTTGTCGATCATCTGAAATTTCTCGCCGTCGGTCTTCACGCTGACGCAGTCGGTCGACTTGTTGGGAAACCGGACGCACACCTGGCCATTGGTTATCTTGTAGCCATTCCTGTTGCCCTGGCGATATTCGTAACCGTTGCTGCTTTCTTTCAGTTCCGACGTGCCCGGCAGATGCTCGCGGATTTCTGCCTCGCTTGCGGTTCGCATCTTTCCGGTTTCGGCAAACGCCATTCCCGGTGCCATGATCGCAAGAAATCCGGCGAGGGCGGGCAAGATACGCATCAAGGGATCTCCGGTCATGTCTTTCGGTACATCCATTCTACGAGAATTCCGATAGCGAGTTCAACAGCGATAGCGGTCGCGCCGGAAAAGGCGGCCTATTGTTCGGGGCCGGCCAGTCCGGCGGCGACGTTACGTTCTTCCGAACTCATCGACGATGCGGATGATGTCGTCCTCGCCGAGATAGGAGCCCGTCTGCACCTCGATGAGCTCGAGGACGATCTTGCCGGGATTGGCGAGACGATGGACTTCGCCGAGCGGAATATAGACGCTTTCGTTCTCGCGCAGCATTCGCACGGTCTCGCCGACCGTCACCTCGGCCGTTCCCTTGACGACGACCCAGTGTTCGGAGCGATGGTGGTGTTTCTGCAGCGAAAGCTTCTTACCCGGGGTCACGAAGATGCGCTTCACCTGGAAACGATCGCCGTTGAAGATCGAGGTATAGCCGCCCCAGGGCCGATAGGAGGTGGGGTGGGTTTCGGTGAATTTCGCCGTCGCCGAAGAAGAGGCCAGCATCTTGACCAATTGCCCGACATTCTGGCTGTCTTTGAGCGGTCCGACATAGACGGCGTCCTCACTGGCGATGACGGCGACATCCTCCATGCCCTGGACGGCAAGATGCACGCCATGGGTCATGACCAGCGAGTTGCGGGTATTGACGACGGTCGTGTTTGCGGCGGCGACATTGCCGTTGTCGTCGCGGCTGCCTGATTTCCAGACGGCATCCCAGCTTCCCATATCCGACCATTTGAACGGCGAGGGGACGACGGCGGCCTTGGAGGTCTTTTCCATGATCGCGTAGTCGATGGAGATATCGGGGCTCTTGGCGAAATGATCGGCGTCGAGGCGGGTAAAGTCGAGGTCGCGGCTTGCCTTGGAAACGGCCTTGCTCGCCGCCTTCAGCACATCGGGCGCATATTCCTGCAGTTCGGCGATGAGCTCCGCCACCGGGAACATGAAGATGCCGGAGTTCCAGTAGAAGCCGCCGTCGGCGAGCATTTTCTCGGCCTTTTCCAATGCCGGCTTTTCCACAAAACGGCTGACCTTGTGGGCGCCGTTTTCGAGCGCATCGCCGATTTCGATATAGCCGTAACCGGTTGCCGGCTCGGTGGGCGTGATACCGAAAGTGACGAGCTTGCCATCGGCTGCGGCATTCCGGGCGATGCGGATGCAATCGAAATAGCTCGTGTCGGCGAGGATCTCGTGATCCGAGGCGAGCATCTGGATGATGGTGTCCTTGCCGAAAAGCTCGGAAGCAAGGGTGGCGGCGGCGGCCACCGCTGCGGCGGTGTTGCGGGCGACCGGCTCGAGCAGCACGGCGGCGAGCGGGACAGCCAGCGCGCGGGCCTGCTCGGCGACCAGGAAGCGAAATTCCTCATTGGTGACGACGATCGGCGCTTCATAGAGCTCCGGGTTGGAAACGCGTTCGAGTGTATCCTGAAACAGCGTCTTGTTGCCGACGAACTGGATGAACTGTTTCGGGGCGGTGGCACGGGAAAGCGGCCAGAGCCGCGTGCCTTTGCCGCCGGCCATGATCACGGGAACGATTTTCTGCGTCATAGGCGGGTTCCTTGAAAAAAGCTTGTTCGTGGCATGTTTAGCGGGCGTTTGCCCAGTCCGTTATTCGGGTGAGGCCTGTCTTCAGCAGATCCAGGGCTGCGGTTTCGCTCCCGGCTTCGACATAGCAGCGCATTTCCGGCGCATTGCCCGACGGGCGGAAATGAATGATCCTGCCGTCTTTCAGCGTTACGCGAAGTCCGTCGATATCGGATTTCGCCGCCACCTCGCCGACCGGCTGCAGGAAAGCGGCAAGGTTTTCATTGGAGGCGCGCAGATGCTCCATCAGCGCCGCACTCGTCTCCACCGGAAAATTCTCCAGGCGATCGGCAGCGGCAAAGGGCAGATGATAGGAGGCGGCAACGGCCGAAAGCGGCTGCCTGCGAACGGCGGCGAGCGACAGGATCGCAAGCATCGGGAGAAAACAATCGCGCGTCGGCAAGGCGCGCACGGATTCGCCGTTGATATCGAAAGGGGTTGCCGTCAGCAGCCCGCCATTGGCCTCAAAGCCCATGACATGATCTTTGCCGGCCGCCACGGCCTCTTCCATGGCTGCGATAACGAAGGGCGAGCCGACGCGGGTGCGCCTGACGGCGAAAGACCCTGCGGCCTCGATGCCGGAATTGGAGGTAACCGGTGTGACCACCGTGTCGGCGCCGAGAAAATTGGCTGCGACAAGGCCGAGAAGGTCGCCGCGCAGCGGCGTGCCGGTTTCGTCTGCGACCAGCGGGCGGTCGCCGTCGCCATCGGTCGAGACGATCGCGTCGAACTTATGCTCGGACACCCAGCGCTTCATCAGCGCGACCGTCTCGTCGGAAACGGCTTCTGTGTCGACCGGAATGAAACTCTCCGAACGGCCGAGAGCGATGATCTCGGCGCCATAATGGGCGAGAACCTCAACCAGCAGGTCGCGGGCGACGGTGCTGTGCTGGTAGACGCCGATCTTCAGGCCGGATAGCGCCCCCTGCGGCAGCAGGGCGGCATTGCGCTGGAAAAAGAACTGCCGGCAGATCGCCTGATGATCTTCGGTCTGGGCCGGCGCCTCTGCAACCGGCTCGCCTGTTCGTTCGATCTCGGCCGCCCACGCGGTGATCTCAGCCTCGTCCGATTTGTCGATCTCGCCGTCCGGGCGATAGAACTTGATGCCGTTGCGGTCTGCCGGAATATGCGAGCCCGTCACCATCAGGCACGCAGCGTTGCTCTTAAGGCCATAAAGGGCAAGGGCGGGTGTCGGGACATTGCCGCAGTCCAATACCCGGAAGCCGAGCGCGACGAGCGCGCCGGCGCAATTTCCCGAGATGTCGGGGCTCGAATCGCGAAAATCGCGGCCGATTAGAATGGCATCGCCGATCTGTGCCTTGCCGGTCCGCAGCAGATATTTGCCGAACGCCGTCGCATAAAGCGCAGAGGCGCGTCCCTTGAGATCCACTGAAAGTCCGCGAAGGCCACTCGTGCCGAATTTCATTTGAAGACATGTCCCCGGTTTATCATCAAGGTTCTACTCAGGCCGCCTGCCGGCGTAAATACCGAAGCCGTCATATAGTTAAACACGGACGACGGTGTCTCGGAAGCCGCTCGCAATCCTCTCCCGCCCATCCCAAAGGCGTAAACCCATTGCCGAGGCGGCAGGCATTGCAGCGTAGATCGATTTTGTTAGAACCGTGTGTCCGTTGTTTCTTCATATGCGAAGGGTTTGCTCGATGAGCGATACATCAATCAGTCTCGACGAGAGCTGGAAAGCCGCCTTGGCGGCGGAGTTCTCAAGCCCCTATATGCAGCAGCTTAAATCCTTTCTAGTCGCGCAGAAGCAGATCGGTAAGCGGATTTTCCCTCGGGGCAGCGAATATTTCCGCGCCCTCGACTTGACGCCGATCACCAGCGTCAAGGTCGTCATACTCGGCCAGGACCCCTATCACGGGCTGGGGCAGGCCCATGGGCTGTGCTTCAGCGTCCGGCCGGGCGTGCGCATTCCGCCCTCCCTCGTCAATATCTACAAGGAGATGCAGACGGATCTCGGCATAGCGCCGGCGCGTCACGGTTTTCTCGAACATTGGGCAAGACAAGGCGTGCTGCTGCTGAACAGTGTGCTGACTGTCGAGGAAGGGCAGGCGGCTGCGCATCAGGGCAAGGGGTGGGAGCGCTTCACCGACGCCGTCATCCGCAAAGTCAACGACGAGTGCGAATCCGTCGTCTTCATGCTCTGGGGCTCTTATGCCCAACGCAAGGCGGCCTTTGTCGATACGACACGGCATCTCGTGCTCAGGGCGCCGCATCCCTCGCCGCTTTCGGCCCATAACGGATTTTTCGGCTGCGGGCATTTTTCGAAGGCGAATGATTTCCTGCAGTCGCGCGGGCGAACTCCGATCGACTGGCAATTGCCGGTGGTTCCCGAAGAGGTCAAAGTGTGAACGTCATCTGGCCTTCGTTCACTAAAGGAAGACAATGCGTTTTGATCTGGGGGTCTGTTCCCATGGAGTTTCAGCGCGCATCTTAGCCTCATCGAAAGCCTGCGAACTGCGGGCAAGAAAGGGGTCTCACATGCTCGATCAGATCAAGGGTCTGCACCACGTCACGTCGATGGCGGAGGACGCCCGAACCAACAATCAGTTCTTCACCCATGCGCTTGGCCTGCGCCGCGTCAAGAAGACGGTGAACTTCGACGCGCCTGATGTCTATCACCTCTATTATGGTGACGAGACCGGTGTGCCCGGCACTGTCATGACCTATTTCCCGTTCCCGAAGATGGCGCAGGGCCGTCCCGGCACCGGGGAGGTCGGCACGACGGTGTTTTCCGTTCCGCAAGGCTCGCTCGGCTTCTGGGGCGATCGGTTCAGCGGGTTGAATATCGGCGGGCTGAAGGCCGAGGAAAGTTTCGGCGAGAAGCGCCTGAATTTTTCCGGCCCCGACGGTGACGGCTTTGCGCTCGTCGAGGTTAAGGACGATGCCCGCCAGGCCTGGACGCATGGCGGCATCAGCGAGGACCACGCCATTCGCGGCTTCCATTCCGTCGCTATGCGCCTGCGGGATGAAGGCGCTACCGGCGAACTCCTGAAGTTCATGGGTTACGAGGTCGCCGAAGAACGGGACGGCGTCAAGCGGCTGATCAAGCCTGACGGCAACGGCGCGCATCTCATCGATCTCGAGACCATGCCGAACATTGCCCGCGCGCTTCCCGGCGCCGGCTCCGTCCACCACGTCGCCTTCGCCGTCGAAAACCGCGAGAAGCAGCTCGAAGTGCGCAAGGCGCTGATGGACACCGGCTATCAGGTGACGCCGGTGATCGACCGCGACTACTTCTGGGCGATCTACTTCCGCACGCCGGGCGGCGTGCTGTTCGAGGTCGCGACCAATGAGCCGGGCTTCAACCGCGACGAGGATACAGCCCATCTCGGTGAAGCCCTGAAGCTGCCGCAGCAGCACGCCCATCTTCGCGCACTGCTCGAGCAGCACCTGCAGCCGCTCGACGCGTAGGGAGAGGCGATATGACCGAAGCTGGATATGTGCACCGGCTGTATGCCGGTGCATCCGATAAACCCATCCTGCTGGTGCTGCACGGCACCGGCGGCGACGAGAACCAGTTCTTCGATTTCGGCCGGCGCCTGCTGCCCGAAGCGACGGTTCTGTCGCCACGCGGCGACGTTTCCGAACATGGCGCGGCGCGGTTCTTCCGGCGCACCGGGGAGGGGATCTACGACATGGCCGACCTCTCACGGGCGACGGAGAAGATGGCCGCCTATGTCAAGGCATTGGCCGACAAGCACCAGGCTTCCCAAATTCTCGGCCTGGGTTTTTCGAATGGTGCAAACATTCTTGCCAATGTGCTGATCGAGAAGGGCATCTTCGATGCCGCTGTTCTGATGCACCCGCTCATTCCGTTTCAGCCTGAAGCCCAGGCCACTCTGGCGGGGAGAAAGGTGCTGGTGACGGCTGGGCAGCGGGATCCGATCGCTCCCGTCCCGGTGACCGAGGCGCTGTCGGAGCATCTGAAGGATCGCGGCGCCGATGTCAGGACGGTCTGGCATCCCGGCGGCCATGAGATTGCGCCGCTCGAGATCGATGCAGTTCGCGACTTCTTCAGTGGCTATTGATGGAATGTGCCGCCGGTCGGTGGCGCCGATTTGCGGAGCCGGTGAATGCCGGTCCCGCATTTCGGCTGGAATGATGGATCGTTAGGGGCGGGGAGGATATTTGCCCCTGATTGCCGTCATATAAAAATTCCCCGGGGATTCCGCCATCGTCAAGCCGACGACGACGCCCTTGGGGACACCTTCATATTCCCGCCTTTGACCGTTTGTCAGATAGACCCGTAGATGCCGGCTGTCTTCGTCGTAGGTGATCGCCTCGATAAGTTTCGAATCAACCGCAGTTTCCACTTTGCACCCCGCAGTTTTGGATCTGAGATTTCCAGTGAGGAATGTCATTCACGCTCGCAATGCGCCATCATCATGCGCCGCTGCAGTAGCGTCAAGCACGATAAGCTTAAGCGTTCATTTTTTTCTCTTGGCTCTCGCTATAGTTGATTTATGCAGCTTTTCGGGAGGTGCCGCCTGTGGAAACCTGATGGCCGCAAATTCTCCAGCTCGCAGAACTGGCGACTGACACAGCCGCTGAGCGAACGAATAATACGGTTTAACGCCGAATTAACCCTCATCTACCAGAATACAGCGCAATATTAACCGTGATGCGCTTCCGAATGACCGAATACAAATCGCCGTTTCTCGCAAACGTAATTTCACCGTCGCGGGAACGTTGCATGAAAAATTCCATGCACGTGACGCGGCGAGGATCAGGTGATTCGATGCCAAGCTGCAGTGTGAGCCGGAGGCCGGTTACAATTTCGATGAGGCCGTGATCAGGCCAACTTCTTTTTGAACACTGCGGCTCATGCCCATGCAGGGATGGGCGGAAATGGAGCTTGTCCGACTGCCTCACGGGCTGTCGGATCTCATAAATGGGTTACATGTTTAACTATCTCGGGCCGTGGCGACAACAGATTCCGATACTGGCCGGTAACCGCAAAGGACGCGCTCGGCTGACGTTTGCCGAAGGCGACTTCGCTGCGGTCTATGCAATGAGCGATGTACACGGATGTTACAATGAACTCGTCGAGGCGCATCGTCGCATCGAGGAGGATGCCGCGCGCATTCCGGGGCCGAAACTTATCGTCATGCTCGGCGATTATGTCGACCGCGGGCCCGATTCGAGCGCGGTGCTGGAGTTCCTCAGCAAGAGTCCGCCGGCGGGATTTCAGCGTTTCGCTCTCTGCGGCAATCACGACGCGGAACTGGTGAAGCTCTACCGCAAACCGGCGCACATTCTTGAATGGCTCGGTTTTGCCGGGACGGAGACGTTGCACTCATACGGTATCGATATCGAGCATCTGCTGCAGTCTGCGGCTGGAAGCGAAATGATTGCCCGCGTCATTCGCAACATGATCCCCGAGCGGCATATCCAATTCCTGGAATCGCTGCCGATCATGCTGCGGATGGGGAGGGTGGTCTTTGTCCATGCCGGCATCAAACCGGGCATCGACCTCAAGAAGCAGAAGGACAGCGACCTGATGTGGATCCGCCAACCCTTCCTGGATGAAGGGCCGCAGCTTCCTGTCCTCGTGATCCACGGGCATACCCCGGCGCGAACCCCGACATTCGGCCCGCAACGGATCGGAATCGACACCGCGGTTTCGGCGACGGGCCGGCTCACCGTTCTGACGATAAAAGGAACGCGGGTCGGGCTCCTCAATTAAATCTCAAGGCGCGATGCCGCCCGAAACCATTCAGGCTTTTCGGCGAGGTGCGCTAAAGCGCGTCGCATCAAATTTGATTCATGCAACGCGCTTTAGCTCATTGTTTTGATGCATGTCGTTATCCCGGAACCGCGGCACACTTCCGGGCGACATGCATCAAAACCAAACGCCGCGGAATTTTGCTCCGCGGCGTCGGGACGATTATCGGTTCACCACAACCTGTCAGGCGTTTGTCGATTCCTGATAGAGATTGGTGCCGATGCCGGTATAGGTAAAGCCGTGTTTGCGGACCTCGTCGCTGCGGTAAATATTGCGCAGGTCGACCAGGACCGGGGCGCGCATCGACTGCTTCAGGCGATTGAAATCGAGCGCGCGGAACTGGTTCCATTCGGTGACGATGACAAGCGCATCCGCACCAGCGGCCGCTTCATAGGGACCGCTCGCATATTCGATATTCTCGATCACCTTGCGGGCATTCTCCATGCCCTCGGGATCGTAGCCGACCACCAGGGCGCCGGCGTCCTGCAGGGTCTGGATGACCGCAATCGCCGGGCTGTCACGCATGTCGTCGGTGTTCGGCTTGAAGGTCAGGCCGAGAATCGCGATCTTCTTGCCGCGAATGTCGCCGCCGACGGCCGAGATGACTTTACGTCCCATCGCCCGCTTGCGGTTGTCGTTGATCGAGATCGTCGTCTCGATAAGCCGAATCGGCGCGTCGTAATCCTGCGCCGTCTTGGCGAGGGCAAGCGTATCCTTGGGGAAGCACGAACCGCCGTAACCCGGACCGGCATGCAGGAACTTGGCGCCGATACGGCCATCGAGACCGATGCCGCGCGAAACGTCCTGGACGTTTGCATCAACGCGTTCGCAAAGATCGGCGATCTCGTTGATGAAGGTGATCTTCATCGCGAGGAATGCATTGGCAGCATATTTGATCAATTCCGAGGTGCGGCGGGTGGTGAAGACCAAGGGGGCCTGGTTGAGGTAAAGCGGGCGGTAGACCTCGGTCATGGCTTCGCGTGCCCGATCGTCATTCAGGCCGACGACGATACGGTCGGGACGCTTGAAATCTTCGATCGCCGCGCCTTCGCGCAGGAACTCCGGATTGGAAACGACGGCGACATCCGCCGCAGGATTGGTTTCACGCATGATGCGCTCGACTTCGTCGCCGGTGCCGACCGGCACCGTCGACTTGGTGACGATCACGGTGAAGCCTTCCACATAGGTGGCAATCTCGCGCGCCGCGGCGTAGACATAGGAGAGATCCGCGTGGCCGTCGCCGCGCCGGGACGGCGTGCCGACCGCAATGAACACGACGTCGGCGCTACGGACGCTTTCGCCGACATCCGTCGAAAACGACAACCGGCCGGTGCTGGTATTTTCGGCGACCAATTGTTCCAGACCCGGCTCGTAGATCGGAATGCGGCCTTCGCGAAGGGCTTCGATCTTGCTCAGGTCCTTGTCTACGCAGATGACGTCATGGCCGAAATCCGCAAAGCAAACGCCTGAAACGAGGCCGACATAGCCTGATCCAATCATCGTGATGCGCATAATTCCCTCAAATCATTAGAGTAGGACATCATGCTGCGTCGCAGCATGGCGTCCGTCATACTTAATCTGGGCGAAAAGACAATATCGAAGATCGCTTGATACCCATACCGGAAATCGAACTTGGGGCGCCGCAACTCTCTGACGGCGGCCCTGTCGATAGCAAAAACATAGGTTTGTGTGAGCGATATGACAAGTCGAGCCGTTCGTCAGAGCGGCTCGACCTGGATTTCTAAAGCGGTGCGTTCAGCTTATTTTGCGGCGCCCGCTGTCACAGCCGATACCAGACATAGGGGTCTGTTCCCGATTGAATCTTGTCCCAGCGCAGATCGGTATCCCGCCAATTCTTGATGCTGCTTAGCCTGTTGTCGAGCACGAGGTCGCCCTTATCGGTCCTGACCACCAGGACGGCATGCCCTTCACCGGAGGGTGTATAGGCGGTCGCAATCCGCAAAGCGCGCGACGACCAGCCCATCGCGATCAGCCGGCTGCGCTTGGTGAGCGCGAAATCTTCGCAGTCGCCGCTGCGCACATTCACCTTCCAGACGTCGCCGTTCAATTCGTTGCGGGAATCGTTCCGGCCGATCATCGTACGATTGACGGTGCCGTTCACGTTTTTCAGCTGCAGCATTTGCTCGTCGGTGAGCGCGACGACCGAGAGACCGTTGTTGTCGCGGCATTCGGCCGGGTTCTGGGCGCAGAACAATACCTGCGCGAAGGGCGGAATGATCGTGCCTTTTTCAGAGATATAGCTGACCGCCGACCTGCCGTTCAGGCCGCGGGCGA
Source organism: Rhizobium ecuadorense (assembly GCF_001187535.1). Taxonomy (GTDB): domain Bacteria; phylum Pseudomonadota; class Alphaproteobacteria; order Rhizobiales; family Rhizobiaceae; genus Rhizobium; species Rhizobium ecuadorense. The sequence continues at coordinate 21,102 of NZ_LFIO01001078.1, forward strand.
AACCTGCGGGACCGGCGGCAAATGCCGAGCAGGCATTCCCTGCTGTAAAGGCCAGCGCCAGAAGTGTAACGAATGTCTTCTTCATCTGTTAAATCCCCGTTCAGGGCAACTGATTGAGATCAGGCTTGCCTTTTTTCTCAGTCAATGGCATGGCGATCTAGTGATCCGCCAAGTATTGGCTGCAGAACGTCTGTCCCGTTCCTGCTGCTTGACGGAGCATAGCCGGGGGCTTGTCTCGATTGGCTTAAGTCTTTCGCGACAATTTTAAACGATGTGAAATTCTGTTGCACTTTAACACGCAAGCCTTTGATATGCAACTTATGTTAGTACGTGCATATTAACCGCTCGGGTTGTAATTCTGCCGTTGCCGCTCGCCGGCGAAGAGATCGAATGTTATCCAACCTCATCAACAGGCAGGTTTTGCGAGAGGCCCTTCTCTTCGCCTTTATCGGCCTCGTTATACTGACGCTCATTCCGTTCGGAAGCGTCACGCCCTTTCCCTTCGCCTTTGCTGCGATCGGAATGTTTACCCTTGGCGCCATTTCGGCACTGCTGTTCGGAGAGCCGAGACAAAGCAGGCGGGTTTTCGGTATCGCCCTGTTGATGCTTGTCGTGGTGACGGGCTGGACGTTCATCCAGACCATTGAACTGCCGTCCAACTGGCTGGCAAACCCGGCCTGGAGTGCTGCGCGTGACCTGGCAGGTGTCGATTACGCGGCAATCTCGGTCGAGCCGGCCGACACGCTGGCGTCGATCCTCTCCGTGGCACTGCCCTTCGTTACGTTCCTGACCGGGCTTCTCTTATGCGATACCGATCAGCGTGCGAGGAAAGTGTTGGCCTTCCTCGGGCTGTCGGCGGGTATCATCGCTGTGTTCGGTCTGCTGCAGTTTTCACTGTTTCCCAGCATCTTGATCGTCGTGGAGAAGCACGCCTACCTCGACAGCCTGACCGGAGTCTTCGTCAATCGCAATACCGCGGCGACCTTCCTCGGGCTTGGAACGCTGCTGATGCTGACCCTGGTCAGAGACATCGTCCGTTCCTATTCGAAGCATCCGCCCGGCGAGCCGGGCCGAAACACTCTTCTGTTGAAGTCGTGGATGTATATCCTGCTCTTGTGCGCATGCTTCACCGCGCTGATGCTGACCCGCTCACGCGCCGGCATATTCGCGACCTTTATTGCCGCTCTCATTTATTTCCCGTGGCTGGTCATGAATTGGAGCGGCTCGCGGCGCTATCTGAAACCGGCGCCGGGATGGCGTTCGATGCTGAAACTCCTCTCGGCGATCGTTTTCGTCGTCGTGCTGCTGACGGTGTTTGCAGGTCAGGCGATTTTGCGCGCACAAGAGCGGCGGCTCGAGGATGATGATCGGTTCTGCATCCTGCCGGGCATTTGGCGTGCCATTTCGGATCATTGGTTGACCGGGACCGGCCTCGGAACCTTCCGGACCGTATTTCCTGCCTATCGCGATCCTGCCTGTGGAATTTTCGGGATCTTCGACCGGGCGCATAATTTCTATCTCGAAGGATTTTTGGGTCTCGGAATATTATTCCCGATTGCCGCGATCCTGGTCTTCTCTGTCCTTGCCAAGGTGTTTCGGCAGGGGTTCGCCCAAAGGCGGCGTCTCAGGCATTTTGTGCTGCTTGGCTTGGCGGCAACGGTTCTGGTCGCCCTTCATGCGGCCGTCGATTTCTCGCTGCAAATACCGGGTTTTGCTGTGTTTTATTCCGCCTTCCTCAGTGCGGTCGTCGCGATAAGCCTTGGGCGCAGCAACGGAGAGGCGGATGTGGCATATGAGCGGCCGCTCAGCCGCTAAAATTTAAACAGATGGTTTATGAAGGTTTTTGAAAAATAGCGATTGTGCAGGTGCGAACTGTTGACTCTGAAACGCAAGAAATTTTATAGCGGGTCTAGCCCTCGGGTTCTTACGGCGCCAGAAAAGTTAAACTGGGTCGTTATTCGCTTCCTCAGGGGCTTGGCGTTGCCAGCCTGCCACAGTTAGGGGAATGTTAATCGGCTTTCAGTGTTATTGATCGGGGTTTGTCTTGTATTTTGTCAGATTGCGGGGCAGTAGCTTCAGGGGCGTCAACACAGGTTATTCTATGGGTTGTTCTCGTATCGGTAGTACACGCGTCGCCATTGTTGTAGCGCTAACCACTATATTGGCAAGCTGCACATCGTTGCCAAGGTCCGGTCCCGATCACAAAGATGTCGATCGAGATGCGGCAGTGAAAGTGACAACGAAGGAGCGTCGCGTCGGCATCGACTACGCCCTGATTGATCTCAGCAAGAACGTTCTGCCCTATTTTACCTCTGCCCAGCCGACGTCCTTCAAAGGATTTGGCGGTGGTCGCGGAGGAGCCCCTGAAATTCCGCTTGGTTACGGCGATGTCGTTCAGGTTGCCATCTTCGAAGCGCAGTCCGGTGGGTTGTTCATTCCCTCGGACGCCGGCAGCCGGCCCGGCAATTACATCAATCTGCCGGAGCAGACCATCGATCGAAACGGAACGATTACGATCCCCTATGCCGGTCGCGTTCCGGCCGCCGGTCGCCTGAAGGAGACCGTGGAGCAGGACGTCGAAGATCGGCTGGCGAGCCGCGCGATCGAGCCGCAGGTGGTTATTACGACAACGAACAGCCGCTCCAGTCAGGTGGCCGTGCTCGGTGACGTCAACAATCCTCAGCGCGTCACGATCAGCCCGGCCGGTGAGCGTGTTCTCGATGTCATTTCCGCCGCCGGCGGTTTGACGACCAACAATATCGAAACGAATGTTACGCTGCAGCGTCGCGGCAAGACGGCAACCGTCGCCTACAATACGCTGTTGAAGAATCCGGCGGAGAATATCTATGTCGCGCCGAATGATACGGTCTCGATCGATCATGAGCGCCGCACCTATCTCACGCTCGGCGCCGCTGGCGTCAGCGGCCGCTTCGATTTCGAAGAATCCGACCTGACCCTAGGAGAAGCAATCGCCAAGGCGGGCGGTCTGCGCGACGACCGCGCCGATCCGGCTCAGGTCTTGCTCTATCGCTTGGTCCCGAAGAAAACGGTTCAGTCGATGAACGTCGACACGACGAGATTTGCGGGTGAGACGGTTCCAGTGATCGTCCGCGCGAATCTGCGCGATCCGGCGACCTTGTTTGCCGTTCAGCAATTCAAGATGGAAGACAAGGATATTATCTATATTTCCAATTCGGACTCTGTTGAATTGGTCAAGTTCCTTGACATCGTAAACTCGGTATCGTCCACTGTTGCCGGCGTGACCGACGATGCGAACGATACTCGCAACGCGGTCCAGGATCTCGGAAATTGATTGAAATAGGCGAGTCGGCATCGATCGCGAGTGATCAATGCCGGCGGTCTATATAGCGGATTTGATGAAGGACTATGTTATGGCAAGGTCAGCTGTTTATCGTAAGCTTGCATATAGCGGAATTGTCGTTGCGATGTTTGCCGGGATGAATTCAAGCGCTTTTGCGGCGGCTTGCCTGGGGCCGGCAAATCTTACTTCCGTCGATGTCAGCGGATTTACGGCCAACCCTGCCGTTCTGCTCGATATGTCCGATCCATTGATTTTGTCGTCGCGTGTTCGCGCCCTGGTCGGGACCAGCAATGACGCGCTGTCGCCGGTGATCGAGCAGGCCAAGAAGGCCAATGCCGCGCAGATGGCGGCTATCGGCTCCGGTCTTGGCCGGGCCGCAAACAGCTGCCAGGTATCGGATCCGCAATTCAAGCTGGCGATCGAAAAGGCCGTTGCCGACGCGGCGAGTGCCGATCCCAACCTTGCTCCGCTGCTTGCAGCCTTTGCAAAGGTCCTTGCCGAAGGTGGCACCGCGGCGCTCGGTCCGGGCGCAGGCGCTGCCGCTGCTGCATCCGGCATTGGCAACACGGGGTCGATCGGGCAGACAGGTCCTGGATCGGACGATGGTACGCCCTTTGACGGCGCGGCGACGACTGCCGGTTCGCTGGTTTCGAACGCCGGCGATGGAGATAGCTCGTCCTCGACCTCGACAAGGACATTCCTCACCGTCAATGGGGGAGGGCAGTCGTCCTCTGACACGACGGGATCCACCAGTCCGAGCACACCCGTCATACAATAGCTGGAATTGCCCGTAGATCTTAGCGCTTGACGCCTTAGTTGGAGATCGAAATTGCTATCGCCAGATAAACTTACGCCGCGTATCGACCCCTCCCGCGATACGGGAAACGAAGCTGATTTCATCGATTTCGACAAGCTGATCGCGATCGCCCGCCGACAGTGGCGGATGGTTGCGGCGTGCGCGTTCGCCTTCGCCATTCTCGGCGTTGTCTATGTGCTGACGTCGGTGCCGGTCTACACCGCCGACACAAGCGTGCTGATCGACCGCAGCGATAACCAGGTGATCAACCAACTGGCGGCTTTCGGCCAGATGGACGATGACGAAGGTACCGTCCTCAGCCAGGTCGAGCTGTTGAAGTCCGACACGATCGCCTATGCCGTTGTCGATAAGTTGAAACTGGTCGACGATCCGGTGTTCAATGCACAGCGCAATTCGCTGTTTTCAGTTGCAACCGTGAAGTCTCTGTTCAGTTTCAAATCATGGTTTGCCGACGACGCGGCAGTGGCGCCCGATCCGGAAATGTTACGGCGGTACGCTGCGGAAACTGTGGCCGGCAATATCGATGTCGAACGTGTCGGCAAATCCTACGTTCTCGATGTCAGTTATACCTCGCAGTCACCCGATATGGCGCGTCAGATCGCCGCGGCCATTGCCGACGTCTATCTGGTCGATAAACTCAATTCGAAATACGAAGCGACACGCCGGGCCGGTGAATGGCTGCAGGAGCGTATCGAAGAGCTTCGGCAGCAGGCACTGGACACCGACCTTGCGGTTCAGAAATTCCGCAGCGAGCATGGGCTTGTCGAGGCCGGATCCGGTACGCTGATCAGCGAACAGCAGCTTTCCGAGATCAACACGCAGTTGATCAATGCCCAGGCCGAGACGGCGAAGGCCGAGGCAAAATATGCGCGCGTCAAATCGATCATCGACGCCAAGCAGACCGATGCCATCGTCACCGATGTGCTCGACAGTTCCATTTCCAACGACCTGCGCAAGAAATATCTCGAGGCTTCCAAGCTCGAGACCGAAATCGAGGCGCGGCTCGGTCCCGATCACGTTCAGGCGGTTCGGCTTCGTGCGGAAATGGAAGAATATAAGAGACTCATGTTCGATGAGTTGAACCGCATCGCCGAGAGTTACCAAAGCGAGCTGCAGGTTGCGCAGTCACGGGAAAATTCTCTGCGTGACAGTGTCACGAAGGCGACCGGTGTTGCCGCGACGGCCGGCGAAACGCAGGTGCAGGTTCGCGAACTCGAGCGCACGCGCGATACCTATAAGAATCTTTATCAGAGTTTCCTGACGCGCTACCAGGAAGCCATTCAGCAGCAGAGCTTCCCGATTACCGCTGCGCGCATCATCACGATGGCGGAGACCCCGACGAAGCCGAGTGCTCCGAAGAGAGCCCTTGTCGTCGCTTTTGCGATGTTCCTCGGATGTGCGGTCGGAAGCGGCATAGGCGCTTTCCGAGAATTCCGGGATCGGTTCTTCCGCACCGGCGATGACGTCAAGGAAGTGCTCGATGTGGAATCGCTTGGTGTCATGCCGCTGGTTGACGATAACGTCGATGATCCCACGCTTGTCGATCCAAGCAATCCGCGAAGCATTGCCAGGGGCAGCAAGACCACGACCTATGTCGAGGAGCATCCGCTTTCGGCATTTGCCGAGACGCTTCGAAGCGCCAAGATTGCGATCGACCTCAGTGCGGCTGATCAGCGCTGCAAGGTCATCGGCGTGGTGTCGAGCTTGCCCGGCGAAGGAAAGTCGACGACATCCATCAATTTTGCCAAGCTTCTGGCAATGCAAGGCGCCCGCTGCCTGCTTATCGACGGCGACATGCGAAATCCTGGCTCGACCCGGGCAATCGGCCGCCATGCCGAGGCCGGCTTGCTCGAGGCGATCGTCGACGGCCGTCCGCTCAAGGATCTGATCCTTCTCGATCCCAAAACCAAGCTTGCATTTCTGCCGACGGTTGCACGATATCGTGTCCCGCATTCGTCGGAACTGCTCGCATCACGTGGCATGGATCAGCTTCTTGAAGTGGCGCGTCAAAGCTTCGATTACATCATCGTCGACCTGCCGCCTTTGGCGCCGGTTGTCGATGCGCGCGCTATCAATTCGAAGCTCGATGCGGTGGTTTTCGTTATCGAGTGGGGAAAGACATCGCGCAAGGTCGTGCAGTCGACGCTGCTGTCGGAGCCCGAACTCTATGCGAAATGCGTCGGCGCTATATTGACCAAGGTCGATCCGTCGCAGATGAAGCTTTACCGGACATTCGGCTCCAGCGAATACTATTATAAGCGTTATTCGCGATACTATACCGAAAGCTGATGTTCCGAAGCCGGGTCGTTTCGGTCACCAGGATCGCTTTCGTTATCGTCACCGTCGTCTTTGTGGTGCTGGCCGGACGAGAGCTCTATGCTTCGATCAGAACGGCCAGCATCTCGATCGTCGCCGAGAGGATCGAGCGTGGCGATACCGTCGCCGATGATGTGGTGACGAGATATGCGTCGCGCAGTGTCGACGTGGTTGACGGACATTATTGCCGATCCGATATTGTCGCTGCCGGTGTGACGCTCGTTCTGGCGCAACTCGACCGACAGAATGTCAATGTTAACTACGATGCCTGGGTTGCTGCCGCATCGAGCGCCCGCGGTTATCTGCAATATGCGCTCTCCTGCATGCCGACGAACAGTAATTTTTGGCTCCGTCTCGCCGCTGTTCAGTCGATCATCGCGGAAGAGCCGCTTTCGATTGCGGGAATGATGAAGCGTTCGGTCGCTTTCGCGCCTTACGACGAGTCGATGATTTTGACCCGGTTCTATTTCTGGAACGATTTCACCGATGCAACGCTTTCGGCGGCAAAGACTGCGCTCAATAGCGATCTCACGACGATGCTGAAACTTGGCGATCGTTGCAGGGTCAACGCCACCATAAAAGAGATCAGCCCACAACTCCGCCCGATCTTCGATCGAACTTGGGCAGGCGCCGGAGACGGCGCCACAGCGCGATTTCGGCAACGCTGCAGCAAGTAACCGACGGCAGATTTCTGAGGACAGTTCGAGACCCAAGACGGCTGTATGCAAGGCTTGATGGGCGACAACGCCCGCTGCTTGCGCAGCGGGCGTTGTCGATTGATCGGCGATTGGATGATCAGACGCTGGCGCCCGAGACAAAATCCGTGCCCGTGATATTGAGCGTCAGAACGCCGGCGTCCGTGTGACCTTGGCCGTCGGAGATCTTGTAATACTGGATGGTTTCCGTGACATGATCGCCCGGAGCGATATCGGCTGCCAGATCATAGGTGAATGAGCCGTCGGCCTTGACATGGAACGTGCCATAGGTCCCGACGACGTCGGTGGTTGCGCTCGGGTTGCCGTTCACGTTCGTGCCGGCGAACTGACGGAGGAAGAGATGTCCATTGTCGCCGGGAATGTCGTTGTCGAGCGCATTGCCGGCGATCGGGCTGCCTTCGGTGAAGCTGTAGTGGTCGTCGACGGCGATCGGCTTGACCTGGGTTACGCCCTGAATATTCAGGGTGAACAGGCCGACATCGGTATGACCGCTGCCGTCGGAGATCTTGTACGAGACCTTTTCCTGGAGCAATTCACCATTGGTGAAGTTGACCTTGGCAGCATCGCTCAGAACATAGGTGTAGCTGCCGTCCGGCTTGACGAAGAAGGTGCCGTAGTCGCCCTGGATTTCAGTAACCTGGCTGTTGCCTTGCTTGGCGCCAACGCTCTGCTGGTCGAATGCGCGAAGGAATAGGTGGCCGTTGTCAGATGAATCGTTGCTCAGCAGGTTTCCCGAGATGACGTCGGTTTCCAGAAATGTTGCACTATCGTCGGTTGCGTGAATAGCCATTGTATCTCTCCTTGAATTGATCTTCGCTGGCCAATTTTAACCTTAGCGACGGGTGAGATTAAGGATATATTAATACAGCGAGTCAAGGCTAGGATTAACAGAAGATGAACAGAAGATCGTTCTGCGTGCAATAATGACACACATAGTTTCGGCGTAAGGTAAGGAAGCACTTGCCGATGAGTGCTTTAATAATAAGTGAATACGCGACATAATGATCGATTGAGCATATTTCTTCAGAATGTAAGAAGTTTTATGCGGAGGCAATCAATAATAATACCCGAGTTCACTTCTAGGTGGACGAAATTGTCAAATAATCACATTGGGCTAGCGATCTCTTTTGGTGATTTTGTCGCGCTGCCCCGATATGCCGATCTCAGGCCATTTTAAGTTCACCATTGTCATTTCCATTCTCGGATATGCCGAGGGAGAACCTTCGCAGTTGCGGCGACATTATCACAGCAATCCGTCTGTTACGGAAAATGGACTGCTATCGAACCGACATTCTAGTAAAAATACAATTCTGTCGTGCGTTGCAACTTTGACGCCATGAAAGATACCTGGAGGACGAAGAAAGTACCCCCTGTGGTCAAGAATATCGACAGATAGAAAGAATTTTAGTGTTTCATTTTAGCTGGCGGAGAGAGAGGCGCGCTTAGAAGATTTCCATTACCTCGGGGAGATCAAAGCATGACCGTCTACTACGTGAATTCAGCGACAGGATCCGACCATAACAACGGAACCACGGAGAGCTCGGCTTTCGCGACCTTGTCAGCGGTCGAATCCCTGAGGCTGAACCCCGGTGACAGTGTGCTGCTTGCCGCCGGCAGCGTGTTCAATGAACAATTCGACTTGAAATACTCCGGAAGTGTTACGGCGCCGATCACCATTGGCAGCTACGGTCTTGGCGACGCCCCGGTCATTCACAGCAGCAATGACGGCATCCATGGTTCTAAGGCCTCGAATATCGTCATCGAGAATATCAAGATCGCCGATACTGGGGCGAACGCGATATATGCAGGGAATGTGTCCAACTGGGTCGTGCGGAATGTTGAGGTGACGAATACGGGCCTTGCCGGAAAGCCCGGATCCGTCAGCTTCCAAAGCAGCCAGAACATCACCATCGTAAACAGCACGCTGACCGGTGTCCATTCCGACGGGATCTGGATGGAAAAGGTCAATGGCGTCACCCTGATCAACAACACCGTCACCAACGCCCAGGGAAGCGCGGCAGACGCCATTCAGCTCAACGACAGCAGCAACATTCTCGTCAAGGACAATCATCTGGAGCAAACGCAAACCAACAGCGCCAAGGGTGTCCTGGTGCTGATCCGCGCTCAGGATGCCCTGGTCGAGGGTAATACGCTCATCGGCGGCGGTTTCGGGTTGAGTGCACAGGCGGGCACCAATATCGCCATCCACGACAACAATATCTCGGGATATGGCGGCTACAGCTGGTCCTACGGCATCGGCCTGGGCGATCAGGGCGATGCGAAGAACTATGATATCAGCGGGAATTATATTCACGATGGCGTGTACGGGGTTCTGGTCAGCGCCGCCGGCAATCCGCTCTATGTTCGCGAGAATATCGATGTTCATGACAATGTCTTTGACGACCTGTCGTCTTCGGCGCTGAAGGTCGACCGGCCTGCATCGGGCTCCTTCTATGACAACATTATAGACAGCGATGTATCGACGCTGACGATGCCGGCCGTAATCGCTGCGCAAAACACCTTCTTTGTCGGCGACAACAAGACATTCGAGCAGGCGCAGGCCGAACTCGACAGCGCTGCCGGCAGCACGACCGGCGATACGTCACCGAGCCACGAGCAGACGCCTGCCGTACCGGTCATCGAACATCCTGCGGAAATCCCGGCGCAGCCGCTGGTATCCGCCCCGGCGCCTGTGACCGAAACGCCGGTAGTGAACGTGCCCACAGTCGCCGCGCCGAAAATTGTCGCAGTCCATGACAACTTGAAGATTTCGGCCGATACGGGCAGCGCATATCATGGAAATCTTCTTGAAAATGACAGTGCTGCCAACGGGCATGTACTGCTCCGCCGCTTTGGCGACGGTGCCGTGGATAAATATGGGCTGACGGTAACGGGGAAATATGGTGTGATCCATATCGAAAGTGATGGCGATTACACCTACACCGTCGACGCGGCGAAGCTCGCCGGTCTTAGCGGGAACGTCAGCGAATCCTTCCAGTACAAAATTTCCGACGGCGCTTCGCACATCGACACGGACTCGCTGGGTATCTATATCAATGTCGATGCATTTCATTCCAGCCACGCGTCGCACCTGTTGGTCTGACGCACGCCAACGCCGAGACAGCGTCAGCCGGCCGTCTTCCCGGCTGACGTTTCCCGAGTTCCTTGGTCGATGATGAGCCGCCGCAGGCTGTGAAATGGGGCAAGGCGCGGTGACAAAATATTTCCGCGGTTCATATTCAGAACACACTATAGACTAGATTTATAGTTAACGCCTCAGTAAGCCTCGTGTCTATGTGCGCGACATGTTCAACCCTTTGAGCCGATATTGGGCGGTTTACGGTTTTCACTTGCTTGGGCCGGTATATTTAGCATAGCGTTAAGCTAGGGCCCCTGAAATCGCTCGCTATAAATTGGAATTTTCGGTCATTTTTCAGTGGGATTCATGTAATAAGCTTTGGACTTGTCAGTGGGTTTCGGTACCGATGCCGAAAATCCCAAACAGCGATGTCATTATTCGGGCTTCATTGGCCTGTAGCTGCGATGTACGCAGATTTATTTGCCCGTATGCGATGCGGTAGGAGAGGATTTAATTCGTGTTTCAGAGTTCAGCGACTGATGCCAGCGAGCCGTCCCAGGCCTTGCGGAAATGCAAGGGGGGACTCATCTTCATTGGCATAGCAAGCGCGCTTATCAATATTCTCTATCTTACAAGCTCGTTTTTCATGCTTGAGGTCTATGACCGGGTCATCCCCAGCAAAAGCATCCCGACGCTGGCTGCCCTGGCAATACTTGCCCTCACTCTCTACGCTTTCCAGGGCGCCTTCGAGGTTCTCCGGAGCAGAATGCTGGTGCGCGTTGCCGGTGCGCTCGACGAGATGATGAACGGACGCGTATTCCGGGCGCTCATCAAGGCGCCGCTGAAGGTCAAAATCGGCGGGGACGGGCTTCAGCCGTTGCGCGACTTCGACCAGATAAGGACCTTTCTGTCCGGCATGGGCCCGACGGCGATGTTCGATCTGCCCTGGCTTCCCTTCTACGTCGTGATCTGCTTCCTGTTTCATCCGGCGATCGGATATATCGCGATCGGTGGATCGCTGGTGCTCGCCATCCTGACGTTCCTGACCAACCAGGGAACGCGGACGCTCTCAAAGAAGCAATCGGAAGCCGGCAACATGCGCAATGCCTTCGCGCAGACCTCGATCCGCAACTCCGAGGTCATTCACGCAATGGGCATGGCCGGCACCATGGCTGAAATCTGGGACCGTAAAAACAGCGAATACCGGCTCATCAACCGGCAGGCGTCGGATGTCGGGAACGGATATGCGACCCTGTCGAAGATTTTCCGTATTGCCCTGCAATCGGGAACGCTTGCGACCGGCGCGATCCTGGTCATTCAAGGACAGGCGTCCTCAGGCATTATCATCGCGGGTTCTATTCTGACGTCTCGCGCTCTGGCGCCTGTGGAAGCGGCTATCGGAAATTGGCGCGGTTTCGTTTCCGCCCAGCAGAGCTGGGCCCGGCTTGCGAACCTGTTGAAAACCATTCCGGAAATTCCCGCCCCGCTCGCGCTTGCAGCGCCTTCCAAGCAGGTTACGGTCGAGGGGCTGGCAAGCGGGCCGCCGGCGGGCCAACGCCTGGTCATTTCCGATATCAGCTTCGGGCTGAGAGCGGGCAGCGCCCTCGGAGTCATCGGTTACAGCGCCTCGGGCAAGTCGTCGTTGGCGCGGGCGATGATGGGCATTTGGCCGACCGTCAGGGGATCCATTCGCCTCGATGGCGCAGCACTCGACCAGTGGGATGGCGACGCGCTCGGCCGGCATATCGGCTATCTCCCGCAGGACGTGGAACTGTTCTCAGGAACCGTCGCTCAGAATATCTGCCGTTTCGCCAAGGAAATGTCGCCTGAGGCGGTGGTTGCCGCAGCGCGGGCGGCGCGTGTTCACGATCTCATTCTTCGGCTGCCGAACGGTTACGAAACCGAAATCGGTGAGGGAGGCGCCGCGCTTTCGGCCGGTCAGAGACAGCGTATCGCGCTTGCAAGAGCGCTCTACGGCGAACCCTTCCTCGTCGTGCTCGACGAACCGAACTCCAATCTCGATGAAGAAGGCGAGCGGGCGCTGAGTGCCGCGATCATGAGCGTGCGCGCACGCGGCGGCATCGTCGTCGTCATCGCGCATCGGTCCGGGGTTCTGGCGGTCTGCGACTTCGTGCTGATGATGCAGGACGGCCGGATGATCGCCTTCGGACCGAAAGAGGAAGTTCTGGCACGGGTCAGCCGGCCGGAAGCGGCGCCGCGTACGCCGATTGCCGAGCGCGTGGCTCAGCTCAAAGTCGTCGTCGACGGCATAAATGCCGCCGAATAGGCCGGAAGGAAGATTGTGAGTAAGGTTATCAGTGAATCGAAACGCTCCCTCAATCGCCATGTCGCCATTGTCGGCGTGTTGTCGCTAGCCTTGGTTTGCGGCATTGGCGGCTGGGCGGCAACGACCGAGCTTTCGAGCGCCGTCATCGGCGAGGGCGTGGTCGTCGTCAACGGCGATGTCAAGAAGATCCAGCACCTGACCGGCGGCATCGTGTCGAAACTGCTGGTCTCCGAAAATGACCATGTGACGGCTGGACAGGTCCTGATACGGCTCGACGGCACGACGACAAAAGCACAGCTCTCGATCGTCGAGAGCACACTCGCTCAGCTTTATGCGCGCCGTGCCCGCCTCAAGGCCGAACGGATCGACGCCGAGACATTCGATGTCCAGGAAAACATCAGCGATCTGACGTCCAGCACCGCGGCGCGGGATCTGCTCGATGGCGAGACGAAGCTGTTCGACAGCCGCAGATCGGCGCTGATCGGAATGAAAAGCCAGCTGGCGTCGCGCAAGGATCAACTGGCCGAGCAGATCAAGGGGTTGGTCGTTCAGATCGACGCGACCCATGATTCTCTGGGCCTGATCGAACAGGAACTCGAGGGTGTCGATACGCTCTACAAGAAGGGGCTGGTGACGCTGCAGCGTTTGAATGCGCTCAAGCGCGCCCGCGCCGACCTTCAGGGTAACAGCGGCCAGGAAATCGCTGCAAAGGCGGAGGCCGAAGGCAAGGCGATCGAGATCGATCGCCAGTCGATCCAGCTGGACGAGGATCGCCGTTCGGAGATCGCCAAGGAACTGACCGACGTTGAGGCGAAGATCGCCGAAAATGAAGAGCGCCGAGGAACTGCGCTCGATCAGCTCCGCCGTCTCGACATTACCGCGCCGCTCAGCGGGCGCGTTCACGAGCTTTCCATTCACACCGTCAATGGCGTCGTCAATCCGGGTGAGACGCTGATGCTGGTCGTTCCCGAAAATGAAGATCTGACGGTTGAGGCGAGAGTTGCCACGCGCGATATCGACCAGCTTCACGTCAGCCAGTCCGTCGACGTGCGTTTCAGCGCCTTCGATCAGCGCACGACGCCGGATGTGCGCGGTGAGATCACCTCGATTGCGCCTGATATCGTCAAGGATGAGCGGACGGGCATCAGCTATTATCCCGTTCGCGTCAAGCCGGAGGCTGAAAGCATCGCCAAGCTGAAGTCGATAAAGCTCTATCCCGGCATGCCGGCCGAAGTCTTTATCAAGATCGCCGACAGAACCGTTATCTCCTATCTGACGAAGCCGCTGACCGATCAGATGCAGCACGTATTTCGTGAGGAGTGATGGCGCGGCTGTGCCGCGTCACAACCGGCATGAGCGGTCATCTTCATAAAATTGTCTCAAGCCTGCTGCAGTTTGTCTCAAGAAGGGCATGGCTGCCTTTCCAGCCGGATTTTGGACGCGTGACCTATCGGTTCCGCCGAGATATGATTTCGCCATGATAAGTTTGCGGCTTTGGCGAGCAGCGCCGGTTGAGAGACGATCGCCCTATGGATGGCTTCTGCTTTTGGCGTGTCTGGCGATGCTCGGGGCGCCGGAAAGCGGTCATGCCGGGAATGCCCCGCCGTTGAAAATAGTAGCGTTCGGAACATCATTGACGGCTCGGGGAGGGTGGCAGCCCGCTCTTGAGACAGAGCTTGCAGCCTGCCTGCAGAGGCCGGTGAAAATCGAGAGCGTTGCAAAAAGTGGCGAGACATCGCTATGGGCTCTTACCCAGCTCGATCGCGTCGTTGCCGAGCAGCCGGATATCGTCCTGATCGAGCTTTACGCTAACGACGCAGCATTGCAGCGGTTCGTGTCGCTTGCGCAAAGCCGAAAGGATATCGGCGATATCCTCGATCAGCTTCGGCAGCGCCTGCCGCAGGCGCGGATCATCGTCATGGCGATGAATCCCTTTTCGGGGCTGCGCGGCCTGATCCGCCCCTTTGTCGGCAGCTATATCTCGGCCCATCAGGCGGAGGCGCAGAAACGCGGTCTGGAGTTGGTCGACCACCAGCCGAACTGGCGGCGTCTGACGCCGGTAGAACTGGCGGCAGCAATTCCGGATGGCGCCCATCCCCTGCCTGAGATTGCATCCAAAGTCATCGTGCCGGAACTTGTCAAACACATTACCGGTGGCAATTGCACGGAATGAAGGATCTCCGCTGTGCCGACAGCGTCTCTGCGGGGCTGATTCAGACTGCCGCGAGATAGCCTTTGAGGTAGTTGACTAGGGAAGCCCGTCCAACCTCGGACGGATCCTCGTGAGAGGGACTGTCCAGATCTGCAAGAAGATAGTTTTTGAGATCCTCGTCGGAATGCGCGACATAGATGCCCGGCCGGCCGGCGAGCTGACCTACGGTGGCAAGCTGGTGATCGTTTCGATGCTCGCCGAGGGATGCTTGCCGCGGCACGAGAATGATCGGTTTTCCAAAACGTTTCGCGGTTAGCACCGTGCCAATTCCCGCATGCGAGACGATGACAGTCGCGTCGCGAAAGACCCTATCGAAGTCCGCGGGCTCGATATTCTTGATCCATTTCATATTCTGTGGCGTGTAGGTGCCTTTGCCGATCTGCGCCAGAACCGGCTTGGACAGTTCCTTTGCGAAAGTGTCGACGGCCCTGATGAGGCGGTCAAACGGCAGCTGCGTTCCGACGGTGACAAGGATCAAAGGACAGCTCCTGCATAGTGGGGACCATCCGGCCGCGACAAATGTTGCCATTGCGTGAGCCACAGCGTCGCGATACGGCCAGCCAATTTTCCCGATAGGGACAACTTCTCGACATTGGCGACGCTATCGATCCAGATCGTCCGCTTGCCCGTCAATTTGCCGGCAAGCAGGCAGAAAAGTCCGGGCGCAGCACCCGTGGAAATGACAACGTCGGGCCTCTGCTTGATAACCATGGCGAAGGCGCTGAAAAAGCATCGGATCGACATGGTAATGGAGTCGCGGCTGCAATCGGGCAGGACCAGCCCGTCGCGAATATCATATTTGGCAAGCAGCCCGGGAATGGTCGTTGCAAAGACGATATCGCAGCCCTCGAACGCGCCGCGCATGGCCATCAGCTGCTCCCAGTGGCCGCCTCCCGACGAGGCAGCGAGAACCTTTATTTTTTTCTCAGCCATAGACAGGCATCTCCTATATTTGACCGACGGCAAGAGCGAAAAACCGTTCTGTTCGAACCAGCAGTTGTGTCACGATAATTCAGTAGAAGTGTATCATTCTCGGCTCGGTTGGTTGAAGCCTTGCAGTTCATCGGCAGCCGTTAGACATGATAATTTTGATTGGAACATAGTAACGGCCAGAACCTCTCCAAGAGCGCTTCCGCAAATAATATCAGTGGGCGGCATTGGGCTTGTATTCCTGATAGGCATGTCCGAGGATCCCGTTAACCATGCCGGCGCCGCGCAGAACATGGGTGAGCGCTCGCATGCCCCAGTAAGGTGAAATCAAGATCGCCGGCAGCATGAACAGTCCGAGCACGACCCTCGTGGCGCCATAGGCCGCGCGGTAGAGCCGGCGCTTGAGGTTGCCATGCAGCACCTCGCTGACTGCGAAGGTATTGCCCAGACGGTACTGTCTTTGCAACACCCATTTCCAGGTCATCCGATTCGCCGGAACGATGTCATAGACAAGGGCCTTGTCAGCCCAGAAAATCTGCATGCCGCGGCGGATGGCCTGGTTGAAGAAAAGATAGTCCGTTCCGCCGGTGAACCGCATCTTCTCCTCAAAACGAAGATTCCATGAGCGGATCAGGGGATAGTCGAACATGACATTGTTCGAAGCCGCATAACCGATACGCTGGCCGTCGATGTTCTTCTTGCGCTCGAAAACCCTGGCCTTGATGAAATATTCCGGCGGGTTTTCGGGATAGACCGGCTGGACGGGGCCGTAGACGCAATCGGCGCGGTTTTTCTCGCGGGTCTCCAGCATGGCGTCCAGCCAGCCGTCGACCGGCCATTCGTCATCGTCGAGAAAGCAGAAGAGGTCGGTGCCGGGAGGTGCCGAATCCAGCGCGCGGTTGCGCGCAAAGGGGATGCCCTGGTTTTGCTCGACGACGTAGACCAGGTCGTAGGCGCCTGTCTGGCCAAAGCCCTCCACCGTTGCCTTTGCGCTGCCGGCCGCATCATTGTCCACGATCACCATGGTGAGATGATAGGGGCGGGCGGTGTGCCTGATCTGGCGCGTCATGACGTCAAGCAGCTTGGCGATCCCGTCCAGACGCCGATAGGTCAGCACGCCGACGGCGATCTTCAACGGCGCAGCGTCTGCCTGATCGGTGCCGCGGGATGAGCGCGGGAAAGTTTCCTGCTGGTTCATGACTGTCCTCTCCGCAGCATATTTCCCAAACGCTTGCGCGCCGCCATCAGGGCCACCTCGGTTGCGGCAGCATCGCCGAACGGACCGCCGGTCACCGTGTTGCGCGCTTCGCTCCTGAGCTTCAGCAGCGATGTCGTTTCGGCAATGCCGCCAGCCACCAGGCTCTTGCCGAGCGCCTGCAGCCCATCGTATCGGCGCGCCAATTCCAGTCCTGTCGCGATCATGATCCGCGGGCGCAGCGTCTTTGCCCTGCTTGTGCCGGTATAGCGGTTCGAGGCGTGAATGCGCTGGAAGGTCAGCGGTGTTTCGATGATGGCGCCACGGCCAAGAAAGGCTGCAGCGAACTTGATGTAGTTGTCGCTGAGGACGACGTCTGTCGCGACGGACATCGGCAATATCTGGGACAGCAGGCTGCGGCGGAAGCTCAAGCCCGAAGTCGGAACCGGGAGCGAGGGAAAGCCCCCCTTGCGAAGCGTGTCCCGCTTGTCGAACAGCATCACCTGCAATTCTGCAGGAGGCTGGTCGCTTTCCTCGGTCGTGACACGGTCGAAACACCAGTCGATCTCGTTGCGATCGTAGATCTCGGCAATCCGCGCGAGTTTGCCGGGCAAAAACGCATCGTCGGCATCAAGGAGAAAGAGGACATCGCCGCTTGCGGCAGCAAAGCCTGCATTGAAGCTCGAGGCCTGGCCAGCGTTTTCCTTCAATACAGCCAGAATCCGGTCCCCGTAGGAGGCAAGAATCTCGCGGGAATCATCCGTCGATCCGTCGTCGACTACCACCACCTCGAAGTCAGGATAGGCCTGCGACAGAACGCTATCGATGCATGGGCGGAGAAAACGACCATAATTGAAATTATTGATGAGCACCGAGAGCTTCAAATTACCGCCTCCTACAGCGCCGCGCGTCTTCTCAGACGCGCAAAGGACGCTGTAATATTTCGAATTGCTAAGGCCAATCGATCACCGCGCCAGCGTCTGAGGCGCATATCGGCGAATTCCAGCCCGATAACCGCGCATGTAGTAATATTTCCAGATAGCCCAGAAACGCTTCTTGGATTGCGGCAGGAGATAAAGCGTGGCTGCCCGGAATGCCCATTGCGCGCTTTCGATCCACGTCGGAAGCGGAACTCCGCTTAACCTTACTCCTGCAGGCACTTCGTCGGGAAAGAGCGCCGGCATGCCATAGCCAAGACGCTCGCCTCGTTTCTGCACCCAATCCTCGGTGACGCTTGATGCTGGAATCCAGTGATGAACCACGGCTTCGGCGCATCGATAGGATTTGGCGCCGTTTGCCGCCAGACGGATGATGATCTCCGCATCTTCACCCATGGCAAATATCTTTCCCGGAAGAGGACCGATATCTTCCCGGTAGCGCACGCTGGCACCCAGCAGTTCCCGCCGAATGATCGTATTGGGGCCCCAGACTTTTGTCGGGTCGCACGGCCCGCTTTGCGTTTCATCGACGATCGCAAAGGTGGAGCCCATCGGAATCCACTCGATGAAGCGGTCCTTTGGCTCCTTTTCCCAATCGGGGACAATTCGGCCTCCGAAGACGCCATAGCCCGGATGGGCGATGGCGCAGTCGACGATGGCTTTCAGCCAGTTCGGTTCGGCGCGTATGTCGTCATCGGTAAAGACGACGAGATCGCCCTTCACCCGATCCAGAGCCAAATTCAGCGCCCCGGACTTTCCCGGCTTGCGCTGTTGCAGGATCGTGATGGGGAGCTTGTCGCCATACGACGTCAGAAGATCGAACGTGTCGTCATTGCTGTTGTTGTCGACAGCAACCAGTTCCCATCGATCGTGGGGAAGCTCCTGGCGCACCAAGGAATCCAAAGTATGGCGCAGCCGGCGGCTGGCGCCATTATAGGATGAAAAGAGTACGCTGACGAATAGATCCGACATCAATGACCAACCCTCGTGGTGAAGTCGAAAGAAAAAAGCCTCATATTTTGACTGCCTGTGCGATATTTGAACGGGATCGGCGCCTTATGCCGGGTTCGACCGGGTCTTGCCGAAAAACTCGCGCCTGTGACTTTGGCCGAGTATCCTCAGCTTTCGAAGATTGCGCAACCACCGCCGCGGTTTGGTAAGCACGCCGCGGTTCAGGAAATACTGTCGCAGCAGGCTTGGTGCCTGGCTGTGCGATCCGCCATGGGCGACCCGATAGACCGCCCCGCGAAAGGGAAGTTTCGTCAGCGGCGCTCCACGTTGGGACAGGATGGTCGCAATGCGGACGTGGCTGCCCAGCATCGACTTGATCCAGTCGAGAGAAGCATCCTCGAAGCGGCCGGGGAGCTCGTAGAGATCGGCACGAATGATCAACGAGGTGCCGCAGAGATGGCTGAAATCATCATGGCCGAACAGGAAATTGCCGCCATCGTCCCAGATATAACCGTGGTCGATCGTCCACCCGTTTGCATCCCGATTCTCGGACGCGTGCTGCACGATCCGGGAGCTGACGAAGTCATCGTCGTCGACAATCATGAAGAAGCGGCTATCGGCGGCGGTCAACATGCCGCTCAGGACGCGCCGGCCCTTGTCTGCCCGGAAGGCGTCAAGGAAGTCTTCCTTGCTGCCCTTTCCAAGTTCATGCAGGTCGTTCGGCGGAAAAGTCACGCGCACGGCGGAAAATTTTTCCGGCAGATCAGGCAGGTCGGCGCCTTCGTTCGCCACGATGATCCCGCGCCAATCTCCATTGGTCTGGTTGGAAATCGAGGCCACGGTCTGGCTGAGATTTGCCTTCAGCTTGCTCCAATCGCGGGCATTGTCCTGGTGTCGGACCGGTATGATGAAGGTAACGAGTGGCATCAATAACCCCTTAAGCCCGCAAGCTCATAGCTTCTTTGTTATCGACACGCCCTTTGGCCGCCTGGTGACGCGCCCACTCGATCCCGTCGTCGAGCGAGGTTGCCTTGTATGAAAGATCCGTCCCGCCGGAGAACGCATTCATGAAGCGGCGGATCTTTCCATAGCTGTTGTCCAGCACGGCATGTGGACGGCCGAGCAGCAGCGAGCAGATATGGACGTGCAGGCGGTCGGTGACGATTGCGCGGGCACGTGAAATCTGGCTGATGCCGCGTTCGAAGCGGTTATGCGCAGCCGCGTCCAGCCTGCGCAATGCGACTTCGCTGGGCTTCAATGCGAGATAGGCCGAAGCTACGCCAAGCTTCTTGGCGATATTCACCTTCCGTTTCGACTCCGTAATCCAGTCTTCCACAGGAATGTCGGAAGGAATGCTGCGATCGGTGCCGCCAACCCGTTCCGCATCCTCCCGCAGCATGGCGAGGACGGGAATTTGCGTCGCCCTTTCCGGAAGCGCGCCGATGGCGAAAGCCATATCGGGGCATAGCCGCACCGCGCAGTCGAAATGTTTCTCGGAAAATTCCTTCGATTCTTCGTCGCGCACCAGCAGCACGAAATTCTTGTGGCGCCCGATTGCCCGTTTGGACTGTTCGATGCGCTCAGGCGAGCTGTAGTGGATCGACTGCGGGAACTGGACGATCTGCCGATCGGGGAAGCGCTCCATGATCGCTTCACGGAAATCCTGATGGGCAACCCAGATATCGCCGAAATTGCCGCCGCCGTGAATGAAGATCGGGCCTGTGGGAACGCGCCGTTTCAGCTCTTCCGCGGAGAAGTCGTACAGCCTGGAAACATAGTCCGGGCGCTTGCCGAAGCGATTCTTGAGATAGGCCATCTCACCCAGCCAGATCGCCGAGTCGCCACAATTGCGGATGTCGGGGAAGTCGAGAATCGCGAGCGGCTCGTCGCGCGAGACATAGTCCTTCAGGCAATCATGGATCATGCCATTGAGTTTTGCGATCAGCTCAGATCTGGATAGGCTGGTCATTCTGCCTCACTTTTTAAGGTTCGTTTTAGCTTTAAGCCGACTTGGGAACGGCTATACGTTTGGCTTTTGACAGGAACTTGACGGCGATACGCTGAACTTCGGTTTCCGGGCCATTTGGCTTCTTCATTGCGAGCCAAAGGACAAAGCTGGAACCGATATAGAGAATACCGCCGGTGACGACGAGGATGGCGAGGTGCAGGGCCAGCGCCGGCTTGTCGGTGGGGGTGTTCAGGACATGCGACAATCCCCAGACGCCGGCGGCCATCAGGGCGACACTGGCCAGCGCGCGGAAATTTGCGGCAAGCTGCTGGAAGAACGGCAGATTGATCAGGCGCTTGACCAGAAGCATGTTGACCACCGTGGAAATCAGACCCGTCAACACCCGCGCATAAACCACGCCCGGAAGCCCGGCCATCATCAGGCCGGCGATGATGATGGGAATGCGAACCACCAGCATCTGCGTGTCGCGGATGAACAGCATTTTGGTATGGCCTTTCGCCATGCCGAGCGGCTGGACGAGCGAACCGAGCGTCTGCAGCGCGAAGACCGATGCCAGCGCCTGGACGATGAAGATCGCAGGAGCCCACTTCTCTCCCAGGGCAAGCCGCATCATCGGATCCGCCACGACAGCCATGCCGATCCCCGCCGGAAGCGCCACCGCCGCCAGCAGCGCCTGCGCGCGCTGATAGGCGGCGACCAGCCGGACCGGATCGTTGCGGACCTTGGAAAAGCCCGGATAAATCGTCTGGTTCAATGGCGCCGTCGCCTCGCGCGTCGGCAGCGTCGAAAGAGTGTTGCCGACGGTATAGTGACCAAGCTGCGTGGCGCCGAGCATCTTGCCGATCAGCAGATATTCGATCCGCCAGTTCAGCGTATTGACGATCTGTCCGGCCGTCAGCCACACCGAGAAGGAAAACAGTTCCCGGGCATGGCGGAAGGTTATACGCGGCCAGAACGGCAAGACGGTGTAGGACACGATGATATTGGTCACCTGATAGGCGAGCGTGCCGATCACGAGCGCCCAATAGCTCTGGTAGATCGCAGCAATTGCCACCGTCACGATGAAGCCGACCAGCTTTTGTGAGACGTTGAGGACGAATTCCTGCCAGAAGATCAGATCGCGCTGGAGCATGACGCGGCGCGGATTGGCGAGACCACTCAGGAGCAGGCTGAAACTCAGGGCAAGCATCACACTCGTCAAACGAGGTTCATTGTAAAACTCGGCGATCGGATAGGAGGCGGCGGCAAACAGCAGCGCCAATATGGCGCTTCTCGTTACGCTCAATGTCCAAACCGCGCTGAAGTGAGTTTCGCTCGGAGATTCGTGGCGGATGAGCGCCTGATTGAGTGAAAGCTCGGTGACCGAACTCAAGATGACCTGGATCGTCGTTGCAATGGCGACGAGACCAAAATCAGCCGGTACGAGATACCAGGCCAGAACAAAGGTGCTGAGCGCCGAAAGCCCGTTGACGATGGCGCGGGACAGACTCAGCCACATGCTGCCCTGAATCAGTCGGTCGGTCACACTGCTCATGGGCGAACCGCTCCCGAGATGGAGAACATCGACCAGTTGAGCGGGCCGCATGCCCATCCAAGGTGCTTCTGCCCCTTGCGGGCGCAGAGGGTATCGATGGAGTTGGAAAGCATCATGCCTTGTTGCCTCGTCACGAAACCGGTTTGCGCCCTTAAAGGGCGCTTGCCGTTTTCTTGGAAAAATCTTGCTTCAGTCGGTTCAGCTCGACCAGCATTCTCTCGTGTGCTCTTACGATAGACTCTTCAGTGCTGAGCTGGCCGGGCTTCTCCGCCACCTCCTGCAACGTCTTGACCGTCGATCCGAAGACGTAATTTCCGGTCAACTGCCGGATCCGGCGGTGGCGGAACGTTATGTTCTTCAACAGGGTGGTATTTTTCCGTACCAGCGACGCTCCGACCTCGACGAGGTTCGACGGGCCGATCGGATCGAAATCGATCTCCAGATCGAGTGCACTCGCCCAATCATACCACTTGGCGCGATTGCCCGGCGCGATCGGCCGGATCGCCCGCCATGGAACGCGCAACGCATCCGATATGATGCAGCCATGCATTGCCTCGGAGACGACCTTATGCGAGGCGCTGATTTCGGTCAGAACCTTTTCCACCGACCAGCGGGGATCGATATAGTGGATGCCGGCGAGATCGCAGACCTTGTCCCAACTGCCGTACATGGCGCTTTCGTAGTGCGGCATGAAGGAGACGGGATAACGCTTCTCGATGCTTTTGGCATCCCAGCAGCTGCGCGTCAGGATGCCCGAATCGCCGATGGCGTAGCTCGGATCGATGCCGAGGATTTCGGCGGTCTTCTTTCCGCGCACGAAATAGAAGGTCCAGTTGCCGTCGACTTTCGGCGGGTTGGTATAGCCGCCATAACCTGAGCCAAAGACGATCTTCTGCATGTTCGGATCGAAATTGTCGTAGAGAATCGAACCGATGCCGAGAAAGAGCTGACCTTCGTCATCGTCGAAGAAGCCGGGCAGCAGACGCTCCCAGAGCCAATGGTTGAGTTCGTCGCCAAAATTCTCGTGTTTCCCGCGGTAGGCAAACATCTTCATCGTGCTTCTCCAGTCGGCAAGTGCGTGACGATCTGCGAGACCGTTTCGTCTTCGCGTGCCATGCGTCCGTAACGTGAAATGATCTTGATGTCGCTGCGGATGATCTTTGCCGGATTGCCCGCCACGAGCGAGCGCGGCGGCACGCTTCTGGTCACCACCGAGCCGGAGCCGATGACGCATTCGTCGCCGATTTCGACGCCGGGCAGAATGATGCTGCGGGCGCCGATGAAACAGCGTTTGCCGATTCTCGTGTGAAGGTAGAGCCCGCGCGTGAGATCATGGGTCAGGATCGCCGCCTCAAAGGCGACATAGGTTTCCGCGCCGATATGAAGGCCCTTCGGATTGGTCTTGTCGAACCGGACGCTTAGGGAAAAGCTCGCCGTCGGATCGATGTCCATTCCCCAGAATTTCGTATAATAAAGCCATTTGGCCGTCACGATTCCGTTCCGCAGCGGCCGAAATACGTTCAGTCCCCACTTCGGCTTCTTTCCTGTCTGCACCATCAAGTCCGACCCCGGCTGGAAAATTCGTCTAGCACGGAACTGTAATAGTCCTCGAGCATCCCCGTCTGACGACGTAAGTCGAAGCGCTCGGCCACCAGAAGCGGTGCCCGCGCGCTGAAGGCTGTCCACAGGGCTTGGTCGTTGAGCAGTCTTCCGACTGATTCGGCCATTCCCGCGACATCCCGCTCCTCCACGAGATAACCAGTTTTCCCCTCTTCGATCGCTTCGCCAACGCCTCCCGAGCTAAATGCGACGACCGGAGTCCCGACGGCTTCGGCCTCCAGATTGGCGAGGCCGAACGCTTCGGCGTGACCATTGTCGAGGGTCACGCTGCCATGGAGATAAAGCTCCGCACTGGCGAGCAGATCCCTTATCTCAGTCTGCGACAGATTTTCATGGATCGTGACGCTTGGCAAGGAACGACGCGCAAGCGCCTCGATTTCCTGTTTCAGCGGTCCCTGACCCACCATGACGAATTCGACCGGCGTGCCGGCCGCCGCCACGCGCGAAAGCGCGTCGATCATGAAGCGGTGGCCCTTATAGTCGACGAAACGGGCAATGGAAACCACCAGGCCTCTTTTTCGGGGGCGCGGCTCCATTTTGAAGAGATCGAGATCGATGCCGATATGGTGGCGATAGACGCGGTCGGCGCGAAAGCCGAGCGCCAGCAGCCGGTCGCGGATGAAATCGGAAACGGCGATATTCCAGCTGTTCCAGCCGGCCATCTCGCTGCGGCCCTTGGCGAAGAAGCGCACCTGATTGAAGCCGCCCGGCTTTTTCGGATCGCCGCCATAGGTGGCGTCGAAGCCGTGGAATGTCGTGACCAGCGGCTTGCCGGCGGCGCGTGCCAAGGGCCCGATGACATAACCGTTCTTGCCGAAATGGGCGTGAACGAGATCGGCATTGCCGATCGCGGGGAAGAGAAAGGGAAGGCCGATCTGGGGGATTTTCAGAAGCAGTTCACCGGCCCGCGCCACGGGAGACCGACGGATGTCATGAACCGGAACAGTGGATTTTTTGGTATGGGCGGAAGAAATTCGCGAGCCGGCAAGAATTTCAGCTTCGAAGGAACGAAATGCCACCGCCTGGTTGAGAACAAATGCCTGGCTGGCAGGCAGAAATTTTTCCACGTAAATAACGGCTTTTCTCATGAATCTGTCGATGTCTCCGTTGTCTTGCGCATCACATCGCCTCTATTGCCCGTCGGACGCCATCAACCGCACTTCTCGGCGCATTGTTTTCGTCGTAAAGATTAACGCGTTTCGTACACGCCGCGTCGGGGCCGGCGGCCTTCTCGTCGGGCTCGCCGTATTTCTCCGACATGCCCCATACCGTCACGCCTTTCAAGTCGCCACGCTCGGCTGCCACGGTGATGACGTCACTGAAAATATCGGCATACGACGTCGGCGTGAAGCTTTTGTCGCGGTTCAGGAAGTGGCAGGAGGCGTCGAGTTCGGTGATGAAAACGCCGATACCCATGTCCTTCAGCGCCGCGCAGAAGCGCCCCATTCCTTCCGGGTCGATGCGGTCGAGGCCGGGGCGGAAATGCGCCTGCAGTCCCACCGCGTTGATCGGCGTTTTCTTGGCGACGAGGTCCTCGACGATTTTCAGGATGCGCGCGCGCTTCTGTTCGAACACGTCGGATTTTTTCTCCAGATGCGTTTCGTTGAGCACCAACGTCGCGCCGGGATTGGCCTGATGTGCCATATCGAAGCTCATACGGATATAGTCGTCGCCAAGAAGGCGTCGGAAAACACAATCCCGCAGAACCGGCGCATCATATTCCAACGGCTCGTTCACCACATCCCAAGCGTCGATCGCGTTCTTATAACGAGTGACAACCTGTTTTATATGACGGTTCATCGCCGCCTGAATCGTCTTGGCATCGGTGATGTCAGACACCCATTCCGGGACGCGATACCAGATCAGTGTATGGCCATAAACCCTCATGTTGTTTTTGCGTGCAAATGCAACCATAAGGTCGGCATTTTTGAAGCTGAAAACACCGGGTCTTTTTTCCGTCGCATTCCATTTCAGCTCGTTTCGCGGCGTTATCGAATTGACGTTGTCGATATAGATCCCGGAAGCGATCGGATCGTCGATGTTCTGCGGGTCGATTGCCGATCCGAATCGCAACGCCTTGCTGTCGGCAAGGGCGCGCAACCCTTTCGCCGGAGGCACCTGAGCCAGGACGTGGCCCGCATTGGCATACAACAGAGCAAGCGGAATCGAGGCGAGGAAACGTCTTCTATTCATCTTATCTCTCACTGTTGGCTTTTTTCATGTCAGCGGTGGAATTTAACGGGCCGGCCTGGCCGGCAACGATCCATCGCGGGGTTTGCGTTCAATTCAGTAGAGTAATGCAATCTCAAGTATACTTTCGCACCAGGGGATATTGTCAGTATCTGCTAGACTTTCCAGCTTGCTCCAAGATATAAGCCGTTCTGGAGGGCGCTCGCGATGGAAGATTGGTTTAGCTATCTGATGAGCTGTTTTCATATGGCATTTCAAAATGCCGTTTTTTTTATGGCGACTGTCCAAAAGGATCTATCCCTTCTCGACGTCAGGCAGTTCACAGCCCTTGTCCTCGGCATCGGCGGCGTCATTGTCATCCTGTTTGCAGCGCTGATCAGAACATCCTTGCGGTTGCGTCGCTCGGCATTCGCCATTCGCTCTCTGAACGATGATCTTGCCCAGGTCACGCAGGACCTCAATGTCGAGCGTGTCTGGCGCCTGGCGGGCGGAGACGGCACCGAACGGCCGAGTGCGGAGAGCTTGAAAGAACTTTACAGGATCCTGGCCAGACATCACGACGATGTAAGCTACATGGTGTGATCAGCTTATTGGAGCCGCTGCACACTTCCGAGCGACATGCATCAATGCGGATGTTCCGCATTTTCTGCCGGTGCCTCGGCATCGGCAGGCGTCGACACCGGTGCCGGTTCCGTGCCGGCCTCGGCCGTGGGGTCCGGTGATGGAAGCCATGTTCTGTCGGAAAAATAGCGTCTTGTTCTTTTCTGCGGTCCCGAGGTCGCATCCAGCGACAGCGTGAAATTATAGCGCCCGGGATTGAGCACCTCTCGGGCGAAGTTGATGCTGGCTCCGAAGCCGTCTTCCTTGATGTCCCTCAGATCCTTGATTGCGTTCAGCGTCTCGTGAAAATCGAGCCATTGCGGTTGCCGCAATATGGTTTCGAAGATTCGCAGAATGCCTGGATCGAGCTGGCCGTTTTGATCCGTCTCGGGATTGATGATTTTCACTCGCATATTGTTGATCGCGCCGGCGGCGTCGCCGCGAACGATGACGAAGATGGAGTTCGGAAGCTGATCCTTCTCCCGCTTGCCGCCATGTTCGAAAAAGCATTCGAACGTATCGGCGTTAAAGCTCGCCGCCGCCCAATCGCTGGTTTCGATGCCGGCATCGCGCAGCGCCGCACACATGGCAGGCCCGGATATTCGCCATGTGCGCAGAAAAGTCGACGCAGTCTGTGCCGACGGCGGTTCGATGATATGCAAGGGAAGCTTGAAGGTGGCTGGCGGCGTCGGGCGGGGAAGGGCTTTGGGGGGAGGCGGCCTGACGTCAGGGGCAGAGAGATCGAAGCCAAAATAATGGCTCACCGTCTTCAAGTGTTTCATATCGTTGGAAAGAAGCACCGTCCCCATCACCAGCGAGAGGGAGATCGTCAGCAGCAACCAGAAGACCACGGGAATCTTCGGTTTTCCCAATGGCTGTTTCGCATTTGCGGACGACGAATTATCGGGCAAGCTTGTCTTCTCCGGTGCGAGAAGGGTTTCGATCGGGCTGTCTAAATCCAGCACTATACATTTATCCGTTAAATATCTTTGGCTTCGTGTCGGCAATTGGGTGCCTTTGTGCCGCACCGGATGGGCGCGGCAGCGTCGGCAAAGGCGCAGCGCCATTCGATCGGGAACCGCTCATGCAGCTGCGCAATATCGCAGCGACGGATCGCGGACGATGTCATTATTCGTTCCGTGAACAGTCCCGGCTGGTTTCATAATTTCGAGATATTGCTCTGTTTGTTATTGTGAGTTCGGTGACTTCATCGGATTGTTCCAGGTATTTACTGATGATCCATCCGATCGTTATTTTCCATTCGCCATTTTCTATGTATTGTCGCGCTCTGGTTTTGTTTTTAATTATAAAACCTCAGATTATATATCTTGTTATCCTTGCGGTTCGGCGGGTTTCATCAAATTTTCGACGTATTCTTGGATAGGGTCTGCCGCGCAATGGCCGGGGGGAGGGACATGTCAGTCGAGCTAGATGCAACCACCTATGTTCACGCCAAACCGACAACCGCGCACTGCTACATCTTGCCCGCCGTGCTCGACGTGCTGGAGAGCCATTTCGGCGGTTCTGCGAAAAACGACGTCTTTGATTTGGGATGTGGTACCGGCGGAGCGGCCGCTGCTCTTGCGCAGAAGGGTTATCATGTCGTTGGTGTCGATCCCTCCAGCGATGGTATTGCCAAGGCCAATATCAATTATCCCGAACTGCCGCTGCAAGTCGGCTCGGCCTATGACGATCTTTCCCGGGAATACGGCAGGTTCAATGCCGTCATAAGCCTGGGGGTGGTCGAGCATGTCTACGATCCGAGGGCATTCACCTCGACGCTGTACGATCTTGTCAAGCCGGGTGGCGTCGCCGTGTTGTCGACCCCCTATCACGGTTATCTGAAGAACCTTGCGCTCGCGGTGATGGGGAAAATGGACGATCACTTCATGCCGCTGACGGATCATGGGCATATCAAGTTCTGGTCGAAAAACACTCTGAGCACGCTGCTGCTGGATGCCGGCTTCGACAAGGTCCGTTTTGAATTTGTCGGAAGAATTCCCGTTTTGGCCAAGTCGATGATCGCCGTCGCTCAAAAATCTCTTTAGAGCCCTAAATCTCTTTAGACGGCATCGGGGCGGCCCGCATTTGGAACAGCATTGCTCTGTGGATTTGCGCGCGCGAGTGCGATGCGGGTCCAATCCAAAGGCGGCCTCCGCTGCAATAATCCATAGGTTGTTTTTGCTATGCGCAGCGCGGAAAAAAATCCTTAAGAAATATTTACTTTTAGTTGCATTCTTGCTTAAACTCTCCATTATACGGCTCGGCATGCTGATAAAGTGGGAGACTTGTTCACATGAAGGCGAAATCCCCGAATTCGATCGACGTCTATGTTGGCAACCGCGTCAGGGTCCGGCGAAAGACGCTCGGGATGACCCAGCACGGCCTAGCCGAACTTCTGGGCATCACCTTCCAGCAGATCCAGAAATACGAAAAGGGGACGAACCGCATAGGCGCCAGCCGTCTTCAGCGCATATCCGAGATTCTTCGCGTGCCCATCGGCTTCTTCTTCGAGAACGGTGGTTCCGGACCGATCGAAGGCGAGACGAGCGAGTTGAACAGGTTTTTGTCCTCGAAAGAGGGGCTGGCGCTCAACAAGGCGTTCATCGCCATCGAGGATCCGAATATCAGGCAAAAACTGGTGGCATTGGCCAAAAGTCTGGCAGTTGCGGGGTTGTCCGACATCGACGGTGAGTTGCAGGATCCGGTTATCAACGGCTGAGGACGGAGCGTGCTTCACCTGCAGAGATTCGGCGATCTGCGGTTGATCGAGACGAGCGGCGACCCAGTCCGCTCTCCGATCAAGGGGCTGTTGACGATGGCCCATATCTATGCCTGAGCAGTGAACTCAGCCATTATGGGTTGGCTCAGTTTCTGCGGAGCGACGTCAAAGCTGAGGGCGGAATATTCAATGGCGAAAATGGGCATTGTGGGGATAGCTGGCGGGGCGGAGGCGCTCGCTGCCGCCTGGTCGGCGCCGCTCTGCCTTGCGGCGGCCTCAGCGACAGCCGAGGCGTCATTCTGACGCGCCGGGTCCACTATTCCGACAGGATCATATCGCCGGGGGAAACTCTTTCCCGCGTCGAACCTTTTTTGGCCAGCTTCGGCATCACCAGGGTTGCGCGACATACCGGATTGGACGACATCGGAATCCCTGTCTGGTGCGCCTATGCCCCGAATTCGCGGTCGATCGTGATTGCTCAGGGGAAGGGCCTGACCGATCTGGACGCCAAGGTATCCGCAATCATGGAGGCGCTCGAACGAGCCGTCGCCGGCGAACCCTTCGTCAAGCGCGTCCACGGTTCCTCT
Organism: Rhizobium ecuadorense; assembly: GCF_001187535.1. Lineage (GTDB taxonomy): Bacteria > Pseudomonadota > Alphaproteobacteria > Rhizobiales > Rhizobiaceae > Rhizobium > Rhizobium ecuadorense. Next base: position 51,087 of record NZ_LFIO01001078.1, read on the forward strand.
GCCCGCCTGCAGGCACAGGGCTGCCAGGCCGACAGATTGAGCTGCCTGACCGCCGTTCATAAACCCGATCTCGGGCCGGATGACGAGACCGAATGGGTTGCCGGCGTCAATATCCTCAGCGGCGAAGAGATCCACATTCCCTTCGAGGCGGTGGTGCTCGACCGGACGCGTGACACGCGATACTGGATGTCCTCGGATGGCCTGGCTTCGGGAAACAGTGCCGAGGAAGCAATCTTTCATGGCGTGCTGGAGCGTATCGAGCGTGACGCTCATGTGCTGTGGCAGGTGGGCGGAGAGGCCGATCGTTATGCCGGCTGCGTCGATCCCCGCGGCTTTGAGGACGACGCCCTCAACGGGCTGATCGACAAGATCGAAGCATCGGGATTGGCGCTCAGGCTGTTCGATATCACCAGCGACATCGCAATCCCCTGTTTCACCGCCATGCTGGGGCCCGGGGAGCTAATTCCAGGCTCCAGGCATCCTTATGCGGACAGGGACATTCGACTCGTCGAGGTGACCGGCGGTACCGGGGCGCATCCGTCCCCCGTCCGCGCGGCCATTCGCGCGGTGACGGAAGCCGTGCAATCCCGGCTGACCTATATCAGCGGCGCCAGGGACGATATTTCTCCTGCAACTTTCTCGAGATCCCTCCCGCCACTGATGCGGCGGGCCTTCGATGCGGTTGCCGCACCGCCTGCCGCCCTCTGCGGTGACGGCGCGGCAGGATATCGGCCACAGGATCTGACGCAGTTGCTGCAGCATGTGCTTGACGCTCTCAGCAACCGAGGGATTAATTCGGTCATCCGGGTTCACCTCAGCGACGACACGCTTCCCTTCAGCGTCGTCAAGGTGGTTATCCCCGAACTCGAAAATCCCGAGGGGGAGCGCGCCCGGCGATTTGGAACAAGGGCTCTGGCCAAGGCGATCGGGTTTTGAAGATCATTTTCGCAGGTCCCAGTCTTCCCGATGCGGCATCGCTTGCCGGCGAGGCAATACGCGTCCTGCCGCCTGCCATGCAGGGCGACGTCCTGGCTCAGGTGGAGCAGGGCGCCAATGTCATCGGCCTGATCGACGGCGGCTTCGAATATGCCGCACCGGTCTGGCACAAGGAAATTCTCCATGCTCTCTCGCTTGGCGTGGCCGTTCTCGGGGCCGCAAGCATGGGCGCCTTGCGGGCCGCGGAATGTCATCCTTTCGGGATGATCGGGCTCGGCCGCATTTTCGAGGACTATCGCAGCGGCCGGCTGGTCGACGATGCCGCCGTCGCACTCATGCATGCGCCGAGCGCGCTGGGCAGCAAGCCGCTGACGATACCGCTCGTCAATGTCAGCGCCACGCTGGATGCGATGGAGGATAGGGGACTGCTGGCAGGTGGGTTGCGCCAGGTGCTCGAAGATGCGGCAAACGCGATCTTCTTCAAGAAGCGGACGTGGCGGGCGATCGTCGAACAATGTGCTGACATAGCCGAGCCGGATCCTCCGCAGCTGCTGGCGGCGCTTCTTTCGAATTCCGTCGATCAAAAACGCCTTGATGCCCTGGAATTGCTGAAAGCCCTACAGGACGCCCGTGACATCCGCTCGAACGCCGATCTGCCCTGGAAACTGCACGCAACCGCGTTCCGTACCCGTCCTGCATTGTAAATCGAAGACGGCAATTTTCACCAAGGGTTGTGTCACGCTTTTTTCACGGGCTCGACCCCCTCTGCGCGCGTATCATGCCTTCAATTCGTTGGAGAAATGGTCATGGGCGTGACATCGATTGCCAAGGTAAGTGCAGGGCAAGGGGCAGAAGACGGTCTGAATGAACTCATCGCGCTGGCGCGGATGATCGCCTACGCGCGACAGGTCGCTCAGGATGTCAAATTGCAGTTCGCGACGAATTGCCTCGATCTGGCGCTCGAGGCCGTGAAGCAGGAGGTGGGGGAGGGTTTGACCAGTGAACTGGCTGAATTGGGCTCGCCGGTTCCGCAAGTGAGCGTGAGCCGTCACTAATGCATGTCGCCGGGAAGTGTGCAGCGGTTCCGGGATAACGACATGCATCAAAACAAAGGGCCAAAGCGCGTCGCATGAATCAAATCTGATGCGACGCGCTTTAGAGCGGTTCTGCGCGTCCGTGAAAAGTTGAACTGCTCTGATGCATGCCGCCCGGAAGTGTGCAGCGTTCCGGGCGACATGCAAAAACAAGGGACTATAACGCGCGTCGCTGGGCACAATGCGTCGGCTTTATGGACGTGGCACTCGCGGGACCATTCGATCCCATCGCGCGGGAGATAACGGGCTGAAACTGATGCCCGAGCGTTGGTAAATCCATCTTAGTTGCGGCTTGGAGAAGCCCGGCTCGCTGCGGGCCGCGGATGGTCGGCGCGCTATTCAGGGTCTGCTGGAAACGACCCTGAATGGAAACGAAGGGTAACCGATCTCCCCGACGTTGCTTCCGGAAAGGGAAGCGGCGCGATCTCGCGTTCACAGATCGTCTGCGCGATCGGCCGATCGGCGGCCGATCCATGGTCTCAGTGGGTCAAATTGCGCTTCTGGGCCAGCAGTAAAATGTAGTCGTCGGCAATGTCTGCGATGGCCATTGCGACTTCCGCCGGATCGCACCCCTCGACCTTCGTATTTGCAATGAACTGATAAACCGCCTTTTCGATCTGCTTCCGGCAGATCATCACGCGTTCATCATAACCAAATTCCGGAATATGCGATGCTATATCACTCATCAGGTCGGCTCCCTCACTACTTACAGTGACCATGACACAAATTATAAGTTGAGCAAGCAAATGCTTTATGAAGGGTTAATTCCCTGCCGAGGTGCGACCATTTCGACACAGGTGTGGCAAATCGTAAGACGCCTTTGGCGTGTTGAACGGGACGGGCTCGAAAAGGGCGGCTGTTTCGCGTCGAAAGAATCGCCAACGCCGCTGGCGCCCCGGCTTGGCGCCGGTATCTCGGTCGGATATGCCGGAACCCCGTGCCTGAGGGTAAAACGGACGAGCCGGCTGCTGCCGAGTGAAGCGGCGGAACTGCGCCGTGCCTAGGGTCTAACCATCTGATTTAGCAATATATTGCACCATCATACATCTCCGCTGCCGTCATTCGGCGGTCCTAAGCTGCACCGGCATCGCTCCTGTGCGTGGTCATCTCCATGACTGTCGAGTCATCGCTTGTGATCCCTCGTCGGGATGCTCGACAGGTTGCCGGGCGTCTGAAACCCGAGGTGGGGAAGAGGCTTCAACTGATTTTTTGCCCTCTTGGAAAACTTGAACCGAGGTCGGCGGCAATTAAAGGCAGAATAACCTGCGGCTGATAACCGGTGTTGTGAAGAAAATTTTTATCAAAAGGTTAAATAATAAGTTTCAGATGGAGGTTGTATTTAAATATCAATTAAAAGATGACATGAATTCTATATGCATATAATCACTGGATGTGCTGTCTTATGGTTATCGCGCGTTATTATTGTCTATCATGCCCAGAGATCAACTGTATGACATCGGCTGTTGGCAAGATTTTAAGGCATTCATGAATATCATCTTTGCACTTGAAATATAGATTATGATGTTGCTGGGGCGAGCGGCGGGAGGTCCTGTCCGTTGGAAAATGCGAGCTTGTCTCGTGAGGCCGATCTCTGCCCAGGCGATATTACTATTCGAGCAATATTTTCCATGTCGAGACAAAAGACAACGGCAATCGCATTTCCGGCGAACCGCGGGGAAGAAAAGCAGAGGACCCGCCGGGGTGGGTGACGGGTCCTCCAGTAGAAACGCTTGCACAGTGCGTGGATATAATTGCAGGTAAATCGTGTATTGTCACACGTCATTATTGATGATGATGGTTTTTTCACCGGTTTCATTGATTTTTACTTATTGTTATTCTGGCGAAATATCGCATTTCCAGTGTTCTAGCGAGATATTGACCGGTTGGTCGCCAGCATCACGTCTGCTGTGACGAGGTCGCAGCAGAGCATTCGCCAGACCGATCGACCTCCGACAAGCGCCGGAGCAACGCTTTCGTCCTGAAGAGGGACCAACCGCCCACCAAGGGGCATAGTGGATCTATCTCTTCGAATTTCTGAGCATTTTTTTCCTTTTGATCATCGGTGGGCCAAGCTTTGGACAGCGCCTTGCGTGCGGCTCGCTTCGCTTTTGAAACGATTAAATTGGCCAGCACGCCCGAAGCGAGCATCGGGCTATGATCATAGATGCGCCTAAACGAGGCGGCGGCGCTGTGCCAATCTTTCAAAGCTGCAAATTTTGAGAATGCATAGAGGTGAGCCGAGGTGTGGGCGCAGCTGACGACGAAAGCGGGAAGCTCGGGGTTGCGGGAGACACATTGCTCGGTCGCCGCCAAAAGCGATCGCGCCATTCGGGATCTGTCGGCAGACATGGCTGCGGAATGAACGCGATAGCCCACCAGACCAAGTGGCACGGCCTCGATCTTGAAATGTTCGGCGGTGCGGAGTTCGAAATCGAAGTCTTCGCATCCTCCAATTCCTCGATCGGCATAGCTCGGATCGTAGCCGCCGATCTTGTCTATGACGGCGCGGCGCACCATGAAGCCGCTGCCATTGCCGACAAAGCGGAAGACGAGATGGCGCGCTAGAATCGAGTCCCTTGCGTTCACTGACGAGCCGGATCTCATGTAGTATCCCGCGGGATCGATCAAGCGGTGAAGAGCATACACCGCGCCCCACGCGTCCGGCAGGGGATGGAGCGCTGACAGCATCCTTTCGACATAGGTGGGATGCCAGAGATCGTCTGCGTCGATGAAGGCTATATAGCTGGACCTGGATGCCTCGATCCCGGCATTGCGCGCCGCGGCTACACCGCGATTTTCGGTCGACAGGATCGTGATCCTCGGATCAGCTGCGGCGAACTCGCGACAGATCGATGCGGTATCGTCGGTTGAGCCGTCGTCCACGACGATGATTTCGAGTGCCGAATGGGTCTGGTCGACAACCGATCGAAGTGTGGCGACGATGAACTCTTCGGCATTGTAGGCAGGGATGACGACTGCCACCGTCAATCCGGATAGAGGCTCAGCCGCCATAGAGCAACCCATCCGCTGTTGTGGCCGGACGCAGGTCGATCCGGTTCTTCATCAACCTTGCGACCGACGGGCGATGGCTGACGACGATCAGGGTCCGGCCGTCATATTCCCTGAGCAGGAGGGAGAGCACGCGCCCCTCCGTCTCCTCGTCGAGTGCGCTGGTCGCTTCGTCTAGGAGCAATATGTCGGGCCGGCCGGCCAGCGCCCGCGCCAGACCGATGCGCTGTCGTTGCCCACCCGAAAGCCGGATCGCTTCGTCGCCCAGCCATTCGTCGAAGCCGTAGGGCAGATTCTCGATGAATTCGGTGGCGCAGGCCATATCTGCCGCCCAGCGGACATCCTCCTCATGGATGTCGCGACGGAAGCGGATATTGTCGAGGACGGAGCCATCCATAAGCTCGACGTCTTGGCCCGAGACCGCGAGCAGGCGCAGCCAGCTGGATCGCTCGATAGTCGAGAGGTCCTTGCCATCGATCGTGATCCGGCCTTCGGTCGGCTGAATAAGGTCGAGGAGCATGTTGATGATCGTAGTTTTGCCGGAGCCGCTGGGTCCGGTCAGAGCCGTGGTCTCGCCTGCCCTGATCGAGAAGCTGGCATGACGCACGGCAGGCATTCTGGCCTCTTCGTAGAAGAAGGATACATCGTGGAAAACGATCTCCTGTTTTAGATGTCGCAGTTCCTCTCCGCCTGCAGTTTTCCTGGCGTCGTCCTGTTCCGCGATCAGCGCGAGCACGTTTTGCAGTGAGGCCTCGATTTCATGCAAGCGCAGCAGCTGGGAATCGAATTGCTTGATATGTGGCTGGAGCCTGTAAAGAAGTATCGTGGCAGACAGGGCGGCCCGAAAATCGACCGGCAGGACCTGCGAGGACAGGATGATCGTCAGGATCACCCCGAATGTCAGCGTTTCGCTCAGAAGCGACGTTGCTGCCCCCATCCGATCCGAACGGCGCCAGGTTTCCCCCACTGTCTTGGACAAGGTTTCGAAAATACCTTTGTGGTCGTCTTCCAGACCGAAGCTCTTCACCGCCTTTAACGTCTGCAATGTGGTCCAGCTCAGATGGGTCAATTCTTCCAGAGCTGAAAGACTGGCGGCGCCAAGACGGCGATAGGCAGCTGCAAACAAGCCGAGGCTGAGGTTATGGACGACGCCGAACATCACCGCGAGCACAGCAATCGGCCATGCCATTACGAGCATTCCGATCCCGAAGATGATGATGGTCCCGAGACTGATTCCCAGGCGCACAAGGCCGGTATGAGCGGAGGCCACGGAATAGGATTCGGTGGCGATGACATTGATCAGATCGCTGCGCTCATAGCGTTGAAATCGCTGGAAGGGGATCGTCAGAATCTTTGCGTAAAGACGGTGACGAATACTCTCGCTGATCTGATGGCTTACGGTGCTTGCGATGATGTCGTTGACGAAGCCCAGAATGATCCTCAGGATGATCGCGCAGATCAGCACGGCGACTAGCATCGACTTCGTGATGGAAGATTCCAATCCGCCAAAGTATGCCGGTAGCCAGGCGACGGACCCGGAAGCAGGGCTTTGTTGGCTGAGGGCAAAAACGAGGCTGACCAGCAAGGTTATCCCCACCATTTCCGATAGCCCGGTCAGGATACCGATGACGATCAGGACGGAGGTTTTCAACCGGAGCGAGGGAACGAGCTCCAGAAGTTCGCGGAAACGCGCTGCGACAATAACGTTGAAGGCGCCCCACGACCTGCGGAGAACGGGTTTCCGTAGCGTCATCATAAATGATCCATCCGGGAATTGATGAGCTCGCCTGTCCGTATCGTTGGAGTGGCTGCGACAAGGTCGTAAAACGACGTGCCGATGATGGGGAGCGCCACGCTTTTCGGAGCCGCCCCTTTCGGCCACGCGTGCGACCTACGACGTATCCGTTTCAACAGTTTCCTGCGCTGCCGCTTCGCTTGGCGCCACAGATGCCTGACAGCCTGGCCGACAAGCCTTGACGGGAATCTCCTGACAAGGAGAGACGCCACTTTCCTGACCTGCCCGTAGTTGCCGCCGGCAAACGCCTTCTTGAAATACCAGCACGCCGTATGGAATTCCGCCCGGGTGGCGGCGGCGGCAAGATCGGGATGGCGCCGCTTCACGTCTGCCATCACCAGAGCGTGGGATTTCAGCATGCGCGAGGCGTTGCTCGACATGTTGCCTGCGGTAAAACGATAACCGGTCAGGAAATCGGGAGCCACTGCAAAGGGTAGTCTTTCAGCCAATGCGAGATAGAGCTTCAGGTCCTCGCATCCCTCGGCTCCCTGATCACGCAGGGCAGAATCATAACCCCCGCATGCCAGGACTTCCGCCCGCGGCATGAGGGGGGTGCTGCCGTTGCCGATGAAATTTTCCCCGACCAATATTTCGAAGACGTCGCCCTCATAGAGCACGGGACCCGAGTGGCTGAAAATCACGTCGTTCCCGTCGATTGCTGCGTACCAGTTGTAGGCGACGCCGTGGCCTGTCGACAATTTCCCGAGCGCGCGGACTTGCATCTCGATTTTTAGAGGGTGCCAGAGGTCATCGGCATCGATCGGTGCGATGTAGCTGCCGCGGGCCTCTTCTATACCGTAGTTGCGGGCAAGGGCGACGCCGCCGTTTTGCTGGCGAAGGACACGAACGCGCGGGTCAGAAAGGCGATATTGTGTCGCCAGTTCGAATGTTTCGTCCCGCGATCCATCGTCCACGACGAGTATCTCGAGGTGTTCATAGGTTTGGGCCGAGACGCTTCGCAGCGTTTGCACGAGGGTCGCCTCCGCATTGTACGCGGGAATGATGACGGTCACCAAAGGAGGGTCAATGATCATGGCATTATCCGATAAAGGCGTTGGGATGGCCCATCAGTTCGGCAAACGCCGTGATGGGTAAATCGCCGCGTACCTCGAGGCGCGGGAGTGACAGCAGCTTGTCCGAAAAGCCCGCTTTTGCCGGCCTGGTGGTGAAGCCAATTTGATATCCCGCCTCGGCCAGAATTCCGGGAACACGGAAATCGGTGCAGCCGAAGGGGAGAGCGATAGATGTCGTGGCCGCGCCGAGCCGGTTCTCCAGCGTCTTGCGAGAATGAACCGCTTCGGCCAGTAGCGTGGCGTTATCCAGCGCACTCGCCGGCGTGTGGGTTTCCAGATGAGACCCAAATCGGATGCCCTTTCGATGGAGATCCTCAATGTCGTTCCAAGACATCAGAGGGGCTGGCTCACCGTAAGCGGCATCCCAATCCGATCGGCCGCCCACTTTGTCCGTCACGACGAAGACGTCGGCGCTGAAGCCGTTCTCTACAAGGATGGGATAGGCTTCGGTAAAAAAATCGAGATAGGCATCATCGAAGGTCAGGACGACCGGCCGCCCCTGTATCGGCTTTCCCACCTGAAGCAGATGGGCCAGCGCATCGGCCGTCAGCCCATAGTAGCCCTGCCGCCGGAGAAACTGCATCTGCTGGCGGAACATCTCCGGCGCGATCCGGAAACGCCGCAGCCGATCGGGACCTTCGCGCGCGATTCTGTGATACATCAACACCGGGATCGAGGTCGTCACTTCGTTCGACCACGCCGCCACTCGTTCGACACCGGCCGGTCCCCAGATGATGCTCTTGGCCACCTCCGTGTCCAATGGGACACCGTGCCGTTCAATCCGCAGTGTGTGTACGGACGTTTCACGCTTGCGGAACCGATGAATGGCGTAAAGCTCGGTCTCGATCGTTTCTTCCAGGGTAAGGTCCGGCAGGTTCGAAAAGACTTTCCTGATGGTGCCGACACCGAACGGATTGTCCCAATCGAAACCGGTCCTTTCGGGCTCGTCTCGCCGGAGATGGGCGTGAGCGGTAATCAGACAGCCGCCTGGCTTCAGTGCTGCGGCAATCTTTCGGCAGACCCGCTCCAAGACCTGTTCGTCATCCATGTAATAGAGGACTTCCGAGCAGACGATCAGGTCCTGTCCGCCAGGAATGTCGTCGCCTGCGAAGTCCAGGACACGAAACTCGGCATTCCCCCACTCTCGGCATCGCTCGGATGCTCTTTCGATCGCACGACGCGAGATGTCCGTTGCCGTCAGCGTCCCGACCTTTTGCGCAAGCTTGGCGGAGAATATCCCCTCCGCACAGGCAAGTTCCAATGCCTTGCCTATCCCTTCCGGGACAAGGCCCAGCGTCTGCTCGTATTTGACCTGTTCGTAGATCGACACGTAGTTCCATGGGTCGGGATGCTCAAAGACCCGTTCCCAATATTCCTCTTTGGAAGCGGCCTCTGACAAAAGGGCTTCCTTTCCCGTTTTTTTTCCGCGGCGCTCGGCTAACACCGCGCCATGCAAGCGCTCATCTTGCCGATCTGCCTTCGAAAGGCGCTGGTCATCCGTTTCCCCGTCGCCTGCCAGAGATTTTATAAGAGCTGCGTCGCGCGTTGACTGGACAAGGCGGCCGAGGCGTCCCCGCCGTCGTCCTCCCCGACGAAGAATCCCAAGGAAGCCTCTATAGTTACGCAAGGTTTCGAATAACCAGTGGCGCGCATAGGCGAAGGTCCTGGGCGTGGGCAGCCGACCGCCTGCATGCATGTCCCGGACGATCAGGCGAACCAATGCGCCGACCGACAGATCTCCCCATAGCGGCCCCACGTGGGCACCGATATGTTTCTGTCCAGACGAAAGCTGCAGTACCAGCGTATCGGCTTCGACGGCCTTGGTAATCTTCGCGAGCTTGTTGACGTCGACGCCCACAGTCTGGACGCGTCCGAGCTTAAAAGAACGCGAGACGGCTTCTGATGAAAGCCGCCAGGCAAGAAGCTGCTCTGTCTTTCGTGCGGTTCCGGCCAGCGAATGGCTTTCGATGAGGGCGAGGAGCCGCGCGACTGCCGGTGCCCACGAGTCCATCAGGTCGATCAGGGCGGCAGTATTCTCAACCGATTGGCCCGTCTGCAACCCATGAAGGATGGCCACCGCCATCATGTCTTCGTGGCCCGAGCCATCGGGAAATTCCGGCAGAAGCTCGGCCAGGTCCTTGGGATCGGTTTCCGCACAAAGATGCATCGACGCGATCCAAATGAAGACGCGAAGCTGGCTAAGGGCGGGCTTCGGCCAAGCGTCGTCCTCGCCCTGCGTCGGCAAGCTCCGCTCAACTTGCAAGGCCCGCGCCCTTTCCGTCACGACAATCGCGTCCCGCATCATCCTAATCGGATCGGACGATAGAGAGCCGGCCTTCATTCGATAGAAGGCCAGGCATTTGTCCACCCGCTGGAATCGAGCCCCGGCGAACGCCATGCGAAGCCAGAGATCCCAGTCCTCGCAGGTTTGTAATGTGACATCCATGCCGCCCAGTTCCGTAAAAAGGCGCTTGGGAAAGACTGCCGTATGAATGGCCAGAGCGCAAATTGACGAAAATTGTTGGATTGCACGATCTCCGGTAAGATCATGCGCCTGCTCGATCTTTTGCATCCGGCCGTCGGCCGTGACGCGGCGATAGCTGCAATGGGCGATTAGTGGCTGAGACTGGTTGCTGGCGATCGGCAGCATGCTTTCGTTGAAGGCGGGATCCAGCCAGTCGTCGGCATCGAGCATGCAGAGGAGAGGCGCAGCGGCAAGCTGAGCGGCTGCATTGCGTGCGGCGGCGGCACCGGCATTCAGTTGACGGTAAAGCGTAATCCGCCCGTCCGCGTTGGCAAGGCTTTCAAGGACCTCCCAAGTCCCGTCGGTCGAGCCGTCATCCACCACGACCGCCTGCCAGTTCGATATCGTCTGATTTTGCAGGCTGCCCAGACAATCCGACAGCGTACCGGCGGCATTATAGGCCGGGATGAGAAAAGAGATCGCAGGTCTCGACGCCGTCACCATGGCTGCATTTTCCAGCGGCCGAGAAGATAAAATGCGCCCTGCAGGCTCCCCAGAACCTCTTCCTTCAGAAAGAAGTTGTCCGAAGTCGCTCCGCGTTCGAGCCGCTTCGCGAACCTTTTGAGATGATACCAGGGGAGCGACATCAGCATGCGGCGCAGATTGCCCAGCTTGCCGGTGTTCTGGTACTGGATCAGCAGCGCAGCGACATGGCCTTTCATATATTGATGGATCTGTTTTGCCAGCCCTTCCATGTCCTTGCGGTGAAAATGCCACGAAACCGCGGTCGGCTCGTAGCGGCAAGTATGGCCATGATGGAGAAGCCGATCCCAGAATTCGGAGTCGTCGGAACACCCAGCCGCCCCCGCGCCGAGTCGGACGTCGAATAATCCGCATTCATCGAACACTTTGCGACGAAACGCCTGGCTTGCTCCTGCGCCGACCATCGACATGGGATTTTTATGCCGCTTATGCCGGCGGTAGAAGTGCCGATCGAAGTCCCTGCGCCGATAGCCTCGGCCGAACCCCCAGTGTCTTTCGAATATCAGCTGCGCGGGCGTGGAAAGCTCTCCGGGAAGGACGAGGCCGGTGACGCACCCGATTTCGGGCTGGTCGAACCCCTTCATCAGGTTCTCGAGCCATCGTTCGTGAAGCACCACATCGTCGTCCGTGAAGGCGACGAATTCCGTCGTTGCCGCGCGCACGGCAGCGTTTCGGGCATAGTCGAGGCCGATCCTATCCTCACGGACATAGGTGGCGCCGGCTTCTTCCACCACGCGACGGGTTGCATCGCCTGAGGAGGCATTGTCGACCACGATGATGGCGACGGGACGGAGCGATTGTTCGGGGATCGAGGCGAGGCACCGGCGCAGTTCCTCCGGCCGGTCCTTGGTGCAGATCAGAATGCTGACATCGCGATTGCGCAGAGGCGTTTGCGCGACTTGGGCGAAATGCTCGAGCGTATCCGGCCGCACGGCACGCTCGGCCAGTGCCGCCGCCGTCTCCGGCTTTTCGATATATGCCTGTCCGACCGGAAGACCATCCGACAGAAAGACCACCAGCCCGTCGGAGAGCGGCGACGACACGGCGTCGATATGGCCGGAGGCCAGATCGAGATAGTGGATCGGTACGGGGAAATTCACATCCTTCAAATCGGACGGTATTGATTCACGCATTACCATTCTCTCAAATCGTACCGTGAGCATACGCCGCGCCGTCCCAGGCGCGACGCCCGCAAGCCGTGATGATTATTCCGCCGCGCCGAGCTTTATTTTTGCCCGGAACCAGTCGAGCGTCATGGCGACGCCCTGCTCGTAGCTGATCTTGCACGACCATTCCGGCATGACGTAGTTCGCATTGGTCAGGTCGGGCCGCCTGTTGGTGGGATCCTGCGGCGGTGACGGCTCGAAGACGATCGGTACGCCGCCGACTAGCTTGGACACATATTGGGCGACTTCGAGAACCGAAATCTCGCGATCGTTGCCGACGTTCAGAGGTCCCTTGTAGTCGGTTTCATCGATCCAGAAATATCGTGCGAAACCATCGACGACGTCGTCGACATAGCCCCAGCTGCGCGATTGCTTGCCGTCGCCGAACACGGTGATCGGCCGGCCCGCCAGCGCCTGGGTGATGAAATTGGAGACGGCGCGGCCGTCATCGGGCCGTGTGCGCGGACCGTAAATGTTGAAGGGACGGACGACCTTGAGGTCGAGCCCCTGGGTGCGCTGCATTTCGAACAGCAGCGATTCCGTGCAGCGCTTGCTCTCGTCGTAGGACGAGCGCGGTCCGGTGCAATCCACCTGGCCCTTGTAGGATTCCGGCTGCGGCGACACCAGAGGGTCGCCATAAACTTCGGAGGTCGAGGTGAAGCCGAAGCGACCGCCCTTCTTCAAGAGCTCCAGCAGCCGGAATGCCCCGAGAAGATTGGCGGAAATCGTCCTCTTCGGTTCCTTCATATACCATGGCGGCGATGCCGGGGACGCCAGATGGTAGATTTCATCGAACTTCTCCGACGTCTGCAGCGTCTCGACGTCCGATTTCACGAAGTGGAAACGGGGATCTCTGATGTGGGCGATATTGTCGAAAAGTCCGGTCCAGAGGTTGTCAACAACGACCAGTTTCTGGACGTCGGTTCTAAGTAAAAGCCGGTCACACAAATGCGATCCGATAAATCCAGCCCCGCCAGAAATCAATACGCTTTTCATTGCATTGTGCCTTGTGACGTTTGAGGTGAATGTTTATTAGCATCACCTTTAAGGCGTGGCAATTCATTAGAAGTGTTCTGGAAATTACTCGCCTATTAATCTTAATTATTGATGCCTTTTACTTAAGGTAGTGCCGCTGGGTTCGGCAGTGGGGCGCTGCGGCAAGTCACCCACCAATCACAACGGTTTGGCTATCACGAGCGCGCCGGCCAGCGCATCGGGCTAAAGTCCGATCCGATCTTCGCAAGCACCCTGCGGAGTTCGAGCGATGCACACCTGCGTCGGCGAGGCCTGTGTTCGGCTCAGTCGGCCGAAAGCGCCGTCAGGATCTGATAGGCCGCGGCGACGCGGTCCTCGTTGGGATAGTTCTTATTGGCCAGGATGACGATGCCGAGCCGGTCCCTGGGAATGAAGGCGACGTAGGCGCCGAAACCGTTGGTCGAGCCGGTCTTGTTGATCCACACATCGTCGCGCGGTTGCATCGGCGGACGCAGTTCCGAAACCGGCATGGTCTTCAGCATCGCCGGCGAATTGCCCTCCAGCAAGTCGTTCAAGCTTAAGGGATAGGCATATTGCTCCCAGATGAGATCCTGGGTCATCGCCCCTGCTTTGAAATATCCGATATGGGTGTCGGCGATGGCCCGCTGCAGTTTTTCGTCGAGCTTGAGCATGCCCATATTGGCGCCGACGAAGCGGATCATGTCGCCTGCGGTGGATTTGACGCCATAGGCTTCGGCCGAAAGCACGGCCGGCGTCATCCGGGCCGGCTCGCCGCTGCGCTTATAACCTTGAGCATAGTCGGCCTGCCGCGCTTTCGGCACATCGATATAGGTGCTTTTCAAACCGAGCGCGGCAAACAGCTTACCTTCCATCAAACCGGTAAAATCCCCGTGCATGGATTTCGCGACGATATAGCCGAGCATGCCGATGCTGGGATTGGCGTAACTTCTCTGCGTCCCCGCCGCATAGGAGGGCCGCCAGGCTTCGAAATAGCCGAGCAGCTGCTTTTCGGTCTTGACCTCGTCGGGAAGCTGCAGCGGAAATCCGCCTGCCGTGTGGGTGGCCAGATGCATCAGGGCGACATCGCCGAACGGCTTTCCCGTCATTCCAGGCAGATATTTGCCGACCTTGTCCGACAGCGAAAGCTGTCCGCGTGCTTGCGCATAGGATGCCAGCGTCACGGTGAAGGTCTTGCTGATCGATCCGAGTTCGAACAGCGTGGTCGGTGCCACCGGCTTGCCGGTGTCCTTGGACTCGACGCCATAGGTGAAGATGTGGTCCCGGCCGTCGGCGGTGATGGCGACGGCTATGCCGGGGATGGCGTATTTCTCCATGATCGGCTTGATCGCGGCATCCGTGACCGCCTTCACTGTCGTTTCGTCGGCGGCAAAACCGCTTGCGGAGGCGCAGGCCGAGAGCAAAACGGCCGATAAAATTCTTATCCCAACGCTGTTCATAACCATCATCCTCCAAATCGACAGGGCAGCCAAACCGGCGCAAAGCGCATGGGGAGGAGGTTTATCGGCGCTGTTTTGCAATCACAAATGATGATATCTCGCAGCAGCCACAAGAAAATCTAATGCATGTCGCCTGGAAGCGTGCGGCGGTTCCGGCAGAACGACATGCAGCAAAACATAGGCCTTTGATGGTTCGGCAATTCCTCCCCTTGAACGGCCTGCGCGCCTTCGAAGCCTCGGCACGGCATCTGAGCTTCACCCGCGCCGCGATCGAGCTCTGCGTCACCCAGGCGGCGGTCAGCCAGCAGGTCAAAGGCCTGGAGACGCGATTGGGCGTGGCGCTGTTCCAGCGTCTTCCCCGCGGCTTGAAAATCACCGCGGAAGGCGAAGCGCTGCTGCCGACGGTGACGGCCTCCTTCGATCAGATGGCGACGACACTGGACAGGATCGAAGCCGGGCAGGTGCGGGAGCTGCTGTTTCTCGGCGTGGTCGGGACATTCGCCGTCGGCTGGCTGTTGCCGCGGCTTGCGGATTTCCAGCGCCGGCATGCCTTTATCGATCTCCGCATTTCCACCAACAACAACCGCGTCGATCCGGCCGCCGAAGGGCTGGATTTCGCCATCCGCTTCGGCAGCGGCTCCTGGCACGGCACCGAGGCGCAACGGCTGTTCGAAGCGCCGCTTTCGCCGCTCTGCATCCCCAAACTGGCGGAGCATCTGCGATCGCCTGAAGATCTTGCCGGGGCCACGCTGCTGCGCAGTTACCGGACGGATGAATGGAGCAGCTGGTTTCAGGCGGCAGGCGTTGCCCCCACCGCGCAGGTCAATGCCGGCATCGTCTTCGATTCCTCCGTCGGCATGATGGAGGCCGCCCTCCAGGGGCTCGGCGTCGCGCTGGCGCCGCCGTCGATGTTCACAAGGCATCTCGCCTCGGGCGCGATCGTGCAGCCCTTCGCCACTGCCATTTCGCTCGGCAGCTATTGGCTGACGCGCCTGCAGTCGCGGCCGGTCACGGCGGCGATGCAGGCATTTTCGGATTGGATCGGTGCGCAGGTCTGATGTCCGGAGCGCTCTCAGAGGTCCCGAGCTGCCCCTCATCCGCCTGCCGGCACCTTCTCCCCGCTTGCGGGGCGAAGGGGATGTGCCGCGACCGCTCGGTTCCCACGTAACCTCGCGCAGGGCACGTCCCCTCTCCCCGTCAGAACGGGGAGAGGGTTAGGGTGAGGGGCAGCCATTGGCGCAGACCGACAGCCAGGATCACTTCTGAATGCAGGTATCCACCGTATCCTTGGTGCATTCGTCCAGCCCGGTAAACACCGGATCCTCGACCTTCTTTCCAGCAATCAGGTCCATCATCACGGTTGGCGCCTTGTAGCCCATTTCGAACGGCCGCTGGCCGACCAGCGCGGTGACCAGGCCCTCCTTGGCGATCGCCACTTCGTCGCCGATCGTGTCGGCGGCGCCGATGACGAATTCGTTCTTGGCGATCTTGTCGGCCATCGGCTTGAACAGGTCGCGATAGGGCTGCGGGGCGCCGAACAGCGGCCAGCCACCCATGATGCCGAAGGCATCGAGGTCGGTATTGGCGGCAAGGATGTCGGTCATCGCCTGCACGCCCTTGGCGCCGTCGTCATTGGTGAAAACCGGGCAGCCGGCCACCTCAGTCCAGCCGCCTTCACCCTTCAGTGCCGCAAGGCCCTTCTGGCCGCTCAGCGTATCGCGCATGCCCTGGGCGCGGCGCAGGATGTTGTCGGCGCCGGGATTGCCTTCGATGGTGCAGATCTTGCCGCCCTTCGGCTTGGCCTTCTTGATATATTCGCCGATCTTGGCGCCCATCAGATAATTGTCGGTGCCGAGATAGGTCTTGCGTAGCGCCGCATCATCTGCCGCGAGATCGGCATCGAGCGTCATCACCGGAACGCTCGGATTGGCGGTCTTCAGCGTCTGGGCGATCAGCTTGGCGTTCGACGGCGAGATGGCGATGGCGGCGGTATCGGCTTTACCCAGCATATCCTGGACGATCTGCGCCTCGCCGGCCTCATCGGAGGTCGATGCCGGACCCGTGTAGAAGCATTCATATTCGGCGGATGCGTTTTCCTTGTTCCACTTCTGGCAACCCTGGTTGATCGCCTCGAAGAACGGGTTGTCGAGGCCTTTGACGACGATGACCAGCTGCTTCTTGGCGGCGAGCGCCTGTCCGGCCGTCAACGCCAGGACTGCAGCTGTAAGCAATAATGCCTTCCTCATAGCTTCCTCCCATTGAAAAAGACGGGCGCTTCTGCACCCGCCGCGTCATCAACCTGGATACCAGACGACCCGAGGCTCCTCCCTCGAACGCTGGTAGTCCCAAGCCGAATTGATCAGCTTTTCCAGATCGTAGACCGGCTTCCAGTCCAAAAGATATCTGGCCTTGCTGTTGTCCATCCAGTTCGAGTGAAACTGGCTTGCGATATCGACCGAGCCGAGCCCGCGCGTGCGGGCGAGAAAATCGGCGACCTCGCCATAATCGACCGGCCGATCCATCGAGATGTTGAAAAGCTCCCCCTTGGCGCGCGGATTGTCGATTGCCGCCAGGATTGCCGCGACGAGATCGTCGACATGGACGAAATTGCGCTTCAGCGGCCGCCCGTCGGCATCGCGCAGCAGCGGCACCGTGCCATTATGCGCGTAACGCTCGGCATCATCAGCCGGCACCAGCGTCTTCCAGTCCGGCCCGCCGAAGACATCGTCGCCAAAGGACAGCGTGAATTTGAAATCGTCCTTCTCCATGATCCAGGGCGCCCTGAGGCAGCAACTGTTGATGCCGTACTGGATGGTGAACTGCTCGAGCATCACCTCTTCGAGCACCTTGGACAGCGCATAGCACCCGGGATAGGCGCGATGCGGCGTCTTTTCGGTCACCGGCCCGTCATGGCGATAGAAGAAATGGCCGATGCCGGCATCGCCGCCGATCAGGATGAACTGCTTTGCCGTCGGGCTGGCGCGAAACGCCTCGAGCAGCCAGAACAGGCCCTTGACGGTGATGTCCATCACATCTTCAGGGATTTCCTTGCAGGTGGCAAGATGCACGACATGGGTGACGCCGTCCATTGCCGCGGCCACGACATCGCTGTCGGCAATCGAGCCCTTGACGACACTGATGCGGTCGGTTTCCTCGAGCACACGATTATGGCAAAGCGCGCGAATGCGCGCTTCGGAAAATCGCGGCTCGTCAAGCAGCCCAGCAATGAAGCGCCGCCCGACCTTGCCCGTAGCCCCGGTGACAAGGATCAGCATACCTCTCTCCCCAGCAACAGCTAATATGCGCGCGTTTCCGGCGTCAATCTGTATTTATCGTACAAAATAGATTTTTGCGGTGAGGGACTGATTTAGCGGACATTTGATTGACGATTCCGGGCGCTTTTGCATTAATGAAGATAATCGCTTTTCCGGGAGGAGATCGGCCGAGCGAGATCGCAGGCGTCCGACTGGCAGCCGGGTATCGGCAGCCGGCGGTGAGGCAGGCCTGCAGGTTCCGAGGAGGGTAGTCGGCTGGTCGCGGTTCTCGAACTCACCAATATCTCGAAACATTTCGGCGCCATCCAGGCGGTCAACGACGTGTCGTTTACGCTCGAAGCCGGCCAGGTCGTCGGCCTGATGGGCGATAACGGCGCCGGCAAAAGCACGCTGGTGAAGATGATCGCCGGCAACTTCCGGCCGAGCGAAGGCACGATGCGGCTCGAGGGCAAGGAGATCGTCATGCACCGGCCGGTCGAGGCGCGCCAGCACGGCATCGAGATCGTCCATCAGGATCTGGCGCTGTGCAACAATCTGACGGCGGCCGCCAATGTCTTCCTCGGCCGCGAGCTCAGGCGCGGCATCGGCCCCCTGAAGGTTCTCGATTACAAGACAATGTACCGGCGCGCCGGCGAGATCTTCAAGGAGCTGAAATCGGAAACCCGCCCGCGCGACCTCGTCAAGCAGATGTCGGGCGGCCAGCGGCAGGCGGTGGCGATCGGGCGCACCATGCTGTCGGAGGCCAAGATCGTACTGATGGACGAGCCGACGGCGGCCATCTCGGTCCGCCAGGTGGCCGAAGTCCTCAACCTGATCCGCGAGCTGCGCGACCGCGGCATCGCGGTCGTGCTGATCAGCCATCGCATGCCCGATGTTTTCACCGTCGCCGACCGGGTGATCGTCATGCGCCGCGGCCGGAAGGTCGCCGACAAGGCGATTGCCGCGAGTTCACCTGAGGAAGTGACGGGTCTGATCACAGGCGCCATCGAACAGGTGTGAGCGCCGCCGCTTAGGGGAGAAATCCCTGCCGTAAGAAATGCCCTTGGGGAAAAATGCCCTATCTGGAGTGAGAGGTCGAAAATGGCAGTGACATTGGACCAGACGATTGCACAGAAGCAGCGCAGCCGGCTTGCGGAGTTCGTCGGCGGCCAGACCTTCTGGGTGCTGATCGCCGTGCTTCTCGCCTGCCTCTTCCTGTCCTTCGCCACCGATTCCTTTGCGACGGCGAAGAACCTCTACAACATCACCCGCAACGTCACCTTCGTCGCCATCATCGCGCTCGGCATGACGCTCGTCATCATCACCGGCGGCATCGACCTGTCTGTGGGATCGGTGCTCTGCCTCTGCAGCATGGTGCTGGCGGTCACCATGAATGCCGGCTACTCCATCGAGGTCGGCATCACGGCCGCGATCGTCACGGCGCTGGTGATCGGCGCCTTCAACGGCGTGCTGATCGCCTATCTCAATTTTCCGCCCTTCGTGGTGACGCTCGGCATGCTGTCCATTGCGCGCAGCCTGGCGATGGTCGCCTCGAACAACACCGTCGTCTTCCAGTTCGGCCCCGACCATGACAAGCTGCTGGCGCTCGGCGGCGGCGCCTGGTTTTTCGGCATCGCCAACCCGGTGCTCTACATGGTCATCCTGGCGCTGTTGACCGGTTTCGTGCTGCGCTGGACGCGCTTCGGCCGCTATGTCTTCGCCATCGGCGGCAATGAACACGCCGCAACACTGACCGGCGTTCCGGTGCGCAGCATCAAGGTCGCCGTCTACATGATCTCGGCGCTCTCGGCCGGCATTGCCGGCATCGTCCAGACCGGCTGGCTCGGCGCCGTCACCACCAATATCGGCGCCGGCATGGAACTCCAGGTCATCGCCGCCGCCGTCATCGGCGGCGCCAACCTCGCCGGCGGTGTCGGCACCGCTTTCGGCGCCCTGGTCGGCGCGGCGCTGATCGAGGTGATCCGCAACAGCCTCGGCCTGCTCGGCATCAATGCCTTCTGGCAGGGCACGTTTATCGGCGGGGCGATCGTGCTGGCGGTGCTGTTCGACCGGATCCGCAATTTGCGGCAGAGCGAGTAGCTATCCGGTCGTAGCGTTCGTTGAGCAAACTCCGGCCATGCCCTCAGGGGCGCGCATCCTCAAAGCCATCCAACTCGGGGCATCCCCTGATGTTGGCGAAGCCGATCTCGCGCCGGTCGCCCGATTGATCCAGACCTCTGAGCACGATGACATTGTCATCCTGCTGTATGATCTCGCTGCGATAGATGCCAGCCCGCAGCGCCCGGTTTCTTGCCTGGCTGATGTTGCATTGGCCGGGCCGGGGCGTGACGTGCCAGTATCGCGTGCCTTGGCCATCCGTCTGCCATCCGCCAGAGGCGGCGGATCCCGGCACGCCGGATAGCAGGATGGCACACAATACTATCAAGCTGCCCACCAGTTTCATGTGACCTCCGTCAGCCGTCGACGTTTCAGGGCTCGTCGCCACTCTGCTTGCCCCGGTTGCAACGGATAACCAGGCCCTTGGCGTCACGACAGTAGATCATGCGCGCTAACACGGTGCTAACGCGGCTCCAGCATCCGGCCCAAGGCCGCGAAACCCAGGTTTCAAGATAACGCTGCCAGCGGCTTTCATCCTCGGCATGCTCGCGGATCGCGCGTTCCGCTTTATCGGCATAGGAACGCAATACGCTTTCGGCGAAATCGGCAAGGGATGTGCCTTGCCTCTTGGCGAGCACGCCGCGCTATGGACGGCAATCGAGACAAAGTTTGATAATCCCCGCCAGAGCCAAAACCGTGAAGAGCAACATAAAAGAGGTTGCCACCACGGAAAAAGGCATGGCGATCAGGAACTTCGATTTCGGCGTCGCCAACAGGCGATCATCACCCCCACCACCGGACCAGGATATTTTAGGGCCGAAATCCTGGCTGAAATCATAACCGTTTTTGCGGTAGAAGATGATCGACCGGATGCACCAATACCAGCTGTAGGCGCAAAAACCGCCTGCCGCGCAGAACATCACCCACAGTTCAACCCACTCGTCAGTAACCATCCCACTCTCCCCAACATCGGAAGGCTAGCAGCGGCGGCGCAGGTGCATCAAGCCGATATTGAAGATCAACCAGAGATAGCTATGTTGCGTCACATAGTAACAATCTTGGACCCATCGAATGTTGCGCAACGTCATTTCAGTCTTCTCGATGCTTGGCCTATCCGTTCTGATCATTCCCAGCGAACGCGCTCTGGCCACCGACAACGTCCAGTTGATCGCGCCCGGCGATCCGGCCATGGCCAAAGCCCATGAGAAATCCAAAAGCGAGTTGGACGGCTTCCTCGAGAAACTGGGCAACCCACCGGCCGGAACCGAAAATTACAGCATCAAGCTCGGTTTCACGGACAAGGCCAAAGGTGTGGCGCTGACCACTGACCAGATGGCGCCGAATGTGGAATTCATGTGGGTCTATCAGATCAATGCATCAAGTGACCATTTCACCGCTCTTCTCAGCGATACGCCTGAGTACATCCACAACATCAAGCCCGATGATCGCGTCGAATTCGAGAAGTCGGATATCTTCGACTGGATGTATACCGAGAATGGGAAAGTGAAGGGAAACTACACCGCATGCCCGCTGCTGCTGGCCGGCCCGAAAGAACAGTTGGACCAATATCGCGAAATCTACGGCATCGTCTGCGACTGACCGCAAGGTCGCTCGCATGCTCCCGATCACCATGATCTCGATAATATCGATGGGGTTGGGGCGCCTGCTTTTGTCTCAGGCGCAGCGCACAGGCTGACGTTCGAGGTCAGCCCTCCGGGGGCGAAACCGCAAACCGGCTGGCATCGAACGGGCCTCTGGCGGCGACCGGGATGGCATCCTCACTCGACGTCGCGACATTCGCTTCACGATGAACCGCGCGGGGCGAGATACGCGGCGCGCTCAACCCGATCGCCTCGCCGGGAGAATGCAGCGCCCATTTCATCAGCGCCGCGTCGGACGTCGATCCGAGGAAATTTGCTTCTTCCCAGGAAGCGGTCATCGGCAGCGAGGCGATCATATCAGCGCCCTGCCTGGAGGCCTCCGGTGCCACAATGCGGGGATGGAAGCGGGCGTGATCAGGCAATGCCGGCGTCTGCCTCTCCGGCAGTGCGGCAATCGGGCCGATCGATGCCGTCTCCAGTTCGTCGTCCACATCCGCGTCGTGCGCAAGGGCGGCCGGCCGCATCGCCGGTATTGGAATCGGCAAGGACGAAAGATCCGGAGCGGCGCCTTTGTCATCCCGCTCGGCCGCGCCGGTCTGCAGCGCGAGCGCATTCAATGCCCGGCTTTTCGGCGTCGGCAGAAGCGCCGTCACGAGCTTGCCGTCCGTGGTGCCGCGGCTCGACCTGGTCGAGACCACCATCTCTTCGTCTTCTCCAGCGGTGCTGGCAATCTGGATCGCGGTGGGGCTGACGCGTTTCTTGTAATTCGCAACCGCCTGATTGTATCCCGGCAGCGGCCGGCCATCAGCCGGAAGATGCATCGTCTGCCCATTCGGGAATATGCGCGCGAGTTCCTGCCGCGACATGCGCGGCCAGGCTCGGACATTGCCAACGTCGAGATGCACGAAGGGCGATCCGGAGGTCGGATAATATCCGACACCGCCGACCTGCATCTGCATGGCAAGTGCCCGCAGCGTCGCAAGCTTCACGCCGGGAACGTAGAAATCCATCGCCTTACCCAGCATGTGCTGGCTCTTCTTGGCGACACCGGTGCTGCGCGAGCGGTTGCGCAGCATGTTGTTGGTGGTGGGCGATCGATAGGCGGAGACGATGTGGATGTAATCCTTGCCGCCGCTGCGCTTGTACACTTCCCAGACCAGGTCGAGCAACCGGGGATCCATCCGGGTCGGCTCGTTCCTTCGCCAGTCGCGCAGGAACCGGTTGATCTGGGCAAGGCCCTTGGCATCGAACTTTCCGTCGCGCTTATAGGTAATCGTCGCCTTCTCGCCCGTATGGGTAAAGAACAGCTTCAGGGCACGATCTTCCGCCGAGGCAAAGGATGCGGAACCGACAAGTGCCGGCAGCGCCAACAGAGCCGGCAGAATGGTCTGCGCTGCGAAGCGCTCCGCACGCGACAGGAGCGTGGCAATTCCGCCTGACAAACCTTGCAGTGAATACTTCAACACGAACAAACCCGTCTCACACCGAACACGCGACGACGGGCGGGAATTCCGGCTCCATCGGGCTCAGTAAAGCCAGCTTATGGTCAATAAATTGCTAACGAGGGGATGTGGAAGCTCGGTGAGTTGAGGATGCGGGCTGTTCGAGGCGCTATCGCGGCCTGTGCCGCGAGTCGGACGTCGCGCCCACCAGTTCAGATTCTTGCAGGTGCAAGCCTATCGATCCAATCTGGAGATCGAAGGTCAGACGGTAACGGGCCCCTTTCCAAGAAGCTTTGGCCGATTGCCATTGGACGCGCGTCGACTGCTGCATCAGCGGGACGCAATCAGTTTCAACAGCTCCTGCTGTTTCTTATATGCATCGGGGATGTTTCCGTTGGCGAGGGAGTTGGTGCAGTCGTCCAAGGCCTTTTTATAATCCCCCAGCTCCATATAGGCATAGCACCTGTTGTTGAATGCTACGGCGACGTCATCTTTCCCAGCCGCCTTGAGATCATACAGGTAGTCGTACTTATTCAGCACGTTGAGGGCTGCGTTATTGTCGTTTTGACCGAAATAGAGCATCGACAGGTCAATTGCGGCCGATACTCGCCAGTTACTCTTCGATTCCGCGACGACGCTTAGCTCCCTGATCGCGTTGTCGTCGTCCTGTAGTTCCCGATAAGCGGCTCCACGCCAATATCGAGCGCTCAGTCCATTTTCCTGATCATCGACAATATCCGCGCATTCATCGACTGCAGCATCATATTTTTTCAGCCAGTAACTGTCGTAGCACACCCAAAGTTGGGCCTCGGCACTACCCCCGAGAGCAACCGCCTCGCGCGCCACGTCGGCGGAGTCGGCGTAGCGCCTCTGTTTGGCGTAGACCTTCGCAAGTTGCGCCTTGATCTCCGCTGTTGCGGCGTCTTGCTCCGAGGTCGAGGGGAATTTGGTGAGTGGAAGGTCGCGCAACGCCTCCTGGTACTTCGTAAGCGCATTGTCGAGATTGCCTTGCCGAAGCCAGGTTTCTGCAACCAGGCTATCGATCATGTAGTGATTCCGGGATTTGCCGTCTTCGATAAGACGGGTATCGCTATCATATGCATTGGCTGCAGCCTGCAGTGTCGGCCCGACATAGATTTCGGACCCTGCTGTGTCGATCATAGAGGAAATGAGCTTCTGTACGGCCTTCGTGGCGATATAGTCGTTCTTCTTTCCTATGGCGGCTAACGCTTCGATGAGCCTGCTCTCGCGCTCGACAGTTGCATTGGCCTTCATGAACTCACGAACACAGTCAGAAAGCCGCTGATAGTCGCTGTTCTCACTATTATCCCGGCATTGCGTCGACGCCGTGCTTAAGAGGTAGCGATAAACGTCGACATCCAAAAGCTTGGTCGCCATGCCGTCGGGATCCGTAGACCGAAAATGGTCGACGAAGCGGAACATGGTGTCGATGTTCCCTCCCCATTTCGGCTGCAGGGTCGAGAGCACGAGATCATAGGGAGGAAAGAACGCTGGAAACTTGGAAACACTATCTTGAAGAGCCAGGCCCATCTCGTCCGAATAGCCGTAGCCACGGAGGATCTCCAGACGGAGCGACTGAAGAAAAGGTTCACTACCATCAAGCTGAAGCGCTCGAATGACATCCGCCTCGCCATTTCGCATCGCATCCATGAAGGCCTGCATCTCGTCTTCGCTAACAGTATTGACGTATCCATGGCCGCGCCGGAGCCAACCCACGTCGTGGTAGAACTTTGCGCGAACCAAATGAGCGGGCATGCTGTCGGGGCTCTTCTCGACCCACGCGTTCAGTTGCCTCCCGAAGCTCGGATCAGTCGGATCAACAAGAGCATCGAGGAACTTGGTGACAGGATCTGTGTTCGGGCTCGGCAAGTGCCCCAACTTGAGTATATTTTCCGTCACTCTTTGCGCAGTTCCAAAATCCGAACTTAGGATTGCGGTTCGAACGATTTTTGCGCTTTCATATGGGCGGCCCCTCTTATTTTGTGGATCGAAGGCGAGCGAAACGCTCCGGCGCAGATTCCAGGAAGCAAAGGCGCTCTCCACTCCAACCATGGATTTGGGCTGAAATCTGATCGCAGCGGTGAGGCCGATCAAGAGTGCGAGCATTGCGGACAGTATGATTGAACGACGGGTCACGGTGGTCAGTCCCTGGCAAAACTGATTGCGAAGATCCCGCGCAGCTTACAAACACAATTCTAAGGAGATTTTTCAGATATTGATGCAATTTTAGGGGCTTTTTGAGCCATGAAGAAAAATGCGCGAGCCAACTCATCGAGACTCCCTGTCATCGTCATCATCGCCCATTCCCTCCGCCATCTGCTGCCGAACAAACGCCTCGGCTTCGTCCTCGTTTCTGCCCAGATGGTCGAACTGAAGTGGCCCTCGTTGTCGTTGTCGTCACTCCAGCGGATCAGGAGCGAGTATATCTTCAGATCTTCATCGTGTTGTAGCACTAGGTCTCTTCTGGCTGATGTGACTGGCGAAGATCTTCCGCCGATCGGTTGAATTCGAGAATCGAGGCAGAGCAACTTGACCGAAAGAGGGGGAGGGCGCTCCCTATGACGAGTCGAGCGACCTCGGTTTGTCTGGCAACCTAGAGCGAGGGCAGCGGCAAATCCGCCGCCGCCCCTGTTGGGGCCGTGTACTGATTTCAGCGAAGTTGGTTATAGCTTGTAGCCACCGCTGGCTTCGATCACCTGGGCGGTAACCCACCGACCTGCGTCGGAGGCCAGAAACGCGACGACGGCGGAGACATCGGAGGTTTCGCCAAAGCGGCTCAGAGCCGTATCCGCCTCGATCGCTTTCACCATCTCCGCGTTCTCACGGACGACCGCATTCATGTCCGTGCGAATCCAGCCGGGCGCGACCGCGTTCACCGTGATCCGGCGCGGTCCGAGTTCCGCTGCGAGCGCATGCGTGAAGTTGTTGATGGCGGCCTTGACCATCGAATAGATGGGGACCACCGCCATAGGGCGAGCGCCCGCGGCAGAGGACACGTTGATAATGCGACCGCCGTCGACAAGCCGCTTCAACGCCGCCTGCACGACAAAGAACGGCGCACGCGCATGGACGGCGACCATGGCATCCCAGCTTTGCGGCGTGGCGTCTGAGAGCCCGCCCCATCCGGAATTGCCAGCGTTGTTGACCAGGATATCGAGAGCGGTGCCGCCGCTTCGTTCTGCGAGTTCGCGATCAAGGTGCTCGAACAGGGACGGGATTGCTTCCGCATCGGCCAGATCTGCATGAAGTGCGAACGCGCTGCCACCGGCTTTCACGATCGTCTTGACCGCCTCCTCGGCACCTGACTTGCTGGCTTTGTACGTGAGGGCGACGGTCGCGCCTTGGCTTGCAAGACATTCGGCGATCGCCCGGCCGATGCCTCGCGATCCTCCGGTCACGAGCGCGGTCTTTCCCTTGAGTGTCTGCATGTGATGTTCCTTCGTTTTCGAAATGAGCTGGGGGCTTCCGTCAGGCGACGCGTTCGCGCGCGATGGGGCCGGGCGCCGCTTCGATGACCGTCATGGCCAACCGGATGAGATCGGCATCGCCGTTGAATTCGTTGTCTGCGATCTTATGCAGGAGTACGGCGACCTGTTCGATCTGGCGGGCGGCTTTGAGAGGCCCTGCATTGACGGGCCTGAACCCTGCGTCGGTGATTAGGGTACGGGTTACCTGTCCGGCCGCAGAATCGTCGCATGCATAGAAGACGGCCGGTCCGACAGGCGCCTTCGACCATGCGGCCGCTTCGAGGACCGGGGCGGCGAGAAGGTTAAAGCCCTTAACGATCCGTGCCTTCGGCAAACGCTGCTGCAGGTTCTCGGAAGTCGAACTGTCGCGCATGAATTCAACGTCATGGAAGTGCACGAAGTCCGAGGTGACGCCGAGCGGGTTCATCGTTTCGATGACGACCTTGCCATCGAGGGCGTCGCCAACTTCTGCGACGATTGCCTCGACTCGCGGCCAGTAGACCGAGAACAGGATGACCTCGCCGAATTCGGCGGCCTCCCGGATGGTGCCAAGGCGCGCCCTGCTGCCCAACTCGGCCAAAAGCGGGGCGAGTTTCCGATCCTCGCCGTCCTTCGCAATCATGAGGTCGTGGCCTGCGGCTGCCCAAGCACGCGCAAGGCGTCCGCCGACGTTGCCTGCATTCAATATTCCGATTTTCATCTGAGTTCCTTTGACTTCAAGCGTTGACGCTGGGGTGCGTGCGTCGGCTTGAGACATAAGGATGCCCATCGAAGCGGATTAGACGCCGGGAGCACCTCAATCTGTTGCTTCGACAAGCAACAATCGGGGCGGGCGCACTCGAGCAGGCGGCGTTCAGTCGTGGCCGAACGCTTCCCGGCACAGGTCGACGAAGCTTCTTACTTTCGGATCCATGTATCGCGTTGACGCGAAGACCGCATGGACGGGCATGGGCGCGCCTGCCCAGTTGGGGAGCAGGCGAACCAGCGTGCCTTGGTCAGCGTCGTGATCTGCCATGAAGCGAGGGAGGTGCGCGATGCCGAGCCCGGATAGAGCCAAGTTCCTGGCCGCGACGATGTTGTCGAGCGCGCACCGGGGCGCGCGGAATATGTGTTCGGTCGTCTCGCCGTTGACGAGGGTCCAGCTCGGACGGCCCTTCGACGATTTCATGATGAGGTCGTGCTCGTTCAGATCACCGACGTCCCACACCGGGGCGGACCGCTGAAGATATTCCGGGCTTGCGTATAGGCCGTAGGTGATCTCCCCAAGCTTGCGCGCGGAAAGATCCGAGTCCGGCAGGGTGCCAAGACGGATGGCGACGTCAATGCCCTCGTGAATGATGTCGACGAACCGGATCGAGTAGACCGTCTCAACAGTGACCTTCGACCATTGCTTCAGGTAGGCGGCGATCCAGCGGTCGACGCGAGTGGTTCCGAATTCGGGAGTTGCCGTGATCTTCAGGCGGCCCTGCGGTTCCTGATGCTGGTTGGCCACGGCGGCCTCGGCCGCTTCGGCAGCCGCAAGGATCGATGACGCGCGCTCGAAATAGTCCCTGCCGACCTCGGTTACGCTGAGGCGCCTCGTCGAACGGTTGAGCAACCGCGCGCCGAGTTTCTCCTCCATTCGTTGGACGATCCGGCTCACCCGCGCCTTGTCTGTCTCAAGCCGTTGCGCCGCAGCGGTGAAGGATTCGTTCGCCACGACAGTGACGAAGACTTTCATCTCCGAGAAGCCGATTGTCGCCGTCATGCGGGGATCTCCGAAAGACATCACCTCGGGAATGTGAAGGGCGCCCGAAAACAGGCGCCCTAATCCTTACTTCTTGATCGTATCTCCGCTCGCGAGTTCAAGGAACAACGCGACATGTACCGGCGGCATGGATTCGAGCGTCCCGCCGATCGGCGAGGGACGTTCGGCAGTTTCGATGAGCTTCCGCGCCTCAGATGGCGACAGTGGTTCGCCTGGCTGTTTGTAGGCCTTCTTCGCCTCCTCTTCCGTCAGGCCCTCAGGAATTTCCGGCGTGTAGGGCGTGAAGTAGATCGACGTATTGGGTTCGATCCGCCAGCTATCGGCGAGGGACCCCGCATCGACGACGTCGTAGCCGATGTTTTCAATGAAGCGAGTGACGGCATCCTTCGCGGATACATCGTCTCCTGCGATGGGGAGAGTGGTCCGGCGGGAATCGCCCTTTGGCCGAGCGTTGCCTTCCATGTGGATCCATCCGAGATTGTGGATGCCCTTGACCACCTTGGCGTTCCGAAGATGCCGCTGTACGAGTTCGCTGGACGTCAGCTCGCCGTTATCCAGATCGGCTCTGCGAAACTCTCCCAGGCCGGGATAGTAGTTGGTCTGGTCGAGCACGATCTTTCCCGCGAGCTTCTCCGTCGGCAGGGCCTCGAATGTCGCCAACGGGATCGCGATCGAGACAATATCCGCGCTCTCGATTGCTTCCTCCACAGTGCTGGCGCGGGCGAGTGGGCCCAACTCCTGTACGAGTCCGACGAGTGTTTCCGGCCCGCGGGAATTGCTGATCACGACGTGGTATCCAGCGGCGACAGCCAAACGAGCGACTGCCTTGCCTACTAGGCCGGAGCCGATGATTCCAATTATCTGCGTCATTTGCGATTTCTCTCTCTGAACGACGGGAAGCCCGCCAACATGTCGTGGTACCTGCGGGAACGCCTTGCTTGGGTTCCGTTCCGCGGCACGACTGGAGATGCGGATTTGTTCAAAGAGATAACAGTGCGAGAGGGAGCAACTGACTGTTGTCCCTGATGGCGACAATCAAACGCGATCTCAATTTGTGAGGGATATGTCGGCTCTAAACCGCTCGCGGCAGAGATCGATGAAGCCCCGCACCTTGGGATCCATATATCGAGTGGAGGCGAAGACGGCATGGACGGGAACTGTGCTGCGTGCCCAGCTCGGCAGGACCACCGTCAATGCGCCCTTTGCCACATGCGGACCCGCAAGATACCGCGGAAGCTGGACGATCCCCAAACCCGACAGTGCGAGGTTTCGCGCCGTGATCGTATTGTTGACCACGCAGCGTGGCGTCCGGGTGATCTTTTCGATTTGATCGCCATTCACCAGGCTCCAGGAAGGGCGGCCACGAGGAACGTGCATTATCAGATCGTGATCGGCGAGGTCTTCCACGTCGCGGAGGTCCGGCCGATTTCGCAGATACTCCGACGAAGCATACAGGCCATAGGACAGCTCGCCCAACTTCCGCGCTGAAAGGCCTGAATCCTGCAGAGTTCCAATGCGGATGGCGACGTCGAAGCTCTCGTGCACGAGATCGATGATCCGGTTCGTGTATTCCGTTTCCACCGACACCTTCGACCAGCGCCGGAGGAAATCGGCGATCCAGGCGTCGACCTGGGTAGTCCCGAATTCCACACCAGCGGTCACTTTCAACCGTCCTTGCGGTTCCTGCGCCTTCTGGGCCACAGCAGCCTCGGCGGCTTCCGCGGCAGCCAGTATCGAAGAAGCCCTTTCGAAATAATCGCGGCCGACATCGGTCACGCTGACATGCCGCGTCGATCGGTTCAGGAGGCGAGCTCCGAGCTTTTCTTCCATGCGCCGAACAGTCCTGCTGACCCGTGCCTTGTCGGTGTCGAGGCGTTCCGCTGCGGCCGTAAAAGATCCCTCGGTCACGACGGCGATGAAGGCCCGCATCTCTGCGAAATCGATCGTTGTCGTCATATGCAACGCTCTGCGTAATTGTTGTCCGTTGTTTCACTGCCATGCCGGAGATGTGATGGCAACAAGGCGCTGCACAGGCCGTTGGCTCGAAGGCATTTCTGGTCTTTGCCGGCCAGGCCGTCGGCATCAAACAGGTCGAAGACCATATCCGGCTCGCAAGCTTCATGAATTACGATCTGGGATACTTCGATGACGAGACATGCAGGCTCGAACTGCTGCCAAACCCTTTCGGCGCGAAAGTGTTACCTATGTCTTAGGAATAAACCGTAACCCATGTGTCCAGAACGGACCCTGGAAGATATGGCGCACCCGACAGGATTCGAACCTGTGACCTTTGGAATCGGAATCCAACACTCTATCCAGCTGAGCTACGGGTGCATGCCGAAGGCGGTTTGAATCGCCTGTCCGATGGGTGGTTCTTAGCCTAGCTTGCGGCCGGCTTCAATCGCGAATTTCTCAGAAATACCAATGCTTGCGGTTTGCAGGGTGTTTTTATTCGTCAGCTCCCGCGCTGCGCACAAAAAACTCCGCCGGCCTTGCGGGCGGCGGAGCGGGTTGTCTGGGGGCAGGGCGCCTGGCGGCGGTCAGATCTGCATGGCGCCGGGGCCGGGGATGGCCTTGGGCGGCACCTTGCCGAGGATGATCATTCCAAGCACCTCGTCCTTGGTCACGTCCTCGGTGCGGGCGTGGCCCACCAGCTGGCCGTTCTTCATCACCGAGACGCGGTCGGCGAGGTCGAAGACGTCGTGGATGTCGTGGCTGATGAGGAAGATGCCGATGCCTTCCTTCTTCAGCTGCTTGATCAGCTCGCCCACCTGCGCCGTCTCCTGGGGGCCGAGGGCGGCCGTCGGCTCGTCCATGATCAGGATGCGGGCGTTGAAGAGGATGGCGCGGGCAATCGCCACCGATTGCCGCTGGCCGCCCGAAAGCGCCTTGACCGGCTCCTTGAAGCGCTTGAAGTTGGGGTTGAGGCGCCCCATCACTTCGCGCGCCGAAGCTTCCATCGCCACGTCGTCCAGCGTGCCCCAGCGGGTCTTCAGCTCGCGGCCGAGATAGAGGTTGGCGGCGGCGTCGACATTGTCGGCGACAGCCAGCGTCTGGTAGATCGTCTCGATGCCGTATTTCTTGGCGTCGCGCGGGTTGCGGATGTCGGCCGGCTCGCCGTTGATCAGGATATCGCCCGAGTCGCGCTTGTAGGCGCCGGAGAGGATCTTGATCAGCGTCGATTTGCCGGCGCCGTTGTGGCCGAGCAGGGCGACCACTTCGCCGGGGTAGAGATCGACCGAGGCATTGTCCACGGCGTGGATGCCGCCGAAGGAGATCGAGATGTTTTTCAGTTCCACAAGGGGAGTGCGTTGATCAGCCATGTCTAGGGCTCCTCTCACTTGGCACGGGCGCGATAGACGGTGTCGAGCCAGACCGCCACGACGAGGACAGTGCCGACGACGACGCTCTGCAGCGGTGTGTCGACATGCGCGAGAACCATGCCGGATTGCAGCGATTGCATGACCAGCGCGCCGAGCATGGCGCCGGCGATCGTGCCGGTGCCGCCCGCCAGCGACGTTCCGCCGATCACGGCTGCGGCGATGGTGTAAAGCTCGTCGAGCGTGCCCTGCGAGTTGGTGGCGGCATTGAGGCGGGCGGTGGAAATCGCCGCCGCAATGGCCGCGAGCACGCCCATCAGCGCGAAGATGCGCACTGTCACCCAGCGGGTCTTGATGCCGGCGAGCTCTGCCGCCTCGGGGTTGCCGCCGATCGCGAAGACATAGCGGCCGAAGCGCAGCCGGGTGGCGATGAAGGTCATGATGATGCCGACGACAATCGCGATCAGCACCGGCACGGCGATGCCGTAAGGAATATCCAGGCCGGTTTCGGGCCAGGGGATATTGTTGGTCTCGGCATATTTCTTGGCGATATTGATCGGCCAGTAATAGCTGTTGGCGATCGACACCGCGCCGAGGATCAGCACGCAGCTGAGGATGGCGAGGAAATATTCCGCCCAGATCGGCCGGCGCGGAAAGCCGAAGCGGCGGCGCTGCCGGCGCGAGCCGATGATGCTGGCGACGACGAACAGGCAGGCGGCGATGCCGACGATCCAGCTCCAGGTGGCGCCGATCGAGCCCTCCGCGCCGCCGCCCATGATGCGGAAGGTCTGGTCCATCGGGGCAACCGTCTGGCCGCTGGTCACAAGCCAGGTCGCACCGCGCCAGACCAGCAGGCCGCCGAGGGTGACGATGAAGGAGGGAACGTTCAGGAAGGCGATGATCATGCCCTGGAAGGCGCCGATCAGGAAGCCTGCCGCAATGCCGACCAGCAGCGTGATCGCCCAGGTGAAGGGGCTGTCGAAGCCGATATACTCAGGCAGGATCTTCGCCTGGGTCACGCCCATGATCATGCCGCAGAGGCCGAGCACGGAACCGACGGAAAGATCGATGTTGCGGGTGACGATGATCAGCACCATGCCCGTCGTCATGATCGCGATGTCGGTCGTCTGGACCGAGAGGTTCCAGAGATTGCGCGGGGTCAGGAACAGGCCGCCGGTGATGATGTGGAAACCGATCCAGATGATGATGAGCGCGCCGATCATGCCGAGCAGACGCGTGTCGATCTCGGTCGCGCGGAAGAAGCGGGTCACCGGATTGGCTTCCGCCGTTCGCGGCCCGCTAGATGCTGTTGATTTTACCATTTCGGCCATGGGTTTGCCGTTCCCCCATTATGTTTGGACGGGTGCGCCGGCGTGCCCGAAACTGTTGGCGGCGTCATCGTCTGTTCTTCAACTGACCATCGCGATGCTTCCGGAAACCGTGGCGTGGCGTCGCGACACCCTTCCGGCAGGGAATGCAGGTCCGCGATGGTGCGGCGAGGCGGAGGAACTGCATCCTTGGAGTTCGCATCCGCATCCGGCGCCGCAGCGGTCTCTCCGCTGCGGCGCCGGCAGTTCAGTCCGAAGCGTGCTTACTTGCAGGCAGCGACAGTGTCGGCCTTGACGCCCTGGCAGGCTTCAGCCTTGGAAATCCAGCCGGCGTCGATGACGACGTTGAGGTTTTCCTTGGTGATTGCCTGCGGCTTCAGGAAGACAGACTGCATTTCCACGCCCTTCGGGCCGCCCTTGAAAGCCTGGGCGCCGTCGATCTTGCTCATGTCCTTGCCGCCGGCGAGGTCGAGAGCGATTTCGGCAGCGCGGGTGCCGAGTTCGCGGCTGTCCTTCCAGACGGAAACCGTCTGCGTGCCGAGCGCGATGCGGTTCAGCGCCGCCTTGTCGCCGTCCTGGCCGGAAACCGGAACGGAGCCGGCAAGACCCTGGGCGTCGAGGGCTGCGATCGCGCCGCCGGCGGTGCCGTCGTTCGAAGCAACGACTGCGTCAACCTTGTTGTTGTTGGCGGTCAGGAACTGCTCCATGTTGCGCTGAGCATTCTCAGGCAGCCAGCCGTCCGTATAGGCTTCGCCGACATTCTTGATCTTGCCGGCGTCGATCGCGGCCTTCAGCACTTCTTCCTGGCCGGAGAACAGGAAGTCGGCATTCGGGTCTGAGGACGAGCCCTTGATGAAGACGTAGTTGCCTTCGGGCTTCGCCTTGAAGACGCCCTCGGCCTGCAGGCGGCCGACTTCCTTGTTGTCGAAGGTGATGTAGAAAGCAGCCGGATTTTCGATCAGGCGGTCGTAGCCGACAACCGGAATGCCTTCGGCAGCGGCCTTTTCGATTGCCGGGCCGATGGCGTCGGAATCCTGGGCGAGAATGATCAGTGCGTTGGCGCCCTGCGAGATCAGCGATTCGACGTCGGTCAGCTGCTTTGCGGCCGAAGACTGGGCGTCAGCGGAAATATACTTGGCGCCCTTGGCTTCGAGAGCCTTCTTGATCGCGGCTTCGTCGGTCTTCCAGCGCTCTTCCTGGAAATTCGACCAGGAAACGCCGACGACGAGATCGGCAGCCATGGCCGCGGTATGCACGGAAACGAGAATGGCCGCCCCGGCCATCAGCTTCAAGATAGACTTCATAAAATCCTCCCGAGTGAGTTGCGACCGGCCCAGCCCATGCTTCCTCCGGCCACCGCGAAAAGCTGTCCAGAAAAATTTGGATTATTTTCTCGACAGTCGAGAAATTTGATGTCAGAGATTTTTTCGGCTGTCAACACTGGGCCGTCAGCTTATTTCCCTTGCGGAACAGCGGTGGGCGATGCAGTGGAAAGTTGGGTGGGGCCAGAGCATGATGCCGAAAAGTGTGAGCGGTTTTCGGATGACATCATGCTCTAAACTATTGAATTAGATCAGGAGGAGAGGGCGGCATTCATGCTGACCAAGTCGAGCACGGAGCTGGTCCGGCAGCGAAACAGCGTGCTCGTGCTGTCCGTGCTGCGCCGCCACGGCGCGCTCGCGCATACCGAAATATCCGATTTCACCGGGCTTTCCTCGGCCACCATCTCGGCAATCACAGCCGATCTGGAACGCGCCCATATCATCGAAAAATCCGAGCAGCAGGCGGCCAGCGGCCGCGGCCGGCCGCGCGTGCTCCTGCGCCAGCGCCGCGATTGCGGCTATCTCATCGTCGTCATCATCTCCTCGGATGCGGTGCAATATTCGCTTGTGGATTATGCCGGCAAGCTGATCGATCGTTTCAGCGAGGAGCGCTCGCATGATCCCGCAGGCGCCGCCCGCTTCGTGGAAGGGGTGCGCGCCGGGCTCTCCCGCATTCTCGAGCGCTCTAGGATTTCCCAGGAAAAAGTGCTGCTGATCTCGATCAGCAGCAAGGGGCTGGTCAACTCGACCGAGCCTGTCCTCGTCTGGTCGCCGATCTTCGGCAGCGACCAGATCGATTTCGAATCAGCGCTCAGGCCGGATTGGCAGGCCAAGGTCATCCTCGACAACGAAACGCTGCTGGTCGCCGCCGCCCTCGGCGCCCGCGAAGAGATCGTCAAGGGCGCCGATTTCCGCTCGCTCGCCGCGCTCTCGCTCGGCCACAGCATCGGCCTCGGCATCGTCAGGCGTGGCGGCCAGACCGGCCAGGAAATCTCGGCGCCGAATTTCGGCCACATGCTGCACATGGCGGGTGGCGGTCTCTGCCGCTGCGGCACCCGCGGCTGCATCGAGGCCTATGCCGGCTTCTACGCCATCCTGCGCAGCGCCTTCGAAGTGCCGCTCGATACGATCCCGGCAAAATTCGTCCCCGTCACCGAACTCGACAAAATCGCCGCCAAAGCCCGCCAGGGCCACCGCACCTCCACCATCGCCTTCCGCCAGGCAGGCCTGGCGCTCGGCAACGGCCTGTCGCGCATGCTCAGCCTCACCGAAAGCATGCCCATCGCCATCACCGGCCCCGGCACCCGCTATTACGACCTGCTGCGCCAGGGCATCGAAGAAGGGCTGGGCCAGTCGCATATCGTCCGCATGGAAGGCATGCCGGAAATCCGCGTCGTCGCCGACGAACCGATCCTCGTCTTCGAAGGTCACCTCAACCGGGCGCTGTCGGTGATCGACCAGGATATTGTGGTCTCGGGGGTTCAGGGCGCGGAGTAGCGCAAAACCCCTGCGAAACCCCTCCCCACAAGGGGGCGGGGCTTAACCCGCGGCTGCCGACGGCGACCAACAGGAGAGGCCTTGCCGGCTGCTACAGTTCCATGAATTGTCACGCTGGAGGTTATCGCAAACGGCGCAGCAGGTTAGCCCCTCCCACCTGTGGGGAGGGATTGGGGAGGGGTCTTGCAAACGTTCCAAACCGCCGCACAGCTGCCCGGTTTGCGCCGACTGCCCCTCACCCTAACCCTCTCCCCGTAAACGGGGCGAGGGGGCGTGCCTTGCGCGACGTTGGCGAGGGACCGAGAGCTCGCGGCATACCTCCTTCGCCCCGTTTACGGGGAGAAGGTGCCGGCAGGCGGATGAGGGGCTGGTCTCGCCGGCTCCGCAGCGCGCCACCAAAACGCAAAACGGCCGGGCAAACACCCGGCCATCCACACCTCTCTCTCAAATCGAAAGCCGGCCGTCAGCCAACCTTGATCAGCTTGCCTTCCTTCACCGACTGCACCGCCGCATCGGCGAGCGCCAGCGCCGCCAGGCCATCGGCGCCCGAGGGCGAGATCTTCGTGCCTTTTTCGATCGCGGCGATGAAGGCGGCGATTTCGTTGGCGTAGGCTTCGGTGTAGCGGGTCATGAAGAAATCATGCAGCGGCGGGCGGGTATAGCCGTCGCCGTTTGCGACTTCGATCGAGACCGGGCGCTGGTTTTCGGCCGCGGCCATGCCCTTGGCGCCGTGCACTTCGATGCGCTGGTCGTAGCCATAGGTGGCGCGGCGGGAGTTGGAGATGACGGCCTGCTTGCCGGATTTCGTCTGCAGGATCACCGAGACGCTGTCATAGTCGCCGGCTTCGCCGATTGCCTTGTCGACGAGCACGGCAGCGGTTGCCAGCACCGAGACCGGCTCTTCGCCGAGCAGGAAGCGGGCCATGTCGAAATCATGGATCGTCATATCGCGGAAGATGCCGCCCGAGCGCTTGATGTAATCCACTGGCGGGGCGCCGGGGTCGCGCGAGGTGATCGTCACCATTTCGACATCGCCGATCTTGCCGTCGTCGATGACCTTGCGCACCGCCATGAAATGCGGGTCGAAGCGGCGGTTGAAGCCGACCATCAGCTTGGCGC
Organism: Rhizobium ecuadorense; assembly: GCF_001187535.1. Taxonomy (GTDB): domain Bacteria; phylum Pseudomonadota; class Alphaproteobacteria; order Rhizobiales; family Rhizobiaceae; genus Rhizobium; species Rhizobium ecuadorense. Next base: position 87,856 of record NZ_LFIO01001078.1, read on the forward strand.
CGGTTTCTTCCACCACCTTGATGCAGGCCTTGACGCGGGCGACGTCGAGATCGATCGGCTTTTCGCAGAAGATCGCCTTGCCGGCGCGGGCGAAACGCTCGATCAGGTCGGCATGGGTGTCCGTCGGTGTGCAGATGACGACCGCGTCGATATCCTTGGATGCCTCGATCGCCTCGATGGTGCGGACCTCGCAGCCATAGGCCGAGGCGATGGCCTCGGCCGCCTGCGGGAAGGCGTCGGCGACCGCGACCAGCGTCGCATTGGCGTCGCCGCTGACGGCTTTCGCATGAACCTTGCCGATGCGGCCGGCGCCGAGAAGACCAAATCTCACTGTCATAGCAACCTCCTTGAATTCGGAACAAATAAACCGAATTGCCATAAATCTGGAATTTTCATTCCATCTTCTCTGCGTCGCGTCAAGCCCGCGGCTCTTTCACATTTGCAAGATTCAAACTAAAGACAAGCGCAACAAATGCCATGGCCGGTGTGACACATGCCATGGGCATGGTGACATATGCGACCGCGGGGCCCAGATGCAACTGATTGATCCGAACCATCCGGCATACCGGCGCCTTTGGGTGCGTGTCGCCATCGTTGCCGTCTGCTTCGGCTGGGCGGCGTTCGAGATTGTCGGCGGCGATCCCTTCTGGGCGGTGCTCTCGGCCGCGGCGGGCGCCTATTCCTTCTATATGCTGTTCTGGACCTTCAATCCGCAGCCGCCGGAGGCGGCGGCAGTCGTCACGGCCGATGATGCTGATGGGGGCGAGCCTCAAGGAGACGAAGAGAAGAAAGCCGAAGAGAAGAAGGCCGAATAATCGAAGCGCGCCGCGATCTTTCCGATGCGCGGCACGCTTGACGTCTTTCGTTTGATACCATCGCAAATCCGACGCGCGGCGTCGCGTGCAGCCGGCCCGATCCCGGGCCGCATTCCCGTCCTGTCAGAGTGACAGTTCCTTGGCTTGCGCGTCGATCTTTTCGCAGGCATTCCCGAATGGATCGCGCATCGGCACCAGCGGCGAAACGCCGAGCATAAGAAGCGCTTTCAGATGTGACCAGCCACCTCCCAGCAACGGCGCAAAGCATGTCATCGCGAGGCGTTCCTCGCCATAGAGACGCAGGTACTCTGCAAAATTGCTGAAGTTCTCGTGATTGCTGTTCTTCAGATGGAAGGTTTCGGCCGCAGCACCTTCGGCAAGGATAACTTCGTGCGTATCGAGCATGATGGCATAATAGTCGATCGATACGTCGGCGGCGGGAGTGACCGATGCGATCGTCGTGCCGTTCACGAGGTCCTTCACCTGGATCAGGATGCCGTTCAGGTACAGCGCATGGCCAGGCGACAGATAGAGATCGCAATGGGGGGTGTGCCCGTCCAGTGCGTGGCGGGAAACCCGGATCGGCACGACATCCTTGGGCCAGCGTGCGCCGCTCTTCTTGAAACTTTGGCGACCGACCCACTTTACCGGACGGCTGCTGCCGTCAGGAAGGGCGACGCGATCGCCGATGCGAAGATCCTCGACAGGCTTCTCACCGCAATCCGTGAGGATCGCCGTTCCCCGCAGGAAACATTGTGGGCCGCTGCCGCTGCCGCCACCACCACCGGCACTGGGGCCACCACTTCCGCCGGAGCCACCGCCCCCGCCGGAGCCACCGGAGCCGCCGCGTCCCCAAAGCCGCCCCATCGCTTTGGCCGGAGAGGTGGAAATGGCTGCGGCCAAGGTCGCCACGCCGGCGAGACGAGCACCGGCGGCTGCGGCTATACCTAGAAAATGTCTGCGCGCAGTGTTGCGTGGCAGCTTCGGATCTTCCGTAGATGGCATGTCGGCGGTCTCCTGAAAACATTTGCACCGCCCTATGTTACAACAGGTTGTATTGCATTCTATTTCCCTAAATAGCGCTACGGCCTACCGAAAAGGGCGTAGGCATGGTCCACTGGGACCCCAAAATACACTATATCAGGCACCAAAAAGCGGGAGATTTATCTGCTACCCGAAGGCGAAATAATCAATCTTGGTGCCTTGGGCACCGGTTGAAATCGCAGAAAAACAGCCCACATAGAATTCGCGAATCGCGCCGGAAACGGCCCTTTCAGGGCCTCGGAACGTTTGCCTGCGTTCGCGCTTCAGCTGTGCGGCAGGCGGCGCATCGCCTCGTCGATCAGCAGATTGGCGATCATCATGCGCCGGTTGGCATTGTCGCGGAAAGGCTCTGCGACGCCGTCGGGATGATTGGCCTTGGCAAAGGCGCGCCGCTTCTCGTTCAGCATCTGTTGGCTATCGGCGGCAACGATCGCCAGTTCCCTGGCGATCTCTTCCGGAGCGATGCGGGCGAGATGGTCCGGCATGACCGGTTCCGGCTCCGGCGGGGGAGCCGCTTTTTGAATGGGTTCCTGCCCGAAATTGTCGAAATAGCCCTGGCCGATCCGCTGCGAGGCGACCGAGACACCCTCCATGACGTCGAACGCAAAACCGGTGCCGAGACCGGCCACACGGTGGGCGGCGGGCGCTTCGGCCTCTTCAGCCGTCTCGTCCTCGGCCTTCAGCCGCTCGAGCACTGATTGAAATACCGACTGTCCGAACAGCATCCGGTTTCCTTTAAAGCATGTCGCGCAAAAGTGTGCCGCGGTTTTGCGGCAACGACATGCGCAAAAATAAAGAGCTAAAGCGCGGCGAGCGAATCTGAAAGATCGCGACGCGCTTTAGAGCATTCCGTTTGGATTGACCGACGTGCTCTAATTTTTTCACGCAATTTCCGGACGCAAAAACCGCTGCGCACCTTTGCCGGAATTGCTCCGGCGCGCATTAAGACCGGGTAAGATGGCGCCGGGCTTGCGGGCCTCGTCAGCCCGCCTGCTTCAGGCTTTCCTCGAGGATCATGTCGTAGAGCAGTCTTGCGCTCGGCGGCAGCGCCCGTTCCCTGGCAGCGATCAGGCTGTAGGGCTTGACGTTGATGTCGAAATCGATCGGCAGCACGCGTACATCGGCGGCCTTGGCGCCCTGGCCGGCAAGGAAATGGGCGACGTCGACGGCGACAGGGGCGATCGCATCGGTCTCGCAGACGATGGCGCAGGTCAGCAGCAGCGAGGAGGTGTTGACGATATTTTCCGGCAGCGCCACGCCGCGCGCCAGGAAAATGTCTTCGATCGTGCGGCGCAGCAGCGTGCCCGGCGGCTGGAACACCCAGTCGTAACCCCTGACGTCGGCAAGGCTGCTCACCTTCTGCTTCAAGAGCGGATGGCTCTTGCGCACGATCAGGCAGGCCCGCTCGATGCCGATCTCCGTCACCTCGAACAGGCGCGGATTGAGGTCGTCGGGAATGCGGCCGATGATGAAGTCGTGGCGGGCGGCGAGCAGTTCGCGGGCGAGCACATTGCTGGTCTCCACCTGGATGTTGATCTCGATGCCGGGATAGGCCTTGCGCACCTTGTTGATCGCCGGCACGACGAGGCTCATGGCCGGCGCCGTCACCGCGCCGATGAAGACCGAGCCGCCCTTGCCGCTCTTCAATTCGCCGATCTCGCGGCTCGCCTCGCGCAGCTCCAGCAGGATTTTGCGCGCCCGTCTGGCAAGGGCCGCGCCGAAGGTCGTCAGCACCACGCCGCGGGCCACACGCTCATAGAGCTGTGTCTTGGTGATCGATTCCATTTCGGACAGCATGCGCGATGCGGCGGGCTGCGAGATGTTGAGGACTTCCGCAGCTGCGGAAATCTGTCCACTATCTTCGATTGCGACGATCATCCGCAGGTGATTCAGCTTAAGTCCTGCACGTAAAAGGCCGTCATTGCCGAAATTATCACTGTGGATATCGACATGGTCCATCGAAATGGGCTCTGAAACAATCGTCATGGTTGCAGCCTCCTCGCTGCGCTCCATCAAAAGTAATACTTTTTAACGATATACCAAAATTGTTATGCACGTTACCACTTATTCTATTTGACAGTTATAGGAATCCATACCAGTTTGCCGCCGTGTGCTGGTTGGCACTCAACACGTGTGAGATCGTGGAGGAGACCTACTTCGTTTCTCACCATCTGAAGTAACTATCCAATACGGAACCTGCCACAGTTTCGGGGCGGGCGATTTTTCGTCCGCTGCTTATTAACAAGGGAGAGAGAAATGAAGTCCATTATCTCATTGATGGCTGCGGCTGCCTTCGGCGTCGCTTCGTTCGTTGTGCCGGCAATCGCCGCCGACAAGGGCACCGTCGGCATTGCCATGCCGACCAAGGCTTCGGCTCGCTGGATCGACGACGGCAACAACATCGTCAAGCAGCTCGAAGCTGCCGGTTACGCCACGGACCTGCAGTATGGCGACGACGATATTCCGAACCAGCTTTCGCAGATCGAAAACATGGTCACCAAGGGTGCCAAGGTTCTGGTCATCGCTTCGATCGACGGCACGACGCTTTCCGACGTTCTGCAGAAGGCGCATGACGCCGGCATCAAGGTCATCGCTTATGACCGTCTGATCCGCGATTCGGGCAATGTCGATTACTACGCGACGTTCGACAACTTCCAGGTCGGCGTTCTGCAGGCTGGCTCCATCGTTGACGGCCTCGGCCTCAAGGATGGCAAGGGCCCGTTCAACATCGAACTGTTCGGCGGTTCGCCGGACGACAACAACGCCTTCTTCTTCTATGATGGCGCAATGTCGGTCCTGCAGCCCTACATCGACTCGGGCAAGCTCGTCGTGAAGTCCGGCCAGACCGGCATGGACAAGGTCGGCACCCTGCGTTGGGATCCGGCAACGGCCCAGGCCCGCATGGACAACCTGCTCTCGGCTAACTACACCGACGCCAAGGTCGACGCCGTTCTGTCGCCTTACGACGGTCTGTCGATCGGTATCATCTCCTCGCTGAAGGGCGTTGGTTACGGTACGGCTGCTCAGCCGCTGCCGATCGTCACCGGCCAGGACGCTGAAATCCCGTCGGTCAAGTCGATCATCGCTGGCGAACAGCACTCGACGATCTTCAAGGACACCCGCGAACTCGCCAAGGTCACTGTTGCCATGGTCGATGCCGTCATGTCCGGCAAGGAGCCTGAGGTCAACGACACCAAGACCTACGACAACGGCGTCAAGGTCGTTCCGTCCTACCTGCTGAAGCCGGTTGCCGTCGACAAGACCAACTACAAGCAGATCCTCGTCGACAGCGGTTACTACTCTGAAGACAAGCTGAAGTAAGACGTTAAGCAGGAGGCCGGAACCCGCGCTTGCGGGTTCCGGTCTTCGATTTTATGATCGCCAAGCCGCTTGGCGGCTCAAGGCGCTGGAACTTTGACTATGGACAACACCATCCTCGAAATGCGGAGCATCACCAAGACGTTCCCGGGCGTCAAGGCGCTGGAGAACGTGAACCTTAAGGTTCGCAAGGGTGAAATTCACGCATTGGTCGGCGAAAACGGGGCCGGCAAATCGACCCTGATGAAAGTCCTATCGGGCGTCTACCCCACCGGAAGTTATGACGGCGACATCGTCTATGAAGGCGAGACGCGCAACTTCAAGGTCCTGAAGGATTCCGAAGAAATCGGCATCGTCATCATCCACCAGGAGCTGGCGCTAGTGCCGCTGCTGTCGATCGGCGAGAACATCTTCCTCGGCAACGAGAATGCCAAGAGCGGCGTCATCAGCTGGGACGAGACGTTCAACCGCACCAAGCAGCTGCTCAAGAAGGTCGGCCTGTCGGAATCTCCGAACACTTTGGTAACCGACATCGGCGTCGGCAAGCAGCAGCTCGTCGAGATCGCCAAGGCGCTGTCGAAGAGCGTCAAGCTGCTCATCCTCGACGAGCCCACCGCCTCGCTCAATGAAAGCGATTCCGACGCGCTGCTGACGCTGCTGATGGAATTCCGCAAGCAGGGCATCACCTCGATCATCATTTCCCACAAGCTGAACGAGATCCGCAAGGTCGCCGACCAGATCACCGTGCTGCGCGACGGCATGACGGTCAAGACGCTCGACTGTCACGCGGACGAGATCAGCGAAGACATCATCATCCGCAACATGGTCGGCCGTGATCTCGAAGACCGCTATCCGCCGCGTTCGGTGCCGATCGGCGAAACCATTCTCGAAGTGAAGAACTGGAACGCCTATCACCAGCAGCACCGCGACCGTCAGGTCCTGCACGATATCAACGTCACCGTCCGCAAGGGCGAAGTCGTCGGTATCGCCGGTCTGATGGGGGCAGGGCGCACCGAATTTGCCATGAGCCTGTTCGGCAAATCCTATGGGCACAAGATTTCGGGCGACGTGCTGATGCATGGCAAGCCGGTCGATGTCAGCACCGTGCGCCGGGCGATCGACGCCGGTCTCGCCTATGTCACCGAAGACCGAAAGCAGCTCGGCCTCGTGCTCAACGACACGATCCTGCACAATACGACGCTGGTCAATCTGAAGGCAGTGTCGAATGCGTCTGTTATCGACAGTGTCAGGGAATCCCGGGTTGCGTCCGACTATCGCTCGAAGCTGCGCATCCGTTCTTCCAGCATCTTCCAGGAAACGGTCAACCTTTCCGGCGGCAACCAGCAGAAGGTGGTGCTGTCGAAGTGGCTGTTCTCCAATCCCGATGTTTTGATCCTCGACGAGCCGACGCGCGGCATCGATGTGGGTGCAAAATACGAAATCTATACTATCATCAATCAGCTCGCGGCTGACGGCAAAGCCGTTCTGATGATCTCGTCGGAAATGCCGGAACTTCTTGGCACCTGCGACCGCATCTACGTCATGAATGAAGGACGTATCGTTGCGGAACTGCCGAAGGGAGAAGCGAGCCAGGAAACCATCATGCGCGCCATCATGCGCTCAGGAGAGAAGAAACAATGACGCCGATCAACCAACCCATCGCTGAGCAAGGGCGCGTCGTCTCGATCGGAGACTACGTTCGCGGCAACATCCGGGAATACGGCATGTTCATCGCGCTGATCGCGATCATGGTGTTCTTCCAGATTTCGACCGGCGGCGTTCTCTTCAGGCCGCTCAACCTGACCAACATCATTCTGCAGAACTCGTTCATCGTCATCATGGCGCTGGGCATGCTGCTGATCATCGTCGCCGGCCATATCGATCTTTCGGTCGGTTCCGTCGTCGGTTTCATCGGCGCCATCGCCGGGGTGATGACGGTGCAATGGCACGTCAACTATGTCGTGGCGGCTGTCGTCTGTCTGGCCATGGGCGCGCTTGTCGGCGGTATCCAGGGCTATTTCGTCGCCTACCACAAGATCCCGGCCTTCATCGTCACGCTGGCCGGCATGCTGGTCTTCCGCGGCCTGACGCTGTTCGTGATGACGGCTTCGGGAACCGGCACCAGCATCGGTCCATTCCCGCCGGAGTTCCAGCTGATCAGCATCGGCTTCCTGCCGAACCTGTTCGATATGGGCGGCATCAACTCGACCTCGATCATCCTGACCGTCGTCGGCGCCGTCACCCTGTTCTACATGGCATGGCGCAAGCGGCTCTCGAACGAGAAGCATGGCAATGACGTCGAGCCCATGGGCTTCTTCCTCGTTCAGAACATCATTGTCGCGCTCGCCATTCTGGGGCTCGGCTACCAGCTGTCGATCTATCGCGGCTTCCCGAACGTGCTGGTCATCATGCTGGCCCTGGTCGCCGCCTACGCCTTCATTACCCGTCGCACGACGATCGGCCGCCGCATCTATGCCATGGGCGGCAATGAGAAGGCGACCAAGCTTTCCGGTATCAACACCGAGCGGCTGACCTTCCTGACTTTCGCCAATATGGGGCTGCTTGCCGGTCTTGCCGGCCTGATCGTGGCGCTGCGCCTCAATTCGGCGACGGCCAAGGGCGGCTTCGGTCTCGAGCTCGACGTCATCGCCGCCTGCTTCATCGGCGGCGCGTCGGCCCAGGGCGGCGTCGGCAAGGTGACGGGCGCAGTCATCGGCGCGCTGATCATGGGCATCATGAACAACGGCATGTCGATCCACGGCCTCGGCACCGACTCGCAGCAGATGGTCAAGGGTGCGGTGCTTCTCGCCGCCGTGTTCTTCGACGTCTACAACAAGAACAAGGGCTGAGCGCTCAAGCGCAGCCCCGCATTCGCAGTCATATGAATGATCAATTCCGGCTCCTGATGGAGCCGGACAGGCGGAGCTTTTTCTTAAAGCTTCCCGGAACGAGAAGGATCGAAGTCGTGCTTATTTCCCAGATCAAGGATGCCAACGGAGAGATCGTCGTCGCCGTGCGCGAGCCCGGCGGCGCAGCCAGATCGGTCAAGAATGCCGGCAGCGTCTATGCGCTGGCGATGGAAGCCGCCGATGGCGGCAAGTCGCTCGCCGCGGTCATCGAGGCCCATGGTTACGGCGATGCCGTCGATCTCGAAAAGGCCTATGCGGACGGCCGCTTCCTGCCGCCGATCACCCATCCGGACGCCGCCCACCTGCATCTGACCGGCACCGGCCTGACGCATCTCGGCTCGGCCGCCACCCGCGATTCCATGCACAAGAAGACCAGCGAGGCGGCCGAGGAAACGCTGACCGACTCGATGAAGATGTTCAAGATGGGTCTCGAGAACGGCAAGCCGAAATCCGGCGAAAAGGGCGTGCAGCCCGAATGGTTCTACAAGGGCAACGGCCACGGGACGGCTGCCCCCGGCGCGCCGCTCGTCTCGCCCTCCTTCGCGCTCGACGGCGGCGAAGAGCCTGAAATGGCTGGCATTTACGTCATCGCCACCGACGGTTCGCCGTTCCGCATCGGCTTTGCGCTGTCGAACGAGTTTTCGGACCACGTCACCGAACGGATCAACTATCTCTATCTGGCCCACTCGAAACTGCGCCCCGCCGCCTATGGTCCGGAAATCCGCATCGGCGCCGCCCCCGACGATATCCGCGGCACCTCGCGCATCAAGCGCGGCGACAAGGTGATCTTCGAAAAGCCCTTCCTGTCGGGTGAAGCCAACATGTCGCACACCTTCGCCAATCTCGAATATCACCATTTCAAATACGGCCTCTTCCGTGCGCCTGGTGATGTCCATGTCCATATGTTCGGCACGGCGACGCTGTCTTTTGCCGACGGCATCAAGGCGGAAGAGGGCGATGTCTTCGAGATCGAAGTCGCCGAATTCGGCCTGCCGCTCAGGAATCCGCTGAAGGTGGCCGCCGAAGAAGAGATCGCCGTCAAGCAGCTCTGATTTTTGAGATCCGGCCGCTTGGTGGCCGGATCGTGATGTAAACGGTAAAGGAGGCTTGTTCAGCCCATGACCATTTATCAAAACCTGATCGCCGGCGAATGGGTCGGCACGAACGCGACGAAAAACATCAACCCGTCCGATACCAACGAAGTCGTCGGCCTCTATGCCGACGGCAGCGCCGAAGACACGAAGAATGCCATCGCCGCCGCCAAGGCCGCCTTTCCGGCCTGGTCGCGCTCAGGTATCTGGGAACGCCACGTCATCCTGAAGAAAACAGGCGACGAGATCATGGCGCGCAAGGACGAGCTCGGCGCGCTGCTTGCCCGCGAGGAAGGCAAGACGCTTCCCGAGGCCACCGGCGAAGTCATTCGTGCTTCGCAGATCTTCGAATTCTTCGCAGGCGAAGCGCTGCGGCTGGCCGGCGAGGTCATCCCCTCGGTGCGCCCGAACATCGGCGTCGAAATCACCCGCGAGGGGCTCGGCGTCATCGGCATCATCACGCCGTGGAACTTCCCGATCGCCATTCCCGCCTGGAAGATCGCTCCGGCCCTCTGCTACGGCAACACCGTCGTCTTCAAGCCGGCCGAACTGGTGCCCGCCTGTTCCTGGGCGATCGTCGACATCCTCAACCGCGCCGGCCTGCCGAAGGGCGTGCTGAACCTGGTCATGGGCAAGGGCTCGGTCGTCGGCCAGGCGATGCTCGAAAGCCCCGATGTTCACGGCATCACCTTCACCGGTTCCACCGGCACCGGCCGCCGCGTCGCCGCCGCTTCCATCGAGCATAACCGCAAGTTCCAGCTGGAGATGGGCGGCAAGAACCCGATGGTCGTGCTCGACGATGCCGATCTGTCGGTCGCCGTCGAAGCCGCCGCCAATTCCGGCTTCTTCTCCACCGGCCAGCGCTGCACGGCATCCTCGCGGCTGATCGTCACCGAAGGCATCCACGACAAATTCGTCGCGGCCCTGACCGACAAGCTGAAGACGCTGGTCGTCGACAACGCGTTGAAGGCCGGCACCCATATCGGCCCTGTTGTCGACGAGCGGCAGCTGAAGACCGATACGGACTATATCGAGATCGGCAAGTCGGAAGGCGCCAAGCTCGCCTTCGGCGGCGAAGTCATTTCCCGCGACACGCCCGGCTTCTACCTGCAGCCGACGCTGTTCACCGAAGCGACCAACCAGATGCGCATCTCGCGCGAAGAGATCTTCGGACCGGTGGTCTCGGTGATCCGTGCGAAGGACTACGACGAGGCGCTTGCCATCGCCAACGACACGCCGTTCGGGCTTTCGGCTGGTATCGCCACGACGAGCCTGAAACACGCGACGCACTTCAAGCGCAATTCCGAGGCCGGCATGGTCATGGTCAATCTGCCGACGGCAGGCGTCGATTTTCATGTGCCGTTCGGCGGCCGCAAGGGTTCGTCCTACGGCCCGCGCGAGCAGGGCAAGTACGCGAGCGAATTCTACACCACCGTCAAGACCGCCTACACGCTGGCTTAAAACAAAGCGCGATGACCCGGGCCGTACGAGGCGGTTCGGGGATATCCCTGAAGGACAGAGACTATGAAAAAGAAAGCGGAATGGCCGCGCAGGCTGAGGTCGCAGGAATGGTACGGGGGCACGAGCCGCGATGTGATCTATCACCGCGGCTGGCTTAAGAACCAGGGATATCCGCACGACCTGTTCGACGGAAGGCCGGTGATCGGCATCCTCAACACCTGGTCGGATATGACCCCGTGCAACGGGCATCTCAGAGAACTCGCCGAGAAGGTCAAGGCTGGTGTATGGGAGGCCGGCGGCTTCCCGCTCGAGGTGCCGGTATTCTCCGCATCCGAAAACACCTTCCGCCCGACCGCGATGATGTATCGCAACCTCGCCGCGCTCGCCGTGGAAGAGGCGATCCGCGGCCAGCCGATGGATGGATGCGTGCTGCTGGTCGGCTGCGACAAGACCACGCCGTCGCTTCTGATGGGTGCTGCCTCCGTCGATCTGCCATCGATCGTCGTCACCGGCGGGCCGATGCTGAACGGCTATTTCCGCGGCGAACGTGTCGGCTCCGGCACGCATCTGTGGAAGTTCTCCGAAATGGTGAAGGCCGGCGAGATGACGCAGGCCGAGTTCCTCGAGGCCGAAGCGTCGATGAGCCGTTCGTCGGGCACCTGCAACACCATGGGCACGGCCTCGACCATGGCCTCGATGGCCGAGGCGCTCGGCATGGCGCTGTCCGGCAATGCTGCGATCCCGGGCGTCGATTCCCGCCGCAAGGTGATGGCGCAGCTGACCGGCCGCCGCATCGTGCAGATGGTCAAGGACGACCTGAAGCCGTCCGAGATCATGACGAAGCAGGCCTTCGAGAACGCCATCCGCACCAATGCGGCGATCGGCGGATCGACCAATGCCGTCATCCATCTGCTTGCGATCGCCGGCCGCGTCGGCATCGATCTGTCGCTCGACGACTGGGACCGCTGCGGCCGCGACGTCCCGACCATCGTCAACCTGATGCCGTCGGGCAAGTATCTGATGGAAGAGTTCTTCTATGCCGGCGGCCTGCCGGTGGTGCTGAAGCGCCTCGGCGAGGCCGGCCTCCTGCACAAGGATGCGCTGACGGTCTCCGGTGAAACCGTCTGGAACGAGGTCAAGGACGTCGTCAACTGGAACGAGGACGTCATCCTGCCCGCCGAAAAGGCGCTGACGTCTTCGGGCGGCATCGTCGTGCTGCGCGGCAATCTGGCGCCGAAGGGCGCGGTGCTGAAGCCTTCGGCTGCCTCGCCGCATCTCCTGGTGCACCGGGGCAGGGCTGTGGTGTTCGAGGATATCGACGACTACAAGGCCAAGATCAACGACGACAATCTCGACATCGACGAGACCTGCATCATGGTCATGAAGAACTGCGGGCCGAAGGGTTATCCCGGGATGGCCGAGGTCGGCAATATGGGGCTGCCGCCGAAGGTGCTGAAGAAGGGCATCCTCGATATGGTGCGCATTTCCGACGCCCGCATGTCCGGAACGGCCTACGGCACCGTCGTGCTGCATACCTCGCCGGAAGCGGCGGTCGGCGGCCCGCTCGCGGTTGTGAAAAACGGCGACATGATCGAGCTCGATGTGCCGAACCGTCGTCTGCACCTCGACATTTCCGACGAGGAACTGGCGCGCCGGCTTGCCGAATGGCAGCCGAACCACGATCTGCCGACATCAGGCTATGCCTTCCTGCATCAGCAGCACGTCGAAGGGGCCGATACCGGCGCCGACCTCGACTTCCTCAAAGGATGTCGCGGAAACGCAGTCGGCAAGGACAGCCACTAAAAAAGAATTTTTTAGGCCGGATCGGCCTAAAATCTGAATCGTTCTGTATAAAAGAGTTAGAGCATGATGCGCCCGAGAACCGCATCGTGCTCTAAAGCGCGTCGCGTCAAACTTGATTCATGCGCCGCGCTTTAGCTCTTTGTTTTCATGCATGTCGTTGCCGCAAAACCGCGGCACACTTTTGCCCGACATGCTTTAGCTGGTTATCCGAGGCGCGCTGACGATCTTCAGGAACAGGGCCTCCATGGCCTCTTCAATGCCGTCGGTTGGACTGACTGCGAAGTAGAAGCCGGGGGTGGCGCACTCTTCCATTTTCGTGGCGATCTTGCTCTCGAAAGGCTTAACCCAGTCATTGTAAAAGCTGTTGTCGGGTAGGGGCAAATACGTCGTGTAGAGGACGGCGACTTTGATGCCGCGATCTTTGAGCTTCTTGCAATAAGCCGTGTCGATGGGTTCGATGCATCGTCCGCCGTTTGCGCCTTTCGGGCTGGTGCATCCAGCCGGCTTATAGCTATCGCCAACACCGTCAGCGACAAAAAACACGATCTTCTGACGATCGGCATTGCTGGTGCCCATGCCGATGTTGCCCTTGATTTCGCCTTCAATCCCTTTCAGCGCTTCGTCAAAGCTGGTCTGCTGGTCACTGTAGTAGTTCTGATAGGGAATGCTCATAAGACTGATCATGTTGGTGGCGACTGCCACGGCGCTTAGATCGTAGTCCAGATCGGAGACCTTGAAGAGCTTCGCGTTTTTGGCGTCCTGGGCAGTCTTGCCGAACGTGTATGCGGCGACCCGGAATTGGCTCGGCATGGACTGTGTGTCCTTCGCCTTGGCCATCAGGGCTTTGATCGCAGCGGCCACCACGTCGATGCGGATGGTCACGCCATTCTCGCGTGCGACATTGTAGTAGCTCTTTTTATCCTCGACGCCTTTTTCAGAAACAATGTGGCATGCGAACGCGCAGTTTTTATCTTTGCCGCCATCGTGGCCGTTCACCGTCGCTTTTTTCATGGCGGTTATATCGGCCGTGGTGGCCGCAACACCCATCGACGGGGTGTTATCCAACAGCATGAAGAAATCCATGTAGGACGGGGTCTCATACTGCGCTGTTGCCGTCCCGGAAACGGGGATTTGATGAAATCCCAACACCTGCATGAATGTTGTCGGCATTGTCGCGTTAAACGATACGGTCGAGCTGAGGGTACCGCCCTTTTTTTGAACGCTGATGTCGACGGCAACGGGAACGTCGCCCTGTTTTTTGGACATTTGCGAAAAGAAGATCTTCTGGGCTTCGGACTGTCCGAGCGTCAGCGACCCGTCGCCTGAGAGCGTGGCTGCCTGCTTTGCCGCATCCGAGGTTTTGGTTATGGATCCAACGGCTGCCGCATCCGCAGCGGCGTACAATTCGGTCCGAAGCGACAGGGCGCTGCCAAAATCAATGGCTGTACCCGCCGCGCCCAGCAGGGGGATGACGAGTAGCGCCGTCATAATTCCAAAATTGCCGGACCGGTCAAAAATAAAACGATGCAACATATAAGGGCCGCCCTTCCCGGTAGCCGTGTGAGCGTAGGCGCCACAACCGAATATCTACGAGGTGATCACTAGATGTGGAGCCTCAACAGGTTGTCCTCGATCAGGCCGAGCCTGCTGATAGGCGGTTT
>NZ_LFIO01000370.1 GCF_001187535.1 Rhizobium ecuadorense
GTGTCTTTATCGGTCGAAGCCCGCGGCGGCGCCCTGCTGGAGAGGCTCGCAGCCTATGGAACGCTCTCCGTGCGCAGCCACGTCGATATCGATACCGAAGTTGGCCTGAAGGGTCTGGAGGCCGTGCTCTCGCTGAAGCAGAGCCATGGTCATCTCGTCGATATCCAGACCGTTGCGTTCCCGCAATCCGGCGTGCTCCGCGATCCCGGCACCGCAGGGCTGCTCGATGCGGCGATCGCCGCATCGAGCAGCCCTGCGGTGCCGGGATCGCGGAGCACGCCGGATTGCGGGAACGCAACGGTCTGGATATCGACGAGATGACCATGGCTCTGCTTCAGCGAGAGCACGGCCTCCAGACCCTTCAGGCCAACTTCGGTATCGATATCGACGTGGCTGCGCACGGAGAGCGTTCCATAGGCTGCGAGCCTCTCCAGCAGGGCGCCGCCGCGGGCTTCGACCGATAAAGACAC
>NZ_LFIO01000204.1 GCF_001187535.1 Rhizobium ecuadorense
GGATAGTCTTCAGCTGTCGGGCGAGACGCGTTTTCCCCGTGCGGCCTTCCGGTAGACGGATGGAGACTTGCCGACATGGCGAAGAAACGCGCGATTGAAGTTTGACAAGTTGGTGTAGCCGACTTCATAGCAGATGTCGGTCACGGTCTCATCGGACTCCGACAGCAATTTGCAGGCCCTGCCTATGCGCAAACTCACCACGTAATCCGTAAAGCTGCGTCCGGTGTTCTTGATGAAAAATCGGCTGAATGTGTTTGTCGACATGTTGACTACGGATGCGACGTCGGGGAGCTGAATTTTCTCAGTAAAGTGGCCGTGGATATGGAGAATTGCCCGCTGCATGGTGTTTAGCGTCGCCGCGTCGACATTAGGCGAGAAGTCGGGCGATGACAAAAGTTCGTATTCGCGGGAATCTGCCAGCAGTTCCAGAACGCGAAGGAAACGGATCAACCTTTCCAACCCACCAAC
>NZ_LFIO01000232.1 GCF_001187535.1 Rhizobium ecuadorense
GCGTTGATGAGCATCCAATCAGAATGGAGCCCGCCTTGCCATCAGAAATCGAAATCAAGCTCGACCTCTCTAGCGAAGCCCTTGAGTGCCTTTTGGGTTCCGATCTTCTCGGAGAGCCCCACGAGGCGCTGCAGCAGTCTTCGACCTACTTCGAGACGGACGATCGTCGGCTGTCGGAGAAGGGGTTCTCTCTGCGTGTCCGCTCTACCGGCGCGTCCCACGTTCAGACTGTGAAGGCATCCGGGCCGGCAAAATCACTGTTTGTTCGTTCAGAATGGGAGACGTCCATTGAAAGCAATGAACCCGTCCTCGACCATACGAGCCCTCTCATAAGCGAGTTCGGACCGGAACTTGAGGTGGAAGCCGCTTTCACCGTGTTCATTGAGCGTCGCGTCTGGAACATCGAGTTGAACGGCTCTCGGCTGGAGGTGGTCGTCGATCGGGGAGACGTAGTGTCTGGCAAC
>NZ_LFIO01000293.1 GCF_001187535.1 Rhizobium ecuadorense
GTCCTGCTGGGCGCGGTTGAAACGATGGATCTCATCGACGAAGAGCAGCGTCTGACGGCCGTCCATACGCCGCAAACGGGCTGTCTCGAACACCTCGATCCAGGATGCATTCAACCTAGCATGGAAGCTGGCTTTCGTCCTCAAGGGCACCGCTGACGAGAAACTTCTCGATAGCTATCAGGACGAGCGAGCGCCTGTCGCCAAGCAGATCGTCACCCGCGCCAACAAGTCGATCGAAGAATTCGGGCCGATCTTCAAGGCGCTCGGCCTGCTTGATTCGATCGATCCGGTTAAGATGCAGCAGAACATGGATGCTCGCTGCAACAACACGGTTGCTGCTGAAGAACAGCGCGCCGCCATCCGCAAGGCGATCGCCGACAAAGTCTATGAGTTCGATTGCCACGGCGTCGAGATGAACCAGCGCTATCGATCCGGGGCGATCGTAACGGATGGGCAGGCGGAGC
>NZ_LFIO01001729.1 GCF_001187535.1 Rhizobium ecuadorense
GCTTTGATTGGATTCTCCATGGGCGGCTACGTGGCGAGGGAAATAGCTCGTATCGCTTCCAGCCGAGTGGAGGCGCTGGTACTCATCGCCACTTCCGCCCGCGCGGATACACCCGCGCAGATCATTCGAAAGGCCAGTGCCTCAGAACAACTACGCGTCTCCCGTTTCGCCGGATTGAGCCGAGCGACAATTTTGCAATCGCTCCACCCAAGGAATGCGAACAACATCGCGATGGTGGAACGTGTCCGTCGCATGAGCCTTGATCTGGGCAAGGACGTTTTCATTCGCCAGGTGGCTCTGGAAAGAGAGGGCGACCTGGACAGGCTGGGCGAAATTGTCTGTCCGACGCTCGTTGTTGCCGCTGCCCAAGACAAACTGCGGAGCCTCCCGGAAGCCGAGGAGTTGCGGACCGGCATCCCGCATGCCGAACTCGTTATCGCAAAGGAATCAGGGCAT
>NZ_LFIO01000845.1 GCF_001187535.1 Rhizobium ecuadorense
CGCTGCCAAGCGTATAGTTCGCCAATGCCGTGCGAACCGTGTCGGTCCCCTCATCAGCGGCTTCGGTGACGGTGTCGCCGGCATTGTCGACGATGTAGGTGTCGTCGCCCAAACCGCCGATCAAGCTGTCCGCACCGGCCCCGCCATCAAGCGTGTCATTGCCGGCATCGCCGGAAAGCGTATCGGTGGCAGCCCCACCCGTGATCGTGTTGGCGAGATTGTTACCGGTACCAGCGAAAGTTCCTGTACCGGCAAAGCTCAGATTCTCGACATCGCTGCCAAGCGTATAGCTTGCCAGCGTCGTGCGAACCGTGTCGATCCCCTCATTGGCAGCTTCGGTGACGATGTCGCCGGCATTATCGACGATATAGGTGTCGTTGCCCGCACCACCGATCAAGCTATCCGCACCTGCCCCGCCGTTCAGCGTGTCATTGCCGGCGCCGCCGGTGATCGT
>NZ_LFIO01001419.1 GCF_001187535.1 Rhizobium ecuadorense
GAGCCGCGGTGACGTGATCGACCGGCAGCATTGGCGCGCAGACTGGGGATGCGGAATGAACCTTGTCGACAGAGCTTTCGGAGCGTCCGAATTTTCGGATGCCGAAGAGCCTGGGATTTTCACCTGGGAGTTGGCGACCGACAAGGTTTATGCGGATTCGGCGCTGGCAAACCTCTTTGGGCTTGATCCGGAACAGACCCTCACAGGGCTGCCGGTCATACGATACCTCGACCGAATTCACCCTGACGACAAGCCATCTGTGGCCAAGGCGATTTCCGAATCGGTGATCACAGGAAATCCGTATCGCTGTGACTATCGGGTGTTTGATCGAAGCGGGCAAATAGTAGCCGTGGCTGCCTTAGGTCGCTGCTTCAGGGATGAAGACGGAAACCCGTCGCAATATGCGGGCATCGTATTTCCGACGAATGATCACGTCCAGCGGGACGAATTGTC
>NZ_LFIO01000321.1 GCF_001187535.1 Rhizobium ecuadorense
GGTCATCGCGGTCGATGGTGGCGAACGCGGACTCTATCAAGGGTCGAAGTGGCGAGCGGCGCCAAACTGCGAGGTCGCCCTCGGCATCGCGAAGAGCTGGCAGCACATCCATCGTGATCCGGCTCCGCACATCGTAGCCGAACTTCCTTGTCGGATCCCTGCCGCCGTAACAAACGAACTCGAAGTCCTTCTCGCTCGCCGGAGCCCTCAGCAAGGAGGACTTCGCCCTGAATTCAAACGTCAGTGAAACCGTCTGCGGGTCGCCCGGAATCCGAAAATCCGTGAGAACGGCGAGGACATCCGGATCATCTTCGAAATCCATGATCTCGACGGAAATCTTGATTCGGGTGTCTTGATCGAACTCATCTATGCCATCCCAGAAGTCACCAAGCTGAAGCTCCCTCGCGCTGTCCGGTAGTGATGGATCGAAGATCAGGCGGAGACCGTAAAGG
>NZ_LFIO01001025.1 GCF_001187535.1 Rhizobium ecuadorense
AAACATCCTCTTCGGCCACCGACTGCAGGGCATTATGGATGTCCTTCAGCGGATGGGAGATGCCGCGGATGAAAAAGACGGCAGCGGCGATGCCGCAGACAAAGACGATTAGCGAGGCCGTCAGCGCCTTCCAGATCGTCGCATTGACCTTCTGCTGCAGGTCATCGAGGTAGACGCCGGTACCGACGACGATCTTCCAGGGTTCGAAGGCCTTGGAATAACCGCCCTTGAGGAAGACCTGGTCTTCCGGCTGACCGGGCTTGGTCCAGTAGTAGAAGGTGCGACCGCCGCCGGCCTTGCAATTGTCGACCAGCGCCTGGCTGAATTTCGCGCCTGTCTTGTCGACCTGGCCGCTCATATTCTTGCCGAGATTGACCGGGCTCGGATGGAAGAGCTGGACGACGTTGTAGTCGAAGCCGAAGAGATAGCCCGATGGCTGGAAGGAGACGC
>NZ_LFIO01000008.1 GCF_001187535.1 Rhizobium ecuadorense
TTATCGATGCTGCGCATCGTCAGCCCGGTTCAAGCTAACGAGAGCGACATGCGGGCAACGACCAGTAAGCCCGCGACGATAACCATATCGAGCAGAGCAGTCCACTCATCGGCTGATACCAGTGCGCGGGTCGTCCTTACTGTCACTGGTTATGAACCGTCGACTTCAGGACCAGTGACGACGGTCGTTTCGCTTGACTGCGGCAGTAACGTTCGCGAAATTGGTAGGTTTGGTATTTTTCCGAACAAGGCGTTTTCGGTATTGGACGGGGCAAAGCCTCAACGATTTGGGTTTCCCTTGCCCGATGACCCGTCTTGCCGTCAGCCACAGACCGTCATTATCCGGCTGGAGCCTCAAACAGGCGGCGGTTCGGGCGCCAGCATCACTATCAGCGACGCAAGCATCGAATAGATTGGCAGTCGGGGCTGATTTGCCGCTAGCTCCAGAACC
>NZ_LFIO01000935.1 GCF_001187535.1 Rhizobium ecuadorense
CGCCAACTACTTCAGGGCTGCCGGATATGACCCGGATTGAACAGGATCTGCTCTATATATAGTAAACGAATTTGCAGTATCGTATATTTTAAGTACTTCAGTTTCATCTAGCATTAGCTGGGTTGCATTGCATTGTGGGTCGGCGTCGACCACCAAAACCTTCTTTTTCTTTATCAAGGCTAGGTACGCTGCTAAGTTGCACAGGAGTGTTGTTTTGCCCACTCCACCTTTGTTGTTAAAGAAAGCGATTGATTGCATATTGATCCCCATTGCGGGTCTTCTATCAAGGATTGAAACGATAGGCAATGCGCGTGCCTCTAGCTATCACTTGCACATTTCGGCGTTGAAACCCATCAGTTCTAACCTCGGCCGACGTCACCTGCAGTCAACGCTTAAGCTACCCGACTCACTCGAGGACGACCGTGAACGGAACCACCTGCTGAAGGAGGTCGCCGTGCCGGATAAGATGTTTTGTGGACGGTTTGGATGCGGCATAGCGTCTCCGATCGGCAACCTATAAACAAAGTTTGTTTCGCTGTGGTGCGGAAGCTGCGGCGCCTATTTTTGTTTCGCCGTACGGTGACCATAAATTCAATATTCGGTTCAGTATATTTTGGGTGGAACATATGGGGAAGGGCGCAATTGTCGCGACAAGCTGGGAGAATCTCATCTCGTTGCTTTATCAGGGCGACTGGGATGGAGCGATAGGCCGACATCGCTCTTCGCTGGTGTTTCGGGGGATGACCAATTCATCCTGGACGATGAAGACCTCTCTGATGAGATTGGGTGGAAATTACAGCGTGCTGGAGAAGCACCTGTTAAGAAATTTTCGAAAGTACGCCCATCGCGATGTTGTTGAACGGGATTCATTTTGGCATTGGCTTGCCGTGGCCCAACATCATGGCTTGCCGACGCGGCTACTCGACTGGACCTATTCGCCGTTCGTTGCAATGCATTTTGCCACGGATGGGCTGGCGAGTATGAATGAGAATGGTGTTATTTGGTGCGTTGACTTGAGACTCGCTCATCAATCTCTGCCGGCCATCTTGACGAACTCCATCGCTCAGGAAGGATCTTACGTATTTACAATTGACATGCTCGCCGCACTGGAAAGGAAACGAGACGAGTTTCCATCTCTGGTCGCGGAAGCTGATGACAAGGGTTATCAGCTGTTACGCGATCTGGGCGACTTTGATAAACTTTCAACGGACCCATTCGCACTTTTCATTGAGCCGCCTTCAATTGACGACCGCATCGTAAACCAATTTGCTCTGTTTTCGGCTATATCCGACGCGAAAATGACCATGGATGAGTGGCTTCAGAGTCGGCCGGAAATGTACAAAAAGGTCATTATCCCTGCTCATCTGAAGTGGGAAGTAAGAGACAGGCTTGATCAGGCAAACGTTAATGAAAGAGTTATTTATCCTGGGCTCGACGGTTTAAGCAAATGGCTGTCGCGCCATTATTTTAGCAGGACTTAGGGATAGTAGCGGACATGTGGGTGACGACGTGTCCGAGAGGCACGGCATTTAAAAAATGCCAACGGACGAACTCGACTTTTCCGTGTTGCGGCCTTGTCACGGACACAATTCCCGATTAAACGTTTTCGCATCGATCTTGCTAGATGAACTTTGAAACGGCGCTCGCGTCGTTCCTGGCGAACTTCCTCCAAAATCGGTTTTCATCGTCGCTCGTGCTTCGGTTCGCGCGGCAATCTTCTATGAGCGATTCGAAAAGGATATCGTCATGAGCACTGGTACCGTAAAGTGGTTCAACGCAACCAAGGGCTTCGGCTTCATTCAGCCGGATGACGGCGCTGCCGACGTTTTCGTCCACATCTCGGCCGTTGAACGCGCCGGCATGCGCGATCTCAAGGATGGCCAGAAGCTGTCTTACGAGCTCGTCCGCGACAACAAGTCCGGCAAGATGTCGGCAGACCGCCTCCAGGCGGCCTAAGGCCTAGCAATTCCAGGAAAAGTGCGAAGCGGTTTTCCGTCCGGAATTGCGTTAAAGACAAAAGCAGCGCGTCCTCTTGGACGCGCGGGGCTTTGAATATCATCTCCGGATCGTGACCACGGATGTACTGGCACGGTTCGTCGAGATGGCAGGGAAGGTCGGGTTAGCCCGGCCTTTTTTTGTTTCGCCGCCGGCTCAGCCGCCAGCCGCCTCACCACCCTCCAGCATCTCCATCACCCGCGCCATCACCGCCCGCGCCGCATCGAGCTCGGCTGACGTAAACGCAGCACCCAGCCCATCCGCCCATCCGGCCTGCGCCACCTCGATGACGCCGAGCCGGGCGGCACCTTCCGCGGTCAACTGCACCAGCTTGGCGCGCTGATGCTGCGGGTTGTCGGCATAGGCGATCAGCCCTTCTCCCTCCAGCACATCGGCAAGCCGCTGCACGCCCTGGCGGGCGAGGCCGAGCGCGCGGGCGATCTGTGCCACCGACATGTCGCCGCGCCTTGCCGCGGCCAGTACCTGCCAGCGCGCGCTTGTCTGTCCCGCCGGCTTTGCCAGCTGGTCGCCCGCCGCCGTCAGATGGCCGGCGAGGCGAAGGGCGGTGATTGCGAAAGCGGAAAAGGCATTCCCCTCCATCGTCCGCTCCGGTCGATTTTGTTTGACAACATGTTGTCTATTTTGTATCTCATCCATAATGACAACATATTGTCATATGCAGACGACGGATGCAACGGCAAGGAGGAGCGCATCGTGAAGAAGACCTACAAGGGAAGCTGCCATTGCGGCAAAGTGCACTACGAGGTGGATATGGACCTCGAAGAGGGAACCGGCCGCTGCAATTGCTCGATCTGCACGAAGCGGCGCTACTGGGGCGCCAACGTCAAGCCGGAGGATTTCCGGCTGATGTGCGACGAGGCCGAGACATCGGATTACCAGTTCAACACGATGAGCGGTCACCACCGCTTCTGCCGCACCTGCGGCGTGCCTGCCTTCGGCGACGGTTATGTCGAAGCGATCGGCGGCGCCTATGTCTCGATCAACATCGCCTGCCTCGACGATCTCACCCCTGAGGAACTGGCAGCCTTTCCAGTCCGTTATTACGACGGCAGGCACGATGCCTGGTGGAACGAGCCTAAAGTGACGAGTTATCTCTGAAGCAATTCCGGCAAAACTGCATGGCGGTTTTGCGTTCGGAATGACGCAAAGAGAAATGCATCTTGTCGGATCGTGCTCCCGCCGTTCGTCCTCTGTCTAGAGTGGAAAAGGAGACCGGTTGTGAAAGACGAAACCAACGCCAGGCATGAAGAAGAGGCGGTTATCGCCATGCTGATGATGCGGGCCAAGGCGATCGGCGAAAAGAACGCCGAGGAGGCGCTTTCCTATGAGGCGGAGGATTCCGTCGAGTTTTCGCTGGCGCCGCCGCTCGTCAGCAATGGCAAGGACGCAGCCGGCCTGCAGACCTGGTTCGATAGCTGGGAAGGCCCGATCGGCGGCGAAGTGCGCGATGCCAGATTGACGCTCGGCGGCGATGTCGCCTTCTGGAGTGGTCTCCTGCGCATGACCGGGACCAAGACCGATGGCGCCGAGGTCGACCTCTGGTTCCGCCAGACCCTCGGCCTCGTCAAGCGGGATGGCCGCTGGCTGGTCGCCCATCAGCATGCATCCGTGCCCTTCGCCATGGACGGCAGCGGCCGCGCGCTGCTTGATCTGAAGCCGCAAACTGCAGGCCCTGTCGAATAATTCTGCCGCCGATCAAGCATCTCGGGCAGACCCTGCAGCGGTTTTGCGGCGGCCGGCCCGTGCGTTGAAGAAGACGCTGGCGACGGCGTTCGGCGGCGGTTCGAAGGCGACAGCTCCGGCCGACCATGGCTGGGAGGATTTCTGATCCGATCCGTTCAACGGGATGGAGGTGTTCGCGGCGGCCGTCCTCAGGCCGCCGCCTTCCGCCGTCCGGCGCGAAGCCCCAGCAGTCCGGCGCCCATCAGCAGCAGAATTACAGTCGCATAAATGTCTGTCGTCAGCGCATAACCGGCCGATTTCGCCAGGAAGCCGGCAAGGATCGCCGGCAGGCTGAAGGCGAGATAGCTCTGCACGTAAAAGGCCGATAGCAGTCCGGCCCGTTCATCTGCCTTGGCGAGCGGCATGATGGTGCCGATCGAACCGAGGAAATTGGTGCCGAAACCGGCGCCGGTGAAGACCGTGCCGATCAGCAGCAGCGGCACATTGGCAAGATGCACGCCGGCAACGACCGTCAGAATGCCGAGCGTCTTGGCCGACACGCCGAAGCCGAGATTGGCCGAGGCCGACTTGCTGCGCCTGAGATAAACGGCGGTCGCGCCGCTCACCATCAGTGCAGTCACCACCGCTCCGCCGGTTAGCGGCGCCTTACTGGCGGTCGTGCTGGCGACCAGCGACGGAACCAGCGAGAGGTAGAAGCCGGCAAGCGTCCAGTTGGCGATGTTGATCGGCGTCACCAGCGACAGCGGCCGCTTCACCTGCTGGGGAACGGTGACCCTGGGGATCAGCGAATCGAGCGCGCCCGGCCGTGTGCCGCCGGTCTCGTGCGTCAGCCAGATGCCGGCCGCCAGCAGGGTGAAGGTGGCGAGCAGCAGCGCATAAATGAGATGCATCGGGAAGGGGCCGTATTGGATCAGGGCGCTGGTGCCGATCGCGCCCACCGCCATGCCGCAAAGCGGCGCGATCGAATTGACGATCTGCCCCTTTGCCCGGTCGACATCGACCAGAGCGGCGCCGAGCGAGGCGCCGGCGATCCCGGTTGCAACACCCTGGACGATCCGCGCCGCGATCAGCCAGCCCGGGCCGCCGGCGACGACGAAGAGCGCCATGGCGCCGATCTCGAGCACCAGCGCGAAAAAGATCACCGGCTTGCGGCCGAGATGGTCGGAGATCGAACCGGCGGTCAGCAGCGCTGCCAGCAGCGCGAAGGCGTAGACGGCGAAGACCACGGTGATCAGCACCGGCGAGAGCGAAAAGTTTTCCTGATAGATTCGGTAGAGCGGCGTCGGCGCCGCGGAGGCCCCGAAAAAGGCGGCGAGCGTCAGCGCATGAAAACCGATCGAGGGGCTCTGCGCATTCCCGGTGGATTTGGCTGCGGCGACCATATATAAGCCCTCTTAAAGCTAAGCCGTTGCGTTAGCTCCATGTAAGGCGAATGCATGGTAAAGGCAAATTCTTTGCGTTTATGGTTCTGTCAAAGATTTTGAACCATGGAGATCGGGAACGGGTGCAGGCATGGCAGTAAAAGAGAATCTCCGTCCGGGCGGCAGAAGCGCCCGGGTTCAGGCATCGGTGCACAAGGCGGTCCGCGAGCTGCTGGACGAGATGAACCGCGCCGAGGTGACGATCCCGCTGATCGCCGCCAGCGCCGGTGTGACCCCGTCGACCATCTACCGCCGCTGGGGCGACCTGCAGCAGCTTCTCGCCGATGTCGCCGTCGAACGGCTGCGCCCGGATATGCAGCCGGTCGACGCCGGCAGCGGCAAGGCCGATCTTCAAGCCTGGGCCGAGCAATATGCCGAGGAAATGTCCTCCGGGCCGGGCCGCGAGATGATCCGCGACGTGCTGGCGGCGCAGGCCGGCGCCAATGCCTGCAAATGCTCGGAATATACCCGCCAGCAGATCGTCGTCATCGCCGAGAGGGCAGAGGCCCGAGGTGAAAGCTTCCCGGATGTCGACCGCGTCATGGACGAGGTGGTGGCCCCGATCATGTATCGCATCCTGTTCGGCGACGTGCCGGATGCCGCGCGGGTGCTCGATCTGGTCGCGCGCGTCATGACCACGACGGATTGAGCCTGGCTCCTACTCCGCAGCCGCGCGCTTGAGACCGGAAATCTGGGTGATATAGGCCCGCAGCGCCGCCGGCCGCACCGGTTTGTGCTGAACGGCGATGTCTTGCCGCTCGGCCTCGCTGCGCACTTCAGGCGTGCGATCGGCGGTAACCAGCAAAGCGGGGATGTCGGCGCCGAACTGCCGGCGCAGATGCAGGATCGCGGCAATGCCGGTGCCGTCGTCGAGATGATAGTCGGCGATGATAAGATCCGGCGGCCCGTCACGGCCGTCGCTTGCGATCACGTCGGCGAGGCAATCGAGCGCCGCGACCTCGCAGCCCCAGCCGCTGAGCAGCAGCCGCATGCCTTCGAGAATCTTCGGCTCGTTGTCGACGCAGAGGATCTTCAGCCCCTTGAGCGGCTGCCCGGGCCGCTCAGTGGGAGCGATAGCCGCTGCCGCCTCGGCCGGGCGCGAGACGTCGAGCGGCATGGCGATGCGGAACTCCGTGCCCTTGCCATGCGTCGATTGCAGTTCGACCGGATGGTTGAGCACGCGGGCAATGCGGTCGACGATCGACAGGCCGAGCCCGAGGCCGGAGGCGGTTTTCGCGCCTTCGTCCAGCCGGGCGAATTCCTTGAACACGGTGCGGAATTTCGACGGCGGAATGCCGATGCCGGAATCGATCACCTGGATGATCACCTGGTTGCCGCGCCGCCGCGCCCCGACCAGCACCTTGCCGGTGATCGTATATTTGATGGCGTTGGAAACGAGATTCTGCACCAGCCGGCGCAGCAAATTGGGGTCGGAGCGCACCCTGAGCGATGTCGGCATGACCACCAGCTTCAGCTGTTTTTCGCGGGCGATCGGCGCGAAATCGGTCTCGATCCGCTTCAACAGATCGGAAAGCGCGACTGCAGCCAGCCGCGGCCGCATGGCGCCGGTATCGAGCCTCGAGATATCGAGCACGGCGCCGAGAATGGTTTCGACCGATTCCAGCGCCGAATCGATGTTGCGCACGATCGGGCCGTTATCGGATTGCGCCATGCGTTCGACCAGCGCCGAGGAATAGAGCCTGGCGGCGTTCAGCGGCTGCAGGATGTCGTGGCCGGCGGCGGCGAAGAAACGGGTCTTGCCGATATTCGCCTCGTCGGCGGCGGCCCGCGCCTCGCCGAGTTCGTGGTTGACGCGGGTCAGCTCGGCCGTGCGTTCAGCGACGCGCTGCTCCAGCGTCTCGTTCGCCTGTTTCAGCGCCTGGTCGGCACTGACGCGCTGGGTGATATCGGTGAAGGTGGCGACAATGCCCTTATCAGGCATCGCGTTGGAGCGCACCTCGATGATCCGCTCACCGCCACCAAGCACCAGTGCGAAGGGCTTGTCGAGCGTCAGGAAATGCCGAACCGTCTGGCTGAGATCGCCAGGCGCGATGTCGCCGCGCTCGCTGAGTGTTTTGACAATATCGGCCAAGGGGAAGCCGACCTGACCGGCACTTTCCGGCAGGTCCAGCAATTGCCGGAAGCGCCGGTTCCAGATCGTCAGCCGGTTGGAGCTGTCGAAGACGGCGATGCCCTGGTCCATCTGCGAAAGGGCGGTCTGCAGCATATCCTGGTTATATTGCAGCGCCTCGCTCGCCTGGTCGAGCAGCCAGGCGGTGTCGGAAGAGGCGTCCTCGGTCTTCTGCAGGATCAAGGACAGCACCAGCCGGGCCGAGGACGAGCCGATGGCGCTGCCGAGCAGCTGCTCGCTGAAATGGATGAGCGCCATATCGGCCGGCTGTTCGTCCTCCAGCTTGCGGCCGGAGCTTTGTTCGTAAGTGGTGAATGAGCGCTGCATGCGCTCTTCGCCGAGATAGCGCGAGATCGCCGCCTTGAGATCGCCGACGCTGATGCGCGTCTTCCAGCCGCGCGTGGCAAATTGCGAGCGCGAATGCCGTTTGACGAAGATGCCGGCCTGGATCCGTTCCAGCGGCCTGGCATTGCGTGTGAGCGAGCCGACGATGAAGAAGGCGGTATTGACGAGCAGGCTCATGACGGTCGCATTGACCAGCGGATCGGCGTCGGGCGCGGCAAACAGCGTGGTGCCGGGAAAGATGAAGCCGAGCACGGCGCTTGCCACATAGGAATAATCGGGCCCGCCGAGCGAGGGCAGGAACAAGAGGTAGACCCAGATGACGAAGCCCGAGGTCAGCCCGAGGATCGCGCCGCGTGCATTGGCCCGCCGCCAGATCAGCCCGCCGACGAGGGCAGGGGCGATCTGCGCGATCGCTGCAAAGGAAAGCAAGCCGATCGAGGCAAGACCGGCGGTGCTGTCGGTCGAGCGGTAATAGGCGTAGCCGAACAACAACACGGCGAAAATGGCGCTGCGGCGGATGTTGAGCAGCGTCTTGGCGAAATTGTCGCGCTGGCTGGCGCGGCCGGCGAGTTTGCGCCTCAGGAAGATCGGCATGATGATGTCGTTCGACACCATGATCGACAGCGCCACGGAATCGACGATGACCATCGCCGTCGCGGCCGAGAAGCCGCCGATGAAGGTGATCAGCGACACCACCGGCATTTCGCCGGCCAGCGGCAGCGACAGCATGTAGAAATCGGCGTTACCGGCACCGCCGAAGGTCAGCAGGCCGCCGATCGCCACCGGCAGCACGAAGAGATTGATCGCGATCAGGTAGCTCGGAAACAGGAAGCCCGCGAGTTTCAGCTGTTTCGGCGTCCGGTTTTCGACGACCGTCACGTGGAATTGCCGCGGCAGCAGGATGATCGCGAAGGCCGACAGGGCGATCAGGGTGATCCAGCGGCTGATCGGCGTGTGGTAGCTGAGCGCCGACATGACAAGGCCGTTGTCGACCGTCTTCTGCCAGAGATCGGCCGGGCCGTCGAAGAGAAACCAGATGACGCAGATGCCGGCCGTCAGGAAGGCGACGAGCTTGACCACGGATTCCATCGAGACGGCCAGGATCAGCCCGTCCTGATGCTCCGTCGCATCCGTATGCCGGGTGCCGAACATGATGGCGAAGCAGGCCAGCACCAGCGTTGCCAAGAGCGGCAGGTCGAGGAAATAGAGATTGCCGCTGCCAATGCCGTAATCGGACGGATTGACCATGGCGCTGACGGTGCTGGAAATCGCCTTCAGCTGCAGCGCGATATAGGGAATGGTGCCGATCAGCGAGATCAGCGCCACGATGGTGGCGACCGTCGGGTTCTTGCCGTAGCGCGCGGCGACGAAATCGGCGACCGAGGTCAGTTTCTCCGCCTTGGCGAGTTCGATAATGCGGCGAAGCAGCGGCATGCCGAGGGTGAAGACCAGGATGGGTCCGATATAGATGCCGGCAAATTCCAGGCCGCGCTGCGCCGCAAGCCCGACACTGCCGAAATAGGTCCAGGAGGTGCAGTAGATCGCCAGGCTCAGCGCATAGACCACCGGCCATCCGCCCTCCAGCGCATCCGGACCGCGCTTCTTGCGGTCGCCATAGCTTGCCACGGCGAAAAGCAGCAGCAGATAGCCGAAGGCAGACGCGAATATGACCCAGCCTGGAAGCATTGACCCTCCGCCGGCGGAAAGCCGCCGGGACCTCCCGCAACGTAGATCAGCTTAGGTCATTTCAGGCGCGTTGAAAATTCCCGCCCGTCTAGGCCTTAAGTCAAAGGCTGCCGGGCGTACTGCCGAATAATTGCGATTGCCGATTGATTAATTGCAATGAAGATGTAGCTAATGAAATCCATCGCATACTCTCTGAAATGGATCGAAGGGAGACGGATCCGATGCTCAACGAATTCAAGGCCTTTATCGCCCGCGGCAATGTCATGGATTTGGCGGTCGGCGTCATCATCGGCGGCGCCTTCGGCGGCATCGTCAAATCTCTGGTCGACGACCTGATCATGCCGATCGTCGGCGCCATTTTCGGCGGTTTCGATTTTTCGAATTACTTCCTGCCGCTTTCCTCGGCCGTCAACGCCCCGACCCTTGCCGCCGCCCGCGCCCAAGGGGCGGTCTTTGCCTATGGCAGCTTCCTCACCGTTCTCATCAATTTCCTGATCCTTGCCTGGATCATCTTCCTGATGGTCAAGGGTGTGAACTATCTGCGCCTGCAGGTCGAGCGCCAGGAAAAGGCAGCACCGGAAGAGCTGCCCCCGCCGCCGGCTGATGTTCAGCTGCTGACGGAGATCCGCGATCTGCTGGCCAGCCGCCCGACGGCCTGATCGAGGCTGGAGGCTGCGGCTTCAAGCGGCGGACTGAGGCACATTGCGCCGGATGTTTCGCTCCCGCCCCCGCATGCCTATTGCCGTCCGTGCGCGTGATTTTCCCCTCCCCCTCTCCCCGTAAACGGGGCGAGGGGACGTGCCCTGCGAGAGCCTTGCGAGGGACGGAGAGGTTGCCGCATACCCCTTCGCCCCGCGAGCGGGGGTCCGAAGGACGGGTCGAGACCCGTGGCTCGACCCCGGCAGAGGTGCCGGCAGGCGGATGAGGGGCAAGCGTCGATCTCCAAGGGTGCTTCACTCCGCCCCTGCCATTCATCACGAAAATCGATATGCCATCACTTGTTATCATGGGATTTGCCGGCGCAAATCCACTATGAAGGCGGAAACTGGAGATATGCATGTCGATCGTGAAGAGCCTCAGCCCGCGCGCCATGGCGGCGCCAGAAAGCGGGATCGTCGAAGTCGTCAATTATGCCCGTGGCCGCGAAGGCCTGCTGCCGCTCTGGGTAGGGGAAGGCGACCTGCCGACGCCCGATTTCATCAGCAGGGCGGCGATGGACGCGCTTGCTTCAGGCGAGACCTTCTACACCTGGCAGCGGGGCATTCCCGAGCTTCGCCAGGCGCTTTCGGATTATTACCACAGGCATTTCGGAATCCGGCTTCCGGTCGAGCATTTCTATGTCACCGGCTCCGGCATGCAGGCGATCCAGCTCTGCGTGCAGGCGCTGACCTCGCCGGGTGACGAGTTCGTCTATCTCACCCCCGCCTGGCCGAATATCGCCGCCGCCCTGGAGATTGCCGGTGCGCGCTCCGTCGGCATCGAGCTGCAGTTCGAAGGCGGCAAATGGGCGGTCGATCTTGACCGCATCGAAGCCGCCATCACGCCGAAGACCCGGGGCATCTTCGTCAACACGCCGTCGAACCCGACGGGCTGGACGGCGACGAAGAAGGATCTTGCCGATATTCTGGCGCTGGCCCGCCGGCACGACCTCTGGATCATGGCGGATGAAATCTACGCCCTCTATTATTTCGCCGGCGGCCGGGCGCCCTCCTTCCTCGATGTGACGGAGCCCGACGACAAGATCATCTTCGTCAATTCCTTCTCGAAGAACTGGTCGATGACAGGCTGGCGCGTCGGCTGGGTCGTCGCCCCGCCCGAGATGGGCCAGGTACTCGAGAACCTCATCCAGTATTCGACATCGGGCGTCGCCCAGTTCATGCAGAAGGGCGCCGTCGCAGCCCTTGATCAGGGCGACGATTTCGTTGCCGCCAATATCGCCAAGGCGGCCCGCTCCCGTGATATTCTCTGCGATGCTCTCGTCGCCACCAACCGCGTCGAAACGCTGAAGCCGGACGGCGCGCTTTACGCCTTCCTGAAGATCGACGGCGTCACCGACAGCCGCGGTACTGCGATCGACATCGTCGACAAGACAGGCGTCGGCCTTGCTCCTGGAGCCGCGTTCGGCGCCGGCGGCGAACTCTTCCTGCGCGCCTGTTTTTTGCGCGATCCCGCCCAGGTGGCGATCGCCGCCGAGCGTCTCTGCGACTATATCCTCAAGCGCTGAGAAGGGGTCGACCCAAGCGATTTCGTGCCGGAATCGGCCGATCGATAAAACTTGAGCAAAGCCTGAAATCGGCCTCTAACCACAAGTCCAAACATACCGGTTCAAAGGGCCTCCAACGGCCATTCGATAAGAAAATTGGAAAGAAAAACCGGGCCTGATGCCCCTGCTATAAAACAAAGCAGGGATGCGGGACATGGCGGTTTTGGTGACGGGCGGCGCCGGATATATCGGCAGTCACATGGTTTGGGCGCTGCTCGATGCGGGTGAGGATGTGGTCGTGCTCGACAGCCTCTCCACGGGTTTTCGCTGGGCTGTGGCACCGGCGGCGCGTTTCTATCTCGGCGACGTCGCCGATCCCGCCATCTTGAAGAAGATCTTCATCGAAAACGACATCGAGGCGATCATCCATTTCGCCGGCTCCGCCGTCGTCCCGGTCTCGGTCGCCGATCCGCTCTCCTATTACGACAACAACTCGGGCAAGACCCGCGCGCTGCTCTCCGCGTCGGTCCAAGCCGGCATCCGCAACTTCGTCTTCTCTTCGACCGCAGCCGTCTATGGTCAGCAAAAGACCGATCTGCCGGTGAAGGAGACGGCCGTCCTCAATCCGGAAAATCCTTACGGTCAGTCAAAGCTGATGACCGAATTCATGCTGCGCGATGCCGCCGCCGCCTATGACTTCAACTATGTCGCGCTTCGCTACTTCAACGTCGCCGGCGCCGATCCCGATCACCGCGCCGGCCAGTCGACCTCAGGCGCCACCCACCTGATCAAGGTTGCCTGCGAGGCAGCGCTCGGCAGGCGCGACAGCGTCAGTGTCTATGGCATCGATTATCCGACCCACGACGGCACCGGCGTGCGCGACTACATCCATGTCAGCGATCTGGTCGATGCCCATCTGAAAGCGTTGCAGCATCTGCGCAGGGACAAGGGCTCGCTCGTTGCCAATTGCGGTTATGGTAGCGGCTATTCCGTGCTCGACGTCTTGAACATGGTCACCCGCCTGCACGGCCATTCCTTCAAGATCCACATGGCGCCGCGCCGTGCCGGCGATTCGGCGAGCGTCGTCGCCGACGCTTCGCTCGCCCGCCAGGTGCTCGACTGGAAGCCCAGGCACGATTCGCTGGAAACCATCGTGCAAAGCTCGCTCGACTGGGAACTGTTCCTGGCGAACAGAAATGTCGACGATCTGCACAGCATCCACCGGGCACTCGCAGCCGCATCTTTCTGAAGCGCTTCCGGTGAGAGCGCGCATCAGCGCGTTGATCATCCCCGTGCCTGCGGGACCTGTATGACATGACGTGAATAGGGAAAAATCGAGCATCTCCTGGCCCCGGCCAACGGAAACAAGAGAAGATGAGGAACTTTCTAGCCTCGTTGAGGCTGCAAAAAGACAATCCGACTTTTCTGACGGCGCAGTTCCAGGCCCTGTCGTCGCAGATCCCCATTCTCTATGTTCTCTTGATCATCAATGCGCTTGCGGTGGCGATCACCCATCTCCAATCCGCGCCCCTCTGGCTCTCCTGTTATATTCCGGTCGGCTTGAGCATCGTCTGTATTTTCCGGCTCTGCTGGTGGGAGACCAGAGGCAAGGACATCACCGCCGAGCGGGCCTACCGGCTGATGAAGGTCACCATAGCGGGCGCCTGCATCCTGTGCGTTGCCTTTGGCGGCTGGGCGATCGCGCTCTACCGATATGGCGATGCGTATCAGCAGGGCCAGATCGCCTATTTCCTGGTCGTGACCGGGATTTCCTGCATCTTCTGTCTGATGCATCTGCCGCTGGCGGCGGTGCTCACCACGATCATCACCTTCTCGGCCATGGTCGTGACCTTCATGTTCTCGGGTAATCCGGTTTTCGTCGCGACCGCCGTCAGCGGCCTTTTCCTGATCCTGCCCTTTCTCCGGGTGATCGACAGCTATTTCCAGAACTTCGTCGGCCTCGTGCGAATGACCGAGGAGTTGAAGCAGAAGCGGGCGGAAGCCGAAGAGCTGAACCTCGTCAACAGCCGCAACGCCCTGCACGACCAGCTGACCGGCCTTGCCAACCGCCGCAGTTTCTTTCTCTCGCTGGAACAGCGGCTGCAGAAGCACCCGTCTCGGCCGCCCGTCATCGGCATTCTCGATCTCGATGGCTTCAAGCCCGTCAACGATGTCTTCGGCCATGCCGCCGGCGATCTCGTGCTCAAGGAGACCGCCCGCCGTTTCAGCGCGCTGCTCGGCGAAGAGGGCATCGTCTCCCGTCTCGGCGGCGATGAGTTCGGCATCATCTTCCCCTGTTCGATGACACGCCAGGCAATCGCCGATCTCGGCCAGGCGCTTTGCGCCGCCGTCCGCGATCCTTTCGAAATCCCCGACGGCTCGGTTCGCGTTTTCGGTTCCTGCGGCATCGTCTATCCCGACGCTGGCGAATACACCGCCGAAGATCTCTACGAGAAAGCCGATTTTGCCCTCTACCAGGTCAAGAGCAAGCGCAGCAGCGGCGTCGAATTCTTTTCAGCCGAGCATGAGAAGATCCTGACGCAGCGCCACCTGATCGAACTCGAGCTGCAGGCAGGCGATTTCGCCAGGGAATTGAAACTCGACTATCAGCCGATCGTCGAATTGAAGAGCGGCCGCGTCGTCGGTTACGAGGCGCTCGCCCGCTGGGACAGCGCCCGCTTCGGCCGCATCAGCCCGGCAGCCTTCATCCCTGCTGCCGAACGCACCGCCGTCATCGGCCGGATGACGCGCATCCTCTTTGCCAAGGCGCTCGAAGCGCTGGCGATCATTCCCCGCCATCTCAAGCTCTCCTTCAATCTTTCGGCGCGCGATATCTGCGACCATGAGACCTCGATGGCGCTGCTTGCCATGATCACCCGCTCCGGCATCGATCCCCGGCGCATCGAATTCGAGATCACCGAGACGGCGCTGCTCTCCGATTTCGACACCGCCGACCAGGTTATCTCGATGCTGCGCGCTGCCGGCATCTCGATCGCGCTCGACGATTTCGGCACCGGCTATTCGAGCCTCAGCCATATCCATCGCCTCGGCTTCGACAAGCTGAAGATCGACAAGGCCTTCGTGATGAATTTCGATCGCGACGCCCGTTGTATGAACATTACCCGTTCTGTCGCCAGTCTCTGCCAGAATCTCGGCATCGCCTCCGTCGCCGAAGGCGTCGAAAGCGAAGCGATCGCTGAAGGATTGAAGGCGATGGGCGTTCGCCTGGCGCAGGGCTATCATTTCTCGCGGCCGCTGCCGCTGGAGCTGGCCATCGATTATGCCGCCCGCTGCGAGGCCGCCGCCTCCGCTCGGGATTCGCTGTCTGCCTGAACCGACCTAATTCGACTGGAGCGATGGTGCATCGTCGGCTATTCCTAGTCGTAACGGATGAGGTGAACCATGCAGGACGGCGAAGTCATTATCGAGCGGCAGGGTACTGCCGGCATCATCCGGCTCAACCGGCCGCGGGCGTTGAACAGCCTGACGCTGCCGATGATCCGGATGATCACCGAGGCGCTTGATAGGTTTGCCGATGATGCCGAGGTGGCGAGTGTCGTGGCGACGGGGGAGGGCGAGCGCGGCTTCTGCGCCGGCGGCGATATCCGCGCCCTGCATGAGAGCGCCCGCACCGGCGACGGCCTCGCGAGCGCCTTCTGGCGCGAGGAATTCCGCCTCAACCATATGATCGCCGTCTACCCCAAACCCTATGTCGCGCTGATGGACGGCATCACGATGGGCGGCGGCGTCGGCCTCTCCTCGCACGGCCGCCACCGCATCGTCACCGAGCGCACCCGCCTGGCCATGCCCGAAACCGGCATCGGCTATGTCCCCGATGTCGGCGCCACTTGGCTGTTGCCGAAGGCGCCGGGCGAGGCCGGAACGTGGCTGGGGCTGACCGGGCTCGATATCGGTGCCGCCGATGCGATCCATGCCGGGCTGGCCGATCTGCAGATCGCCTCGTCGCGCCTCGGCGCGGTGGTCGAGGCGCTGTCGGCCCTGCCGCGCGGCAGCGCGGCCAGCGATGTCGATGCCCTCTTGCGGGGGCTTGCGGAACCTGCCGAAGACAGCCGGCTGCGGCGGAACGCGGCGATGATCGATCGCGCCTTTCGTTTCGACAGCGTCGAGCAGATCCTGGCAGCCCTTGCCGAGGAGGAGGGCGACTTCGCCGCCGAGACCCGCGGCGTGCTGCTGACACGCTCGCCGACCAGCCTGAAACTCGCTTTGGCGCTCTTGAGAGCCGGCCGCCGCAGCGCCTCGCTTGCCGAATGCCTCGGCCGCGAACTCGGCGCCTGCCTGCAGATGCTGGATAATCCGGATTTCTTCGAAGGCATCCGCGCCGCCGTCATCGACAAGGACCGCAATCCGAAATGGTCGCCGGCGTCCGTCGAGGCGGTGGGAGCTGCAAGGATCGAGCATTTCCTGAAGCCGGCCGAACCGCCGCTATCTCTCTGAGACGATACTCGATTTATCGCCACATGCCGCGCATGCGGGCGCCGACATCGATGCGCATCTGCCGCACATGCGCTTGCGCGGCGGTCTCCGATTTCACCTGCGGCCAGCTGCAGGCCTCGAAGAATTGCAGCAGCGTCGCCGGAATGAAGCGGCTGCGCGAGGCATAGACGTGCCGGTCGCCCTGCGCATTCTGCCCATAGGTGAAGAAGCGTTGCGGCACGACGAGGTCGAGGCTATCGCGGGCGCGGGTCATCGCCACATAGAGCAGCCGGCGTTCCTCCTCGATTTCGGCGCTGGCGCCGACGGCAAGATCGCTCGGAATGCAGCCGTCGACGACATTCAGCATGAAGACCCTCGTCCATTCCTGGCCCTTGGCCGAGTGGATAGTCGAGAGGATGAGATAATCCTCATCGAGCAGCGGCACGCCCGCCTGGTCGCTGGTCGCATCCGGCGGATCGAGGGTGAGTTCGGTGAGGAAACGTTCGCGCGAGGCATAACCGCCGGCAATCTGCTCGAGCTGTAAGAGATCGGCCTGCCGCGTCGCCGCATCCTCATGCAGCCGTTCCAGATGCGGCGCATACCATTGCCGCGCCAGCTCGATTTCCGCCGGCCAACCGGCCTTGCCCGACTTCATCTCCTGCAGCATGGAAACGAATGCCGTCCAGTCCTCGCCGGAGCGTGGCGGCGCCGGCATGGCGGCCAGCGCCGCGAGCGGGCTCGCATCCTCGGCCATCAGGTCGAGCGCCTTTTGGGCCGTCGACGGCCCGACACCCGGCAGGATCTGCATCAGCCGGAAGCCCGCCACCCGGTCGCGCGGGTTCTGGGCGAAGCGCAGGGCGGCCAGCATGTCCTTGACATGGGCGCTGTCGAGGAATTTCAGCCCGCCGAACTTGACGAAGGGAATGTTGCGCCGGGTCAGTTCGACCTCCAGCGGTCCGCTGTGATGCGAGGCGCGGAACAGCACCGCCTGCTGCTTGAGCTTGAGGCCTTCCTCGCGATTGTCGAGCACCATGTCGGCGACATACCGCGCCTGGTCGGCCTCGTCGCGCACCGTGACCAGGCGCGGCCGCTCGGAGGATTGCCGCTCGGTCCAGAGATTTTTGGTGAAGCGCTCCGAGGCGAGGTCGATGACGGCGTTGGCCGCGGCCAGAATCGGCTGCGTCGAGCGATAGTTGCGGTCGAGCGTGACGATATTGGCGGCCGGGCTGAAGGCGGCGGGAAAATCGAGGATGTTGCGCACTGTCGCGGCCCGGAAGGAATAGATCGACTGCGCATCGTCGCCGACCACCGTCAGCCCCTGGCCTTGGGGCTTGAGCGCCAGCAGGATCGAGGCCTGCAGCCGGTTGGTGTCCTGATATTCGTCGACCAGCACATGGTCGAAGCGGCTGCCGATATCCTCGGCAATCACGCTCTCGCCGACCATCTGCGCCCAGTAGAGCAAGAGGTCGTCGTAATCGAGCACGTTCTGGCTCTGCTTGGCCTCGACGTAACAGGCGAAAAGTTCGCGCAGCTGTTTCTCCCAGGCCGCGCACCAGGGAAAGGCGTCGCGCAGCACCTGGTCGAGCGCCGTCTCGGAATTCACCGCCCTGGAATAGATGGCAAGGCAGGTGCCTTTGGCCGGAAACCGGCTTTCCGTCTTGGAGAAGCCGAGATCGTGCCGGATGAGGTTCATCAGGTCGGCGCTGTCTTCGCGGTCATGGATGGTGAAATCGGCATCGAGGCCGATCTGCTGGGCATAATCGCGCAACAGCCGCGCGCCGATGCCGTGGAAGGTGCCGGACCAGGCAAGCGCATCCGTCATCACACCGGCATTCGCACCCAGCACATCCCGACAGATGCGCTCAACGCGGCGCGCCATCTCGGCGGCGGCCCGCCGCGAGAAGGTCATCAGCAGGATGCGGCGGGGATCGGCGCCCTTGACGATCAGATGGGCAACCCGATGCGCCAGCGTATTCGTCTTGCCCGAGCCGGCGCCGGCGATGACCAGCAGCGGCCCGGCAATATGGCTGCCGTCGGTGAGCGTGCCGTGCTCGACGGCCATGCGCTGCTGGGGATTGAGCTTTTCGAGATACATCCAGCCGTCCGGTCGGGCTCCCGCAGAATCACTGGGGAAGATTAGATGTTCCTTGAATGTTCGCGATTTCAGCTGCTGTCAAGCCTGGAACGGCGCAAGTCTCAATCGGGGAAATCCGGGCCCACCACGCGCCGCACCAGCTTCAGGCTGCGATCCGGCTGAAGAATATAAGTTTCCTCAACGCGCTGGCCGGTCCCGTCGTAGAACTGGTGGTGGACGGCGCTGCCGACCGGCGATTTGGTGAGCTTCGTCCGCGGCTGGCCGCCATAGGTGATGCTGCCGGGAATGGGGTCCAGCGCCGGCGTATCGGCTGACGAGCAGCCGGCGAGCAAGACCCCGGCAAACAAGGCGAGCAGCAGCACTTTCATCGTCGTCATCCCCCTTCCGACTGCGACTAAATATGGAAACCGCGAAAGCTTCCGCCAAGGGTAGGCCAAGCCTGTCCCGCAGAAATACGCGCGAATATCCGGCCGAGACCGGCGGACCGCAACGAAAGCGCTGTTGCGGCGTTAACCTGACATACCAACTTCAGGAGAGGCTTAAGTGATCGGGTTTCCTGTATTCCCCGACCATGACGAACCCGGCCGGCAGGGCCATGGCGAGGCGGCGACACGCGCTTCGGTGGAGAGCGCCCTTCATGCCGCCGCAGATCTCGACGCTGAGGAGATTACCGTCGGCGTGCTCGGTTCCTATGTCATCCTCGACGGTTTCGTGCGCCGGCGCGGCGATGTCGAGCGGGCGGTCGCGGTCGCCGAGAGTATCGTCGGCCGAGGTTATGTGCACAGTCGCCTGTTGCGGCGCTGAGGGAACCAAGTGCCCTCCCGCGGGTTGAAATGCCGGATCGAAACGCTGGAGACCCTCATGCCGTCGCTTCCTCGCCTCTCGGCAATCACCGTGATATCGGCCGCTGCCTTTGCCGGCTCCGCCTATGCCTCGCTCGAAACCGGCACGAATTATTCCGCGCTGCCGAAGGACCAGATCGCTCTCAACGAATATACCGGCGCCGTTGCCTGCACGCCGGCCGAGCCGCACTATCTCCCCTCCTTCATCCGCGCGGGCGATGGCACGATCATCGGCGTCGGTTATATCGAGGTGGAGAATGAGGGCGCCGCGGACTGTTGAAAACAGTCCTGCTCAAACGAGGCTCGCCTGCGTTGCCGCAGAGGTGACGAGCCTCTGACCATCATCATGATGGCTGGGCGTCTTCTAGGAATACACCTGTCCCAGGCGCAATGCCCGTTGCACCAAAACCCGCCACAAGTTCGATGCAGGGTTAAGTAAATTAAAGCGTTGCACCGTTCCGGCACATTCCGTTTACGGAAATGCCGGCCTGAGTACGTTCAACGGGGCGGAGCGTGCTTTCGCGTCCTGTCGGACGCTTGGGCGCTCTAAAACGCGTCGCGATCTTTCAGATTCGCTCCTTGCGCTTTAGCTCTTTATTTCCTCGCATGTCGTTGCCGCAAAACCGCTGCACACTTTTGCGCGACATACTTTAGTGCAGTTTCAGCTTCGCCTCTTCGGCCGCCGCCAGAAACTCGGCTCTCGCCTCTTCCACGCTCTTGCGCCCATCGAGCGCTGCCCGGCAGGTGCTGCGGGCCTTGATATAACGCAGCCCGCGCGAGTTCGGCCAGAAATCCGCCAGGCATTTCAACGCATCGAACGGACCATTGACCGTTCTAAGATCGGCTCCCTCGAAACCAACCTTGACCGGGCTGTTCCATTTTTCAGTTGCCATCGATGCTCCTCCATGATTGTCGACAGAACAAAGGATGCAGCGCCTCCCTATTCCTCCGTAAAGACGCCGCGATAGTTAATTCTAGCGTGATTTTTGCCGGCAGCAATGGGCAGATGGTTAACGAAGATTACGCTCATTTTCGTTTCTCGTCGCCATCCGCTTCGTTCGCAGACGTTAGCTCGCGCAAGTACGACGGGACATCGCGTGCTTCGGCGGCGCGTTCTTTGGTCGCAGCTATCATCTCGGTACGTCTTCCTTTGAAAGTTTGCTGCCCAACGACCCTCCACCTCCTCATCTTACTAGCGTTTCCGGCATCGAAGCGATATCAACAAAGCAACGTCAGACTGAGATCTCACAATTGACCGAGTTCGAAATACGCAAAATCAAGGAAAGCAGAGGCGCCGACGTTGCTTGGAGAAGGCTCTCTGCATTTCAAGACGTGGAGCGATCCGCAAATAGATTAATCGTTGAACGCACGATACCTGTTAGATTTCGCGACAATGTCCGCAAGCAGATGCACCAGCTCTCATTCGCTATCGGGCAAGCGCGGGAATTTTTCAAGTCGGCGGAAATCAGCGGTCCCTCGACTAGAGCTCTGATGGCATATTACGGCCTAACCGCGTTGGCAAACGCCGAGATTCTATGGCACGGGAATGGAGATCACAGCTTCGATGCTAGAGCGCAGCGCTCGAATTCGCACGGTTTTAAATTGGTCCAAGGTCAATCGCTATGGGACTTCGCTGCACGTCCTACTGAAGATGCCTCGGGATTCAACGGGCTTTTTGGTCTTTGGCGGCAGTTTGCTTGCCATATTCCACTTTACA
Organism: Rhizobium ecuadorense; assembly: GCF_001187535.1. Classification (GTDB taxonomy): domain Bacteria; phylum Pseudomonadota; class Alphaproteobacteria; order Rhizobiales; family Rhizobiaceae; genus Rhizobium; species Rhizobium ecuadorense. Next base: position 20,574 of record NZ_LFIO01000935.1, read on the forward strand.
GTCGTTCGACCACTTACCATTGGGCTGGAACAAGAAGTAACGTACATCTCGCTTCTACTCACACGCCGTTAGCGAATGTAGTTCTTCCCAACGCATCTTTAACCCTCGGCGACTGCCTGAAACACTTACCGGCTCTACGGTCGGTTTTGGACCTCCATGACCAAGAAACGGCCCTATGCCGAGGAAAGATTGCTGAGGAGATTCAGGTGGACGAAGATTGGAACCGTGTCTCGCTTACCCGCACATTTTTTATGCATCACGTGCCTCCTCCGGTCCTTGATACGGTAGGAGCAAAATTCACGATGCATCCGAACTGCGTTAACGAGTTCCAGATTTCAGAAGTCGGCGCGGGTCTGATCATAAAGTGGACGCCATCACTCTTAGACCAAAAATACGCGAAATCCACATTCACTATGCCAGAAGCCTTTGCGGACGCTGACGATGTGTTGTTTTTCGTAGGTGCCGGCGACTACCTCAATGAGTTTGGCTATTATTATATTGCACTCTACATCGCCGGAATGATTACTCGGTATCATCCAAATATTTGGATCAAGGAGCAGCGTGCCAGTTCTTCTGGCGCCACCTTGATCGACGAGCTGGTCGAGCATGCAATCAATCGAGTACCCCTGCTTGCCCTATCCGCTCTCGAACGCTCGATCTACATTTATGAGTGATTTCTTTTGCTTCTGGGGATGAAAAGGCATTGAACCCCAGTAGTTCGACCGAACATCAATAGCTCTGATCGCATTTGGCTATGCAAATTGCGCTCTGTTCTCCTGCTTCATCCGGGCGCAATGCCGAGGCGCCACGCGAGCAAGTTAATTGATTTCGATAGAGAAAACTGGTGCTGCCGAGTGGGATTGAACCACCGACCTCACCCTTACCAAGGTAGCGTGACGAGTGGAAAATCATGCTTTCTTCCCAAAGCGATAGCCCTTGCGCTTTACGGGCTGTGTCTGGATTGCGCCAATCTTCCCATTTTGACGGTCGAACTTTTCCGCCAGCTTCCGGCCAGCATCCTTGCTGTGAACGTATGTTTCCAGGAACAGTTTGGCCGACTTCCATCCACCTGCATCCATCGCAGCCTTAATGTCCGCGCCTTCGCCGGTCATCGCATTTGTTCCGAACGAATGCCGGCCTGCAGAGTGCGTCGAGCGCGCGATAATCCCCGCTCTCTTGCAAACCTTCGCCATGCGGCGATTGACCGACGCCCTGTCGGTATAGCTGAATACCCTCTCCCCCTCGTGAATGCCAAGCGCGGCGATCCGGACAATAAGCTCTGTCGTCAGATGCCTAACCGACCATTCTTCGGTTTTCGTCTTCGCCAGCACCGCAGTGCGCTCGCCAAGATCGACATGCTCGCCCAGAAGATTAACAGCCTCAGAAACGCGCGCGGCTGTCTGGTGCATAAACAGAACGCAAGCAGACAGATGCGGTAGGCCGTCCGCGTCAGCTTGGGTGAGGAACGCATCGAGCCACGCCCGATCGACTGGCTTATGTTTATTCGACTTCGGGACATCGAACATCTTCACCTTTAGCGGGCCGCACCAGCCCAGATCGTGGGCGTGGTTGATCACCGCTCTCGCAGGAATGACGGCCTGCCTGTTCCGCGTGGCCGGCGAATGCTTCGGATAGACCGTGAGCGCCATAGAGCGGATCTCAGCAGGCTTTATCGTTCCAATCGCGCGCCCTTTGAAGAACTTGATGACGGGTGCCAGGTATCGCGCTTCGCCGCCCTGCTTCATGTAGCTCGTGGCCGCTTCCTCGAACAGCCTTACGGCTTCTTCGCCATAGGTATGACGTTTCCACGCCGTTGCCTCGAAATGGGCGGCGAGTTCGCTGGCTTTTTTCTTGTCGCGAGTCTTAAGGCTTCTTCGAATGCGCTTTCCGCCGATAGTGCCAACGGCGTACCAGATACCATTTCGCTCTTGGAGTTCGAGGTCGGACATGAGAGAGATTCCCGCAGGAGAGCAATGTGCTCCGGATAAAAGACCTTCCGGACGCCGCGGCGCTCATAGTGCTTATGCAGCTTCAGAACGTCAACGAGGTATCGACGAGAAACGCCGAGGAGCATGGCCGCTCCGTCCATATCAACAGGGGCGATCTTTTGCGCCCATTCCGGTAAAGATGGTGCGCTCACGTATCGCCTGCCTTCCTCGCCCGCAGCCGTTCATGCTGTAGCTGGGCAGCCGGATCGGCAAAGGTGAAGGGTTTGGGCTCGGGGGCCGGGGCAGCGTCCGACTTCAGCGCACGGATGGCGGTATCGTCGCCGACGAGCCGTGTTCCTGTCGGTCTAGCCGCGTGATATCCGATTTCCCGCAGCAGATTGGCCGCATCGTTTCTCAACGGCTCGTCCGAGATGTACCAACGATTGAAGAAGGACACAGGCCCCGTGCGTTCCAGCGCCATATTGTGGAGAATGTGAAGGGCACGCTCTAGTTGGTGTTCGTCGCTCGCCATCACAGCCACTCCTCATCACCGCAGTAGCGGCACCGGTAAACGTTGAAGGCAGCACCGCGACCAGCGCACACCACATGATCATGGACGTGGTTACAGGGCGGCTTCGGCTTTTCTTCATCCGCCTTCGCCGCCGCTTCCAGCGCAGCGTTCCGAATATCGGCTTCATTCGTGGTCATGGATAATACCTCACCGGGTTTGAAGCGCTGCAGCCCTGAGACTGGCAGAATTCATCGAACTCAAACCATTGGCAGTCGGCGCAAATGATCGCGCCGCGTCGATATCTCGCCTTGATAGGCAATCCATCGTGCCACGTTTCAGGCACTTCGGCATGGCGAGGCCGGCGGGCTAGATCCCCGCAATATCCGCATTCGTCTTTGACTTTTACGTATCGGCTCACGTCTCACCAACCTTTCCATGATCGGGAGAGGAGCGGATGGCGGCGCGAGCGTCCATATCGTTGTTATGGTGGCGGATCGCCCAAGCGAAGCTGGCGCATCCCGGCCCGAGGTAATTGCACTTCACACATTCGACATGGCGCCACCCATCGTAGTTGAATATGTTGAGGTTGTCTGCGTCGTTGCATTCCGGGCACGGCTTCATCTTAGGATAGGTCATTCGCCGCCATCCCCATTGCCGTCTCCCCCTGCTTCGCTGACGGTCATGCCGCCCTCGAACCTAAGTTTAATGTCGTTATAAGAGCCGTGCCGGCCTTCCGACCAGTTTATGGTCACCAACCCGCTGTAGATTGGACTGGGCGGCGCTCCTGTCGGGAACATGGTGCTGAAGTTCGCCCGGAACGACACGGTGAGGCTGTCCATTCCGTGTTTGCGTGCGAGCGCGACAACACCCCGCGCAAATGCAGAGTGCTTTTCGCTTGGGGCTGGATCTCTAACCATTGCCGTTCTCCTTCCTGGTTTCGGCTAACCTCTTGGCCGGCCTATAGAAGCCTGTTCCAACGACCTCTTCGTAAAGCTGCCGCATTATCTCCATGGTGCTTTCCATACGGCGGCCGTGCCCTACATTCTCCGCTCCGAAGATCGGCTTATCGTAGTATCCCGGGATGGCGAGGCCGTGATCGTACCGGATTGCCATGGACCTGAGCAGCGCTTCCGGCGGATCCACAGGCACGGCTACTGTTTTCTTTCTTATTTTTAACGGCTTCGAGCTTTGGGTGCCGTGTACTTTCCTATCTGCTGAGTTCTCTTTGGGAGTCTTCCACTCAAGGTGCCCAGGCGTCACGCAGCCTTCGTGTCCATTGCCGCACGAGTGCGCCGCTTGATGCTCTGGAGATGGTGGAGCGCCATGCACCAGTTTGCATATGTAGCGACTGGTGATCACTCCCTTATCACCGATATATAGTCTGCCGTACCCGTTGCCGTCCCTGCCATACGGCCATGTTAAGCAGCCATCTCCGCTGTACTGCATGACAACTTCACGTATGAAGCGTAGAGGCTCGCCATGCGCAGTTCCGCCTCCTAGAGGAGTTCCGTACCGACACAGGCGATCGTAATGTGGCTTACAGCATCCCTTGCAGTACCGAGGCTTTGGACAGTCCGTGACTGAACAGGGTTTTGCAGCCATGGTTAAGACCTCTCTTCGTAAAGGGGACGGGCAGGAAGCGGCGGCTTAGAGACGCGCCGTTCCGCCTTCTCGGATTTCGGGAAAGGTGCGCCGCGGAGTTTGCCGGTCGGTCGGATGGTGCCATTATGCTTCATGCGGACCTTGGCGGCCTTGGCCTTGGCCTTCAGGTCGATTGCTGTCTTTCCGACATGGCAGAAGCGATGAACCGGGCGAAGGTTGCTTTCCGTGTTCGCGCCGCCGTTGACGAGAGCCTGGACGTGGTCAAGGTCATAGCCCTCGATATCCTTGATCGGGTTCGAACAGAGGTAGCAGCGCTTGTCGTGGCGCTGGAATATCCTGTCGCGGACGCGGGGGGGCGGCATGCTGTCGTCGGTCTTGCCGATCCACTCATCAACGCTGCGCATCTGACTCCCCCCTGTTGGAGAGGGCGGCTGTCATTGCCGATCGCAGATCAAGCAAAGCGTCCTGCTGGTTCCGATGAGAGCGCTTGGCCTTCTCCAGTCGGGAGCGGTTGGCGCTGTATCCGGGGATAACCCTTGCAAGGCGCTGGTCGGATTTTGCAAGGCGGCGGGCGGCCTGATACGAGAGCCAGGAGCGGATGACGCGACGGGCGAGGCGATCGAAACTGGTCATGCTGCACCGCCTTTCTCGTCGGCAGCGCGACGGTTCCACATCTCGATAACGTCCATGCCTTCGCGCGGGGTGAAATCAAACCCGCATCGAATGCAGTCGATTGCATATGGCTTGCCGCCACCGGGCCAATTATGCGCCGGATACAAACCGTCATCTTTTCCGCAGAACGGGCAGGGCTTGAGGGGTTCGCTCATGCAGCTTGCTCCTTCACCTGCTCTGGAGTGATGCCGAATTCCGCCGCGATAAAGGCCAGCGCCTCGACGAGGAAGACGCCGAACGTCTGCTCATCCATCGCCCTGAAAGCCACGCTGGCCGGGATCTTGACGATGTAGCCTGCAAGCTTCACGTCTTCGGTGAATCCTGTCCCAAGTTTCACGGCGCCGTGGAGTGCGTCATCGGTAACGGCGCAGTGAGTCGCCTTCCGAACTTCGCGAAGGAAAGCTCGGTAGAAGCGAAGACGGCTAGGCATTCGTCCGGTATAAAGATCGACCTTGATGCGCTGGCCGGCGGGAAACTCGCGGATCATCTCGCGGTCCATTTCCATTTCGCCAATAAGGCGGTCGCCATCGCGGATGACATAGAACGGGGCGGTTTCGCTGCTCTTCTTCGACATGGCATCACCCCGCAACTGGCGTTGATTGCATTGCGATGAAGTCGGCCTTCATCTTCTCCTTCTTCGTCGTGAAGTCGGAAAGGGCCTTGGTGCCGAATGCCTTGATGATGACGGCGTTCTCGTCCCAGAAGCTCTTGAGGCCGCCGAGCGTTTGAATGCTGGTCATCTCCTCCCAGAGGCTTTCGCGGCGGATATCAGCCTCGCAGCCTTCGAGGCGGTCGAGGAGTGCCGCGCGCCACGCCGCCGTCCAGCCGTCTTTCTCTGCCTGGTCGAGATACTGCTTGCGAAGATTGTCGAGGCCTGCCATCGATTTGACATCGACAATATCGGCTTCAAGATCGGCCATGATCTTTTCCCACGCCCCGCCGCGCTTCAAGCTGGCGGATGATTTGGTTTCTACCCGCGAATCCTTGAAGTCGTCCGCCTCCTCTTCGGAGTAGACGAGGCCATGAATGCCGACGAGCTTGAGGACAACGCGGTCTTTGGCGCGCTTCTCAGCCATTGCCCACGGATAGGCGTTCTTGCAGTTCTTCGAGCTGGCCTCACCGGTGGACCAGTCCGACCGGTCGCCAAGCGAACCCGACACAGCGAGAACGGCGATGCCCTTTTCGGTGTCGGCTTCGATGATCGTCGGCATCGAGAACTTGACATCGGCCTTGGTAGCGACGACTTCGAGCGCGGCATGTTTGGCGACCCACTGCTTGTTCTGCGGGATCTGCCAGAAATCGGACTCTTGCAATCCGTACTTGACGCGGATAGCTTCAATTCTCGGATCAAGCGGCATTTTGGTTCTCCTTAAACGTCATCTTCATCAAACGTGGCTCCAATTCTCTCGCCGCGTTATTCTTCCGATTTGCGCTCGATCGACATTGAAGAGCCTGCTAACTTCTTGTTCAGTGAGGCCGTCAGATCTAAGTTTGCGGATCTCGACGACCTGCTTTTCAGAAAGCTTAGCCATCGCGCCCTTTTCGCCGCGGCCGATCGTGCCGTGCTGAATTTTGTCTAAGTTGTTTTCGGACGGAGTTGCCCACCGAAGATGGCGGGGATTGATGCACCCGCCTCTCCCGCAGCTATGAGCGGCTTGATGAGATTTAGATGGAGCCTCGCCATGGGCGACCTCACAAACAAACCTGTGGACGTAAAAGCGAATTCCCTCTCCGAATTCAATAACGCCGTATCCCGCGCCTGCTTTCGCATATGGCCAGTCGATGCAATCCTCTGTTTCAGAGGCAATAACGTTCTGAATGAACCGCTCCCCATCTCGAGGTGATGACCCGCCGCCTAGGGGGGTGCCGTGCTTTTTCAGCCGATTATAATGGGCAGAGCAATAACCTGCTCTAAAGACATCTTTGCTGCAGTCTTCGACCTTGCAGGTATGCAAGACCGAGATCCTCGATGTGTAGAACGCGCTATCTTCTTCGCGGTTTTTTGCCCACTTCAGCAGGACTGTTTTTCTAGGCTCTGGAGCAGTGAGAGCGGTTAGCCGATACTCTTCTGCATCCTTCTTGGCCTTCAAAGCCAAGGCGCGAAATTCAGCGGGCGACATGGCTGACATTCTCCTGTGCGATAAGCTGCTGCGTTTTCAGATACGGCTCAGCCCGAGCGGCGACCACAAACGCGATGAAGAAAGCGATCGATCCAACCCATGCCGCAGTCATGAGGATGTCTTTGACAGAGGCGCGGTGAGTAGGGGCCGTAGATGCGGGGCGGGCTGCCTTGCATTCTTGTGGGGTGCAGGCGCATTCGCGAAGGTCACGGAGATGGCAGGTCATGGCAACGTGTCCTCGAAACGAGCGTGCTGCAGGCCGTCCAACTGCACATGTCCAATGTTTTCGCAGGACATCATCTTCAGTCGCAGGCCGATGTTGTTGCCGGGGCCGAGCTGGTTCATCAGCCAGCCGACGCAATGCGCCTCTTCGCCAACCCGGCTTTCATGGCAGGCGAAGACATGGCCGGTGCCGCGCAGTGAATGCGGGTCGGCAATCGTGCAGGAGAGAGCTTGGTGCAGTTGTTCGCTATAGCCGCCGGGGATTTCGTTCGGGTCAGTGCTGACCTTCCACGGACATTTTTCGCACTGGCGAAGGCGCTTGAGCTTCCACTTCTCGCTCATATCCCCCTCCCTATTCGCCTGATTGGAGATTGGAGGAGCGGGCGAGGATCATGGCGTCTGCGATGTGATAGGCGCGCTTAGCCACCTCAACTTGGTCGTCATCGATCGTGTTGATCCAGCCTGTGTGACGGAACATGCCCGCCAACGCATGACCAGCGAAATAATCCCGAAGGCTCATGCCGGGGAAAGCCAAGCCGCCGTCGTCAATTTGCTTCTTCTCTGCCATTTCCGTTTCCTCTATATATCGCCTTGGATGTGCCCCGAGAAAACGGGACACGCCGAAGACGATCGATCAGTCTGCCGGCTGCTCTCGCTTGAAGACGGTGACGGTGACGTCATGCGGCCATACCTGATTGACTTTGACGCCTTTCGGGCCGTCGTCCTGCATCTCGGTAAGGCCGCGAGACCACGAGATTTCCCAGTGCGAAAGATCGCGCTTATCTTGGTAGACAGAGCGGTACTGGCCTTCCCACCGGGTCGATCCGGTCTGCTCGCCCTCGATGACCGCGACGAAGTTTTCAGCGTCATCGTCGTCTTCCCATTCAAGAATTGCCTTCGCAGTTTCGATCTTCATTTCAGTTTCCTCTTCCGTTTGAATTGATTGGTTGATCGCCTATCGGAACCGTGCTGCGCTATCGAGCGCGCGAGGCTCGCCGCGGTAATCGGATTGGGGGATCTGGCAGCAGCATGTAATGCGATGGATTAGGTTCACTGTCGCGTTCGTCCATCCACAGCCAGCCGCCATCGTATTCGTCGAATTCAAGCCAGGCGTTGTAGAAACTGCCGCCCTCGTAGGCGAGGACTTGCTTGCCTTTGGAGGCGTCGGCCAGAAGCTCTTGCGTTGCTTCTGCTGGGACTTTCTTCCATTCGCTCATGCCCGTTCCCTCGCCATATCCGCCCCACGGACGATCAGCCCGAGAAGGCCGGCACGAGGCTTGAAAAGTGGTATCGGAGGCATCTCGCCAGAAACTGCGTCGCTCCACTCAAGCTGGGCGTGTCTGCCGTTGGCCGTCTTCTCGTCGTAGAGGACTTCGGAAATGGCCTTGAAGAGCTGCTGCGAGAGGTTGGCGGCACCATCCCTGTTCGGACGCTCCAGCCAGTTGCTGTCGAGGCGGATTGCCGTGACGACGAAGGCGTCAGTGTCGCCGCTGTTGTCAGCGAGAACAGCCTGTCCGTAGAAGAGCGCGCCGTCGCCGAAGGAAGGGATCTGCAGCTCTTCGAAGAAATAAACGGTCTCAAGAGACATCTACTTGCCCTCTGCTTTGGCGATGACAGAGCGAGCCCACTTGACGTTGTGCTGTTTTTCAGGGTCGCCAAGTTTGTTGATCGTGGCATATTCGACCGTCTCGGCTACCATCGCCTTGAGAACATCAAGAAGCTCAGGAGCTGCAGCAATCAGGTGCGCGTCTGCCTCGTAGTTTCCGTTTTGATTGGCGAGAGCGACGAACAGGCCGTCATACTCACCAGCGGGCCCATAGATCGCAGAATGAAAGTTCCCCATCTGCGGCTCGTCCTTGGTAGTAAAGACCTCCCACGGCCCCGGCGTATGCTTCTGTTTTGTCTCGGTGCTAGGCATGACTAAATCCTCTCGCCGCTGGCGTTCATCCAGCGCCACTCGTCCACTCGGCGTTCCAACTCTTCGATCCGGTCATCGCTGATGTCGTCGAACCACATGTCCGTCATGCGGGCCACGAGCCGGTGGAAACGGTCTCCAGAGGGTAACGGGCGTAGAGATGGTTGAGCCGCCCACGAATAACCTCAGTCTCGTCAGTCTTTGCGAATACTTCGACCATGGATGAACGGTATGCGTCGGACCGCCGAGAGTCTGCGATCGCAGCTTCGACAGTGTCGCCGTAGCCGTATTTGGTCGTTCCTCTGAGGAGGTACGTACGGACCGCGACGAACTGCGCCGTTATGTGCGGGAAGTGCATAGGTTTGTCCCTTCGGCGCTGATACCGCAATCTCCATTGCCTGCTATCCGCATGGTCCACGGTCCCGGTGTGTGCTTGCTGATCGTCATCGTCTCGTCCTCGGTTAAAGCCGGTCCCTGCCAGTGGGCTAGGGGGTGGGTGCGGGTGTTCGTTGAGGAAGAACGTACGCTTTGTACGATCGAAGGTCAAGTACGTTTTGTACGATTTTCGGGAAACGGACGAATTAATCGTCGTACAAAATGTTTGACGAGGCGGGAATCAGAGCGTAGATAATGGAAAGCCCCGCACGCTTTAGTGAGCGCCGGGGCTGTGACTGGTGAGAATTGGCTTGCGGACCGAACCAGTGATATCACTGATATCATATCGTGCTCAGATTGCAACCAGTTCAGAACCAGAGCGTGCGGAATGACGCGGACCGGTTCGGCCGTGCGCTGGTGATTGGCAAGGAACGGGATCGATCAGGCCAAATGGGTTTCTGGCAACGAAAGTTGGTGGTGTGCCCAGATCGACGGGGAAGCCCCTGAAGAAGACACCAAATCATGCTGCGGCTTAAAGCAGGCATGTGCGGGATAAGCGGCGGTCGGCTCGGTCGAGCAAGATACCCCTCTCGCAACAGGGAGCCTTGCTATCTTGGGATGGCGGGGTTCTTGGTTGCGGGCATCACAACGATCTCTCAATCAAGCAAGACCAGATCGAAGAGAGAAAATATAACAGGATAAGCATCCAGAAAGGGCACCTCTAGGAGCCGCGCCTGGTCCAGCCGAACGTGGGATTATGTCGGAGCGCCCGCCAGCACGATGTAATGAACCGACACAACGGTGTTGCCAGCGAAGCGCAACTCTTTTGCGGGATTGAATTGCTCAAGCACCAGCTCGATGCTGTTTTGCCGGATGAACTTTTTCACGTAGGCCAGCGTCGGCCCGTGCTCTTCCTGGCGAATCTGGACAATCACGTAATCGCCCTTTTTCACGCGCCTTTTGGGGTCGACATAGCAAATTTCACCGTCCTCATAGCGCGGATACATCGAATCCCCGGCGACCTGAACGGCGTAAGCCTCAGAAATCTTCGAAATCGATGGCGGAGCCATAGTCTCGTAAAGAACCGAGCCGTTCATGAGAAATTCCCCATCGACGCCGCCGACCGCCTGTCCATAGACGGGTATTTTGCGTCCCAAGCCCTCCACTTTATCGCCAATAACAGCGTTGGGTAGTTCAAGATCTCGTAATATACCCTCGGAAGTCTCGTTAACGTTAAGGGATGGTTCGCTTCCGTACAGCAGCCACCCGGCATCCACGTTAAAGAGGGCGGCATATTTCTCAGCGGCCTTACGAGACAGGTCACGGTTGCCATTTTCGTGACTTATGAGGGTATTTTTATTGATCTCGCGCGGGAACGCCGAGGCGGCCTCGGTCGGGCTGTCAAACCCGGCCGCAGCTCGCGCTTCCTGTAGGCGATCCTTCGGTTTTTTCATTCGTACCTTATGGCTTAAAAACATCGTGCAAGGTGTACGATTTTTTGCTTGCTTTTATTTCGTACGTTTTGTACGTTGTGGAAATGAGCAACAAACCTTCCTCCATTTCCGCCCTCATCGATGAGTGGGACACGATCGCCGAATTCGCATCCGCTGTTGGGTGCGGATACGAGGCCGCAAGGCAGATGCGCCTTCGCGAAAGCATAGCTCCTGGCCATTGGGGCAAGGTTGTCTCCGCAGCAAAGGCGAGGGCGATCAACGGCGTCACGTTTGAGTGGCTCGCCGAGCGACACGCCTCCAGTTCCAAAGCAGCATCGGAGAGCGCGGCATGATCTACTTCATCGAATGCAGCGGCCGCGTGAAGGTTGGCTTTTCCGAAGACCCTTGGAGACGGGTAAGCAAGGTAGCGGCGGACTCCCCGTTCCCCTGCACGCTGATAGGCGTGATGTCCGGCGACAGAAGCGTTGAAACGCACGTCCAGAAACAGTGGAAACATCTTCATTGCCACCGCGAATGGTTTGCAGCTTCGAAAGAGTTTCTGGTGTGGATCTCGGACAACGCCCTGATCCGCAAGGAAAAGACGCTCCCCAAGTCTGGCGACGAAAGAAAGCCGCACAACGAAATGTGCGGCCTGATCGTGAAGCGCGGCGAGAAGATAAAAATCGCGCGGGAATGCGGCGTTACGCCAGCTGCGGTCGCGCAGTGGCTCAAGGTGCCTGCTGAATATTGCGCCATCGTCTCCAACATTACGGGCCATGACCGGCAGGTTCTGCGTCCTGACATTTTCTCGAGCACCTCGGCGTCGATCCAATGACCACCCCCACCCCCAAAATGAATCGCGCGATAGCCGCAGCGGAGGCAGCATGAGCGACGACCGTATCAAGCCACCTTTCGAAGGCCAGCAGTTCACCAGCCATCAGCAGTGGGTGAACAAGGCATCGTCGTGGCTCACCTGCCACCCTCAGTACAACAACACCGAACACGGTGAGGTCAAAGGCTGGCGCGGCCACCACTTCACGGCCATGTGCTTCGACAGCCTTGGTCGTCGCGTCACGAACGGCGGAGATTTCCGCCGCGCCGAAGACGAAGGAACCTTCCCGGTCTGGTGGATTTGGCCCGATCAGATCTGCGAACTTGTGCGGCGTGCTCACTCCATCACCCCTGAATTCCCGGAAGACATCGCAGCACATCATGCAGTTGAAGGCTATGCGCCCGTTGAACGGGTGCAGGCAGAAAGACCCAACAAGCTAACCACCGGAGAAGCAGCATGACATTCCTCGGCCCCCTTTTCATCACCCTGGTAGCCGGCGGCTTCTTCCTCATGACCGCTGTCACCGTCGCGGCTTGCGTTCGGTCCGGTCAGATCAGCCGCGAAGAACAAATTCCCCATCCCCAGCGCAACCCTCCCAGGGCGTAGCGGGATAGAGGCTGGATCACTTCCCCCTCTGATCCAGCCTCAACAGTTTGCATGACGGTAGCGACCAGTTCGCTACGAGACGAAGGGCCAGTGACCCCAACGACGAAACACCCTCATCGAGGTCACTGGCATCTTCAGAGCCCATCGGGCGGCGGTCGGCTCTGATCTGAATAACTGGTTCCCGGCGGCGGGTGCCTGAGCGAGACGAAGGGGCCAAGGCCCCAGCAAGGGCGGCTCCTTCGTCTCCAATGATCTGAATGTCCTGTTTGGTCATCTTCAGTAGCTCCGTGAACAAGAGCGAATATGAACCAGAAGGGCGACAAGGTGCACGAACATCACGACAGCCACGTGGGATCTCAACCCAAGGGCAATTCGAGAAACAGGAAAAAGGTCATGAGTGCCGTTTTCGAAGCAAGAGACACATTCAGGGATGCCTGGCCTTTGCGGCGCTATGGCAAGCTCGACAACGTATTTTATCAGGCCGTGCGGTTCATTGCTCCGCGGGTGCAAAAGGAATTCACGATCCGAAGGGCTCGCTCGATCTACGAGGGAACGGCGCGCCGGATCGATAGCGAGGAGATGGATGCTCTAAGGGCAGCCATCGTGATGGAGGCGAAACGTGAACACGAAGAACTACGTGCCAGGCTGGCTACGCTGGACGAAAAGATTGCCGCCTTCGATGCGCGGATGGCTCGCTAAGCACTGGCGGAAGGTGGCCGGCAAGCGGATCGCGTGGGCGGAATGGTTGTTGGACGAGCGTAAGGAAGACGACAAGTGACCGCTTATTACAACGAGATAGATCCATACGCGGCCCAATGGCTACGCAATCTCATTGCGGCCGGTCACATAGCGCCTGGCGATGTAGACGAACGGAGCATCGTAGATGTCCAGCCAGACGACCTTAAGGGATATGCACAATGCCACTTCTTCGCCGGCATCGCCGGGTGGAGCTATGGCCTTAAGCTTGCAGGCTGGGATGACGATCGACGAGTCTGGACCGGCTCATGTCCATGTCAGCCGCTTTCAAGCGCCGGCAAGCAAAAAGGTCATCTCGACGAACGACACCTTTGGCCCGCTTTTTTCTCTCTCATCTCCGAGTGCAGACCTGCAGTGGTCTTTGGAGAGCAGGTTGCAAGCCCGATTGGCCTCAAATGGATGTCTGCCGTTCGATCTGACTTGGAAGGCGATCGATATGCCTGCGGGATTGCCAGCGTTCCAGGTTTCATCTCGGGTTCGCCCCAGCAGAGGCAACGGCTTTATTGGGTGGCCAGCTCCAACAGCGCAGGACGCGATGGGCTCAAGAAACCGGACCAGCAGTCGGCAGCCGGGAGCGATCTTTCACGGCGGGACGACATTGACGGACGCCGCGGTTCTTTTTGGGCTTCCGCGATCCCAATGGAAGGCGCCGACAATACCCGGCGTCTACTGTCACCCGGAATTAAGCTCCTGGCTGATGGGCTATCCGAAGGCATGGGACGCCTGCGCGCCTACGGCAATGCCATCGTCCCGCAAGTCGCGGCGGAAGTGATCGGCGCATTCATGGATGCCTAACCCACCCCCATACACACCCAGGTAACTCAAGAGGGCGGCGATGACGAACCCATACAAGATCGAAGGCCCAGCGCTCATCAGCTTCAGCGGCGGCCGCACCTCGGCATACATGCTCTATCAGATCCTTCAGGTCCACGGCGGGAAGCTGCCCGACGACGTGGTTGTTTCGTTCGCCAACACTGGCAAGGAGAGGGAAGAGACGCTTCGCTTCGTTCACGAGTGCGGTAGCCGGTGGGGTGTCCGTATCAGGTGGGTCGAATGGCGCCCTGACCGCAAGGAATCCAAATACGCGGCCTTTGAGGAAGTTGGCTTCAATAGTGCGAGCCGAAAAGGTGAGCCCTTTAAGGCGCTGATAGATATCAAAAAACGAATGCCCAACACGTTCCAACGCTGGTGCACGACGTTTTTGAAGATCTACGCCAAGGATGCGCTGATGCGCCAGGAACTTGGTCTTGAGCCTGGTCAATATCTAGAAGTCATTGGGCTTCGTGATGACGAAGGGCTGCGCATTCTTAATGGGTTTGCTCGGGCAGAAACCGACAAAAGGAAGGTTAGGTATCCGCTCGCCAATGCGAAGGTTAAGAAGCCGGACGTAATGCGCTTCTGGCTTGGCGAAAATACCGATCCGAAAAACCTCACACATCCATTGCCGCAGGGGTTCGATCTGGGGTTGGCCTCATGGGAAGGAAATTGCGACTTCTGTTTCCAGAAGGGAAAGGGCATTCGCAAGCGCTTGATCCGAGACAACCCGCAGACGCCAGTCTGGTGGCATCAGCGCGAGGTGGATCACGACGGATGGTTCGATAGCCGTGATCGCGTGGCCCAACTGGTAGAGCAAGTGCGCGCCAACCCGACTTTCTTCGACGAAGAAGCAGACGATATGGATGCCGACGTCGAGTGCGGGTCTTACTGTGCAGGAGAAGCAGCATGAAACTGATCGATCTCCTGAAATCCGGTCTCGATACCGTCCAGATAGCCGAATACCTCGGCGGCGGGGAGGCAGCATGATCAGACTCCATCTTCCTTTCCCAATATCCGTCAACGCTCTCTATGCGAACGGGGGCAACAAGCGCGGTCGGCACAAGACGCCACGCTATGAGGCATGGATTGCTGAAGCCTCCATCGTCGTCAAGGACAGCATGAGGCAACGGCTCGGGCCGTACAGCATATCCATCTGCCTTCAGGCTCCCGACAAGCGCGCCCGCGATATCGGTAATCTCGAAAAGTGCGTTTCGGATTTCCTCGTCATGCACGGCATCGTCAAGGACGACAGCTTTTGCCAGCGCTTGCTGATGACGTGGGGGGAGGGGTTGCCGGCGCCGTGCGTGGTGCTGTTGCAGAAGGCGGAAGAGGATCTGGCGGCATGACCGTTCGCGCCTCAAATTTTGAGATCGTCGCCAACAACTACTACGCCACGGAGCCGTGGGCAACACATGCGCTCCTGCGCCGCTTTCCAATGGCTGGCTATGTCGTCTGGGAGCCTGCCGCCGGCTCTCACATGATGGCAGACGTTCTCCGCAAGGACGGGGCTACCGTCTGGACGAGCGACATCGAGAACTACGGCCGCAGCCATTGCGAGATGTTCGATTTCCTATCGGGCCATGTGTCTCCGATGCTGACAGAACGCCCAAATGCCATCGTGACAAATCCTCCATACGGAAAGGGCAATCGTCTGGCCGTCCGGTTCTGCGAACTGGCTCTTGAGCGCTGCGCCGGCAATGTCGCGATGCTGCTCACTGCCAAGTTCGATTTCGGTAAGACCCGTCATCACCTCTTCCGCGACAATGACCGCTTCATGGCGAAGATCAACCTCGTCGATCGCATCAGTTGGGCCGGCAATGGCGAGACGGGAACCGAAGACCATGCCTGGTACGTCTGGGGGCCGGAACGCTCCGGATCGACAGGCCCGAGGATCTTCTACGAGGGGAAAGAGGCATGATCAAGCACTTCACCACCAAGGCAGACGAAACGCCCGAGTTCGTCGAGTTCTGGAACTCATGGCGGCCCTACGCCCGCCACACCGATGGCCGCGGCGACGCCCGCGATACATTCTTCAAGCACGTCAATGCCGGCGCAGACCCTCGCGATATCACCGATGGTGCCAAATATTTCATCCGCACCATGAAGGAGCGCGACAAGGAGTATATCCCGCTCGCCGCCTCATGGATCAACAAGCGGGCGTACGAAGACATGGCCGAATCCGAGCGCGCCCTGCAGCAGCGCGTCGTCGAGCGTGCCCAGGCGGCGAACGTCGTGCCGATTCAGCAGCCAAAGGAAAGCCCAGAGAGACGCGCCGAAATGGCAGCTCGTCTCCGTGAGGTTGCCAGCAGCATGCGGGTTACCGGGCAATGAAAGACTGGCGCCAGATCCACGAACGCCGAGCCGAAGAACTCTTCAACAAGGGCTATCGCCTCGCTGAAGATCACATCGGCATCGACGACACGGTTCTCAAGGGTAGGCGTCACACACTCAGACCCGGAACCATATGGCTATGGGCAACACAGCAGGCATGGGAACCGCCTGCACAGCAGCAAGAGGGCGCAGAATGAGTATCCATGTACCAGTCATGATGGAACAGCATGAACACAACAAGGCAACGCGAGCGATCCTGTTTCGGCCGCCGGCTGCCGTTGATCTGGAGACAAAGCAGCAGAAGCGCATCGGCATGCTCGAAATGACGGCGCGCAGCCTCCGCTTCGAATTGGAGCAGCGAGACGCCGAGATCCGGCAGCTAAAGGCAGACTTGGCCGATCGCAACGCCCGCGTCATCGACCAGGCGCACAAGCTCTGCCAGTTGCTGCACGTAGAATCGGACGAGGAGGAATATACCGAAGTCCGCCGCGTCAAGGAAATCGTCGACGAGGTTCTGCAGGACTATCCAGGCGTCACAATGGCCGACATCGTCAGCGTTCGGCGCACCCGCGACCTGATCACGCCTCGGCATCGTTGCTATTACGAGGTCTACCGCCAGCGTCCGGATCTCTCATTCCCCGCGATCGGCCGCTACTTCAAGCGTGACCACACATCAATTCTAAGCGGCGTCAAGAAGCACAAGACGGGGGACGAGCGCGCATGAGCATTCACGTCACCCCGCGCGAAAAGGAAGTGCTGGTGCACCTCAGCAACGGCAAGACGACCGATCTCATCGGCGAGATCCTCGGCATTCGAGCGAACACCATCAACACCTACAAGCGGGAGATGATGGACCGCTTCGGCGCGGCAAACGTCACCTCGCTCGTAGCGGCGGCGCTGCGGCAGGGCGTCATCACATGAGTCTAACGCTCGCACAGGTCCTCGCTCACATAGAGCGTGAGAAAGAGAAGCGGGACATGGAAGCCGCCGGCTATTACCGGCACGGGGTGACGCTCGCCGGCGACGAGAAAATCGAGGACGTGAAGGTTTCCCAAGACGGCAAGAGCATCTGGATCAAACTAGCATAGCGAGGAACGGGCATGAAGGCGGCAAACATGGCATGGTACGCACTAAGACTGAAGCCTGGCGCATCGAGGCCCTATCGGCACGACGAGCGCCTGACCAATATCGAATGGTCAATGAAGCGCGAAGGCATGGAATGCTACATGCCAACGGAACTGGCGCTGAAGATCCACCATCGCACAAAGCAGGCGATCGACAAGCGGTTTCCGCTGATCCCCGGCTATGCCTTCATGCAGGCGGTCCACGACGAGCAGAACTGGAAGAAGGTTCGGGACTGCGATTTCGTCGCCTCCATCATCGGCATCGGCGGCACACCCATCCCGCTACCCACGGCGCAGATCGATCTTATCCAGATGGCAGAGACAAGCCTTCGTGAGCTGTACGAGTATCACAAGGCGCTGAGAGCCTACGAGGAAGAGCAGCGGCTTCGCAAGGTGACGCGCCGTGTGGCCTCCGAACAGTTCCCCGCCGGCAGCGTCGTGACCATCGGCCGCCAGCATCGGCTCTTCGCCGGCAGGAGGGCAACAATCATCGCCGCGACCGGCCGCAACACGATCAAGGCCGTTATCGAAACCCTCAACGGGATGGCGAATGCGGAAATCCCGATTGGGCTTGTGGAAAGGGTTGCATGATGGTTGACGTGCTTAATTGGTTCGCGGCCGACTTCGACAGGTTTTCGTGCCTTCTCATCTTGATCGTGGCCATCGGGTGGTCGATTGGGGCGGCGAGAGGTGTTGATAGGTGATTGTAACCGTTGACGATTAACTTTTAATTGGTTAATGGTTATGGAGTGATTTGCGAGACGGTTCTGTAGCGGATTCGCCGCGTCTCTGCTGGTGCTCACGACCAGCGTTTGGAGAGCCGTCTCTAATTTCCTTCCAAAGCATTCGCCGCAAGGCACGCAGATCGTTCGGGAGCGCGTTGCGCGTGAGGCTTCGGCCTCCCCGGCGTCCAGATCGGGTTGAGGACATCAGCGCTACGGCGTCCGACGCTCCCGAAGGCCACGTTACCGGATAGCTACCGGCGAGCGGGTCAGATCAAAACGCGGAGCTTGTGACAGCCGGGAGAGAGTCCGGTGTTTCTTCCCGACCACCCCACCCATCCGGTAGGCGGGGATCTTTCAGGAGATCGCGTAGGCGATAGGGCGACTGATCATCGCCATCAATGAGGGACCTTCGGGTGGTTAAGCTCTCGGCCTCGAGAAATAAATGAGAGTGGCACACCGGCTCTGCCTCCCTAGAAACCGGGATCTTTCAGGAGAGCGAGATGCAGCTTATCAAAGCGATCTGTTGCCGCCTCTTCCACCGAAAAACATTCGCATTCCACGGCGGCGGCAAGACTAATTATCTATGTGCCGAATGCGGCCGCTCATGGACCCCGCAAGCCAAACACGCACTTCGCTCCACTCTCATCTTCATCACCGTCACTATCGCTGCAATCATCCTCGGTCTGTGGCTTACGGGCTGCGCGACGGATCAGCCAGGGTGTGTGGATTGCTGGAGGGTGCTTTGAGTGCCAATCTCTGCGTCTGTTCCAATTCTCAATGCAAAGGCAGGTAAGCTATGGCCTCTCCTGAATGGAATGGTGGCGGGAGAACCGCGACAAGCTTCGGCCGCAAAGGCGCGGCTATCACGCCAGGAGCAACCGACCTTGACCCGATCGCGAAGGCCGTTGTCATGACCACTACAGGCGATATTACCATCGTCCCGGCCGATAATGCCACTTCGGTCACGATCACATTCACCGCCTGCCCGGTTGGCTTCATTCCGCCGTATCAGGTTCGGCGTGTCACGGCCTGCACTGGCACATGCGCAAGCGTGGACGCGTAGAAAATTCTACCGGGCGTGTGCGGGGTAGATAGAAATAATATTCCAACGAGTTGTGGATTTTAAAATGGCTGGCAACGCAAACAGCGGGCGCAAGCAGGAAAAGCCCTTCCGTGACGCTCTTCGCCTTGAGCTTGCCGCTGCGGAGAAGAACGAGCGCGGTCTTCGGCTAATTGCCAGGAAGCTTATCGAGGCGGCCGAAGAAGGCAAGATGGACGCCGTCAAGGAAATCGCCGACCGAACCGACGGCAAGGTTGCTCAGGCAATTATCGGCGGGGATGACGACGACAATCCGATCAGCGTCATTCAGCGCATCGAACGCCACATAGTCCGTGCGAACTCTACAGATCCCAACGGCTGAGGCTTTCGAGCCTCTTCTCGCGCCGGCCCGCTACAAGGGCGCAAAGGGTGGGCGCGGTTCGGGCAAGTCTCATTTCTTCGGCGGCCTCATGATCGAGGACCACCTTGCAGAGCTCGGCATGCTCTCGGTGTGCATTCGTGAAGTGCAGAAGACGCTGGCCGATTCATCGAAGCGATTGCTTGAAGGGAAGCTGGCAGATTTCGGCCTAGGTGAGGCGGACGGCTTCAAGGTCTTTCGCGACACGATCGAAACGCCAGGGGATGGCGCGATCATCTTCCAAGGCATGCAGGATCACACGGCGGAGTCGATCAAGTCACTCGAAGGTTTCAAGCGGGCTTGGTGGGAAGAAGCGCAGACGGCCTCGATGCGGTCGCTCAACCTGCTTCGCCCGACGATCCGCGCTCCCGGTTCGGAGATCTGGTTTAGCTGGAACCCGCGCCGGAAAGTCGATCCTGTTGATTTGATGATGTGCGGCGACGAGCGGCCTACGGGGTCGGTTCTCGTTACGGCGAACTGGAGAGATAATCCCTGGCTCACTGCTGAACTGGAGCAGGAGCGTCTGGACTGCCTTCGCATGCAGCCGGATCAATACGACCACATCTGGGAGGGCGGCTATTTGAGCGTTGCTTCCGGCGCCTATTTCGCCAGACATCTCGCCGACGCCAAGAACGAGGGCCGCATTGGTCGCGTAGCTGCTGACCCGCTCATGACCATCCGCCTGATCTGTGATATCGGCGGCACTGGTGCAAAGGCCGACGCCTTCACGATCTGGGCCTGCCAATTCATCGGCAAGGAAATCCGCTGGCTCAACTATTACGAGGCTGTGGGCCAGCCTCTTGCCGCTCATCTCAACTGGTGCCGCTCGAAAGGCTACACGCCGGACAAGGCGCAGTTCTGGTTGCCGCATGACGGCTCGACCAACGACAAGGTTTACGACGTCTCCTACGAGAGCGCGCTGAGAGACGCTGGCTATCAGGTGACGGTCGTTCCGAACCAGGGCAAGGGCGCCGCATCCGCCCGCATCGAGGCTGCAAGGCGGCTTTTCCCCAGCATGTGGTTCAACGAAGAAACCACGGAAGCAGGTCGCGCGGCGCTTGGCTGGTATCACGAGAAGAAAGACGACGCCCGCGGCATCGGCCTCGGTCCCGAGCATGACTGGGCATCGCACGGCGCCGATGGCTTCGGCCTCGGCTGCGTCGTCTACGAAGAGCCCATGGCGAAGAAGAAACGAGACCCGCGCGCTTCAGGCGCAGGAGCATGGATGTCCTGATGGCCAAGATCATAGGCGTTGATTTCAAAGCTGGTGACGATGCGGCCGAGCAGGAAGCAAGGGCCGCTCTTCGCGCCAAGTGGGGAAATGCCGCTTACCGTGAGCGTATCTCCGAAGCCGGCCGCTTCAAGTCAATCGAATGGATAGCTGTTGATGGCTGAAGAGAAGACCAGCGACCTGCTTGCAAAGGGCAGAACGGCTTTCGAGCGCTGCCAGGATGCGGAGCAGGAAAACCGTCTGTGCGCCCTCGACGATATCCGTTTCTCGCGCCTTGACGACCAATGGCCCGACAACATCATCAAGCAGCGCGACATCGAGCAGCGTCCGCACCTGACCATCAACAAGATGCCGGCGTTCATCCGGCAGGTCGTCAACGATGCTCGCCAGAACAAGCCATCGATCAAGGTCCATCCGGTCGATAGCGGCGCCGACCCGAAGACGGCCGAGATCATCAACGGGCTGATCCGCAACATCGAATACACGTCGAATGCTGACGTTGCCTATGACACGGCGATTGAGGCGAGCGTTGCCGGCGGCTTCGGCTACTGGCGTGTCGGCATGGATTACGCTTACGACGACACCTTCGACATGGATCTGTCGATCGAGCGCGTTGCCAACCAGTTTTCGGTCTACGGCGACCCTGACAGCATGTCAGCGGATTCCTCCGACTGGAATGTGGCGTTCGTGGTCGAGCCGATGCGCAAGGCTGAGTTCGAAGCCAAGTACGGCGACAAGACGAACTCTGACGGCGGCAAGGTTGATGTGGACTTCGCCAGCGATGCCTGGAGCGAAGCAGGCATCTGGCTCAACGACGAAACGGTGATGATTGCCGAATGGTGGCGCCGTGAGGAAGTCGAGCGGGAAATCGTCAAATGCTCGAATGGCTACGTCTACGACAAGGAGGAATTCGAGAACGATCCTGACCTGCAGGCTGCTGTTCAGGCTGGCATTCTCCAGATCGTCGGCTCTCGCGCCACGAAATCGCACAAGGTCACGCAAGTCATCATGAGCGGCGCCGATGTGCTGGAGGTCAACCCCTGGCCCGGTCGCTATATCCCGATCATCCCAGTCTATGGGGATGAGATCATCGTCGAGGGCAAGCGGTATCTCCGCAGCCTCATTCACAATGCCAAAGATGCGCAGCGCATGTTCAACTATTGGCGCACGACGAGCACCGAGCTTGTTGCGCTCGCGCCTCGTGTGCCGTGGATCGGCCGCGTCGGCACGTTCAACACGGATTCCGCCAATTGGGCGACGGCAAACACGACGAGCCATGCCTATCTTGAATACGACCAAGAACCCCCGCAGCGCCAGCCCCTCGATGTCGGGCCGGCCGCAGGAGCTCTGCAGGAGGCGCTGAACGCTTCCGACGACATGAAGGCCATCATCGGCATCTATGACGCATCGTTGGGCGCCAGGTCGAACGAGACGAGCGGCAAGGCCATCATGGCCCGCCAGCGCGAAGGCGATGTTGCAACGTTCCACTTCATCGACAACCTGTCGCGCGCCATCCGCCACACCGGACGCGTCCTGATTGACCTCATCCCGAAGGTCTACAGCGACGAGCGCATTATCCGCGTGCTTGGCGAAGACGGCTCTCCCAAGTCTGTCCAGATCAACGGGCAGCAGCCCGCGCAGACGATGGGATCGGATGGTCAACCCGAGATGGACAAGGAAGGCAATCCGGTCCTGGCGATCCACGATCTAACCGCCGGCAAGTACGATCTGACCGTCACCACCGGCCCGAGCTTCACCACACGGCGCGAGGAAGCCGCGATGCAGATGACGGAGTTTGTTCGCGCCTTCCCGGCCGCCGCTCCGGTCATCGGCGATATCCTGGCGATGAACCTGGACTGGCCTGGCGCCGACGAGATTGCCGAACGCCTCAAGTCGATCAACCCGGCGCTCCAGAACAAGGGCTTGCCGCCTGAAGTGCAGCAGATGATCCAACAGGGCCAGCAGGCCATTCAGGAGCTGACGCAGAAAGTTCAGGCGCTCGAAGCTGACAAGTCAGTTGACGAGTTCAACGCACGAACCGAGCGGATTAAGGTTGAAGGTGATCTAGCCAACGATCGTTCCAAGATTTCGGTCGATGCGCGCACGAAGATGGCAACACACGCCATGTCAGTCGATCAAAAGGCCAATCAGGCCGCACAAGCTCCCACGCGCCAAGGGTAAGCGGCGCTCTTTTCTCTCACCAAACCAGCGATGGAGTGAACCTCGATGACAGAGGCTTTGACGGCTATTGCCGATGCACAGGCTATGCCTGCAGGCGGAGCGCAGCAGCAAGAAGCAGGAAATGCCAGTGAAGCCCCGGCCGAACTGGAGAATGAAACCGAGGTCGTAGAAGGCGACGAGCAGGAAGGCGATGGCGAACCGCTTGAACCGGAACTGATCGATGTCGAATACGAAGGAAAGATCCACAAGCTGCCGCCTGAACTGAAGGACGCTCTCCTTCGCACGGCGGATTACACGCGCAAGACGCAGGAAGTGGCCGAACAGCGCAAAGCGGTCGAAGCCAAACAGGCGGAAGCCGCGGCAGCGTATCAGACTTCTCAGGATGTCATTGAGGCGCGAGCCCACGTCATCAACATCGACAACCAGTTGAAGCAGTACGAAGACGTCAACTGGCAGCAGCTGGAGCAGGAAGACCCCATGGCGGCCATGTCGCACTGGCGTCAATACCAGCAGCTCCAGCAGCAGCGCGGTCAGGTCGCTCAATACCTCGACAAGACGCAAAACGAACTGTCCGAGAAAGCGAAACAGGCAACTGCAGGTCGCCTTCGGGAAACACGCGAGTTTGCGGAAAAGGAACTCAAGGGCTGGACGCCCGATCTGGATAACAAGATCACGGAATTTGCGACCAAGGATCTCGGCTTCACCGTCGATGGCCTCCGCGACGCCTACACGCCGCAGGTCTACAAGACCCTTTATCTTGCCCACATCGGCCATCTCGCTCTCCAGAAGCAAACAGCGGCCCCCAAGCCCGCGCAAACGGCAACGCAACCCCTCAACAAGGTCACAGCACGAGCAAACCCGCCTTTCGCGGGCCTCGACGATCGCTTGACCGCCGACGAGTGGCTGAAACGCCGAAACGCGCAGGTCTCCAAAAAGGGCTGATTTCCCAACACCGGCCGATATCGGCCAAGGAGACTTGAATGTCCAACACAATCCTTACCCCCACTGCGGTGACGCGAGAAGCGCTCCGCATTCTGCACCAGAAGCTGAATTTCATTGGCTCGATCAACCGCCAGTACGATGACAGCTTCGCCAAGTCCGGCGCCAAGATCGGCGACACCCTGAAGATCCGCATGCCGAACCGCTACACAGTGCGTACCGGCAAGACGATCGCCACTCAGGATACCGCAGAAGACAGCCAGAACCTGCAGGTCGCCACCCAGAAGGGTGTTGACGTTAACTTCTCGTCTGCGGAACTCACCCTTTCGCTCGACGACTTCTCCAAGCGCATCCTGGAGCCGGCAATGGCCGTCCTGGCTGCGAACGTCGAATATGATGCCATGTCGATGTTCAAGGACGTCTACAACGCCATCTGGACGCCGGCTTCCACGCTTGCATACAACGACGTGCTCTCGGGCCGCGTTCTGATGCAGCGCGGTCTTGCCCCGCTGAACGATCGCAGCGCCAACCTGAACTCCCTCGACATGTCCACCCTGGTCAAGGACACCAAGACTTTGTTCAACGACCAGGCTCAAGTGTCCAAGCAGTACAAGGAAGGCTACATGGGTCGGGCCGCCGGCTACGACTTCATGGAAAACACGCTGTGGCCTGGCTATACCCGCGGTGCGGCTGACGCCAACTACGTCGTGAACACCTCTACCGGCATTACGTCGGCCTCTGCGACGATCGCGGTGACGGCAGGCACCGGAACGCTGCTCAAGGGCGACATCATCACCATCGTCGGCGTCAACAGCGTTCATCCGGAAACCAAGGTCGATAACGGCGTTCTACAGCAGTTCGTCATCACGGCCGACTATGCCGGCGGCGCGGGCAACATCACTGTTTCCCCAACCCCGATCACCTCGGGCGCCAAGCAGAACGTCGTCATCAACTCGGCAGGCGCTGGCAAGGCCGTCGTTGTCGCCGGTACTGCATCGGGCCAGGACACCACGTCCATGCTCTATCAGGAAGACGCGTTCACCTTCGCAACGGCCGATCTGGTGATGCCTGGCGGCGTGGATTTCGCTCGTCGCGAAGTTCAGGACGGCATCTCGCTGCGTATCGTGCGTCAGTACGACATCAACAACGACAACCTGCCGTGCCGCATTGACGTTCTCTACGGCTACAAGACGCTTCGCCCCGAATGGGCGACCCGTCTGCACTTCAACTAAGGAGACAGACCAATGGCTGTTGAATACCTCGGCTCGGGTTCCACGGACGGAACCCAACTCGGCCGTAGCGCCACCGACAAGGTGGGCCTCTACGGTGTTACTCCGGTGGCGCAACGCACCAGCACAGTGCTGGCGACGTCTCTCCTGTCGGCATCCTCCTACGTTTCGGTGGCTTCCAATACCGCGGCGATCATGCTGGAACTGACAAATGCGCTGATCGCGCTCGGGGCCTACAAAACCTCGTGACGAAAATCGTCATCGCGACCCCCAGCCTCGCCGGTCCGACCGAGCCCTACAAACGGGCTTTGGCCGGATCGGCACCCTTGCTGGAAAACGCCCACTTCATTCAGGAAATCGGCAATCCATACATCTCGGCTGCGCGCGCTACCATGCTGCGCAAGGCGATGGATGGGCAGGCCGACATCGTGGTCTTCATCGACTACGACCTGAGTTGGGCGCCTGAAGACCTCGTTACCCTTATCAACACCCCCGGCGAAGTCGTGGCTGGAACCTACCGGTTCAAGAAGGATGAGGAAGAATACATGGGCGGATGGCTCACGGACGCGACCGGTCGACCGGTATTGCGCGACGATGGCTGTATACATGCCCATCGAATCCCCGCCGGCTTCATGAAGATCACCAAGGAAGCCGTCGATAAATTCATGCGCGCCTACCCAGAACTGATTTACGGCTCACGCTACGCGGCGGCTGTCGATCTGTTCAACCACGGTGCTATCGACGGCGTCTGGTACGGCGAGGATTACGCCTTTTCGAAGCGCTGGACGGAAAAGTGCGGCGATATCTGGCTGATCCCTGATCTCAACATCTCGCATCACAGCAGTGATCGGGAGTTTCCCGGCAATCTCCATGAATTCCTTCTGCGTCAGCCTGGGGGCTCGAAAGCATGAGCATTTCGAATTATTCCGAGCTGAAGGCTGCTATTTCGGACTGGATGGCTCGCTCCGACCTATCAGGCAACGCCGCTGACTTCATCACGCTTGGCGAGGCACGTCTCAACCGCCTGCTTGGCCAAGTCGCCACCACGGCCACGCTTTCCGGCTCAATCGGCGCGCAGACGCTCAGCATCGCCTCCCTGTCCGTTCAGGAACCGCAAAACCTCTACTACACGCAGGGCGAAACGGAATGGTTTCTTGTCCCTCGCGCCTTGGGCACGTTCTCGACGACGACGATCCAAGGCCAACCCTCCATGTGGGCGATCGAGGGCAGCACAATCTCGCTCGATCGGCCGATGATCGAAGCCTATTCATTCCGGTTCGTCTATCTCGGCCGCTTTGCCCTTTCGGATGCCGCGCCGACCAACGAATTCCTCACCAACAACCCGGATCTCTATCTGGCCGCCGCCATTGTCTGGGGCTGCGCCTACACCAAGGATGCCACTATCCAGGCATGGAAAGGCATGCTCGACGAGTTCACGGCGGAAGTTGCGAACGAGAATTCCCGCAAGAAGCGCTCTCAGCTCACGGTTGACCCGGCGCTTGGGCTGATGGGCCGCGCTCGCTGGAACGTCAGGACCGATTCCACCCCATGATGATCCCATTCCCCCCGTTCGAGCCCGACAAGAGCCCGTTTGAAGGCTCCAGCAGTTCGAACGTCGTCAACGCTCTGCCTGTCGCCAATGGCTGGGGGCCGATGCCGGGGCTGACCGAGATCTCCGATGCTCTGGCGGCCGAATGCCGCGGCGCTGTCTACGTGCGCACGGCGGCCGGAACCTATGTCATTATTGCGGGCACGGCGACCCGCCTCTACCGGCTCAACACCACTGATTATTCGTGGGTGGATATCAGCGGCCCGAGCGCGCCGTATAACGTGCCGCTGCAGGACGCATGGACGTTCACGCGTTTCGGCGACAAGCTGGTTGCGCACAACCTCTCCGATCCAATCCAGCTCTATGACATCGAGGTGGCCGGGAACTTTGCCAATCTCGCCGGCAGCCCGCCGAAAGCGAAATATTCGTGGGTGGCCGGCGATTTCCTCGTCCTTGGCTATCTCGACAGCACCAACGGCCAGAAGACGGTTCAGTGGTCGGGGATCAACGATATCGAATACTGGACAGTCGGGAAAAAGGGCTGCGACGTTCAGGAGTTGCCGGAAGGCGACGAGGTCATGGGCGGCTTTGCCGATACGGGCGGCTTCTCTGTTATCCAACGCTCTGCCATGCAGTTCTTCACCTTTGCACCCGCCTCCGGCTTCACCTTCACGCGCACGGTGCTGAACGCCAAGCAGGGAACGCTTGCGCCGCGGTCGATCGTCTCGATTGGCCCTGGCCGGTTCTTCTATCTCTCGGAAGATGGTTTCTTCGGCGGCGTCAATCGTCAGCCGATCGGCGCGGAACGGGTGGACCGGTGGTTTCTGGAGCAGGTTGACCAGACCTATCTCGGCGACGTTCAAGGATCTGCCGATCCGTTCAACAAGATCGTGTGGTGGAAATACCGCGCTCTGAACGGCAATTTCTACCGTCTCGGCTATGACTGGCAGCTTGATCGCTGGTGCACCACCGATATTGCAGTTGGCGAGATGATGGCGCTGGCAACCCCTTCGCTGTCCTGGGATGGCCTCGATACCCTTTATTCGAAGATTGCAGACGTTGCGGAGCCATTCGACAGCCGGTTGTTCTCTGGTGGCCGCCCGACCTTCGCGACCTTCACCACCGACAACAAGCTGGCCTATTTCTCCGGCCCTGATCTGCAGGCGACGATCGAGACGGCACAGGTTGAGATCGATCAGAACACCCGAACATTCGTCAACAGCGCCCGCGTCATTACCGACGCGCCGATATCCGGCTTTACCCTGGCTGATGGCACGATGAGCTACCACGGCGACGCGGTCACATGGTCAACCGCCAACGCGGCAAACCGTGCCGGCCTCGTGCCGTTCCGGTCTGATGGGCGGCTGCATAAGTTCCAACTGGTGATTGCCGAAGCAACGGTCTGGACCATCGCCAGCGCAGTCAACGCCCACGGCGCGGCGAGTGGTGAGCAATGAGCGTTCTCGGCACATTCGTTGGCAATGTCGATCAACCGGTTTCCGTGGCGCTGGCCGGCACGAGCCTGACTGACGTGGTGACGGCGACCGATGACAGCCTGACCGCCGCGTCTGTGGCCTTCGCCAACGATTCAGCCGGCGCCGTCACCTGCTACATCTACTGGTATCAGGCCAGTACGACGACCGATTGGGTGATCTGGGTGGGCTCTGTCCCGACGAAGACCACGACGATTGTCTCTGACCTGCCCATCCGGCTTCGCGACGGCGACAAGATCAAAGTCATCGGAGCCGCGAGCGTCAAGGCTACCGTCATCACCATGTTGAACTTTGCTCTCGGCCGATGAGGATTGCTATCGCCAACGCTCAAGAGGTTGATCAAATCTGGCCTCTGTTTTCGGCACGCCTCCAGGCGGCATGTGAACGGACCGGCGGTGACATCTCATCGGGCGAACTCTGGCAGATGTGCCGATCGGGGCAAGCGTTCTGTGTCGTTGCCTTCGATGACAGCCCAAAAGCGATCCTGATCATGCAATTCCAGAAATGGACGGCAAAGACCGTCATGCGCTGCCTCGGGATTGTTGGCGATGGCGTCAATGAATGGCTCCCGGCGGCTCGAGACTTCATTTCGCAGATGGCGAAGGACGGCGGCGCTACCAGCTTTGTTGCCGAAGGCCGGGAAGGGTGGGCGGCACTCTTTCCTGACGCGAAAAAACTCCGCATCACTTTCGAGGTGCCTTTATGACCGGTTCAAGCAAGCAGACAACAACCAGCAATTCCGCGCCGTGGGCAGCCGCGCAACCGGCGCTCAAGCAGGGAATTGGTGCGGCGCAGAGCCTTTACAACAGCGGAACCGGCGCGCAGGTCTACACCGGCTCTACCGTCGTGCCGTGGGATGCCAAGACCACGCAGGGCATGGGCGTCATCAGCAATGCCGCAAATGCCAACAGCGGCGGCCAGGGCACGTCTGGGCAATATCAGGACATCATCAACAACGGCGGCTACAATGCCGGCCAGCTCGACGCGCTGAACAATACGCGCGCTGTCGCCAATGGCTCATTCAACATCAACGAAGATCCGGGCTTTCAGCAGGTGGTTGACCAAGCAACCAATTCGGTCAATGGCAGCGCATCGGCGGCCGGCCGGTATGGTTCCGGCGCAAACCAGCAGCTTCTCGGCAGCACGATCGGCGACCTCGGCGCGCGGCAGTATCAGGCGTGGCAGGCCCGCAAGGACTCGGCCAACAGCAATCTTTTCAATATGTCGCAGCAAGGGATCGGCAACCTTTCGACGGCCTATAGCGGCCTCCAAGCTCCGGCGCAAAGCCTAATGCAGGTTGGCGCCATGAACGAGGATCTGGCAACGCGGCAGATGAACGACAAACTGCGGATCTTCAACGAGCGGCAGTCGAAACCTTGGGAGAATTTGTCAAGATTGAACGCGATTGCCTCTGGAGCAGGGCAGTTGGGTTCAAGCCAGACGCAATCGCAACCTGGACAAAATCCATTTCTCACGGCTCTTGGGTACGGCGCATCCGGGGCTGGATTGCTCGGATCGCTTTTCTAGCCTCTGCCATGGTTTGGGTGATAACCAAATTCCTTTTCGGCCCGTAAGCGCGCGGCAATAGCATCACTGATGTCATCGTAGACACCGAGACTTCTAAGGCGCCCATCCACAGTGATGTGGGCCTTCCACCGCTTCTTGTCTCTGATGACGCCGCAAACGCCGCTTTTATTGGACGAGAAACGCTTTCTGTTCCGCTGGTTTTCCAATCGGCTGACATCGCGTAAATTGGTGATCCGGTTGTCTTTCGGATCGCCGTTAATGTGGTCAATGCAGTCTTTCGGCCAGTCTCCGGAATGCAATAACCAAGCAACCCGGGCCGCGCCATATTGGCGGTCGAAGATATTGCCGCACAGGTAACCTTTGCCGTCGACTGTAAGAAAAGCCTCCTTGTTGGCGAATTGGTTGTTCCATCGCTTCGCGTTGGTGGTCGAGCCTCCAAGGCAGGCATCAGAAAACATCTCGACCGGCCTCGGAAGCCAAAACAGCTTTCCGGTCTCCGGCTCATACTTGAGAAGCTTGGAAATTTCTGCGAACGTCAGTTCAGCCATTTCGACCTCCTGTAAGGTTGGCTTGGTTAGAGCGCGTCGTGGGATTGCCGTCCCCGGCGCGTTCGCATTTTACCATTGCTATACCTCAGATAGCAACAAGAAGAGGTCTTAAATGGCACTTCCTCCCTTCGCCAATGGGTTCCAGCCGTGGCTCCGCGGCAACTCCGATATGCTGCTTCAGGCAGGCGCTGGCCTCCTCGGCGGCTCGAACCCTCAAGAGCAGGTCGCAGGGCTCGCCCAAGGCGTTGCCGGCGTCCGCCAGCGCAACAAGACGCTCGAATTTCTCCGCACGCAGAACCCGGATCTCGCGGCGGCCGTCGAAAGCGGCGCGCTGTCCGGTGGCGATGCCTACAAGCTGTTCTATCAGCAGAAGCTTGAGGCGCAGAAGCCGAAGAACAATTACATGTCGGCCGGCGGCTCGCTCTACAACACCGAAACCGGCCAATGGATGACGCCTCCAAAAGCTCCCGGCGATGTTGATCAGGAGACCTTTTACGGCAACCCGATCCCGATCCAGACGCCGAACGGCATCCAATACGGCCAGATAGGCAGCAGGGGATCATTCAAGCCGATTGACATCGGCAACGGCAACACGTTCGCCCCACCAGCGAAGACCGTCGATCTCGGAAACTCTGTTGGGATCATTGGGCCCGGTGGCGTGCAAACCAACAACATTCCGAAAGACCTTGCTGGCGCCGAAGAGCAAAAGGCGCTCGGCAAGGGGCAGGGAGAGGCAACGATAACGGCAAGGACAGCACTGCCGGCCGCTCAACAGGCCGCTACAGACGTAGCCAACCAAGTCAACCGCCTGAAGAACGACCCCGATCTTGCAAGTGTTCTCGGGCCGCTCGACTCCATCACGCCGAACATCAGTGAAGGTTCTAACCGTGTGCAGGGATACATCAACCAGCTCGGCGGCGGCGCGTTTCTCCAGGCCCGCACCCTTCTCAAGGGCGGCGGCCAGATCACCGACTTCGAAGGAAAGAAAGCCGAGCAGGCTTACATCCGCCTCAATCAGGCGCAGGGCCCTGAAGATTTCAAAGCGGCTCTCGACGATTTCAACGATGCGGTCCAATCGGGCCTTGCGAAGCTCGCCGCCCAGGCAAATCACGGCCAAACCCAGCCGCAAGGTTCGCCCGGAACCGTCCGTCGTTATAACCCGCAGACGGGGAGAATTGAATAATGCCCGTCCAGATCCAGGCGCCGAACGGCGAAATCGTCGAATTCCCGGACGGCACGGCTGATGACGTCATCGTCAGGGCCATGCAGGCGACATACGGCCAGGATGATTTGAGCACTGCCAGCGCCGACACCAAGGCGCTCGCCTCTGAGTTTTCGGCGGCGCTCCAGAACCCTTCCAAGGCAATCGATGACCAGCGTGTCGCTGACGCCAAGGCCAATCGGGACGATTTTTATAGCCGCGGCATCTATGCCGGGAAGTACAACCCGCTCGGGCCGATCGCCAAGGTCATAGACGCTGGCGCAAGCGCGGCGCAACGCGCACCGTTGCTTGGGTGGGACGATGAAATAACCGCCGGCTGGCGCTCTCTCATCGGAGATACCGACTATGCCACGGCGCAGGCGCAGGAGGACGCCAAAAAGACCGCCATGCGGCAGCAAAACCCCGTCGCATCCGTTGCTGGTGATATCGGCGGCGGTCTCGTCATGGCGCGTGGTCTTCCGAACGTTCTCGCTGGCCGGAACCTGCCGATCATCGGGCGCACTGGTGCCGCTGCTATCGAGGCTGGCGGATACGGCGCTGTCACCGGGGCCGGCGAGGCAAAACCTGGCGATCGATTGGTGGGGGCGGCAACCGGCGGCATGCTCGGGGCCGGCTTCGGCGCCACCTTGTCGAAGGTCGGCGATGTGCTGGCTTCCAGGGCCGCCCGCAAGGCGGCAGGTGCTGCGGCGCCTACGGCCGAT
Organism: Rhizobium ecuadorense; assembly: GCF_001187535.1. Classification (GTDB taxonomy): domain Bacteria; phylum Pseudomonadota; class Alphaproteobacteria; order Rhizobiales; family Rhizobiaceae; genus Rhizobium; species Rhizobium ecuadorense. Next base: position 52,619 of record NZ_LFIO01000935.1, read on the forward strand.
GAACTGAAAGTGGCGTCAAAGTCGCTTTACGATCAAGCCTATCAGTCGGGCGTTGCCATCGCTCCTCAAGCGGCCGATAACATCGTGAACAATATGACGGTAGCCGCCGGCCGTATCAATGAAACGCTGCGCCCGAAGACGGCCGGCATTCTTGCCGATGTGCAGGCGCTTCGCGGCAAGCCTATGGATCTCCAGACATTTCACGAGTTGCGTCAGGAAATAGACCTCGCAATCCGCGGCGCTGAGCCTGGAGATGAGCGGATGCTTCTGCGGATGCGCGATATCCTGAACAGTTTCGCCGATAATGCCCAGCAGGGCCATCTTACCGGCCCCGCCAGTGGGCTGAAGACGTTCCGCGAAGCTGATGATCTGTGGGCGAAGCGTTCGAAGGCACAATTGCTTGAAGATCTGTTCGATCTCGCCGACGTGAAGTCGGGCAGGTATTCCCAATCCGGCATGGAAAACGCACTTCGCGACAAGGCATCGCAGCTCTATACGCAGATCGTCAAGGGCAAGGTCAAAGGGTTCACGGCCGAGGAAATCGGCGTCATCCGGCAACTGGCGAAAGCTGAAACGAGCGGCGCAGTGGCGAAATGGGTTGCCAAATTCGCGCCGCGTGGGGTTGTCTCTGCAGGCGCTGGTTCTGCACTAGGGGCGTCGATCGGTTCGCTTTTCGGGCCTGCGGGGACGGCGATCGGGTTCGCTACTCCTGGCGCAATTGGGCACGTGGCCGCCAGGTCAGTGGACAACGCGGCTCTTCGAGGCATTCAGGCGGTTCGCAACGCAGCAGCCAGCGGCACGGCGCCGGTCCTCAACGCCATTTCAAACCGTGCGCTGCCTCTGATCGGTCCAGGGGCGGCGGCCGTCAGTAGCCAAGTACAGCGGCGTAGATAAACTTTGATATTTGGGAAAGGACGATTGCCACAATAAACAGCGGCAACGTCACATTGAAAAACCAGAAGGCTCCCGGCCCCCAAAACGGTTCTTTCTTCCCCTCGCGCCGCCATTCGCTCTCGTGAAGATCGAGATTCTTGCGGAAATCGTCGTTCAATATTTACCCCTTCAGGTGGCAGCATGGCTAACGTCAATCTGAGCCAGCGCGATATCGACTATATCGCACGGGTTGTCGATACGGAAGTACCCCGCTCTATGCAGCGCTCCAACCCGCAGGAATATCAGCGGATGGTCGGCGCCGTGGTGGACACCGTCACAAACCGCATGGCCTCGGGGTCATATCCGACGTCGGCAACCGGCGTTCTCAACCAATCGCGGCAGTTCTCGAAGATCACGGGGCCGTCGTTCCTCAACCCGTATGGCTCGGTGCAGCAAACCCCGCGGGCACCTGAGAGCGTGCGCAATATGGTTGCCGATCGTATCGCGGGTGCGGCTGCCGGCGAACCATCTGCGATCGGTGGCGCGCTGAACTATGCCAACCCGAATTTTTCCTCGAAAAGCAGCCTTCGCGGCTGGATAGATCCGATGATCAACGCCGGCGCCCAGGCTTTCGGCGTCGGCAAGAGCGTCCACTATCACGGCACGCCTCCCGGCCAGCAGCCAGCCGGACCTTATTCGGTGTCAGCGGAAGGCATACCGAACGGCCGCATTCCGGTGCCGACCCTTCTCGACGTGCCAAAGGCGCCGGCCAACCCATTCGACGCCATCCTTTCCCAGCCATCCTTTCCTGCAACCCCGTCCCCTGTCCAGAGAGGAGCGCTTGCCGACGTGAGCCCCGTTTCATTCGACAATAGCCGGTTCGGCAATCCCCCGGCGCTCGCCTACACGGGCGGCCTTCTCAGCCCCGAGTCTCTGGTGGGGTTCGATGCCGAACGCTTCCCTTCGACCGCACCTGTCGCCACGACGCCGCAACAGCTACAACGCGGTCTTCTCGACCAGCAGCTTAACGCCGGCATTCTCCCGGATCTACGCGCGCCGGCAACGAACTGGCCTGGCTCACCGGTCGCTCCGCAGACGCCGCCAGCGCCAAGCGCCGTTGCCTATGCCGATCCAACGGTGACGCATGCGCCGGACTCGATCCAAACGGCGGCGGTTCAGCCCGAGACGCCAGCGGTTCACAGCGGCCTCCTGTCCGATCCCGAAGCCGCGCGGCTCCAACAGCAGCAAGGCTTGATGGGCGGCCCGCTCCAGCATTCCACTCCTGCGGAATTCCAAGCCTATGTCGATCGCACGCAAAAGGCGATGGACCGGCAAAACATGCTTGGCGGCCTCGGCGGCGGCCTACTCGGCGGCCTTGTCCTTGGGCCAATCGGTGCAATTGCCGGCGGTCTTCTCGGGAAAAACATCGCACAGCGGAATTTCTACCCCGAGGCCCCTCCGGCTAATCCGAACAACAACGGGAAACAGCAGACCGGTTTCGCCGGCCTCAACGAATCCGGCCGCCGCGCCTACTCCGAAAGCAAGCAATTCCGCGATGCCGTCGACGGAAAGATGAGCGCCGGGCTCTGGTAAGGAAAATATCATATGGCAAAAAATACATTCCTCGATTGGTCCGAAACCGCCTCGAACAACACCGATATTGGCGGCGTCGGAATTCTCGGAACCAATGCGGTTTCCAACTTCGACGACGCCTTCCGAACCCTCATGGCGCAGTTGCGCGCTGGCGTTGACGGTGAGGTGGTCTATGTCACCAAAGCCGGCAACTATACGGCGGTGGCGAACGACAATAACGCCATCATCCGCTTCACGGCGGTCGCAACGCTTTCTCTCACCGCGGCTGCTACCCTGGCGGCGAATTGGCACCTCACTGTCATCGCCGACGGTGCAGACGTGACGATCGATCCGAATGGTGCCGAGACGATCGACGGGGCGGCAACCCTCGTTGTTCCCAATGGGTTTAGCGCTCTCATCGTGTGCAGTGGGACGGCGTTTTACACCAACAAATTCGTTTCCCTTGTGCAGAACAAGGCGACGATGAGTTTCGGCGAGTGCCGCGTGACCCTGTCCGGCGGCAATCTCCTGCTGTCCAGGTTCAATGGTCAGCTCCTGACCATCAACGGCCTTCACTATTCAATCCCATCTGCCGGCGTCACCCTCGCTGCCACCTCCCTCACGCCTTCCACGCTCTATTACATCTACGCCTATATGAACTCAGGCACGATGACGCTTGAAGCCTCGGCAACGGCGAATGCTACAGACACCGTCACCGGGATGCAGATCAAGACAGGAGACGCCACCAGAACGCTTGTCGGCATGGCTCGGCCTATCACCGGGCCAGCATGGGCAGACAGCAACCAGCAAAGATTTGTCCGCTCGTGGTTCAATGACCAAGGCGTCACCCTGAGTGGCGTGCTTGCAGCAAGCACGGATGCGGCCAGCACTTCGCCATCAAAGCTATCGACGAATCTTGACATCGAGGCGCTTCTGTGGAGTGGGGAAGTCTTCGATGTTACCTCTTCCGGCGCCGTTTTCAACAACACGGCAGACGCGGGTAACATCTCGACGATTGCCTTTGACGGAACTGGCGAAACCGCTGGCGCCATCTCTCTGACCACGGCTATCAGCCAAAATCTGCCGTTCTCCGTCTCGGCGATCAAAACTGGCCTTGCACAGGGCTATCATCTCGCAACTCTGTTCGCATCCACAAATATCGTTTCGACCGGTCGCTGGCGCGGTGACGCCGATGGCCGACGTACGAATATTGTTGGGCGCGTTCATCGATAGGGAAAATTTATGCTCACCATCAAATACGGCTCCGGTATCCAAGCTTTCGGCAACAGCATTCCATTCGGCTATAATGCCTCCTCGGGGGCTGGCTATGTCAACAGAATGTCAGCTTGGGTCGGCGGCGCGGTCGAGAACCGTGCGATCGGCAGCACGGGCGTCAAGAGCATTGCCGAGCAGGGATACACCTATCATCCCTATGGGTCTCGTTCGAAGCTCTGCATCTGGGATGGGCCTCTCAATGATATCCGTGGTGCATCTGCAGCCGCTCTCGATTGCATCAAGCCGGCTCTCGATGCCTTTCTGTCTTCCGCCTTCATGGGCGGCGGCCGGCCGGCATCACACTCTCAGGTTATCAGGAGCGGGACATGGTCTGCGCTCTCGAATGCCTGGGGCGGGAAGGCGTTCCCGCTCTCCGGGACGCCTCTTCTTACCACAGATCCGAACGCAAGCCTGACGTTCAGCTTCACCGGCCCGAATATTTCGGTGCACGCCTTCTCGACGGGCGGAGTGGGGAACTACGGCAATCTGAATATAGAGATCGACGGCGTTTCTACGGTCTTCGAAATCCAGGGGAAGGCAAAAGCGGCAGATGTAGCATGTGCGGCCGCAAAAGCGTTCTTCGGGCTAGGGGCTGGGGCGCATACCATCAAAATCAGCCCTGTTGGTGCCGGTAATACCGTGGTTGACTGCATCGGCATTCCTTACGCGCCGAACTTCGCGCCGGTTCTGGTCGGCCAGATCCCATATATCACCAACTGGACGCAATACGGCGCGATCGGCACAAAGGCCGACGTCGATGCTGCAAACATCATCATTGCTAATGCCGTCGATGAGTGGAAAGCTGCCGGTTTCCCGGTCGAGTGCGTCAATACCAACGATTTCTACGACGCTGTGACCGGCTGCGATACGGATGGCATACATCCGACGAACATCGGACACCTGAACTATGCCACCGGATATCTCTCGAAGATCCGCATCATCCCTTGATTTCTGCACGGAATACTGGCACGCGAATGTGCCATGGACGCTATCGAAACCCATTGGGAAGTCAGATCAGCAGTTTACCTCATGCACCGGTCGATCGCCGGTCCTGATGCGACGCTTCTCATTGGCGATAGCATTACCGAAGGCTTCTATTGGAACAAGATCGGTGATTGCAGCGTCGTCAATGCCGGGTTCGGTGGAATAAACGCTGCGGGCATGGCTCGATACATGGACATACTCCTGCAAGACGGAGCGCCAAAATATGCGGTCGTCATGCTCGGATCCAATCCAGACGTTAATCTGGAGACGTTCAGGAAGCGGTATTCCGATATAGTCGGCAGGCTTTCGAAGGCGGGGACAACCGTAATCCTCGTCAGCATCCCACCGGTTGAGCCTGAAAAGCTTCTCGTAAAGCGTTCCATGGATGCAATTGCCGCCATGAACGCCATCATCAAGGACGAGATCGCCGCCCCTCGCGGGCTGGAATACGTAGATCTCTACGCAAAGATGACGATCAACGGCAAAGCGGTTTCGGGTTCCACCACAGACGGCATCCACTTCACGCCGGACTCCTACCGCGTTGATTACAAGATGCTGGACAACGCGCTTCAGCACCAGATCGCAGTGACCGGAAAGCCCTGCCAGTAGCCTGAAACTCTCTCACATCACCGGAGACATCCATGCTCGTCCACAATTGGGCCGAGGTGCTGAAACGCGCCTGGTCTGTTCGATTCATGGTGCTCGCGCTCATCTTCATCGTGCTTGAGCCGATCTACAATTTCGTCGCCGCCACCTGGGTATCCCACAACATTTATATCCAGCTTGGGATGTCGGTTGCGACCGGCCTCCTCACCGCGGCCGCGATTGTCGCCCGCATCGTCTTTCAGCAAAAGGTCTCTGGAGATTTGAATGGCAAACCGCCTTCAGAAGGGTAGCGCTGCGGCTGCAATGGCCGTGGCGCTCGTCGGCAGCTTCGAAGGGCTGAGGCAGAACGCCTATCCCGATCCGGCCACACAGGGGCAGCCGTGGACGATCTGCTATGGCAGCACCAATGGCGTGAAGCCTGGCGACCGCAAGACCGTCGAGCAGTGCAAGGCGCTTCTCTCGCTCGAACTGCAAACCTACGCCAAGGGCATCGAGCAGTGCGTCACGGTCCCGCTGCCGGATTCGCGTTTCGTGGCGCTCACGTCATTCGGATATAACGTAGGCATCAAGGCAGCTTGCGGATCGAGCGCGATCAAGCTCATCAACCAGGGCAAGACCGCTGAAGGCTGCGAAGCGCTGTTGAAGTGGAATAAGGCCGCAGGCATTACCTTCCCCGGCCTGACTCGCCGCCGGCAGAAGGAACGCCAGTTCTGCCTTGAGGGCCTGTAAAATGTTCGGGCTCCTTGACGGATTGAAGCTCGGGGCAGGCATCGCCGCCGGCTTGCTCCTCTATCACCTGTACGCCATTGCGATCGGCTATCCCTCGGCTGCGAGAGAAGCGCGGGCTGGGTATGTGATTTTGGCCGAGAAGACCGCAGCCGAAGCCAAGGCGACCGAAATGGAGCGCCAGCGCAATGCCGCCGCCCAAGCCACCGAAGAGCACCGCAAGCGCCTCGAAGCCGCGCAAGCCTCCGAGCAGTTCGCCAAAGACACCCTGGAAACCGAGATAAAATCGTATGAACTCCAGCTTTCGCAGAAGAATCGCCAGTGCGTGCTTGATCGCGGCGACGTTGACTTCCTGCTCCGCCACTGAGCGGCTGAACCGTGCGGCTTCCGCCAAAGGGCAGGCGTCGGCCGGTCTGCTGCTTCCGCCATTGCCGGATGATCTGCGCCGGCAGGAAGCCCACGCTGCGGTCACAGAAGGCCAGCCGTTGATTTCGATCCTCGCACGCGAGCGGCAAGCCCTCGATAGGGCCAATGCCCGTCAGCGGCGCACTGTGACCTTTTTCGACGATCTCTCTTCAAAACTCGGAACACGCCCATGATGCTCGGCCTATCGACTGCCTTGACCGCGCTCCGTCGCACTGGTGGCTCGGCAACCGCTGTCTATTATGTTGATCCGGCGGGCTCTGACGCCAATGACGGCCTTTCGCAGGCCGCCCCGTGGCAGACGCTGAGCAAGGTCAATGCGGCCACGCTCACGCCAGGATCCTCGGTTCTCTTCAAGGGCGGCTCGACGTTCACCGGCCAGTTGAACCTAAGCGAGGGGAAGCACTTCGGCAGTTCGGGGCTGGTGACCACGTTCGGGTCATATGGCACCGGCAAAGCGACCATCCAGGCCGGGGCGAATACTGACAAGGGCGTCTATGCCCTGAACCCCCACCACGTGACCATCCAGGATCTCATCCTCGTCGGCACCGGCTCCGCCGTAAGCACGGCCCGAGGTTGTTACGTGGTGAATGACCTCCTGGGCAACTCCAAGCTCGATGGAGTATCCCTGCTTCGCTTGGACGTCTCAGCCTATGGGGTCGATGGCATAGCCGTTTACACTGGGGATACAGCGCAAGCGGCAGGATCCGCCTCTGGATTCAACGGCATCCTGATCGATGGTTGTGTCGCCCACGACAACACCGGCAACGCCGTGGACTACTACGGCAACGGGATCAGCATCCAGGGCATCTACGGCCTCAACCTCTACCCAGTGTCTCATACCAACCCCGTCATTCGGAACTGCAAGGCTTACAACAACACTGGTAAGGCTGGCCTGGCAAACTCCCATTCCGGCAACGGCATCCTGCTGGGCCAATGCTCGGGAGCGTTGGTGGAGTTCTGCGAGGCATACAACAACGGAGCAAACAACACGTACTCCTCAGGCCCGGTTGGCATCTGGTTCTACGATTGCATCAACTCCATTATCCAGAAGTGCGAGAGCCACCACAACAAGACCGGGCTCGGCACGGCCGATGGTGGAGGTTTTGACATCGATGGCGGCTGCCAAGGGTGCATCATCCAGTATTGCTACAGCCACGACAACTATGGCTCTGGCCTCCAGATGTACCAGTATGCCGATGCCGCCAACATCAAGCAGATGCTCAACAATACCATCCGGTACAACATCTCCGAGAATGACGCTCAGCAGAACACCACGACTAAAGGGGCTATCCTGCTCGGCAATGGGGAGGCCCGCGCATCCTCCGGGAACAATGTCTACGGCAACACAATCTTCAGCAGCGTGGCCTCGATGAACGGGCTGTACATCGGCACCAACCCGAACCAGTTCACCACGTCCTACTTCTCCAACAACATCGTGTATCTGACTGGCGCTGGCTCCAAGGTCATCAACTCCTCGACCAGCACCACGCCCGCGATCCTGTGCATCGGCAACTGCTATTCGTCCCCATCCACGTCCATCAAGTGGGGGGCGAGCACTTACACCACCTTCTCGAACTGGCGAACTGCCTTCCCCACTCAGGAGACTGTGGCCGGTGGCGCTACCTTCAAGGCCGCCAACCCGACGCTGGTGGGGACCGTGCCCGTAGGCAATATCAACGGCTTCGACCCCTTACTCCTCGGCGCCTACAAGACGCAAGGGGCTTCGGTCTGTCGCAACGGGGGCCAGGACATCAACGCCCTCTACGGCATCACTGTGGGGTCGCAGGATCTGTACGGGAACGCGATCCCCCAAGGGCTCTACGACATCGGCTGTTTTGAAAGCGCATAAATGCAGCTCACCGCACTGCGCTAACAATGCGGTGAGCCTAACCACCCACGATCACCGGGATCGCGAATAGGCTGGCGTATAGTAACGGCAAGAAGCTTTCTCATACGTAAATGGCATGACAGGGCAGGGCAGCGGGTTAATGACATCCAATGAAGATCTTATGCTGGCCCTCGGGCGGCTCGAAGGAAAGCTTACCGGCATAGATGAAAAGGTTGCTCTCCTACGGGAGGATGTAAGCGACGAAAAGGAAAACGCCCACGAGAGCCGATCGGTGATCCATCGTCGCCTCGATGAGCAGATGAAACAAATACACCTGCTCGACAAGGTGGTGGAGATCAGCAGCGGGGTAGATGTCACCCTTCGGGAGGAGATCAAGGCGCTGAAGGAAACAGTGGACAAGAACCACGCGGCCACACAGCCAGCCCTTGAAGAATGGAAACGCATGAAGGCTATCGGCTACGGCGTCTCAGGGCTGATCGCATTTGCTGGCCTCACGACGGGCGCGATTGTCACTTGGGCAAGTGATGGGGCCGTTTCAGCCTTTCGCCACTGGCTGAAGATCAGTTAGCCGGGAATGGCTAAATCTCGATGACAGTGCTTTCCCCCGGCTTAATCTCTATTTTTTGACCGTCCTTAGCGAAAACCCACACCGAGTTTCGCGATGTGTTTGTAAATTGAGCGTAGCGGCCGACTTGCTGGATGCCAATTCCATAGTTGACTGGCGGCTCTCCATACGGCCACTTGGCGCGCTCTTCATCAGTCCATCGTGGTTGCGTCATTCCGTCTTCTCCCCTGCTTCCTTGAGGGCTGTGTCACTATAAATGAGTCCCTTTGAACTCAGCGCTGACGTAATAGACCGACCCATCGTCATCGATCTTTGAGTAAGGGCGCTCGGGACTTGGCTTTGTGTCGTTGGCATCCAGCTTCTCCCCTGCTTCCTTCAGCGCGGCGTCGATCATGGCGCTCCAAACCTCTTCTGCCTCAGATTTCGTACGGCCTCGGTTGCCTTCGTAATAGTCGAATTCTGCCTCAGCCTTGATCATCGCCTCGGTAGGGGTGCGCAGGGCCGCAATTGCCGCTATAGCCATCGAGCGGTATTTATCGTCGTCGTCTAGGACATCCTGCCCCTCGATAGCCCGAGCCACCTTCTCCACCATGCTCTCCATTCACCTATCTCCTATGCCGTAGGGAACGCGCAGCGAACGGACTGTGCCGAATCTGTGCCACATCGCTGTGCTAATCCATGCATGCCGGTGCACTTTTGTTCTAGATCTGGTTTCGCTTTTATAGCACGAAACCCTTTGTCTTTCAGGGGAAAAACTGGTGCTGCCGAGTGGGATTGAACCACCGACCTCACCCTTACCAAGGGTGTGCTCTACCACTGAGCTACGGCAGCAGGACCAGAACCCGTAGAGCCGGGTGGCTCAATTGCGGGAACGGGGCGGCTATTGCCACAGCTTGGCGGCAAGCGCAAGCAGCAAATTCCAACTTCGCGTGGATTGGCATGCAAGGGCCTTTTGGATCGGCGCGAATTCGGCTAATCCTGTGACATGAACGACAAGACCGAAACCGGCCAGCAGAGCCGCAAAGAGGCAATCGAGGCACAGGCGAAACTGCGCCGCGAGCGCGCCGCCGAAAAACTCCGGGAAAATCTTTCAAGACGCAAACAGCAGGTGCGCGCCCGACGTTCCGGCCAGGCCGATGAAACAAGTGGACTGCCCGCCGCAAAAATGGACGAATCGTAATGTTCCGTCCCGGACGAATTGAAGCCTCGCAAGAAATCCCCTAAACACCTCACCTTCTTTCAAGGCAGAACTTTCAGGAAAGGCGGGCGCGGCCCGTAAGCGCACATGGATCGTATCAGAATCGTCGGCGGTAATGAGCTGAATGGCATCATTCCGATTTCCGGCGCCAAGAATGCCGCATTGCCGCTGATGATCGCCTCGCTTCTGACCAGCGATACGCTGACGCTCGAAAACGTGCCGCATCTGGCCGATGTCGAACTCCTGATGCGCATCCTCGGCAACCACGGCGTCGATGTTGCCGTCAACGGCCGCCGCGAGCGCCAGGAGGATTCCTACGCCCGCACGATCCATTTCACCTGCCGCACCATCGTCGATACCACCGCTTCCTACGAACTGGTCTCGAAGATGCGCGCCTCCTTCTGGGTCATCGGCCCGCTCCTGGCGCGCGAAGGCCATTGCCGCGTGTCGCTGCCGGGCGGCTGTGCCATCGGCACGCGCCCCGTCGATCTTTTCATCGACGGCCTGACGGCGCTCGGCGCCACCATGGAGATCGAAGCCGGTTATATCAACGCCAAGGCGCCGAAAGGCGGCCTGATCGGCGCGCGCTACACCTTCCCGAAGGTCTCGGTCGGCGCCACCCATGTGATGATGATGGCGGCAACGCTTGCCCGCGGCACGACGGTCATCGGCAACGCCGCCCGCGAGCCAGAGGTCGTCGATCTCGCCAACTGCCTGAACGCCATGGGCGCCAAGATCTCCGGCGCCGGCACCGCGACCATCACCATCGAAGGCGTCACCTCGCTCTCCGGCGCCCGCCACCGCGTGCTGCCGGATCGTATCGAGACCGGCACCTATGCCATGGCCGTCGCCATGGCCGGCGGTGACGTCGTGCTCGAAAATACCGATGTGGCGCTGCTCGACACCGCGCTGGAGACGCTGCGCCGCGCCGGCGCCGAGATCTCGTCGACCAACAACGGCATGCGCGTCAGGCGCAATGGCGCCGGCATCAAGCCGGTCGATATCGTCACCGATCCCTTCCCGGGTTTCCCCACAGATCTGCAGGCGCAGTTCATGGCGCTGATGACCCGCTCCTCCGGCATCTCGCACGTCACCGAGACCATCTTCGAAAACCGCTTCATGCATGTGCAGGAGCTTGCCCGCCTCGGCGCCAGGATCACGCTCTCCGGCCAGACGGCGAAGATCGAGGGTGTCCAGCGGCTGCGCGGCGCGCCCGTCATGGCGACCGATCTGCGCGCTTCCGTTTCGCTCGTCATCGCCGGCCTTGCCGCCGAGGGTGAAACCACGGTCTCTCGCGTCTATCACCTCGATCGCGGTTTCGAGCGGCTCGAGGAAAAGCTGACCCGCTGCGGCGCAGTCGTCGAGCGCATCAGCGAGTAAGCAGCGCTCATCCCGGTTGCGTAATTGCCCGCAGCATCTTATTTCCCTTGTCTACGCATCGCCATTCCGGCGGTGCCTGCTGGGGATTGAGCCTGAATGACCGACCTGAAGCTTGTTGCGCTCGATGACGAGGACCTCGCGATCATTTCCGCGCATATGCAGGACAGCGTCTTCAAGGTCGGTGATATCGACTGGTCGCCGCGCGACGCGCAGTTCGCCCTTGCCGTCAATCGTTTCGTCTGGGAAGGTGCCGAGCGCAAGCGCCGGGGTTTCGAGCGCCGTCGCGCCGCCCTGGTGTTCAAGCGGGTGCTGGCCGTGCGCTCGCTCGGCATCGATCGTGGCAAGCGGGACGAGGTACTGTCGCTGCTGGCGTTGCGTTTCGAGCAGAAGGGCGAGGGGCCGGAGGGCACGATCGAGCTGTCGCTGTCCGGCACCGCCTCGATTGCGCTCGATGTCGAATGCATCGAGGTGCAGCTCGCCGATATCGGCGGTGCCTGGGAGGCTTCGTCCAAGCCTCGTCACCGCTAATGCATGTCGCCCGGAAGTGTGCAGCGGTTCCGGGATAACGACATGCATAAAACAATGAGTGTTTGACGCTTGACGTTTGAACATCGCAGTTTCGAGTTGAGAAGGAATATCGGCCTTGGCAATCTGGCTGGATCAGGCATCGGAAGGTTTCGAGCAGCGTTTTGCCGCCTTTCTGACGACGAAGCGTGAAGTCTCCGAGGATGTGAACACAGTCGTTCGCGCCATCATCGATGATGTCAGGGCCCGCGGCGATGTGGCGCTTGCCGAATATTCGCGGAAGTTCGACGGCATCGATTTCGCCGCCGTGCCGATGCGCGTCACGCCTGAGGAGTTCGACGCGGCCGTCGAGGCGGTGCCTGCGGAAGTGCTGGGGGCGTTGAAGCTTGCGGCGCTGCGCATCGAATCTCATCATCGCCGACAGCTGCCGAAGGACGATATCTACGAGGACGATCTCGGCGTCGGCCTCGGCTCGCGCTGGACGGCGATCGAAGCGGTCGGGCTCTACGTTCCGGGCGGCACCGCGAGCTATCCGAGCTCAGTGCTGATGAATGCCGTGCCGGCCAAGGTCGCCGGCGTCGATCGCATCGTCATCGCCGTTCCCGCCACCGGCGGGGCGGTCAATCCGGCGGTGCTTGCCGCCGCCAAGCTTGTCGGTGTCACCGAAGTCTATCGTGTCGGCGGCGCCCAGGCGATCGCCGCTCTTGCCTATGGCACCGAGACCATAGCCCCGGTCGCCAAGATCACCGGCCCCGGCAATGCCTATGTCGCTGCCGCCAAGCGCCATGTCTTCGGCACCGTCGGCATCGATATGATCGCCGGCCCTTCCGAAGTGCTGGTCATTGCCGACAAGGACAACAATCCGGATTGGATCGCCGCCGATCTCCTGGCGCAGGCCGAGCACGATGTCAGCGCCCAGGCGATCCTGATCACCGATAATGCCGAATTCGGCAAGGCTGTGGAGCAGGCGGTCGAACGCCAGCTGAAGACGCTGAACCGCGCCGAGACGGCGGCAATAAGCTGGCGCGATTTCGGCGCGGTCATCCTGGTTTCCGATCTGCAGCAGGCCATTCCGCTGGCCAACCGTATCGCCGCCGAACATCTGGAGCTTGCCGTCGCCGATCCCGACCGGCTGCTTGACGGCATCCGCAATGCCGGCGCGATCTTCATCGGCGCCCATACGCCCGAGGTGATCGGCGATTATGTCGGCGGTTCGAACCATGTGCTGCCGACGGCGCGTTCGGCGCGCTTCTCCTCCGGCCTTTCGGTGCTCGATTTCGTCAAGCGCACCTCGATCCTGCGGCTCGGGCCGGGCGAGTTGCGCACCCTCGGCCCGGCAGCGATTGCGCTCGCCGTCTCCGAAGGCCTCGATGCCCATGCGCGATCGGTCGCGATCCGCCTCAATCTCGAAAGGTGAGGGGATGGCGGCGGGCGTTTTCCGGCTTTGCGACGTCGTCCTCGACGATACGATCGGCCGTTCGACGCCCGATGTCGAGCATGAGCGCGCCGTCGCCATCTTCGATCTGATCGAGGAGAACAGTTTTGCGCCGATCGGCCACGCCGGCGGGCCTTACCGGCTGAACATATCGCTGGTCGATTCCAAGCTGGTCTTCGCCATCACCACTGAGGAAGGCGGCAATGTCGCCACCCATATCCTGTCGCTCACCCCCTTCCGGCGGATCGTCAAGGATTACTTCATGATCTGCGAGAGCTATTACGAAGCGATCCGTTCGGCGACGCCAAGCCGCATCGAGGCGATCGACATGGGCCGGCGCGGCATCCACAATGAAGGTTCGCAGACGCTGAAGGACAGGTTGGCCGGCAAGATAGAGGTCGATTTCGACACCGCCCGGCGCCTGTTCACCCTGGTCTGCGTGCTCCACTGGCGCGGATGACGGCAATGGATCGCGCCGCCGACATCGAGCAGGGGAAGAGACCGGGCGCCATCCTCTTCATGTGCGGGATGAATGCCATCCGTTCGCCGATGGCCGAAGCCATCGCCCGTAGCATTCTGCCGTCCAACACTTATATAAGGTCGGCCGGCGTTCGCGCCGGCGAGCGCGATCCCTTCGTCGATGTCGTGCTCGATGAGATCGGGCTTTCCCTCGGGCGCCGCCTGCCGCAGACTCTGGAAGAGCTCGAGGACGATTATTTCGATCTGATCATCACGCTGTCGCCGCCGGCCCATCACGCAGCCCTCGAGCTGACGCGCTCGAATGCGATCGATGTCGTCTACTGGCCGACCATGGATCCGACGGTTGTCAGCGGCACGCGCGAGCAGATTCTGGCGAGCTACCGTGAGGTCCGCGATCACCTCACCGGCCTCATCGAAAGCCGGCTGCTCAAACGAAATGGCATTGCCGCGCAATCGGCATGAAAACAAATAAAGGAAAGCCTGATCAACAAGGTTCACAAACCTTCGTTGATTGTGTAGTTTCCGCCCAAATTTTAAGGGCGCGCGCTGCGCTGCCTCTTCAACCCACAGGAAGAAAACCACTATATGCCGAAAGAAGAAGTCCTCGAATTCCCTGGAATCGTCACCGAACTTCTGCCGAATGCGACGTTCCGCGTGAAGCTCGAAAACGAACATGAGATCATCGCCCATACCGCCGGCCGCATGCGCAAGAACCGCATCCGCGTTCTTGCCGGCGACAAGGTGCTTGTGGAAATGACGCCCTACGATCTGACCAAGGGCCGCATCACCTACCGTTTCAAGTAAGCTTGTCCAAGGTCTTGCAAAGGGGTTCCCCCCGTCTGCCGATGGTCGAGGTTCCATGGCGCTGAAATACAAGCTCATTCTGGCCTCGGGCTCGCCCCGCCGCGTCGACCTGCTCAACCAGGCCGGCATTGAACCATCGCGGCTGATGCCGATGGATATCGACGAGACGCCGAAGAAGTCGGAGCATCCGCGTTCGCTGGCGCGCCGGCTTTCGGCCGAGAAGGCGGAAGCCGCCCTTGCCGCCATCAAGGGCGATATCACCTGGAAGGGCAGCTATATCCTCTCCGCCGATACGGTGGTCGCCGTCGGCCGGCGCATTCTCGGCAAGGCCGAGTTCGCCGACGAGGCGTTGAGTTCGCTGCATCTTTTGTCGGGACGCAACCATCTCGTCTATACCGGCGTTTGCCTGGTGACGCCGGATCGCAAGATCCGCCAGAAGATCGTCGAGACCAAGGTGCGCTTCAAGCGGCTCTCCGGTTTTGAGATCGAAAACTACCTGGCCTCCGGCCAGTGGCGCGGCAAGGCGGGCGCCTACGGCATCCAGGGGCTGGCCGGCACCTTCGTGCAGAAGATGGTCGGCTCCTACACCAATGTCGTCGGCCTGCCGCTGTATGAAACCATTGTACTTCTGACCGGCGAAGGCTTCGACGTGCATAGCCGGTGGCCGGAGGGCTGAAGCCCGCGGCTCCTGAACTAGGACGGACCGATCATGCCCGAAGACAAGAAAGCCGCCGCCAAGGTCGAACCGCTGCGCAAGGCGCGCCCTTGCCCCGAATGCGGCAAACCCTCACACCGCGAACATTACCCCTTCTGCTCCAACCGCTGCCGCGAGGTCGATCTCTCCCGCTGGCTGACGGGCGCCTATGCCATTCCGGTTGCCGACGACGAGACGAAGGCCGAATATCCGGACGAGGAAAACTAGAGCAATTCCAGGAAAAGTGCGAAGCGGTTTTCCGTCCGGAATTGCGTAAAAACAAGAAGCTAGAGCGGTACCGCGCTTCCATCAAAAGCTGCACCGCTCTAGGGGATCACTTCGCGAACCTCTTATTTTTCCTCATGAATCCGCAAAACGCGCAAGACCGTCAAAAAAGAGTCATTTGACGCTTGCCATGGGCGAACAAGATGCTATAACCCCGCTCGCTTCCGGGGCGCACCAAGGCCCCGCGGTTCTTTTTCTAAAGAAGATCCATCGGAAGCAGGTTAGCCCAGGTAGCTCAGTTGGTAGAGCAGCGGATTGAAAATCCGCGTGTCACTGGTTCGATTCCGGTCCTGGGCACCATTCTTTTTCTTTCAGTTCGTCAGGTCTGGCGCGTCGATCGGCAGAAAGCGATTTCTCTGCGGCCCCAAGATCAGCTGTCTGACTTCTCCGGGGTTCCGCATACACTCGGAACTATTGGTGAGCGGGATGAGTGTGAAGCCGCTCATGCCAGACAAGCTTGTAGATCAGCTTCTCCGTCTCAAATGGTATCTCCCGACAGATTAATCCGTGCTGGGCTGCACGCGCTCCGCCAGGTCCATTCATGAAACCCTCTCGCACGCAGGTCAGCAGGTCGCTTCCCGCGACGATCCTCATGGCATCTGCAAGGTGATTGATGACCGCCGCGACCGTCCTTGTGCGCCCATGCGGGCTCCGCCGGCCGTCGACGACACCCCGGACGGAGTGAGCAGCACGTGCGACGCCGCGACGAACTGGTCCAGGTCCATCGTGTCCGCCACTGCGTGCCCAGGGCGCATTACGCATAATGATCCGTCCAAAGCCCCTGAACATCAATGTCTCGCGGGAAGACGGAAGTCAGAAACTGGTGCTGGTCGATGCGGGCGCCGGCACTCTATAAGGCCCCATACCGGCTTCCCCTGTGGGGCGATATCGTCCATGTCGCCGCAGTGCAGTTTGCCGACCCAACGGTCACGATCGGATACGATGTCGACCAGGCTGAGGCCGAACGCGAGAACTGGCGCGTCTTCGACGACGCAGCAAGGAACCGGAACATGATCGGCGGCGCGTACCTTCCCTTTCCGGGCCTCGGCCACGTGCGCGACAGCGGCGACAAGACCTGCGCCTATGTGCCGTTGAACTAGCTGTCGACCTAAGCCCAGTCCTGCTTCCGGAGCGCTCGACTTGTCGAGGGATGGCCGAGCCAGGCGTTGACGAGGCACAAGGGAATGCGCTAACGTTAGCAAAAAAAGGAGGTCGATATGAAGATTGTGCGCTACCAGTCCGCCGATGGCATACATTACGGGGTCGAAACCCAAGGCAGGGTCGAACGGATCGCCGGCGATCCCTTCAAGGCTATCGAGCGGACCGGCGAGGTGGATCACCTGTCCAACGTCAGGCTGCTATGCCCGGTCGATCGACCCCGGATTTTTGGGGTTGCCTACAATTACCGAGAGCACACCAGTGAATCCGGAAAAGAGCAGCCGACGCTGCCGGTTCTGTTCATGAAACCCAGCACGGCAGCGAGCGGAAACGGAGATGCCATCGAATATCCGTGCGACGGTGAAATCGTGCATTATGAAGCTGAGCTTGTCGCCATCATCGGCAAGGGCGGACGCCATATCGGTAAGGAAGATGCCCTGCAGCACGTCCTTGGCTACACATGCGGCAACGATATCAGCGATCGCATCATTCAACGCCAGGAAAGCAAGTTCGGCTGCCTTTTGGCAGGCAAGGGTTACGATACCTTTGCCCCGATGGGCCCGGCCATCATCACCGATCTTGATCCGACCGATCTGGACGTCGTCCTTCGTCAAAACGGGACGGTCAAACAGTCGGGAAACACGCGAGATCTGGTCTACTCGGTGGCCGACATCGTTGCCTATCTCAGCCGTTTCATGACGCTTCTGCCGGGCGATGTGATCATGACCGGCACGCCGCCCGGCGTTGGCCCAATCCAGCCGGGCGACGAGCTCGAAGTCGAAATTCCCGGCATCGGCATCTTGAACAATCCTGTCGTCGCCGCCTCTCGCCAGGCCTAGTTTTGCATGCGGAAAGATTTCGATTGACCTCAGGTCTCGGAATGCTATTTATGCAAACGTTAGCACTTGGCTGCGTTTGAGGCGTTTGCCTAGGCGATTTGGGCAAGTCGATTTACGACGGCAAACTAAGGGTGGAGAAATGGCACGAGTAAGATATGTCTCGAATTCGGAGTTGGCCGAGACGGAGCCGGCGCTCAACGCGCGCCTGCTGAACGAAAGGAAAGTTCCAACGGGAAACATCTTCCTTGCGCTCGCCAATGCCCCGGCGATCCTCAACGACTTCCTGACTTACGCCAATGCCGTGCGTGCAGCCGATCTCAGTCCCAAGCTAAGAGAAATGGCTATCCTTACCGTCGGCTATTGCACAAATTCCGAATACGAGGTGAGGCACCATCATTCTCATGGCCTCAAGGCCGGGCTGTCGGAGGAGCAATTTCACGCGATACCGAACTTCGAAACTTCCGAGCTTTTTGACGAACAGGAAAAGGCCGTAATGGCGTTTGCCAAGGAGTCGACGCTCAACGTCGATGTTTCCGATGAGGCATGGAAGGAGCTGGCGAGGTTTTTGACCGAAAAGCAGCTTGTCGAGCTCGCCATCAACGTTGCCTGGTATAACTCCGGTGTTCGTCTGATGGGCGCGCTGAAGATCGATCTCGAAGAGGGGTATCGATGATGGATCGGTCAACGGGGCGCTTTTAACCTCGCTGGCTTGCCACATGATTTTGGCGGCGGCTCATCTTCGCAATCCGGAGCTATCAGCGTCTTGCCCTGGGCTGGCGGATGAATCACGGCCAAACAAGAGAGGTGCACGTTGCGTGAGACGTGCACCTCTCCGCTCTTGAGCAGGCGTTTACCGACCTATGGAGCGCCGGTGCTGCCGCGAATGACCAGTTGGGGCGGGGAAATGAAGCTATAGGGCTTGCTGAGGTCGCCCTTGTTCTGCAGGTGGTGCAGGAACCAAAGCCCGCAGGCGGTCGCCAACTCCGAAACGGGCAACTGGACGGTCGTCAGTCCCGGACCCCACCACCGATATCCGAGCTCATCGCCAAATCCGACGACCGAAATATCTCGAGGAACGCTCAAGGCCTGGTCCTGGATTTCGTCAATGACTCCGGAGGTGTTTTGTACCGCACCGATCACAAGCGCTGTCGGTCGATCCTTCAGGGAAAGCAGGCGGCGCACGGCTTCCCGTCCGAATTCGGGCGAGGAGGGCGCGCCCAGCTCCTCGTGAACGATGATGGCTCGGCCGGAGCTTTTGACGGCGTCCCGAAAGCCCTGCACTCGCGCCGCGCCGGTGGGCAGTTCTTCCGTGCCGCCGATATAAGCGATCCGTTTGTGACCTGCATTGATGATATGTTCAGTGCTCTCGTAAAGCGCCCGTCTGTCATCAATCCCAAACCATTGGTCGCCGAGCAGCGGTGCCTTTCGCAGCAATTGGATATGAGGCGTCATCTTCAGGATCCGCGCAGAATCGGGATGAGGCTTGGCGCTCGGGACGAGAATGATCCCGGCGACGTTGACGCTTGTGAGTTCCTTGATGTGACGAAGCTCGTGCATGCGGTCGTCGTCGGTTTCACACAAAGTCAGTTGGTAATTCGCCGATAGAAGGCAGCGCGAGAGAGCATGGGCGATCGTTGAATAAAAGCTGTTCCTGATATCTGGAACGATCAGCCCGACGAGATTACTCTGAACGCCGCGCATCATCCGTGCGGCGCGATTGGCAACATACCCCGCCT
This sequence comes from Rhizobium ecuadorense, assembly GCF_001187535.1. Taxonomy (GTDB): domain Bacteria; phylum Pseudomonadota; class Alphaproteobacteria; order Rhizobiales; family Rhizobiaceae; genus Rhizobium; species Rhizobium ecuadorense. The sequence goes on from NZ_LFIO01000935.1 coordinate 72,029, forward strand.
GAGCTGCCGCTTCGTTCACCTTTCGCTTCATCTCGGCGCTGATGCGGCGATCGTCGGCAAGAGCGCGGCCGACGGTCGAGGGGGAAACTTGAAGTATCGCGGCTATGTCTTTAATTGTTACCATTGTGCCTGGCTCGAATGATCGCTTTGGCCAACGATAGCATTGATGTCGCAGATGTCAAACCTTCCATACCGTTTAAGTAGCAATGATTTTATTTTTGCCCGTGCTACTCGGTCGCGATGATGGATTGCCGGATAAAATAGAAATATTTCAGTCCATTAATCCCGGTCCCGGGCTTGCCGTGCCAACGGCGCAACGGTCGCCGCGGAGCTTGGGTGCCAATTAACGTCGTCAAAGCCGTTGACATGAGGGCTGTGCTGTGGGACGAATGTTTGTGCGAACGTTAGCGCAAACGGGAGGAGGCATAACGTATGGGTGTTCTGGTATTCCTGGCATCGGTCATCACCTCAGCAGGGCGTGGATCCCGATGACCGCCGCTCTCTTCTTGCAATCCGCTGTTGGCGGCGTCCTGTTGGGCGGGATCTATGGCCTGCTGGCGATGGGTCTCAGCCTGAGCTGGGGCCTGTTGAGGCTGGTGAATCTCAGCCACTTCGCGCTGGCTTTCCTTGGCGCTTACCTGACCTACCAGCTTGGCACCGTTTATGGCGTTCCGGCATTCTTGAGCGCTCTTCTGATTGCACCGCTGTTCTTTGCGCTCGGCGTTGCCCTGCACAGCGTGTTCGTGCACTTCAAGGTGAAGGAGTTCGCCTCTCTGCTGGTGACGTTCGGCGTCACGATCCTGATCGAGTCGCTGATCCAATGGGTCTGGTCGGCCGACTTCCTTCGTTACGAAACACCCTATGCCCAGACCACCATCCGGCTCGGCCCGATCTTCGTGCCCGTGCTGGACCTTTCGGCCTTTGTCTGCGCCGGCGTGCTTGCTGGGAGCGCCTGGTACGCGTTGAACAGGACCATGCTCGGCAAGGCGCTGCGTGCCGCTGCCCATGACGCCCCCGTAGCGTCGGCATTCGGAATCAATGCCACGCGTGTGTCATATATTCTGGCCGGCCTTTGCTCGGCGACAGCCGGGATCGCCGGCGTCTTCATTGCCCTGATCGGAACTTTGGCGCCATCTCAAATCGAGGCCTGGATCGGCGTCGTATTTGCTGTCGCCATCATTGGCGGATTGGGCAGCCCCATCGGGGCGCTGGGTGCCGGAGTGCTGATTGGCGTGGCCGAGAGCCTTACCATGTCCGTCGTCAATCCCGCCTGGGCGCCGCTCGTGGCATTCAGCGTGCTCATCGTCATCCTCCTGCGTAAACCGGTGATTTGACCATGAAAAAGCTTCTCATCACAGCACCGATCGTGGCGATTTTGGCCTCGCTGCCTTATCTGGGAATGGCGGATTACTACCTTTCCTACCTGTACATCATCTTCTTCTGGGTCGTGCTGGCAACGAGCTGGGGCATCCTCAGCGGTTACACGGGCTACTGGAGCTTTGGTCACGCCGCATTCTTCGGGATTGGTGTCTATACGACGGCCACGTTGACGACGCAGTTGTCCTGGCCTTTCGTCGCCACGATTCCTGCCGCGGCCCTGCTGGCGGCCGCGGTCGCCGTTCTGATTGGCTTGGTTGTCTTTCGCTCAGGCGCTCTGCGCGGTGAGTTTTTCGCGCTGCTGACGCTGTCGGTGACGTTTGTCATCGCGGCCATTGTGTCGAACACCTCTCTGGACTCCGGCACAGGCGTCTTCCTCTCGGGGATCGAAATCCCGATGATCGGCGCGACGGCGTCCGGTTCCCTTTACATGTTCGGGCTTATCGCGGCTCTTGCGGCGCTGGCCACCTCATACTTCATCTTTCACAGCAAATTCGGTCTGGGCTTGCTGGCAATCCACGACGATGAAGACGTCGCAGAGGTGAAGGGCGTTCCGACGTTCCGCTATAAGCTGATCTCGTTTGCCGTCTCGTCGGCGCTTGCCGGTGCAATGGGTGCGATCCACGCCGTATATGTCGGATACGTCACGGTTGGTGAGACATTTGCTGTGACCGTGCCCCTCTATGTCGTGCTCATGAGCATTCTTGGCGGTACGCGCCATTGGGCCGGGCCTGCGATCGGCGCGGTCATGATCACCGTGCTGCAGAGCGCTATCGTCAGCGGCGCTCATGCGGAATTCGGCCGTGCGGGCGTGGCCCTTGCGCTGATCGTCGTCATTCTGGTGCTGCCGTCAGGCATCGTTCCCAGCCTTATTCGCAGGTACGCCGGCAAACGCAGCGGAATTGGCGCAGCTAAGGCGGCTGCCCAGGCCGTTACTGAGCTCGCCCCATCAACCGCGGCAGGTTCGGATCCGGTGCTGCTCAAATGCGAGGATGTCACCAAGTCCTTTGGCGGTATCCGCGCCTTGACCGGCGTGAGCCTGGACGTCTGGCGCGGCGAAATCCTGGCCCTGGTTGGGCCGAATGGCTCCGGCAAATCCACACTGATCAACATGATCAGCGGCCACTACGCCATGACCTCAGGTACGATCACTCTCGAGGGCGAGGAGATCTCCGGTCGATCACCGCACTGGATCGCGCAGCAGGGCGTGGCGCGGACCTACCAGATCCCGCGTTTGTTCGACAATCTGACCGTCCTCGAAAACGTTGAGCTCTGCGCGAAATTCGGCGGTGCGGATGGCATGGGCCCGGCTGCGACCGACGCAGTCGCCAGGGAGGCGCTCGCCTTCACCGGCCTGGCCGACAAGGCCAGCGTTCTGCCCGACGCACTGAACCTGCATGACCGGAAGTTTGTCGAATTCGCCAGGGCGCTGGCTGCAAAACCGCGGCTGCTCCTGCTCGACGAGGTGCTTTGCGGCTTGAATCCGGCCGAGGTCGACCACGCGGTCGAAATGATCAAGCGGATCAAGGCCGGCGGTACGACGATCATCTTCGTCGAACATCTCATGAGGGCGGTTGTCGCGCTGGCGGACCGTGTCGCGGTGCTGGATCAGGGCAAAGTTCTGGCGCTTGGACAACCAAGCGAAACGATGCGGGATCCGGCAGTGGTCCGCGTATATCTGGGAGGCAGTCATGCTGCTTGAGGTCGATAGGATCGAGGTCGGCTACGGAGATGCGATCGCTCTGTGGGACCTGTCCATCAGTGTAAGGCCAGGCGAGATCGTTTCGGTCGTCGGCCCGAACGGCGCAGGCAAGAGCACGCTGGTAAACGCCATCGCCGGCATTCTTCGGCCGCACAAAGGAAAGATCGTTATCGAGGGTAACGACGTTTCCAAAGTGCCGAGCCACCGGGTCTGCGACTACGGCATAGCGGTGGTCCCGGAAGGGCGCCGTCTCTTCACCGCAATGACGGTCCTCGATAACCTGCTGCTCGGTGCCTACCGCTCGCTCGCTCGTGCGGAGCGCGACGCCACGCTCGCTGAGGTGTTTCAGCTTTTCCCTGTTTTGAAAGAGCGCCAGGCTTCATTGGCGGGCTCCTTGTCGGGCGGGCAGCAGCAGATGGTTGCGATCGGCCGTGGCCTGATGGCCAAGCCGCGCGTGCTGCTCATGGACGAGCCGTCGCTCGGGCTGTCGCCGTTGATCGTCGGGGAAATGTTCAAAATCATCCAGATGATCAACGAGCGAGGCGTAGCCGTTCTGCTCGTCGAGCAGAACGTCAACAAGGCGCTGGAAATCGCCCATCAGGCCTACGTGATCGAGCAGGGCCGCGTGACGGCCTCCGGAACGCCTGAGGTTCTCATCAACGATCCAAGCATCAGGGAGGCCTATCTTGGCATCTGAAACGTCGAGCGGGAGAGTTCCCGTGCATATCAGGCGCGTTGTGACCGAGCACGGCAATAAGGGTGCTGCCAGCTTCGCTGAGGACGGTGCCGTGCCGCGCACGGACATATTCAGGACGGTGCCCGGATTGGTGTCGCGGATGATCTGGTCGACGTCGGCTTCGACGGCCGTGCCGTTCAACGGAACCGATCCCACTTCGCAGGTGACAAGCTTCGTCCCGGAGCCCGGCGAAACGCGGTTTCTAGTGCTAACGTTCCCACCGGATGCCGTTTTTATGTCGCCGGACTTTGACGGTCCGGCAGCTATGGCGGAGAATCTGGCGGTCAGTCCCGGTTTGGCCGAACGCTTCGAACCGGATGGCAAACATCAAACGCCCACCGTCGATTATGGAATCGTTCTCGACGGCGAGATCTGGATGGAACTCGACGATGGCAACGAGACCCGCTTGGGCCAGTTCGACGCCTTCGTACAGAATGGAACGTGCCATGCCTGGCGAAACAAAAGCGACGGACCGGCAACCATCGCCGTGGTGCTGGTTGGCGCACGGACCGCCGATACGACGGATTAAGAGGACGGCCTCCGAGGCCTCGATGAGCCAAAATTTCAATCTGACCATGTGGACCAACTGAACATGACCAACACCGAAATCCGAAAAGTGCAGGGCCGCCGCGTCTGGGATTCTCGTGGCAGGCCCACCGTCGAGGTAGAAATCGAGCTGGCCTCCGGTGCCATCGGCCGGGCCATCGCACCCGCCGGCGCATCGACCGGCACCGGCGAAGCTCTCGACCTTCGTGACGGCGGCAGCGCCTTTGCCGGCCTGGGCATCAACAAGGCCCTGACTGCCGTCAACGGCGAGATCGCCAAGCTGCTGGTTGGCCGGGATGCCAGGGATCAAGCCGAGCTGGACCACGCCATCATCGAGCTTGACGGCACTAAGAACCGGAGCAGGCTGGGTGGAAATGCATCGGTGGCAACATCGATGGCGCTGCTTCACGCCGCAGCGGCGGCGGCCGATCAACCGATCTGGCGATATCTTGCAGGCTCCGACAAGGGAATTACCATGCCGCTGCCGGAAATCCAGATTTTCGGCGGTGGAGCACACGCGGCGCGCCGGGTCGACGTCCAGGATTTCATGATCATGTGCCCCGCCGCCTCGACATTCTCGGAGGCTTTGGAGTGGACCGCAGAAGTCTACCGCGCTGCGGGTGAGATTATGAAACGTGCCGGCAAGCTCCAGGGCGTGGCGGACGAGGGAGGTTACTGGCCAGCCTTCACCAGCAACGAAGAGGCTCTCGATGCCCTGGTGCGCTCGATCGAGGCCGCGGGGCTGAAGCCAGGCGCCGAGGTTGCGATATCCCTTGACATTGCGGCTTCCGAATTCGGCCGTAAGGGCAAGTATTCGCTGGCGCTGGAAGATCGGCAGCTCGATACGGCCAAGATGATCGACATGCTTGGCGGCTGGTTGAAGGCCTACCCGATCGTCTCGATCGAGGATCCGCTCGCCGAGGACGATCCTGATGGTTTCAAGGAATTTACCGCCCGTTACGGCTCCAGCTGCCAGATCATCGGCGACGACTTCTTCGTCACGAATGCGGCGCGGGTGACCGGAGCGATCAAGGATAAAAGCGCCAATGCGGTTCTGATCAAACCGAACCAGGCGGGCACGATCACAGAGACGTTCGACGCGCTCTCGGTTGCCAAAAAGGCGGGTTTTCGGACAATCGTTTCGGCGAGATCCGGTGAGACGGAAGATGTGACGATCGCCCATCTGTCGGTCGGCTGGGATGCCAGGCAGCTCAAGGTCGGATCGTTCTCCCGCTCCGAACGGATGGCCAAGTGGAACGAGGTTCTCCGGATCGAGGAGGCGCTTGGAAAAGAGGCTTCATTCGCCGGCTGGTCGGCGCTGGACTTGGCTGAAAAGCCGGCCGCGGTTGCCGCGGTAGGTTAGGATTTGGATGGGCCGGTTGCGGGTCTCGCTCAAAAACGGACGTTGACAAAACAATCGGCCATTTTATGCTAACGTTAGCAACGCAGATGAGGACAACATGCTTCCGGCTGTTAATTTGAAACCTCCCTTCAACATCACGCGCTTCAGCCACGTCGTGCTTGAAGTCAACGATGTGGAGCTTAGCCGCGATTTCTACGTGAATGTCGGCGGCCTGGTTGAAACGGAATTCGCGGATGGTGTTTCATATCTCCGCGGATTGTCCGAAGCCTGCCATCACAGCCTCGTCCTGGCGCCTGCCGGCGGGCGGCCGACATGCAGGCGGATCGGGTATCGGGTATTTCTGGAGGAGGACCTCGACAAGGCCAAGGTCTTCTTTGACGAGAAAGGGCTGCCGGCGGAATGGGTCGAAGTTCGAAATCAGGGACGCACGTTGCTGGTCAGCGATCCGTCGGGCGCTCGCATCGAGCTTTGCTCCAGCATGAGCGTCCATCCCCGCAAGTTTCTCGAGGTGCATGAACATCGTGGCGCCAAGGCCCAGGGCCTGGACCATTGCCAGGTCATGGTTGCCGATCCGCTCGGTCTAAGCGCGTTCTACGGCGAACTCGGTTTCCGGACGTCCGAATATATCGCGGCGGGAGACAATCTCATCGCGAACTTCATGTATCGCAAAGGTGTCTGCCTCGATCTGGCATTGGTGCCCGGCATCGGCCCGCAGTTGCATCATTTTGCCTACACGGTTGGGGAAAGCAGCGATATCTTCGCGGTGTGCGACTTTGCCAGCCGTTATGGATATGGAGACAGTGTCGAGCGCGGCCCCGGGCGCCATGGACCATCGGGAGTCCTGTTCGTCTATCTGCGCGATCCGGATGGACATCGGGTGGAGTTCTTCAACAGCCACTACACCACGATTGACGCGGAATTGGAGCCCATTCGTTGGGACGCGGCATCCCTGAGCACCAATGTGCATTGGGGGATGCCGGCGGTGTCGAAGTGGTTCTTCGAGGCCAGCGAATTTACCGGAGTACCGCTGAAGCACCCCGACAAAATGCCGAACCCTATGACGCTGGAACGCTACGCAGAAGAGCTGGCGAAGAGCTGAGACCTGCTGCGGTATCGCGGATGGCAGGAGACTGACGTGCTGCGACAGCCGTGAGCGCGATGACATGCTGGAAGCACTTGGGAGGATGAGATGAGTGCGAACTCCATTATATTGAACAGACGTGCATTTCTCGGATCTGCCGCCGCCGTGGCAGCTTTCGGCTCGATGCCGAGGGCTTTCGCGCAAGCAGGGCCGATCCGAGTCGGAGGAACGCTGCCGTTGACAGGACCGCTTGCGGGCGTCGGCGCCATCCATAAGCTCGCGGCAGAACTGTTCGTCGAACAGATCAACGCCAAAGGCGGTATTCTCGGACGAAAGGTGGAGTTCGTCCTTCTCGACGACCAATCGCTTCCCGCCAATGCTCGAACGCTCTATGAGCGCCTGGTGACGGCCGATAAGGTCGACCTGCTGATGGGGCCGTATGGCACATCCTCGATTATCGCAGCCATGGGCGTCGCCGCCCGTTTCAAGAAGATGCTTGTTCAAAGCAGCCTCGGGGACCCGAGTCTCGCACCCTATCCGCTGCAGTTCCCGTCTCTTCCGATCGGGGCCGAGCCGCAGTTGACCGACACTGAGATCGTTCTCGATGCCTATGCCAGCCTGCCGACTCCTCCGAAGACGATCGCGTTCATCACCAGCAAATTCCCGTCGGCTCTGACGATCGCCAAGGGCGGCCAACAGGTCGCCGAGAAGCGTGGCATCAAGAACGTGCTGGAGCTTGAATACGAGTTCGGTACCAAGGACTTCGGCGCCATCGCCAACCGCATCAAGGCGGCAGATCCGGATCTGTTGTGGTCCGGTGCGATCGGCATGGAGGCCGTGCAGCTTCTCGATGCCATGAGCCGGATCGAATACCAGCCACGGAATCAATTCTACCTGTTCCCGGCGCCCGGCCCGACCGCAGCGCACCCCAAAGCCAACGGCTTGACCTCGCTGACCTGGTTCGAAGAGCACGAGCCGTTCCTCAAAAATCACGGCGCTCAGGAATTCGCAACAGCTTATGACAGCAAGGCGGCGGCGGCGGGCTTCCCGTATCCGCACGCCGAGTATCAGGCCGCTGTCGAATATGCCGCGTGGCAAATCCTTGCAGCGGCGGCAGAAGGGGCAGGGACGTTGGACGATGCCGCGATGGCTGCGTGGTTGCGCGCAAACACCGTCGAGACGGTCGTCGGTCCAAGGACTTTCGACGGCAAGTTTAATGCCGGCAAGCCTTCGACGAAGCTCAAGCAAGTTCAAGGGAAGGATTGGGTGACTGTCTGGCCTGCGGATTTCCGACCGGCTGGGAAGGAGTTTCTGGCCCTCTGACGAAAGCCGCACGGCACTGCCGCGCACCTGTCTGAAACTGAAAAAATGCATTCGGTCGGGCAAGGTCCGACCGATGTCCCTATGGAGGAGTTAATGGTTAAGACTATGATCGCCGCTCGGCTGCATGCTCTGCATCAGCCGATGTCGCTGGATGAGATTCCGGTTCCCACGCCCCGGCCCAACGACGTCCTGGTGCAGGTCAGGGCCTGCGGTATCGTGCCCAACATGGCCAACGTCATCAACAATTGGCCGACCTGGTTTCCCCACCAGCCGCTGCCGAAGTTTCCGGCGGTGTTTGGCCTGGACCCGGCCGGGGTCGTCGCCGAAGTCGGCGAAGCGGTCACCAATGTCAAAATTGGCGACCGTGTCTATGTCAGCCCTCTCAGATCCTGCGGTTCCTGCAAGGCGTGCCGCTCAGGCAACCGCAGTCAATGCCGCTACTACACCTTGAATGGGTACTTCAGCACCAGCCGCGACGGTCAAAGAATCTTTGATCTTTATCCCTACGGCGGCTTCAGCCAGTACATGACGGCCCCGGAATACTCACTCGTATGCCTGCCGGACAATCTCAGCTTCGAACAGGCCGGTCGCTTCGGTTACCTCGGGACATCCTACGGCGCCCTGAAGAATGCACAGGCCGGACCCGGCCAGGTCTGCCTGATCGACGGGATCACAGGCACGCTCGGCGTCGCGGCCACCAAGCTCGCTCTTGCAATGGGCCTCTCCAAAATTCTGGGCACCGGCAGAAACAAGGAGCTGATGGACCGTATCAAGGCGATCGCTCCCGACCGCATCGACACGATCATGCTCGGCGAAGGCTCGACTGGAGAATGGGCGAAGGCCCAGACCGGCGGCGAGGGAGTGGATTTCGTTATCAGTGCGCTGGGTGCCAGAGCCCCCGCCGCGACCGTCGTCGACTCGATGCGCGGCGTGCGTCGCGGCGGCCGTGTGGTTGTCGTTGGCGGCGTCGCGGAAGATGTTCCGGTCGATGTGAAGTGGCTGATGGACGAGCAGGTTCAGCTCATCGGCTCGAACTGGTTCAGCGCTGCCCAGGGGCAGGAAATGGCCGACATGGTTCGCACCGGCGCGCTCGACCTGTCGTATCTCGAGCACAAGATCTATCCGCTCGAGCGAGTGAACGAAGCCATTTCAGGCATTGGGGAGCGCGATGGCGGCTTCAGCAACTACGTGGTCGTCCCGCCGATCCCTGCCTCCTGTCAGTAACAATGACCGGCGCCGGCGATAGCCGGCGCCTACCTCACGCGAGAAGAGAGAACATGTCCATGAAAGATATCGCGGTCCTGGTCGGAAGCCTTCGTCAGGCTTCGATCAACCTGAAGCTTGCCCGTGCAATGCAGAAAGTGGCGCCCGACGGACTGAATCTGGAAATCGTACCGATCGGCGATCTTCCGCTCTATAATCAGGACCTGGAGACGGACACGCCGCCGACGGAGTGGACGTCCTTCCGTGAGCGCATCAAGGCTTGCGATGGCGCAATCTTCGTGACGCCGGAATACAATAGATCCGTACCCGCGGCCTTGAAGAATGCGATCGAAATCGGTTCCCGGCCGTTCGGGAAAAGCGTGTGGGATCACAAGCCCGGTGCGGTGGCCGGGGCTTCTCCGGGCCTCATTGGTGGCGCCGCCGCCGCACTTCAGCTTAGGCTTATGCTGACCAACATCAACGTGCCGACCATGCCTCAGCCTGAAGTTTACCTCAGCACGGCCGACAAATTGGTCGGTGACCATGGTGTATTCCTCAACGAAGGAACCCAGAAATTCATTGAAAGCTTCCTCGTTGCGTTCGAAAGCTGGGTCGCTCGGTTCTGAGCCGAGCCAGATGCGAAGTCGCAATTGCCATCGCGGAAAACAGCGCGATGGCTTTTACTCAAGATCGCGGGCGACGTCGCGTCTGCAATCAACCGTCTTCGAGGCCCCTGAGGATCGAGTTATGCCGCGCTCAGAAGTTCAGCGCTAACCGGCATTCCCATATGAAAGCCCTGGACGCGGTCAATGCGAAGATCCTTGAGCAGGGACAATTGTGCTGCCGTTTCGACGCCTTCCACCAGGATCGTATTGCCACGATTACGGATGAGGGCAATCATGTCCTGAAGCATCGTCAACCCGCGCGGGTTGGAGCAGTCGTGCAGGAAGGTTCGGTCGACCTTGACCGTCTGAAACTCGATCGCCCTCAGCCACGAGAGGCCCGCGAAGCCGGAGCCGAAATCATCAAGCCAGATTTCGACGCCGAGAACCCGCAGATCTGCAATGCATTTAAGCACCTCCGACTGCATATCCATATCAAGGCCCTCGGTGACTTCTAAGGCCAGCCGCGACCCGCAGACCCCGCACCGGGCAAGAATATCGGCAACACTCGCAGCAAAGCCGGGAGAACGCAGCTGTATGGGCGACACATTGACGCTGACGGTCGCCATGCGATCGGTCATCAGTATATCGCGGCATGCCGTCTCGATCGCCCATTTACCCAATTCGAGGATTGCCCCCGTACGCTCCGCAACCGGAATGAATGTCTTCGGCGAGACCGCGGTGCCGTCCGGCATCCGAAGCCGCATCAAAGCCTCGACGGCTCTTGCTTTGTCGTTGGTCACGTCGAAGATCGGTTGGTAAACGAGAGAAACCAGTTTGCGATCAATGGCGGCCGTCAGCAACGGGACGAGTTTACCGGCATTGTCGTCGGGGCGGGGCAGCAACGGATCAAACCTGCGAATGCAGTTTCGGCCACTTGCTTTGGCATTGTAGAGAGCAAGATCGGCCTCACGCACTAGTCGTTCGACTTTCTCCCCCACTTTCTCGCGGGTGAAGGCGACGCCAATGCTGACGGTTACGATCGGGCTATCATCAGGACGCCCGTCGTGCGCAATCGCAAGAAGCTCGACTTCCATTCTGATCTTTTCGGCCAGGTTCATCGCGAACTTGGGAATCCCAGCCGGCATGACCACGATGAACTCCTCGCCGCCATACCTGCCGATCATGCCGCCGGACGATTCTACAACCGCCTTCAGCGCATTGGCGATGACAGTCAGGCATCGGTCTCCTTCCTGATGCCCGTAGCGATCATTGAAGCGTTTGAAAAAATCGACGTCGATGAGGAACACCACGAAGTCGCGGCGTTCGTCCTTCCAGGCGGCCCAGCATTCGTCGAGTCGCCGATCCAGCGCGCGTCGGTTGCTGATGCCCGTCAGGTAATCGGTATTTGAAAGCTCGAGCAGCGACCGGCCACGCTCGGACGCTTCCCAGTGCTGATAGCGAGCCTCCGCCGCGTTCAGCAAAACGTTTCGACGCTCGATATTCAATCGCCAATTGATCGAAGTCGTGAAGACAAAGCAAGAAATGTAGAACATTCCAAAAGCAAGCTTGTAGGTCTGGCTCGAAGGAAAAACCACCTCGATCGTAATGAAAAATGCGCAGAGCACGAAGCTGGAGGTAATCACCGACAGCCGAAACGGAAAAGTGAAAAACAGGTTGGCGCCCATCATGAAGATGGCGCCAAAAATCATGTAGTATGACATGGCCGTGACGTCACGGGTGCCGATCGCCGGGTAAAGCCAGCCCACATAACCCACAAGCAGTGCAGAGGCGCATGTGACGTCCAGCCAGACGGTTTTCGCTTTTGCCAGTCGCAAGGCTTCGAAAACCAACAGCGCGATCGTCGCAACCACGAATCGCGCGGCGATCGTCACAGGCGCAACGTCAGGAATAAGCCATTGGTCGGGAACGGCGAAGGACACGTAAACGGCGACCGCGATCCAAAGACCATGCCGTGAGCTTTGCCTTTGGACAGCATCATTTTCAGCTTCTAGAGACTTGCAAGCCTCGGAAAAGGAAAAGCCGCCGGTTGATTCATCGCGCTGCACAGGAGCGTAAGACGCGTTCATGCAACGATACCAGCCTGGTTACGATCTAAAGAAGGTAAAAAGTAACCCATGCTTCGGCGCCCTCCAAAATGTCATTCGGCAACCTGCGACTGGTTTGTCTTATTACTTAACATTCGTAGAGGAGCAGGTTCCCGCCCGCAATAGTAGAATTACTCCTATCCCGTGTAGATTCCAGTCGCATCCCATTTCGAGGTTGATTATGCTTAACGCGATGTCAACGAGGTCTCGATATGGCACGAAATCTTGTCTTGGATGGTGAAAGTCTTGTTGTGCCCGGTGAAATGCGTAAGGCCGCAAGGAGGTTTGCTGCGCCAAATCCCAGCGACCTTGTTGTCGCGAAGGCGGAGCTTGCCATCAGCCTGGACGTGTCAGCCCGTCAGTTCAAATCCGGCGTTGCGCCTAATGCGATAATCGAGCGTCTGGCTGAAGCCTTGCATCAGTTACGGCGTCGCTTTCATCCGCAGGTGTGGGACGTCATCGTTCCGATCGCGCAATCTCATCCAGTTGCTCACTATCTGCATCAAGATCCTTTGACCCGCTGGTCGTTTGAAAAGCCGCGCGGCTATTCCGGCGATGCACGTCTTCTCGACTTCATCTACGGCAGGCCTGAGGTCGAGGACGCCGTGGCATCGTCGAGCACCTTGGGACGTTCGATCTACGCCTATACTCGAAATGCTTCGTCATCCATCGCGGTAAGGGAGCGTCGGGACATTCTGGCGCGCCGCGTAGACGAAATCGCTTCGGCTCGGCCTGGTTCCACCGAAGTCCTGGCCATCGCGTCGGGGCATCTTCGGGAGGGGCCCTTGTCGCGCGCGCTCGGCGCCGGCGCGATCAAACGCTGGGTGGCTTTGGATCAGGACCCGGTGAGCGTTGGAACCGTAGCCCGCGATTTCGCCGGCACATCCGTCGAGGCGGTCAACGGGTCGGTCAAATCGCTGCTCGGCGGAAGGCATGCGCTGGGAATGTTCGATTTCGTCTATGCCGCGGGTCTCTATGACTATCTGCCGGACGCGGTGGCCGTGAAGCTGACCAAGAAGTGCGTCAGTATGCTTAAGCCTGGCGGCATCTTCCTATTCGCCAACTTCTCCCCGGAGACGGACGTCGATGGTTATATGGAGACATTTATGAACTGGGCGCTGCTGTTGCGGTCAGAACGCGAGATGGGCGTGATCGCCACCGAGAGCGTGACTGGGGCGGATGTGAAGGTGTCTGTTTGGCCCGGCGCGAACCGCAGCGTTGTCTACTGTGAAATTGAACGACAGCCCTAAGCATGTCGCGCAAAAGTGCGCAGCGGTTTTGCGCCACATGCGCAAAAACAAAGAGCTAAAGCGCGAGGAGCGAATCCCAGAGATCACGACGCGCTTTTGGCCGTACGTGGGCCGACCTGCAATGGCGCGTGCCACGCTCACCGCTATCGTCAACGGCTATGAGCAGAGCCGGAGATATTCAGCGGCAAAGAAATAATGCCGCTGCCTGAGGAATGGCTTCCGTTATGGAAACCAGGCTTGTGCCACGTCAACCAGCTTTTGCCGAGGCGACACGATCAGCGGGATAGCGGCTTTGCGAACCGTTTCGCGCTGAAATTCGTCGGTGATGTATTCGACGGGCGATTTGCCGTCGACCCGGGCGAGAAAGAGGGCGGGCAATAAGCTTGCGGCCCGCGCCTCGAGAGCGTCCCGATCCTCCCAGTCGACCTGATCCATGTAGGCTGCCGTCAAAGCCGCGAATGACGATGCGAGCTGGGATGCCGCCTTTCCGACAACGATCTTCTTCAACAGCAGATGGTTGAGGCAGAATGCCAAATCGAAAGCCGGATCGCCGAACCAGGCGCATTCGGCATCCAGGAACACGGGGCCGTTCTTCCCCAGCAGGATGTTCTTCGGGCTGACGTCGCCGTGGACCAGCGCCAGCCTTGTTTCGGCCGTGCGCCGAACCAGCTCCGCCAGGCGATCGCTGACGAAAGGGTGTTTGACGGCAGTCGCCACCAGGTATGGCTCAAGCCGGAGAGCGTAGAAGTTCGGTCCGGAGTCGAACTTTTGCGGCAATCCAGATGTCCGGGCACTGACGGAATGGATCTGTCCCATCCGCTGGCCCGTCGCCTCTGCCGCCTTTCGGTCAACGCTCCCGTGGAGCAGGGCGGTCTTCCAAAGCGGATACTCGTCGCCGGCAAGAAACTCCATTGCGAAAACACCGGAGGACGCGTCGTGCGCGAGAGGCTTCGGAACGGCAGAAGGGAAATGCTGCGCGACGAAGGAGATCCAGTTCCATTCGTAAACATTTCTCGACACCGGCGCTTGCCAATCGGCAGAGACCTTAAGCTTGGCAAGTGCGCGTTTCACGCAGATGAGCCGGCCGGGAAGCTCCACACGGTAGATATCCGAGGAAACACCACCCGTCAGGGGCTTGTAGATCGCTTCCTCGGAAGCGCTCTTCAAGCCGCTCTTCAGCAAGAAATCGTCGAAAATCGTCGTCTCGGCTACAGACATGAATAGAGCGTCCTTGCGGCGTTAGCGGCGGGGGCTGTTGCGGGCTTGTTCAGGCATCTCTCCGCAGAGAACCCTGACGACCTCCTCCGCTGCCCGGCGACGCAGCTCGATCAGCGAGGCATCCGAGGAGAAGGCGACGTGTGGGGTGATCATCGCTCCGGGGTGAGCGATCAGCTCCGGTGGAACGCGTGGCTCATCCTCGAGGACATCCAGGCCGACGCCGCTCAGAATGCCGGAGTCCAAGCCTTCGATCACCGCGGCAGTGTCGACGACGCCGCCTCGGCTAACGTTGATCAGCAGGCTTCCACGACGCATCCTAGAGATGGCGTCCTTGTTGATCAGATGACGCGTCGCAGGCGAAAGCGGCGCATGGACAATGACGATATCGCTCCTGGCCAGAAGCGTGTCGAAGTCGGCAAGCTCCACATCGGCAGGGATATTCGAGGCATGGGGATCGTGTGCAACCACCCGGCAACCGAGTGCCTGCATTTTTGCCGCCGTCGCACGGCCGATGCGACCAAAGCCGACGATGCCGCAGGTCAGCTCCGAAAGCCTGCGGAGATTTGCCGAAGCAGGGTCCCAGCGGCCCTTGCGAACGTCGCGATCGAAGTGGATCAGGCCGCGGGCCCAGGCAATTGCAAAACCGACGGCATGGTCGGACACTTCTGCGACGCAATAGTCGGGAACGTTGGTGACCCAAATCCCCCGCTCGGTCGCCGCATCGACAGCGATATTGTCCAGGCCGACTCCGAGGCGAGCGACGATCTTCAGATTGGGGGACGCATCGATCGCCCTCTCGCTGACCTGAGCCCAGCAGGTCAGGATGGCGTCCGGCCGATGCTCTGCCGCCAAAGCGTCGATCTCAGCAGACGAAGACGGCTCGGCAGGGCCGCTGACGAGGGTGAAACCGGCCCCCTCGATCACTTCGCGCTCCACCTTGTCATCCGGCCAGGCGTAGTCCGTCAACAGCACGGTCCGTGTCATGATTTCCTCCCAGTTTGTGCAAACGTTAGCGCAATATTTTTGCCGAGGTCAAGAAAAATAGGCTTACGCCATCCGCATTGGCGGCTCGCTAGCCGCTGTTTCGCAGCCCGGCGGCAATTCCGTTGATGGTCAGATGCAGCGCCTCTTCCGTATCCTGGTCGCGTTCGCCGGCTCGGTGACGGCGAAGAAGGTCGATCTGCATGTGGTTCAGCGGATCGAGGCAGGGAAAGCGGTGATGGATCGACTGTTTCAGCGCCGGATTGTTCTCCAGCAGCGAGGCCTGATCCGTGATGCCGAAGAGCGCGGCCGTCGTCGCTTCCCATTCGTCTTTTATGCGCGCGAAGATTTTCTCATGGCCGGCAGCGTCGGGGGCAAGGTCCACGTACCGGGCCGCGATCGCCATGTTGGTTTTGGCCAGCACCATCTCCATGTTCGCAATCAGCGTCTGGAAGAAAGGCCAGTCCCGATGCATCCTTTGGAGGGTTTGCAATCCATCGGGATGTCTGGCCAGCCACTGTCTGACGGCCGAGCCAAATCCAAACCAGCCCGGCAACATGATACGGCTCTGTGACCAGCCGAACACCCAGGGTATTGCACGAAGGTCTTCGATGCGGCGTGACGAACTGCGTGAGGCTGGGCGGCTGCCAATATTCAGCTTGGCGATTTCGCCGATGATCGTGGCTTCCCAGAAGAACCGTTCGAATCCCTCGGTTTCGTAAACCAAAGAGCGATAGGCGGCAAAAGCCAGGCCGGACAGCTCCTCCATGGCATCAAGATAGCGGGGATCCGGCTCTTGTGCGTCGGAAGGCAGCAAGGACGCTTCCAGCGTCGCGGCGATAAGAAGTTCGAGATTTCGGCGACCGAGTGCCGGATTGGAATATTTCGCTGCAATGACTTCACCTTGCTCCGTCAGCCGGATCGATCCGGCAACCGCGCCGGGAGGCAGGGCAGTGATGGCTTCATAGCTTGGACCGCCGCCGCGTCCGACGGAACCGCCGCGGCCGTGAAACAGGCTGAGGCGAATGCCTTCACGCTCGAAGAGCTGAATGAAGGCCATCTCTGCCTTATAAAGCTCCCATCCCGACGTCAGATAACCGCCATCCTTGTTGCTGTCGGAATAGCCGAGCATGATTTCCTGTTTGCCGCCGAGCGCTTCCAGGTATGGCCGATAGGCCTCGCTGGCCAAAACTGTCTGCATCACGTCATGCGACCTTGAAAGATCCGAGATCGTCTCGAAAAGCGGTATGATGTTGACTGACGCCGCGTCAGGCTCATCGGGCCGGAACAGCCCCACCTCGCGGAACAAGACCATGACCTCCAAAAGGTCGGAAGGGCTTGCGGCCTTCGAAATGATGTAATTCGGGATGCTGCCGCGGCCATAATGCTGGTGGGCTTCGGCGGCTTCACGCAGCACCGAAAGCTCGGACATCATCTCGGCCGAATAGGTCTTGAGCGGTGTAATCAGCAGCTGAGATGAGCGGAGCTCCTCGGTGAGCAGGCGCATCTTGTCACCCTCGGTGAGCGCCTCGTAGCCGGTGCCAGGTCGCACCTTCTCGAAAAGCTCGTGAACAACCCGCTGATGGACCTCGGAATTTTGTCTGAGGTCGAGGCTGACAAGGTGAAATCCGAAGACGTCCACGGCGCGTTGCAGCCTGCGCAATTTTCCAGCAGCGATCTTCTCTGCGCCATTGGCTGTCAGGGATTTGCTGATCGTCGCCAGGTCGTCGGCGAACTCAGCAGGGCACGGGTAGGAAGGGGCAATCGCCACGGGTTCGCGCACCAATTCCGTGCTGCCAAACTTACGGGCCGTGGCCGCCAGGCGAGCATAGATACCCGAGATCGCCAGGCGATATGGCTCGTGCCGGCGCTGCTCCGATCGATCGGGAGAGTCGGTCGCTAGGCGCTGAAGGTCCCGCGAGACCTTCACATACCGATCATCCAAGGAAAGTTCCGCTCCGAGGCTGTGCAGTTCGCCGAGATAGAAAGAGAAAACCCTCTCACTCTGCAGCCGGAGCGCCTCCCTCAGGGTCTCGCCGTTGACATAGGGGTTGCCATCGCGGTCGCCGCCGATCCACGAACCCATGCGCAGGAACGGCGGCAGCGCCTCTTGACCGAGGCTCCAAGACGAAGCGCGAAGTTGATTTTCGAGAGCTTCATAAACTTCCGGAATAACGCGGAAAATGGTGCTGTCGTAATAGGACAAGCCATTGAGGATTTCATCCACGACCTGCAGTCGCCGACCTCGCAAGCTGTTCGTTTGCCAAAGCGTTGTCGTTGCTCTTTCCAAATCCTCCTGATATCGATCCGCCTCCTTTGCAGTCAGGCCGGCCTGATCGAGCCGGCCCAAGCATCGGGCAAGCTCCTGCTCGATGTCGATAACGCTCTTGCGCCGAACCTCGGTCGGGTGTGCCGTGAAAACAGGCGAGACGACCGCTTCAGACAGCAGCTTGCGGATATCTTCCGCCTCTACCCCGGCGGCGGCCAGAACGGAAAGCGATCTGGCAATCGTTCCCGACATGGCAGGTTCGCCATCGACGATGCCGAAGCGCTGCACTCTGGCTTGATGAGCGTCTTCGGCGATGTTCACCAACTGAGAGAACTGGCTGAAGGCGCGGATCACGCGCTTGAGGGTGCGGGGAGGCATGTCCGCGCAAAACGGGGCGAGCTTGTCGCTCAACCGCGGGCTGGTCTTTCCGTGGCCGGTCACCGAGAGCGTGCGGACCTGTTCCACGATCTCGCGGGCCTCCTTGCCGTCGCTTGCTTCAATAGCGTCGCACAACAGGCGGCCAAGGAGCCGAACGTCCTTCACCAGGGCTCTGCTGGCCGAAAGGTGTCTGCCCTGCAGGCTTGCTTTCTTCAACTGAAGGTGCAAATGCGCATTCCTTGTGCTAACGTTAGCATAAACTGGCAGGATTTGGCCGATGAGTCAAGAACGCTCGCAATCGAACTTGGGTAGCGGTCCAATAGGCCCGGATTACCGGCCGCTATTGCAACCAATCCACATCAGCCGGCAACGTCTTTCTGATAACGCGCTGCCTCTTCCAGAAGCCATGCACGGAACGCCACGACAGGACGGAAGTCCTTCCTGCTGAGTGGCGCAACCGCATAATAGGCGCTGGGGCTTTTGACCTGATGCGGAAAGGCTTGAACGAGCTGGCCATTCGCGAGTTCGGAGTCGACGAGGAAAAGCGGCATCAACGCGAGCCCCAGTCCGGCGATGCATGCCTGGGCCACGTTGCTGAACTGTTCGAACCGCATGGCCTGCGATGGGGTGCCGCTGACCTGGAGGCTCTCGAAAAAATGGCCCCAGGCCCCCGGACGGGACGCCATCTGCAGTAGCGGCAGGCGAAGCAGATCTTCGGCCTTCAAGATGGGATGCGAACTGAGAAAAGACGGGGAGGCGACCGGTGCCACCATTTCCTCCATGAGAAATGTGCTTTCCGCACCCGGCCAGTCAGGCTGGCCGATATGGATGGCCATATCGATGTCGTCGCGGTCGAAATCGAACACTCCTATGCGCGTCGCGAAGTTCAATGTGATCTCCGGATGTCTGGCGACAAACTGCGGAATGCGCGGCATCAGCCAGCGGGTGCCGAATGTTGGCAAGATGGCGAGATTGAGCTGATCGTTATGCTGTTTGGTCATGGCATGCAATGAAGCGGAGCGGATTTCCGCCAGAGCGCTGGCAATAGCCCGCGCATAATCGGTGCCGGCCTCTGTGAGAATGACGCCGCGGCTGGTGCGCTCGAACAGCAAAACGCCCAGCTGTTCTTCCAGCGCAGCAATCTGCCGGCTGATGGCGCCCTGCGTCAGGGAAAGCTCCGCGGCCGCCGCGGAGAAGGTGCTCAGCCGTGCGACGGAATCGAAGGCCGCCAGAGCGGAGGTCGAGGGAAGCAGTCGTCGCGAAAGGTTTGCCATAGGCTATTACTATAGCTCATGGGCCAATGAGTAAACCTCGCTTTCGCAATGCCGGAAAAACGGCTTTCATTCCACCAAATCGAACTGCCAAAAACCTCAACGGGAGGATGACGATCTTGGCCTTTTCTTGGAATGACCCCTTTCTGCTCGATGACCAGCTGACCGAAGATGAACGGATGATCCGCGAGTCCGCCGCGGCTTTCGCTGAATCCGAACTCTTGCCGCGCGTCCACGACGCCTATCTCGACGAAACGACCGACCCGGAGCTGTTCAGGTTGATGGGGCAGACTGGTCTTCTCGGTATAACGCTGCCGGAAGAATACGGGGCCGCGAACGCATCATACGTCGCTTACGGCCTTGTCGCTCGCGAGGTCGAACGCATCGACTCCGGATATCGCTCGATGATGAGCGTGCAATCCTCGCTGGTCATCTACCCGATCTTCGCCTACGGCTCCGACGAGCAGAAGAAAAAGTACCTGCCGGGCCTCGTCTCGGGTGAGCTGATCGGCTGTTTCGGCCTGACCGAGCCTGATGCCGGCTCTGATCCCGGTGGCATGAAAACCCGCGCCGAGAAAATTGAAGGCGGCTACCGATTGCGCGGCTCGAAGATGTGGATCTCGAACTCGCCGATTGCCGATGTCTTCGTCGTCTGGGCAAAGTCCGAGGCCCACAACAATGAAATACGCGGCTTCGTTCTCGAAAAGGGCATGAAGGGACTTTCGGCTCCGAAGATCGGCGGCAAGCTTTCGCTGCGTGCCTCGATCACAGGCGAAATCGTGATGGACAGTGTCGAGGTTACCGAGGATGCGCTCCTGCCCGGCGTTTCCGGTCTCAAGGGGCCGTTCGGCTGTCTCAATCGCGCCCGTTACGGCATCTCCTGGGGCGTCATGGGAGCGGCCGAGGACTGCTGGTTCCGCGCTCGTCAATATGGCCTGGA
The DNA here is from genome assembly GCF_001187535.1 of Rhizobium ecuadorense. Lineage (GTDB taxonomy): Bacteria > Pseudomonadota > Alphaproteobacteria > Rhizobiales > Rhizobiaceae > Rhizobium > Rhizobium ecuadorense. Next base: position 92,377 of record NZ_LFIO01000935.1, read on the forward strand.
CCGCAAGCAGTTCGGCAAACCGCTTGCAGGGATGCAGCTCTATCAAAAGAAGCTCGCCGATATGATGACCGAGATCACGCTCGGACTGCAGGGTTCGCTTCGGGTTGGCCGCCTGATGGATGAGCACAAGATGGCCCCGGAAATGGTGTCGCTCGTCAAGCGCAACAACTGCGGGAAGGCGCTGGATATCGCGCGGCAGGCCCGGGATATGCATGGCGGCAACGGTATTCAGATCGAATACCATGTCATGCGCCATGCGCAGAACCTGGAAACGGTCAACACATATGAAGGCACCCACGACGTCCACGCCCTGATCCTTGGACGGGCCCAGACGGGCCTCCAGGCGTTCTTCTAATTCCCCATAAACTGTTTGGCAGAGATCGTCCTTCAATCTCCGGATCAACGAGAGGCAGCATGCCTATAGCGAATAAGATATCTACCGTCGCCGTCATCGGCGCCGGCCAGATGGGGACTGGCATCGCGGAAGTCGTGGCGAAACACGGGTACGAGGCAATGGTCTACGACCTCGATGGCAATCGGGTTCGCGCGAGCATCGAAGCAAGTGCCGGATATTTCGAACGGCAGGTCGAATCCGGCAAAATGCCGGGCGAGGCGGCTGCGCAGGCGATCTCCCGAATAAAGGGAGCATTCTCGCTCTCGGATCTGGCGAGCGCCGATTTGGTCGTCGAAGCGGTCAGCGAGAATGAAGACGTCAAGAGGAAAGTCTTTACGGGCGTCTGCCCCGTCCTGAAGCCCGAGGCGATCCTGGCGACGAACACATCGTCGCTCTCCATAACGCGGCTCGCCGCGTCGACCGACAGGCCCCATCGCTTTATAGGGATACACTTCATGAATCCGGTACCGGTTATGAAGCTGGTCGAACTGGTTCGCGGCATCGGAACGGATCAAGAGACGTTTGCCATCGCCAGGGATTTCGCCGAATCCATCGGCAAGACCGTCACCGTCTCCGAGGATTTTCCGGCTTTCATCGTAAACCGCGTCCTCATCCCTATGATCAACGAAGCGATCTACACCCTGTATGAGGGGGTCGGAAACGTGGAAGCCATAGACACCGGCATGAAACTCGGCGCCAATCATCCGATGGGGCCGCTTGAACTGGCCGACTTCATCGGTTTGGACACATGCCTTTCCATCATGCAGGTCCTTCACGAAGGGCTGGCCGATAGCAAATACCGCCCGTGCCCGCTGCTGGTCAAATATGTCGAGGCCGGCTGGCTCGGTCGCAAGGCGCAACGCGGGTTCTATGACTACAGCTACACGCCGGCTCGGCCAACTCGCTGACCCCATCGCATTCCAACATCGAGATTATCAGGCATTTATCATGACCGAAGAACACGCAGACGAGAGCCGCGAGAGCATGGAATTCGACGTGGTGATGGTCGGCGGTGGTCCGGCCGGTCTTTCTGCGGCGATCCGGCTGAAGCAGGTCAATC
>NZ_LFIO01001329.1 GCF_001187535.1 Rhizobium ecuadorense
CCCTGAACGAGAAAAGGCCGAGCATGGTGAAATGGAGAAGATGAGTTCCGTCGCCGATCTCGTCGAGGTCGCCCATGCGCAGGCAAGCCTGGCTGTTTGCGACGGTTCCACTATGGGAGGGATCGGAGAAGAGGGGCTTGTACTGCTGCATTCCAGCGCTGCAGAAGAGCGTGGTATCGTCATGCGGCCGTACGGATTCGATGCGTATGAAATCAATGCCCTTGGAAAGGCAGAAGTCTTGATATTGCTGGATCAGGCGTCCCGCGGTGACATAGGCAACCTCCTTCGTTGTTCGTGCCTTCGGAAAATATAGAGGTCTCCGGCGCGCAGGGCAATCCGCTGCTATCGGAGATAAGCCGGATCGGCGCTATTGATCATTGTCTCACTTGAGACTAAATATAACATCAAGTGAAAAGGACCGTGACCATGATGGGATTTGCAGTCATCGC
>NZ_LFIO01001431.1 GCF_001187535.1 Rhizobium ecuadorense
GCGATAAAAGGGACCTGTCCAATGTTAGGTCGATCCGGGTTTGGCCGGGGTGCCGTTGCCGAGCCAGAACCACTGCCGTCTAGCCGTATCCCAGGCGATGTCGAGAGCCTGCAGCCGTCCTTCCCCGATGTCGACGAGGTATTGCTGAAGGGGTTCGTAGGCGAAGGTATATTTGACTTCGAACTCGGCCTGGTTGCCGTCCGCCCCCTCGGTGTTGACGAAGAAGCGGTCATCGCGGCGGGTGAAGGTGGTGACGACGCCGTCATGCTCAAACCTGCTATTGTCGAAATCGCCGCGCACCGTTTCCTCGTCGGCCAGGGCCATGGCCTTTGCATGGTGGGATTTCGAAAAAGCCGCAGCCTGATCGGCGTGGCAGGACAAGCACGTCCTTTCGTCCACGAAACCCTCATGGATCGCTATCTGCGGGTCGGGGGCGGGAGTCGAGATGT
>NZ_LFIO01000004.1 GCF_001187535.1 Rhizobium ecuadorense
TTTCTGGAGCGCGCTGGGCGTCACCTTCCTTTATTTTTTCATCGCGCTGGTGTTCGAAATCATCCTCGGCATGGCAATCGCCATGCTGTTGGATGCCGAACTGCCGGGCTTCAGCGTATTGCGCGCCACACTGTCGATGACGTTGGTCATCCCCCCCGCCATCGCCGGTATGATGTTCCTGTTGATGGAGGATCCGCAATTCGGCGTGCTCCCCTATCTGCTCAACACGATGGGTCTGCTCGACAAGTCGACGCCAATCCTTGCCACGTCATCCCTTGCTTTGGCCGGCGTGCTTGTCGCTGAAATCTGGCAGTGGACGCCCTTCATGGTGCTGATCTTCATGGCCGGTCTTCGCTCGCTGCCGGCCGAGCCCTATGAAGCAGCGATGATCGATGGCGCCTCGTCCTTCCAGATGTTCCGCCGGCTGACGCTGCCGATGATGTCGAAGG
>NZ_LFIO01000202.1 GCF_001187535.1 Rhizobium ecuadorense
GGATCAACAGGATCGCCAACGTGACCAAGCCGCCGATGGCACTGACATAGGCCAGAAAAGTCAGCAGAGCAGGCTCGCAACCGAACCAGAGCGCGGCTGCGCTCAAAAGTTTCGCATCTCCACCGCCCATCACATTGAGCGCAAACAGGGCAAAGCAAATGCCGAACACTATGGCGGCGCCCAGCGCATGCATTCCGATTGCCGGAAGAGCCACTCCACTCAATGGCGCCAACACGGCGAATGAAATCACTATGATCAACGATACCCTGTTCGGGATCGTCATCGTCAACAGATCGGATATGGCCGCAAAAGCAAGGCAGAGCGGAAAAACCAGAAGGATTGCGGCTACGATCATCTTCTCACCTGCCTCAAATTCTTATCTGCCCGATACAGATAGGCTCACGGCATTTCGCTCGTGAGCCCGATCTTCTAGACAGAGCTACGCTC
>NZ_LFIO01000088.1 GCF_001187535.1 Rhizobium ecuadorense
GGTTTCTACTCCGCCGCTTCGATGAAGCGGTGGCGTTCATAGAGGAATTTCAGCACGGCTTCACGGCATTTGAGATATGTCCGATCGGAGGCGAGCTCGATGCGATGGCGGGGGCGGGGCATGGTCACATCGAGCACTTCGCCGATACGGGCCGCCGGGCCGTTGGTCATCATGACGATGCGATCGGACAGCAGCACCGCTTCATCGACGTCATGGGTAATCATCACCATCGTATTGCCAAGCCGTGCGTGGATTTCCATCACCGCGTCCTGAAGATGGGCGCGGGTCAGCGCATCGAGTGCGCCGAAGGGCTCGTCGAGCAGCAGGATCTTCGGCTCCATCGCAAGCGCGCGGGCAATGCCGACGCGCTGTTTCATGCCCCCGGAAATTTCCGAAGGCCGCTTATCCCTCGCATGCGCCATTTGCACAAGGTCGAGGTTGATCG
>NZ_LFIO01000391.1 GCF_001187535.1 Rhizobium ecuadorense
TCGACCATGCCGGCGACCTCGTCACCGAGGCCGCCAATGAGGGGACCGACACGGTTCGCACGACACTGGCAAGCTATGCGCTTGGCAGCGATGTCGAGAACCTCACCTACATCGGCACGACAGCCTTTGTCGGGATAGGCAATAGCCTCGACAACACGATCACGGGTGGCGCTGCCGCCGATGCGCTTGCCGGCGGCGACGGCAACGACACGCTGAATGGCGGAGCCGGGGCCGATCGCTTGATCGGCGGGACGGGCGACGACACCTATATCGTCGACAATGCCGGCGACCTCGTCACCGAGGCGGCCGATGCGGGGACCGACACGGTTCGCACGGCGCTGGCAAGCTATACGCTCGGCAACAATGTCGAGAACCTGACCTATACGGGAACCGCCAGCTTCAGCGGCGCCGGCAATGCGCTGGCCAACACGATCACCGGCGGCGC
>NZ_LFIO01001138.1 GCF_001187535.1 Rhizobium ecuadorense
GTCAAACGCTCACTCTCGCCGATCCGGAAGTGCGAGATGATCGAAATGGTCCGATCACATGTCCGGTCATCGCAAGACCGCGATCCGAGCTGCGTGTGGTGGTTGGTCCACAGGATCGGTTCTTCTCGAAAGAAACCTTATCGAATTTCCTATCGTCGCCCTTCCGCCTGAGCGACGCCTATGATCGCATGGGCGTACGCCTCCAAGGTCCGTCGCTTGCGCCAAGCGTCGCGTTGGACATGCCATCGGAAGCGATTGTGCGGGGCTCGGTGCAGGTGGCCGGAGACGGCGTCGCCACCATTCTGCTGGCCGACCACCAGACGACCGGAGGCTATCCCAAGATCGCAACGGTGGTGGATTCGGATCTGGACGCTTTCGTCCAACTGCGCCCACGCGACCATGTCGGTTTCCTGGCCGTGACACCGCAACAGGCGGTCGAGCACA
>NZ_LFIO01000730.1 GCF_001187535.1 Rhizobium ecuadorense
GGAGCTGGTCGACGAGAGCACCTGGGTTGGTGATCCGAAGCAGGCCATCTACGGCTTTCGCGGCGCCGACACCGAGCTGACCCAGGCTGCGTTTCTCGGCGCTGGGGGGAAGCCCGAGGACAATCCGGTCCTGTCCAAATCATGGCGAAGCCGCAAAAGCCTGGTCGATCTCTTCAATGCCATGTTTACGCCGGTCTTCGAACGGATGGGACTGCCGGCGGCGAAGCACGCGTTTTCGGATGCGGCGCGATCCGACGCTGGCTTTGACAAGCCTTCAGCAGGATGGTGGTGGCTGATGGGCAAAGTCGACGAGCAGGCACAAGCCCTCGCGGAGGGAATCCGGCAATGTCTGGCCGAAGCCGACAACTGGCTTGTCGAAGACGACAAGCACGATCACAGGCCAATCACGCCAGGTGACATCGCCATTCTCTGCCGTTCCAATAC
>NZ_LFIO01000107.1 GCF_001187535.1 Rhizobium ecuadorense
CTGATGAAACTTCAACCGCCATCCGAGCATCCACACGGGCTGCCGGATCGCGATTTCGATGCACTGTTCACCAAGAACAAGCCGATCATCTTCGCCTTCCACGGCTATCCGTGGCTCATTCACCGGCTCACCTACCGCCGTACCAATCACGGCAATCTACACGTCCGCGGCTACAAGGAAGAAGGAACGACGACGACGCCGTTCGACATGGTGATCCTGAATGAGATGGACCGTTTCCATCTGGTCGAGGACGTCATCGACCGGCTGCCGCAACTCGGTGCGCGCGCTGCCTATTTCAAACAGGCAATTCGCGAGAAGCTGATCGAACACAGGCAATACATCGAGAAATACGGCGACGACATGCCAGCAATCAGCGGCTGGAAATGGGGCTCGAAAGGCCAGCCGGGAAGGTCCCAAAGAACCTCGACCGAAGGGGATAATGC
>NZ_LFIO01001282.1 GCF_001187535.1 Rhizobium ecuadorense
TCGTCGGGCGTTGGAAGCCGGCGGGAGCCGATTGCCTCGATCGTGTGGCCGAGCTGTTCAGCCTCGGCAAGGAGGAATTCGGCAGCAACCCAGTCCGCGGACCGGCAAGCAAGAGCGCTCGCGTTCGCAACGCATCCTGATCGAAGCAGAGGGAGCTTCCCAATGACCGACCTTTCCACGACCAAACCTGAACAATCAAAATACGACCGACTGATTGCCGCTGCACGGGAGGTTGCGCCTGCCGTCACGATCGTGGCGCATCCCTGCGACGAGACGTCATTGCAGGGCGCGCTTGACGCCGAGAACAGACTGATCGTACCGGTCCTGGTGGAGCCCGCCGCAAGAATTCAGACGGTGGCCGCGGAGAATGGGCTTGATCTGAAAGAGCACGAAATCGTCGACGTTCCAAATAGCCACGCCGCTGCGGCGAAGGCAGTCGTC
>NZ_LFIO01001480.1 GCF_001187535.1 Rhizobium ecuadorense
TCGAAACTACAAAGCCATGATCGCTCTGGCCGCAACAATCCTATGGCTCAGATAAGTGTCCACAGCTCCTAGCCTACACCGCGCAGCGGTTTGGCAGGACGACGTGCATCAAGACAAAGGCTAAGGCAGCATCGGTCCCGGCTGACTTGCAACGAGCGCCCGGCTGGCCGCCGCGCTGGCATGGAGGCAGACAAGCCCGATCGCGGCCAGAGAATTGATCAGCAGGACATTCGCCACGACCGACGCCGAAAATGCGCCCTCACCCGACGGAAGCAGCGCCGTTGCGGCAAAGAGCACGCCTTCATAGGCAACGAAGCCGGCCATGAAGGCGCCAGCCATAGTGACGGTGAGGTCGGCCGCAAGACGAAGCACGCCGAGCGCTGCGGCCAGGGATGCGAATGCGGCAATGCCGATCGCCAGACCCCAGGCATAGCTGTCCCAAGTCTGGGGATAGCCGAGCACGACATACCCGACCATCTGGTTGGCGAGCCAAGCCAGCAGAACCGCCGTCACTGCCATCCGCCGGGGAAGAATGACCGCCGCTACCGCCGCCAGGGCCACGAAGGGCGTCACGCAGGCAAAAAGCAGGCTGAGAGCGACGCTCGCACTTGAAATGATGACGACCCAGGCGACCGCGAAACCGGGAACGACCGGGCGCAGGGGAAACTGATTTCGTTCGAGCATCTCGAAACTCCGTTCGACCGGGCGCAAGCGCCCTCGGAAATCATACGCCAGTCCAGGAAAAAGGCCATTCCTCAATCCAGGACGTATTGGATGTGGTGCCGGCCATGCACGGCCGATTTCTGGACATGGGCGCGAACGCCGAAAACCCGGCCGATCATATCCTCCGTCAGCACATCCTCTGGCGCGCCCGCGGCGACGACCTCGCCCTTCTGAAGCACCGCCAGGCTGTCGCAGAACATCGCCGCCAGGTTGAGATCGTGCAGCGCGACAATGCAGGTGATGCCGAGCTTCGAGATCAGCCGGAGGATGTCGAGCTGGTGCTGGATATCGAGATGATTGGTCGGCTCGTCGAGCAGCAGCTCACCCGGCGCCTGCGCCAGCGACCGCGCAATATGGACACGCTGACGCTCGCCGCCCGATAGCGTCTGCCAGAGCTGACCCGCCCGCTCTCGCATGGCGACCCGCAACAAGGCCTCGTCGACCGCGGCATCGTCCTCCGCGCCCCAGGGTGAGAGCAGCCCGCGATGCGGCGTGCGGCCGAGCCGCACCACGTCGCGCACGGTCAGCTGCGTCTCGGTCGTCGATTGCTGCTCGACGAAGGCGATGCGCCGCGCAAGGGCTGCGCGCGACAGTGAGGCGATATCGTCTTCGCCCAGCCGGATAACGCCGCTGCGGACCTTGCGCAGCCGGCAGATCAGCCTGAGCAGGCTCGATTTGCCGGAACCGTTCGGCCCGAGCAGGCCGAGCACCTTGCCCTTTGCCACCGTCAGGCTGACCCCGTTGACGATGATCGTGTCGCCGGCGGCGAAACTCACCGCGTCGATGGTAATGCTCATGCGCTCCTCCGCACGCGATAGAGGATGACGGCGAAGGCCGGCGCGCCGAAGAGCGCGGTGACGACGCCGATCGGCAGGACCTGCTGCGGGATGATGATGCGTGAGACGATATCGGCGCCGACCATGTAGATCGCGCCGCCGAGTGCCGTTGCCGGCAGCAGCCGCCGATGGCCCGGTCCGACGAGGAAGCGGGCGGCATGCGGAATGACCAGGCCGACGAAGCCGATCGAGCCGACCATGCTGACGACGCTTGCCGTCATCGCCGCCGTCAGGGCAAAGAGCAGGATCTGAACGCGGCGCACGGCAATGCCGAGCGAGGCGGCCGCATCCGTGCCGAAGGCGAAGGCATCGAGCGCCCGGACATGGGCCATGCAGACGAGGAAACCGGCAAGCGCGATCGGCACCGAGAGATAGACATCCGGCCAGCGCACGCCGCTGAGCGAGCCCAGCAGCCAGAACAACACGCCGCGCGCCTGCTCGGCATTGGCCGAGGTCGTGACGATATAGGAGGTGAGCGCATTGAAGAGCTGCGAACCGGCGACACCGCAGAGAATGATGCGCTCGCCGGTTCCGCCCGCCCCCGTGGCGAGAAAGCCGACCAGCAGAAAAGCGACGACCGCGCCGAGAAAGGCGCCGCCCGAAAGCCCGAGAACGCCGTAGCCGAAGCCGAGGATCATCACCGAGACCGCCCCGGTCGAAGCCCCGGCGGAAATGCCGAGCACATAGGGTTCGGCCAGCGGATTGCGCAGCAGCGCCTGCAGGATCGCGCCCGAGAGCGACAGCGAGGCGCCGGCGCTCGCCGCGACCAGCGCCCGGCTGAGGCGATAATCCCAGACGATGCCCTGATGGATGCGGCTGAGCTCGAAATCCGTGCCGAACAGCCGGTTCGACACCGTCTCCGCCGTGGTCGCCAGCGGAATGGCGATCTCGCCGATCGAAACGGCAAGGCTGATCATCAGCCCGAGAAGAAGGAAGGCGGCAATGGTGAGCGCGGCAAGCGCCCACCATCCCGGCTCTCTGGCCGTTGCTGCCGTCACTGGGTCAGGCCGAAGGACTTGATGCCCTTCGCCAGCGTCTCGATGCCGTCGATGGTGCGTATCGTCGGGTTCATCGATTGCGCGTCCATCATCACGAAGCGCCTGTTCTTCACCGCGTCCAGCTCCTTGGTGACGGGATCCTTCTCGAGGAAATCGATCTTCACCTCGGGATCGTCGGCGGCGTAGCGGCGCCGGTCCATGGTGGCGAGCACGATGACGGCGGGGTTCGCCTCAGAAATGGTTTCCCAGCCGACCAGCGGCCATTCCTCTTCGGTGGTGACGACATTCCTGGCGCCGATCGTCTTCAGGATATAGGCAGGCGCGCTGTTCTTGCCGGCAATGAAGGCGTCGCCATTGGCCTCCTTGCTGGAGAACCAGAAGACGACCGGCAGGTTCTTGCCCGCTGCGCCCGATATCGAAGCCACCGCATCGGCCTCGCGCTTCTTCAGCTCGGAGATCAGTGCATCGCCGCGCTCCTTCACGTCGAAAATTTCAGAGAGTTCGGCGATTTCACGATAGATCAGCTCCATCGTGAACAGTTCCCTGCGCACGCCGTCGCCGCCATCGGTGTTGACCTTGGCGACGCAATCGGCCGGCGCGAGATAGGTGTTGATGCCGACATCCTCGAACTGCTCGCGCTTGCCGACCGAGCCCTGCGCGCCGACATGCCATTCGAACTCGGCCGCCACCAGGTCGGGCTCTTGCCCGACGACGGATTCGAAGCTCGGATCATTGTCGGCGAGACGCTTTATCTTGCTGTTGGCCTCGGCATATTGCGGCAGCATGGGACCGACCCAGACGGCCGTGCCTGCGATCTTGTCGGCAAGGCCGAGCGAGAAGAGAATTTCGGTCATGCCCTGGCCGATCGAAACGATCTTCGACGGGGCCTTCTGGAACGTCACCTGCTCACCGCAATTGGTGATGGTCAAAGGATATTGAGTGGCGGCAAGGCTCGGTGCCGCAAGGCCGATCAGCCCGAAGGCAAATGTCATGGTGGCGAGAATCTGACGCATGAAAAACCTCGATTGAAGGGAAAAAGCACGGTTATGCCGCACGCGCGGCCGAAGGCACGCTGAGACGTGCGCTAACCGCAGGAGGCCCAATCGAGACGGATGTATGCCGGAATTCGGCGAAGGTTCAGAAGGTCAATCATGTCTGTTCCTTGTCCGGGCATCCCCGCCCGGTTGATTGGATCGTGATTGACGGCAGGTCTCCTGGCTTGCGGATATCCATCGGTTCATCCACCTTCCCGCGATATATCGCAGTGGCGAGGCCATAAGCCCTTCAGAGATGGCCGGTCGCTGGCCATAGCTGAGATGATCGACAATCCGCTTACAGTTGCGGGGGCAGCCACGGTCTCGGTCCCTACTGGGTCGTCCTCACCGTGTTCCCTATTAATCCCCTTGGAGTCATCTTCAGGGAACCGTCGCCCCCCAGTTACGTCGCCTGCCCGGGCGACGTCAATGATTATTGCGGGGGACGGGGTTTGGGTGGGTGAAAAATGGAGACTGAAAGGAGCATCCTCGCCTCCTCAGGATACGGCGCTCGTAAGCGTTGGCGCCGCCTTCTCAGTTCCCGCTGTCGTGGGCGCGGCATCTTCCGACCTCCCTCATGCTGAGGTGCGCAGCCCGAGAGGGCGGAGCCTCGAAGCACGCGCCGCAACGCTGCTCCCTGCGTCCCTACAACGCATCCAGCGGTATCTTCAGATACCGCCGGCCGTTCTCCTCGGGCTCGGGCAATCTGCCTCCCCGAATATTCACCTGCAGCGCGTGCAGCATCAGCTTCGGTTTCGGCAGCGTGCGGTCGCGCGCCTGGCGCAGCGCCACGAAGCCGGCCTCGTCGATGGCTGATATATGCGGATTACCGCTTTTCTGGGCGGCTATCGTGCTTTCCCAGCGCGGGTGACGGCCGCCAGGTTGATAGTCGTGGCCGGAAAAGAGCCGGGTCTCCTCGGGCAGCGACAGGATGGCCTGGATCGAGTGCCAGAGGGCGCTGGCGCTGCCGCCGGGAAAATCCGTGCGCGCCGTGCCGGAATCCGGTGTGAACACGGTGTCATGCACGAAGGCGGCGTCGCCGATCACATAGGTCACCGAGGCAAGGGTATGGCCGGGCGAGAACATCACGCGGGCTTTGAGCCCGCCGATCTCGAAGGTGTCGCCATCGGCAAACAACCGGTCCCATTGCGAGCCGTCGGTTTCGAGTGCCGGCCAGTTGTAGATCTCCTTCCAGAGCACCTGCACGTCAGTGACATGGGCGCCGATGGCCGTCGGCGCGCCGGTCTTTCCTTTGAGGTAATGCGCGGCGGAGAAATGATCGGCATGCGGATGCGTGTCGAGGATCCACTCGACCGTCAGCCCCTCGCTGTCGATATGCGCGAGGATGGCGTCGGCATTGGCCGTCCCCGTTGCACCCGACATCTCGTCGAAATCGAGCACCGGGTCGATGATGGCGCAGCGTTTCGTCACCGGGTCGGCAACGACATATTGCACACTGCAGGTGCGGGGCTCGAAGAAGGCCTTCACACGAGCCGGCTGCCCTGCCCGTTTTTCCAGCCAGCGGCACGCGCCGGCAAGATCGAAGCCGAGGTTTTGACCGAAGGCCTCGACCTCCTTGGGCTGCATCCGCCCGTCGAGCACCTCTCCCAGCGCATAGAGCGTCAGCGCCCGTGTGCCGCTCTTGCAATGAGCGACGACCGGCCCCTTCGCCTGCGTCATCGCCAGCTGAAAGGCGCGGATATCGGCCTCTGTGATCTCGGCCCCTTTCACCGGCACGAAGCTGTAGGCGAGCCCCGCGGCGGCAGCGGAAGCCTTTTCCGCCGCATTGCCGGGCTGCCCCGGCTCCTCGCCATCCGGCCGGGCATTGATGACGCCGGCAAAGCCGTCTGCCGCAAAAGCGGCAAAGCCGGCGGCATCGGGCTGCCCCGCCACCGATATCAGCTCATTGACCCTCACGGATGTCATCGAAGCCCCCGCGCCGCCTGCATCGGCAGTATCGCATGTATATCAATACAATCTCACAAGTATATTGCCGAGCGCAAGAATAGTCGCTTCACACTTCTGCGCGCCTGCTGCGGGCCGGCAAATGCAGAGGCAAGACACTCCCGATCCTCGCCCGGCCCGGCGCAGCCAGTCAAAACGACAGCGTCGCTGCCCCCTGTTTGATTTCCGCATGCATGGCGCTGGCGCCGACGATGACGACGCCGTCGAGCATGTCTTCCTGCGTATAACCGCGCGAGGTGACGCAGGGCGGGCAGGCCCAGATCGTGCCGCCGCGCTGCTGGAAATTCTCGATCAACGTCGACAGCGGATCGAGCGGCGGCACATGCGTCATCCGCTGGCCGCCCGCCGTTGCCCCCGTCGAGGCTCCCGCCTTTGGCGCCTGCGCACCTCAGATGAGGGCTGATCGGTGTACCGTGTCGCTGGGTAGGTTGACGTTGTGCCATGCCGGTGGGCTCTGGCCCGCCGTTCGGCTCTCCGGTGCGTCGCGCCGCGACCTCCCTCCATCCTCCTCCTGAGGTGTCCCGCAGGGGCCTCGAAGGACGAGGGTGGCCACTGACAGTTCATCTGGCGACGGATACCGGCTTAAGCGCCGAGCCACCCGCCCTCGTCCATCGAGGCTCCGGCCTTTGGTCTGCGCACCTCAGAATGAGGGCTGATCGGTGTGTCGCTAGGGTAGGTTGACGGCGTACCATGCCAGTGAGCATTGTCGGCGACGCGGCAGTCGAACAGAACAGGCATGTTCACCTCGATCATCTCCCGGATCGCATCGTCGAGTTCGGCCGGCCTCTCGCAGCGAATGCCGTGTCCACCATAGGCTTCGGCAAGTTTGACGAAATCCGGGTTTCCGTGCTGCCGCTGCGTTCCCTGATTGCCGCCGTTGAGAATGAAGATCTTGATCGGCGCATTGTGCTGCACGGCGGCCGACATTTCCTTCATCGTCATCTGCACGGAGACATCGCCGGCTATGTCGATAACGAGGCTGCCGGGATTGGCGATCTGCACGCCGAGCGCGGCGGGCAGCCCGTATCCCATCGTCCCCAGGCCGCCTGACGTCATCCAGTGGTTCGGCTGCTCGAAGTCGTAGTGCTGCGCCGCCCAGATCTGATGCCGGCCGACCTCCGTCGTGATGTAGGTATCCCGATCCTTCGTCAGTTCGTAAAGCCGCTCGATGGCATATTGCGGCATGATGACGTCGTCGCGCATCGCATAGGAAAACGATCGCCGTGCCCGCCAGCCCGCAATCGTGCTCCACCACCCGGCCAGTCCAGCCCGGTCAGGCGCCTGCGGTAGCGCCCGCCAGAGACGAACGAGTTCGGCAAGCACGCCGGCGGCATCGCCCCGGATACCGATATCGGCGCGCACGGTCTTGTTGAGCGAGGAAGCATCGATATCGATCTGAATCTTCCGGGAATTCGGTGAGAAACCATCGACGCCGGAGGCGAGCCCGCCTTCGAAGCGTGCCCCGATGCAGAGCATGAGGTCGCAGTCGTGCATTGCCATGTTGGCCTCATGGGAGCCGTGAAGCCCGGCCATCTTCAGCCAGTTCGGGCTGGAAGCCGGATAGGCGCCAAGCCCCATCAGCGTCGCCGTGACGGGAAAGCCAGTGAGATCGACCAGCTCGTGCAGCTGCTTTACCGCTTCGGGGCCGGAATTGATGACGCCGCCGCCCACGCAGATAACCGGCCTGCGTGCCGTCGCCATCAGACCGATGGCAGCCTCGATCTCCCTGATGGCGCCGCGGCCGTCCGGCTGGCAGCTCGGTCTCGGGACGACAGCCTCTGGCGGTGTATAATTTCCGCTGGCAAACAGCACGTCCTTCGGCATGTCGACCAGAACGGGCCCGGGCCGGCCTGATCCGGCGATGCGAAAGGCCTCGTGGATAACAGCCGCGAGGTCATTGACATCGCCGACCAGCCGATTGTGTTTCGTGCAGGCTCGGGTGATGCCGACGGTATCGCATTCCTGAAACGCGTCGGACCCGATCAGCGTCGTCGGCACCTGGCCGGACAGGCAGACGAGCGGCACGGAATCCATCAAGGCATCCTGAAGAGGAGTGATCGCATTGGTGACGCCGGGTCCCGAGGTCACCAGCATGACGCCGACCTTGCCCGTCGAGCGGGCATAGCCCTCCGCGGCATGGCCGGCTCCCTGTTCGTGGCGAACCAGAATGTGCCTGATGTCTTCCTGCTGGAAAAGCTCGTCATAGATCGGCAGCACGGCAGCGCCGGGATAGCCGAATATATGCTTGACGCCATTGTCTCTCAGCGCCTGGAGAACGATTTCCGCACCGGTCATATGCGCGCGCGGGGTGTCGATGGAATGACGGGATCTCATGGTTCCGTTCCTTGATCAGTGTGACGAAGTTTGGAAAGTCCGACGAGGCGCGCCCGGATTCAGGGCATAAAAAAAGGCCCCGTCAGGAGCCTGCTTACCGCGCATGGGTGCTTTCGCCGGATGGTTACACCATCCTGCCCATGCGCCCGATCACCACTGCAAGAACCATTGCGATTTTCATGGCGTCACAGCTAAAGGCAAATGGGCGCCTCGTCAATGTTTCCGAAGGAGACGAAACCGCCCGCGCGAGAATGCGGGCGATCGCATCATCGTCCAACATCTCGGCTATGCCGGAATGTCCAAGGTCAATCCTCCCCCTGCAGGCGGTCCATGACCTGGAGCAGCAGGTCGGCGCAGGCCTTCATCGGTTCGTCCTCGGCGCATTTCAGATCAATCCGGGTGTCCCCGTCCTCGATCCGGAAATGGGCGGCCTTGGACGGCGGCGGCGGGCGATGACCGTGGAAACCACGGAAGCCCCTATCGCCACGGAAGCCCCTGTCGTCGCGGAAGCCCCTATCGTAGCGAAAACCCATGTCGCCCCTCGATCTATGCCACCGGTCATCGGGGCGATCGCTTGGCCGCGCATCCGGCTCGACCGTCATCCGCTCGTCATCACCGGAGGCAGACGGGTTCGGTGGCGGCGGTGGCGGTGGCGAGGCCGGATCGGCCGCGGCAGGCGGAGTCTCGGCGGCTGGCGGGGCCGGCGGCTGTTGGGCGAAGGCGGTGCCGGCCAGTGCGGCAAGAGCAAGGCCCGAGAGGAGAAGTCTTTGCATGGAAATGTTCCTTTACCGGAAATAACAAGCATGTCTGTAAACACCGCAGCGCGGCTTTGGTTCATGCCCGATCGGCTCGTGAGCGAAATCCCCAAAGGCCATGGCCACGATCCCGACGATGGGGGCAATCACAGGAGTGTCGCCACGAGACGTCTTTCGCCTCGCCTCTGCCTTCTTGGACGGCTATCCTGTGCGCCGATTCGCTATCCGCAACGAGGGCGTGGCGTGAACGAAGCATCAAAGGAGAGCGCGATGACGGACGCCAAGAGCGGCATTTCGGGACTGCGGCCGCACATTACTGTGATTGGCGTCGGCGGTGGTGGTGGCAATGCGATCAACAATATGATCGCGGAAAACCTGGCAGGCGTCGAATTCGTCGCCGCAAATACCGATGCTCAGGTGCTCGCCACATCCAAGGCGACGCGCCGCATCCAGCTCGGCGCCAATGTGACCGAGGGTCTCGGCGCCGGCTCCCTGCCGGAGGTCGGTCATGCGGCGGCTGAAGAATCGATCGATGAGATCATGGATCACCTGGCCGGCTCGCACATGTGCTTCGTCACCGCCGGCATGGGCGGCGGAACGGGCACGGGCGCAGCACCCGTCATCGCCCGCGCCGCGCGTGCCGCCGGCATCCTGACGGTCGGCGTCGTCACCAAACCCTTTACCTTCGAAGGCAACCGCCGCATGCGAATGGCGGAAATCGGCATCGAGGCGCTTCGCCAGGCAGCCGATACGGTCATCGTCATCCCCAACCAGAACCTCTTCCGCATCGCCGATGCGAAAACTACTTTCGCCGATGCCTTCATGACCGCCGACCGCGTGCTCTATGCCGGCGTTGGCTGCATCACCGATCTGATCGTCAAGGAAGGCCTGATCAACCTCGATTTCGCCGACGTGAAATCGGTCATGCGCGGCATGGGCCGCGCCATGATGGGCACTGGCGAAGCCTCCGGTGAAAGCCGCGCGATGAAGGCCGCGGAAGCGGCAATTGCCAACCCGCTTCTCGACGACATCTCGATGAAGGGCGCCAGGGGCGTGCTGATCTCGATCTCCGGCGGCTCGGATATGACGCTGTTCGAAGTCGACGAGGCGGCAAGCCGGATTCGCGACGAAGTGCAGGACGACGCCGATATCGTCGTCGGAGCCATCTTCGACCGCAGCCTCGACGGCAGGTTCCGCGTCTCGGTCGTGGCGACCGGCCTGGAAGGCGGCGCCGTGCCCGCCTCCGCTTCTCAACCAGCCGCAGAGCAGATCCAGACGCGCACGCTGCAATAACCGCAGCCGTATCGTGGCTAAACGTCTGACCGGCTGAAACCCGGTCGGACGAAGAGTATGTCCGAGACATCCCAAACACGGAGATTTCGATGGTCTACCTGTTTGGGATGTAGAGAGCATGCGCTGCGGCATCATAGACAACGTTCGAGATGAATCGTCTCCGCTTGAGAGAGCCTCGAAGGACGAGGCAGGCGTGCCGGCGCTCAGCGCCTGCAAGAAGCGGCGTCAGAACGCTGATAGCCAAGAACTGGCACATCGACGACGACTGCCGCCATATCGACTACCCCGCCATGAATATCGTCGCGCAGCCCAAGCATGGACGCCTCGAAATCGTCCACGAACCACTCTTCCCCAAGCTCGACGGAAAAGTGTCGAAATGCGAAACGGTCAAGGTTAACGGCGTCGTTGGCTACTACACATCCGATCCCGGCTACACCGGCACCGACCGGCTCGTCATCCGCTCCCCCTACGAAGAAGGAAAGACGGAAGAAGGCGTGCTGAGCGTGAAGGTGCTGAGATAACTGCCGGTCACGGGTCTGCACCGAGCACGGCAATCTCGGTCAGCGCGCCTACTCTTGGCCGTCCTTCGGACCCTTCGCGTATTCACAGATCGACGTAGAATAGAACGTCTGGCCGGCAAATTCGTGCTTTGACAAGCCGAATTCGAACACGCCGAATTTCTTGTCACGATAATAAAACGCTGACGTAAGGAATTCACTCAACCGTCCGCAGTCTCCCATGCCGGCGCCGGTATAAACCGATAGAGTTTTGCCCTTGAAGGTTCCCTTCACCACCTTGTCGACCTCAAAGTCGCCGCGCGTCACCCGTAGCGGCTCGCGGTCGGATGGAGAATCCGGTAGCTCGACGCCAAAGGTCACGAGCTTCATGCGGCCTTTCACGATCAAGTCCGCTTCCGCAAACTTCTCCTTCGCAGACGATCGTCCGCAACTACAGGCAGATGCTGCCGAAGCCGACAACACCATGAAAACCGAAGCGGCGACCAAGGCCGCGGCACGATATGACCTCATTGAATCCCCCACCCGCGCGGCTCAAATCCTTGCGCGCGTCGGTCCACAGCATGACGGCAGGTTTGTCCGGATTGAGGCGATATGATCGGTTGGCACAGCTAATAGGTGAAAAATTCCCGGCCGCGATAGCCATGAATAGATTCAAGCAGGCAGACAAAGAACCGAATAGATCCTCATCCCACCACCCGCCTGATCTTCTCCGCATCCTCCGCCGTCGCCGGATTATACACCACCATGCTGAGGTCCGGCCGGCCGTCCACCTGAAATGCCGAATATTCGAAGGAGAGCAGCCCGAGTATCGGGTGCCTGATGTGTTTGGCGCCCTCACCGTGGGTGCGCACGTCGTTGTCGCGCCACATGGCCAGGAATTCCGGGCTTTTCCGGCAGAGTTCGTCGACCAGGGGCTCGACCTCGGCGGCCGCACCGGCGCGAGCCGCGTCCACCCGGAAGGCGGCAACGACGAAGCGGGCGACGCTTTCCCAATCATATTGAGTGGCGCGCACGCGCGGATCGAGGAAGATGAAGCGCAGCACATTGCGCTCTTCCGGCGGCAGTGCGCCGTAATCGGTGAGCAGCACAGTCGCCGCGCGATTCCAGGCGACAACATCCCAGATGGCGTTGCGGATCAGCGCCGGGCTCGGGTCCAGCGCATCGAGCACGCCCTGCAGCCTGGGCGTCACCCCCTCTTGTCTGCGGTAGCGCACTTCGGGCGGCCGGCCGAGGCCGATGAGGAATAGATGCTCGCGCTCGACATCGGTCAGCATCAGCGCCCGCGAGATCCGCTCGAGCACATCTGATGACGGCGCCCCGCCGCGCCCCTGCTCCAGCCAGGTGTACCAGGTGGGGCTGATATTGGCGCGGCTCGCCACCTCCTCGCGGCGCAGCCCCGGTGTGCGGCGACGCTCGCCGGCAAAGCCGAGGGCGGCCGGGTCGAGCTTGGCGCGGCGGCCTTTGAGATAGGCGCCCAGCCGGTTTTCGGAGGTGACGAATTCACTCATCCTGTTAGCCATTATACCATGATAAGATCACTACTTTACCATGATAGCGCCTTGCCCGATATCTGTCTCCAGCCAAAACGGAGATATCGACATGCGCATATTCGTCACCGGGGCCACCGGCTGGGTCGGCTCTGCCGTCGTCAACGAATTGATCGCCGCCGGCCATCAGGTGCTCGGCCTCACCCGCTCGGACAAGGGTGCTGAAGAGCTGGCGGCCGCCGGCGCTGTCGTCCATCGCGGCTCGCTCGAGGATCTGGAAAGCTTGAAGCGCGGCGCGGCCGAGGCCGACGGCGTCATCCATACCGGCTTCAACCATGATTTCTCGAAATTCGCCGAAAACTGCGCCCTCGACCGGCGCGCCATCGAGGCGCTCGGCGAATCCCTTCGGGGTTCCGGCCGTCCGCTGCTGGTCACATCAGGCCTCGGCCATGCGCCGGGCCGCGTCGGCACCGAGAAGGACCCGCCCATGCCGACCTCTGAGACCTACCCCCGCGCTTCCGAAATCACCGCTATATCGCTTGTCGCGCGAGGCGTGCGCGCCTCCACGGTCCGCCTTCCGCCGTCGGTGCACGGCCATGGCGACCACGGCTTCGTGCCGATCCTGATCGATTTCGCCCGGCGAACAGGTGTTTCTGCCTATATCGGCGAAGGGCAGAACCGCTGGCCGGCCGTACATCGGCTCGATGCCGCCCGCCTCTACCGCCTGGCGCTGGAACACGGCGCCGTGGGCGGCCCTTTCCTGGCGGTCGCCGAAGAGGGCGTACCGTTCAGGGAGATCGCCGAGGTGATCGGGCGGCGGCTCGATGTTCCGGTGGTCTCGAAGTCGCGCGAAGAAGCGGCAGAGCATTTCGGCTGGTTCGCCATGTTCGCTGGCTTCGACGTGCCAACGTCGAGCGAGCGCACCCGCGCACTCCTCGGTTGGCAGCCGGCCCAGCCCGGCCTGCTGGCCGATATCGACCATCCGGCCTATTTCGGCGGGTGAGGCTCAGATGCCGGCGCCCGTGGTTGATTAATGTAGGGAGCAAGGCTGGGAACGCCCTCTGGCGACTTCGATCTACCGCATCCGGCCTTCATTCATATCGGCGGGATCGTAGTTGATGTCCCAATCCTTCTCCGGCTTCTTCGTGCCGGGCAGGCCCTTGTTCACGGTCGCATCTTCGGAACCGGTGATGACGGTCGGTTTTGCGCTGGCCACGCCAGTGCTTTTCCTGTCGGCCCGGGATTTGGCGAACTGGCCGGCGGCGTCTTTTTCGGGGTTGGCCATCTCATTCGCCCTTCTGCTTCATCGCGTCACCGATAGTCTGCGTTTCGGGATCGCGGTTGTTTTCGTCGTGCGCGTCGCGGTTTCTGTCCGGATCGTCCTTGGCTTTCAGGTAGCCGCGCGGGGTATTTCCCTTCGGCCCTTCCCAGCGGGGGGATTGGTCGGTGGTGCCGGGGGCGCCGTCCTTGGGGGTCGTCATGCCCATCGTCGTTTCTCCTTGGTTGAGTAGGAAAAACCGGGAAAGGCGGCAAGTGTTCCCGCAGAAAATATGGAACAGCGTCGTCCCCCATCGGTTTTCCGAGGTCGCAACCTCAAACAGGGAGCCGAAAATGAGCAAGACCAACGTCCGTGAAATTCAAAAACGCGCCGAACAGCAGGTCAGAAACACCAGCGCCGGCGGCCACCTCGGCGGCACCTATTTCGGTCAGCAGCCCGACGGCAAAACCGCCTCGGACAGCAGCAACGACAGCGCCAAAGCCAGGCCCAACGACGGGAGCAATTAAGCGGCGCATATGCGTCCTCTGTCCCATTATCAGGGTCGGAGCATCTCCAAATACCTGTTGGGCCCCCACCTCCCTCCATCATTGGATGGTCGCGCACCCGCCTCGCCCTTCGGCCCCCTTTCGCGGGGCGCCTCGGGGTGAGGCTCTCTTGGGTGGCGGCGCCAGCCCTATTGCTGGATATCGGGTTCCACCACCCTCGCGAGGTTTTTCAGCGACTCCTGCCAGCCGAGATAACAGGCTTCGGGCGGGATGACGTCGGGCACGCCTGCCTGGACGATATCCACCTCGGTGCCGACCGAGACCTTTTTCAGCGTCACGGTGACTTCCATTTCCCCCGGAAGATTGGGGTCGTCGAATTTGTCGGTATAGCGAACGAGTTCGCCCGGGACGAGTTCGCGGAATTCGCCGCCGAAGGCATGGCTGCTGCCGGTGGTGAAGTTGCGGAAGGACATTCTGAACGTGCCGCCGACAACAGGCTCAAGATGGTGCACGGTGCAGAGGAAGCCGTTCGGCGGCAGCCACTTGGCAAGCGCATCCGCTTCGATGAATGCGCGATAGACCTTCTCCGGGCTGGTCGCGAGAACGCGGTGCAGGCGTATGGTGTTCGGCATGGTCGTGATCCTTTTGAATGGATGGAATGGACGAGCTAAGGACGGATCGGGTTTGACCGATCCGACATGGGAACGATCTTTTCTTCAGGAAAAATCGCTCGGAGCCGGATCGCCCGTCAGCTCGGCATGCCTTCGAACTGCGGAAGATGGAGCGGCGTCGCCCAAGCAAGCCGCCGTTTGATAAACATCTCGACCCCCGGCTGTATCAACTCGGGCCGATCCAGGCTGCCAAGGGTGACGAAGACGAGGCCGGGGAAGCTCTCCAGATTGCTGCTGAACAACCTCGCGCCGCAATCCGGGCAGAAATTGCGGTCGAGGCCCTTGCCGGAATCGGCGATATAATGAAACGCCTTCGGACTGCCGGCAGTCAGGGTGAAATCGTCCTGCGGCACGGCAAAGAAGGTCGCGGCCTCGCCGCCCGAGGCTTTCTTGCAATCCAGACAATGGCAGTCTGCGACGAAGGTCGGATCTGTGTCGAAGCCGAACTGCACCGCACCGCAAGCACATTTTCCCGTATATTTCCTGCTCATGCCGGGGGTCCTTCAGCTGTTTCAAGATCTGCGATCGGTGCACGTCAGGCAGCGGCCTGCTCGCCCAGCGCATGCAGCAGCAGGCGGGCGGCCTGCTTCGATGAGGCTGGGTTCTGCCCGGTGATCAACTGATCGTCCTGGACGACGTGGACGGCCCAGTCTTCCGTCGCAGAAAACTTCGCCCCCTGCTCCTTCAGCACGTCTTCGAGCAGATAGGGCACGACCTCGACGAGCTGCACGGCCGCCTCCTCGGAATTGGTAAAGCCGGTCACCGTCCGCCCCTTGGCGATCGGCCCACCGTCCGCCGCCTTGACCTTGGTCAGGATTCCCGGCGCGTGACAGACGAGCGCCAGCGGCTTTCCCGCGGCGAGCGTCTCCTCGATCAGCGCGTGCGCATTGCGGTCGTTCGTCAGGTCCCAGAGCGGCCCGTGGCCGCCGGGGAAAAACACGGTGTCATAATCCGCCTGGTCGACGTCGGACAGCCTCAACGTGTTGGCGAGCGCAGCCGTCGCGGCCGGGTCTCGTTCAAATCGCCTCGTATCTTCCGTCTGGAACGCCGGCTCGTTGCTCTTCGGATCGAGCGGAGGCTGGCCGCCTTTTGGCGATGCGAGCGCGATCTCGGCGCCGGCGTCGCGGAAGACGAAATAAGGGGCAGCGAGTTCCTCGAGCCAGAAGCCCGTTTTCCTGCCGGTATGTCCCAGTTGATCATGCGATGTGAGAACCATGAGAATTTTCATTTTGCCCAGCTCCTTCGGTCCGGCCGGAGGACAAAACCTTCCGCGTCCGGTTTACGGTGAAATCTGCCTGCAATCTCATGTTGAACTCAAGAAATCATAGATCGGCCGCCGCCGCGAGACAAGTC
Source organism: Rhizobium ecuadorense (assembly GCF_001187535.1). GTDB lineage: Bacteria > Pseudomonadota > Alphaproteobacteria > Rhizobiales > Rhizobiaceae > Rhizobium > Rhizobium ecuadorense. The sequence continues at coordinate 15,732 of NZ_LFIO01001480.1, forward strand.
GGAGCTCTCCAAATACCAACTGTGAGATTTGAGGCGAAGATGTATGAAGAGAAGATCTGACGCGCAGAGATCAACGAAGGCGCGCAAGGGATCTGGAACGTGAGCAAGCCGAATTATCGGGACATCGCCCGCCATGCCGGTGTGGGAACCGCGACGGTCGAGCGGGTGCTGAACGGGCGTGGGGGTGTTCGCCCCGAACTGGTGGAGAAGGTCATATCCGCCGCGCGTCGCCTGGATTACCCGCGCAAGCTTCCCGAGACCCATCGCGGCCTCCTCAGGATAGAAGTGCTGATGGTTCGCCCGGAAACGAGTTTCTACCGTCGTCTTTCCCATGCTTTCGAGAGAATTGCGGCCACCCTCGATCCTTTGGTCGTCGTACATCGCAGCTTCACCGACGAAATGAACGCCGAGGCAATCGCGCGACGTATCCTGTCCACCGACCTTTCCCGCGCCGGGCTGATCCTGGCGGTGCCGAGCAGCCCGGTGATCGGCGCCGCGGTGGAAAAGGTCAATGCGCAAGGCCTGCCGGTCGTCCATGTCGTCACCCGCGCCTCCGAGCGCGTCGGAGAATTCATCGGCATCGACAATGTTGCCGCCGGCCGGACGGCGGCACTCTATATCAGCCGGATGGCGCCGCGGAGCGGGCCTGTCGTGGCAATCTGCCATCCCATCTATCAGGTGCATCGCGATCGGATCCGCGGCTTTTCGGCCTATTTCCAGGACTATCCCGGCGCCTCCAGTTTCGAATGGCTGGGATTTGGCGGCGATGAGGAGCGGCCGAGCGCCGAGCTCCTGTGGGCGGCACTGGAAATCTATCCCGGCCTTGCCGGGCTCTACAATGCCGGCGGCGCCAACGCCGCGCTGATCGAGGTGCTTCGCCGGCATCCGCGCGGCCGCGACGTCTTTTTCGTCGGGCACGAATTGACCGATTACACCCGGGCGGCGCTGCAGGACGGCATCATGGATGTGGTGCTGGATCAGGCGCCGGAGGCGCAGGCGCGGCGCGCGCTCGATCTCGTTCTGAACAGGATAGGCTTGACCGATATCAAACCGGACCAGGCACCGATCCGTTTCATCACCATCACCAAGGAAGCGCTTTGATCTAATCAGATCAAGGAAGGCTTCGGCATTCGCCAGCGCCCCTGCTAATTTCCCGCCAGCAGAGATGTGGGCGACGCGGAGACATCCGGCGCGCCGTAAGGAGATGCCAATGGATGATCTGAAATTCGGCAAGCGCAACAAGCGCGGCGACTGGGCGCCGGACCAGCCGGCCGAGACCGCGCCGCTTTTCGCCTTTCCGCCGCGGCTGACGGCGGTCCTCAAATGGCTGCCGCATTATTTCCTTCCCTGGAATGCGATTTTTGCCGCCTCGGCCGTCGCTTATTGGGCCTGGGTCATTCCGCCCGTGGAGACGATGACATCGCCGCGCCTTGGCTGGATCGCCTGGCTCTATGCGATAAACGCCATCGCGGTCTTCCTGTTCTACGGCGCCTTCGAACTGCATCTCTACGTGTTGAAGCGGCAGCAAAACCGCTTCAAGTACAATGGCAAGTTCCCGGCCGACCACAAGAGCACCGCCTTCTGGTTCGGAAGCCAGAACCTCGACAATATCCTGCGCACCTTCCTGTCAGGCGTGACTATCTGGACCGCCGTCGAAGTCGGCATGCTCTGGGCCTATGCCAATGGCTACGCGCCGTGGCTGAGTTTTGCGGAAAATCCATGGACGCTGGCGCTCGTCGCGCTCGTGGTGCCGATCATTCACGAGTTCCATTTCTTCTGCATACACCGGCTGATCCATACGCCCTTGCTGTACAAATGGGTGCACTCGGTCCACCACAATTCGGTGAACCCGTCGCCCTGGTCGTCGCTGTCGATGCATCCGATCGAGCACCTGCTCTATTTCGGCACGGCGTTCTACCATCTGTTCCTGCCCTCCAACCCGATCATCATGCTCTACCAGCTGCATTATGCAGGTTTCGGGGCCATTCCCGGCCATGTCGGCTTCGACAAGGTCGAGATCGGTAAGGAGAGGCTGGTCGATAGCCACGCCTATGCGCATTACCTCCACCACAAATATTTCGAGGTGAACTACGGCGACGCGCTGATCCCGCTCGATAAATGGTTCGGCACCTGGCACGACGGCTCGCCCGAAGGCGAGGCGCAGATGCAGGAGCGCTACCGCCAGCGGAAGGAAAAACTGGCGGCCCGCAAGGCCCGCCTGGAAGTCGGGGGCGCTGCCGAATGACCTGGGTTTCAGCTGGCAAACTCGACGACATCGAACAGGAAGGCGCCATCCGCTTCGACCATGGCGGGCGCACCTATGCGATCTACCGTGGCCCGGACGACAGCGTCTATTGCACCGCCGGGCTCTGCACCCACGAGGCGATCCATCTCGCCGACGGACTGGTCATGGATTTCGAGGTGGAATGTCCGAAGCATTCGGGCGCCTTCGACTATCGCACCGGCGAGGCCCTCAGGCTTCCCGCCTGCGAAAACCTGAAAACCTATAGGGCCGAAGTGGTCGATGGGGAGGTTCGCGTGGCTCTGATCTGAGCCCGCGACATAGGCCGGCCTGAACGGCCTCCGGAACGGATCGGGCGGCCCGGCGCCCTTTGGGAGGATGAGATGAAATCAATCTGTGTGGCGGCCGTCCTGGCCGCCCTGACGACGACTGCTGCCTCGGCCGAGACGATCGGCGTGTCGATGCAGAGTTTCGACAATAATTTTCAGACGCTGCTGCGCGAGGGGCTTCAGGCAAGGGCGTCGAAGCTCACCGGCGTCAACCTTCAGATCGAGGACGCGCAGACCGACGTTTCCAAACAGCGCAGCCAGGTGGACAATTTCATCGCTTCGGGCGTCGACGCGATCATCATGACGCTCGCCGATACCTCGGCCGCCACCGGCATCAGCGAGGCGGCCCGAAAGGCGGGCATTCCGCTCGTCTATCTCAATCTCGAACCGGAAAATATCGCCAAGCTGCCGGAGAAGCAGGCCTATGTCGGGTCGAAGGAAACCGACTCCGGAAGGCTCGGCGCCGAGGCCGCCTGTGAGCTCCTGAAGAAAAACGGCAAGGCGAACAACGCGCAGGCCTATATCCTGATGGGCGATCTGGCGCATCAGGCATCGCGCGACCGCACTTCGTCGGTCAAGGCGACGCTGGCGGCAGGCGATTGCAAGGGCGTGACCATCGCCGACGAGCAGACCGCCGCCTGGACGCGCACCAATGCAATGGATCTGACCACCAACTGGCTCACCGCGGGCCGGCCGATCGACGTGATCTTCGCCAATAATGACGAGATGGCGCTTGGCGCGATCCAGGCGCTCAAGGCATGCGGCGTGTCGATGGACGATGTGATCGTCGTCGGCATCGATGCAACACAGGATGCTCTGGCCGCCATGGCCGCGGGCGATCTCGATGTGACGGTGTTCCAGAACGCCAAGCAACAGGCGGCCAGCGCCGTCGATGCGGCCGTCGCGCTCGCGCACGGCAACAGCGTCGACAAGGAGGTCTGGGTGCCGTTCAAATTGGTCACGCCCAAGAACATGACCGAATACGCCAGGAAGAACTGATCCTCCCCGGCCGGCGTCTCCTCCTCACGAGCGCCGGCCGCCTTTTCCACGGAGAAACCATGGACGGTATGGTCATCATCGGCGCCGGCGAATCCGGCACCCGCGCGGCCTTCGCGCTACGCGAGGCAGGCTATTCCGGACCGGTCACGCTGGTCGGGGCCGAGCCCCACCTGCCCTATGAACGGCCGCCTTTGTCGAAGACCGTGAACGGTGCGGTACAGATGAAGCCGATCTGCGCGGCAGAAGCGCTTGATGCGGCCGGCATCACCTATCTCAAGGGCTTATCCGCAGCCAAGCTGGATACCGGCGCCGGAACGGTTGGTTTGAGCGACGGGCGGGCGCTGCACTACGAAAGGCTGCTTCTGGCCACCGGCGCGCGGCCGAGACGGCTCACATGTCCCGGCGCAGCGCGTGCGCTCGACCTCCGCACCCACACTGAGGCCGAAGCGATCTTTTCCCGGGTTGCTCCGGGCCGGAGCGTGGCGATCATCGGCGCCGGTCTGATCGGGATGGAACTTGCATCGGTCCTTCGCGGAAAGGACGTTTCGGTCAACGTGATCGAAGCCGCACCGAGACCTTTGGGCCGCGCCGTCCCTGCCCGCTTTGCCGAAAAGCTGCACGCCAGGCATGCTGCCGAAGGTGTGCGCTTTCACCTTGACCGGGGCGTGGCGGCGATCAGCGACGACGGCGTCACCCTGACCGATGGCAGCCTGGTGCATGCCGATCTCGTCGTCAGCGCCATCGGGGTCCTGCCTGATATCGCTTTGGCGCAAGCAGCCGGACTGGCCACCGGCAACGGCATTCTGACGGACGCCTGTCTTCGCACCAGTGCGCCGAACATCTTTGCCTCAGGCGATTGCGCGGCGGTGGCTGAGCCCGGCGGAGGACATGTTCGCTATGAAAGCTGGCGGAACGCCAGGACGCAGGCCGAGACCGCGGCTCGGAACATGGCCGGAGCCGCCGAGACCTTCGGCGCCCTCCCCTGGTTCTGGTCCGACCAGTATGATCTTGGCTTGCAGGTGGCGGGGCTGCCGCGGCCCGCCCATCGGATCGTCCTGCGTTCGGCCGCGGAGGGTGAACTGGAATTTTATCTCGATAACGGACGCCTCGCGGCGGCCGCGGGCCTGGGCAACGGCAATGGCCTGGCCAAAGACATCAAGCTCGCCGAGATGCTGATTGCCGCAGGCATCAGCCCCAGCCTCACGGAACTGGCCGACCCGAGTGTGAACCTCAAAACCCTGCTGAAGAGCGCAAGGGCCGCGTGATGCAGAAGCTGCTGATCTTCCAGTCGCTCTGGGCCATGGAGCGCCGGCACACGGATGGGTTCGAGCGCACACTCGACGAGAACATCGCGATGATCTCCGAGGCCGGCTTCGACGGCATCAGCGCGCATTACACCAACCGCCCGGATGTCGTTGCCCTCAACGAGGCCATCCGGGGCACCGGCTTGAAGATCGAGGCGGTCTGCTTCCCTCGCTGCGTCGAGGATCTACGTCTGCCGCTGGAACTGGCCGCGGAATTTCCGGTCAGCCACATCAATCTGCAACCCGATATCCGCCCGCGGCGCATCGATGCCTGCCTGCCGCTTCTCGACGGCTGGATGCGGCTCGCTGAAGATGCCGGCATTCCCGCGTTCATCGAAACGCATCGCGACAGGATGACCGCGGACCTGTTCTTTACGCTGGATCTGCTGGATCAGCGTCCCGAACTCCCGTTGCTGGCCGACCTGTCGCATTTCCTGGTCGGCCGCGAATTCGCCTTTCCGGTCGATGAGGAGAATCACGCGCTGATTCGGCGCATCCTGCATAACGCCCAGGCATTTCACGGCCGGGTTGGCTCGCGCGAGCAGGTGCAGATCGAGATCTCCTTCCCGCATCACCGGCCATGGGTCGATCTCTTCCTCGAGTGGTGGGAGTATGGTTTTCGCCACTGGCGATCGCGCGCCGCCGATGATGCCGAGCTTGTTTTTACCTGCGAGCTCGGTCCCAAACCCTATGCGATCACGGGCAGGGATAACAACGACCAGACCGACCGGTGGGCAGAGGCGCTGGCGCTTCGGCAGATGGTGCTCGCGCTGTGGGCTGCCACGGCCTGAATTCGCTGACACCAGCCTCCCAATCGTGCAATTCCCCCTTTTGGATCAGTGTAGTGCGCCCTACATCGTAAGCGTGTGGGCAGCGGTTTGGGATTGTTAATCAGGCATGCCTAATGTAAATCTTGACGTGCACAAGTTGTGCGTCGATTTATTTGCTACGATATCTGGTTCTGACGTCCGACTGGGAGAGGCTCGAAGATGCGGAAAATTCGTGCGGCCAGCTCGGCCCTCGGACAAACACAGGCAGAAGCTTCGAGTTCGATCGACCGGCTTTTGTTCTTTGACCGCGACTTCAATCCCGTCGAGAATTTGCTGGGCAACGAGCTGCCTGCATCCGTCAAACCGGCAGCGTCCCTTTGGGAACACTTTCCACAGCTGGACAAATCGGCGATCACGCTCGCTTTCCGCTCACTGGATGACAGTGCCCAGCCGTTGCGGATATCGGGCGATCTGGGCGGGCCCGCGTCGCACGGGCTGACGATCTATCGGATCGGAGAGCTGTTTGCCGTGGTTCGCTCCGAAGAGCTTGTTGACGACGAACGTGCGACCCTTCTGCATCTGGCGACCCACGACCCTCTGACGGGACTGCCGAACCGACGCCAGTTCAGCGACGACCTTGCTGTGCTGCTGCAGGAGGCCGCAAGCTCGAACGAGACCCTGTCGCTGATGCAGCTCGACCTTGACGATTTCAAGCCCGTCAACGACACGCTCGGGCATCCGGCCGGTGACACGCTTCTTCAATCTGCCGCAAGGCGTATTCAAGACTGCCTGAGCAGCGATGACAGAGCCTATCGCCTGGCTGGCGACGAATTCACCGTCATTTCCAGGGGACCGGGACATCCGGCCAAAGCGCACCGGTTGGCGGACGCTTTGGTCGCGGCATTCAAAAAGCCCTTCACGATCGACGGCATTGCCCTCTTTGTCGGCACCAGCATCGGCATATCCACATCTCCTCCGGACGGGACAAGTCCTGAGGCGCTTATGAAGGCGTCCGACCTCGCGCTCTATGCCGCCAAGCAAGAAGGGCGCGGCCGGGCAAAAGCCTTCGATCCCGCAATGCTTGAATTACTGGAGCAACGCGAATTGCTGCGCCGCAGCCTCCGCATGGCCTTGGACCAACAGCAATTCTTCGTCGAGTACCAACCCCTTGCCGAAGGCGGCTGCATCGTCGGGTTCGAAGCGCTGCTGAGATGGCACCACCCGCTGCTTGGAAAAATTCCACCGGCGGCATTCATTCCGATGGCCGAGGCCGATGGAATGATGCCTGACATCGGCGCATGGGTTTTGGAGCAGGCATGCCGCGAAGCGATGAAGTGGCCTGAGAATTACATCGTGGCCGTCAATGTCTCGGCGGCGGAATTCTTGACGAGCGGCCTCACCGATCGCATTTCGCAGACGCTGGACCTGGTCGGACTTCCGCCCGAGCGTCTGGAGCTTGAGATCACCGAAAGCGTGCTGCTCGAGCGGACCGTCAACAACATCGATACCCTGAATACACTCAACGTGCTGGGGATACGGATCTCGCTGGATGATTTCGGGACCGAATATTCTTCGCTGAGCTACCTCAAGACATTCCCTTTCGACACGATCAAAATCGACAAATATTTCATCACCGATCTGGAAAGCGATCCGAAAAGCCAGACGATCGTCCGCTGCATCGTCAACCTCGCACATGGTCTCGACATGCAGGTGACGGCCGAAGGGGTCGAGACGCCGGCTCAGGCCGAATGGCTGCACAGCGTGGGCTGCGACAGGCTTCAGGGCTATCTGGTAAGCAGGCCGCTTCCGGTCGAGGCGATCGGCGAGTTTATCACCCGGGCTGAGACATCCGTGAGCCACGCGCTGGTATAGCAAACGACCGATTTTCGCCGTGCTTTTTGACTGATGGAGGCTGTATTGGAAGAGGAAGCATCTGGCTTCGATGACCATGCATTGGCGCCGATGGTGTCGCTGGAACTGAATGTTGCGATGTTCAAGTCTCAATGGCAGTTTTGCGACAGGATTACCGAATATCTCGCCGACATTCTCGGCCAGGGTCACAGCGATCCGGCTCGATATTCGAATTTTCTTTCCGTCGCGGCCAACGAGCTCATTGAACTTGCTTTCCGTTCGACCGATGAGCCGGGAAGGATAAGTTTCAGCCTCTATCGGAGCGCGACGTCCAACCGGCTGCGAATTGCCTTTGCCCGCGAGGACCGCGAGAGCACCGGTCTGCGGTCAAGTGAACGCCAGTCTCGCCTCAGCGCCGGATCCGACCTGAAGCCCGATGGGGCGATTTTGCTCAGCGATCTGGCAACCATATTCCGCGCCGCTATCCGAATTGAGAAGAACGGCGCCCAAGGGATTCAAATCATCGCGGATTTCCCCTCCGCCGAGGATTTCCAATGAATGTGCTTCCGCTGCCCTTCACCGTCCATTTTGATCCGACAAATCAGGAGCTGCTGCTGTCCGGCAAGATGCGGCCCGAAAGTGCAAACGAGATTGGCGACGCCCTCAAGCTGGTGCGGCAAAGCTTGGAAAAATACAGCGGCGTCATCTACCTGAACGTCAAACGTCTGACGCACATCAACATGACCGCTTTCTCAGCCCTGTCCGATATTCTGACGGCACACTGCCGGACCAGGCCGGAGCGGAAGATTGTCATCATTACGTCGAGCGTCGTCGCCTGGTCGACTTCGCTGTTCCAGACCCTGGCGGCATCGCAGCCGAACCTGGCGGTTGAAGTCTACGATTCGGCTTTTTATCCGGGCCAGAGCTTTGTCGAGGATGAGAGTTTCATTCCCATTCTGCGCACCCAGACGAAAATGACATGGAGGCACGAACGCGAGTTACTGCCGCGCCACGGACTGCGCAACGGTCTTATCATGGCGGATATCTGTTGCGGAATTGGTGATTTCGCCGCCCTGGTTCAACGGGAATTCAAACCGGAACGGCTTGTGGCGCTTGATCATTCCGTGCGCAGCCTCGACTATGCCCGCAAGGTCGCTGCCGACTTCGACCTGCAGGGGATAGAGTACACCTATGGCGACGCCTCCCAGATGCTGCTTCGGGACAATCAGTTCGACTTCGTCACCTGCCGGCATTCGCTGCAGATTTTCAACCGTCCCGAGATGCTGCTGCGCGAGCTTTACCGCATCTGCAAGCCCGGCGGCCGGGTCTACATCACCAACGAAAAAAATTCGCATTGCCTGGGCGAGCCGCATGCGGAAACGATCAAATGGACCTACGAGGAGGTCGCCAAACTGTTCAAGCACTTCGACATGGATGTCGAGATGGGGCCGAAAAGCCGCCATCTCCTTGCCGATGCGGGATTCGACAATATCAAGGTCGATTGCTTCATGGTGACGAACCTCGATGGGGATCCTCAGGATTTCGCCGACATCATCGAAGCCTGGGAAAATGTCTATGCCGGCGAGATGGCGGTGCGGCGCGGCGACTCCGTGGATTTTATCCGCAGGTTCCGGCAAGGATTCAAGGATCACGTCTTTGCCGCCCTTCACCCCAAAGGTTATGCAGGCTGGCCGATCTGGGCAGCTTCCGGGCGAAAGCCACTGTGATGGACGCGAGATCACCGAAGACCCCGGCAGGAATAGGCTTTCGGGCAAAGTTCATCCTGGTCGTCGGCGGAGCAGTCCTCTTCGACCTGCTGGTCAGCGGCGGGCTGGCGCTTTGGAACGTTCAGAGGCTGTCGCGCGACGCAACGCTCGAGGTCGGCCAGGGTCTTGAAGCGGCAAGCCAGGAATATATCCGCACCTATGCTGACTCGACCGCGGCACAGGTGAGTTTGCTGCTGCGGCAGGTTCATAGCGACGTCAGCACGCTGGCAGGCGTGCTCCAGGCGCAGATCGACGATCCCGCGCGCAATTCGGACGTCGGCGCGGCAATCGCCCGCACATCGCCCGGCAGCGTCAGCCTTTCCTACGATCAGCAGGGCAAGTGGTCTCAGAACGCTCCGGGCTCGGTCTCGGTCGTGAGCGTCTGGGGTTACCTGCTCGGACAAGACCAGAAGCCAAGACCCGACGTCGAGAACGATATTCGCACCAGCGCGGTTCTGGATCTTGTTGCGCCGAGCCTGCTGCAGCACGGTGCCTCGAAGCTGCAGATGTATTACATCGGCTCGAAAGAACGGCCGATCTTCCGAACGGCGCCCTATACAGACCAGGCCCAGACCTTCGACCGCCTTTATCCGGGCCATAACGAGGCCAATTTCTGGGACTTCTTTTTCCCGGGACTTTACGAGTCCTGGCAGGGCTGGGCCAAGGATATGCAGACGCGGCCGGTCGCTGGCGACATCACCCAGACAGCGCCCTATACGGATGCCATTACCGGCAAGCTGATCGTCAGTTTCTTTCATCCGCTATGGACAGCCGACAGAAAGGATGTCGCAGGCACCGCCGGCGCCGATATCACGCTCGACCAGCTGGCGCAGACGGTCGAAAATGTCAAAGTGGCGCAATCCGGCTTTGGGTTTCTGGCAATGTCCGACGGCAATGTCGTCGCGATCAACAGCACCGGCGAACAAACGCTCGGCCTGCGTTCCGCCAGCGATGCGAGCGGAACCGGTGTGACCGGCCTCGAGCGCTCGCTGAAGGGAAGCTCTCAGCCTGCGATCGCCAAACTGGCGCTGGACCGCGAACAGGGCATTCAGCATTTGCTGTTGCAGCAGGACGGCAGCGAGGTCCCCTATATCGTCATCGTCAAGAAACTGCCTGCGACCAATCTCTGGTCCAGCGGCCCGGTTCGGCAGGAGGCGATGCTGCTCGGGGTTGTTGTGCCCGAGCGCGAAATCGATGCCTCGCTCTATGCCGCCCAGGCCAAGATCTCAGAGGCGACGAACCGGATCGTGCTCTACCAGATTCTGGCGATCCTGATGTCCCTCTTGATCGTGACGATCGCGGTATTTGCCGCCTCGAAACGAATAACCAGCGGAATCAGCGCATTGGCAGGTGCTGCCAAACGCATTCAAACGAAGGATTATTCGGTCAGGGTGGCCATCTCGAGCAGGGATGAAGTCGGCGAGGCCGGTGAAGCGTTCAATCGCATGGCCGAAGAGATCAGCTATCACACCGAAAATCTCGAGCAGCTGGTCGAAGAGCGAACCGCTCAAATTGAAGATGCCAAGGAAGAGATCTCGACGCTGAACGCCCAGCTGCAGCGAGAAAACAGACGTCTTGGAACGGAACTCGCGGTCGCAGAGCGAATCCAGCTGATGGTTCTTCCGCTCGATCAGGAACTCGAGGACTTTCAGGCGCTCGAGATCGCGGCCTATATGAGACCGGCTGAGGAAGTCGGCGGCGATTATTACGACGTCTTGAAGAACGGAAGCCGCTTGAAGATCGGCATCGGCGACGTCACCGGGCACGGGCTGGAAAGCGGCGTGCTGATGCTGATGGTTCAGTCCGTCGCCCGCGCCCTGCAGGAAGCCGGCAACACCGATGCCGTGCAATTTCTGACGAATCTGAACAGCGCCCTGTTTAAGAATATCGTCAGGACGAAAATCGATAAGCACCTCACTCTGGCGTTTCTTGACTACGACGGAAAAGAGATGATCCTGTCGGGACAACACGAGGAAGTTGTCGTCGTCAGGGCAAACGGCGAGGTCGAACGCATCGACACCATGGATCTGGGCATACCGATCGGGCTGGAGGCCGATATCTCAACCTTCATCAAAACCCGTCAAATCGCCTTCGAAAAGGGGGATCTCATCCTCCTGCATACCGATGGGGTAACCGAGGCCGAAAATGATGCCGGAGAATTGTTTGGCATGGAACGCCTGTGCCGCGAAGCCGTTCGCTTGAAGGATCTGAGCGCTGAGAAAATCGTTGCCGAAATTGTCGCGACGCTGATGCTCTTCATCGGATCGCAGAAGATTTACGACGACATCACGCTTCTCGCAGTCCGGCACAGGTGAGACATGAGGGCAACGGTATACGGCATTGAATCTCTGACAGAGATAAGCCTGGATTCGGGCACGCGCCTCACCTTGACCGATGGACCGCTTCAGCTTGGATGGAAGCACTCCGGAATGACGGCCGACTTCATAGCCGAGGTCATGGCCCTGCCCTTCTCACGGTCGAGAAAAGCCTACATGCAGGCGCATCATGACATCGGCTATCTCAGCAACGAGCTGATCGAAAACGCCGTCAAGTTTCGCCAGCCCGGCGAGATCCTCATCGAAGCCGGCATATCCGAGGGACGCTTTTTGATACGGGTAAGGAATACCATCGATGGCGCAACAGCCTCGCGCTTTCAGCAACTGCTGCATCGCCTGCAATCGAAGGATCCCGGGGAACTTCTCCTTGAGCAAATCGAAACCAACGCCATATCGTCTGCAAGCGGTTCGGGCTTGGGTTTGCTGACCCTTCTCAGCGACTACGACGCAAAAATGGCATGGGCATTCGAAGAAAATAATGCTGAACATATCATACTGACGACGACTGCAGCCGTGGCAATGCCGCCCTCCTCCAATCCGTGAGCGAAGAATGGAAATCAGCGACGAAAACTTCCGTGTATGGGCGGAACAAAACGAAGTCTATTTCGACGGCGTCTTCCGCCTGGCCGGACCGGACGCCTATGCGCCGATCTACTCATTGATAACAGGCCTGCTCCACGACGGGCACAAACAGGTGACGTTCAATCTGACCGGCCTCGAATTCCTCAATTCCTCCGGCATCAATCTCCTGGCCAAGCTGACCATCGAAGCCAGGAAAATGGGCGACCTGCTGCTCGTCGTCAAAGGCACGCACCAATATCCCTGGCAGGCGAAGTCGTTGCCGAACCTGAAGAAGCTGCATCCGCTTCTTGATTTGCGCTTGGCGTGAGCGGGGGCGAGGAACTATTTGCGGCGCGGGGGCCGGTTCTCGTCTGCCTGCTGGCGGCCATCGTCACGGCCAATCTGGTGGAGTCAAAACGATAGGATCGATTTGGGGGGCGTGGCTGCAGGTCGTTCGTAATATCGCGCGCTCCTCCCTCATTCCTGTGCTCGTCACAGGAATCCAGCCACGGCGCGTCCGCGCCGTGAATGAATCATGTCGCGCCGAAAAAGTCTTTCGCGCCCAAGGACTTGGGCGCACTGGATTCCTGTGACGAGCACAGGAATGAGGGAGTGTGAGGTGGCGTCTCCGCCCAATCCTCCGCTCATATCGGTGTAGAACATACCACCTCCTCCTCCTCAACCCTCCAGCGGACGAAGCCGCACCCATCGTGCCCAGCGCTTCCTCTAAGACCATAGGCCGGGGCCTCTCACTGGACCTCAGTCCGATGTGCAATGCGCGATCCGCGGTTAATCTTTCACAACTGCTTACGTCGTGAACTGCACGACGCCTATTGATCTCATTCGGAGGAAAACCATGCGGATAGCAACCTTAGCGTCCCTGACTGTGCTCTCGCTGGCTCTTGCCGCAGGCCCGGTCACGATTGCAGGTCACGACATGGCCGCACTGGCAAAGGACGGTGGTAACGGTGGTGGCAATGGCGGTGGTAACGGCGGCGGCAACGGTGGTGGCAATGGAGGCGGCAATGGAAACAGCGGCAGCCATGGCAGCGGCAACCACGGCAGCGGCTCGACCCATGGCAACTCCAACTCTCAAGGCTTCAAAGGCAAATCCTCGGAAGCGGCAGGCAAGTCCAAATCGGCCAAAACAGACAGGGTCGCCGCCACAAAAGAGAAAAACCTGTCGGCGCAGCTTGCGGGCCTGAACTCCTTGAAGCGGAATTACAGGGCGTTGATGCATACGTCGGACCCCCGCATGGCGGCCATCTCGGCCTATGCCCTGGCTTACGCCCAATATGAAATCGACAACGGAATCGAGCCCGCAGCGACCGACCCTCTGCTGGGGGACGCGGCGCTGGAGGACGCATTGGCTTCCGCAACGAAATCCGGTCAGGTGAGCCCAGCGGTCCTGGCAGAAGCCAAAAACATTCTCGGCGTGGGCGAAGCGAACGGCAAGATCGATCAGATCCGCACCTCACTTGAGGACGCCGCGCCGGCGACGTCAGATGAATAGCCACGAGTGGGTTGCGTGAGGTGCGCCGCCGATTCGGTTACAGCTGCGCACCAGACTATGAGAGCATTTCCGTCTCTGTCTGAGTAACGGAATGCTCTCTTTTTTTGAGCAATTTTCGGGGCGCAAAACGTGCTCTGAGAGATCGGTAGGGATGCCCCTCATCCACCTGCCGGCACCGACCGGAGTCGAGCCACCGGCCTCGACTCCGGTCGGGTTAGGGTAACGGGCAGCCACCTGACGCGCCGTCCGGCGCGCAAGGCGGGGTCGCGCCTCAGGCCGCCTTCTCGACCGCCGGCTCGCCCATCGCCTGCGGCTTGCCGAGTAGATAGCCCTGCGCCTCGTCGCATTGTTCTTCAGAGAGCGTATCCAACTGCGCCTGCGTTTCCACGCCTTCCGCCAGCACCGGCACCTCCAGGCTGCGGCCGAGCGCCAGGATGGCGCGGACGATGGCCTTCGACTGCGGGCTGGTCTCGACCTCGGCCATGAAGCTCTTGTCGAGCTTGATCTTGTCGAAGGGGAAGGAACGCAGCGTCTCCAGCGACGAATAACCGGTGCCGAAATCGTCGATGGCGATCGAGACGCCGAGCCCCTTGATCTCCCGCATCGTCCGCAAGGCCTTGTCCTTGTCGACGATGATCGAGCTTTCGGTGATCTCGATTTCGAGACGCCGCGGGTTCAGGCCGGTTTCCGCAAGGATCTCTGAGATGACGGCCGCCATATCGGCATGGCCGAGCTGGATCGGCGACAGATTGACGGCGATCTTGTGGCTGTTGTTCCAGCTCGCCGCCTCCCGGCAGGCTTCTCTCAGCACCCATTCGCCGATCGGCAGGATCGCGCCACATTCCTCGGCAAGGCCGATGAAATCCATCGGCGGGATGTTGCCGCGTTCGTGATGGCGCCAGCGCAGCAGAACCTCGTAGCCGGTGATCTCGCCGGTGCGCACCGATTTCTGCACCTGATAGTGCAGATGCAGCTGGGTGCGGTCGATCGAGGCCCAGAGATCCTTGGCGAGCGCGCGGCGGCGGCGCGCATGCTCGTCCATGGCAGCCTCGTAGAAGCAGACCTTCTGCAGCAGGGAATGCTTGGCGCGGTACATGGCAAGGTCGGCATTGGCGAGCAGCCCGTCGACGCTTGCCGCGTCGCTCGGATAGATCGCAACGCCGAGGCTGGCGCCGGTCTTGATCTCGAAGCCATCGATGGCGACCGTCCCGGTGAGAGCGCTTTCCAGCCGCGCGATGAAATCGTGCAACGCGCTCAACTCGTCGAAGCGCTTGGTCGCGGCAAACTCGTCCCCGCCGAAGCGGGCGATGAACTCGCCCTCCTGCCGCGCCTCGTCGAGACGCCGCGCCAGTTCGACCAGCACCTTGTCACCCGTGCCGTGGCCGTGCTGGTCGTTGATCTCCTTGAACTTGTCGAGATCGATGCCGATGACGGCGACATTGCCCCTCACCCGGTCGGCGATCATCATTTCCTCCGAGACGCTGTCGCCGAACTGCAGCCGGTTCGGCATGCCGGTCAGGCCATCATGCTTGGCAAGGAAGGCCACCTGCTCCTCGGATTTCAGGCGATCGGTGATGTCTTCGAAGGTAACGACCCAGCCGCCATTGGCGAGCATGTTGACATTCTGCTGAATGCATATGCCGCTCGGATATTTGTGAACCGCGCTGCCGGCGCCCGATCTGATCAGCGCCATGTTCCTGAGATAATGCGCCTCGGCCTGCGTGGCCGCCTCGGCCGCGTCCTCCGCATGGGCGGCATAGCCGACGTCGACAATCTCACGGTAGCCCATGCCGGGTCGCACCGAGCCCTCAGGAAATTTGAAGATCTCGAGATAGCGCTTGTTGCAGAGCAACAGGCGCTCATTCCTATCGAACATGCAGATGCCCTGCCCGATATTTTCCAGCGCGACGTCGAGATTGCGGGTGACCTCCTCGATCCGATCGGCATCCGCCTTCTGCTTGCTGTTGTCCTTGGTGATCTTGGCATAGCCGATCAGTTCGCCGGTCTCGTCATAGATCGGGTCGATGACGACATGGGCCCAGAAGGAGGAGCCGTCCTTGCGGTAGCGCCACCCTTGCGCTTCGAACTTGCCCTCGCTGCGCGCAGTCTGAAGCGCCCGCTGCGGCAGGCCGTTTCGGCGGTCTTCCGCAGAATAGAACAGCGAGAAATCCTTACCGACGATCTCATCGGCGCGATAGCCCTTGGCGCGCTCGGCGCCGGCATTCCAGTTGCTGACCTTGCCATCCGGATCGAGCATGTAGATCGCGTAGTCGGTCACCCCCTGCACCAGCAGCTTGAAGTTGCGCTCCGCCCCGGCGGTTTTGGCCTGCGAGCGCACGGCGAAGATGGCGGCCGCAAAACCCGCCGCCAGCAGCGAAAAGGTGACGGCGGCGATCGTGACTGCCATCAGCGCCGGCGAAAGCAGCATGGCGGGATCAAGCACGGTGATCCCGGGAGTGACCGTCACCCCCGCCGTTGCGGTGAAATGCAGGGCGACGACGCCTGATGTCAGCAGAACCGTCGGCACCAGCCGGCCGAACGTCGACCGGCCGCTTCTGTCGGCACATCGAAAAGCAGCGATGGAAAAGGCGACGCCGAGAGCAATCGAGGCCGTCACGTAGCCCACGTCCCACGAAATCTCACCGGGGAATTCGATAGCCAGCATGCCGCTGAAATGCATCAGACCGATGCCGGCGCCGAAAAACACGCCGGCCAGCATATTTGCCACCCACCTGCCATAGGCAATCTTGGCCGCGACCGCCACCGTCGTCGCCACGATCGCCACCAGCAGCGAGACCAGCGTCAAGCCGGCATGATACCCGACGACGACACCGGGGTCATAGGCCAGCATGGCGATGAAATGTGTGGCCCAGATGCCAAAACCGCCCGCCGCCCCCGCCGTCACCAGCCACACCCACCGAACCGCGCCCTCGGACAATGTCGCCCGATTGAGCAGAACGAGCGCGCAATGGCTGGCGAGAAAGCAGATCAGACCGGCAAGCCCGACCAGCGTGAGATCATGCTGCTCGGTGATGCATGTCAGAACGGTAAACATGGAACAGGCCCTCGATTTGAGGGGGCACGCTAATCAGCGGTCGCTTAAGGAAGGTTGAAATGGGTGGGGTGTGGGGGTGGGAAATGAGGTGGTTCGGGCGGGTTAGTCAGGGCGTTGTGGGATTAGGGTTTATGGTGGGTATTTGGGTATGGTGAATGGATTAGTGAGATGGGCATCGAGGTGGTCATGAGTAATGTCGTTTGAGGTTCTCACCACGGGTGACAGCAAGACCGATCGTTCGCGGCAAAGCCTCCAAGAGAGCCTCATCCTGAGGTGCCCCGCAGGGCCTCGAAGGACGAGGCGGGCGCTCGGCGGCAGATGGACGCAACACGCAGCGTTGCGGCGTGCTTCGAGGCTCTCTCGGGCTTCGCACCTCAGCATGAGGGATGTTGGAGGGTGCCGCGCTGTCGTCGCGGCGCAAGTAGACCTGTCGTGACCGCCTCTCACCTGGGTCGCAGCAAGACCAATCGCTGGCAGCTTTGCGCCAGATTGCGGACATTGCGTCGACTGATCTACAGTCATCAAACCCGCCACTATAAGACGGACCAATGGATGACGGAAACGATCACCATCGACAGCAACGCACGGCAACTGCACGCCAAGGCCTGGGCCGAAGAGTACGAATTGATCGACCGCAGCTTTCTCCTCTTGGCTTACGAGCTATGGAGGAATTGCGCTTAGGTTCTGCGGAAGCCGTGATCGACGTCGGTTGCGGGACGGGTCAAACGCTCTTGCAGTTGGCGGAGCGGGTCGGTCGGCAGGGAGTGATCGTCGGCGTAGATATTGCAGAACAGCTTCTGAGGATCGCCGGTCAGCGTACGAGCGGACTTGAATGCGTACGGTTGATTGAAGCTGATGCTGAGCTGCTGGATTTGCCATCCGGCAGCGTGGATGCGATTTTCTCACGTTTCGGCGTGATGTCATTCGGTGATCCCGATGCCGCCTTCTCCAATTTCCATCGTTTGTTGAAGCCAGAGGGCAGGCTGGCATTCTGTTGTTGGCGGCCCCTTCGAGACAATGAACTGGACAGATTCCCATTACATTCGGCGGGATTTCAATCGCCAGCCGACGAAACCCCGTTCAGCTTTTCAGACGCCGACTATGTCCGCACCGTTCTTGCGTCTGCGGGATTCAAGGATATCGCAATTACGCCTTACGACGAGGCGGTTACGAGCGGTGATGTTGTTGCGATGACGCGCGTGCTGCTGAGCGTCGGCCCGCTTGGCAAAATCGCTCGCGAAAACGTATCGATCAAGTCTGCGGTCGAACCGAAATTGCGAGAAGCCCTCGCCGGTCTTGGCGATCCGTCCAGAGTGGAATTGGTCGCCTCGGTGTGGATCGTAACAGCGAGGGCATGAAAGCCGGTTGGCGGGTGCCGACGCCGGATGGAGGCAAGGAGCGGCGTTGGAGCGTGTCCTTCGAGGCTCCGCCCTTTCGGGCTGCGCGCCTCAGGATGAGGGAGGTTGGAGGATACCGCGCCCACCAACGGGGCGGTTGCGATGGCGTGGTTTTGCTTCCGCCTGCTGTTGTACCGCCGCAATGGACTCAGCCGTCACGTCCCCTCACCGCCCATGCGCCGGTATCGTGATCGGGGTGCTGGTTGTTGCTCTCCTTGATTGCCGCAGCCCAGTCGGCGCCGTTGGTTTCGGTCGCGCCGGTATTTTCTATGCCCGTGATCGTATCGAACCATGCCACCATGTTCTCGGTGCAGGTATTGGCATGCGGCGGGAAGGCGTTGGGATCGTCGAGCGAGCCGATCATCAGGTTGGTGCGGCCGTTTTCGAGGTGGTGGAAAAACAAGGGCGTGCCGCAATTGGTGCAGAAGCCGCGCGCGACAAGCTCCGAACTCTTCCAGATGCCAGGCTTGCCGCGTGTCCAGGTGAGCGCATCATCGGGTGCGGCGACGAGCGCGGCAAAGAGGTTGCCCGAGGCTTTCTGGCACATGCGGCAATGGCAGAGATGCGAATTGTCGAACATCGCGGTTGCGCGGTAGCGCACGGCACCGCACTGGCAGCCGCCGCTCACCTCCATCTCGATGCGTTTCATGTTTCTCCTCCTTCGAGAGGTGGGTTGGGCTTCATCTCTTTTAGGTTGTTGTTTTTTGATCGTCCAGCTCCCCAGAGGGCCTCATCCTGAAGCGCCCGGCAGGGGCCTCGAAGGACGAGGCGGGTGCTCCGGCATCAGGGATTTCTCTGTCGAAGCGCATCGGCGATGACTGAGAAGGCCGGGAGGTTTTGGCGGCGGCTGGGATAGTAGAGGTAATAGCCGGCGAATTTGGGGGTCCAGTCGTCGAGGAAGAGTTGGAGGCGCCGTTCGGCAATGTGGGTTTCGACGTAGCTCTCCGGGACGAAGGCGATGCCGTAGCCTTGGAGGGCAGCGTGGACCATTTCGCGATCGGTGTTGAAGGTGAGCTGTCCTTCCACCCTCACCCGGACCTCCTCGCTGTTCTTTTCGAATTCCCAGGCGTAGAGGCCGCCGATCCTGTCGAGACGCCTGTTGATGCAATTGTGCTGCATCAGCTCCTGCGGCATCGTCGGCACCGGTCGGCTCTTGAAATAATCCGGGGACGCGACGGCCACCAGGCGCCAGTCCGGCCCGATCCGCACCGCGACCATGTCCTTCTCCAGGCTTTCGCCGAGGCGCACGCCGGCATCGAAGCCGTCTTCGACGATGTTGCGGAAGCTGTTGTCGACGCTGAGCTCCAACTTGATGTCAGGATATTCGCCGAGGACGGGGGCGAGCTTCGGCCAGACCACGCTTTCCATCGCGTGGTTCGAAAGGGTAATCCTGACGGTGCCGGCCGGTTTGTCGCGATAGGCCATCAATGCCGCGATATCGGCTTCGATTTCGGAAATGCGCGGCGCAAGCGATTGCCGCAGACGCTCGCCGGCCTCCGTCGTCGCCACGCTGCGCGTCGTGCGCGTAAGAAGCCGCAGCCCCATGCGCGCTTCGAGCTCCTTGACGGCGTAGCTGAGCGTCGATTGCGCGACGCCCAATTTCGCCGCGGCCCGGGTGAAGCTGCGCTCTTCCGCGACCGCCAGGAAAAGCAGCAGTTCGTTGAAATTCTCGCGTGCCACGGGCGATATCTCCAGTCATTCCGATCCAGCCTCATTAATAGCCGATTTCGATAAGTCCATGCAAATTGCAACGGCTAATCCGATCTATCGAAGGGTGCTATCTGTCTCCCGCAACAATGAGGCGGGCATTCCGCGCGATTCGCCTTCCGGTTCACCGAGGGAATGGCGACGCCGGCTTGGTTCGGCCGTCGCCCGTTTCCACGCACAGCCCCTTTTGAGGTGAAAGCCCGATGGACACGATCCACGACATGAGAATGCAAACCAGGACGACGCCGTGGAGCGCCGTCATCTGCATGATGCTGACCTCCTTCGTGCTCGTCGCGTCGGAATTCATGCCGGTGAGCCTGCTGACGCCGATCGCCGACGAACTGGCGAGCACCGCAGGCCAGGCGGGCCAGGCGATCTCGATCTCGGGCTTCTTCGCCGTCATCACCGCCTTGTTCAGCAATGTGGTCTTCGCGCGCTTCGACCGGCGCCGGGTGATCCTCTCCTATACCGTCGTGCTGGTGGCATCGGGCCTGGCGGTCACCTTTGCCCCGAACTATCTGGTGTTCATGATCGGCCGCGCCCTCATCGGCGTGTCGATCGGCGGCTACTGGTCGCTCGCGACGGCGATCATCGCCCGCCTCGCCGCCGGTCCCGACGTGCCGAAGGCGCTTGCCATGCTTCAAGGCGGCAGTGCGCTTGCCGCCGTGATCGCCGCACCGCTCGGCAGTTTTCTCGGCGGTCTCGTGGGATGGCGCGGCGCCTTCTTCGTCGTCGTGCCGATCGGCATCGTCGCCTTCATCTGGCAGGCGATCGCCCTGCCGCGGATGCCGGGCGGCAAGAGCGCGTCGCTCCGCAGGACCTTCAGCCTGATGAGCAATCGCACCTTCGCCCTCGGCATGACGGCGATGATCCTGTTCTTCATCGGGCAGTTCGCGCTCTCGACCTATCTCAGGCCGTTTCTCGAAGACATCACCCATCTCGGCGTCAACACGCTCTCGCTGGTGCTGCTCGGCATCGGCCTTGCCGGCCTCGCCGCAACCTCGCTGATCCCCGCCATCCTACGCGCGCATATGGCGCATGTGCTGATCGGCTTTCCGGCGGTGCTGGTGACGGTCGCCCTGGCGCTTACCGGCCTCGGTCCCTTCGCCCTGGCGACGGCCGGCCTGCTGCTTCTCTGGGGCCTGCTGACAACGCCGATGCCGGCCGCCTGGACGACCTGGATGACCCGGACGATCCCGCACCATCTGGAGGAAGGCGGCGCCTGGTTCGTCGCCCTCATCCAGTTTGCCATCACTTCAGGCGCATTTGCCGGCGGGTTGTTGTTCGATCATGTCGGCTGGTGGAGCCCGTTCGTGTTGAGCGCTGTGGCGATGGCGGGGTCGGCGGTGACTGCGGTCGGTGTGACGCGGGGGTTGAGGCGGCAGGTGGTGGCGGCTTGAAGCACGTCGCGATGAAAGCATGTTGGCCGTCGGTAAAGCCCGGCAACGGCCAACGTTATGCCGAGTCCTGCCCCTCATCCGGCTGCCGCCACCTTCTCCCCGTAAACGGGGCGAAGGGGATTTGCCGCGACCTCTCCGCCCCTCGCCAACCTCTCGCAGGGCACGTCCCCTCGCCCCGTTTTTACGGGGGTCCGAAGGACGGGTCGAGACCAGTGGCTCGACCCCGGCAAGGGTTAGGGTGAGGGGCAGTTTTCGGGCTCGCTGAGCCTTAGCCTCACCCTTCTAACTCCACAATCGCACAGCCATAACCGCCAAGCTCCAGCGTGCCCCTCACCGGCTTCTCCCCATCCAGCAGATCCCGCCCGGCCGGCACGCCGCCGATCGACGTCGGCTGGTCGGTATAGTTCTGCACAAACAGCAGCCGCCGCGCGTCGTTCATCCGCATCGTCACCTCCACACCTTCAGGCAACCCGCCGACCAGCGGTTCGATGCCGGCCTGGGGGAAGAGGCGTTCGGTGAGCGCCTCGGTCAGTTCAGGCGTGAGATAGGTGCCGAGATAGACCACCTGCCCCTTGCCGACCATGCGGGAAGTTGCCATCGCCTGTCCCTCGGCATAGCGGTTGGACCAGGCGGCGATCACTTCGACATCGCTGTCGATGGTCAGGTTTTCGTAGAAATGGCCGGCGGTGATTTCGCGGTTGCCGACCTTGAAACGGCGCTGGCGGCGCTGGGATTCGGCCGGTTTGTTCGGCGGGATGACGAGGCCGCCGGAGCGCTCCATGACGTCGAACAGGCCGTTGGCGCCCGGCGCTGTCAGACGGCCGAAATCCTCGACGCGTACGCCCGTCAGCTTCGACAGTGCTGTGCCCGGCGCGGTCTCGCGGATGACGTGATTATCCTCGTTGCGGGTGCCGGTGCGGGCGCCGATGACGACGGTGCCGCCTGCTTCAGCGAAGGCTTCGAGCCTGGCCGTCCATTCGTCCTTCCACATCACCCAATGCGGGACATAGAAGAGCTTCAGCTTCGAGAGATCGTCCTCGGGATGGATGAAGCCGCAGGCGATGCCGCGGTCATAACAATATTGATGCATGAGGATCGCATCGTCCTGCGGGCTCGGCAGGCCGATCGGATAGGTCTTGTGGGCTTCCTGATTGTCGAAATCGGAGCCGGCGATGCCGACATCCATGCGCACATAGGTGCCGAGGATTTTCGGCTGCAGCGCGATCATCTCGGTCGCGAAGCGCTTGGCCTCCTCATAACGGTGGCGGCCGATATCGTCATGGTCGATGATGCCCATCCAATAGATCTCGGCGCCGAAATGGGCCGGGCGCCAGCGGAAGAACATCAGGCCGTCGGCACCGTGGGCGACCGAGGAAAGCGCCATGCGCCGCAGTTCCCCCGGCTCCGGCGTCAGCGTGCAGAAGCCCGGCTGGCTGCCGAAGCCCGACTGCTGCTCGGGCACGATGTAATTGCCGGAGAAGCCGCGGCAGATATCGAGATGCAGCGCCTGCACCTTGGCGTGGTTGCCGAGCCGCATGAACTCGTCATAGAGCATGGGATAGATGTCATAGCCGACGAAATCGAGATCCTTGCTGAACTGGCCGCGGAAATCGATATCCCTCAAGCCCCCGAGATTGTGGAAGACGAACCAGGAAGGTTTGACCGCGCGCAGGATCTCCACCTGGTCGTGCTGGAAGCGCGCGGTGGAGAAGGCGAGGAAGCGGTGATAATCCTGCAGGTGGCCGGGGCTCGGGAAGGTCGGGCCGAACTCGATCGGCAGCACCACCTGATCGAAACCGTCATAGGCGGTCGCCCAGAAATCGCCGCCCCAGGCGCGGTTGAGCTTGCTGATTTCGCCGTAGGTGTCGGCAAGGTAAGTCTGGAATTCGCTGAGCGTCGCCTGGGAAAAGCTCTCCGGCATGCTGGTGTTCAGCTCATTGTCGGTCTGCCATCCCACAACATGCGGATTGCCGCGATAATGCTCGGCCATCGCCCGGGTGATGCGCTTGCTGTGCTCGCGAAACACCGGGCTTGCCGTATCGCAATGCTGGCGTGAGCCGTGGCTCATCGGCCGGCCCTTGCCGTCGACCCTTAAAATTTCAGGGTGGGCCGCGGTCAGCCAGCGCGGCGGCGTCGCCGTCGGCGTGCAGAGGATCGTATCGATGCCGTGGCGCGCGAGGATTGATATGGCGCGGTCGAACAGATCGAAATCGAAGGTGCCGAGCTTCGGCTCGAGAATGTGCCAGGCGAATTCGGCCATGCGCACCACATTGAAGCCGGCCTTGGCCATGCGCTCGGCATCGCGCTCCCAATAGCTTTCATCGACATGCTCGGGATAATGCGGCGCGCCGACCAGGAAGCGGTCGGTCTTGACGGGGTTCCATACGGAGAGGGTCTTGTCGGACACGGGATGGTCTTTCCTATCTGTCGAGAATGGTCTTGCGGGCGCTGATCGTGCGGCCGCCATCTGGGGAAAAGAGATAGAGTTCGCGGGCGTCGAGCGTCAGCGCCACCTTCTGCCCGGCGGCAAAGGGCGCGACGTAGCTGAGCTGCACGGTGATGTTGCCGGTGCCGCTTTCCGAGGCGATGGTCTGGAGATTGCCGGCATCGACATAGAGAATGGTTTCGCGGCCGAGATGCTCGACGAGCCGCACCTCCCCCTCGATCGCCCCGCCCTGCCCGCCGTCGGCGACCATCGATATGTTCTCCGGGCGAACACCGAGCGTCAGGCCGGCGCCCTTGGCGAGCGTCGTCGGCTCGGCCAATTCCACCGTCACCGGCACGAGGCCGGGCGCCGAGACGGTGATGTGGCGGCCGGAGACCTCGTCGATGGTGACGCCGAGGAAATTCATTCGGGGCGCGCCGAGAAAGCCGGCAACGAAGAGATTGTCGGGATTGCGGTAGAGTTCCAGCGGCGAGCCGACCTGCTCGATGATCCCCTGGTTGAGGACGACGATGCGGCTTGCCATGGTCATCGCCTCCACCTGATCGTGGGTGACATAGACCATGGTGGCGCCGAGTGCGGCATGCAGGCTGCTGAGTTCGACGCGCATCTGGGTTCTGAGCGCCGCATCGAGGTTCGACAGCGGCTCGTCGAACAGGAAAACTTCAGGCGAGCGGGTGATCGCCCGGCCGATCGCCACACGCTGGCGCTGGCCGCCGGAAAGCTGCTTCGGCCGCTTATCCAACTGATCGGTGATCCGCAGGATCTTGGCGGCGCGCGCCACGGCCGCGTCGATCTCTGCCTTCGGGCGCTTGGCCATGCGCAGGCCGAAGCCCATATTCTCCGCCACCGTCATATGCGGATAAAGCGCATAGGACTGGAAGACCATGGCGATGCCGCGATCGCCCGGCTCCTCGCGGCTGACGTCGCGGCCATTGATCAGGATCTGGCCGGACGAGATCGTCTCCAGGCCGGCGATCGACTTCAGAAGCGTGGACTTGCCGCAGCCCGACGGGCCGACCATGACGATGAACTCGCCTTGCGCGACGGAAAGGTCGATGCCGCGCAGCGCATGATAGCTGCCGTAATTCTTGTTGATCTCACGCAGTTCGAGACTGGTCATGTCCTGGCCCTCTCTTGTTGAAATAAAAGATGCGCGTTCATCCCTTCACCGCCCCCATGGTCAGGCCGGCGATGAAGTGCCGCTGCATCAGGAAGAACATCACGACGGGCGGCACGGCGACGACGATCGTGCCCGCGGAGATGAGGTTCCAGGCCGAGACCCATTCGCCGCGCAGATTGGCAAGGCCTGCCGTCACCGGCTTGACGCTGTCGCTGACGGTCAGCACCACGGCCCAGAAATAATCGTTCCAGATGAAGGTGAAGATCAGGATGGCGAGGGCGGCGAGCGCCGGCCGCACCAGCGGGATCGCCACATGCACCAGCGTCTGGAACGGAGAGGCGCCTTCGGCGCGGGCCGCCTGGAACAGCTCGTCCGGGAGGGCTGCGATGAAATTGCGCATGAACAGCGTCGCAAAGCCGGTCTGGAAGGCGACGTGGAAGATGATCAGCGCCGCCGTCGTGTCGATCAGGTCGAGCCGCACCATCAGATCGCGCACCGGGATCATCATGATCTGATGCGGCAGGAAATTGCCGCCGACGAACAGCGCGAAGATCAGCATGTTGCCGCGAAAGCGGTAGCGCGACAGCACGTAGCCGGCGAGCGTCGAGAGAACAAGCACGCCGATCACCGAGGGAATGGTAATGATCAGGCTGTTGAGGAAATAGCGGGCCATCGGCGTCTGGGTGAAGACCGCGGTATAATTGTCGATGACGCCGATGCCGGTCGGCCAGCCCCACAGATTGCCGCCCATGACATCCTCGGTCGAGCGGAAGGAGGTGAGAACGATGGCAAACAGCGGGCAGAGCCACAGCAGCAGCACGATGACGACGGCAAGCACATAAAGACGGCGCTGCCAGACTGCGGTCTCGGGAATGGGACGAGGATACATCAGCCTCCCCTCTCTTCGGTTCGGATGATGCGGCTGAGATACCAGACGATGAAGACGGCCATGATCACGAACAGCACCGAGGCGATCGCCGCGCCATAACCGAAGCGGTAGGAGAAGATCGACTGCTCGAACATCTGGTAGGCGAGGACCGAGGACGAGCCGAACGGCCCGCCCGAGGTCATCACCGACACCATGTCGAAGGAGCGGAGCGCCCCGACGACGGTGACGGCAATGGCGATGAAGGTGACCTGCGTCAGCTGCGGCAGCACGATGTGCCACAGCATGTTCCAGCCGCGCGCCCCATCGACCCGGCCGGCACCGATCAGCTCTTCGCTCAGATTGTTGAGGCCGGCGAGATAGAGCACCATGCAGAAGGTGACCTGCGGCCACAGCGCTGCGATGACGATGGCGAAGGTGACGAAATGCTCATCGGACAGCACCGCCGGCGCCACCGCCCCGAACGCCTTGAAGATCAGCGCGAGCAGGCCGAATTCCGGCGTATAGACCCAGGTGAAGACGACGCCGACGGTCACCGAAGCGAGCACCAGCGGAATGAAGAACAGCGACTTCAGGAAGCGCATGCCGCGGATTTTCTGGTTGACCAGCAGCGCGATGGCAAGCCCGATCGGCGGCGCCGCCATGAACATGACGAGCCAGATCAGATTGTTCTTCAGCGACACGTAGAATTGCGGATCGTTGTAGAGCTCGACGTAATTGCCGAGGCCGATCCACACCATCGGGCCGAAGCCGTCCCACTCGTGCAGGCTGATCCAGACGCTGCGGACCGCCGACAGCAGGATGACGGTGGAAAACAGCGCGATCGCAGGCGCGATGAGCAGAGTCGGGGTAAGCCACCACCGTTGGCGGCGCCATAATGTCTGCATGTTCAGGACCTCAATTACGACAGAGCAAGCGGCGAAGTCGGCCCCTCATCCGGCTGCCGCCACCTTCTCCCCGCTCGCGGGGCGAAGGGGACAAGCCGCGACCTCTCCGTCCCTCGCCGATGTCTCGCGGGGCAAGTCCCCTCTCCCCGCGAGCGGGGAGAGGGTTAGGGTGAGGGGCAAACGCCAAACACGTTCCGGACCTAGATCTTATAAATCCGCTTCCGCGTCCCCTCGAGCCGCGTCAGGATGGCCTTGCGCCGGTCGGGCTTGGCCATGAACTCCTGGAAGCCGACGAGGCCGGCCTGGGCCATGTCCGGATCGCTGTCGCGGTCGTAATATTGCGACGTGCCCTGCACCGTTTTCATCGTCTCCACGGCGACGTTGACGAGGTCGTCCTTGCTCGGCGGCAGGTCGTTGCGCGGCGGCACGTTGCCGCCGGGCTCCAGATAGGCGGCCAGGTTTTCCGGCCTGTAGAAATAGGCGAGGAAGTCGCGCGCGCCTTGCTTATTCTTGGCCTTGGCGGGAATGTGGATCGAATTGACCGAGAACTCTTCGAAATGGCCGACCTTGGGATCCAGCACCGGGAAGGTCGCATAGGCGAGCTGCGGCAGATCCTCGGCGGTGAAGGCCGAGCGCAGGAAGGCGCCGAGGTTCATCATGCCGGCCTTCTTCTGCGCCAGAAGGGCCGCAGCCTCCTGCCAGCCGAAGGAGGTGTGGTTCGGGGTGAAGAAGCCCTTCGATATCATCGCTTCCCACTGGTCGAAAACCGCCGTCAGCGACGGATCGAGATAGCTCATCTCGCCGTTCATCAGCGCCATATGCTTGTCGAGCCCGTTGATGCGCAGGTTCATCTGGTCGAACCAGCCGGCCGCCGGCCACAATTCCTTGGTGCCGATCGCAATCGGGGTCAGACCTGCGGCCTTGCACTTGTCGCCATAGGCCATGAACTCCTCGACCGTCTTCGGCACCGTCAGACCATGCTCTGCGAAGACGTCCTTGCGATAGAACATGCCCCAGAGCGTGCCGCCTGTCGGAAGGCCATACTGCTTGCCGTCTTCGGTGACGGCGCCGGCCGTCGCACCCAGCACGTCCTTGTATTTTTCCTTCTCGAACAGATCGGAGATATCGTCGAACAGGCCGCGCTTGACGAAGGCGCGCATGCGGTTGCCCGAAAACCAGGAGCAGACATCCGGGGCGCCGGCGACCAGATAATTGCGGATTGCCGTCTTGTGGGCCTCATGATCCATATTGTTGATGACGACGTTGACCCCGGCTTCCTTGCTGAAGCCGGCAGCGATTGCCTTCAGCGCGTCAAGCGCTGCCGCATTGTTTTCGGCCGAGATCATCGTGACTTCCTGCGCCTGCGCGATCGCCGGGATCGGGAAGCTGCCGGTCACGGCCGCGGCGGAGACCAGGCCCGCGCCCTTCAGAAAGCGCCTGCGGGTGGTCGACGGAAATTGCTTCAAAAATGCCATTGAATTCCTCCCAGTTGATCGATCGACATCGCCCGACCGCCGCCTCCCCATGAAACGTCCGACCCGGCTTCAACACTGCGATCCACCCGCGATTTCAGCGATAATCCCGCTTGGCTGAGTTGATCGGCGGCCGAACTTATGCATAGATTATTCCAGCCCGCAATAATTAATTTACAAAATTAAGGAATGCATCGTGAAGCTCAAAGGCGACCAGACCACGGCGAGAGCCATGAACCGACGCCTCATTCTCAACCTTCTCCGGCGCGAAGGGCCGCGGAGCCGTGCCGATATCGCCACGGTGATCGGTCTCAGCCCGGCCGCCGTCACCTTCGTCGTGGCCGACCTCTTGGAAGAAGGCATCGTCATCGAAGGCCAGGCCGTGCCCGGCCCCGCCGGCCGCCGGCCGATCCCGGTCGAGATCAATTACCAGCATGCGCTCGCCGTCGGGTTCAAGCTGATGGTGGATTCGGTGGAATGCGTGGCGACCGACCTTGCCACCAACCCGGTCGCCGCCATGCGGGTCGGCCTCACCGGCCACGATCCGAACGATGTCGCCGATCTCCTGGCCGGCACCGTGCCCGAGCTGGTGAAGCTCGCCGGCCGACCGGATGCCAGGCTCGCCGGCATCGGCATCTCCATGCCCGGCGTCATCAACCACGAGCAGACCGCCTGCGTGCGCAGCCACCGCTTCCAATGGGACAACGTGCCGCTGGCCTCGCTGCTGGCTGCCCGCGTCCACGTGCCGGTCTGGCTGGAGGACGACACCAATGCCTATGCGATCGCCCAGCAGCTCTTCGGCCTCGGCCGCCAGCACCGCAACATGGCGGTGCTCGCCGTCGGCGTCGGCATCAGCTGCGCCCTCGTCATCGACGGCAAGCTCTATCGCGGCGCCAATGGCGCTGCCGGCAAATTCGGCCACACGCTGTTCGAGGAAGGCGGCCGGCTCTGCGAATGCGGCAAACGCGGCTGCCTGATGGCCTATCACTCCGAACTGTCGATGCTGCGCCGCTGGCGCGAGGCGACCGGCCGCGATGAACTGGGATTGCCGGAACTCGGCGAAGCCCTCGCCTCAGGCGACGCGACCGCCACCGCCCTCGTCGCCGCTTCCGGCCGCGGCATCGGCACCGCACTCGCCAACCTCGTCAACATCACCGACCCCGAAGTCATCGTCGCCGGCGGCGAAGCCGTCTCCCTCGGCGACCATTTCCTGACGCCGCTGCGCCAGGCGCTCGCCGCCCGCACCTTCCGCACCGCTCCGCCGCTTTTGCCCGACTGGGAGGACAATTCCTGGGCCCGGGGTGCTGCCGCGCTCGTCACCCAGAAGATCTTCGACTTCGAATCCTCGGGCGGAGTGACGGATATTGCGACGCTGGGGAGTGTCCGAGGCTCGACGTCGGCGGCTTGAACGTGAAGCGCGTCGGTGGGATTGCCGTTGCCGGTCAAGTCGTGCCTGCAAGCCCCCGTGTTCTGGATACACTCGCTTACAAAAATGCAGGTTTCCAGACACATCCCAGGTTCAATCATCGACTGAAATACCGGTGCGGCCAACGAGCCGGCAATGGTCAATTCAGGAAGGATGACAAAATGAAAATGATCCAGGCTATGGCACTCGCCTTCGCTCTCGGCACCGCGGCGACAGCGCACGCAGAACAACCACTCCAGCGCACCGATCTCGTCAGGAACGATATCGACGTGCCCGGCCACGAGGCCGTTCAGGTGCGCGTCGATTTCGCCCCTGGCGTTCTCGCACCCAATCATTCACACCCCGGCGAAGAGATCGCCTTCGTGCTTCAGGGAACACTGGAATACCGGCTCGAAGGCAGGGAGCCGGTGACGCTCAAGGCCGGCCAATCCCTGTTCATTCCCTCCGGCGTAGTGCACTCGGCCAAGAACGTCGGCAACGGCAAGGCTTCGGAGCTGGCGACCTATATCGTGCGCAAGGGCGAGGCGCTGGTCGTGCCCGCCAAGTGAGGTTATGTCAGGATTGGGGCGGGCCGCGGGAAGCGTTCGCCGTGTGGATTTCCAGCCCGCCCGCCCTTCGTTTCGGTTTAAGCCTATTGCTGCGGTTGAGCCGGCGGCGGCGTGCCGATCTTTTCCAGCACCTTCTTGGCGAGAGCCGGGTCGCTCTGCGCGGCCGTCAGGATCGAGGAATATTCCTCGACGGAGATGCCGTTCGAGGCTTCGACGGTATCGACCATCTGCTTCTTGGCTTCTTCCTGCAGCTTTTGCTTGCCAGCCTCGTCCTTCGTCGCGCCGATTTTGGCCGAATATTCCTGCCTGACCTTGTCGACCTGCAGATAGGCAACGGCAAAAGCCTCGAGTTTCTGATCGCTGACGGCTGCGGGTGCCGCCGTGCCGCCGCTCTGGCCCTGCATCGGCGCCTGACCTTGTGCAGCTGGCTGCTGCTGCGCCTGGGCCATCTCCGCAGCCGATGCCGGGCTGAAAGCCAGCAGGCTGAAGACAGCAGCGGTCATCATTGCCAGGGATGTGTCACGAGTGATCATATTCGTTCCTTTTCACGTGCATGATTGATCGGCAGCAAAACCGCCTCGGTCGATCGCTCAGCCGCTCAAGGGCCGGCGAGGTCGCGACCATGGAGCCCTTAAGAGGGCACGGTGCGGCGGTAACGGGGCGATTTGCTGACGATTGAGCGGCGGCTTTGTGACGTAGGACTGGCCCGGCAGCGCCGATGCCGACGGCGCCCACCTCGCCTAAGGGTGGAATTATCGCCGCAGCGAGAGGCGAAGTTGTGCGAACCGTGCGGCGATCGTATGGTCCCATACTACGCCAAACGGAGGAGCCGAAATGCCCATCGCCGCTTTACCTGAACCGCCCTATTACATGGTCAGTTTTTCCTCTCAACGAACCAAGGTCGACGATGGCTACGGCGAGATGGGGTATGCGATGACGGAACTTGCAAAACTGCAGCCCGGATATCTCGGCTTCGAAAGCGCGCGCGGCGCAGACGGTTTCGGCATACTCATCTCCTATTGGAAGGATGAGGACAGCATTCGAGCCTGGAAATCAGTCGTCGACCATATCGAGGCGCAAAATCGTGGCCGGTCGGATTGGTACAGCCGCTACGAAATTCGCGTTGGGCTCGTCGAGCGAGCCTATGGCTTCAACATTCAAGAGGCGTGAGCAGGCTCGGTTAAGAAACTCTGCGACGGCCCCGTCCGTCAGGGGATTCTTTCCTTACCGCGCAAACCTCTTTGCACCGGCGACACACAGAATAACGGCAACCGTCACAGCCAGCATGCTCCATGTCACGGACTCATGCAGCAGGGTGGCAGCGAGCGCCAGGCCGAAGAACGGCTGAAGCAGCTGCAGCTGGCCGACGGCGGCGATGCCGCCCTGCGACAGGCCGCGATACCAGAAGATGAAGCCGATCAGCATGGAGAACAGCGAGACATAGGCAAGGCCGATCAGCGCCGGCGTTTCGATGCCGGAAAATGTCGCCGGCCGATGGAAAAACCCGACCGCGACCGTCAGCGGCAGCGACAGAACCAGCGCCCAGGAAATCACCTGCCAGCCGCCGAGCGTGCGCGAAAGCCGGCCGCCCTCGGCATAACCGAGGCCGCAGACGACGATCGCCGCCAGCATCAGCAGGTCACCGACCGGTGACGCCGTCAGGCCCTGCATCAATGCGAACCCCGCCACCAGCGCACTGCCGAGAACGGAGAAGAGCCAGAAGGCCGGCTTCGGCCGCTCGCCGCCGCGGATCACCCCGAAGATCGCCGTCGAGAGCGGCAGCAGGCCGATGAAGACGATGGAATGGGCCGAGGTGACGTGCTGCAGCGCCAACGCCGTCAGTAGCGGGAAACCGACCACGACGCCGAGGGCAACGACGGCAAGCGAGAGGATATCGCGCCGGCTCGGCCGCTTCTCTCTGAAAACGATCAGCAGCCCAAGCGCTAGAATGCCGGCAATCGCCGCGCGCGCAACGGTCAAGAAGACGGGATCGAACTGCATCACCGCCACGCGGGTGGCCGGCAGCGAGCCGCTGAAGATCACCACCCCCATAAAACCATTGATCCATCCCGATGCCATGCGGTCCATGATGCCTTGCACTCCATTATTGCCGTCCCTTTATCGGCCGACACGGATGGTCAGGACAGTGACAGTCTGATACGGTTTTGCAAAACTGTTATGGTGCAGAAAGCAATACGGATGAACGAAGCACGCACACGCGTGGAGACGGTCGTCGCGACGATCCGGCAGCGCATCGCCGGTCGCAGCTTGACGCCCGGCGCAAAGCTGCCCTCCGTGCGGGGGCTGGCGGCGACATTGAAGCTGTCGACCTCGACCGTGGTCGACGCTTATGAGCGCCTGGTCGCCGAAGGCGCGATCCTGGCAAGACCCGGCTCGGGATTCTACGTCGCCAACCAGGCCGCTCCCTTTGCCCTTGCCGAGACCGGACCGAAACTCGACCGCGCCGTCGATCCCTTCTGGATATCGCGGCAATCGCTGGAGGCCGGCGAGCGTGACCTGAAGCCCGGCTGCGGCTGGCTGCCGCCCTCCTGGCTGCCTGCGGAAGGCATGCGCCGCGGGCTGAGGACGCTTGCCCGCGCCGATGGGCCGGCGCTTGCCGACTACGGTTCGCCGCTCGGCCTGCCGCCGCTGCGCCAGCTGATTTCGCGGCGCATGGGCGAACGGGGGATCGAAGCCTCCCCAGACCAGATCATGCTGGCCGATTCCGGCACCCAGGCTATCGATCTGCTCTGCCGTTTCCTGCTGGAGCCCGGCGACACGGTGCTGGTCGACGACCCCTGCTATTTCAATTTTCACGCGCTCTTGCGCGCCCACCGGGCAAAGATCGTCGGCGTACCCTACACGCCGTCCGGCCCCGATATCGAGCTGTTTGCCCAAGTCGTCGCCGAACATCGGCCGCGGCTCTATATCACCAATTCCGCCATCCACAATCCGACGGGCGCAACGCTGTCCCCGGTGACCGCCCACCGGCTTCTGAAGCTTGCCGATCAGCACGATCTGACCATCATCGAGGACGACATCTTCGCCGATTTCGAATATGCGCCGGCGCCGCGCCTCGCCGCCTTCGATGGGCTCGAGCGGGTCATCCACATCGGCAGCTTCTCGAAAACCCTGTCGGCCTCGGCCCGCTGCGGTTTCGTCGCCGCCAAACCGGAATGGATCGAGGGCCTGAGCGATCTCAAGATCGCCACCTCCTTCGGCGGCGGCCGGTTGACGGCCGAACTGGTGCTGCACGTCTTGAGCGACGGCAGCTACCGCAAACACATGGAGATACTGAGACAGCGGCTCGCCCGGGCGATGGGCGAGGTCTCGGCTAGGCTGAAGGGCTTAGGGATCGTGCCCTGGCTGGAACCCCAGGCTGGCATGTTCCTCTGGTGCTTGCTGCCCGACGGCATCGATGCGGCTGATGTGGCGCGGGGCGCGCTGGAAAGGAAGATCGTGCTGGCCCCCGGCAACGCCTTCAGCCTGTCGCAAACGGCAACGAATTTCATGCGGTTCAATGTGTCGCAGACGCTGGATGCGCGGGTGTTCGAGGTGCTGGGGGATGTGTTGGGGAGGCAAGAGACATAGGAGCCCGGGCCAACTGCTGCCGGCGTTATTGACGGTGCGGCATCCTCCAACCTCCCTCATCCTGAGGCTCTCTTGAAGGCCGCAATCTCCCGAGATGCCCCATAGGATCTCTCGGGGGAGGCTCTGTTGAGCGCTGGCACTCGCCGCACCTCAAAACGACCGATTAACCGCCTTGTCGTTCTCCAGCCGCGTCACGCAGCCTTCGAGTTTGGCGAGCAGCAGGTCGAAGTCGAGCGGCTTGGTCAGGTAGTCCGCCGCCCCGGCGCGAAGGCCGGCGAGCGTGTTTTCCCGGTCGGTCAGCGCCGTCAGCAGGATGAAGGGGATGTTGGAGAGCTCAGGATGATTGATCTGAATTTCGGCCAGCAACTGGTGGCCGTCCATAACAGGCATCGAAATATCGCTGATGACGATGTCGGGCCATTTCGACAGGATCATCTCCAGCCCTTCGGCGCCGTTCGAAGCCTCGAGCGTCCTGTAGCCGGCTTCATTCAACTCTTCGACGAGGAGGTTCCGGATCTCGACTTCATCTTCTATGCACAGGACTGTAACCATAAGCTTTTCCCTAAGCTGCAATGTGTTGGTCTGCCAATAGAAACTCTATTGGCAGAAAAATGGTAAATGATGTGCCCTTGCCGAGTTCGCTCGTCACCTCGACGGTGCCGCCATGCAGTTCGACGACCTGCTTGACGACGTTGAGGCCGATCCCGGTTCCGGCAATGCCCGTGGCGCTGCGGGCGCGATAATAGGGCTGGAACAGTTTCGGCAGATCGTCCGCATCCATGCCGATGCCGCTGTCGGCGATCGAAATCTCCACCGTCTTTTCATCAACCCGGGCGCGAACATGGATATCAGGCGCATTGGGCGAATATTTGACGGCATTCGAAATCAGGTTGGTGAAGACCTGTTCCATCGCGCTGCGATCGAAGGTCAAACGCTCGGGTATGGGTTCGAGATCGAGATGGAACATATGCGAGCGGCTGAGCTGGCGCTGTCTGTCGCAGCACATCACCAGCAAGGCTTTCAGATCACCTTCGCTCCGCTTCAGCGTAATCTGTCCGGTTTCGAGCCGGCCGCTGGCGAGGATGCTCTCCATCAGATCGACCATCCGCACCACCGCGCTGCGGATCACGCCGGCCTTTTCGTGAACATAATCGCCGCTGACATTGGTGGTCGAGCGGCAGAGCCGCTGGGCGGCGGCGTCGATGATTGCGAGCGGCGTGCGAAACTCGTGCGATGCCATGGCGACGAACTGGCGCTGCAGCGCATTCACCTGGCGTTCGTGCGCCAGCAGCCGGTCGAGCTCCTCCCGCTGCCGTTCGATCTCGGCCGTGCGATCGGCCACCATCTCCTCAAGATGATTGCGGTGGTGGGTGAGCTCAGCCTGGCTGTCCAGCAGGATCAGCGAGGTGCGATGCAGACCGCGCCCGAGCCAGAAGACGACAGCGATCAGCAGCGCCAGGCAGCCAAGTCCCGCGGGCGCAATCTGTTGAAGCAGCATGAATCCGGGCAGGATCGGCGGCCATACGAGATAGCCGATCGTGCCGCCATCATGGGACAAGACCGGCACTTGGGCCCGCACGTCCTCACCTTTCGTCGGCGCAAAATGCAACCCTTCGAGCCGTGCATGATGGGCGATGCTTTCGGCGGCTTTTCCATCGATGAACTTGACCGAGACGGCGATGAACTCCTGGCCCGCCTCGACCTGCATTCTGGCCGAGCTCGGCAGAATGGGACGCACGCTGGCGATCGCCGGCCTGTCGCCGATCATGATCATGCGCACCGTCGCCAGTTGGCCAAGCGGTTTGGTGCCGGTCTTTTGAGGCTGATCGACAAGAACTGCGCGCATCTCTCCGGCGAGAGCGGTCATTTCCTGGCCGTCGTCGCTGCCAAGCCGCGGCGGCATGGCATCCGCCCCGTCGCGAAACGCAAACATCAGGCGATTGCTGTCGTCGAAGATATAGGTCCGGTCGTGCCCGAAATACCGGCTGGTCCACAGGCCGACATTGTCGAGCAGCCATTCATGGTTCCGCTGCTTGGCGTAGAGGAAGGCGTCGTCCCATTTGGCGACGCTTTCCTGTTCCCGGGGAAGCGCTGCGATCTGCTCTTCCAATCCTTGGGCGACAAAGTCTGCCTGCCGGCGCAGCGAGAGATCGTCGACCTTCACCGCGGCGAGCCAGGCAAATCCGCACAGCAACACAGCCGCAGCACTGGTGAGCGTCATCAACACGAATGTAATGTGGGATGTTAGCCTGACCTTCAATATCTGCAACCTTTTGACGGCGCCTACCGCCGAGAAATTGACACGCAAAGGTTGACGGACTGTGAATTATGCGCGCCCCTGAGGTCTGCGGCATGTCTATGCCTCCAAGAGAGCCTCATCCTGAGGCGCCCCGCAGGGGCCTCGAAGGACGAGGCGGGTGCTCCGACATCCAACCAATGCAAGGAGTAGCTTTGCGGTGTGCTTCGAGGCTCCACCCTCAGCCCCAATAGCGCCGCTCTCACCCCGGCCGGCGCACCGCGCGAATCTTGCCGCTGCCACCTCCACCGCAGAAGAAGCAGTCGCCGCCGTCGGATTCGAGGCCGGAGACGCCGGTGCCTTCGGGCATGTCGAGCCGCTCCAGCACCTCCCCTGTTTCGGGGTCGATGCGCCTGACGTCGCTGTCGTCGCCCTCCCAGGTGCCGTGCCAGAGCTGGCCGTCGACCCAGGTGACGCCTGTCACGACGCGGTTGGATTCGATGGTGCGCAGGATCGTGCCGCTTTCCGGGTCGATCTGATGGATCCTGCGGCCGCGGTGCTGGCCGACCCAGAGCGTGCCTTCGGCCCAGGCAAGGCCGGAATCGCCGCCATTGCCGGGCGCCGGAATAGTGGAAAGGATACGGCCGGTCTTCGGATCGATCTTGTGAATGACATCCTCGGCGATCTGATAGAGAAACTCGCCGTCGAAAGCCGTCCCGGCATGCGACGCGACCTCGATCGAGCGCACCACCTCGCCGCTTGCGGGATCGAGCGCGTTCAGTTTGTCGCCCGAGGCAAACCAGACATGCTCGCCGTCGAAGGTGACGCCGTTAACGCGCTCGGCGCCGGGAAAGGGTCCATATTCACGCAGGATATTCGCAGCCGATTTCTTCATCTTTTCCATCCCTGTTACCCAGGCTCCTTTTAACTCGTGCCATCCTAATCGCTCGGCAGCGGCCCGGGGAGTAACAAGATCGTCGGGAAACCAGGCAGCGGCGGGCTCATCCAGCGCCGTGCCCGCCCGCGCCCCAGCGATTGCACCTTGCCTTCTCCAGCCAGGGAATCCAGCGCCCGCTGTACTGTGCGCGGGCTGGCGGCAAGCGCGATCGCCAGCGCCGAACTCGACCACGCCTCCCCGTCGGCCAGAAACGCGAGCACCGCCCCGTGAGGACCTTCCACGAGCGGCGCCAGCACGGCAATCTCTAGTGCACCGCGCGGCGAAAGCGCAAAGCCGCGCTTCGTCGCCGAAACTTCCGCCAGCCCGAGCAGTTCGGCGCGCAGCCGGCCGATCTCGACCCGCAGCCGGGCGCGATGCGATTCATCGGCGTGTTTGCCGCGGAAGGCGCGGGCAATCAGCGTGCCCCTTGCCACATCCCCCGGCCAGGCTTCGGCCAGCGTGCGGGCAAGCGCAAACAGCACCGGACGCGTCGCCAGCGAGACGGCGGAGCCCAGGTTCCACACCACATGACGGCAGGCATCGACGACGAGCGTGCCGGAGGAAAGCAGCGCTTCCACCTCGGCCAGCAGCAGCGGCCGTTCCTGGCCGCACGACATCAGCCGCGCCGCGGGAGTGTCGAGCACCAGGGCGGCGGCTTCGACCTCCGCCGTCAAAGCCGGGATATCGGCCGCGCGCGCCGCAAGCCCTGCCCTGTCGAGCGCCAATCGCGCCGCCGAAGTCCGCAGGCGCCGGACGGCGATGCCAGCCGCCACCAGTTCGTGGGCAGCCCGCAGGGCCGGCGGCAGCGGCGTCGGATCGAGTGCTGCGAGCGCGCGTTCAGCCTCGTCGAGGCGGCCGATCAGCACCAGCCGGCGGATCGTGACATTGCCCGCATGGGCGGCATTGACCCTGTCGCCATGCGCTTCCAGCACCCTGCGCGCAGATTCCAACGCCTTCGGCGGCCAGATGAGATCGCGCGAAACGAGCGCGATCTCGGCCTCGGCGACCACGCAGCGCGCCCGCGCCACCGCCTCCCGCGGGCCAAAGGCGCGCGCCGCACTCTTCAAGAGCGCCTTGGCGCGGACGAGATCGCCGAGCTGGGCCATCGCGATACCGCGCAGCGCCAGCGCCGGCGCATCGTCGCGCAACGCCACCCGCTTCAGCGCGCCGAGTGCATCGCCCGTCGCCAGCGCCCGTGCCGCGGCTGTGATCAGCGAGTCCATTCAAATCCCGTCACACTTGTCACTCCCGCCATTTCCCTGCCCGGCCGTAATCTGCGTGAGACCGGCAGGCAACCCTGCGCCGGATGCTACGACGACAGACAGGCAAAGGAGAAGACCCCATGACGGCACAGTTGAACGCAACACGCCAGCAGTGGCTGGCAGCAAGGCTCGATCTGCTCGAGGAGGAAAAGGAGCTGACTAGGCAGAGCGACGCGCTGGCGTTGAAACGCCAGCAATTGCCGCGTGTCGGGATCGATAAGGAATACCGCTTCGACACCGAAGACGGCAACGTCTCGCTGAAAGACCTCTTCGGCGGACGTTCACAGCTTCTCGTCTATCACTTCATGTTCGGCCCCGATTATGCCGCCGGATGCCCGTCCTGCTCCTCGATCGCCGATGGTTTCAACGGCTTCTTCATCCATCTCGAAAACCACGATGTCGCCTTCTGGGCGGTGTCGCGCGCGCCGCTCGCGAAGCTTCAGGCTTTCAGGCGGCGCATGGGCTGGAGCTTCCCCTGGGCCTCGTCCTTCGGCAGCGATTTCAACGGCGATTTTAGCGTCTGGTTCAGCGCCGACGACCAGCGCCGAGGCGATATAGAATACAATTACCGGCGTGAGCCGCCCGCCTCCGAACCGCTCGCCGGCCAAATCGTGCAGCAATGGCAGCAGCCTGAAGGAGAAGGCCCGGTAGGCCAGATTGCCGCCATGACGGGCACCGATGTCATGACCTACACCCGTGACCGGCCCGGCGTCAGCGCCTTCGAACTCATCGACGGCGCCGTCTATCATAGCTATTCCAGCTATGCCCGCGGGCTGGACGGGCTCTGGGGCATGTACCAATGGCTCGACCGGGCACCCAAGGGCCGCAACGAAACCGGCATCTGGTGGCGCCATCACGACCGCTACGGCAAGGAGTAACGGAGATGCTGCTTTCCGCCCACACTCCCAAGAGAGGCGACGGCAATGCTTCTCTCAACGCCGCGGAATGGCTCTCACTGGTCGCCGCCGCAGACGGAACAGCCGTTAAGCCGAGCGGTCCTCGCCCAGGCGGCGGGATCGTCGCCCATGCTGCGGACTGGCTATCACTCGCCGCCGCCCCAACCTTCGCGCTCATGGCGCTGCTGACGGCCGCCACCGGCAGCGCCGACATGATCTGCACCACGACGCAGAATGCCTTCCCGATCGGCGGAATGCTGGTGATGTACCTGTTGATGAGCAGCTTCCACCTGACGCCCTGGCTGCGTCTCGCCGCCGGCCGGCGAGGCTCGAACCGGAGGTGATGGTGCCGGCGCCGCGACATCTCTCCTCCGTCATTCCTGTCTGGCTTCGACCCGAGGACAGGAATGACGGAGATCGGGTGCGTTTTCGCCAAACCTTCTTCTGGCGGGCCAGGGCGGCGATCGATTCCTCGTTCCGTACTGCTCCACTCCGCCGTCTCTGGCTCACCACCTTTACCGACGCGCCGCATTCAGGCCTTCACCTCGATAAAGTCGATCGGCCCGCCGGCAACGTCATCGTCGAACACCGCGCATGATAGCTTGCCGCCGAAGACGCAGCCGCTATCGATGTTGGTGCGGTTTCCTGTCGTCACCGGATTGGACAGTGAAGGCGTATGGCCGTGGACCAGATGTTTGCCCCAATAATCGCCGGTCTCACCGGGAGGAAACCGTAGCCAGAGAAGATCGCGCTTGGTCTGCCGTTGCAGCGGAAATTCCGGAACAACGCCGGCATGGACAAAGATGCGATATCGATCCACATGCATGAGGGGACGATCGTCAGCCCATTGCAAATGCTGAGGCAGAACCCTGCCATCATAGGACATTTCGGTTTCAAGTCCGCCGTTGCTGATCCACACGTCTCTGCTGTCGCTGTCGGCATAGGCGGCAACCATCATGTCCTCATGATTGCCTTTGAGGCAGATCCATCGCCACCGGTCGGACGTGCCTGCAATGACACAGTCGAGGACACTTTTGCTGTCCGGCCCGCGATCGATATAGTCGCCAAGGAAGACGATCGTGCCTTCGGACGCATAAGCCTCGATACGATCGATCATCCTATTCAGTGGATCGATACAGCCGTGGATATCACCGATGGCGAACGTGTAGCGCATGCTTCATTTTTAGAACCTGTTGGGAGCCAGGTGAAGTCCGTATCGCCGCGGCGGATCTGAATACTGCCGACAGAAAATCCGACTCATTTCCTGGCACTTACGGCGATTGCCTCGCCTTTGGCTTGAGTTCACATATTGATCGCCGCATCGGCCATGCCAAATCCGCGGATGGGTACGGCATTGTTAACCAGCCTTCTTCAACAACTGGCTGGCCAGCTCGATGCAGTCAACCGGCCAATATAGTTCAGGCCTTGGATGCATGACCTTTGGGTTTCCCTCGTGTGGTCGGCAGGAAAGTATCGTTTCACGCCATTGGCTGGGAATTGCGCACTCCCCATGAATCGCACCGAGCAGCGCTCCGGCAATCGCCG
Organism: Rhizobium ecuadorense; assembly: GCF_001187535.1. Lineage (GTDB taxonomy): Bacteria > Pseudomonadota > Alphaproteobacteria > Rhizobiales > Rhizobiaceae > Rhizobium > Rhizobium ecuadorense. The sequence continues at coordinate 56,214 of NZ_LFIO01001480.1, forward strand.
CGTTCGTATCCGTATCGCCACCGTTTGAGACGGTGCTCACGACGCCGTCTTCCAAGGAATTCGAATGCAGCAATTGAAAAATGGCATTCTGAAATGCGATCAGGACCCAGCCTTGTTGATTCACGAAGTCCTTTGGCGGTTCCTTTTCGGCGGCGGTGATTGCATCACGAATGCTGGGATCGACACCAAGCTCATCGGACCATTTTCTGACCGCCTGATAAACATCTCGAGGCGTCGGGCCTTCGGCAATCGAGTAGGATAGCGCGCGAGTAAAGAGATTGTTGATCTGCCGGCACACAGGGTTCGGATGTGTGATGATGGCGTCCTGTTCCGCCCACAACCCGACCTGTTCGGTTGAAAACTGAGATCCAAAAATGCCGAGAGGTGACACACGCATGAGCGCACCGTTGGCTTGGCTTTGGTGATCAGGCTCGTAACGAATTCCATTGTACACCGTCCGGCCAATGTCGAAAGGCTTGGATGCCAGCCAGTCTTCATAGGCCCGTCGGGCAGCGTCCTGAACATATATTCCTTCTGCGACGATCGATCTGGCCAAAGCCAGCGCCATCTCGGAGTCATCGGTTGGTTGACCGGCAATGGTGTTCCAAGCGCCACCATCATGAATTTCGCGAACGCCATGGGGATATTTTTGGCGTATTTCTTGAGGCGTCTGAAATTCCACCAGCGAGCCAAGTGCATCCCCTGCCAGTTGACCGAGAATACACCCGATTGCCCGGGACACCGTTGTATTATTTATGATTCTCATGCAGCCTCTGGCAAATAGTGAAGCGCGTTGATGCAATCGCGCTGTGATGCGAGTGGCGCAACCCGCTAAGCAACGATACTAATCCGCGCAGGTTTCCGCTAGTCGTTGCGATGTTCGAGCGACCGCAATCGGCCCAAAACAAAAGCCCTCATCCCCGACTGTCTTCAAGGCCGGAATTGTGTCATGACCCATCGACCACAGGCACAACAGCTCAAGGTGCGGCATCGGCATGAAGAAGATCGGTTTCCTCTCGTTCGGGCATTGGACGCCCTCGCCGCAATCGCAGACGCGCTCGGCGGGTGATGCGCTGCTGCAATCGATCGACCTTGCCGTCGCAGCCGAAGAGCTCGGTGCGGATGGCGCGTATTTTCGGGTGCATCATTTTGCCCGCCAACTCGCCGCGCCCTTCCCGCTGCTATCAGCCGTCGGCGCGAGAACCAGCCGGATCGAGATCGGCACCGCTGTTATCGACATGCGCTACGAAAACCCGCTCTACATCGCCGAGGATGCGGGTGCCGCCGATCTCATCGCCGGCGGCCGGCTGCAGCTCGGCATCAGCCGCGGCTCGCCCGAGCAGGTGATCGATGGCTGGCGCCATTTCGGCTATGCGCCGCCCGAAGGCCAGAGCGAGGCTGACATGGCCCGCCACCACGCCGAAGTATTCCTCGAAGTGCTGCGCGGCGAAGGTTTTGCCAAGCCCAACCCGCGGCCGATGTTTCCGAACCCGCCGGGCCTCCTGCGCCTCGAACCGCATTCGGAGGGGCTGCGCGAGCGGATCTGGTGGGGCGCAAGCTCCAACGCCACCGCCGTCTGGGCGGCCAAGCTCGGCATGAACCTGCAGAGCTCAACGCTGAAGGACGACGAAACGGGAGAGCCGTTTCACGTCCAGCAGGCTGACCAGATCCGCGCCTACCGCGAGGCCTGGAAGGCGGCCGGTCACACGCGCCAGCCACGCGTCTCCGTCAGCCGCAGCATCTTCGCGCTGGTCGACGACCGCGATCGCGCCTATTTCGGCTACGGCAACGACGAGGACGACAAGATCGGTTTCCTCGACGAGAAGACCCGGGCGATCTTCGGCCGCAGCTATGCCGCCGAACCCGACGTCCTGATCCGGCAGCTCGCCGAGGACCAGGCGATCGCCGAGGCCGACACGCTGCTGCTTACCGTCCCCAACCAGCTCGGCGTCGCCTACAACGCCCATGTCATCGAAGCGATCCTGACCCACGTCGCCCCGGCGCTCGGCTGGCGCTGACACCTGCCATTTTCAACCCCGCAGATATCGCGCACGGAATTCGCGGGGACTGCAGCCTTCGCGTTCGTGAAAGATGCGTGAAAAATAAAATGGATCATCCAGGCCGATCATGGCGGCAACCGTTTCGATCTTTTCGTCGGTGGTTGCCAGCAGCTGTTTGGCATGATCCATGCGCACCCGAAGCTGAAATGCCTTGGGAGGCAATCCGGTTTCAAGCGTGAACCGCCGGCGCAGCGTGGCCGGCGACATGCCGTGCTCGGCGGCGAAGGCAGCAAGATCGAGCGGCTGCATCGCCCGCCGCCGTAGCGTTTCGACGATGTCGGCCATATCAGCCCCTGCCTGGCGCCGATCGACTGCATCGATTGCCTGTCTGGCGGCTGCGATGACGATCTGATGCAGCATCAGTGCCGCCGACGCCTGCCCAAGATTGGTATCGTCAAGCAGATCGGCATGAAGCTTGCCGAAGAGCCGCGCCAACTCATCGAGATGATGCAGGGGCACGACCGGATGGTGCTCGGCAATGATCCTCAGCCTGACGAAGTCCCGCGGGAAGGATCCTTCGAAAAGCGCCCAGCGCTCGTCCCAGCCGCCTTCGTCGGGAGCGTAGGAATGCGCGCGGTTGGGAAACAGCCAGAACAGCGCAGGTCCGGTCAGGCTGAGGCGGCCGCTGGCGGCGGTTTCCAGCCAGCCCTGCCCGCGCTCCACCAGCACGACGGCGAAACTCGGAAGTTTTCGCTCGGTCACCGCATGGCGGGCATGCTGCCTGCCGCTGCCGGTGACCGCCAGTCCGCCGGCCGCGCCAAGCGGCGTTCTATAAATGGCCTCGGCGTTTTTCATGATGAGCGAAAAGTCCAGCTATGAATTTCCTCCATGTCGGTTATCCCTGCAGATCAGCTAATTGATGGCAAATCAATTCAAGCTGGGGAAGGCTGAAATGTCGATTGCCGCCAAAACCATGCAGACCCGAACACCGGAATTTCCTCTTGCCGCCCACGGCAAAAGCTTGCCGGCGGAACGGACGGGCTGGCTCACACCGACCGACCCCGCCATCGGTATCGACGCCATCCGCCGCCGTTACCAGAACGATGGCTATGTCTGGCTGAAAGGTCTTCTGCCTTGGGCCGACATCATCGACTTCCGCGGCTGGGTGTTCGAACGCCTCGCGGTGACAGGACTGGTCGAGCCCGGCAGCGATTTTTCGCAAGGGATCGCCTCGGCCACCGACGTCGACTGGAGCCTGGCGAACCGGCTCCTGATGTCGCTTGTCCGCTCCGCCGCCTATGAAGGCTTTTGCGCGCAACCACCGCTCACCCGCTTCATGGACGAATTTCTGCAGGGCATCTCCTACCTGCACAAGCGCAAGATCATGCGTTTCACTCAGCCCGGTTCGCCGACTGCCACCCCCGCCCACTACGATCTCGTCTATCTCCGCGGCGGCACCAGCCGCCTGGTGACTGCCTGGATCCCGATCGGCGATATCCCCTCGGAGATGGGCGGCCTGGTCTACCTCGAAGGCTCGCACGCACTTGGAGTCAAGATGGAGGCCGAGTTCCACGCCGCTAGCGGCGATCTTTCGCCTGAAGAGCGGATCAGCGCCTATAACAGCCACATGACGGAAGGCGGCTGGGTCTCGAAGGATCTCCCGGATATGGCGGAGCGCTTCGACACCCGCTGGCTCGCCGCCGATTATGAGGCCGGTGACGTCGTGCTCCACTCACCTTACATGATCCACGCCTCGACCACCAACCAGGATCGCGGCCGAAGGCTGCGCCTCTCGACCGACATCAGATATCAGAATGTCGACGACGAGATCGACGCCCGATGGAACAACCATTGGAGCCTCGGCGATATGCTGTAGCCCCGTTCCAACGCCTCAATTGCGAAGTGTCGGGACCTTACAGGCGTCGTGAGCGTTGATGGTCCGAGCCTTGAATCGGTTGCATGACTGACCGACTTATGGCTGGGACCGAACCGCTCGAGTTGCCTGATGCCGCGCACGAACCTGAACGATATCCTGATCTTCATGGCCGTCGTCGATGCCGGAAGCTTTATTGCCGGCGGCCAGGCCATGGGCCTGTCCCGCTCGGCGGCGGGAAAGGCGGTCATCCGCCTGGAAGAGCGGCTCGCCGCGCGTCTGCTCAACCGCACGACGAGAACGCTAAGCCTGACCGATGAAGGGCGGGTCTTTTACGAGCACGGCCTGCAGATTCTCGCATCGGTCGACGAGGCGGAAGCGAGCGTGGGAGGCCAGAGCGGCATGCCGCGCGGCGTTCTCAGGCTCACCCTACCCGATGCCTTCGGACGGCTCGTCATATTGCCTCTGCTGGAAAAATACCTTCGGACCTGGCCCGACATCCAGGTGGAGATGAGCTTCACCGATCGTCTCGCCGACATCATCGAGGAAGGCTTCGATCTGGCGATCCGAATCGGCGCAACTGCGTCGGACTCCCGGCTGGTCTCGCATGTGATCGCCACCTACAGGACGCGCCTCTGCGCCTCGCCCTCCTATCTCGCCGCGCGCGGCGAGCCACGCGATATCGACGATCTCGCAGCCCACGACTGCCTGATTTTCACCAGCCGCAACCAGAGGCAGGGCTGGCGTTTTCGCGGCAAGGGCAGTTCCTGGATCAAGGCGCAGGGGCGCAGCCGCCTGAGGCTCGATAGCGGCGAGGCGATCCGCGACGCTGCCCGGGCGGGATTGGGCATCGCGCTCCTGCCCGATTTCCTCATCGCCGGCGATCTCGCCGCCGGGCATCTTCGGCAGGTCCTGCCCGAACTGGAAGCCGATGACACAAAGATCGTCACGCTTTATCCCGACAAGCGCCTGCTGGAACCGCGCATCCACCGTTTTATCGATCTGTTGGTCGAGGCGCTGGGGCAAGAGAGAGCGGGCGCGCGCTCATCGCCTTGATACGGAAGCACCGGCATCGGCAACCGATCTGTCGAAACCGCGGAAACTTTTCAGGCCAAGGGGAAGGAGGGACGCGGCGAGATAGGCAAACCCGGTGAGCAGCAGCGCCGCGGCAAGACCGATGGTGCTGATCAGAGCGCCGCCCACGAGGCCGCCGAAAGGAATGAGGGCGAAGCAGAGAGCGGCGTTCATGGAGGTGACGCGGCCGGTCAGCGGCTTGGGAATGCGCTCGAAGATCACCGCCGAGAGGATCGGGTTGAGGAAGCCCGAGGCGAATCCTGCGATGGCCAGGGTCGTAAAGACAAGGCCGAGCGGCGCATCCAGCGCAACAACGAGAAAGCGGGGAAAACCGGTCAACAGGAATGCCACGGTATAGACCATCAGGCGCGGCATCCGCTCGCCGATTGCCGCGGCAATCGCCGCACCTGCGATCGACGCGCCGGCGAATGCCGCAAACATCGCTCCCAGCAGTTCCGGACCATGGCCGGAATCGCGTGTCCAGACGGGCAGCAGCACCGCATGATAGGCCTGATCCAGCAGATTGGTGATCGCCACCATGGCGACGATGCTGACGAGCACCGCATCGCCGCGCAGAAAGCGCCAGCCTTCCCGGAGATCGTCGAGATAAGAAGCCCTTTCGACCAGTCGGGCACCGGGTGCGCCGGATAGCTCGGGCGCGCCCCGTATCCCGGGAATGCCGACTGCGACGATCAGCGCGGCGGCGGCAAAGGTGGCGGCATTGACGAGGAGCGCCTGACCCGGGCCGATCAGCCCGATCAGCGCGCCGGCGCCGGCGGCGCCCGCCGTCGAGGCCAGCCGCTCGATCGCGCTGGCGACGCCGGTCACCCGTTCGAGCGGCACCTTCGCGAGCCTGGCGATATCGGGAACCATTGCCTGCTTGGCCGCGTCGGAAGGCCCACGCAGCACGCCCATGGCAAAGACAACAGGCAGCAGCATCGGCACAGTCAGCATGCCGAAAAGATCGAACAGCGGCACCAGCCCGACCACGGCCACCGAAGCGCTATCGCAGACGATGGCGATGCGCCTGGCGCCGACGCGGTCGATCAGCGGCCCGCCGAGCGCCTTGGCGACGACATAGGGCAGCATCTCCATCATCGCCGTCAGCCCTGTCAGGACAGGGCTGCCCGTCGTGCTCAGCACCAGCCAGGGAATAGCGATGGTCGATAGCCGCGTGCCGGAAAGCGAACACGTCTCGGCAGCGGCGAGCGCCAGGAAAGGCCTGCCCCTCCTCACGGCTCATCCTCCCCCTCGCGATGCGGAACGCGGCCCGGATAGGGGAAGGCGTGCAGCATGACGTAGAAGGGAACCATGCCGGGATCCCGAGACGCCGCCTCGCCCAGCGGGGGGGCTGCCCGCATGGCTTCCAGGATGATGCCGGTCAGCCGTTTCGTCAGAGCCTCGGCTTGATCAGCCGTCATCGGGATGATGATGTCGTCGGCAGCCGTCGCCTTGCGCCATTCGGCCGGCAACTCGGCATATTCCTCCAACGCCTGCTGCATCTGGCCGACCTGCAGGGAGAGGGCCGCCTGATTGAAGGCGATGTCGAGATCGAGCCCCTCTCCTTCGGCCTCGCTCGGCGGCACCGAGGTCAGCTCGTGGCTGGCACGCCACCAGCGGTCGCGCCTCGATGCATGCGGCGCCTCCTCGATGAAGCCGTATTGCGCAAGCTGGCGCAGATGATAGCTCGTCGCCCCGCTGTTCAGGCCGAGCCGCGCCGCGAGCTGCGTCGCCGTGGCAGGCCCATCGATCCGGAGCATGCCGAGCATGCGCAGCCGGACAGGATGGGCGAGCGCCTTCAGCGCGGTCGGCTCGGGCACGACCCGGCTGACGGTGCGGGAGGCGGCATCTGCGGCAGGTTGGGAGCGCTGATCTTTCATGGAGCCAAATATACAATTGCAAATATATCTTTGCAAATATTTCTTTGCATAAATGGTGCACCTGCCCGCAGGCTCAATCTTCCCGCAGGGTGAAGACCGCGCAAGGCTCGGCGATACCGCGCAAACTCTGCTCTCCGAGCGGTATCAGCGTCGTCGCCGTGTTCGCCGCCACGGCGCCCGAGATCAGCACGCTGCGGCCGAGCGGCTTGCAAAGCCCTTCCAGCCGGCTGACCAGATTGACCGCCGGGCCGATGGCGGTGAAATCCAGCCGGTCGGCCGCGCCGATATTGCCCCAGAGGATCTCGCCGAAATGCAGCGCGGCGCCGAAGGGCAGCGGCGCCAGACCTTCCGCCTCACGCATCCGGTCGAGATGGATCATGCCGGCGCGGCTGGCCGCGACCGCCCTCAGCGCCGCCTCGCAGGCGTCGCGATCGCCCCGGGCCTCGGCGCCTGTCGTAACGGGAAAGATCGCCAGCACGCCGTCGCCGATGAATTTCAGCACCTCGCCGCCGAAGGCGTGCACGGCGCCGGCGACGCGGTCGAAATAGGCGTCGAGCGCGGCGATCATCGCATGCGGCTCGGTGACTTCAGAAAGCGCGGTGAAATCCCGCAGATCGGCGCAGAGAAGAGCGGCACGGATGGTTTCGCCGCTGCCGCGGGCGAGCGCGCCTGATTGAACCCGGGCCGCACTGCGCCGGCCGAGATAGGCTTCGAGCAGCGCCGTCCGCGCCTCCCGCGCCGCAAGTGCGGCAAGCGGCGCGGCGGCAAAACGCGCGACCTCCCGCAGCCGGGCGGCTGCATCGGGAGCGAAGGCCTCCGCCCCTGCCCCGTCGGCTATGCCCGCCCAGCCGAGCATGGGGTCATCCGGCGAAGGCCCGATCCTCTCCTCCCAGACCGGCCCGAGCCCGGCCAGCCACTCGCGGCCGGCCTCGTTCTGTGGAGCCGCAGCGAAGGCCAGCGCCTCGATGACCGCCCCGGTCTCGGCCCGCCACAGCCAGGTGCGCCGCGCGATGATCGGATGCGGTACCGACAGCGTCAGCGCGCCGCCCGAAAGCGGCAGGCCGTTAGCCAACAGCCGGCGCCCGAGCGCGGCCAGAAACCGTTCGGGACCGGGCGAGGCCGCGGCCTCGTCAACCAGCCAAGCAAGGGGAGACGGCAGATCCATGCCCTAACATGACATCGCCCCGGCATGCCCGCAAGAACGCCGCTCGCGGCCCTGTTCCTGTCGCCAATCTCATCACGGCGCAAAACAAAAAATAACACTTTAAACTTGCGCAGTTTTCATTCCATTATGCGCCGTTCGTCATCGTGTGATTGAGGGGTACGATGGGCACGATATTCTGGCCGAAAGATCCGCTTGACGGCAATGACATGACGCTGCTGACGTCGATCCTTCGGCGGTGGTGCGAAAGATATCAGATCGAGCTGACCGCAGAGGAGAGCAGCCGCAAGGCGAAGGAGCTCGTCGAATGGTATGAATTCGGCGTCAAGGATCCTGTCGAGCTCGAAGAACTGATCGACAGCAAACACTGGCTCGTCAGCACGGTTTGACGCCAAGGCGCCGAAGAAACGTCTATAAAAAGGGCCGGCGAAGATTGCGCCGACCCCATCGATCTGTCTCTGACTGCGACCTTAATAATCATCCCGCCAGCGGCGGCGATACTCGCCACGCCGCTCATCGCGCCAGCGCGGACCATCCCAATCCCGGTGACGCCGCTCCCAGCCCCAGCGGGGCGGACCGCCGTAGAAGGCCACCGGCGGCGGGCGTCGCCAGTTTCGCCGGCATTCGCCCCAGCGGGTCAGGTGCCAGCCGCGGCCGCACGCATAGTCGACCTTTGTAACATCGCTTGTGACATTGCTCTGGACATTGATTGTCCCCATCGGCATCGCCTCAGCTGTGCCGATCGAGAGGCTGCCAGCGAGCAAGGCAGCCGCGATAGAAAGTGCCTTCATCGGAAACTCCATTTCATCCAGCCACCCTCACCCTAGGGCGGCCAAATTGAACTGGAGATGAACTGAGCGTTCATGTTTGCGGGCGAAATAGAAGCGCTTTCGGACGGCCGGTCGGAGCGCCGGCCAGCCGTTTTCCCGCAACGGCAACCGCTTCGGGACAAGCCTCCGGCCTGCAAAAACCGTTCATGTCCTGCCGGAAAATGAGTCGGGACCCGGGTCACGCCCGGCGGCGACCTCGATCAGCCGCCCGAGGTAATGCGCCCAGCCTTCCGCATGGCCCGCGCATTGATCGGCGCTCGGCAGACCGCTATGGGTGAGCCGCAGCAGCGTTCCGCCCCCCTGCTCGATCAGATCGATCTCGACCAGGCTCGAACCCGGCGGCACCACCTCGCTGCCGTCCCAGCCGAAGCTGTAAGCAAGGCGATGAACCGGCACCACCTCGCGAAACGAGCCGCGCGCAAAGCGGGCGCCGGTGACGTTGACGAGATAGAGCCCGCCCGGCTGCGGCTCGACCTGCGCTTCCGTTCCCATCCAGCGCAGGATCTTTTCCGGGTCGGTCATCAACGCAAACACCGCGGCCGGCGGCGCCGCGATATGCGCCTCGCGGTGAACGACGAGGGGGTCTTGCATCTCTCTCTCCCATGGTTGTCATGGCCTGCCCTCGCCTTGGGCGGGATCGGCGCTACGCTATTTTGACGGGGTGTCCTCATTGGAAGCATGTAGGCAAACGTGTGGGTTCAGCAAGGGCGATGGAGACATTCCTCTCCGAGGCTGGATCGTCACTACGCCCTTCGCTTACGCTCAGTGCACTCGCTCCTATCGTCGCTCGACCCCGGTCGGTGCCCTTCAGGGCAGATGAGGGGGTGAGGAGCGTCAGAGACGAACGCCTTGAGCGGCAAGCGAAAGGTATATGGCCGGGGCATACCGGAACAACCGCCTTGCCCTTCGAGCCACTCACGCCCGGACCACGCCGCATTGCACAATGAAAGCATTTCACCCTATTGCCAGCCCGCCGCCTTGCCCCTATTGTCCCCGCCGTTCTCAGGGCGGGGTGAAAGTCCCTACCGGCGGTATGCAGTTTCGATTGCGAGCCCGCGAGCGCCTTCTCAGGAAGGGTCAGCAGATCAGGTGAGATGCCTGAGCCGACGGTCATAGTCCGGATGAAAGAGAACGCGCGTTCCCACCGCCCTTGCGGCTGTCGGGGACGTTCGTGATCGCCTTGGGTGATGTGTCTGTTCGCCAAAGGAGATTACAATGACACCCACCCGCTACGCCTTTATCAAAGCCAGCTGGCACGCCGACATCGTCGACCGCGCCCTTGACGGCTTCCATCAGCTCGTTCCGCCCGAGCAGGTCGATGTGTTCGATGTTCCCGGCGCATTCGAGATGCCGCTGCTTTCCCGTGATCTTGCCGCAACCGGGCGCTATGCCGCCGTCGTTGCCGCCGCTTTCGTCGTCGACGGTGGAATTTACCGCCACGAATTCGTCGCCCAGGCCGTGGTCGATGGGCTGATGCGCGCCGGCATGGATACGGGCGTGCCGGTGCTGTCGGTTTCGCTGACGCCGCATCAGTATCAGGAAACCGAGCACCATAAGCAGATCTACCGCGCACACTTCGTCGAGAAAGGGCGGGAGGCCGCAAAGGCCGCGCTGACGATCGGGAAGACACGCGCCGCTCTTGCAGCGTAAAAGGCTGATCCTCGGAACCGAGGCGGCGGGATCGGTCCCGCCGCCTTCATCGGGTCAATTCCGACAGAATAATTGATTCGACGCCCTCGCCGCGCTGTGGTCCACTCGACCCCGACATGTATCGCCATTCTTAATGCATCCAGAACCCCAAGGAGCTGAAGATGAGCAATGCAATGCGCAGTGAACCCCCTATCGAAAATCAGAGAACACGGCCGGTCGACACCAAGCTCGAAGTGGTCGTCATCCCCGTTTCCGACGTTGACCGCGCCAAACGTTTTTACGACGGGCTGGGCTGGCGGCTAGACGCCGATTTCGCCAATGATGCCGATTTCCGGGTGATCCAGTTTACCCCGCCCGGCTCCGGCTGCGCGATCATCTTCGGCAAGAATATCACCCCCGCGGCACCAGGCTCCGCCCAGGGGCTGTACCTCATCGTCACCGACATCGAGGCCGCCCGCCGCGATCTCATCGCCCGCGGCGTCGAGGTCAGCGACGTGTTCCATGACGCATCAGGCGTCTATGCCGGCAAGGACGAGCCCTATCTCTTCGGACGGCTCAGGATCACCGGTCGCGATCCCGAGCACCGCAGCTACCGCTCCTTCGCCTCGTTCAAGGACCCCGACGGCAATGGCTGGCTGTTCCAGGAAGTCACCGAGCGCTTGCCTGGACGCATCGACGCCGACGAGACGGCCTTTGCAACGTCGAGCGACCTTGCCTCAGCGCTGCGCCGCGCGGCGACCGCCCACGGCGAACACGAGAAGCGCAACGGCGGCAAGCACGACGAAGGCTGGCCGGACTGGTACGCCCAATACATGGTCAGCGAACAAGCCGGCAGGGAACTGCCGCTGTAGATGGCGGTAGAGGGACGCAGACGCTCGTCGCGTCTGTGTTGCCTCTTAATAATGATGCAGTCCGCTTGCCTTTCGCTTGCCGCTCAAGGCGAGGCGAAGGACAATGAAGGACGTGCAGTGTAGCCCCCTCATCTGCCTGCCGGCATCTTCTCCCCGAGGCGAGAAGCGGAATCGCGGCGGCGCCTCGCGTCCCTTGAAACCTCAGCTTGCGAATGAAGGTCGTCCGGCTTGCCCCCTTCTCCCCAGCGGGGAGAAGATGCCGGCAGGCAGATGAGGGGGCCACACGGCACGTCTTTCATTGTCTCTCGCTTCACCCCGAGCGAAAGTGATGGCAAAAAAAGCCCGTCACCGCTCGAAAAAATCCCGCCACTGTTTCTCGCCAACCAGACAGTCGGCTGCGGGCGCATCCCCCGCGATCTCACGCACTGTCGCCGGCGGCCAAAGGCCGCTGATTTCAAGCACCAGCTTGCGGCGCACGGCGACCGCGAAATCCTCGATCTTGTGGACCGGCAGCACGAAGGCGCCGGGGCCGCCGATGACGCAATCGGCGTAATATTTGTCGAGCCCGTCGGGCGCATCGGAAGGCCGCAGCATGATGGCGAGGCCGTTGATGACCATGCCCGCTTCCACCGCCCTGTCGCGGGCTGGTGTCACGGGATTGCCGGAATTGTTCGGGCCGTCGCCGGAAACGTCGATGACCTCCCGCGCGCCCTGAAAGGGACTGGCGATGATCATGCTGGCGCCCTGGGCGATGGCGGTGGAGATCGAGGTGCGCCGCTGTGTGGCGACCGGCCGGGCGTCGAGCTTGTCGGCAAAGGCGATCGCATCCGCTTCCGTCTCGATAATCTGCCAGTCGATCACCGAATCCTGGACGACATAGCCCGCCCATTCGAAATAGCTGATGGCGATGCGCCCGGTCAGACCGCCTTTGACCGCATCGATGAATTCCTTGTGCTTGAGCGCCTCGACATAACCCTGGCGCTGGATGCCGATCTCTTCGAAATCCATCGACCGCGAGGTGTCGACGGCCAGCACCAGCGCCACGTCGACCTCGCTTCTCCCGACCTCAGCGACCGGGGCGACGCCGGAAAGACCCATCAGCACCGCAAGTGTCGTCAGCATTGGCTATCCAATCCCTGCGCCATTCCCAGGCGAGGCAACTTTAACACAGCTTGGCCGGCACCGGACGTGGGGCCGCCCGCGGGGCTTCAATTTTCGGTGATGGATTGGCCAGGCGAGTTGGGCCCTGAGCCGCGCTCCTCCGCGCGAGGCTCTCGTGTAGCACCGATCAGGACGCCCTCAATGCAATGGCAGCCATAACGGGTTTTTCCATGCCTTCAGCGCTTCGAGGAAAACCTGCAGGCGCAAGGGCAGGAAGCGGCGTGTCGGATAGACCGCATGCACGAATATCTCCTCGGACGACCAGTCGGGCAGCAGGCGGATGAGTTCGCCTCTTCTAATCTCATCGTCGCAATAGGTGGAAGGCAGCAGACCGATGCCATGCCCGCGATAGGTGAAGGCGCTCACCGCCTCGAAATCCCGGCTCGAGACCGGCCCCGACACCTGCTGGCGAACCGATTTGAGGCCGCTGACGAGATGCCATTCCGCTTCGCCGTTGCGGCCGTTCAGCAGCACGCACTGGTGGTGCTTCAGGTCCTCGGGCTTTGAGGGAAGCGGCCTGCCCTTCATATAGTCCGGTGCGGCGACCAGATAGCGCACGCTCTTTCCGAGCCGCTGCGCGACGATCGAGGAATCCTTGAGTTCGCCGAAGCGGATGCCGAGATCGATATTCTCGGCGATCAGATCGAGGAACAGGTTGGTGACGAAGAGATCAACCTGGATCTCGGGATAGGTCTTCAGGAAGGCCGAAACGAATTCATAGAAAACCTCCTGCCCGAAGATGACGGGCACGGAGATTTTCAGCAAGCCTTCCGGCTTTCTCTGCGCCTCCGTCAGGGCCTGTTCGGCGTCGACAAGATGGGCGAGCGGCTCGCTGCACCGATCGAAATAGGCGCTCCCCTGCGCGGTCAGGCTGAGCTTGCGTGTCGTGCGCTGTAGCAGCGTCACGCCGAGCTGCTCCTCCAGCGACGTCACCTTCCGGCTGACGGTCGAGACCGGCATACCGAGAGAATGGGCGGCGCGGCTGAAGCTGCCGTACCGCGCCACCGTCACGAAAACCGCGATGTCGTTCAGGTCCGCCATGCCGCTATTTTTGCATACATGCAAAAGATAATCCAGATATTTCCATCTAATCGAGGAATGGAGTTTTTGCCATATTCACCTTGCGAAAACAATCACAACCCGATGGAGGCGCATTCGCAGCCGCCCCATCTCGAGCGACCCGGCCTTCGCAAGCGCAAGACCTTCGTTGCCCGACTAAATTATGGAGTTCAACATGACTACCGCAAAGACTGTCATCGTCACGGGCGCCTCCCAGGGAATTGGAGCCGGGCTCGTCAACGCCTTCATCGAGCGCGGCTATAATGTCGTCGCCACCTCGCGCCAGGTCAGCGCCTCGGATGCCTTTCAGGCTTCAGATAAGCTGGCGCTCGTCGATGGCGACATCGGCGATGCCGAAACCGCGGCGCGGGTCGCACAGACCGCGATCGACCGGTTCGGCTCGATCGACGCCCTCGTCAACAATGCCGGCATTTTCTTCAGCAAGCCGTTCGTCGATTACACCCTGACCGACTTCCGAAAGCTGTCCTCAACCAATCTCGAAGGCTTCATTCACCTGACCCAGTTGGTCGTCCGGCAGATGCTCGCTCAGAAATCGGGCGGCAGCATCGTCAGCATCACCACCCCGCTGATCGATCATCCGATCGCCGGTTTCTCGGCTTCCGTCGCCATGATGACCAAGGGCGGCATCGACGCGATCTCCAAGAACCTGGCGATGGAATATGCAAGTGAGGGAATTCGCGTCAACACGGTGGCTCCCGGGGTCGTCGATACGCCGTTGCACAAGGACAATCCGAAAGACTTCCTCAGCACGCTGTCACCGATGGCCGGCATTTCCAACGTCGGGGAAGTCGTCGATGCGGTCGTCTTCCTAACCGAGGCTCCGCGCGTCACCGGGGAGGTGCTGCACGTCGACGGCGGCGCACATCTGGGCAGATGGTAAACCACCCGCAAGCGCAGGCAGCCGGCGCAGAACGGCGGCTGCAGGAACTCGGCATCACGCTTCCCCCACCGCCGACACCCCTGGGGGCCTATGTCGAGGCGGTCAGATCAGACAAGCTGGTCTTCTTCAGCGGCATGTTGCCAGTCATCAACCGCGAGCCGCGCTATGTCGGCCGCGTCGGCGGCGCACTGACGGCCGAAGATGGTCGGAAGGCCGCCGAAACGGCGACACTCAGCGCACTTGCCGCCGCCAAGGACCATCTCGGCTCGCTGGACAGGGTCGCAAAAGTCGTCAAGCTCGGCGTCTACATCGCCACCGAAGGCGATTTCCGCGACCATCCGAAGGTCGCGGACGGCGCGTCGGAAATGCTGCTCCAGGTCTTCGGCGAGGAAAAGCTCTCCGGCCGGGTCGTGCTCGGCGTCGCCAGCCTGCCGCTAGGCGTGCCGATCGAGCTTGAGCTGATTATTGAGGTCGAGGATTGAATGGACGGGCGCGCTTCGGCGCGCCTGCATTCCTGGCGTCGCTTGCGCTCACGCCGGCGCCAGCCGACCGACAAGCGCAAAGCAACCCACGCCTCACACCGCCGCCAACAGCAGCACGTAGGCGATGACGCTCACCATCAAGCCACGAAACGCAAAGGTCACGCAGCGGTATTTGCTGCGGGCGATGGCGGAGAGGATATTGGCGTTTTCGAGATACTGATCGAACAGATAGCGCTCGTCGCGCCGCAGTGCCGCGTCGAAGAACAGCTCGCGGTGGTTGTGCCAGGCGCCCCAGAACAGTGAGGTCGAGCTATCCAAACGGCGCGGCAGCACGACGAGGATCGCCGACAGGATTGAGAAGACCGAGGCTGCGGCAAGCAGGCCCGAGAACAGCATGCTCCCAGACGTGCCGGCGACATAACGCACCGGGTTGAAGACCGCCCTCACCTCGCTGGAACTCACCAGGAAAGCCAGCATAAATGTAAAGATATAGGCGGCCTTTTGATCAGATATCTTGATCTGATCGTAAAATATATCATTGATTTTCTTGATATGATCGAAATACTCGACACCGATATCCGCACTCGACGGCTGACTTAGCATAACCTCAGTTGCAGTTTCGAATTCGCTCACGTGAATACTCCGTCCCCAAGTGTTTCTCTGATATTACACTTGACGGCGAAAGCAAGAACACGTGTGCAATACGCTTGACTTTTCCACGCTACACGGACAAACGGGAGGTGGGATGGGGTCTGGGTCATGCGGGGTTATTCCAAGAACATCTGTCGCGTGGGGATGGCGCTGGCGCTTGCTCTGCCCGGTTTCGGGCCGTCGGCAATGGCCGAGCCGCTGCAGCGTGCCACACCGGTCGCCGGTTCCGTCATCGCCCGCAAGGCGGGCGAAGAGGTCCGTTTCATCGACGTGTCGAACTGGCGTGTCGTCGATATCAATCAGGATCTCCTGACCGGCGATGTGCTGCGCACCAATGCCAACGGCCAGCTCGCCATCGTCTTTTCCGATCACACCCAGGTTCGCCTCGGCCGCAATTCCTCGCTGCAGGTCAAGAAAATGGCGGCCACCGGCGACACGACGCTGGAGCTGCAATCGGGAACGATCTGGGCGCGCGCCGAGCGCGGCGGCCAGGGGCTGACGGTCGAGACCCCTGCGGCGGCAGCCGCCATCCGCGGCACGGACTGGACGATGACCGTCGAGGGCTCCAGGACCTCGATGATCGTGCTGGAAGGGCGCGTGGCGCTCACCAATCCGCAGGGCAGCGTCGAGGTGAACGAGGGCGAAGGGGCGGTCGCCACCATCGGCCAGGCGCCGCACAAGCTGGTGATCGTCACGCCCGACGACCGCGAGCAGATGCTGTTCTATCTGAACCTTCGCGACGGCTTCGGCCTGATGCCGACTTCGCCGCTGCCGGCAGGCCGCATGGCCGAAGAGCGCCGCCGGCTGCTGGCTTTGCCGCCGGAACGTCGCACCACCGAGGACTGGTTGGAGCTTGCCGAAGTGCAGAGCGCCTTCGACGGCCGGCAAGTCGCCGCAGAGACGCTTCAGGAGGTTCGCCAGCGCAAGCTGACGACCCTTCAGAAGGCGCGCGTCGACTTGATCGATGCCACGATCGCCGGCGCCGAAAAACGCTACGACGAAGCCGCAAGGCTCTTTGCGGCGGCACTGCCACATCTCGATCCGGCCCGCCGGAACATGGCGCAGTATGGCGGCTATTTCGCCCGCTCGCTTGCCGATCCAGCCCATGTCGAAAAGCCGCCATCATCGGCTGTCGGCCCCTATGGCGCGATCATGCAGGCCTATACGGCGGGCTTTCTCAAAAATCCCCGCGCGTCCGTCGACCTGATCAAGGATGCGGAAAGGCGTTATCCGGATGATCCCACCCTTCCTGCGATCCGCGCCCAGCTGGCGCAACTGATCGATGACCGCGCCCAGATGCAGGAGGCGGTGAACCGCGCGCTCGCGCTCGATCCTAACCATCCGATCGCCCTTGCCGCACGCGCCTCGTACAAGGCGAGCTACGAAAGCGATATCAACGGGGCGCTTGCCGATCTGAACCGTGCCATCGAACTTGCGCCGGGAGCCTCGGGATCGTTGAACTCGATGGGCCTGCTGCAGAGCGCCCGCGACGCCAATGGCGAGGCCGAGACTGCCTTCCTGAGGGCGATCGCCCTCGATCCGCAAGATCCCGTCCCCCACGCCAACCTTGCCATCCTCTATCTCGACCAATCGCGCATGAAGGAGGCCAAGCGCGAGATCGATGCGGCGCTTGCCGCCGACCCCTCCTTCGACATCGCCCTCCTCGCCCGCGGCCGCTATTACCTGCAGACCGGCGAGCGCGACAAGGCGCTGGAGGACCTGCTGGCCGCCAGCACCGCCAATCCCGCCCATTCGCAATCGCAGCTGATGCTCGCCGCTGCCCATTACGAAAAGGGCGACCGCATTCCCTCCGAGCAAGCGGTCGACAATGCCGACAGGCTCGACAAGAACGATCCGGTCATCTCCTCCTTCCGCACCGCCGTCGATATCGACGATTACGACGCCGACGGCGCGATCCGCAACGCGCAGGAATTTCTCCGCCGCTCGCGCGCCCGCGGCGGCGATTACAGCGCCCTTGGCGCCAATCAGAATGCCGGCTCGACGCTGAACAACGCTTTTCGCCTGCAGGGTCTAGATGCCTGGGGCCGCTATTACGGGGACGCGGTCTTCAGTCCCTTCGAAGGCAGCGGCTATATCGATCAGTCGATCAAGGGCAGTATCTTCCCTTACGTCAACGCAACGAGCTTCAGCGACGACAATGTCATCCAGAACCGTGGCAACGCATCGAGCTATTCATCCTTTATCCAGGGTTTGCTGCTTGATCCGCATATGCTTTCCGGCCGCTCTCGTTCGGCAACGCTGCTGCGCACGCCGTTCATCGAAGGCTCGCTTGGCGGCGGCATCAACAGCGTCGACGGCCATACAAGGGGTATTGGCGAGGCTGAAATCCAGGGTTTCTCGAACGAGACGATCCCACTCAGCTTCTATGGCAACCTGACCTGGGAAGAACTGGCGCTCGATGGCGACTATCGCGATTTCGGCGGCTTCCAGACCGACAACAAGCTTATCGGCGGCAATGGCTATCTGACGGCAACGGTGACGCCCGACGATCGCGTGGTGGCCTATGTCAACCATGCCAAGAACGATGGAACGCTGAACGCACTGACGCAAGGCTCGTCACTGACCGACTTCCTCAACCTCCTGGGCTTCGGGATTCCAACTGAAGTCTCTTCGGAATACAACTATCGGCGCAATATCAGCGAAACCACCAATGCCGGCCTCGGCTGGAGCCATACCTTCGGCTACGAAAATATCTTGAACGGCGCCTTCCTCTATTCGGAAAGCAAGTCGCGGACGTCCACCTCTCTTCAGGTCGACGATGCGCCGGTTCTCGGCCTGCGCGACCCCGACATTATTCCATTCTTGGACGGGACCGAGGATCTGTCTTCAAAAACCTATATCGGCGCGCTCAGCCATTCCGTCGGCAGCGGACCGCTGACGTGGCGGTACGGCATCGAAGGCGGCTGGATCGATGTCAGCACGACCACCTCTTCTCGCCTGCATGAACTCTTTCCGCGCGTCGTGATCATCCCGGAGACCACGACCGGCCCGGACACATTCAGCAACCGCGTCAATATCAGCCGCGCCTACATCGACGTGCTGCACGAGATTACACCCGATCTCAAGGGCGAATACGCTCTCTTCGGCACGCATATGGAAGGCGACGGAGTCGACGTCAGCCGCCTGGAACCACGTTTCGGCCTTGCCTGGAAACCCGCCCAGAACCATTGGCTGCGCGCCGCCTTCATGCGCCAGAGCCTCGACACCGGCGTACCCACTCTTGCCCCGATCGGCGTCCTCGGATTGCAGGCCAACCAGTATTCGATCGGCCTCGAGGGGTATGCCGATACGGCGGCGCTGCAATGGGACGCCGAATGGACCGACCGGTTCTTCACCTCAGTCGAATACCAGCACCAGGAACTGCATGATTTCTCGATCGATTTTCCGCTGATCTCGCTTCCGGCGGCCGACAGCCTGCCGCTGTCGCGCGGCAGTATCGACCGTGCCGCCCTCACCGCAAACCTGGCGCTAGGTGCTGGTTTCGGCCTTTCCGCCACCTATGCCTATATGGAATCGGAGAACAAGGACCCGCTCCAGCCGAATTACGGCGGCTCCCTGCCATTCATTCCCAAGAATTCCGGCCAGATCGCGCTGACCTGGGTTAACGAGGCCAAGGTCAAGGCGACGATAGCGGCCAATTACATCGGCGAGCGCGACGGCGACGATCTCGGCACCAAGCTCGACGATTACTGGAGCCTCGACGCCCACCTCGTCTGGGAACCCTTCGACAAGCGCATGGAGCTCGAGGCCGCCGCCTATAACCTGCTCGACGAAGATTTCGAGGTCACGCCCGGCGTGCCCGGCTGGGGCCGCGCCTTCAAGGGCACGCTCAAAGTCCGCTTCTGATGCGCACGCAGGACAAGCCAGGGCAGGCCGGGCTGGATGGCGGCCAGGCGGTAAGCCGCCGCCTCCGGCTGCTGGTGCTGTCGCTCGCCGTGCTGATCGCCATATCGCTGCTGTCGCGCCTGCCCGCATGGTCGCTGCTGGAACTCAGGAGCTTCGACTATCTCTCGACCGTCGACGATCCGCGTCCGCCGCCGGGCGGACCCGTCATCGTCGCGATCGACGAGCCCTCGCTTGCCGATATCAATGCGCAATGGCCCTGGCCGCGCAGCCTGCATGCCGAACTCGTCAGCCAGCTGCGCGCCGCCGGCGCCCGCGTCATCGGCCTCGACATCATCATGGCCGAACCCTCCAACCCCGGCAACGACGCGGCGATCGCCAAGGCCGTCGGTCCCGATGTCGTGCTCGCCGGCGACGAGACGCTGATCGAGACGCCGCAGGCCTCGCAGCTGATCCGCGCCACGCCGCTGCCGGCACTGACCGACGCGGGTGCGGTGACCGGCATCGCATCGATCGATCTCAGCGGCGACGGCGTCTTTCGCCGTATTCCGGGCTATGAGGATGGTTTTGCCACCATGCTGGCGAAAGCCTCGGGTGCGGAAACGGAAATGCTGCCGGCCGGTCGGCTGATCCAGTCCCTAGGCCCGGCCCGCAGCTATCCCACGGTCTCCTATTACCAGGCACTTGATCCTGAGAATCTGCTGCCGCCAGGTTATTTCAAGGACCGCGTCGTCCTCGTCGGGCTCAGCCTGCAGAATGCGCCTGAGATCGACAAGGGCGGCGTCGATGCTTTCGCCACGCCTTACACGGTTCACACCGGCAAGCTCGTCCCCGGCGTCGAAATCCAGGCGACGATTTACGACAATATCCGCTACGGCCTGTCGATCCGCGAAGCGCACCTGCCGGCGGTCGCCGCCTGTATCCTGATCTCGGTGCTGCTTGCGGCACTGACCGTCTGGCGCTCGACGGGCTGGCTGACGATCGCTACCAGCGCGGCCGCCCTCCTCGCCTTCGCGGCCGTCAGCTTTGCCGGCATCCGGCTTGGCCATGTCTTCGTCTCGCCGCTCGGCCCGACGGTCGCCTATATCTCCGTCGTCTTCGGCCAGGCCGCCTTCGATTTCGCCGAGGAGCGCCGCAACAAGCGCCAGATCACCCGCGCCTTCGCCCAATATATCTCGCCCGATCTCGTCCGGCGCCTGTCGAACGACCCTTCGCAACTGAAGCTCGGCGGCGAGCGGCGCACGCTCTCGGTGCTGTTCTCAGACGTGCGTGGCTTCACCACCATCGCCGAGACACTGAAGGACGATCCGGAACAGTTGACCGGCCTGATTAACCGGCTGCTGACGCCGCTCTCCGACGTGGTGATGGATCACGGCGGTACGATCGACAAATATATGGGCGACTGCATCATGGCCTTCTGGAATGCGCCGCTCGACGATCCCGACCACGCGCTCCACGCCGTGCGCGCCTCGCTCGCCATGCAGGCAGCGATTTCGAGGCTGAACAATCAGCTGGAGCGGGAGGCGGCAGTACTCGGCCGCAAGCCGCACGTGCTGAAGATGGGCGTCGGCATCAACACCGGCGAATGCATCGTCGGCAATATGGGCTCCACCCGCCGCTTCGACTATTCCTGCCTCGGCGACAGCGTCAACCTTGCCTCCCGCCTCGAAGGCGCTTCGAAGAATTACGGCGTGGCACTGCTGCTCGGCGAAGAAACCGCAAGACGGGTCGCCGCCAACTACACGGTGATTGAACTCGACCGCATCATCGTCAAGGGCCGCACCCTGCCCTCGCCCGTCTTCACCGTCGTGCACAAGGCCGATGCGAAAGCCCTGGCCGGCCACCAGGATTTCATCGGGGCCAAATATGCCGGCACGCTCGCACCATCCGATCCGACCTTCGATAAGCTGGCTGCGGATATACCGGAGCTTGCCGGCTATTATGCGATGGTGCGGGATGCACTGCTCGGTGATGGCGGGGAATGATCGGGCAGCATTCCCCCGCACATGCGATTTGCGCCCGGATGCTCAGCTGCGAACCGCTCGTTTTGCCAAACCGTACATATTGGTGGGTGCGCCGTGCAGCATCACCTCGCGTTCGAAGCTGAAGCCACATTTCTCGAGGATGCGCCTGGACGCGGAATTGACGGGACGAACCAATCCGATCACGCGGTCCGCATGCAGGTCGTCGAAGGCAAAGGTCAGCGTTTCCCGCACCAGCTCGGTGGCATAGCCATGCCCCCAGCTTTCCGGCTGCAGATGGTATGAAATATTGAGACTGCCGAACTCCTTGGAAACGGTCACGCCGCCAAAACCGATCAGCCCAGCCTTCGTCTCGACCGCCCAGCGTCCGAAGCCGCGGTCTCTCCAGTGCTCGATGTCGCGCGCAAGCCGCGCGGTACTTTCTTCCGGCGAGTCCGGCCGGGGCACGGGCCGGTGGGCGACCAGTTCCGGCCGGGAAAAAAGCCCGGTGAGGAAATGGATATCTCCGGCTACAGGAATCCTCAGTTGCAATCTCGCGGTAAGCCGAATTGCCGGCGGCGCAGCACCATTGAATTCCTTATCGAACATCGTCTACCTCTTCATCGAGGACGCGATGTCCTCGGCAGCTCTTATCCAGGCGCGGCATCGTCTCTCGGGCGTCGGCGCCTCTACGCTCGCCTTCCACCACCGGGCGAGGAGATTTGCGGGAGACGATACCATTCTTTCGCGCTAAGAAGGGTGATCATAATTCCCGCCCATAGACCCGAGGTCACTTCCATGACTTTGAAAGTTCTCTTCATTGGCGGCACCGGCCAGATCTCCCATCCATGCGTCGAACGCGCCGTCGCCGAGGGCCATCATGTCAGCGTCTTCAATCGCGGCTTGAGAAGTGCTGCCTTGCCCGCCGGGGTCACCTCGATCGTCGAGGAGCTCGGATCGGACGCCTATACCAATCTCGCCAGGGCCAACTATGATGTCGTCTGCCAGTTCATCGCCTTTACCAGGGATCAGGTGGCGCGCGATATCGAGGTCTTCTCGGGCAATTGCGGCCAGTACATCTTCATCTCCTCGGCCTCGGTCTATGAAAAACCGCCGCGTCATTACCTGATCACGGAGGAGACGCCGGCGATCAATCCCTACTGGCCCTACAGCCAGGCCAAGATCGCCTGCGAGGAACTGCTCCGGAAATCCGGAAATCTCGCCTGGACGATCGTCCGCCCCAGCCACACCGTCCGCACCGGCCTGCCGATCATGATGGGCGACAGCGACATCATGGCGAGACGCATGCTGGATGGCGACCCCGTCATCGTGGCGGGCGACGGCCATACGCCCTGGACGCTGACCCGCTCGGTCGACTTCGCCGCGCCTTTCGTCGGCCTTTTCGCCAAACAGGCAGCGCTCCGCGAAATTTTCCACATTACCTCGGACCGCGCCCATATCTGGGACGATATCCAGAAGACGATCGCTAGATTGCTCGGCGTGGAAGCCAAGATCGTGCACGTGCCGACGGATACGCTGATCAGATACAATCCGGAATGGATCGGCCCGCTCCTCGGCGACAAGGCCTGGACGGCCATCTTTGACAATTCCAAGGTCAAGCGCGTGGCGGGCGATTTCACCTGCGCCGAGAGCCTGGATGAAATCCTCGCCGACTCGATCCTGCATCTTAAGCAGCGCCTGGCGAAGAGCCGCCCGCCAAAGGGGGATCTGGATGCGCTGATCGACAGGATTTGCGCGGAGCAAGGTGCGCTTGGTTAGAATATCCGCAAGGCATGGAATGATGGCGAGCGCATCGCGGACGCGCCGCCGCCTCGTTTGTCGATGAGAATGACCGGCGAGGCACTCAGGGTCGGTACGCCTATTCCAGCCGGCGCGCCTCCAGCGGAGCCTCCTGCCTAAACCCATCGAAACAGCGCCCACCGTGCCGCGCTAGCTCGCTGTCGGCCAGGGCGAGGAAGCGAGCGCCGTCGCCCTCTGCTGCGAGGCGGAACGCAGCGTCGAATTCGGCTGCCAATTGCGCATCCAGCTTCCGCATGACCCGCGGCGCCCATTTCCCTCGACCGGCCCATGCGCCGCGCCCGAGGAGAATGAGATCGGCGAGCTTCTGGTGGAGTTGCGCGGCGATTGCGGCGATCTCCTCGGGAGGGCGCGCGCCGCGCAGATCGTCGGCAAGGTCGGTGACCTGATAGCGCAGCATGTCGTAGCCGGCCCCGGCAAGCGGTTTCGGGCCGGCCGCCAGCGTGCCTGCCGCCTGCGCCTGGATGAGTCGGGCACGCTCGATATCCGGCCCCAATATGCTGCCAGTCGCGACCATGTTGACCATGATCGGATAACCACTGTCGGCATCCTGATGGAGATAGTGCGCCAGCGTCTGCGGATCATGGACGAAGGCCTCGACGGGAAAACCGTCGTCAATAAATGATTCCCGCCAGGCTCTTTCCAGCGCCGGGAATACGACGACCAGATCGATATCCGAAAAGGCGGTTCCTTCGCCGCGCATGATGGAACCGGTCACAAAAACGAAAGCGGCGCCGGCAAAGCGGCTGGCGACACAGCGACGGGCAGCAGCAAGCGCCCGCTCGGCGAGAATATGTTTTGGGATATCGTCCACGGTCTGGTCCTCGAATGCGGGACACGGGCGGCAACAAAAAACCCGCTCGTCTCCGGCGGGTTGGTCTTAACGGCGATGAACGGAATTCAGTTCACGCGTCTACCACCCACCGCGGCGCGGTGGTCGTAGACGTCGTCGAAACTGCAAAAATCCTGTTCATGGCCTGAACGATAGCGCTCGACCGCGATAGCGTCAATCCGCCGAAACGGGACGCCAAGACCGCTTCCCCGGCGTGCTGGTTTTCGTCCAAAGCGCGTCGCGATCTTTCAGATTTGCTCCTCACGCTTTAGGTCCTTGTTTTCGCATGTCGTTGCCGCAAAACCGCTGCACACTTTTGCGCGACATGCTCTAGGATGGCGCCAGACCCGCAAGCAAGACTCGAAAACAGGAAGAGCCGCCCATGCCCCACCCCGTCACCGTCATCCCGCGTCCCGCACCGGTTCTGCTGCCGGTGGACGGCAGCGATGAGCGATTTCCGGTGCGCCGCGTCTATTGTGTCGGGCGCAACTATGCCGACCATGCGATCGAGATGGGCCATGATCCCTCCCGCGAGCCGCCCTTCTTCTTCCAGAAGAATGCCGATAACCTGCTGCCGGCAGGCAATGCTTTTCCTTATCCGCCGCTCTCGAACGATGTGCATTACGAGGTCGAATGCGTTCTGGCGCTGAAATCCGGCGGCGCTGACATTCAGGCGGCAGACGCGCTCGACTGCATTTACGGCTATGCCGTCGGCATCGATTTCACCCGTCGAGACCTGCAGGGCGAGGCAAAGAAGCTCGGCCGCCCCTGGGAGGTCGGCAAGGCCTTCGAACATTCCGCCCCTGTCTCGCCGATCGTTCCGGCAAGCCGCATCGGCCACCCCTCGCAGGCAAGGATCTGGCTGGAACAGAACGGCAGTCGAGTCCAGGATGGCGATCTCAACCAGATGATCTGGAAGGTGCCGGAGATCATCGCCGAACTGTCGAAGCTCTTCACCCTCGCACCGGGTGATGTCATCATGACCGGCACGCCGGCCGGCGTCGGCGCGGTCGCCAGGGGTGATCGCATCAATTGCGGGATCGACGGCATCGCCATCCTGTCGGTCGAAGTCGTCTGAGGAGAAAGCCATGCCCGTCTACGCACTTGGCGGATCGGCGCCGAAACTGCCCGCTGCCGGACTCTATTGGATTGCACCGGATGCCCATGTCATCGGTCAGATCGAACTCGGCGAGAGTGTCGGCGTCTGGTTCGGCGCCGTGCTGCGCGGCGACAATGAGAAGATTACCATCGGCGAAGGGACCAATATCCAGGAAGGCGTGATGGCCCATACCGATATGGGCTTCCCGCTGACCACGGGCAAAGGCTGCACCATCGGCCACCACGCCATCCTGCACGGCTGCACGCTGGGAGACAACGTGCTGATCGGCATGGGCGCCACCATCCTGAACGGCGCGAAGATCGGCAACAATTGCCTCGTCGGCGCCAATGCGCTGGTGACAGAAGGCAAGCAATTCCCCGACAATTCCCTGATCGTCGGGGCGCCTGCCCGCGCCGTGCGTCTGCTCGACGACGCCGCAATCGAAGCCATCCGCCGCTCCGCCGCAAACTACGTTGCCAACTGGCAACGTTTCGCCCGCGATCTCAAGCAGATCGGTTAAATGAGAAGAGATGGCGGCCCAGCCCTGTCCTTCAGGGACCCTACGCCTTATTCGGCAGCTTCGAGAAACTGGCTGTTTCGTGAGGAAGAGGCAAGCGCCTGAACCCTGGCTTCCGCCTTGGCGATCAGCTGATAGAATTCGTCCTGCGCTTCGACATCCAGTTGAATGACGGCATTGACGTCATCGGGCGTATCGCAAACGCAGGCGACCGCCGAAATGGGACAGATGCCGCCAGGGTAACGCTTACCGGCTCCGGTATAGGCGCGACGGCCCCAACGCTCGGAATAGACCGTTTCTTCCCGCTCGAGATGCAGGATCGTTCCCTTGCAGGCAGTCACAATGGCCGCCTTGCCGTAGGCGAACCAATGATAGTTCAGCTTTCGGAGAATATATTTGCCGGTGATATCTTCGCCAGCCAGTTCGGCAGGGTTTTCAATCATTCTGATCATGAAGGCTTCCCTCAACGTTTGCAGAATATCCTTCATCTCTCCTTACGCAGCAAGTCAA
Organism: Rhizobium ecuadorense; assembly: GCF_001187535.1. Classification (GTDB taxonomy): domain Bacteria; phylum Pseudomonadota; class Alphaproteobacteria; order Rhizobiales; family Rhizobiaceae; genus Rhizobium; species Rhizobium ecuadorense. Next base: position 82,389 of record NZ_LFIO01001480.1, read on the forward strand.
AAAACGCTGCTTTTGGAGGCACTTAGTCACAAAGTGTTTCCGATTCTTACACCAGGCACACACCAGGCACCGCGCTGGACACACAATTCTTCGTCGAATTTGCCGCTATCTGCACCCGATTTGGGCGTTATTCGCGGCGGCGCCGGGCACCTTGGCGTCCGAACGGCGGCGCGCCTTAAGAGAACTCGCCTGCACGGGGACCGGCAAGCGTCACGCGCCAGCCCGTGCGCGATTGGAAATCCTGAGTGGCCAGAAACGTATAGCCCGTCATGCGCCAGGGCCTCACGGCGCTGGTCAGATTGTCGAGCACAAGATCGCCGCCATCCGTCCGGGCAATGAGAACGACATGGTTTTGATCATGCGGTCCAATGACCACCGAAAGCGCCAGGCGGTTCGATGGAAAACCAGCCTCGATCAGGTCCTTCATCTTCTGGAGGGCATAGTCTTCACAGTCGCCACGGCCGGCGACCGGCAGTGACCAAACATCCTTGTGGGAAGACGGACGGTCTTCTGCGGGAATGATGCGTCCATTTACGGCACGATTGATCTTTTGAAGCAGCACTATTCCTGCCGTGTCGTTTCGCTGTTGCGCCGCCATCCTGCCGCACAGCCACTTGTACTTGGCGCAGGCTGCGCCGAATCCCACCGGCGCGCCGATGCTTCTTGTCACAGGCAGCGATGATCCGGCAACGGCTTGAAAAGGCACCAGAATGGCTAAAACAGCCGCAAGAGAAAAGAGACGCTTCATAGCCGATTCCCCTTATTTGTCCCGCAACAATAACAGAGTCGAGATAAAAATTTATTAAAATTTTATACTTGCGAATTTAACCCTATTATATAAGCGATACAGATTAACCATTGTTTATTCTTCACGTTAATCCATTGTTAGTATAAGAACCCTCCCCATTAACATTCGGTTAACCTTGGGAGACGCCTGAAATGATCAGCAGAGCATCGAAATTCGGCCTGGCCATTGCTTCCCTTCTGGCAAGCAGCAGCTTGGCAACGGCAGCCCCGGCAGTCGTTAATTGCAACAGCGCCGTGCGCGGCACGCTCGAATACCGGCTGTGCATGCCGACCAGATCAATTCCGGCCGGCAGCAAGTTCAGCCCAAGAGACAGCGACCCCAGCAGCCAGGGCGCCGGCGGCGGCAAGAAGTCATCGAGCACCAGCTCGACTTCCGAGAACAGCGGTAAAAGCGGCGGCGACCAGGTTGCGGACGGCGGCGGAAACGGCACTGGCGACAACGGTAGCGACGACACTGGCGACAATGGTGGCGACGACACGGGCAACAATGGTGGCGACGACAACGGCCACGGCCATGGCCACGACCATCATGGCAAGGACGGCAAAGATCATGATCATGGCAAGGGCGGCCATGGCAAAGACAACCACGGCGGCAAGGACCACGACCATCACCGCGGCGACAAAGGCGGCAAGGATCACGGACACGGCAAGGACGGCCCGAGCAAAGGCGACAAGGAAGGTCACGGCAAAGGTGGCAAGGATGGCCGTGGCAAGGGCGACAACGACGGCCCTGGCAAGGGCGATAACGGCGGTTCCGGAAAGAGCGACAATGGTGGCTCTGGCAAGAGCGACAATGGCGGCTCCGGAAAGAGCGACAACGGTGGCTCCGGAAAGAGCGACAATGGCGGCTCTGGCAAGAGCGATAATGGCGGCTCCGGCAAGAGCGACAATGGCGGCTCCGGTAAGAGCGATAACGGCGGCTCCGGCAAGAGCGACAATGGCGGCTCCGGCAAGAGCGATAACGGCGGCTCCGGCAAGAGCGACAATGGCGGCTCCGGCAAGAGCG
>NZ_LFIO01000080.1 GCF_001187535.1 Rhizobium ecuadorense
GCCGCAATCTGTCTGATCGCGTCGCGCGGAATGAAGTTGCGCCCTGCCCGATCCTTGAAGACCGTCAATGCCAGGATGATGCTGTCGGGCGGCACGCGGGATACGCGCTCGACAAATTCATCGATCGTCAGATCTTCCAGATAGGTCGTCGTATCAAAGGATTTGGAGAACTGTTTCAAATCCGCGCGGGCCGTCGTCAGCCAACTCCGGTCGAAGTCGGACGAGCCTCCGACGATGTAGAGGTGGCGGGCATCGGGCTGAAGGCTGCGGGCCATCTCGGCTGTCTTCAGAATGTCGAATGTCGTGAAGGCTCCGATCACGTCATCCGGCAAATCGATCTTCTCGGCGGTGGCGGTGCCGAAACCAGCGGCGACGATCTTTGCGCCGGGCGCGATCGCGCCCCCCCTTCGCGCCCTCAACCTGGTCGGGCGCGTCATGCTC
>NZ_LFIO01000703.1 GCF_001187535.1 Rhizobium ecuadorense
CGAGAACCTTCTCGCCGTCCTTGCATTCGACGAACCGGGTGACCCCGTCCTCGAAGTTCAATGCGATCCTGTAGCTGGCCATGGAGCCCTCCTCATCAATCCCCTGCCGGCCGACGACACCTGTCAAACGTGATAGACGTCGATAACCTGGCGGATGTAGTCGTTCTTCAACACGATCTTCTTGCGCGCGATCAGCAGTGCGTCGTCGTCCTTGCGCAGCGTGGCGAACATGGTGCCGAAGAAGTGGTCGGTTACCTTGTAGCGATGGTTCAACGTGTGGAAGTTGTAGCGCACGTCGACTTCGTCGCCCCGATGCGCCAGCACTTCGACATTGGTGACATTGTGGCTCGTGCGCGGTTCCGGCGTGGAAGCGCCGGAGCGCTCGGTCTTGATGCGGAATACCCGGTCTTCCAGGCCGTCGCGGTTCGGATAGTAGATC
>NZ_LFIO01000624.1 GCF_001187535.1 Rhizobium ecuadorense
GCCGGACAGGCGACGCCCATGCGGCTTCATATCGCGCGGTGCTTGCCGCCGCGTGCGCCACCGACAGTCATCCAGGCGTCGCGAACAGCCTGACTGCACCCCATTCCCGACCCGCTGCATCGCCCAGAGTGGCGATGCAGCTTTGGCCGGCTTTGCCATCCATTCACAGGTTGGGACAATAACTCTCACGCATCGTCACAGGCTTTGACGACGTGCTGCGCCTTTAGCCACTTCGCCAATCCAACTGTTGAGCAACGACGCAGCGGCATGGCTTTGTAAGACGATCTGAGGCACCAGATCGATATCCGGGAGGCTGCCGAGGCCAAGCGGTCCCATCGCGAACAGCCCATGCAAGGCGCTCGCCTTGGTCCGCCCGCATTCGTCTACGACGATACCGATCTCGAGTTCGTCCCGCGTTGCAAGACCCGCAATGATGAT
>NZ_LFIO01000562.1 GCF_001187535.1 Rhizobium ecuadorense
GATCCTGCCTGCGCCGAAGCGATCGATCCATGTGCCCATTAGAGGTGCGGCCAGGCCGCCGATCAGAAGGGCTAGGGAGAGCGCAGCGAAGATCCATTCCGATGACCAGTTGAGATCACGGGCCATGTCAGGGGCGAGGATGCTGAAGCTGTAATAGAGCGATCCATAACCGATGATCTGCGTAAGCCCGAGTGCAACAATGGTCGCTACCGGCGGTCGTTCGGTGCTGATTGTCATAGGGATCTGAGGCTCACGCGGCTTGCGACGAGGTGCTAAGGGCGCTGATGTTTCCGGGATGTTCCATACAGATCAGACAATGCGCTTGCCCCCGGCATCGAGCACCTTCTCGCCATCTTCCTTGATGAAGGCGCCCTTGTGCGTTTCCGGCAGGATTTCGAGGACAAGTTCCGACGGCCGCGACAGGCGCGTACCGAGAG
>NZ_LFIO01000291.1 GCF_001187535.1 Rhizobium ecuadorense
CAAGCCGCTCTTTCTTGGTCTTGGGGAAAGACGCAGAGAGCGTGCGCGCCGTCAGCGCGGTATCGAGGATGTGGCCATCGGCGTCGAAAAAATGTCCGAGGATTTCGCCGACGCCGCCTGCCGCGGCAATGTCGTCAATTTCACCGGGTTCAACCATGCCGGACAAAACAAGCTGCGCCTCGGCATCGACAGTTCCCAGGCCGACGAGCTTCAGGTCGGCGTTATTAGCAAGGTCGAAGACCTCCTTGACGGCACGCTGCGCCTTCAGCACTTCACGGTCCTCGCCGGTATTGGCGAAAAAGGGAACCGGCATGACATAGGCATGGGCGCCGGTCTTTTCGGCGATGCGATGCATCACGTCATAGGGATTGGCGCCGTAGTTTCGTGTCAGGCCGCCAAGCAACGAGACGAAACGCAGGTTCTTCGCGCTCACCC
>NZ_LFIO01001119.1 GCF_001187535.1 Rhizobium ecuadorense
TGGAATTCCTCAGACGCTGAACGTCAGACCGAAATCGGCCACCAGCCTCTTCATGGCGGCATCCTGCGCGGGCGGCAACGGCAGGCGCGGCGGACGCGGCAGGCCTGCGCCAAATCCCATGTGGGTCAGCAGTGACTTCGTTCCTGCGACATAGGCCTGGCCCCCGACCGCCTGAATGACAGGCAGCCATTTGAGGTAAAGCTCTCTTGCCTCATCGAACTTTTTCTCATTTGCGACAAGTTCGAAGATCCGCGCCATCGGTCCTGGCGCAACATTTGAAGCCACTGCCACCCAACCCTGCGCACCCATAACGAAAGACTCGAACCCGAGTATGCCCCCGAACACAGTCATATCGTCGCCGGCCAGTCGGATGATATCGCGCACGCGCGTCACTTCTAGGGTGGACTCCTTGATATAGTCGCAGCCGTCGATTT
>NZ_LFIO01000477.1 GCF_001187535.1 Rhizobium ecuadorense
GTTGAAGCGACGGACACGAGAGATAGGATCGTAAGCCATATTATCTGACTTTAGTCAGGTAATTGATCCTGTCAATTCAAAGCATTCCAAGGGACACGCAAATGAGCCGCGCGGTCCCCGCCATCCGCCTTGCGCGCTACCATCCCCTCGCCTATGGGAATGGCAACGTTCCCAAGGCCCCTTCCGTGTTCCGTTTTGCTTTCCACGCCGTGATCGTTCTCATTCTGACGTTGCTGACGCAGATCGGCGGCATCGCCTATCTCGTGGCGCTGGCCGCCTCACGCGCCTGCGGCCTACGGCGATTTCCGGGAAAGCTTACAATCTTCCTGCTTTGCTATGGCAGCGCCACGCTTGCCGCAAGCCTCGCCGCTCCGATCTTCGGGCGGGTTCCCCTCTCCTGCGTCGCCGGCGCTGCGGACAGGTTCGTGGTCCGC
>NZ_LFIO01000243.1 GCF_001187535.1 Rhizobium ecuadorense
ATAAAACACTGACAGAAGTGCAATCGCTCGTAATCCGTCTAGCTGAGGCTCCCGCAATCGACACCCCGATGCTTAAATCTCACAAAAGATACAGGACGTTTCCTTGGTGGCGATAATAAAGCTCTTCGAAAATTGCAATGTCAAATTACTCCTGCAGCGCATCGCTACCGGCTGATTTGCTAGAGCTACACAGCAGGCCGCTGGCGCAGCACTACTCGCTCTATAACGACAGGGGAAATCAACGGGCTGGGAGGCGCTGAGCGAGAGGCTGGCGCGGGCCGGGGTCTGACACGGGTGCCAGGAATATCGTCATTGGATGTCATCTCTCTCAGCGCTCGACTAGGGGTAAAATTTCAGCTTTTCGGATTGCGGCAAGCGGCCGACAAATCGCAAGATCCCATGCAGCGTCGGATGGACATAAGACGTGGTATCG
>NZ_LFIO01001058.1 GCF_001187535.1 Rhizobium ecuadorense
AGAGGCGACCGTCGAGGCGTATGCTTACGAGGATCGCCTCGTAAGGATCAAGCTCAGCTTCGACCGATGCGACAGCCGCGAACTACGCGAGGACAAGCTCTTTGGCAACATCATGGGGAGCGATAAGCCTTTAATGGTCGAGAGATGCGATGGCGTCGATCTGAAGGAGAAGGATTTCGATACGTCTCTGTATCAGTCCATCAAAACTCGCAACAAATACGGCTACGACAGGGAAGGATCTCCCGGCATGCTCGACTTCCAATGGTCGGGAGATATGTACGGTGAGTACGGCCAGGCCGAGCGCAGAGTCCTTTGGGATGTCCTGTGCTACCGCCACTCCCGGGACGAGCTCAGCAGGATGGTCCCGCCGGACGGCATGACATACCGATGCCTCATCGACGTCGAAAACGCAGATCCGTCACGATGGTCGG
>NZ_LFIO01001364.1 GCF_001187535.1 Rhizobium ecuadorense
GTTTTCGGTGTGCCGCTTTCCATTTCGGAAACAGGCGAAGGCGGGGAAGCTCCACCGCCTCCGAAACCGACCACTCAGATCGAAGTCCTGCCCGAGCGGGCCCACCTGGAACTTCGCTGGCCGAACGTGCTGCGGGTTGAAACGGTCGTGAGACCACAACTTGCCATGGACTGGGGCAAGGTAACACCGCTCGTGCTCGACCCTGCCAGCACGCCAATCAGCGCGGAATTGGCCCCCGCGCTCGGCGGCGCGACCGACATGGGCAAGGTGACAGCCATCGACCTCGAGAAACTGCCTGACGGCTTTCGTCTGCAACGTCTCGTCTTTCAGGCAGCACGGAAGGCCTTCGCCGAACTCAGCCACGGTTTTTCGGGTAACTACGAGTATCTCGCAGCGCAGCTGGTCAAGATCGTTGAGGCGTTCCTCAACT
>NZ_LFIO01000871.1 GCF_001187535.1 Rhizobium ecuadorense
AGTAGAATCAACACCGTGCGCCCTGTCCACTCTTTTTAAACCGGACAGCCGTGGCACAAGGCCGAGCATGACGGAGGAGACTTTGTCAACAAACTGAGGCCGCTCCAACAAGAGGGAACGGCCTTGTTGTTTAAGCAGTCGCCTTGTTCTGCCGGTTGGCGATCAAATCGTCGACGACGGCCGGATCGGCGAGCGTCGAGGTATCGCCGAGCGCGCCGAAATCGTCTTCGGCGATCTTGCGCAGGATGCGGCGCATGATCTTGCCGGAGCGGGTCTTCGGCAGACCGGGCGCAAACTGGATCTTGTCGGGCGCGGCGATCGGGCCGATTTCGGCGCGCACATGTTTCACCAGGTCCTGGCGAAGCGTGTCCGTTCCTTCGTGGCCGGCCATCAGCGTCACATAGCAGTAGATGCCCTGGCCCTTGATCGGGTGGGGATAACCGACGACGGCGGCTTCCGACACCAGATTGTGCGAGACGAGCGCGGATTCGACCTCCGCGGTGCCGAGCCGGTGGCCGGAGACGTTGAGCACGTCGTCGACACGGCCGGTGATCCAGTAATAGCCGTCGTCATCGCGCCGGCAGCCGTCGCCGGTGAAATATTTCCCCTTGTAGGTGGAGAAGTAGGTCTGGATGAAACGCTCGTGATCGCCATAGACGGTACGCATCTGGCCCGGCCAGCTGTCGGTGATGCAGAGATTGCCGTCGGCAGCACCCTCCAACACCTTGCCCTCATTGTCGACCAACTGCGGTTTGATGCCGAAGAACGGCACGGTCGCCGAGCCGGGTTTCAGATCGATGGCGCCGGGCAGCGGCGTGATCATGTGGCCGCCGGTTTCCGTCTGCCACCAGGTATCGATCACCGGGCAGCGCTTGTCGCCGACGACATTGTAATACCACTCCCAGGCTTCCGGGTTGATCGGTTCGCCCACAGTGCCGAGCAGGCGCAGCGACGAACGCGAGGAACGGGTGACGAAGTCGTCGCCGGCCCCCATCAGCGAGCGGATCGCCGTCGGCGCGGTATAGAAGATGTTGACCTTGTGTTTGTCGATGACTTCCCAGAAACGGCCCTGGTCAGGGAAATTCGGCACACCCTCGAACATCAGCGTCGTCGCGCAGTTGGCGAGCGGCCCATAGACGATATAGGAGTGGCCGGTGACCCAGCCGACATCGGCCGTGCACCAGTAAACGTCGCCGTCATGATAATCGAAGACATATTCATGCGTCATCGCCGCATAGACGAGATAACCGCCGGTCGTGTGCAGCACACCCTTCGGCTTGCCTGTTGAACCTGACGTATAGAGAATGAACAGCGGATCTTCCGCCTTCATCTTCACCGGCGGGCATTCCGGCTTCACCGTGGCGATCTCCTGGTGATGCCAGAGATCGCGGCCCGGCGCCCAGCCGGTCTTGCCGCCGGTGCGGCGCACGACCAGCACCTTGCTGACATGCACATGCTGGCGGGCGGCGATATGGATCGCCGTATCGGTATTGTCCTTCAGCGGCACCGGCTTGCCGCCGCGAAGACCTTCGTCGCAGGTGATGACGAAGGTGGATTCACAGTCGACGATACGCCCGGCGAGCGCTTCGGGCGAGAAGCCGCCGAAGACCACCGAATGCACCGCGCCGATGCGGGCGCAGGCGAGCATCGCGTAAGCCGCTTCCGGGATCATCGGCATATAGATGGTGACGCGGTCGCCCTTCTTGACGCCGTGCTTCTTCAACACGTTCGCCATCCGGCAGACGTGTTCGTAGAGCTCGTTATAGGTGACCTTCTTGTCGATATAGGGATTGTCGCCTTCCCAGATGATCGCCACCTGGTCGCCATTGGTCTTCAGATGGCGGTCGATGCAATTATAGGAGACGTTGGTCTGGCCGTCTTCGAACCACTTGATCGAGACCTTGCCGGTAAAGGACGTGTTCTTGACTTTGGTATAGGGCTTGAACCAGTCGATCCGCTTGCCGTGTTTGCCCCAGAACTTGTCCGGGTTCTCAACGCTTTCCTCGTACCATTTCAGGTACTTTTCCTTATCGATCAGGGCGCGCGCCTTCACCGGCTTCGTGACCGGATAGATCTTCTCCGACATGCAACTCCTCCTCATGGAACATGCGACGGGCCGCGTGGGTTTAGGGCCCGGATTTCAAATCACGGCAATTCATAGCAGCTCGCATCGTGGCGGCAATTAGACAAAGGTCATTTCATTTCGGAAGAATTGCAATTCTGCGACAGTGCGGTTATATAGCGGCATATTTCCCGGACATTGTGGTGACAATCCACGGACCGCGACCGGCGCGGACGATAGAAGGACTATATCCATGGCTCAAACACTGCTCATGCCGAAGGCGACCGCCATCTGGCTTGTCGACAACACGGCACTGTCTTTCGATCAGATCGCGCAGTTCTGCAAACTGCATCCGCTCGAGGTCAAGGCGATCGCCGACGGCGAAGCGGCGCAGGGCATCAAGGGCCTCGATCCGATCTCGACCGGACAGCTCTCCCGCGACGAGATCGCCCGCGCCGAAGCCAATCCGAACCACAAGCTGAAACTTTCCGAACCCAAGGTGCGCGTGCCGGAATCCAAACGCCGCGGCCCGCGTTACACGCCGGTTTCCAAGCGTCAGGACCGCCCGAACGCCATTCTCTGGCTCGTTCGCAACCATCCGGAGCTGAAGGACGCGCAGATTTCCCGCCTCGTCGGCACCACGAAATCCACCATCGAGCAGATCCGCGAGCGCACCCACTGGAACTCCGCCAACCTGGCGCCGATGGATCCGGTAACGCTCGGCCTCTGCAGCCAGATCGATCTCGACATGGAAGTGGAAAAGGCTTCCAAGGGCCGGCCGCTGCCGACCGCCGCCGAGCTTGGCGCGACGCTGCAATCGGCCCAGGAAACCGAGCGCCTGAGCCCGAGCTACGAGCGCGAGGAAGAAAAGGAAAAGGAAATCGACGCCGACGCCGTCTTCCGCAAGCTGAGTTCGCTGCGCTCGGCGCCGAAGGACGAAGACGACGACGATCAGTACTGAGAGATCAACGACCTCATGAAAAGCCCCGCCGATATGAGCTGATCGGCGGGATTTTTTGTTGCGGGTTGCCTGTCGGTTTAGCTGCGGAACAGGGTGAGGATGTTCTGCGCCGAGCTGTTGGCGATCGACAGCGACTGGACGGCGAGCTGCTGCTGCGTCTGCAGCGCCGAGAGCCTGCTTGATTCCTCTTCCATATCGGCATCGACCAGGCGGCCAACGCCGGAGTCGATCGAATCGTGAAGCCCGTTGACGAAATTTTCCTGCAGCTGGATCCGGGTCGAGATCGAGCCGAGCGCCGAGCCGGCGGCAGTCATGGCGCCAAGAACCAGTTCGACGCCGGTCAAGGCTGCGTCGAGCTGGCCCTGGGTGAAGCCGGTAATGTCGAGATCGTAGATCGACGCCATGACGATGACGGTGCCGCCATAGGTTCCGTTGAAGGCGGTACCGATGATACCGCTGCTCGTCTCGATCGCACCCGTGCTCGTCATGCCGAAAAGCACGTTTCCGAGCGAGCCTGAATCGAGCACATAGTCCGTCATCTTCACCGAAACGGCGTTGCTGCCGTCGCGCACGAAGGAGGAAACCACGCTCTTCGTACCATCAGCGCCGGCGACCCAGTTTTCACCGGAGAAAGACGCCGATTGGGCAATGCTGAGCAGCTGCTCCTGCAGCTGGTCGAGTTCCTGCTGGATCTTGGTCTTGTCGACGCCTTTTTCCGTGGCGGCAACAATCTTGGCCTTGATGTCGCTGACGACGTCGAGCGCGCTGTCCATGGCCGAATAGGCGGTATCGACCTTGGCCGCGCCGAGACCGAGCGCATCGGAGACGGCCGAAAGTGCCTTGTTGTCAGAACGCATGGTGGTGGCAATCGACCAGTAGGCGGCATTGTCAGCCGCCTTTTCGACACGATAACCCGAGGAAACGCGACCCTGGGTGTCCTTGAGGCCGTCGTTTACGCCGCGCAAAGTCTGCAGCGCTGCCATGGCAGCGTTGTTGGTAAGGATGCTTGTCATGATCCGTTCCACAATCTTGGGAGAAAGGGCATTCCGGACCACAGCGCCGCGCGTCTTTTCAGACGCGCAAAGGACGCTGCAGCACTTCAACTGCTGCATAATTTTGTCCTTAAATCGATTCCGATTTAAGGAATTATGCAGCAGGCCGGTAACGGCGACCGCGTCATGCAAAGCCTGCTATGCAAGCCCTTGCCGTTAACAAACCCTTGCATCACATGGTTAACAATTCCTCAATTAGGCTTGCGGAATGTTAATTTCACATCGGCAGAGAGCCCAAACCGCGCCCGCGCAACGCCTCAGCAATTTCCTCCAAAACCGTTGGATCATCGATGGTTGCGGGCATTTTCCAGGGTATGCCGTCGGCGATTTTCTGCATCGTGCCGCGCAGGATCTTGCCGGAGCGTGTCTTCGGCAATCGGTTAACGGTGATGGCCATCTTGAAGGCGGCGACAGGCCCGATCTGATCGCGAATCATCGCCACCACCTCTGATTCGATCGCCGTCACCTCGCGGGAAACATTCCGTTTCAGCACCAGGAAACCGCACGGCACCTGGCCCTTCAACCTGTCGATCACCCCGATCACCGCGCATTCGGCGACATCGGGATGACGGGCGCAGACTTCCTCCATCGCCCCGGTCGAAAGCCGATGACCGGCGCAATTGATGATGTCGTCGGTGCGCGACATGATGAACAGATAACCGTCCTCATCGACATAGCCGGCATCGGCGGTCTTGTAGGTGCCAGGAAACTCGTCGAGATAGGCCGACCGGAAACGGTCGTCCGCGTTCCAGAGGGTCGGCAGGCAGCCGGGCGGCAAGGGAAGCTTTATGACGATATTGCCGAGCGTTCCCGGCTCGATCGGATGGCCGGCATCGTCGAGCACGGCGATGTCATAGCCGGGCATCGGCAGCGCCGGCGAACCGTGCTTGACGGGAAGGGCGCCGAGGCCAAGCGGATTGGCGGCGATCGGCCAGCCGGTCTCCGTCTGCCACCAGTGATCGATGACGGGTACGGCGAGCATGCGCTCCGCCCATTTCAGCGTCTCCGGATCCGCCCTCTCGCCGGCAAGAAACAGCGCCCGCAGATCCGGCATCGGATACCGCCGCATCAGTTCCCCGTCGCCATCCTCCCGCCGGATGGCGCGGAATGCCGTCGGCGCCGTGAAGAGCACCCGCACCTGATATTCGGACACGATACGCCAGAATGCGCCGGCATCCGGCGTGCCGATTGGTTTACCCTCGAAGATCAGGGTGGTGACGCCTGAAATCAGCGGCGCATAGACGATATAGGAATGTCCGACGACCCAACCGATATCCGAGGCCGTCCAGAAGACCTCGCCCGGTTTCAGCCCATAGATATTCCGCATCGACCAGTGGAGCGCGACCATATGACCGCCATTATCGCGCACGACGCCCTTCGGCTGGCCGGTGGTGCCGGAGGTATAGAGGATGTAGAGCGGGTCGGTCGCCTTGACCGGAACACAGGCGACCTCGGCGCCGCGATGCTGCGCCACCGCCGCCTCGAAATCCTGATCGCGGCCGCTGACGAGATCTGCCCGGAGTTCCGGCCGCTGCAGCACCAGACAGCGCTCCGGCTTCAAACGCGCCATCTCGACCGCCTGGTCGACGAGGGGCTTGTAGGCGACGATGCGGCCGGGTTCGAGCCCGCAGCTCGCGGTGATCACCAGCTTCGCACCGCAATCGTCGATGCGGGCGGCAAGCTCGCTGGCGGCAAAACCACCGAAAACGACGGAGTGAACCGCGCCGATGCGGGCGCAGGCGAGCATCGAAAACACCGCCTGTGGAACCATCGGCATATAGAGGATGACGCGATCGCCACTGCCGATGCCGAGATCGACCAGCGTCGCGGCGATGGCCTTCACCTCGTCAAGGACGTCGTCATAGGTGAAACGGCGCTTCTCGCCGGTCATCGCACTATCGAAGATCACCGCCGTCTCGCCGCCGCGTCCGGCAGCGACATGCCGATCCAGGCAATTATAGCAGGTATTGGTCTCGGCCCCTGAGAACCAGCGGCCATAGACGCCATCATTTGGCGAAAACACCCGCTCCGGCGGCTTGAACCAGTCGATATCGGCCGCGGCTTCGCGCCAGAAGGCTTCGGGATCGCGTTTCCAGGCCGTATAGGCCTGATGATAGCCGTTCTGCATCTGCTCCTCCCCAGGAATGCAAGCCTCGATTAATCTAGGCAGCGGGAAGGGGAACGGGAAGCCCGACCAAAGCAGAGTATCAGCGCGCGCCGAAAATCGCGGAACCGACGCGCACGCTGGTGGCGCCGAAGGCGATTGCCGTCTCATAGTCGCCCGACATGCCCATCGACAGTTTTTCGACGCGGCATGTGAGCGCGAGCTTTGCCAGCAGGGCGAAATGCGGCCCGGGATTTTCCTCCGCCGGCGGAATGCACATCAGACCTTCGATGGAAAGACCGAGCTCGTCGCGGCAGAGGGTGACGAAAGCTAGCGTGTCGTCAGGCGCAATGCCGGCCTTCTGCGGCTCGAGCCCGGTATTGACCTGGACGTAGAGCCGCGGCCTCTTGCCCCGCCGCTCCATCTCCTCGGCCAGCGCGCGGGCGATCTTTTCCCGGTCCACCGTCTCGATGACGTCGAAAAGCGCCACCGCATCCGCCGCCTTGTTCGATTGCAGCGGTCCGATCAGATGCAGCACGATATCCGGCTGTTCGGCCTTCAGCGCCGGCCACTTGCCCTGGCTCTCCTGCACCCGGTTCTCGCCGAAGACGCGCTGGCCGGCGTCGATGGCCGGGCGGATCGCCTCCGCCTCGAAGGTCTTCGACACCGCGACGAGCTGAACGGAACCCGCAGCGCGGGCTGCCTGGCGTTCACCAGCCGCGATCCGCGACCGCACGTCGTTCAACCGCTCTTGAAGTTCCATCGTTCTGCCTCGACATACCAGCATGAAAGGATTGGCAATGAACTAACCAGCCAATCTGTGCTTGCCAAGACCCGCTCTCGCGAAATCGCCTGGCCGCAACGAAGATCGGGCGCTTGCAGCGCCTGCAAAACTTGACGCTACGGTGGTTTCATGGTGAAGGTCTCGACCAACCTCCCCTGATTTTCCGGAATTTCGAATAACATGGCCACCGAACGTTATAATCCGCGCGATGCCGAGCCCCGCTGGCAGCAGAAATGGAACGAAGACAAGGTCTTCGAGACCGACAATTCCGATCCGCGCGAAAAATATTACGTCCTCGAAATGTTCCCCTATCCGTCGGGGCGCATCCACATGGGCCATGTCCGCAATTACGCCATGGGCGATGTCGTCGCCCGCTACAAGCGCGCCCGCGGTTACAATGTGCTGCATCCGATGGGCTGGGACGCCTTCGGCATGCCGGCAGAGAACGCCGCCATGGAGCGCGGCGTGCATCCGGCCTCCTGGACCTACCAGAATATCGGCTCGATGAAGGCGCAACTGAAGGCCATGGGGCTGTCGCTCGACTGGAGCCGCGAATTCGCCACCTGCGACGTCGAATATTACCAGCACCAGCAGCATCTCTTCCTGGATTTCCTGGAGAAAGGCCTGGTCTACCGCAAGCAGTCGAAGGTGAACTGGGACCCGGTCGACAACACCGTGCTCGCCAACGAGCAGGTGATCGACGGCCGCGGCTGGCGGTCCGGCGCGCTGGTCGAACAGCGCGAACTGACGCAATGGTTCTTCAAGATCACCGATTTCAGCCAGGATCTGCTCGATGCGCTGGATACGCTCGACCAGTGGCCGGAAAAAGTGCGCTTGATGCAGAAGAACTGGATCGGCCGTTCGGAAGGCCTGACGGTCCGCTGGGAGATCGTGCCGGAAACGGCGCCGGCCGGCGAAACCGAAATCACGGTCTATACCACCCGGCCGGACACGCTGTTCGGCGCCTCCTTCCTGGCGATTGCCGCCGATCATCCGCTGGCGAAGGATGCCGCCGCCAAGAATGCCGACATCGAGGCCTTCTGCGAGGAGTGCCGCCGCGCCGGCACCTCGCTCGCCGCCCTCGAAACCGCCGAGAAGAAGGGCATGGATACCGGCATCCGCGTCCGCCATCCGCTCGATCCCTCCTGGGAACTGCCCGTCTATGTCGCCAATTTCGTGCTGATGGATTATGGCACCGGCGCGATCTTCGGCTGCCCCTCGGGCGACCAGCGCGACCTGGATTTTGCCCGGAAATACGGCCTGCCGGTCGTGCCCGTGGTCATGCCGAGGGATGGCGATGCGGCGAGTTTTTCCGTCGGCGACACAGCCTATGACGGCGATGGCGTGATGATCAATTCGCGCTTCCTCGACGGCAAGACGACCATGGAAGCCTTCAATATCGTTGCCGACCGGCTGTCGGCGGCTTCGCTCGGCAATGCGCCGCAGGGCGAGCGCAAGGTTAATTTCCGTCTGCGCGACTGGGGCATTTCCCGGCAGCGTTATTGGGGCTGCCCGATCCCGGTCATCCATTGCGATGATTGCGGCGTCGTGCCGGTGCCGAAGAAAGACCTGCCGGTCAAGCTGCCCGACGACGTTACCTTCGACCAGCCGGGCAATCCGCTCGACCGTCATCCGACCTGGCGGCATGTCTCTTGCCCGACCTGCGGCAAGGACGCCCGCCGCGAGACGGATACGATGGACACCTTCGTCGATTCGAGCTGGTATTTCACCCGCTTCACCGCGCCCTGGGAAGGAAAGCCGACCGATCCTGAGGCGGCTAACCGTTGGCTGCCGGTCGACCAGTATATCGGCGGCATCGAGCATGCGATCCTGCATCTGCTCTATTCCCGCTTCTTCACCCGCGCCATGCGCGAGACCGGCCATGTCGCCGCCACCGAGCCTTTCAAGGGTCTCTTCACCCAGGGCATGGTGGTTCATGAGACCTATAGCCGTGGGGCCGGGAGCAGCCGGGAATGGGTGGCGCCGGCCGACCTCCGTATCGAGGAGCTCGACGGCAAACGCCGCGCCTTCCTGCTGACTTCGGGCGAGGAGATCGCCATCGGCTCGATCGAGAAGATGTCGAAGTCGAAGAAGAACGTCGTCGATCCCGACGATATCATCGCCTCCTACGGCGCCGATACCGCCCGTTTCTTCGTTCTGTCCGACTCCCCACCGGAGCGTGACGTCATCTGGTCCGAAGCCGGCGTCGAAGGCGCCCATCGTTTCACCCAGCGTCTGTGGCGGTTGATTTCCGAGGCCGCGGAACCGCTTTCCGCGGTCGCGCCTGCGCCGGCGACCGAGGGGGAAGCACTGTCGATCTCGCAGGCCGCCCACAGGACCCTGAAGGCCGTCGAGAACGATTACGACAAGCTCTGGTTCAACAAGGCCGTCGCCCGAATCTATGAACTGGTCAACGCGCTGGCGGCGCCGATGACCAGGGTCGCGGCGGGCGAGGGTGATGCGACATATCGCGCAGCGGTGCGCAATGCCGCCGAGATCCTCATTCAGCTGGTCGCGCCGATGACGCCGCATCTGGCTGAGGAATGCTGGACAGCGCTCGGCAATGACGGGCTGCTTGCCCGGACCGGCTGGCCGCGATACGACGAAACGCTCGTCATCGAAAACGATGTCGTCCTGCCGGTCCAGATCAACGGCAAGAAACGCGCTGAATTGACAATTTCTCGCGACGCAGATCAGAATGCCGTCACCGACGCCGTGCTGAATCTGGATGCGGTGAAGAACGCGCTGAACGGACAGGCCCCGAAGAAGATCATCGTGGTTCCCCAAAGGATTGTGAACATTGTCGTCTGATATCGCTTGCAAGCTGGCTCGCAATGCCGGCATCGCCATGATCCTTGCCTCCGCGGCTTTTCTCTCTGCCTGCCAGGTCCGGCCGCTTTATTCGGAAAATTCCGGCTTGACCGAAAAGCTTGCCTCGGTCGGCTTTTCCCCGGCGGGCAGCCGGGTCGAGCAGCAGGTCCGCAATCACTTGATCTTCCTGGCATCGCGTGGTGCCGGCGAAGCTGAAAAGCCGGACTATCAGGTCGACTTGCACGCCACCTCCTCTGTGGCCGACACGCTGCTGACGGAATCGGCCGATACCTCGCGCGCCGGCCGTGTCACGGTTACCGTCACCTACACGCTGCGCGCCACGATCGACAACCACGTCATCAAGGCCGGCAACCGCGCGACCACGGCCCTGGTGGATTTCCCTGACCAGGAATTCGCCAAGCAGCGGGCGATCCGGGATGCCGAGAATCGCGCGGCCGATCAGGTGGCGGAATTCGTCGGGGCCGATATCGCCGCTGCACTCAGCCGCTGAGGGCGGAGATGTGGCGGAGATAAAATCCCACGAATTCGAAACCTTCCTGCAGAAATCGGCGCGGAACTACCGGATCTTCGTCATTTACGGGCCGGACCGCGGCCTCGTGTCCGAACGTGCCGGTCTGCTTGCCGGCAAGACCGGTGTCGCCCTCGATGATCCCTTCTCACTGACCAAGCTCGATATCGGTGACCTGCAGAAAGATCCCGGACGCTTGCTCGACGAAGCGCAGTCCATCGGATTGTTCGGTGGCGAGAAACTGATCTGGATCCGCGGCGCCGCCAATGAAAAATATCTTGTCGATCCCCTGGCGGTGCTGGCCGACAAGCCGCTCGAAGCCGCCCATCTGATCGTCGAAGCCGGAGACTTGAAGAAAGGTTCCCTGCTTCGCAAGACGGCCGAGGCTGCGCGATCGATCATGACGATCCCATCCTATGCCGATGACAGCCGCGCCCTGAATGCCCTGATCGATACCGAATTGAGCGCAGAGAAGCTCGGCATCACGCCGGCCGCCCGCCAGGCGCTGATCGCCTTGATCGGCGGCGACCGCATAGCTTCACGCAACGAGGTGCGCAAACTCGCTCTCTATTGCCGCGGCGTCCAGACGGTGGAAGAACATCACGTTACCGAAATAATCGGCGACGCCAGTGCGATCTCGGTTGACGATGCCGTCGATGCGATCTTGAGTGGCGATCTCAACGGTTTTCTGCACGCCATGCAGAAGATCAGCAGCTCGAAAACCGCGATCTTTCTCGTGTTGCAGGCCTGTCTGAAGCAGTTTCAGCTTCTCGATACGATGCGCGCCGAAATGGAAGAAAAACGCCTGCAGGCGCCTCAGATCATGCAGACGCTGGGTCGTCATCTGCATTTCCGCCGCAAGCCGATCATCGAGCAGGCGCTGCGCCAATGGACCGCGGAAAGCATCGCACGTGAATCCAATCGCTTGCAGGCCGCCATTCTGCAAAGCCGACGGCGACAGGTGCTGGAAGACAGCGTTGCGATGCAAACGCTTCTGTCCACCACCCTTCAATCCGGCCGTAAATCCGCCTGACCAAATCTCTGTTATGCGATGTCCACCCCGAAGCGCTGGACGTCCGGACGACGGGCGTTAAAGCACGCCGCAATCTTTTAGAATCGCTCGCGCTTTAGCTCTTTATTTTCTCGCATGTCGCTGCGGCACAAAAGCGTTTCGCGCAATAGACGTCAGCGCCTTTCAAGCAGTCGGCAGATTTCTTCGAGCTGCTCCAGCGACTTATATGAAATTTTGATCTGGCCGCCGCTCGTCTTGTGATTGATCGCAACATCGAGACCGAGTGCATCGGACAGCGTCCGCTCCAAAGCCAGCGTGTCCGAATCCTTTTGATCCCGCCGCGAGGCGGCCAACTGCGGTTCGGATTGTGCTTTGATATTGTTTTGCGCCAGCTTTTCCGCGTCACGCACCGACATGCCCTTGGCGACGATGGTGCGAGCAAGACCCGCCGGGTCCGGCGTCGAAACCAGCGCACGCGCGTGCCCGGCCGAGAGGCTGCCGGCGGCCAGCAGATCGCGAACCGGATCGGGCAGCTTCAACAGGCGCAAGGAGTTGGCGACGTGGCTGCGGCTTTTGCCGATGATTTCGCCGAGGTCGTTCTGCGTATAACCATATTCAGCAATCAGCTGCTCGTAACCCAGCGCCTCTTCCAGCGGATTGAGATCAGCCCGCTGTACGTTTTCGACAATGGCAATCTCCAGCGCCGTCTTGTCATCCACATCGCGGACAATGACGGGGATCTCGATCAACCCCGCCAGTTGGGCGGCGCGCCAGCGTCGCTCGCCGGCAATGATCTCATATTGATCCCGGCCCATCGTCCGCACGACGATCGGCTGCACGATCCCATGTTGACGAATGGAGCTGGCAAGATCATGCAGCTCGGTGTCGTCGAAGAAACGACGAGGATTGCGGGGGTTGCGACTGACGAACTCGATCGGGATCATCCGGTCGGCACTGATCCTCCGCTCAGCTTCCACCGGAACAGGCTGATCCATTTCGCCAATCAGCGCCGCGAGGCCACGACCCAATCGCCTTTTTGATACATCGTCATTCATGACAAACTCACCCCTACAATGATAATCACGCGGCCAGTCTCTGGCGCTCGCGTTGGATGACCTCCGAGGCAAGCTGCAGATAGGCCTGACTGCCTGCACATTTCAAATCATAGAGAATGGCCGGCTTGCCGTAGGAGGGCGCCTCGGAGACCCGCACGTTGCGCGGAATTAACGTGTGGTACACTTTTTCGCCGAGATGCGTGCGCACATCATTGACCACTTGTTGGGCAAGATTGTTACGTGCATCGAACATCGTCAGGACGATTCCCTGAATATCCAGGCGCGGATTGACCGTCCGGCGAACCTGGCTGACGGTCTCGAGCAATTGGCTCAGCCCCTCCAGCGCGAAGAATTCACACTGCAGCGGCACCAACACCGAATGGGCTGCTGCCATCGCATTCATCGTCAGCAGGTTGAACGAAGGCGGGCAATCCAGAAGAATATACGAAAATGCCATGGCTTCGGGCGAGGACAGGGCCTTACGCAATTTGAACACCCGATCGCTCTGCTGCGAGATTTCCATCTCGACGCCGAGCAGATCCATCGTCGACGGAACGATGAACAGATTGGGCACCGCCGTTTCCAGCGTCACCTCGGTGATCCCGCGTTCGCCGACCATCAGATCATAGGAGGAAAGCTTACGATCCCGACGGTCGATACCGAGACCGGTACTGGCATTGCCCTGCGGATCGAGATCGACGATCAGGACCCGCTCGCCAATAGCAGCGAGCGCCGTTGCCAGATTGATGGCGGTGGTCGTTTTGCCAACGCCACCCTTCTGATTTGCGATGGTGATAATCCGGTGTCGTTCGCCAGCCATTGCCGCAATATCCGATCTGTTAAACCAAGCGCCGGAGATTTGATACTTCCAAAATAACAGATTCCTGCTCGACGGCGCTTCTATGTTCTAACAGATCGAATTCCCACCGACCACGTGCTTTGTCGATTTCCCTCAGGTAATCCCGGCCTTTATGAAAAAAGCCGCGACAATCTTTCGTCCCCAGCATCCAGACGGCGGAATAGTCGAGAAGCCCGTCGAGGTCGGCGAGCGCCCGCGCCGAAATCGCCTCGCACACGCCAATCTCCGCATGAGCATCCTCGATTCGCGTGCTGTGCACGCTGCCGCGGGCGTTTGTTTCCCGCAGCGCTGCCCTGAGAAAGGCTGCTTTCTTATGGTTGCTCTCGACCAGATGCACCCATCCGTCCTGCAGCTCGGCCAGAAAGATCGCCGTGATGACTCCGGGGAAACCACCGCCGCTGCCGAGGTCGACCCAGGTGACCGGCTTTGGATGGATCTGAAACACCTGACTGCTGTCGGCGATGTGCCGGTTCCAAAGATCGTCAAGCGTCGACGGTCCCACCAGATTGATGGCTTTTGCCCACTTCTGAAAGAGTGCCGCGAAGTGCTGCAGCCGTTCCTGTGTTTCACGTGAAACACGCAAGCCGTTTAATTGCATTCTGAAAGTCTCTCAAATTTATCAAGCGCTGTGACGCACAGGAGAGTTGCGTCGACGTAAATGCACGAGCAGCAACGCGACGGCGGCGGGGGTCATTCCCTCGACGATCGCAGCCTGGGCAATGTTGAAAGGGCGTGCCGCCCCGAGCTTGGCTTTAAGCTCATTCGAGAGCCCGGACAGCGCGGCGTAGTCGAAATCGGCCGGTATATGCCGGTCTTCGTCGCGCTGCTGATCGGCAATCGCCGCGGCCTGTCGATCCAGATAGACGGAATAACCCGCTTCAATTTCCAAGGCTTCCGCCGTCTTGCCTGAAATCGTTCCCAGCTCTTCAGGCCAGACTTTCCGAAGGGTGTCGAAATCATAATTTGGATAGGAGAGCAGGTCATAGGCCGTTCGGCGTTGACCGTCGAGATTGATGTTCAAACCAACGCGTCGCGCCTCGGTCGGCGTCACAGTCAGTGACTGCAGCAGCCTCCGACCAGCCTCAATATCTGCCTGGTAGCATGTGAATCGCTGTTCCCGTTCCCCGCTCACACATCCAAGCCGCATCGCCAGCGGCGTCAGGCGGATATCGGCGTTGTCGGCTCGCAGCGTCAGTCGATATTCCGCCCGCGATGTGAACATTCGATACGGTTCCGTAATGCCGCGCGAGGTGAGGTCGTCGATCATCACCCCGATATAGGAGTTTGTGCGGCTAAAATGAAACGGATCCGAATCGCTGCTTCGCAGAGCAGCATTCAGCCCGGCGGCCAGACCCTGGGCGGCCGCCTCTTCGTAACCCGTGGTGCCGTTGATCTGGCCGGCAAGAAACAGGCCTTTCAGCCGTTTGACTTCGAGCGAAGGCGTCAGTTCTCTTGGATCGACATGATCATATTCGATCGCATAACCCGGCTGAATGATTCTCGCCCTCTCCAAACCAGGAATCGTCTTGATGAAATCTGCCTGCACCTCCGCCGGCAGCGATGTCGAGATGCCGTTCGGGTAAACGGTATCATCGTCCAGACCTTCGGGCTCCAGAAAGACCTGATGTCCGTCGCGCTCGCCGAACTTGACCAGCTTGTCTTCGATAGACGGACAATAACGAGGGCCGACGCCTTCGATCTGACCGGAATACATTGCCGACCGCATGATGTTATCGACAATGATGCGATGTGTCGCCTCGGTCGTCCGGGTGACTCCGCATTCGATCTGCGGCGTGGCTATCGCGTCGGTCATCAGTGAGAAGGGGATAAGCTCCGCGTCGGCGCCCTGTCGGCCGACGGCCTGCCAGTCGATGGTCTTTCCGTCCAGCCGTGCCGGTGTCCCGGTCTTCAGCCGTCCCAACCGCAATCCAAGCCTGGCCAGGGTGGCCGACAGTCCGATCGACGGTGCTTCGCCGACACGGCCAGCCGGCGTCTTTTCCGAACCGATATGAATAAGGCCGCGGAGAAAGGTACCTGTCGTCAGAACAACGGCCGGCGCCGTCAGCACCTGGCCATCTTTCATGATCACGCCGGCCACGCGGCCGTCCACGACCTGCAGATCGAACGCATCGCCCTCGATAATATCCAAACCGGCTGTTGCCTCGATCGCCGCCAGCATCGCCATACGATAGAGTTTTCGATCGGCCTGGGTCCGAGGTCCGCGCACGGCTGCGCCCTTTTTCTTGTTCAGCATCCTGAACTGGATGCCGGCGACGTCGGCAACGCGACCCATGAGCCCGTCCATCGCG
This sequence comes from Rhizobium ecuadorense, assembly GCF_001187535.1. Lineage (GTDB taxonomy): Bacteria > Pseudomonadota > Alphaproteobacteria > Rhizobiales > Rhizobiaceae > Rhizobium > Rhizobium ecuadorense. The sequence goes on from NZ_LFIO01000871.1 coordinate 15,539, forward strand.
TCGATCTCGCGGACCAGATGGCCTTTACCAAGCCCGCCAATTGCGGGATTACAGGACATGACGCCGATCGTGTCACGTCGATGTGTTACCAAAGCGGTTTTGGCGCCGAGGCGCGCGGCCGCGCTGGCAGCCTCCGAGCCGGCATGGCCGCCGCCTATCACAATGACATCATAGATATTGTCGGTCATCCGAGACTCCAAATCCGGCAGTCGTATCACCTGAGACCTAGCATATACCGGGTGTTTCACGTGAATCACTTGCCGATACAAAACTCCGAGAAGATCACCCCGAGCAGCTGTTCCACATCCACTCTGCCGGTAATTCTCCCCAAATATTCCGCAGCAACGCGAAGCTGTTCCGTCCGCAGCTCTAGATTAATGTCCGTCGCCGATATCGCCAATTCAAGCGCCGCCAAACATTTCGTGAGCGAATCCTTATGCCGTTGCCGACTGGGGACCGCCATGGACAGGCCGGTAAACCGCGTCGCGACGTTCTTGCCGATCAGCTGTCGCAATTCCGGCAAGCCATCACCGGTTGCCGCCGAGATCTGCAGATCGTAATGAGCCGAGACGGCATCCCCAAGGTCCTTCTTCGTCCCGACAGTAACATGCGGCAAAGCCGGGTCCAAGTCGTCGGGGAGTAAGGGGTTCGTCATGTCGAGCAGCAGCAGCACGAGATCGGCATCGCGAAGCGCAACACGGGCCCGCCGCACACCCTCCATCTCAACACGATCATCCGCCTGACGAAGACCTGCCGTGTCATAGAGCTTGATCAGATAGCCATCAATATCGAGATCGACCTGCAGGATATCGCGGGTGGTTCCGGCTATCTCGGTGACAATGGCCACGTCGCGCTGAGCCAGAGCGTTCAGCAGGCTGGATTTCCCGGCGTTCGGGGCACCGGCGATCACCACTTTGAAGCCGTCCCTGATGATCTCTCCCGCCGAAGCTGCCGCGAGATGCTCGCCGATATCGTGGCGCAGCCTTTCCATATCGGCCCAGACCATCTCGGACACCGAACCGGGGACGTCGTCCTCGTCGGCAAAATCGAGTTCCGCCTCGATCAATGCGCGGGCGCGCGTCAATCGTTCCGCCCACGAATCGTAAATGAGGGACACCCCGCCGGCGCTCTGTTCGACAGCAAGCCGTCGCTGCATCTCGGTTTCGGCACCGATGAGATCGGCCAAGCCTTCGACTTCGACGAGATCAAGCTTGCCGTTTTCAAAAGCCCGGCGGGAGAACTCACCTTCAACCGCCATTCGAGCGCCTGGAACATCGCCAAGCTCTTGAAACAACGCCGCCAGCACGGCTTTGCTGCCGTGCAGCTGCAGTTCGGCCACGTCTTCGCCGGTAAACGAGTGTGGTGCGGGAAAGAATAACACCAGGCCGTTATCGATCGGTTGATTGTTACGAGTCCGAATTGTTCGACGCGATGCATACCGCGCTCTCGGAACTGATCCGATAAGCCCGACCAAGATCTCCTTGGTTAACGGGCCGCTAATTCGAACGACCGACACACCAGAGGGCGTGGCACCGCTCGACAGCGCAAAGATCGTATCATGCAACATTCCAATATCGCCTGTTTCGGTTCCAACCCGAATCGATCGTGCCAAACAGAAAAGCTGGCGACATCGTTCGGATGCCCCCAGCTTCTGTAGGATGAATCCGGCTAAGGATTATGTATTCATCGAGTCGAAGAAGTCGGAATTGTTCTTCGTCTGCTTCAGCTTGTCGATCAGGAATTCGATCGCATCGGTTGTCCCCATCGGCGCCAGAATGCGGCGAAGCACGAAGATCTTCTGCAGATCCTGGCGAGGAACGAGCAGGTCTTCCTTGCGCGTGCCGGACTTCAGAATATCCATCGCCGGGAAGATGCGCTTGTCGGCGACCTTGCGGTCGAGGACGATTTCCGAGTTGCCGGTGCCCTTGAACTCTTCGAAGATGACTTCGTCCATACGGCTGCCGGTGTCGATCAGCGCCGTGGCGATGATCGTCAGCGAACCGCCTTCCTCGATGTTGCGCGCGGCGCCGAAGAAGCGCTTCGGGCGCTGCAGCGCATTGGCGTCGACACCGCCGGTCAGCACCTTGCCGGAGGAGGGAACGACGGTGTTGTAAGCGCGCCCAAGACGGGTGATTGAATCGAGCAGGATGACGACGTCGCGTCCATGTTCAACAAGACGCTTGGCCTTTTCGATGACCATTTCCGCCACCTGGACGTGGCGTACAGCCGGTTCGTCGAAGGTCGAGGAGATGACTTCACCGCGGACGGAGCGCTGCATGTCGGTCACTTCCTCGGGGCGTTCATCGATCAGCAGAACGATGAGATAGCATTCCGGATGGTTTGCCGTGATCGAATGAGCGATGTTCTGCAGCAGCACGGTCTTACCGGTGCGCGGCGGTGCGACGATCAATCCGCGCTGACCCTTGCCGAGCGGCGCCACCAGGTCGATCACCCGCGGCGACAGATCCTTGGAAGTGGGGATCTCGAGTTCCATCTTGAAGCGCTCGTTCGGATAGAGCGGCGTCAGATTGTCGAAATGCACCTTGTGACGGATCTTTTCCGGATCGTCGAAATTGATGGTGTTGACTTTCAGCAGCGCGAAATAGCGCTCGCCTTCTTTTGGTCCCCGGATCGGTCCTTCGACCGTATCGCCTGTTTTGAGCGAGAACCGGCGAATCTGCGACGGCGAGATATAGATATCGTCCGGACCCGGCAGGTAGTTTGCATTAGCCGACCGCAGAAAACCGAAACCATCCTGCAGAACCTCGACGACCCCTTCGCCGATAATTTCGACATCCTGGCTGGCGAGCATCTTGAGGATCGCAAACATCAGCTCCTGCTTGCGCATCGTGCTGGCATTCTCGACCTCGAGCGATTCGGCGAAAGCCAGAAGATCCGTCGGGGATTTGCTTTTAAGTTCCTGAAGCTTCATTTCAGCCATGAAGTGACCAATACTCTTTTCAATTTTGCAGGGGAAAGGCGATGTTGGGTCGTATTCGGTACTGCGAAAGGGCTCGCAGACGACTGAACTCTACACACATGCCACGTAGATGAGGTGCGCGGAAAATAGCGACTCGTTATCGCCGCCGCAAGAGGGCTGCTTAAAATGAAGCAAATTTAACCTGAGGGCGATTTTCGCCTCAGAACGGCTTCACCACGACGAGGATCACGATCACGATCATCAGCAAGGTCGGCGCCTCGTTCATGAAGCGCCAATAGCGCGCGGAGCGGCGATTTTCATCTCGCTCGAAGGCTCGGACGGCGCGGCTGAAAAACATATGAACACCGGTCAGCAGCACGACGAGGCCGATCTTGGCATGCAGCCAGCCGCCCTGGAATCCATAGACCGACCAGGCAAGATAGAGGCCGAAAATCCATGTCAGCATCATCGCCGGCGTCATGATGACCCGAAGCAGCCGGCGCTCCATCACCTTGAAAGTTTCCGATTGCACCGAACCCGGTTCGGCATCGGTGTGGTAGATGAACAGCCGCGGCATATAGAACAACCCGGCCATCCAGGAAATCACCGCGATGATGTGGAGCGCCTTGATCCAGAGATAGAGATTGTCCGGGTTCCAGGCGAAAAGCCCGACCGCCATCAAGGCGAAGAAAGCCAAAGCAAAATGGGCGCGCCGGCGGGCATAGGCGCCGGGCCGGCGATCGGTCTGCTTTTCCACCGTCACGTCGACCCCCGCACGCGATCGACCAGCAGGCGCACATGCTCGGGATCGGCCTGTGGCGTGATGCCGTGGCCGAGATTGAAGATCAGCGGTCCAGGGCCGAGATGCTGCAGAATATCGTCGATACCCTCTTCCAGCGCCCGGCCGCCGGCAACGACGCGCATTGGATCGAGGTTGCCCTGAACCGGTCCATCCTTCTGCAGTTCGGCGGCAAAGGCCAAAGGCACCGACCAATCGAGGCCAATCGCATCGGCACCGGTCTTCTGACGATATGTCTTCAGCTGATAGCCAGCGCCCTTGGCAAAGGCGATGATCCGCGCGTGCGGCCGCTGCGATTTGACCGAAGCGATCATTCGCGCAACCGGCCTGATCGCGAACGCCTCGAACTCCCTCTCGCCGAGAACGCCGGCCCAGGAATCGAAGATCTGCACCGCGTCGGCGCCGGCATCGATCTGCGCGACCAGATAGTCGGCCGAGACGTCGGCAAGCAGCATCAGCAGATGTTCGAAGGCGCGGGGATGGCGATAGGCGAAGAGACGGGCAGGGGCCTGATCCGGCGTACCGTGACCGGCGATCATATAGGTCGCAACCGTCCAGGGCGCGCCGCAGAAGCCGAGCAGCGTCGTTTCATCAGGCAGCTCCTCACGCAACCGCCGCACCGTCTTCAGAACCGGCTGGAGATAATCGACAACCTCTTCCCCGCTCAATCGACCAATACCGGCTTCATCGATCGGATCCATCTCCGGGCCATGGCCCTCGGTAAAGCGGACATTCCGTTTCATCGCGTCAGGAATGACCAGGATATCGGAAAACAGGATCGCCGCATCAAAGCCATAACGGCGGATCGGCTGCAATGTCACTTCGACGGCGTAATCGGGCGTGTAGCAGAGATCGAGGAAACTTCCGGCCTTTGCCCGCGTCTCCCGATATTCCGGGAGATAACGCCCAGCCTGCCTCATCAGCCAGAGAGGAGGAGGGGAGAGGCTTTCGCCATCGAGAACCCTCATGATCTTTCGGCGCGTTTCGCTCAAGCGCTTCTTCCCTATAAAAAATCAAAGATATTTTAAAAGGTTTCTATTTCTTAGAGTCGGTGTCTATCAAGGATTAAAATCTATCCACCGCCGACGCCATTTGTCGCGTGCCCGTAAAAAATCTTGGAAGCATTTCACAATTCTGCGGAAAGTTCGGGGAGAAGCCGAATCTGAAAATGATTCCAAATCCTTCCGGACAGGTGATTTTTCTTGTCGCTGTGGATAAGCTGTGGAGCTGGTCTCAACAAATCAACCTGTTCCCCATCATCCACAGGGCCCGCCGAAACCGATCCGCAAAATTCGAAATGTGGATAAAGAGGCATGTTTTCCCTTGCCGGGAGCTGCCTCCCCGCCTTAGCTCTCTTTCATCCAGTGTTTTCAACAGGCAGCGGAAAATAGCGTGGAGAACAGAACGAACTTCTTTCATCTGCATCTGATTTCTGACTCAACCGGAGAGACTCTGATCTCTGCCGGCCGCGCCGCATCGGCACAATTCAGATCCGCTCAGCCGATCGAACATGTCTATCCGCTGATCCGCAACCGCAAGCAGCTGCTGCCGGTTCTGCAGGCGATCGATGACGCCCCCGGCATCGTGCTCTATACGATCGTCGACCGGGAGCTTGCCAGTCTGATCGACGAGCGTTGCGTCGAGATGGGTGTCGCCTCTGTGAATGTGCTGGAGCCTGTGATGAACGCGTTCCAGATCTATCTCGGTGCACCCTCGCGCCGTCGCGTCGGCGCCCAGCATGTGATGAATGCCGGCTACTTCGCGCGTATCGAAGCGCTGAATTTCACCATGGATCATGACGACGGCCAGATGCCGGACGATTACAATGACGCCGATGTTGTCATCATCGGCATCAGCCGCACGTCGAAAACACCGACCAGCATCTACCTCGCCAACCGCGGCATCAAGACGGCGAACATTCCGATCGTGTATGGCGTGCCATTGCCGGAAAGCCTGTTCGTCGCGACCAAGCCGCTGATCGTCTGCCTGATCGCCACCACCGACCGTATCTCCCAGGTGCGCGAAAATCGCATCCTCGGCGCCACGCATGGCTTCGATCGTGAACATTATACCGATCGCGCCGCGATTTCCGAGGAGCTGAAATATGCCCGCTCGCTCTGCGCTCGCCATAACTGGCCGCTGATCGACGTGACCCGCCGCTCGATCGAAGAAACCGCCGCGGCAATCGTTGCCCTGCGCCCGAAGCTGCGTTAAGCGCTGACCGGCAGTCGCTCCATCGAGGAACCCATGACGCAGAAACTCATCCTCGCATCGTCGAGCCCCTTTCGGCGGATGCTGATGGAAAATGCCGGTCTATCCTTTGAGGCGCATGCCGCAAGGATCGATGAACGGGCGGTCGAGGCGCCGCTTGAGAAAGCCGGCGCAACACCGGATGCGGTGGCCCTCGTCCTGGCCAAGGCCAAAGCCGAGGATGTCAGTAGCCGTTTTCCGGACAGACTGGTCATCGGTTCGGATCAGACGATGTCGCTCGGCGATCGCGTCTTCCACAAGCCGCGCGATATGGCTGATGCCGCCAACCACCTTCAGGCGCTTTCCGGCGTGACCCACCGGCTGAACAGCGCCGTCGCGATCGTCAGCAATGGTGCAGTGGTGTGGGAACATCTCGCCCATGCCGATCTGACGATGCGGCCGTTGACGGTGGAATTCATTGCCAGGCATCTGGCGCGGGTTGGCGACAGGGCGCTGTCCAGCGTCGGCGCCTATCAGTTGGAGGGGGAGGGCATTCAGCTCTTCGAGAAAATCGAGGGTGACTATTTCACCATCCTCGGCCTGCCCATGCTGCCTCTCTTAAAAAAATTGCGAGACCTAGGAGCGATCGATGGGTGATTCACGTGAAACATTCGGGCCGAAAGCCTTTGTCACGGGCTTTCCGATCAAGCATTCGCGCTCGCCGTTGATCCACGGATATTGGCTGAAGACGCTGGGTCTGCCAGGCAGCTATCGCGCCCATGAAGTGGCGCCCGAGGCCTTTGCCGATTTCATCGCTACGCTGAAGGATGGCAGTTCCGGCTTTGTCGGCGGCAATGTCACCATTCCCCATAAGGAGCTGGCTTTCCGTCTCGCCGACAAGCCTGACGAATTATCGCACGAGCTCGGTGCGTCAAATACGCTTTGGCTGGAAGACGGTCTGCTGCAGGCGACGAATACCGACGGCCGCGGCTTCACCGCCAATCTCGACGAACGTCATCCGGGCTGGGACCGACATGACACGGCCGTCGTCTTTGGCGCCGGCGGCGCCAGCCGGGCGATCATCCAGGCGGTTCGAGACCGCGGTTTCAAAGAGATCCACGTCGTCAACCGAACCGTCGAACGGGCGCGTGAACTGGCCGATCGCTTCGGTCCGAAAGTTTTCGCCCATCCGGCCGCAGCACTTGCCGAAGTCATGAAAGGCGCCGGCCTCTTCATCAACACCACTTCGCTCGGCATGGACGGCGAGGTCGCACCCCAGCTCGATTTCACGCCGCTTGCAGCCGACGCCGTCGTCACCGATATCGTCTATATCCCCTTGAACACGCCGATCCTGGCGCAGGCGCAAGAACAGGGATTTTCCACTGTCGATGGCCTCGGTATGCTGCTGCATCAGGCCGTTCCGGGTTTTGAAAAATGGTTCGGCCAGCGTCCCGTCGTCGACGCCGCGCTGCGCGCGCTGATCATCGCGGATATGGAAGCCCATTGATGCTGAAGATCGGACTGACCGGCTCCATCGGTATGGGAAAATCGACGGCGGGCAAACTCTTCGCCGAGGCTGGAATCCCGCTGAACGATTCGGATGCCGTGGTCCACGATCTCTATGCCGGCGAAGCAGCACCCCTGGTGGATGCCGCCTTTCCCGGTACGATGAAGGATGGAGCCGTCGACCGGCACGAACTCGGCCGTCAGCTGGCGCTTGATCCCGATGGCTTCAAACGCCTCGAAGCGATCGTCCATCCGCTGGTGCGCAAACGTGAGACGCAATTTCTGAAGCGGCAGCGCGCCGCCGGTGCCGAGATGGTCGTCCTCGATATTCCGCTGCTCTTCGAAACCGGCGCCTGGGAAAGAGTGGATGTCGTCGTCGTCGTCAGCGCGGGTCCACAGATTCAGCGCGAGAGGGTGCTTGCGCGCGAAGGCATGACCGAGGAAAAATTCGAGATGATTCTCTCACGCCAGACGCCGGACACGGAAAAACGGCGCCGGGCGGATTATCTGATCGACAGCAGCCGCAGTATCGCGGAGACGAAGGAACGGGTGCTCGAGATTATCGCCGACCTGAAAATACGGATTGCCAAAGGAGATTTCCGGAATGCGTGAGATCATCTTCGATACGGAAACCACCGGCCTCGACAATCGCGCCGACCGCATCATCGAAATCGGCGGCATCGAGCTCTTCAACCATTTCCCCACCGGCAACGTGATCCATATCTTCATCAATCCCGGCGATCAGAAGGTTCATCCGGATGCGCTCGCCGTGCACGGCATTACCGACGAATTTCTGAAGGACAAGAAGCCTTTCGCGGAGGTCGCCGAAGAAATCCTTGCCTTCTTCGGCGATGCCAAGTGGATCGCCCACAACGCCACCTTCGATATGGGCTTCATCAACGCCGAATTGGCGCGGATCGGTTTGCCGCCGATCCTGCCAGAGCGGGTGGTCGATACGCTGTCGATGGCGCGGCGCAAACATCCGATGGGGCCGAATTCGCTCGACGCGCTCTGCCGCCGTTACGGCATCGACAATTCGCACCGCACCAAACACGGCGCGCTGCTCGACTCCGAACTGCTCGCCGAGGTCTATATCGAGATGATCGGCGGCAGGCAGGCAGCTTTCGGCCTGAGCATGACCGCTACATCGGGTCAGAATGGTCGCGGCGATGGGGCGGAGGAAGAGGATGTGGTGATTGCATCCGTGCTCGAGCGGCCCCGCCCGCTTGCCGCCCGCCTCAGCCAGTCCGAGGCGCAGGCGCATGAGGCGCTCGTCGCCAAGCTCGGCGAAAAAGGCATCTGGGCGAAATACGCCAACCTCGATCAAACCGGCCGCAATTAAACCGGCCTCAATTGAAAATGCCCGGGACCAGCCCGGGCATCCGCATCTCAGAGAAAAAACATCCGCTCAGTTCGGAACGGCCTGAACCTTGGCGCGGGCCTGTTCTTCGGCAACGCGCTGGGCGAACATCTGCGTGAAGTCGATCGGGTCGATCATCAGCGGCGGGAAACCGCCGTTGCGGGTGACGTCAGCGATGATCTGACGGGCGAAGGGGAAAAGCATGCGCGGGCACTCGATGAAGAGAACCGGCAGCATGTGTTCCTGCGGGAAACCAGCAACGCGGAAGACGCCGCCATAGGTGAGTTCGGCATGGAAAACCGTCTTGTCGCCGTCCTTGGCTTCGGCATTCAGCGACAGCACGACATCGAAATCCGTATCCGAAAGCGGGTTGGCGTTGACGTTCACATTGATGTTGATCGTCGGCGCCTTGTCACGGGCCTGCAGCGAACGCGGCGCGCCCGGATTTTCGAAGGAGAGATCCTTGGTATATTGCGCAAGGATCGAGAGGGTGGGGCTGGCCGCACCGTTGCTGTTGTTATCGTCTGCCATTGGCTTTTCCTCGAGGGGCATGGGAATGGTGCCGCCATCTAACATTTCAGGGAAGGGCTTACAACCCTGGGCGCTTGGCGCCGTTGATCGGTCGAAGTGCTTCAATCGCCAAGATGTTTGCCCGACCATGGCGAGTTGCGGTCCGGCTCCCTATGATAGTCCTCCTCGTCGAGATCGACCACCTTCGAATTCGGCTTGCGGTCGCGGAAATCGGGTTTTGGGCCGGTGGAAAAACCGCCCTCTGCATTGACGGTGACGAAGCGTTTGGCGATCGCCCGCCAGACGAGTTCGCGCACCGGCGGAATGAGAATGAGGATCGCGACGATATCGGTGAGGAAGCCGGGAATGATCAGCAGCAGCGAGGCGATGACGTTCATCGCCGGCCGCAGCAACTCGCGCCCCGGCATCACCCCGTTTCGTCCTTCGCTCGACATGCGGCGCAAAATACCGATGCCCTGCCGGCGCAGCAGAACCATCCCGAGAACGAAGCCCAGCATGACAAGCGCCAGCGTCAGCCACAATCCGATGGCCCGGCCGACGACGACGAAACCGGCAATTTCGGCGAGCGGCAGCAGCAGAATGAAAGCTGGCAGGATCGAAAAACGCATGGTCGTCATGTCCCGGGCTTGCCGGTCTCCTCTTGGCGCCGGCGAAGATGCCAGCCATCATTTGAATCATCTGTATAGGCAGACTATATGGGAGTACAAATCAGAGATGTTAACGGCGGCTGCGATACGATATGAGTTCGAACGACTTCATCACATTATTCTTCCTGGTGGCGGCTGTGCTGATTTTCTTTCAGCTCCGCTCCGTGCTGGGCCGCCGCACGGGAAATGAGAAGCCGCCGCGCGATCTCTATACACCGCGCGATGCGGCTCCGGCCGAAGCCGCCGATGCCGGCAAGGTCGTGACGCTGCCACGCCGCGATTCGACGAGCGAGGATGAGGATCGTTTCGCCGCCATCGATGCCTTCGCCGCACCCGGAACGCCGCTCAACGAATCGCTGCGGGCGCTGAACAAGGCCGATCCCGCCTTCAGCCCGAAGGAGTTTCTGAACGGCGCCCGTATGGCTTACGAGATGATCGTCATGGCCTATGCCGACGGCGACCGGAAAACGCTGAAGAACCTGCTGTCGCGCGAAGTCTATGACGGCTTCGAGGCGGCGATCGGCGAGCGCGAAAGCCGGGGCGAGAAGGTGAAGTCCACCTTCGTCGGCATCGACAAGGCCGAACTCACCCATGCGGAGACGAAGGGCAGCGAAGCGCAGATCACCGTTCGCATCATCAGCCAGCTGATATCGGCCACCTACGACAAGGCGGATGTGCTGATCGAAGGCGACGCCGAAAACGTCGCCGAGGTCAACGACCTCTGGACCTTCGCCCGCGACACCCGCTCGCGCGATCCGAACTGGAAACTCGTGGCGACCGAATCGGAACATGAGTGACCACGCGCCGGACTTCGTCCTGCAGGCCATAAGCTTCGACACTCTGGAAGGCTGGAGGGATGATGATCCCTCCGGCCTTTTTGAGGTCATGCGACGCTGCCGCCGCCAGATCAGCGATGTCAAACCCTACCGCACCGGATCGCTCGGCCTGAGCTCGGAAGATCTGCTTCCGCTTCTGCTGGCCGCCGAGGATTTCACGCCGTCATCGCCGGCATCGGCGCGCGCCTTCTTCGAGATGCATTGCCGGCCCTTCCTGATCCGCCGCAAGGATGGCAATCCCGGCTTCGTCACCGCCTTTTACGAACCTGAGATCGAGGTGTCGGAGCGGCCGGACGAGATATTCCGTTTCCCTTTCTACCGGCGCCCGGACGATCTGATCGATCTCGACGACGCCAATCGCCCCGCCGAGCTCGACAATTCCTATGCTTTCGGCCGCCTGCATAATGGCCGTATCGCTGCCTATCCGGATCGCCGCGCCATCGATCGCGGGTTTCTCGAAGGCCGCGGTCTCGAAATCGCCTGGGCGAAGTCGAAGGTCGACGTCTTCTTCGTGCATGTGCAGGGTGCGGCCCGTTTGCGCTACAGCGATGGCCGTATCGGCCGCATCACCTATGCGGCGAAGGCCGGCCATCCCTTCTCGGCGGTCGGCAAGCTGCTGATCGACCGGGGCGAGATTGCTCGCGCCGACATCTCGATGCAGACGATCCGAGCCTGGCTGGCGCGCAATCCCGAGCGCGTCGACGAGGTGCTGTGGCATAACCGCTCCTATATTTTCTTTCGCGAAGCGCTCTCGCAGGCTATCGGCCTGCGAACCGCCGATCCCGAGGCAGGTCCGATCGCCGCCGCCAAGGTGCCGCTTCTCGCCGGCCGCTCGCTTGCCGTCGACCGGCTGATCCATACATTCGGCTTTCCCTTTTTCATCCGCGCCGAAAGCCTCACCCATCTCGATCACGGCCGGCCCTTCCGCCGGCTGATGCTGGCGCTCGATACCGGCTCGGCGATCGTCGGCCCGGCGCGCGGCGATATCTTCACCGGCTCGGGGGATTTGGCGGGAGAAACGGCCGGCACCGTCCGCAACGATGCCGATTTCACCATCCTTATTCCCAAGGCCGCCGCCGGACGGTTCGACTGATGGCCAGGGATCGAAAACTCAGCGCCGATGAGAGGATCCTCTGGGGCAAGGTTGCGCGCAGCACCCGGCCGATGCCTGGTAAGGCGGGTGAGTTGAATGAACTCGATGCCTTTCTCGTCGAGGCCGAAGCCGCCGCCGAACAGGAGAAGGCCGGAAAGCAGGCATCCGCCGCGCCTCTGCCGCTGCAGCCGGCTGCGCCTTCGGCGTCGAAACCGTCGGCCGGCGTGCATCATCCGCTGGAGAAGCCGGTCAAGCGCAAGATCGCCAAGGGCCGGCTGGCGCTCGAAGCACGGATCGACCTGCACGGTCTGGTGCAGAGCGAGGCTCATGCCATCCTGCTCGATTTCCTGATCCGCGCCCACGAGCGCGGCATGCGTCATGTCTTGGTCATCACCGGCAAGGGCAGCTCGATGGGCAGCGACGGCGCGCTGAAGCGGGCCGTGCCGCTGTGGTTCTCGAAGCCGGAATTCCGCTACCTGATTTCCTCCTACGAGTCGGCCGCACAGCATCATGGCGGGGAGGGTGCGCTCTACATTCGCCTGTCGCGGCGGCATGGGGAAAGGCCATGACCCCCTTCGGAGAGGCGGTTCGCAGGCTGAGAGCGCGCAAGGGTGTCTCGCAGAAGGAGATGGCGGAAGCGCTGAATGTCTCGCCCGCCTATCTCTCGGCGCTGGAACATGGCAAGCGTGGTTTACCGACATTCGATCTGCTGCAGCGCATCGCCGGCTATTTCAACATCATCTGGGATGAGGCCGAGGAACTGTTTCTGCTCGCCCGCTCCTCCGATCCGCGTGTCGTCATCGACACCTCTGGCCTGCCGCCGGAATATACCGAATTTGCCAACCGATTGGCGCGGCGGATTCGCAACCTTGACAGTGCCGAGATCGGCCGGCTATCGGCTCTTCTCGAAAATGGCGGCAAAGGCGACGGAAAAGCGTCATAATCCCCTGTTTTATGCCTTGTTCGGGGGACTTGCCATTGGGAAGTGTGCCCAAAAAACCTATATACGAGAGTGAAGGAAGCCGGTGATTCGCAAGGCCCGCCGCAGCTTTACGACAACAGGGAAAATCTCGACAGAATGAGCGATACATCCGCGACGGAAAACGGCGTAAGCACCGAATATGGCGCAGATTCCATCAAGGTTCTGAAGGGCCTTGATGCCGTGCGCAAACGCCCCGGCATGTATATCGGCGATACCGACGACGGCTCCGGCCTTCACCACATGGTCTATGAAGTCGTCGACAACGCCATCGACGAAGCGCTTGCCGGCCATGCCGACATCGTCACCGTCTCGCTCAATCCGGATGGCTCGGTGACGGTCACCGATAACGGCCGCGGCATCCCGACCGACATTCATAGCGGCGAAGGCGTATCGGCGGCCGAAGTCATCATGACGCAGCTCCATGCCGGCGGCAAATTCGACCAGAATTCCTACAAGGTCTCCGGCGGTCTGCACGGCGTCGGCGTCTCCGTCGTCAACGCCTTGTCAGTCTGGCTGAAACTGAAGATCCGCCGCCAGGGCAACATCCATGAAATGAGCTTCACCCATGGCGTCGCCGATGCGCCGCTGAAGGTCACGGGCGAAGCGCCGAACGAGACCGGCACCGAAGTGAGCTTCATGCCGAGCAGCGATACCTTCACCATGACGGAGTTCGACTACGGCACACTGGAGCATCGCTTGCGCGAACTCGCCTTCCTGAACTCGGGCGTGCGCATCCTGCTGACCGACAAGCGCCATTCCGATATCAAGCAGGAAGAACTGCGCTATGACGGCGGCCTCGAGGCTTTCGTCGCCTATCTCGACCGGGCCAAGAAGTCGCTGGTCGACAAACCGGTCGCCATCCGCGGCGAAAAGGACGGCATCACCGTCGAAGTCGCGATGTGGTGGAACGACAGCTATCACGAGAACGTGCTCTGCTTCACCAACAACATTCCCCAGCGTGACGGCGGCACGCATATGGCCGGATTCCGCGCGGCATTGACGCGCCAGGTGGTGTCCTATGCCGATAATTCCGGCATCACCAAAAAGGAAAAGGTGACGCTGCAGGGCGAAGATTGCCGCGAGGGCCTGACCGCGGTTCTGTCGGTCAAGGTGCCCGATCCGAAATTCTCCTCGCAGACCAAGGATAAGCTCGTCTCCTCGGAAGTGCGTCCCGTTGTCGAAAGCCTCGTCAACGAGGCGCTGAACACCTGGTTCGAAGAGCATCCGAGTGAAGCAAAGATTCTCGTCGGCAAGGTCGTCGAAGCCGCCGCGGCGCGCGAAGCTGCCCGCAAGGCGCGCGAATTGACCCGCCGCAAGGGCGCTCTCGATATCGCCTCGCTGCCCGGCAAGCTTGCCGACTGCTCCGAACGTGACCCGGCAAAATCCGAAGTCTTCCTCGTCGAGGGTGATTCGGCCGGCGGCTCGGCCAAGCAGGGCCGGTCGCGCGAAAACCAGGCGATCCTGCCGTTGCGCGGCAAGATCCTGAACGTCGAACGCGCCCGTTTCGACAAGATGCTGTCGAGCCAGGAAATCGGCACGCTGATCACCGCGCTCGGCACCGGCATCGGCAAGGACGAGTTCAATGCCGAGAAGCTGCGCTACCATAAAATCATCATCATGACGGACGCCGATGTCGACGGCGCCCATATCCGCACCCTGCTGCTGACCTTCTTCTTCCGCCAGATGCCGGAGCTGATCGAACGCGGTCATCTCTACATTGCCCAGCCGCCGCTCTATAAGGTCGCGCGCGGCAAGTCGGTGCAGTATCTGAAGGACGAAAAGGCGCTCGAGGAATATCTCATCAGCCAGGGTCTGGAAGATGCGGCGCTGAAGCTCGGCAGCGGCGAAGTCCGCACCGGCCAGGATCTGCGCGAGGTCATCCTCGACGCGCTGCGCATGCGCGCTTTGCTCGACAATCTCCATTCGCGTTACAATCGTGCGGTCATCGAACAGGCGGCGATCGCCGGTGCCCTCAATGCCGAGCTCGTCAGCGACCGGGCAAGAGCGCAGGCATTGACGAGCGAGGTGGCACGCCGTCTCGACATTATCGCCGAGGAAACCGAACGCGGCTGGCAGGGCGATCTGAGCAGCGATGGCGGCCTGCGCCTTGAACGCATGGTCCGCGGCGTCAAGGAGATCGTCGTGCTCGACATGGCGCTGATCGGCTCCTCGGATGCCCGGCACATCGATCAGCTGACGTCACGGCTCAAGGAAATCTATCAGACGCCGCCGTCGCTGCATCGCCGCGAAGGCGACCTCGAGATCTCAGGCCCGCGCGCCTTGCTCGACGCAATCTTTGCAACCGGCCGCAAGGGCCTGACCATGCAGCGATACAAGGGTCTTGGTGAGATGAACGCCGAGCAGCTCTGGGAAACGACGCTCGATCCGAACGTGCGTTCGCTGCTGCAGGTCAAGGTCAACGACGCCACCGATGCCGACGGCCTCTTCGCCCGGCTGATGGGGGATGAAGTCGAACCGCGGCGCGAATTCATCCAGGACAACGCATTGAGCGTCGCAAACCTCGATATCTGATTGGTATTTCTTCAATAAAAGCCCCGCCGCTCCCCGTGAACGGCGGGGCTTTTTCGTCCACTTTTGCTGGAATTGCTCAGTTCGCGACGAAACGGCCGTTGAAAGCCACCTCGGAGAGCGGCTTGCGCTGGCTGGGGAATTCGCGCGCTTGATTGCGCTCGGAAAGGACGCTCTTGTCGGCCAGACGGCCGACGGCAACACCGGCCTCCACCCGGTAGCCCTCGGGAATGCCAAACGTCTTGCTGATCTCGTCGTGTTTGATGCCGGCCATGCCATGGGCATAGAACCCCGAGAGACGGGCCTGGAGCGCCAAATATCCCCAGGCGGTGCCGGCGTCGAAGGTATGGGTGTAGCTGGGCTTTTCCTCGGCGGAACCGGCCGCGCCGGTAAAGCTGCGCGACACGACGAAGATCAGCGCCGACGCATTCCTAGCCCATTCCTGATTGGCGTCGACGAGCAATGCGACGAATGTCTCCCAATGCTGAGAACCCTTGAGCGCATAGATGAAGCGCCAGGGTTGGTGGTTGGATGAGGAGGGCGCCCAATGGGCGGCATCGAGCAGGCTGAGCAGTTGTGCCTCCTCGATGATTTCGCCGGTGAAGGCGCGGGGCGACCAGCGGTCGAGAAACATCGGATCAATCGGATATTGGGATTCGCGGCTGTTGCTTTTTGTCATGCTGGTTCCGGGAGCTGGAGGCGGAATTCGGATCGGGGCTTGGGTCAGTCCGTCCAGACGATGTCGAGCTCCTCGCGGAAGGCGAAGCGCTTGAGATGATCGTCGATGACACCCTGCATCCTTGCCTGCTGTGCGGGATCGGCGACGGAAAGTATCATGGTCAGGCCCGCATCGTCGGCGGCAAACGTCACCTCGGCCGTCTCGCTGAACGGCACCCGGCCCTTATGCGGATCGAAATCGACGCTGAATTTATGGCTCCAGTGTTTGCAGAGCTGCTGCAGGTAGCGGCTTGCATGCTCGGTGCGCACGACGGCTTGGGAGAGGTGCATGTCGAACTCCATCTCATCTCGGACTGCAGCCACTCATATTTCCTGCTTCGCAGCCTTGGCAAGCGTATCGTCGTCGCAGTCGGGGTGTACAGACTGTCTCCATAAAGGCGGCCTCACACCGCCGGCGAAGCAGGATAATGGAAGCCTAGTCAATCGGTCGGAGAGTTGTGCATGCTGGTGAAGGGAAAATGGACGGAGGACTGGCAGCCCGTCCAGGCAAAGGACGAGAAGGGCGGCTTCGTCAGGCAGACCTCGAGTTTCCGCAACTGGGTGACGCCGGATGGTAGCGCCGGGCCGACCGGCGAGGGCGGCTTCAAAGCCAGCGCCGGCCGTTACCATCTCTATGTCGCCTATATCTGTCCCTGGGCGTCGCGCACTCTGATCGGCCGCACGCTGAAGGGGCTGGAAGACACCATTTCCGTTTCCGTCGTCGAGCCGCTGTTGACAAAACAGGGCTGGCGCTTCGGCGATTATCCCGGCGCGACGGAGGATCATGTCAACGGCACGGCCTATCTGCACGAAATCTATTCCAGGGCGGCGCCGGATTTCACCGGGCGGGCCACCGTGCCGGTTCTCTGGGACAAGCAGAGAAAGACCATCGTCAACAATGAATCCGCCGATATCCTGCGCATGCTGAACAGCGGCTTCGGCGACCTGGCGAAAAACCCGATCGATCTCTATCCGGCCGAAAGACGCAACGCGATCGATGCTTTCAACGACCGCATCTATCCGGCCCTGAATAACGGCGTCTATCGCGCTGGTTTCGCCACCACGCAGCCTGCTTACGAAGAAGCCTTCGCCGAGGTCTTTGCCTGCCTCGACTGGGTCGAGCCGCAGCTCGAGGATCGGTCCTTTCTTTTCGCCGGGCATCCGACCGAAAGCGATATCCGGCTCTTCGTCACCCTCGTGCGCTTCGACGTCGCCTATCACGGTATCTTCAAATGCAATCTGCGCCGGCTTTCCGACTATGCCAAGCTGCGCGCCTTCTGCCGCCGCATGCTGGATTGGCCGGGCATCGCGGAAACGGTCAACCTCGACCATATCAAGCGCGGCTACTACTCGATCGAAAGTCTCAACCCGGCAGGGATCGTTCCCGTCGGTCCCGATCTTGCAGAAATTTTCAAAGCATAAGGCCGCAATTCATGCGGTTTGGGCCGAAATCCATTCGAATTTCAAGGAAAGGCGTACCGCTTCGCGGCAAAGCCGTAATGACACCGGTGAATAATTCGTTCATAGGTGGCTGCAAATCCGTTTTCCATGAGGAGGAATTCCATGAAGCTGATGCGTGTTGGCCAAGCGGGCAATGAAAAACCCGCGCTTCTCGATGCCGATGGCAAGATCCGCGATCTTTCCGGTCACGTTGCCGATATCGGCGGTGAGGCGATCTCGCCGGCGGGCCTTGCAAAGATCGCGGCAATCGATCCGAAGAGCCTACCGGAGCTTGCCCCCGGTCGTATCGGCGCCTGCGTTGCCGGCACCGGCAAATTCATCTGCATCGGCCTCAATTTCTCCGACCATGCCGCCGAAACCGGCGCCACGGTGCCGCCCGAGCCGGTGATCTTCATGAAGGCGACCTCGGCCATCGTTGGTCCGAATGACAGCGTCCGGATCCCGCGCGGTTCGGAAAAGACCGATTGGGAGGTCGAACTCGGCGTCGTCATCGGCAAGACCGCGAAATATGTCAGCGAAGCCGACGCGCTCGATTACGTCGCCGGCTATTGCGTGTCGCATGATGTTTCCGAGCGCGCCTTCCAGACGGAACGCGCCGGTCAGTGGACCAAGGGCAAATCCTGCGACACCTTCGGACCGATCGGTCCCTGGCTGGTCACCAAGGACGAGATCGCCGATCCGCAAAACCTCGGCATGTGGCTGAAGGTCAACGGCCAGACGATGCAGAACGGCTCGTCCAAGACCATGGTCTATGGTGTCGCCCATATCGTTGCCTATCTCAGCCAGTTCATGTCGCTGCATCCGGGCGACGTCATCTCCACCGGAACGCCTCCTGGTGTCGGCATGGGCATGAAACCGCCACATTATCTCAAGGCCGGCGATGTGGTCGAACTTGGCATCGAGGGTCTCGGCACGCAGAAGCAGACCTTCGTAGCGGATCATTAACGACGCTTTCCGCTGAGAAACTTAAGTTTTCCAGTCGATACTGATGCCGGAGAGTCACTTCTCCGGCATTTCTTGTGCGGTCTGGTTCGTCCATGTTGCTGTGCAACAAAAAACTGTTAGTCTGAGTAACGTGCCCGCGTAACGGAAAGATTCGATGCGTTTCAATCGGCGTCATCTTTTCGATAGAGAAAGGTGGCGCCTTTGTTTTATCAGCTTTATGAATTGAACCATGCCGCTATGGCGCCGTTTCGCGCCGCGGCCGATATCATGCGGTTTGCCTATGCCAATCCGCTCAATCCGTTTTCGCATACGCCGCTCGGCCGGACGATGGCCGCAAGTCTCGAAATGTTCGAACGCACGACGCGCCGCTACGGCAAGCCGGAATTCGGGCTGAAGCAGACGACGATCGGCGATCAGATGGTTTTTGTTCGCGAAGAGGTCGTCTGGTCGCGGCCCTTCTGCAATCTGCTGCATTTCGCCCGCAATGTTCCACCCGCCGCCCGCGGCAACGATCCGCGCATTCTGATCGTCGCGCCGATGTCCGGCCATTATGCGACGCTGTTGCGCGGCACGGTGGAGGCGCTGCTGCCGAGTGCCGATGTCTATATCACCGACTGGATCGACGCCCGCATGGTGCCGATGACGGAAGGCAGATTCGATTTCGACGATTATGTCGACTACGTTATCGAGATGCTGCATTTCCTCGGCCACGACACGCATGTGATCGCCGTCTGTCAGCCGTCCGTTCCGGTGCTGGCCGCTGCTGCGGTCATGGAGGAAGCCAATGATCCGCTGTCGCCGGCGTCGATGACGTTGATGGGCGGCCCGATCGACACGCGCATCAACCCGACGGCGGTCAACAAGCTTGCCCAGGAGCGGTCGCTGCAGTGGTTCTCCGACAATGTCATCATGAACGTGCCCTGGCCGCAGCCGGGCTTCATGCGCCCGGTCTATCCTGGATTCCTGCAGCTTTCGGGATTCATGTCGATGAATCTCGACCGGCATCTCGTCGCCCACAAGGAATTCTTCATGCATCTCGTGAAGAACGACGGCGAACCGGAAAAACATCGCGATTTCTACGACGAATATCTCGCCGTCATGGATTTGACCGCCGAATTCTACCTGCAGACAGTCGAGCAGGTCTTCATCAAGCATTCGCTGCCGAAGGGCGAACTGATGCATCGCGGCAAACGCGTCGATCCGGCAGCCATCCGCAAAGTGGCGCTTCTGACCGTCGAAGGCGAGAATGACGATATCTCGGGGGTCGGCCAGACAAAGGCGGCGCAGACAATCTGCGTGAACATTCCTGCAGATATGCGCATGCATTATCTGCAGCCGGATGTCGGCCATTATGGTGTCTTCAACGGCTCGCGGTTCCGGCGCGAGATCGCGCCGCGCATCCTCGATTTCGTCCGGCAACATTCCCGTTCTGCCGTCAAGCCACCGGTGCCGCGTGTCATCAAGGGCGGCCGCACGGCCTAAATCAGGCATAGCTGAATTAGCAAAACGGATTCAAGGCCTTGTCCGATTTCACGGGCAATCGTCTTGAAGGTCGTTATTGCGGTAACCACATCGATTTCAGCGTTCGGTATCCTGCCGGGCGTGGAAAGCGAGGATACCCGCACGATGAACCAGTCAGCATTGCTTCGACCGGATTGGACTCCGGCTACCATTGCCCTGATGATTCTCGGCTTCATGGTTTTCTGGCCTCTGGGTCTTGCCATGCTTGCCTACATCATCTTCGGCGACCGTCTGCGCGGCTTCAAGCGTGACGTCAACCAGGCGACCGATGGCTTCTTCGCCTCCTGCCGCCGTTCGAACGGCCGTCACCGCCCGCATTTCTCGACCGGCAACGTCGCCTTCGACGACTGGCGCAAGGCCGAGATCGACCGGATCGAGGAAGAGCGCCGCAAGCTCGATGAAATGCGCGAGGAATTCGACGCCTATATGCGCGAACTTCGCCGCGCCAAGGACCAGGAAGAGTTCGATCGCTTCATGCGTGACCGCAAGAACGCCAAGCGTGACGACAATGGCCCGGTCGCCGAATACCAGACGCCATGACGGCCTGAATACTGAATTGATGACCGGCATCTCCCGATGCCGGTTTTTCTATGTCCGCTCCGCCGGCGAATCGGATAGAAAACACCCATGTTCTCGCTTCTGAAGACAAGGCCGAAAGCCCGGAAACCGGCCCCGCCCGAAACGCGGACGCTTGACGTGGCCGGCCGGCTGATGCCGTTGACGATCAAGCAGCACGACCGGGCAACGCGCATCACCTTGCGCATCGAGCCGGGCGGCCGGGCCTTGAAGATGACGGTGCCGAAAGGTCTTGCGGCGCGCGAGGTCGATGCCTTTCTCGATCGGCACCAGGGTTGGCTGCTCACCAAACTTGCCAAGTTTTCGACCGATGCCTGCCTGCGCGACGGCGGCGAAATTCTCTTTCGCGGCCTTTCCCATCGCATCCAGCATACCGGCAGTTTGCGCGGGCTGACGGAGGCGGTTTCGATAGACGGCAGACCGGTGCTGCGCGTCAGCGGAATGGAGGAACATGTCGGACGGCGCATCGCAGCCTTTCTGAAGAAGGAGGCGCGCGCCGAACTGGTAAAGCTGGCGACGATGCATGCCGCAACGATCCGGGCGCCGATCCGCTCGATCTCGATGAAGGACACGCGCAGCCGCTGGGGCTCGTGTTCATCAGAGGGAAATCTGAGCTTTTCCTGGCGCATCGTCATGGCGCCGCCCTCGGTGATCGATTATCTCGCCGCCCACGAAGTTGCCCATCTCAGGGAGATGAATCACGGGCCTCGCTTCTGGGCGCTTTGCAAGAAGCTCTGCCCCGGCATGGAGGAAGCGAAATCCTGGCTGAAGCGGCACGGAAGCCAGCTGCACGCCATTGATTTCGACTGACCGACGTTGGCGCTAAATGCAGCCTAGCACGCAAATTGGCTCGACTCTTGCTGCATTTCGTGTCACTTCGCTGCCATGAAACCCGATATCAAGATCTGTGGCTTGAAGACGCCCGAAGCGATCGATCGTGCGCTGAAACGCGGCGCGACCCATATCGGTTTTATCTTTTTCGAAAAGAGCCCACGCTACATCGAGCCGGACCTGGCGGGTAAACTGGCCGAACCGGCACGCGGCAAGGCGAAGATCGTCGCCGTCGTCGTCGATCCCACCAATGACGAGCTGGATGAGATCGTCTCGCTGTTGAAGCCGGATATTCTGCAGCTGCACGGCAACGAGAGCCCCGAACATGTGCTGACGATCAAGGCGCTCTATGGCCTGCCGGTCATGAAAGTCTTTTCCGTGCGCACGGCCGACGATCTGAAGCGCGTTGAAGCCTATATCGGCATCGCCGACCGTTTCCTGTTCGACGCGAAAGCGCCGAAGGGTTCGGAACTGCCCGGCGGCAACGGCATTTCCTTCGACTGGAGCCTTTTGAGCTGGCTCGACGGCAGCATCGACTACATGCTCTCCGGCGGGCTGAACAAGGACAATGTCGCGGATGCGCTTGTGAAGACCAAGGCGCGTGGTATCGACGTCTCCTCGGGTGTCGAAACCGAGCCTGGCGTCAAGAGCGTCGCAATGATCGATGAATTTTTCGATGCGGTCGAAGAGGCGGATGCGCCTGTCATGGCCTCAGGGAGTTGAGAGTGAACGAAACGCCTAAACCGAATTCCTTCCGTTCCGGGCCCGATGAAGACGGCCGTTTCGGCATCTATGGCGGTCGTTTCGTTGCCGAAACATTGATGCCTTTGATCCTCGATCTGCAGGACGAGTGGGATAAGGCGAAGAACGACCCGGCATTCCAGGCCGAATTGAAGCATCTCGGCGCCCATTATATCGGCCGCCCGAGCCCGCTCTATTTCGCCGAACGGCTGACGGCCGAACTCGGCGGCGCGAAGATTTATTTCAAACGCGAGGAACTGAACCACACCGGTTCGCACAAGATCAACAATTGCATCGGCCAGATCCTGCTCGCCAAGCGCATGGGCAAGACCCGCATCATCGCCGAAACCGGCGCCGGCCAGCACGGTGTCGCCTCGGCCACCGTTGCCGCGCGCTTCGGCCTTCCCTGTGTCGTTTATATGGGCGCCACCGACGTGGAGCGTCAGGCGCCGAACGTTTTCCGCATGAAGCTGCTCGGCGCGGAGGTCAAGCCGGTGACGGCGGGCAGCGGCACGCTGAAGGATGCCATGAACGAGGCGCTTCGCGACTGGGTCACCAATGTCGAGGATACCTATTACCTGATCGGAACGGCGGCCGGTCCGCACCCCTATCCGGAGATGGTCCGCGATTTCCAGTCGGTGATCGGCACGGAAGCGAAAGAGCAGATGCTGGCAGCCGAAGGCCGCCTGCCGGATCTCGTCGTCGCTGCCGTCGGCGGCGGTTCGAACGCGATCGGCATTTTCCATCCTTTCCTCGATGATCCCACCGTGAAGATCGTCGGCGTCGAAGCCGGCGGCAAGGGCCTGCAGGGCGACGAACATTGCGCCTCGATCACCGCCGGTTCTCCGGGTGTGCTGCACGGCAACCGCACCTATCTGCTCCAGGATGGCGACGGCCAGATCAAGGAAGGCCATTCGATTTCGGCCGGTCTCGATTATCCCGGCATCGGCCCTGAGCATTCCTGGCTGAACGATACCGGCCGCGTCGACTATGTGCCGATCATGGATCACGAAGCGCTTGAGGCCTTCCAGATCCTGACCCGCCTCGAAGGCATCATCCCGGCGCTCGAGCCTTCGCACGCGATTGCCGAGGTGATCAAGCGCGCACCGAAGATGGGCAAGGACGAGATCATCCTGATGAATCTCTCCGGCCGCGGCGACAAGGATATCTTCACCGTCGGCAAGATTCTGGGAATGGGACTGTAAGACATGACCGCACGCATGGACAAACGCTTTGCCGAGCTGAAGGCCGAGGGCCGTCCGGCGCTTGTGACCTATTTCATGGGCGGCGATCCTGATTACGACACCTCGCTCGGCATCATGAAGGCGCTGCCGGAAGCGGGTTCCGACATTATCGAGCTCGGCATGCCCTTTTCCGATCCGATGGCCGACGGCCCGGCGATTCAGCTCGCCGGTCAGCGTGCGCTGAAAGGCGGCCAGACGCTGAAGAAGACGCTGCAGCTGGCGGCCGATTTCCGCAAGACCAACGACGCCACGCCGATCGTGATGATGGGCTACTACAACCCGATCTATATTTACGGCGTCGAGACATTCCTCGACGACGCGATCGCTGCCGGCATCGACGGCCTGATCGTCGTCGATCTGCCGCCTGAAATGGACGACGAACTCTGCATCCCGGCGATCCGCAAAGGCATCAATTTCATCCGCTTGGCGACGCCGACGACGGATGAGAAGCGCCTGCCGAAGGTTTTGAAGAACACCTCCGGCTTCGTCTATTACGTCTCGATGAACGGCATCACCGGTTCGGCGCTACCGGATCCGTCGCTGGTGTCGGGCGCGGTCGAACGCATCAAGCAGCACACGCAACTGCCCGTCTGCGTCGGCTTCGGCGTCAAGACGGCCGAACACGCCAAGGTCATCGGCGGTTCGGCCGACGGCGTCGTTGTCGGCACCGCCATCGTCAATCAGGTCGCCACGAGCTTGACCGCTGACGGCAAGGCGACGGCGGACACGGTTCAGGCTGTTGCCACGCTGGTGCGCGGCCTTTCCACGGGAACACGTTCGGCGCGCCTTGTTGCTGCCGAATAGTTTGCCCACATTGGCACCAGTCAGTTAGGAGAATTGAGTTGAACTGGATCACTAACTACGTTCGCCCGCGGATCAATTCCATGCTGGGCCGTCGCGAAGTGCCGGAGAACCTCTGGATCAAGTGCCCGGAAACCGGCGAAATGGTCTTCCACAAGGATCTGGAAGGCAACAAATGGGTCATTCCGGCCTCCGGCTATCACATGAAGATGCCGGCCAAGGCTCGCCTCGCCGATCTGTTCGACAATGGCGAATATGAATCGCTGCCGCAGCCGAAGGTCGCCCAGGACCCGCTGAAATTCCGCGATTCGAAGAAATATAGCGATCGCCTGCGTGACAGCCGCCTGAAGACGGAGCAGGAGGATACGATCCTTGCCGGCCTCGGAAAGGTGCAGGGGCTGAAACTCGTGGCGGTCGTGCACGAATTCAACTTTATCGGCGGTTCGCTCGGCATGGCTGCCGGGGAAGCGATTGTTAAGGCTTTCGAGCGTGCGACCTCGGAAAAGTGCCCGCTGGTGATGTTCCCCGCTTCCGGCGGCGCGCGCATGCAGGAAGGCATCCTGTCGCTGATGCAGCTGCCGCGCACGACGGTTGCCGTCGACCTGCTGAAGGAATCCGGTCAGCCCTATATCGTCGTCCTGACCAACCCGACGACAGGCGGCGTAACGGCTTCCTACGCCATGCTCGGCGATATTCATCTGGCCGAGCCGGGCGCCGAAATCGGCTTTGCCGGCAAGCGCGTCATCGAGCAGACCTTGCGCGAAAAACTGCCCGAAGGCTTCCAGACCTCCGAATATCTGCTGGAACATGGTATGGTGGATATGGTCGTCAAGCGTCACGATATCCCGGAAACGCTGGCGCGGGTCCTGAAGATCCTGACGAAGAAGCCGGTTTCGGCGGCGAATACCATGAATGGCGGCGCGATCGCTCTGGCGGCGAGCGCCTGATAACCGATAGGGCGGGGTGCCGAATTGATACCCAGAGGCCAAACCGCGGTGAGTGAGGCAGCACAGGAGATCGACAAGCTCATGGGATTGCATCCCAAGGGTTTTGATCTGTCTCTCGACCGCATCATTCGTCTTCTCGATGTGCTCGGCAATCCGCACCGGAAACTGCCGCCGGTGATCCATGTCGCCGGCACCAACGGCAAGGGGTCGGTCACCGCCTTCTGCCGCGCTCTGCTCGAAGCCGGCGGCTACAGCGCTCATGTCCACACCTCGCCGCATCTCGTCAATTGGCACGAGCGTTATCGCATCGGTGTGGCGGGCGGGCGCGGGCAGCTTGTCGATGACGCCGTCTTTGCCGAGGCCCTGCGGCGTGTGGCCGATGCCAATGCCGGACAGCACATCACCGTCTTCGAAATCCTGACGGCGGTCACCTTCATCCTGTTTTCCGAACAGCCGGCCGATGCCGCGATCATCGAAGTCGGCCTCGGCGGCCGGTTCGACGCCACGAACGTCATTTCCGATCCGGCCGTCTCGGTGATCATGCCGATTTCGCTGGATCACCAGCCCTATCTCGGCGACCGGGTCGAGCTGATCGCTGCCGAAAAGGCCGGGATCATGAAGCCGGGATTTCCCATCGTCATCGGTCATCAGGAATATGACGCGGCACTCGACGTGCTGATGTCGACGGCCGAAAGGCTGCATTGCCCGAGCGCCGTTTTCGGGCAGGATTTCATGGCGCATGAGGAATATGGCCGGCTCGTCTATCAGGACGAATTCGGTCTTGCCGACCTGCCGCTGCCGCGCCTTCCGGGCCGCCATCAATATGCCAATGCCGCCGCCGCCATCCGCGCCGTCAAGGCGGCGGGTTTCACCGTCACTGAGACGATGATGGAAAAGGCGATGAATTCGGTGGAATGGCCGGGCCGGCTGCAGCGCCTGGGCGAAGGCCGGCTGCTTCAGCATGCGCCCGCCGGTGCCGAGATCTGGATCGATGGCGGGCACAATCCCGGTGCCGGTGAAGTGATCGCCGAAGCCATGGCCAATTTCGAGGAGCGCCAGTCTCGGCCGCTTTTCCTCATCATCGGCATGATCAATACCAAGGACCCGGTCGGCTATTTCAAGGCCTTCGCCGGCTTGGTCGAGAAGGTCTTCTGCGTGCCGATCCGCGGTAGCGAGGCGATGATCGACCCGGTGATCTTGTCGAACGCCGCTTATGATGCCGGCTTGGTTGCCGAACCGATGTCGACGGTCGGCGATGCGCTGGAAGCCATCAAAACCGTGCTCGATCCGGAGGGGCTGCCGCCGCGCATCCTCGTCGGCGGCTCTCTCTATCTCGTCGGCGATGTGCTTTCGGACAACGGCACACCTCCGAAGTGAGGGACGAAATGAAGAATACGACATGAAAAAAGCCCGGTCGAAGCCGGGCTTTTTCATCAATGCGATATCAATCGATCAGGCAGCGTTCGAAATCCAGTTCGAAAGAGCGGTCTTCGGCTTGGCGCCGACCGAAATATCGGCAACTTCGCCGCCCTTGAAGATCGCCAGCGTCGGAATGGAGCGGACGCCGAATTGCGCGGCAAGCTCCGGATTCTCATCGATATTCAGCTTGGCGACCTTAACCTTGCCTTCCATCTCGACGGAGATTTCTTCAAGGCTCGGCGCAATCATCTTGCACGGGCCGCACCATTCAGCCCAGAAATCGACGACGACGGGTTCTGCGGATTCCAGAACTTCCGACTGGAAGTTATTGATATCGACCTTCACGGTAGCCATGGGCTGCTCCTTCAGAGGAATTGGGTGTTGAACCACATGTGATGCTGCGGTGCCAAATTTTCAATGTCCGGTATTTCACTTTGTCTTCAGTCCTGCAAGCGCCAAACCGAGCGCCTTTTCGCTCAGCGTATAGAGCGAGGCGTTCTCGGTATAGACGAGCATGCAGTCGATAGGCTTGTCGGGATAGAGCGGCGCCAGGATCTCGCGATAGATCGCCAACTGTGCCCGGTGGGCGAAGGGGATGGCCGCCTCGGTCGTCGGCGGCACCCGATTGGTCTTGTAATCGAGAATGACGACACGATCGGCTAGCACGGCAAGCCGGTCGATGCGGCCGGAGACGGCATAGCGCCTGTCCTCCAGCGTCAAGGTGCCCATGATCGAGACTTCGGGCTGGGCCTGCGCCCCGAGGACGGCCTGCAGACCCTCTTCGTCCAATAGTTTCAGAACCGAATCGACGAGCTTGCGCCGTTCGGCTTCCGGCCAGAACCGCGCCGCCCGCTCGGCATAGCGGCCTGCCGCATCAGCCCGTTCGACAGGCGGAATTTCGGGAAGCGCCTGCAGCATGCGATGGATCAGCCGGCCCTTCTCCAGCGACCGATCGCTGCGCTCCGTCTCGCCGAACAGCGGCGAAACGACGAGCAAGCCGCCTTCGTCTTCATCGATGATCGTCCCGGCGCCGGAGGGGCTGAGCGGCCGCGGCAGCTCGGCCTGCGGCGGCAATGGCCGCAACAGACCGTCCGGCAGCCTCTCCTCGCTTCCGCGCTCCTGGCTGCGGTCGATACGCTCGAAGCTTCGTTCCACCCGCGGCACACGCCATTTGAGCCCCGGCCATTCGCCATCGGGACTGGAGAATGTGGTCGCCTCGACATGCGGATGGTCGTCGCGCAGCGCCGTCGAGATCATCATATGCCAGGTGTCGTTGCTCACACGCACGCCGCGATAGCCGCAGACGACCAGCCGGTCGGCGGCACGCGTCATGGCGACATAGAGCAATCGGCGGTATTCTTCTTCGGCCAGCATCTGGATACGAACGGCGTCGTTCTGCGTCAGCGAATTGGCGAGATCGGAGACGGGAACCCAGACGGGCATCGGCGGCTCGTCGGCGTCGGTCTCGATCAGGCGAAGCTTCGGCAGATGGGTATGGGTAAAGGCCTTCGAACCGCCGTCGACCAGGAAAACGATTGGAGCCTCGAGACCCTTGGAGGCATGCACCGTCATGATCCGCACTTCGTTGCGCCCCTTGTCCTGCTCACGCTTGACCACCGGGGCTTCGAGCTCCAGCGTCGAGATGAAGGATTGCAGCCCGGGAAGGCCGGCGCTCTCGTGGTCGAGCGTGAAGGTCAGGAATTCGTCGAGGATATCGCTGACCTCGGTGCCGAGCCGGGCCAGGAATTGTCGCCGCCCGCCATGGCTGCCCAGCACACGCGCATAGAAATCATGAACCGACAGGCTCCTGGATTGGCGAAGGAACAGCTCCAGCCTCTCCACGGCGGCGCGGAAACGCTCGGTGCCGTCGGCGGCGAAGCGTTTGAGATGGCTCCAGACGCTCTCATTATCGCCGCGCAGGCCGGCGATCGCAAAAATGTAGTCCTCGGAAAGATCGAAAAGCGGGCTCTTGAGCACGGCGGCGAGTGAAAGATCGTCTTGCGGCAGCAGCAGGAAACGGCCGAGCGCCAGCAGATCCTGCACGGCGATATGGCTGGTCAGCACCAGTCTGTCGGCGCCGGCGACCGGAATGTCGCCGCGGCGTTTCAAGGCGCGCGTCAAGGCATTGACGAAGGCGTCGCGCTTGCGCACCAGCACCAGGATATCGCCGGCTTCGATCAGCCGCTCCCGGCCTTTGTCGACGATCGTCTCGCGGCCGACGAGCGCACCGATCGAATGGGCGATCCGCCGCGCCAGGATTGCGGCCGGCGCGCTTTCCGGCGTCGCGTCGAAGGGCGCCGTCCAGTCCTCCTCCTTCACCACCGCCTCAGGCGCGACCATCTCCCAGAGATCGACGGCGCCGGGATGCCCGATGCGGCTGGAGCGATGCACGACCGGTTCGCCAAGCGCGCTGAGGCCGCGCGCATTGCCGGGTTCCCTGAAAATATGGTCGACGGCCTCGAGCACATCCGCGGTCGAGCGGAAGGAAAGCGGCAGGCGCACGGAAGAAAAATTCTGTCCACTGTCGGATACGCGCCGCCGCGTCCGGTCGCTTTCCTCGGAAAACCGCTCGGGTCGCGCCCCTTGAAAAGAATAGATCGACTGTTTCTCGTCGCCGACGGCAAAGAGCGTGCGCACGATCGGCCGGGCGCTTTCGCCGGAGAAGAAATCCTCGGCGAGCGACTGGATGACGCTCCACTGGATCGGGCTGGTATCCTGCGCCTCGTCGACGAGGATATGGTCGATGCCGCGATCGAGCTTGTAGTGGATCCAGGGACCGACGCCGCTTTTCGTCAGCAGGTCGGCGGTGCGGGTGATCAGATCCTCGAAATCGAGCTGGCTGCGCTGCTTCTTCAATTCCTCATAGTCGTGATTCAGCCGGTCCGCGAGCACGAGGGCGGCATGCGTCGCGCCATACATCCGCATCAGTTTCAGCCGGTCGCGGCTTGCAGCAACATGGGCGCGGGCAGCGGCGATGGCGCCCGCCAGCTGCGGTGCTTCGGCAAGCATGGCCTTGACGGTGAATTGTGAATCCGCCTTCGGTTCACCCTTCGCCGTCAGAAAGATTTTCTCGAGAAACTCGGCGCGCTTCGCGTCATCGCGTTCCCGCCCGGCAAGCCTGAGGCCGTAGGCAACTTCCTGCGCTTTCGCGCCGCCCTTCTGGTCGGCAAGCGACAGATAAAGCTCCAGCATGCCGCCGGAAAGCTCAGGCAACGGCCAATATTGCGCCGCGATCCGGCTTTCCGTGTCATCGGGGGCAAGGCCGAGCCTTTCGCGCAAAACCATCGCGACACCGCCCTGCCGTTCGGCCGTCGCCGTAAAACGGCGGATGGCGTTGCGGTTGGCGACGATATCGCCGAGCAGGTTCTCCAGCCCGGATTCGTCGCCGAGATCGAGCACATAGGCGAATGCCTCGGCAAGGGCGCTGTCTCCCTCAGGCGCGGAAGCCGTCAGCAGCGCCCGGCGCGCGTCGGAGAGCAGCGCCACTGCTGCGCGGTCGTCGAGAACCGAGAAATGCCCGGCGACGTTGGCCTCCAGCGGAAACTGATGCAGCAGCGCCTCGCAAAAGGCATGGATCGTCTGAATCTTCAGTCCGCCGGGTGTCTCCAGCGCCTTGGCAAACAGCCGGCGGGCCTCGGCAAGCTTTATTCCGTCAGGCGCCGTCCCCTCGATCTGGGTGATCCGCCGGCCAAGGTCTTCATCGTCGAGCACCACCCAGTCCGCCAGCCGTTCGAAGACGCGGTTCGACATTTCGGAGGCCGCAGCCTTGGTATAGGTGAGGCATAAAATGGCGGAAGGCCGCGCGCCGGCAAGCAGAAGCCGGATGACGCGCTGGGTCAGCACATGCGTCTTGCCGGAGCCGGCATTGGCCGAGACCCATGCCGAGCGCTCCGGATCGGATGCAATCGCCTGCTGGATCGTCGTCCAGCCGATCCAGGTGCCCGGATCGTCGCCATTGGGAAGCGCGGTCACGTCACTCATCGCCGCCGCCTTCTTCGGTTTCTGCCGTCGACCATTCGGAGACGCGGGCGAGATGATCGTAGTCGCCGCCGAAATCGAATTGCTGCGCTGGGACGAGCCGCGAGGTGAAGCCTTTCTCGCCGGATTGCAGCAGCGTCACGAACTTCACCAGCTGGTCGATCGATTCCTCGGCGAGATCCATCGCCGATTTCGCCTTATCGCTGCGCGCCGAGCTCTCATTGTTGACGGTGTCGACCAGAAAACGGCGTCCCGGCCGCAGGCGGACATAGAGCAGATCCTGCGGCACGAGACTGCCGACATCGCGGAAGGCGCCGCCGCGCAAGGCCGCTGCTTCGAGCGCAAGCTGCGGATCGAGAAGCACGCGTGCCTGCGTCGGCGAGGGATTGTAGCCGGTCTTGTAGTCGATGATATCGGCGGCGTTCGGCCCGGTGACGTCGATCCGGTCGGCAACACCGTTGAGCCGGATATTGATCGGTTCCAGTTCGATGCCGCCGCGCACCTCCGTCAGCGTCTTGCGAATGCCGGGCCGCCGCCCCGCCTCCCAATCCAGGAAGGCGCGGGCGACCGCACGAAAACGTGGCCGCCACACGGCATCGATATGCGGCGGCAGCTGCTCCATATCGAAAAGCTCGGAAAGGATACGCTCCATCGCCGCTGTTGCCCCAGGTGTGCCGGCGACATGGGCTTCGCGAATGAACCGGTCGATGATCTTGTGGTAGAGCGTGCCGCGTTCGGCCGCTCCCGGATCGCGGTTGAACGTATCGACGGGATCGAGACGCAGGATGCGGCGGGCATAGATGGCATAGGGGTCCCGGCGCAGCCGGCCGACTTCGCTGAAGGAGTAGGATTTCGGCTGCAGTGCCAGCGGTGGTTTCGGCGAGGGTCGCTGTGCTGGTGCCTGGGCTTCTCCGCGATCGATCAGGCCGGCCCATTGGAGGAAGCGGTTGCCGCGTCCCTTCAATTCCGCTTCGAACCCTTCTCCGGCGAGCGCCAGCAGCCGCTGCAGCCAGCGCGAAGCGACGGTCGGTGTCGAGCCCTGGCGCAGCGCGCGCGAATAGATCAGATGGCGTGTGCCGTTCGCCATTTCGAAGTCATGCGCCAGCTGGCCGATGCGCCGTTCCGGCGGCTCCAGTCCGATCTCCGTCTTCATCATGCGGGGAATGAAGGGATTGTTGGCGGTCTGCCCTGGCCAGGTGCCCTCGTTCAGGCCGCCGAGGATCAGCGTATCGACGCTCTGCAGGCGGGCTTCGAGCGTGCCGAAGATGAACAGGCGGGGATGGCTGAGCGCGCGCGGCTTCACCGCATGACCGGCGGCAAGCGCTGCCATGATGTCGATCCATTGCGGCCCGTCGGCCTCCATCTGGCCGTCGGTGTCGATCACTTCGCCGAGCAGGGCGGCGAGCGCATCTCCCGCCTCACCGGACCAGAGATCGGCGAGATTGCCGTGCGGATCGGCCGCCACCGCTTCTAGCGAGCGGCCGGTGCGCTCTGCCCATTCGGACAAGGTGAAACCAGCCGCCTTCCCGCGATCTTCCGGCCGCTGCCGCAGCAAGGCCGAAGCCAGCGGCTCGGTCGCTTGTGTGACCCGCCGGCCAAGGTCGTAGGCGGTATCGGCGGCGTCGGGCGAAAGCGCCTTTCGCCATTGCGGCGCGTGCCTGTCCTGCGCCTGTTCACCAAGCTGCTGGGTCAGCAACGGCTCGAGCCTGCTGATATCAACCTCCGCCACGCCGCCGCGCAACGCCAGCAGTTCGAGCGCCTCGGTGGCGGAAATCAATGCGTCGCGTTCCAGGCCGAAGCGTGCCAGCGGATGTTTGAGCAGCGAGACGATCGCCACCGGATCGCCCGGCCGCAGTGCTGCCTCCAGCAGCAATTGCAGCAACGTGCCCTGCGGTGTGGCCGCAAGCGGCGTGCCGGCCGAATCGTCGGCGAGAATGCCGAAGCGGGAAAGTTCCGCCATCACCCGGCGGGCGAGATTACGGTCGGGAGTGATGAGGGCGGCCCGGCTTTCGCCGTCCTGCCCCGGTCTTTCCAATGCCAGCCGGAGCGCAATGGCAATCGCGGTCGCTTCCTCGCGTTCGTTGGCGGCTTCGATCAGCGAGACATCGGCGAAAGCTGAAGAGAACGCGCCCTCCGGCAGCTCGCTCTTCCAGGCGCCCCAATCGCTGGTCGCCTCAGCCGGCACGAGCGCCCGGGACAGGATTTCGGCGCGCCGGTCGAGATCGGCTTCCGGCCTGTCGAGAAGGGTGACGTCGGCCCGCGTGAGCTTCAGCCGCTTGAGCAGCGACGACAGGCCATATTGCGGGTGGCTTCGGCTTGCGGGATTGGCGTGTTGGCCCGGCGAAAGTTCCGGCGCCACCATCTGCCAGTGCCGTTCCGGCATGGAGAGATCAAGGCCCGGAAGCACGATGACGCCGTCGGGCAGATTGGCGACGGCGGCGATGAGATCGGCGGTGGCGGGAACCGAACCCGTCGAACCGGCGATGATGATCGGTCCAGCGGGCTTCGTCGCCGAAAGCCTGTTTGCTTCGGCCCGCAGAATGGCGTTTCGGTGCCGCGCCGGCGAGGATTTGCCGAGTTCGGAAAGCCGTTCCGGCCAGAATGCGCTGGCGATCTGCAGGAATTCCGCCGTCAGCTGCCACCAGGCGGCGTAATCGCCGGTGTCGAGTTTTGACAGTTCCGACCAGTCGAGGTCTTCGGTTTCGATGGAATCGATCAGTTCCGCAAGGTTGCGGGCGAGCCAGATCGCATCGGCGGGGCTTGCAGGCGCCACCAGCGGCGAATCCGAATGAATGTGGCGGACGATTTCCGGCAGTTTATTCCGCCAGGCGAGAATGAGGCGGGCAAGCTCCAGCAGACGGGCGGTATTCGACAGCGGCTGGGCAAGATCGATCGTTGCCGGCAGCGCCTCGTCGAAATAACCGCTGTCGTCGTCGGTTTCGCCGAGAGGACGGATGACCGGCAGGATCGCGGAGCGGCCGCCGAGCAGATCGACGAATTCCGAACGCAGCACACGCACGGCGCGCCGGGTCGGCAGATAGATCGTTACCCTGGCAAGCGACAGCGGATCGTCGGCCTCATGCCGGAAGAGCGGCGTCAGCCGGCCGTCGCAAAGCGTCGTCGCCAGCGTTTTCAGGAAGGAGAGGCCCGCCGGGATCGTCAGAATGCGTGGCTCGTGCCGCTCCGCCATATCTCACGCGAACGTCCGCAACCTGCGGATCGTTTCCTCCGCCTCGCCGATCGCCTCCGGCGTTCCCACCGTCAGCCAATGGCCGTCGAGCACCATGCCGAAAAGCCGTCCGCGCGCGATCGCCTTGTCGAAATAGATATTGAGGTTGAAGGCATCCTGCGGCGCGTCGTCGAGCAGCGACGGGTTCATAACGATCGCTCCGGCATAGACGACCGGATTGGAGGGATCGTCGCGATAGCGCGTCAGCCGGCCATCGGCCGCCAGACTGAAATCATTCTTGCCGTTGTGACCCGTCGTATCGTCGATTCCGACGCAGAGCAGCGCCATGTCCATGCGCTCAGCATCAAAGAATCCGGCTAAGCGCTGCAGGTTCGTTGGCCGCCCGGGCTGTTCGCCGATCCAGAAGAGATCGGCATTCATGACGAAGATATTGTCGCGGTTCAGCAGCGTCAGCCCCTTCGCCAGTCCGCCGCCGGAATTCATCAGCGCCTCCCGCTCGTCCGATACGACGACGTCGAGGCCGCGATAAGCCTCGAGATGGTCGAGCATCTGGTCGGCAAAGTGGTGGACGTTGACAACAGCCCGCTCGACGCCGGCCGCAACCAGCGAATCCAGCGCGTAGTCGATCATCGGCTTGCCGTCGATCTTCACCAGCGGCTTCGGGATCGTGTCGGTGATCGGGCGCATGCGGGTGCCGAGACCCGCGGCCAGTACCATGGCTTGTCTGATGGTCATCCTGATCCGGAACTTATGATTCGCTCTGGCCTATTCCAGCCCTTGCGCACCAATCGCGCAAGGGGGCAAGCGCTTCGTGCTCGAACGCGACCTGGAGATAGGCGAGCGTTCGCGGCATATGTTTGAGATAGCCGGGCTTGCCGTCGCGCTGCAACAGCCGTACCCAAAGGCCGGCAAGCTTGCAGTTGCGCTGCGCCGACATGATCGCCCAGGCTTTCATGAATCCGGCTTCGTCGAAGCCGCCCTGGGCGCGCCGAAGGCTGAGATAATCGTCCATAAGCTGTCGGAAAAGCCCTGGTTCGATCGTCACGCGCGCATCCTGGACGATGGATGCAAGGTCATAGGCGGTCGGGCCGATCATCGCATCCTGGAAGTCGATGATGCCGATCTGGCGAATACCGCTTTCCTCTTCGCGCCAGATGATATTGGGCGAATGGAAGTCACGCAGCAGCAGGTTCTTCTCGGCTGTGGCGAGCTCGTCGATGAGCGCATCCCAGATCGCCAGATACTCCGCCCGTTCCGCATCCGTGGGCGGTGTACCGCGCTTCCAGGCGATGTGCCAATCGAGCACAAGCTGCACTTCCATCTTCATTGCCGTGCGGTCGAAGTCCGGAATGTGATGCGTATGCGTTGTCGAAACAGGAATATCCTGCGGGATCTGCATGGAATGAAGATGGGCAAGGCAGACGACGCTTTGCCGGTAACGTTCGGCGATCGGCCGTCCGTCGTCAGCGAGCACCCCTTCGGTGCCGAGATCCTGGATCAGCAGGATGCCTTGCTCATAATCGACCTGATAAATCTCCG
Source organism: Rhizobium ecuadorense (assembly GCF_001187535.1). Classification (GTDB taxonomy): domain Bacteria; phylum Pseudomonadota; class Alphaproteobacteria; order Rhizobiales; family Rhizobiaceae; genus Rhizobium; species Rhizobium ecuadorense. Next base: position 50,842 of record NZ_LFIO01000871.1, read on the forward strand.
GCGTCGCAAAACCCCGCGCGCGCAACACATCGGCAATCGCAACGAAAGGATAGGCATTCTGTGCGAGATGCGCGACCTTGGGATAGGGCTTGCCGTCATAGACCGGCGGTCCCTCGGGATGCGGGCGCCAATCCATCAGTATTTTCCGCGGGCCACCATCCGGATAGATCGCTTCATAGGCGCGCAGCGACGCATCGCCGGTCAGGAAGCGGCGTTTGACATCGGGATAGCCGGCCTTGGCGAGGAAATCGCGGATCGCCAGAACACGATGGATGCGCAGAGCTTGTGCGCCGGCGGTTTTGATCGTTGCCCGGCGGCCGCTGCCTTCATGGTCCAGCCGCAGTGCAATGCGCTCGGCCGGCAGTTCGCCCTCAGCCATCTCGGGCCATTCGACGAGACAGATGCCGTTCTCCAGGGCCTCGTCGAAGCCGAGTTCCGTCAGTTCGTCTGGATGGCCGAGCCGGTAGAGATCGAAGTGCGAAACGGGCAAGCGCAGATCGTAGGATTGCACCAGCGTGAAGGTCGGGCTCGGGACTTCGAGCCGCTCGTCGTCGGCGATGGCGCGGAGGATCGCCCGGGCGAGCGAGGATTTGCCCGCACCGAGATCGCCGGAAAGGGCCAGGCAATCGCCGGCTTTCAGGGCCAGCGCCAGGTCTTCGCCGAAGCGGATCGTCGCCGCTTCGTCCTTCAGGAAAACCGAGATCGTATCGCCGGTCGTCATTCGGCGGCAGCGGAATGCGGGATATCGACCGAGGGGATGCGGCAGACGACGGTCGTGCCCTTGCCCGGCTCGCTGTCGATCGTCACGTCGCCATGATGCAGGCTGACGAAGCTGTCGACAATCGACAGGCCGAGGCCGGCGCCGCCGCGTTTGCCGCTTTTTGCGCCCGTGGCAAAGCGGTCGAAGACGGTGGCGATCATATCAGGGGAGATGCCGGGGCCGCGATCGCTGACGGAGAAAACGAAATCCGTGCCCTCGCGATGGCATTCCAGCGCGATCGAGGTGCCCTCGGGCGAAAAATTCGCCGCATTGGAAAGCAGCTTCAGCAGGATCTGCTTCAGCCGCTGCGGGTCGGCAACGATCGAGCCGAGGTAGGCCGGCGCGGTGATTTCGAGCGCGACGCCGCTTTCATGCAGGCGATCGGCGATCTGCATCGAGACGTCGTCGAGCAGGTCGTTGAGATCGATTTCCGCATAGTTGAGCCGCATGATGCCGGCATCGACGGTTGCGAGGTCGAGAATGTCGTTGACGAGCGTGAGGAGAACCGAGGACGAGGTCGAGATATGGTCGATATATTCGGCCTGCCGTTCGTTCAGCGGCCCGACCCCTTGGGTGCGCAGAAGGTCGGTGAAGCCGATGATATTCGTCAGCGGCGAGCGCAGCTCATAGGATACGTGCTGGACGAAATCGTTCTTCAGTTCATCGGCCTTGCGCAGCGCTTCGTTCTTCTCGGTCAGCGCCCGCTCGGCACGCACGCTGTCCGTCATATTGACGAAGGTCAGCATGGTCTGGGCGTTCGGCAGCGGGATGACGGCATAGTCGAGCACCAGGCCGGAGAAGAGTTCCAGCGTTCCCTGGCCCGAACGGCGTTCGTCGTCGAAGCTGGTGATCAGTTCCGCAAAGGCTTTCCAGCCATCCGGCCGGTCATAGGACGGCGCGCAGGCCTCGCCGAGCGCGCGGATATGGGTGCCGGGTTTGGCTTCGGTTTCGGTGATCCCCCAGAGCGCGCGGAAGGCCGGGTTCGACAGGCGGATGCGTCCATCCGGGCCGAACACCGCCACACCTTCGGAAAGATGGTCGATCGTTTCGCCCTGCACCTTGACCAGTGTGTTGTAGCGCGTTTCGAGATCGACCTGCTCGGTCAGATTTTCGAACACCCAGGTGGCGCCGCCCTGCGGATGGGCGGTCGCAAAGACACGCAATGTCTGCCCGTTCGGCAGGTGCCAGAGGTCGGATTGCGTGTCGAGCGCGCGATAGACGGAAAGGGCTGCTTCCTTCCAGCTTTTCCAGTTGAGCTGGTCCGGCAGTTTCTTGGCGGCCCGCAGCCGCTCGAGTAGCTCGCTATTGTCGGGCCGGCCTTCGAGAAAGGCGATATCCAGCTCCCAGAGCGCAACGAAAGCCTGGTTGTAGAATTGCAGTCGGCGGTCGCCGTCGAAGATGGCGACGGGCGTGGCGAGGTGGTCGAGCGTTTCGGCATGGCTCTTCAGCGTCCGTTCCAGCTCGGCACGCACCGCCTCTATATCCGACACATCGATCGCGATGCCGGCCGAGCCGCCGGGAAGCCTGACGTCGACGACGTCGAAGAACGTGCGGTTGCCGTGCACCACCGTCGAGATCGTGTCGTGGAAGGGCGATTCCGGCGTCACCGTGGCGCGAATGCGTTCGCGCGCAACGGTCGTCAGCATCTCGCGGCCTTCATTGATCGCCTGCTGCGGCGAGCGCGCTTCGACGGCCTCGCCATAAGCCTGGTTGACCCAGGTGAGGCGGCCGGCCGGATCGCGCTGCCAGGCCGGCATGTCGATCGCGTCGAGCATGGTCTGGAAGGCCGAGATCGAGGTCATCAGCCGGTCGCGCTCGATCCGGAGTTCCGCAAGCTCGGCGCGCAGATTGTTGAGCGCCACGAAACGGACGAAGGCGCGGCCGCCGGAAACCCGGCCCTGCGCCTCGAGGATTTCATCGCGGATGGTTTCCACCACCATGTCGAAGCTCTGTGCCCCGTCGCGCAGCCGGTCGATCGCCTTTTCCAGATCGGCGGCCGAACGTGACTTCAGCCAGAGGCCGAAGGCCAGGAATTCGCCGTCCTGCGGCGCACCGGTCTCGGGCGGAAGCTGGCCGAGCAGCTCGGGACGGGCATTGCCGTCCCAGATGACGATCCGTCGGTTCTTGTCGGCGATCAGCGCCTGGTATTGCGAAATGCGCTGCTGGGCATCGGAAAGCGCCGAGCGGATTTCCCGGCTCTCGTTTTCCAGATTGCCGCGCTGGCGCACCAGCCACAGCGTCGACAGCAGTGCTGCCGATATGACACCGATGACGACGGAAACGCCGACAACCTGCGAGGATGTGAAGAGGTGAGCCGAGGCCGCCGCCTGCTGCTCGCCCTGTGCCAGAACCGGCCGCGCCAGCGCGGCAAGCGCCGTGCCGGCCGCGCAGGCTTTCAAAAAGCGCGCCAATGATCCATGCTCTTGCTTTGCGGCCTCGTGTGCCGTTGCAGATTGATGTTGTTGGCCTGCGATCAGCGGGCGGCGATCGGCGCAAACGCCGTCATCCGCCTGACCGGGCAGGCTGTTTTTCATTTCCGACATCCGCGGTATGTCTCCGTCCTTCAATGTGCCGCATTACGACAAGACATCCCATTTCCGCAGCGGCCGGACAGGGTCCGGCGCCACGAATCAAGTCTTAAAACAATACTTCGGAAGGGAATCGGCGGGAAGGGAGCGCCCAAAAAATAAGCCGCGACATTTGTCAATGCCGCGGCTTCTACATCTTGTGGATATTAACGATCAGATCAATATCTGTAGTGGTCGGACTTGAACGGGCCCTTCGGCGATACGCCGATATAGGCAGCCTGCTCCTCGGAAAGCTGCGTCAGCTTCACGCCGAGCTTGTCGAGATGCAGTCGCGCGACCTTTTCATCGAGATGCTTCGGCAGGATATAGACCTGGTTGGAATACTGATCGGGCTTGGTGAAGAGCTCGATCTGCGCCAGCGTCTGGTTGGTGAAGGAGGCCGACATCACGAAGGACGGATGGCCGGTGGCGTTGCCGAGGTTGAGCAGGCGGCCTTCGGAAAGAAGGATGATGCGGTTGCCCTTGGGGAATTCGATCAGGTCGACCTGCGGCTTGACGTTGGTCCACTTGAGATTGCGCAGTGCTGCAACTTCGATTTCGTTGTCGAAATGGCCGATATTGCCGACGATCGCCATGTCCTTCATCTGACGCATATGGTCGATGCGGATGACGTCCTTGTTGCCGGTGGTGGTGATGAAGATATCGGCCGAGGAAACGACGTCCTCGAGCAGCACGACTTCATAACCGTCCATGGCGGCCTGCAGGGCGCAGATCGGATCGGCTTCGGTCACCTTGACGCGGGCGCCGGCGCCGGAGAGCGAAGCGGCAGAACCCTTGCCGACGTCGCCATAGCCGCAGACGACGGCAACCTTGCCGGCCATCATCACGTCGGTGCCGCGGCGGATGCCATCGACCAGCGATTCCTTGCAGCCATACTTGTTGTCGAACTTCGACTTGGTGACGGAATCGTTGACGTTGATCGCCGGGAAGGGCAGCAGGCCCTTCTGGCTGAGCTGGTAGAGGCGGTTGACGCCGGTCGTCGTTTCCTCGGTGACGCCCTTGATCGCGTCGCGCTGCTTGGTGAACCAGCCAGGCGAAGCGGCGAGGCGCTTCTTGATCTGGGCGAAGAGGATTTCCTCTTCCTCGGAATGCGGATGCGACAGCACGTCCTCGCCGGCTTCGGCGCGGGCGCCGAGCAGGATGTACATGGTGGCATCGCCGCCGTCATCGAGGATCATGTTGGAAAGGCCGCCATCGGCCCACTGGAAGATCTTGTCGGTATAGACCCAGTAATCCTCGAGCGACTCGCCCTTGATGGCGAAAACAGGAACGCCGGCGGCGGCGATCGCGGCAGCGGCGTGATCCTGCGTCGAGAAGATGTTGCACGAGGCCCAACGGACTTCGGCGCCGAGGGCCACCAGCGTCTCGATGAGCACGGCCGTCTGGATGGTCATATGCAGCGAGCCGGTAATGCGCGCGCCCTTCAGCGGCTTTGCGTCGCCGAATTCGGTGCGGCAGGACATCAGTCCCGGCATTTCGGTTTCGGCGATGGTAATTTCCTTGCGGCCGAAATCCGCAAGCCCGATATCGGCGACGACATAATCTTTTTCAGTGCTCATAGAGGCCTCCAGGCTGAAAAACGTCTCAAAATTGGCGCAGGCGCGAAAGATGACCGCGCGACGGATGGGCCGCGTCCTGATGCATGTCGCCCGGAAGTGTGCAGCGGTTCCGGGACAACGAGATGCACAAAAAAGAGAGCTGAAGCGCGTCGCATGAAGCAGGTTCGATGCGGCATGCTCTAGCGCACGGCATATCCGCCGTTTAGCAGGCTTCGGATGGGAAGGCAATAAGGATATAAAGAAGTCTTTATATGTTTATATGAGCGGGACCCGCTGCAGAATTCCTTAAATCGGAATCGATTTAAGGATAAAATTATGCAGCAAGTTCAAACTTGCTCACATCTCTTCGCCGAACCGGTTTTGGATCAGCTGGTCAAGGGCCTCGAGGGCTTCCTCGGCCTGGCTGCCGCTTGCAGAGACGACGACGCTCGAGCCGGGGCTTGCCGCCAGCATCATCAGGCCCATGATAGAGGTGCCGCCGACCGTCATTCCGTCCTTGGAAACGGTGATGGCGGCATCGAAGGTCTCGACCATCTGCACGAATTTGGCGGAGGCGCGCGCGTGAAGGCCGCGCTTGTTGATAATGAGGAGTTCCCGGGAGAGCGATGTCATGAAGGGCCGTTATTTTCCGCTGAGCACACGGCTCGCGACATTGATATATTTCCGTCCGGCTTCGGAAGCCTCCACCAGCGCCTTCTCCATGTTGTTCTCGCCACGCACGCCGGCGAGCTTGATCAGCATCGGCAGGTTGACGCCGGCAATCACTTCGGTATGGCCGCTGCTCATAACTGAAATGGCAAGATTGGACGGCGTGCCGCCGAACATGTCGGTCAGAATGACGACGCCATGGCCGTCATCGGCACCGGAAACAGCTTCCAGAATATCCTGCCGTCTTTGATCCATGTCGTCTTCGGGGCCAATACAGACCGTCTCGATGAATTTCTGAGGACCGACGACGTGCTCGACAGCATGACGAAACTCTTCAGCCAGCTTGCCATGAGTGACAAGCACAAGTCCGATCATGATATTACTGCTCCCATATACGCCAACGGTGGCCCCAATATCGCAATGCAGCAATTACGTCCACCGGTGGGGGCACATCTTGGCGATGAAAAGCCGAAGTGCAAGATAAAAATGCGAATATATAAGGCAGATTGATCAATCCGGAAGGCGTCAATGCCCGATATCCGGTGCTTTCGCCATCAGGATTGCAAGCGGTGAAGAGACGCCTGTGAGCAACCGCAATGCGGGAAGCGAAAAACCGGGCGCGAGGCTGACGATTTCGCCCTCCGGAGGCACGCGGTTTTCACCGGAAGCACTGCCCGGGAGCACGGCATAATGCATCGTGGCCCGGGGCACGTGCTCCTGCCGGACGATGCCGGTGCCGCGAAGTTCGATCAGCCCGGCGATCGATGGCGGGCATGTGGCCACCACGCTGCCGGTCTTTTCAGAAAGAAGAACCTGGTCGTCGGCGACCAGCGCCGTGAACAGCCCGAGCCGGCGCGCCTCGGTCATGCAGGTGAAGGCCAGCATCGATTTTCCCCAACCGGATGGGCCGCTGAACAGAAGCCCCGTCCTGCCGACGATGATCGCGGTCGCATGGATGTTGTGAGCCGCGGTCATGCGGCGGCATCGACTGGTAAAGCGAGGATAAAGCGGGCACCGAGCACCTGTCCGCCTTCGGCATCGGTGATATTCTCCGCTCTCAGCGAGCCGCCATGGGCCTCGGCGATCTGGCGGCTGATCGACAGGCCGAGCCCCGAATTCTGCCCGAAGCCTTCCGATTCCGGCCGGTCCGTATAAAAGCGCTCGAAGATGCGGTCGATATTTTCAGCCTGGATACCGGGGCCATTGTCTTCGATCGTGGTGACGCAGCGCGAACGTGTCCGCACCAGCCGCACGGTAATCTTGCCACCCTTCTCAGGCACGAAGGAGCGGGCATTCTCGATCAGGTTGGCGATGATCTGGCCGATGCGCAGGTCGTGGCCGTTGACGACGAAGCGTGTCTTGACGTTCGGCTTGCGTTCGATCGCATATTCGATCTCCACCTGCTTCTTGGTGCTCCTGACCTGGCGTGAAACCTCGATGAGGTCGCGCAACAGCACCTCCATGTCGACGGAACCGGCATCGACACGCGCGAGCTCGGCATCGAGGCGGGAAGCGTCGGAGATATCGCTGATCAGCCGGTCGAGCCGGCGGACATCGTGCTGGATAACGTCCATCAGCCGCTTTTTGGAATCGTCGGATCGGGCAAGCGGCAGCGTTTCGACGGCGCTCCGCAGCGACGTTAGCGGATTCTTGAGTTCGTGGCTGACATCGGCGGCGAAACTCTCGATCGCATCGATGCGGTCGTAGAGCGCCGTCGTCATTTCCCGCAACGCAATGGAAAGATTGCCGATTTCATCCTGGCGGGCGGAGAAGTCAGGAATCTGCTCACGTGTCTTGGCCCCGCGGCGCACCCGGATGGCGGCGGCTGAAAGGCGGCGCAGCGGGTTGGCGATCGTCGACGAGAGCACCAGCGAAAGCAGCACGTTGACGAGCGTGGCGACGCCGAAGACGCGCATGATGGCAAGCCGCTCGGCATGAACGATATTGTCGATGTCGCCTGCCTGTGTCGACAGCAGCAGCACGCCGAGCACGGCGCGGAAACGCTGGATCGGCACCGCGACGGAAACGATGAGCTCGCCTTTTTCGGTCGTGCGCACGACGGCGCCGCGCACGCCCGTGAGCGCGTTCATCACCTCAGGATAGATCGAGCCGTCGCCGCCCGGCGCTTCTTTGTAGAGCGGCAGGTTGCCGGGCTGCAGCGCCTTGTTGAACAGGGTGGCAAACCATTCGCTCCAGGTCTGCTTCTCCTCCTCGACCGGCGGCAGGTCGAAGCGCAGCACCTGGCCGCGCGAATAAAGATGGCGCGAATCCAGCAGCAGATTGGCATCGGCATCGAAGATGCGGGCGCGCGTGCGTGTCGGAGAGATCAGCCGGCGCAGCACCGGCGCGACCTTCTCGGGATCGATGGGGAATTCGAGGTCTTCGTCGTTCGGCACCGGGGTGATGCTCTGGCCGGCCTGCAGCTCGAGCAGCTTCTGCGGATCGATGGTGATCGAGTTGGTATCGACCGATGCCGAAGCCGAAATAGCGCCGGCGATGATCTCGCCTTGCGTCAACAGGCTCTCGGCGCGGGCGTCGATCAGCCCTTCGCGAAACTGGTTGAGGTAGAGGATACCCCCGACGAGCACCAGCAGTGCGACGAGATTGAAGAAGACGATGCGCCGTGTCAGGCTCGAAAACACGGCATTGCCGAAGATGCGGCGGATCAGCGTGAAGGGATGCGACCAACGGCGGCCTCGGACGCGACGGGTGCTCACGCCCTCCGCATCGTCGAGATCCCTTTCCTGCACCAACTGTGCCAATGACTGGCCCTTTCGAAGGGCAGGGCCGGATGAACCGGCCCGCAGCCCTCAACTATGTCTCGCGCTGCGCCGTTTGGACTCAGGCTGCTTCGCGGAAGCGGTATCCCACTCCGTAGAGCGTTTCAATCATATCAAAGTCGTTGTCGACCATCTTGAATTTCTTGCGCAGCCGCTTGATGTGGCTGTCGATGGTCCGGTCGTCGACATAGACCTGTTCGTCATAGGCTGCATCCATCAGCGCGTCGCGGCTTTTGACGACGCCGGGGCGCTGCGCCAGCGAATGCAGGATCAGGAATTCGGTGACCGTCAGGGTCACGGCCTCACCCTTCCAGGTGCAGGTATGGCGTTCCTGATCCATGACCAGCTGCCCGCGCTCCAGCGAGCGGGCCTGCTGCACGGCGCCGTTCTTCGGCGCGCCGGCGGGGCTGGCGCCGGCGGCTGCGGCTTCACGGCTTGAGGCGCGGCGCAGCACGGCGCGGACGCGCTCGACCAGCAGGCGCTGCGAAAACGGCTTGGTGATGAAATCGTCGGCGCCCATTTTCAGGCCGAAGAGTTCATCGATCTCCTCATCCTTGGAGGTGAGGAAGATGACCGGAATGTCCGACTTCTGCCGCAGCCGGCGCAGCAATTCCATGCCGTCCATGCGCGGCATCTTGATATCGAAGATCGCCAGCTGTGGCGGCCGCGCCAGAAGGCCGTCGAGGGCCGAAGCACCGTCCGTATAGGTCTCGACCTTATATCCTTCGGCCTCCAGTGCGATCGACACCGAGGTGAGGATGTTGCGGTCGTCATCAACGAGCGCGATTGTCGGCATGGTGTTCGTCTCCGTCATCAGTGCGCAATCTCCCGGATTTGCTTTCCCCAGGCGGTCTCAATGACCGGATGCGCTTATGGAGGATAAAGGTGGAACAAATTGTGGCAAAGATAAAGGGAAAGATTGTCGTGGAATTCGAAGGCAATCGTGAGTGGTGCGGTAAAATGTTTCAACGTCCCCATCTAAAACGATTTAAAATTATGGCGCTAAATTTAAATCGATTAAATAATTGATATTACTATATTTTTTCAAGTTTTGTCTCTTGTGTTTTAAAATTTCTGCCCGTATTTTCGCGATTAGTTTTAACGGCAACGAGCCTGAGCGAAGGGAACTAGCCATGGAAATGTTCGGAGTTCATAACCCGGCAACAGAGCTGGCAACGGTTGGATTGGGCGGCGCAGCCAGCGTCCGCTACAACTTTTCCGCCGCCGCGCTCTATGAAGAATCGATCCGCCGGGGCGAAGCCGAACTGACTGCTCAGGGTGCGCTGCGGGCCCTCACCGGCCAGCACACCGGCCGTTCGCCACGCGACAAGTTCGTCGTTCGCGACAGCAATACCGATGGCGAAATCTGGTGGGACAACAACAAGCCGCTCTCGCCGGAGCATTTCGCTCTACTGCGCGCGGATATGCTGGCGCATGCCGCCGGCAAGGACCTGTTCGTCCAGGATCTCGTCGGCGGTGCCGAAGAAGGCCATGCGCTGCCGACCCGGGTCGTCACCGAGTTTGCCTGGCATTCGCTGTTTATCCGCAATCTGCTGATCCGCCCCGAGGCCGCAGCGCTGCCGGCCTTCGCGCCGAAGCTGACGATCATCGATCTGCCGAGCTTCAAGGCCGATCCGGCCCGCCACGGCTGCCGTTCGGAAACGGTGATCGCCTGCGACCTGACCAATGGTCTCGTCCTCATCGGCGGCACCTCCTATGCCGGGGAAATGAAGAAATCGGTGTTCACCGTTCTCAATTACCTGCTACCGGCCAAGGGCGTGATGCCGATGCACTGCTCGGCCAATGTCGGTCCGGACGGTGATGCGGCAGTGTTCTTCGGCCTGTCCGGCACCGGCAAGACGACGCTGTCGGCCGATCCGGCCCGCACGCTGATCGGCGATGACGAACACGGCTGGAGCGAAAACGGCATCTTCAACTTCGAAGGCGGCTGCTACGCCAAGACCATCCGTCTGTCGGCCGAAGCCGAGCCGGAAATCTACGCGACGACGCAGCGTTTCGGCACCGTGCTCGAAAACGTCGTGCTGAACGAGCGCCGCGAGCCGAATTTCGATGATGGGTCACTGACCGAGAACACCCGCTGCGCCTATCCGATGCATTTCATCCCGAACGCCTCGGAAACCGGCCGGGCCGGGCATCCGAAGACGATCATCATGCTGACCGCCGATGCCTTCGGCGTCATGCCGCCGATCGCCCGTTTGACGCCCGACCAGGCGATGTATCACTTCCTTTCCGGCTACACCGCCAAGGTGGCCGGCACCGAAAAGGGTGTCGTCGAGCCGGAAGCGACCTTTTCCACCTGCTTCGGTGCGCCCTTCATGCCGCGGCATCCGGCTGAATACGGCAACCTGCTGAAGGAGCTGATCAGCCGTCATGGCGTCGAGTGCTGGCTGGTGAATACCGGCTGGACCGGCGGCGCCTACGGCACCGGCAAGCGCATGCCGATCAAGGCGACGCGCGCCCTTCTCGCGGCTGCCCTCACCGGCGAACTCGGCCAGGTCGAATTCCGTGCGGACACCAACTTCGGCTTCGCCGTGCCGGTCTCCGTCAACGGTGTCGACAGCAGCATCCTCGACCCGCGCTCGACCTGGGCCGACAAGGCAGCCTATGACGCGCAGGCCGAAAAGCTGGTCTCGATGTTCATCGCCAACTTCGCCAAATTCGAGGATCACGTCGACGGCGGCGTCCGCGACGCGGCCCCGGGCGTAAAGGTTGCGGCTGAATAAGCGAAGCTCGCCTTAAACAGATTCTCTGACTCACGTGAAACCCGGCATCGCAGGATTGCCGGGTTTTTCGGTTGACGGTCGATATTTTCAATTCGCCGCCGATGTGAGATAGAACGCCGCATGGCCAGCGACGCGCTCTATATCGATGACAGGATCACCATCGCCGGATGGGAGCTGACGGAACAGTTCGTTCTGGCGGGCGGTCCCGGCGGGCAGAATGTCAACAAGGTCTCGACCGCGGTCCAGCTGTTCTTCAATATCCCGAATTCGCCGTCGCTCAATGATCGCGTCAAAACCAATGCGGTCAAGCTCGCCGGCCGGCGCCTGTCGAAGGACGGCGTGCTGATGATCGAGGCGAGCCGGTTTCGCAGTCAGGATCGCAACCGCGAGGACGCGCGCGAGCGGCTGAAGGAGCTGATTCTGGAGGCCGCCAAACCGCCGCCGCCGCCGCGCAAGAAGACCAGACCGACCAAGGGTTCGGTCGAACGCCGCCTGAAGGAAAAATCCGGCCGCTCGGAAGTCAAGAAAATGCGCGGCCGCCCTGGCGGCAGCAGCGGCGACTGACATGCCCGAACTCTTGAGCGGTATTCGCCATCTTCCCGGCTATCTCGACCGGGCGCGCCAGGAGGCGTTGGTCGAGGTGATCCGCACCATTGTCGCCGAGGCGCCGCTTTATGCGCCGGTCATGCCCGGCACCGGCAAGCCGATGTCGGTGCGCATGACCAATTGCGGGCCGCTCGGCTGGGTGACCGACAAGGAGCGCGGCTACCGCTACCAGCCGACGCATCCGGCAACCGGCAGGCGCTGGCCGGATATGCCGTAGGAATTGCTCGCTATCTGGAATGATGTGGCCGGTTACGACAAGCCGCCGGAAGCCTGTCTGGTGAATTTCTACTCCGACGAAGCGCGCATGGGCCTGCATCAGGACAGGGACGAGAGGGATCTACAGGCGCCGGTTGTCTCGATCTCGCTCGGCAATAGCTGCCTCTTTCGTGTCGGCGGTCTCAACCGCAATGATCGCACGCTATCTTTCAAGCTTGCGAGCGGTGATCTGGTCGTTCTGGGCGGCGAGGGGAGGCTTTGTTTCCATGGCGTCGACCGCATTCATCCGGCGACCTCGACGCTGTTGAAGAATGGCGGCCGCATCAATCTGACGCTGCGCCGCGTCAATCCGTGAGGATCGGAATAGCGCCTGCTATAGTTTCCGCAGCGCGACCTGCTCGATCAGATGATCCTTGCCCTTTTTCAGGATGAGATCGGCACGCGGCCGCGTCGGCAGGATGTTCTGGCGCAGGTTTTTCAGGTTGATATTCGCCCAGAGATCTCCGGCGATTTCGAGCGCTTCCGCGTCGCTGATCGAGGCGTAGCGATGGAAAAAGGAGTTCGGATCGCGGAAGGCGGTCTCGCGCAGCCGCATGAAACGGGCGACGTACCAGTTGTGGATCTGGTCTTCGGCGGCATCGATATAGATCGAGAAGTCGAAGAAATCGGAGACCATCGGCACGATCTTGCCGCCGGCCGGCAGGTCGCGCGATTGCAGCACGTTGATGCCCTCGAAGATCAGGATGTCGGGCCGGTCGACGATCTTGTATTCGTCCGGCAGCACGTCATAGACCAGGTGCGAATAGCTCGGTGCCTTGACATCCGGCTGCCCGGCCTTGATTGCCGAGAGAAAGCGCAGGATCGCCGCCGTGTCGTAACTCTCCGGAAAACCCTTGCGCTGCATCAGCTTTTCCCGCTGCAGCACGGCATTCGGATGAAGGAAGCCGTCGGTGGTGACGAGATCGACCTTCGGGCTGGAAGGCCAGCGTCCCAGAAGCTCCTTGAGGATACGGGCGGTGGTCGATTTTCCGACGGCGACCGAACCGGCAATGCCGATGACGAAGGGAGTCTTCGTCACATCGGACAGGCTGAGGAAGCGGTTGCGCTGTTCGAACAGCATCTGCGAGGATTCGACATGCGCCGACAGCAGCCGCGACAGCGACAGATAGATGCGCCTGACCTCGTCGAGATCGATCGGGTCGCCCATCGAACGCAGACGTTTGACCTCGTCGCTGGTCAGTGTCAGCGGCGTATCGGCGCGGAACTTCGCCCATTGTTCGGAAGAGAAGAAGTGGTAGGGCGAATAGGAGTCCGACTGGAAGTGATCCAACGTTTCCGGCACCCCGATAATCTCAGTCGCGATACTCATGAACTCTGCCGGCCGGCCTTTTCCTTGAGGCCGGACTGCGCGGTTCTGCGCTCGAGTTCGGCCATGACATTCTCTAACGGTATTTCAGCAATCTTCAATACGACCAAAAGGTGATAGAGCACATCGGCGGCTTCATAGGTCAGATTGTCGCGGTCGCCGGTCACCGCCGCCATCACGGCTTCGATCGCCTCTTCACCGAGCTTCTTGGCCGCTTTCGGCTGGCCGGCGGCGACGAGCTTGGCTGTCCAGGATTGCTCCGGCGAGGCCGCCGACCGCTCTTTGACGATGCTTTCGAGATCGGAAAGGGAAAATCCGCTCATATGTCCGCTTTCAAGGTTCAGTCGAGACGCATGTCGATGCCGCACTTCGACATATAGTGCTTCGCCTCGCCGACGGAATAGGTGCCGAAATGGAAGATCGACGCGGCGAGCACGGCATTGGCATGGCCCTCCTTCACCCCGGCGACGAGATCGTCGAGGTCGCCGACGCCGCCCGAGGCGATGACGGGCACACGCACCGCATCGGCGATCGCCCGCGTCAGTTCCAGATCGTAGCCGACCTTGGTGCCGTCACGGTCCATCGAGGTGACCAGCAGCTCGCCGGCACCGCGCTCGACCATCTTCTGGGCGAATTCGACGGCGTCGAGGCCGGTCGCGTTGCGGCCGCCATGCGTGTAGATTTCCCAGGCGCTGAGATTGTCGCCGCCAACCGCCTGTGTGCGTCTGCGCTTGGCGTCGATCGAAACGACGATGCACTGGTCACCGAACTTGTCGGCCGCCTCCGTGACGAAATCCGGATTGCTGACCGCTGCCGAATTGATCGAGACCTTGTCGGCGCCGCACAGCAACAGCTTGCGGATATCGGCGATGCTGCGCACCCCGCCGCCGACCGTCAGCGGCATGAAGCATTGGTCGGCGGTGCGTGAGACGACATCGAAGATCGTCTCACGATTGTCCGAGGAAGCGGTGATGTCGAGGAAGCAAAGTTCGTCGGCGCCGGCCGCATCATAGGCCTTGGCCGCTTCGACCGGATCGCCGGCATCGACGAGATTGAGAAAGTTGACGCCCTTGACGACGCGGCCGTCCTTGACGTCGAGGCAGGGAATGACACGGGCTTTAAGGGTCATTATGCGGTCTCCTTTGCCCTGTTGGCCTTGATCAGCGCCAGCGCCTCTTTGGGATCGATACGGCCGTCGTAAAGCGCCCGGCCTGAAATCGCCCCTTCGAGCTTCCGCGCATCCGGCTGCAGCAAACGCCTGACGTCGTCGAGCGAGGCAAGGCCGCCGGAGGCGATGACGGGAATGGAGACGGCGTCGGCAAGCTCCAGCGTCGAAGCCCAGTTGATGCCGGCAAGGATGCCGTCACGGTCGATATCGGTGTAGATGATCGCGCTAACGCCGGCGCCCTCGAATTTCCGGGCGAGCTCGACGATCCCGAGTTCGGACGCCTCCGCCCAGCCCTCGACGGCCACCTTGCCGCCCTTGGCGTCGATGCCGACGGCGACGTGGCCGGGAAATTTCCGGCAGGCCTCGATGACCAGATCAGGATTTCTGACTGCAATGGTGCCGAGAATGACGCGCCGCAGCCCGCGCGACAGCCAGGCTTCGATATGATCGAGCGTGCGGATGCCGCCGCCAAGCTGTACCGGATTTTTCGTCGCCTTGAGGATCGCCTCGACGGCGTCGCCATTGGCCGAATGTCCCGCAAAGGCACCGTCGAGATCGACCACGTGCAGCCATTCGAAACCCTGGTCTTCGAAGGATTTCGCCTGGGCGGCCGGATCGGTGTTGTAGACCGTCGCCTGCTGCATGTCGCCGAGCTTCAGGCGGACGCATTGGCCGCCCTTCAAGTCGATCGCTGGAAAAAGGATCATGTCGTCTTACGTCCGTAGAGTGGTCGATACCATCAGCGCATTCCACGCATCTACGATATCCGAGCGAAAAAAGACAGCGGCAATGGCGGCCGCGCCGAAAAGCAGAAGAAGAAGCAAGGAGACGGTAAGGCCGGCACGAACCTGGCGCCAGAAGCCGAGACGGCGCTTCATCGATTTTTCGATGTCACGCACCTCCCGCAGCGCCTGGCTGTTGACGGCGGCGAGCCGGATTTCCGGCTCCATCGCCTCGACATAGGTTTCGGCATAACTCGACAGGATCTGCGAGGCACGGTCGCGCAGCGTATTGCGCAGGTCGGTCGAGAGATAGTTGCCGGCGACGGCGGCAAGCTCGGCCTCGTTGGGCGAACGGCCGGCATTGCGCTTGCGATAGCTGAGGACGAAATCGCGCCTCTGCCGCTCGTAGAGGGCATAGGCAAGCAGGCCGATCAGATCGTCCTCGCCCTCGATATAAAATTCCAGCACGGCTTCAGTGATGTCGCCGGCGTTGATGCCGTTGGCGCGCAGCTGCGAATTCTCGCTGCCGGAAAGGAATTCATGGATCATCGGTCCAGCCTTTCTTTCAACGCCTTGGCTGCATTGGAAAGCGCTCTTTTATGAATGGCCTCATCGACACGGCGGATGATCGTTCCGTCGGGAAGCCGGATGTCCGAGAAGGGAGGCAGGCCTTCTCGGGAGGGTCTCAGCGTGTAGAACACCTTGCCTGATTTCCGCGACGCCGGCATCGAGCGCACTCCTGTTCCGCCGTTTCCATAAAGGGGAAACAAGGCTGAGCTATTACGGGTTCCAGCGCAGGAAATTGGCGATCAGCGCCAGGCCGAGTTTCTGGCTCTTTTCCGGGTGAAACTGGGCGCCGACCATGTTGCCGCGTCCGACGAGAGCGGTCATCGCACCGCCATAGTCGACGGTCGCGATGACATCGTCGGCGTTCTCGGCGGCAAGATGGTAGGAATGCACGAAATAGGCATGCAGCCCGTCCGGGCCGGTCGCAATGCCGTTAAAGACCGGGTGGTCCCGCTGCAGGTCGAGCGTGTTCCAGCCGATCTGCGGGATCTTCAATTTAGGATCATCAGGCGTCATCCCGACGACGTCGCCGCGGATCCAGTTAAAACCATGCGTCACGGTCTTCTCGAGGCCGCGCGAGGACATGAGCTGCATGCCGACGCAGATGCCGAGGAACGGCCGCGCCTTCTTCTCGACGGCCTCGATCAGCACCTCGGCCATGCCGGGCACGGCATCGAGGCCGCGCCGGCAATCGGCATAGGCGCCGACACCGGGAAGCACGATGCGATCGGCGGCGGCAACATCCTCAGCTTTGTCGGTGAGATCGATATGCGCATCGATGCCAGCCTCACGGGCGGCCCGCTCGAAAGCCTTGGTGGCCGAGCGCAGATTGCCGGAGCCATAGTCGATAATCGCGACGCGCATCGTCAGCGTCCTCCATCAAAACCAAAAAGACCAAGCGATGTCGCTTGGCCATGCGGGCCGTTCGGCCGGCTCTTGTTCTGCCAGTCCGGTGTCGCGGCGTCATCCCCGGCCGCAGGAGCTGCCCTGTCGGAGAAGTAGACGTCTTCGGCAATGCCGATCGTATCGGCTGCAATGAGTGCGTCTTCATTCCAGCCCTTGCCGGCGAGGTCGCGGATGCGCAAATTCTGGCCCTCGAGGCCGACCAACAGGTTCACGCCCAGCGTGATGGCTGCTCCAGCCGGCCAGAGACCCGGTTCGTCCATCAGCACGCCGCCGATTGCCTGCAACAGAAAGGCGGCCGCCGCATATAGCCACAGCCGATGGACCAGCAGCCAGGCCCATGGAAACAGCAGACCGAGCCATGTGGAGCCGTCGCGGATCACTCGCGTCTCGTCAAGGCGCGTGCCTGCGCTGCCGGGCGGTGTCAGGAAGATATAGCTTGACGTCATTGTCGCCGCTCCCTTGAGGGGCTCAGACGAGCGTGCCCTTGGTCGAGGGAACGCGGCCCGCCTGTCTCGGATCGATCTCTGTCGCCGTGCGCAATGCGCGGGCGACGGCCTTGAAGCATGTCTCGGCAATATGGTGATTGTTGGCGCCATAATGGTTGAGAATATGCAAGGTGATGCCGGCATTCTGGGCGAGCGCCTGGAAGAATTCGCGAACGAGTTCGGTATCGAACGTGCCGATCTTCGGCGCACTGAAAGCGACGTTCCAGACGAGGAACGGCCGGCCGGAAAGATCGACCGCGGCCTTGGTCATCGTCTCGTCCATGGCGAGATCGATCGAGGCGTAACGCGTGATGCCGCGCCGGTCGCCGAGCGCCTTGGAGATCGCCTGGCCGATGGCGATGCCGGTATCCTCAACCGTATGATGGTCGTCGATATGCAGGTCGCCCTCGGCCTCGATTTCCATGTCGATGAGGGAATGCCGCGAAAGCTGGTCGAGCATATGGTCGAAGAAGCCGACGCCGGTCGAAATCTTCGATTTGCCGGTGCCGTCGAGATTGACGGAAACGGAAATCGAGGTCTCGTTGGTCTTGCGGGAAACGCTGCCCGTGCGGCTTGCTGCGGTCTCGGCCATATGGCCCTCCATCGGAATAAGGCCGTTCCATATCAGGCGTATCGGCAAATATCCAGAAGCCGGGCAAGAGAAAAGCTCGCCCATTTGCAAACCGCGCCGGCCCACTTACATAGGGCTCAACAGGGCCAATGTCTGGTCTCGCGTAAACGCCCGCGTCGTGGGCAGACAGGTGTTTGATGACAACGATCATTACAGTTCGAAAAGGCGGCAAGGTGGTGATGGCCGGCGATGGCCAGGTGAGCCTTGGCCAGACCGTCATGAAGGGCAATGCCCGCAAGGTGCGCCGCATCGGCAAGGGCGAGGTGATCGCCGGTTTCGCCGGCGCCACCGCCGATGCCTTCACCCTGCTCGAAAGGCTTGAGAAGAAGCTGGAGCAATATCCCGGTCAGCTGATGCGCGCCGCCGTCGAGCTCGCCAAGGACTGGCGCACCGACAAATACCTGCGTAATCTCGAAGCCATGATGCTCGTCGCCGACAAGTCGATCACGCTGGCGATCACCGGCAATGGCGACGTCCTGGAGCCCGAGCATGGCACGACGGCGATCGGTTCGGGCGGCAATTTTGCCTTCGCCGCCGCCCGCGCGCTCATGGATACCGATAAATCGGCCGAAGAGATCGCGCGCCGCGCCCTCGAAATCGCCGCCGACATCTGCGTCTACACGAACCACAATATCGTGGTGGAAACGCTGGATGTCGAAGGCTGACCGTCAGGCCTTCCGGCCGCTGCCGCGGCGAACAAAGAGGAATTGCGGCCGGGTGCTGTTGATGGCCCCGGACCGCCAGGAGAATGACAGGCAATGACGACTTTTTCCCCCCGCGAGATCGTTTCCGAACTCGACCGCTACATTATCGGCCAGCATGATGCCAAACGCGCCGTTGCGATTGCGCTGCGCAACCGCTGGCGCCGCCAGCAGCTCGACCCGAGCCTGCGCGACGAAGTGATGCCGAAGAACATCCTGATGATCGGCCCGACCGGTGTCGGCAAGACCGAGATCTCCCGCCGCCTGGCGAAACTCGCCGGCGCGCCCTTCATCAAGGTAGAAGCCACCAAATTCACCGAAGTCGGCTATGTCGGCCGCGATGTCGAGCAGATCATCCGCGATCTGGTCGAGGTCGGCATCGGTCTGGTGCGTGAGAAGAAACGGATCGAGGTCCAGGCCAAGGCGCATGTCAGCGCCGAGGAGCGTGTTCTCGATGCGCTGGTCGGCACCACCGCATCGCCCGCCACCCGCGAAAGCTTCCGCAAGAAGCTGAGGGACGGCGAACTCGACGACAAGGAAATCGATATCGAGGTGGCCGATGCCGGTTCCGGCATGGGCGGCTTCGATATACCCGGCATGCCGGGCGCCAATATCGGCGTGCTCAACCTGTCGGAAATGTTCGGCAAGGCGATGGGCGGACGCACCAAGAAGGTCCGCACCACGGTCAAGGCCTCCTATACCGACCTGATCCGCGATGAATCCGACAAGCTGATCGACAATGAGGTGATTCAGCGCGAGGCCGTTCGCTCCACCGAGAATGACGGCATCGTCTTCCTCGACGAAATCGACAAGATCGCCGCCCGTGACGGCGGCATGGGCGCCGGCGTTTCGCGCGAAGGCGTCCAGCGCGACCTGTTGCCGCTCGTCGAAGGCACGACGGTCTCGACCAAATACGGGCCGGTGAAAACGGACCATATCCTCTTCATCGCCTCCGGCGCCTTCCATGTCTCCAAACCGTCGGATCTTCTTCCCGAGCTGCAGGGCCGCCTGCCGATCCGTGTCGAATTGCGGCCGTTGAACAAGGAGGATTTCCGCCGGATCCTGACCGAGACGGAAGCGAGTCTCATCCGCCAGTATCGTGCGCTGATGGAAACCGAAAGCCTGAGCCTCGAATTCACCGACGACGCGATCGATGCGCTCGCCGATGTCGCCGTGCATCTGAACTCCTCCGTCGAAAACATCGGCGCCCGCCGTCTGCAGACGGTGATGGAGCGGGTCCTGGACGATATTTCCTACAATGCGCCCGATCGCGGCGGCACGGCCATCACCATCGATGCCGCCTATGTGCGCGAACATGTCGGCGATCTCGCTCAGAATACCGATCTCTCGCGCTTCATTCTGTGATATCGGCGCACCGGTCCATGTCTTTCCCGATGTGAATGCCGGATTGTGACGAACGCTCTCTCGACAGCGGGCCTTTTCCTTTTTAGTGAAGGCCCGTTTTGTTTTCCGCTCCGGCTTTATTCGGCCAAGATTCTGGTCCAGTCAGCCGCATCGCAAACAGGACGATGGAACGGGACGGGATAGCGGATCGTGCGACGCCTTTTGACAAGCCTTTTGATTGCCGCTGCCCTGGTGAATTCGGCGCCTGCCTTCGCCATGCAGACGGTGCCGGCCGGCAACCGTCATGCCGAGCAGCCCGATATTCCGGGCGCGTCCGTCAGGCGCACCAAGGGAACCAAGAGCAGCTTCGATCTGAAATATGAAAAGGTCCACGAGCTCTTGGCGACCGATCGCGAGCTGATGGGCAAGATCCGCAAGGTCTCCAGCGCTTACGGCATCAATCCCATCCATGTCGTCGGCGCGATCGTCGGCGAACACACCTATAATGTCGACGCCTACGACCGGCTGCAGGCCTATTATGTCAAGGCTGCTTCCTATGCCGGAGAAAGCTTCCGCTTCGCTTATGACGGCGAAAACGTCGACGATTTCGTGGCGCGGCCGCAATTTGCCGAATGCAAGGCCAAGAATGATTCCTACACGCTCTGGTCCTGCCGCGAGGATGTCTGGGAAAGCGATTTCCGCGGCAAGACGGTGGGTGGCGAGAGCTTCCCCAACAATCGCTTCAGCGCGGTCTTCTTTCAGCCCTTCTATGCCGGCCAGACCTTCGGCCTCGGCCAGGTCAATCCGCTGACGGCGCTGATGCTCTCCGATCTCGTGTCACGCGTCTCCGGTTATCCGAAGCTGAACGAGAAGAATGCCGGCGCCGTCTACAGGGCGATCATGGATCCCGATATCTCGCTCGCCTTCGTCGCCGCCTCGATCCGCCGGTCGATCGACGATTACAAGGAGATTGCCGGCATGGATATCTCGGGCAATCCCGGCCTGACCGCGACGCTTTATAATGTCGGCAACTCGCGCCAGCGAGCCGCAGCCCTTGCTGCGAAAAACCGCGCTTCCGGCACGGCCGTCTGGCCGGAAGAGAATTATTACGGCTGGCTGATCAACGACAAGCTGGACGAACTCAAGGGCCTGCTCTAGCTTCAAGCCTGACGGGAAGGTGTCGATCTTCCCCGAAAGGCTTTCCGATGGACATGCGTCCTGATCCCTTCGTTCCGCCGGCGCCGCTGCCGCGCACTGCGCCGCCGAGCCGGCTGGAAATCATCCGCACCATTCTGCGCAACCCGCTCGAGCTCTGGGGCGAACCGTCCTACACGCTGCCCTGGATCCGCACCAATTTCTTCGGCCAGAGGACGCTGATCGTCAACGATCCCGGCCTGATCAAGCATGTGCTGGTCGACAATGCCAATAATTACCGCATGTCGGATGTGCGCCAGCTCGTCCTGCGGCCGATCCTCCGCGACGGTCTTCTGACTGCCGAAGGTTCTGTCTGGAAAAGATCACGCAAGGCGGTGGCGCCGGTTTTCACACCTCGCCATGCCCAGGGCTTTGCCGGGCAGATGCTGCGCCAGTCGGAAGACTATGCCTGCAAATATCAGAGCGCGGGCGAGGCGGGGGCAATTTTCGACATCAGCACCGATATGACCGAGCTGACCTTCGCGATTCTGGCCGACACGTTATTTTCAGGTGAAATCGTCACCTCGAGCGGCCATTTCGCCGATGACGTCAACGCGCTCCTGCATCGCATGGGCCGCGTCGATCCGATGGATCTGATGCGCGCACCGTCCTGGGTTCCACGTGTGACACGCATCGGCGGGCAGAAAGTGCTGGAGAAATTCCGCACCATCGTGCGCGACACGATGGATATGCGGCTCGCCAAGATGAAGGCGGATCGCCGCACGGCACCCGAAGATTTCCTGACCCTGCTGCTGGAGCAGGCCGGCCCCGACGGGCTGACGAAGGAAGAAATCGAAGACAATATCCTGACCTTTATCGGCGCGGGCCATGAGACCACGGCTCGGGCATTGGCCTGGACGCTCTATTGCGTCTCGAACAGCCCGCATATCCGCGAGGCGATGGAGGCGGAAATCGACGCGGTGCTCGCCACCGGGGCCGAACCAGTGGCATGGCTGGATATGATGCCGCAGACGCGCGCCGCCTTCGAGGAGACGTTGCGCCTCTATCCGCCGGCGCCATCCATCAATCGCGCCGCCATAGCGGATGATTCCTGGATAAGCCCCAAGGGCGAGCGGGTCGAGCTTGAGGCTGGGGTCACGGTGCTGATCATGCCTTGGACGCTGCACCGCCACGAACTCTATTGGGACAGGCCGCGCGCCTATATGCCCGAGCGCTTCCTGCCCGAAAATCGCGGTTCTATCGGCCGTTTCCAGTTCCTGCCTTTCGGCGCCGGTCCGCGTGTCTGCATCGGCGCAACCTTTGCTCTTCAGGAGGCGGTGATTGCCCTTGCCGTCCTGATGCATCGCTATCGCTTCGATTCCACCGATGAGACCAACCCCTGGCCGGTGCAGAAGCTGACGACGCAGCCGCAGAACGGCCTGCCGATGCACGTGACGCCGCGCATAGTTTCCCGAGTGGCATAAATCTTTCGAATTATTGCGGAATTGACTATGAATGAAAGCCGGGCAAAGTGGCAGCATGACAGTTGTTGCAGGGAGAATGCCGCATGAGCCGCATTGATAAGAACGGGCTTGCCGTCGAAGCCGTCCTTCATGATTTTCTCGTCCAGGAAGTTTTGCCGGGCCTGGCGGTCGATGCGGACAAGTTCTTTGCCGATTTTTCGGCGATCGTCCACGACCTCGCTCCGAGGAATCGGGCGCTGCTGGCAAAACGCGACGAGCTGCAGCTCAAGATCGACGACTGGTATCGCCGGCATGGCGCGCCTGCGGATATGGACGACTACCAGTCCTTCCTGCGCGAAATCGGCTATCTCCTGCCTGAGGGATCGGACTTCCAGGTGTCGACCCAAGATGTCGACCCCGAGATCGCCTCGATCGCCGGTCCGCAGTTGGTCGTTCCCGTCATGAACGCCCGCTATGCGCTGAACGCCGCCAATGCCCGCTGGGGCTCGCTCTATGATGCGCTTTATGGCACGGACGCCATTCCCGAGGGTGACGGCGCCGAAAAGGGCAGGGGGTACAACCCGAAACGCGGTGAGAAGGTCATCGCCTGGGTGCGCGATTTCCTCGATACGTCGGTGCCGCTGCAGGAGAGCCACTGGAAGGATGTCGGCAGTTTCGCCGTCAAGGATGGAGCGCTCGCCCTCCGATCGATCGACGGCGAACAGATATCGCTTGGGAATGACGGACACTTCGCCGGCTATCGCGGCGATGCCGCCGCCCCGACGCATATTCTCCTGAAGAACAACGGCATCCATATCGAGATCGTCATCGACGCGACGACGGCCATCGGCAAGTCCGATCCGGCTCATATTTCCGATGTCTGGCTGGAATCGGCGATCACCACGATCATGGACTGTGAGGATTCGATTGCCGCCGTCGATGCCGAGGACAAGGTCGTCGTCTACAGCAATTGGCTCGGCCTGATGAAGGGCGATCTGCAGGAGGAGGTGGCAAAGGGCGGGGCGAGCTTCATCCGCAAGCTTAACCCGGATCTGGAATATACAGGCCCGGATGGCACTGCCTTCGAAGTGCATCGCCGCTCGCTGATGCTGGTGCGCAATGTCGGCCACCTGATGACCAATCCGGCGATTCTCGACAAGGACGGCAATGAAGTGCCTGAGGGCATCATGGATGCCGTTATCACCGGCCTGATCGCGCTTTACGATATCGGCCCGGCCGGCCGGCGTAGGAATTCCCGCGCCGGCTCCATGTATGTGGTCAAGCCGAAGATGCACGGGCCCGAGGAGGTCGCCTTCGCCGTCGAGATCTTTTCGCGGGTCGAAGATGCGCTTGGGCTACCGCGCAACACCATCAAGATGGGTATCATGGATGAGGAGCGCCGCACGACGGTCAATCTCAAGGAGTGCATCCGCGCTGCCCGCGAGCGCGTGGTCTTCATCAATACCGGTTTCCTCGATCGTACCGGCGACGAAATCCACACCTCGATGGAAGCAGGCCCGATGATCCGCAAGGGCGACATGCGCCAAGCAGCCTGGATTTCAGCCTATGAGAACTGGAACGTCGACATCGGTCTCGAATGCGGCCTCGCCGGCCACGCCCAGATCGGCAAGGGCATGTGGGCGATGCCGGATCTGATGGCGGCGATGCTGGAACAGAAGATCGCCCACCCGAAGGCCGGGGCCAACACCGCCTGGGTCCCGTCGCCGACGGCTGCAACCCTGCACGCCACCCATTACCATCGTGTCAATGTCGCCAGGGTTCAGCAGGGGCTGAAGGACCGGGCCCGCGCCAAGCTCTCCGACATTCTCTCGGTGCCGGTTGCGGTGCGGCCGAACTGGTCTCAGGAGGAAATCCAGCGCGAACTCGACAACAATGCCCAGGGCATCCTCGGCTACGTCGTGCGCTGGGTCGATCAGGGCGTCGGCTGCTCGAAGGTGCCCGACATCAACAATGTCGGCCTGATGGAGGATCGCGCCACCTTGCGCATCTCGGCCCAGCACATGGCGAACTGGCTGCATCACAAGGTTGTCAGCGAGGCTCAGATCGTCGAAACCATGAAGCGCATGGCCGCCGTCGTCGACCGGCAGAACGAGGCGGACCCCGCCTACCGGCCGATGGCAGGCAATTTCGACGGCTCGATCGCCTTCCAGGCCGCTCTCGATCTCGTCTTGAAGGGCAGGGAGCAGCCGAACGGCTATACCGAGCCGGTGCTTCACCGCCGCCGCCTCGAGCTGAAGGCGAAGCTGGCTGGTTGAGAGTATAGCCGGGAACAGAAAAAGGCCGCCGGGACGACAGTCCGGCGGCCTTTTTTATACCGAATTCGGTCTCTAGCTTACTGGATGACGACGACCTTGGACGTGCCCTTGCCGGGACGGACGCGGCTGTAAAGGTCGATGACATCCTGGTTCATCAGGCGAATGCAGCCCGAGGAAGCGGCAGTGCCGATCGAAGCCCATTCCGGCGTGCCGTGCAGGCGGAACAGCGTGTCCTTGCCGTCCTCGTTGAAGAGATACATGGCGCGCGCGCCGAGCGGATTGCTGAGACCCGGGCCCATGCCGTCCTCGACATACTTGGCGACGTCTGGGCGGCGAACGGCCATTTCCTTCGGCGGGTGCCAGGTCGGCCATTCCTGCTTCCAGGCGACGTAGGCGGTGCCGGCCCATGCGAAGCCCTGCTTGCCGACGCCGATGCCGTAGCGCATCGCCTTGCCGTTGGCCAGGATGTAATAGAGGAAGCGCTCGCGCGTGTTGACGATGATCGTTCCGGGACGCTCCGTGGTCTGGTAGCTGACGACCTGGCGGCGGAACTGCGGCTTGACCCTGTCGATCGGGATCGCCGGCAGAGAGTATCCGGCATCCTTCGTTACGCCATAGGCGTCGTTGAAGATCTGGGCTGTCTGTACGGTCGGGCCTGCGCCCTTGTCGTCGACGGATGCGCTGTCTGATGTCGTGGAGCAACCGGCCAGTGCGAGCGTCGTCAGCAGGCCAAGTACCGGGAATGCATTGCGGATGCGCATAGATGACTCTTGAAGTTTTGGGGCAAGGAGAACAGTCTTTCGACCATCGTTGATTATGGTTTATTTTCGATTAACTTGCGCTTTGCAAGGCTACTGCAGCGCGACAAATCCGTCTGCCGCGCAAATTAAAAGCGCATGGTTTTTTTGCAACAACTCGCCAGCCCCTGGGATGGTTATCCATGACGATTTTGAGCGTTTACAATAACAATCCGTTAATCGATGGCCGGCAATCGGACAGAGCCATGATGGTGCGGCGGGGAACGCAGATATTGCTGCATGAAATGCGCCACGCCGTGCTGCCCGAACTGCCGCTGGCCAGCGGCCGCCGCGCCGATTTGATCACCGTTTCGGAAAAAGGCGAGGTCTGGATCATCGAAATCAAGACGTCGATCGAGGATTTCAGAGTCGATCGCAAGTGGCCCGAATACAGGCTGCATTGCGACCGCCTGTTCTTCGCGACTCACGAGGGTGTACCGCTCGACATCTTTCCCGAGGAGTGCGGGCTTTTCCTCTCGGATGGTTATGGCGCCCATATGATTCGCGAGGCGCCGGAACACCGCATGGCCCCGGCGACGCGAAAATCCGTCACGCTCAATTTCTCGCGTGCCGCCGCCCAAAGGCTGATGATGGCCGAATGGGCGAACGGAAAGCCGTTCACCGTCGATGATGTCTGACGGATGTCTCGCCTATTTCGGCGCCCGTTTGGCAAGGATGCGCTGCAGCGTGCGCCGGTGCATATTGAGCCGGCGTGCCGTTTCCGAGACGTTACGCTCGCACATTTCGTAGACCCGCTGGATATGTTCCCAGCGCACCCGGTCGGCCGACATCGGGTTCTCGGGAAGCTCCGCCTTTTCGCCCGCCCGCTGCGTCAGCGCCGAAAAGACGTCGTCGGCATCCGCAGGCTTTGCCAGATAGTCGACGGCGCCAAGCTTCACGGCGGTCACCGCCGTTGCGATATTGCCGTAGCCGGTCAGCACGATGATCCTGGTGTCGTCGCGCCGCTGGCGGATCGCTTCGATGACGTCGAGCCCGTTGCCGTCACCGAGCCGAAGGTCGACCACCGCATATTTCGGCGGCCTGCCTTTCGATTTCGCAACACCTTCCGCCACTGATTCGGCCGTCTCTACCTGGAAACCGCGTGTCTCCATAGCCCGGGCCAGCCGGCGCAGGAACGGCCCGTCATCGTCGACGATCAGCAGGCTGGCGTCGGGACCGATATGGTCTTCACCCCCGGCGGCGAAATTTTCGTGATTTTGTTCTGTCATCGTCTTGCCCTGGCGCTTGAACGCCCGATCTGCGTCAACCGCTTATATCCTACTTATGCCGACAAAGTCACTTTGTCGAATTTGCGTCGATCAGCATGCGCGGCCATTCGATCCGGATACGTGCGCCCGCGCTTTCCGGGTCGCGATTCTCGAAAATCAAAGATGCCCCCGAGCGCTCCAGCAGGGTCTTGGCGATGAAAAGCCCGAGCCCGAGGCCGCCCGCCGTATCCTCCTTCTGCCGCCTGGTCATGTAAGGCTCGCCGATCCGCGTCAGAATATCGGGGGCGTAACCGTTGCCGTCGTCCTCGATGACGATCAGCACTTTATCGTGATCATGCTCGACGGTGATCCTGACTTTCTCCCGCGCATAATCGACGGCGTTTTCGATCAGATTGCCGAGCCCATACATGATGCCGGCATTGCGGTCGGTCACCGGCTCGTCCTTGCGCGGGCTCTTTTCGATCAGCTCCAGTACGATGCCGAATTCCCGGTGCGGCGCGACGACCTCTTCGATCATCGAGGAAAGCGGCAGCCGCCGCATATGCGCTTCGCCTTCCGAGGACAGTGTCGTCAGCCGCCGCAGGATGTCACGGCAGCGTTCGCTCTGGCTGCGCAGCAGCATCACATCCTCGCGGAAACGATCGTCGTCCTTGAGTTCCCGCTCCATTTCCTTGGCGACGACGCTGATCGTCGCAAGCGGCGTGCCGAGTTCGTGGGCGGCGGCCGCCGCCAGTCCGTCGAGCTGCGAAAGATGCTTTTCCCGCTGCAGCACCAGTTCGGTCGCGGCCAGCGCATCGGCAAGCTGGCTCGCTTCCATCGACACCCGGTAGGCATAGAAGGCGGCGAATGCCATCGTCGAGGCGATCGAGCACCAGACGCCGAACTGCATGACGTTGTGGACATTGATCTCGACGCCGTCGAACCACGGCAGCGGAAACGGCGAAAAGGCAAGCACGGTGATGCAGACCATCGCAAAGCCGATCAGCGCCGTGCTGTAACGGATCGGCTGCGAGGCAAAAGAGATGATGACCGGCACGCAGACGAGGGCTGCGAAAGGATTGGCAAGGCCGCCGGTGATGAAAAGCAGCGCGCAGAGCTGCAGAAGATCGAAGCCGAGCAGCGCAAAGGCGGCCGGCGATTCCAGCCGGTGTGTCGGCGGATAGCGGATCGTCAGGTAGAAGTTCACCCAGGCAAGCGCGGCGATCAGCGACGAGCTGGCAATCAGCGGCAAGGGAAATTTCAGCCAGAAGGCCACGATGAACACCGTCAGCGCCTGCCCGCCGACCGCAAGCCAGCGCAGCCGCACCAGCGTCTGCAGGCGCAGCCTGCGGCTGCTATGGCGGTCCTCCAGCGTATGGCTTTCCGTCTTGTCGATCATGCCGAGGGCTCCTCAAATGGCCCTCATGTACCACGCGGTTTCGCCCGTGTCGTCGGCAAGGCGTCTTCCGGCCGCTCCGGCCAGGGATGCCGGGGATAGCGGCCGCGCATATCGGCGCGCACATCCTTCCATGAACCGGCCCAGAAGCCTGGCAGGTCGCGGGTCGTCTGGATCGGCCGGTGCGCCGGCGAGGTCAGTTCGAGCAGCAGCGGCAGACGGCCTCCGGCGATCGCCGGGTGCTGCTTCAGCCCGAACAGCTCCTGCACGCGGATCGTCAGCACCGGCTCCTCGCCCTCATATTGGATCGGATGCCTCTGGCCGGTCGGCGCTTCGAAATGGGTCGGCGCAAGTCGGCTAAGGTCGCGCTGCAACTCGTGCGGCACCAAGGACATCAGCCCGTTCGACAGCCCGGCTGCGGAAATTTCGGAGAGGCCGCGGGCTTCCGTCTGATAGGGGCCGAACCAGTCGTCCAGCCGGGAAAGCAGGGCATTGTCGCCGACATCGGGCCACGGCTCGCCGATCGTCCGGTGAAGGAATCCGATCCGCTCGCGAAGCTGCACGGCCTCCTTCGAGAAGGCGAGGTGATCGAGCCCGAGCTCGCGCACCCCCTCCACCAGCGCCTGGGTGACCGCTGGCCCGGAAGGTCGCGGCAAGGGCGTCTCTTCGAAGACGATCGCACCGAGCCGGGTTGCCCGCCGCGCCCGTATCTGCCGGCTTTGCCGGTCGAAGAAGATCTGATCGCCGGTTTTGATCTCGCCGGGCAGCTCGGCGTCGATATCGCCGCGGGTCACCTCGGCTGCCGCCAGAACCCGCGCCTGCGCCGCCCGGCCGGTAAGGTCGGCGATGACAAGCATCTGACTGCCGGCCAGCCTCTCGGTCTCAGGCAGTTCCGCGCCGCGCCCGTTCGCCATGACGAATCGGCCGCGCCCGCCGCGCTGAAGCGCGATTCGATCCGGGAATGCATGCAGCAGCAACTGGCCCGCAAGCGCCGGCGCCGTTGCAGTGACTCTGTCGAGGCCGCTCGCCAGCCGCCCCGCGAGTCGCCGCGAGGCCTCCGCTCTTTCGCCGCGCTCGGCCCTGAAGCGTCGCAGCCGCTCCTCGATATCGATGTTGGTTCCGCCTAGCCCCTGTTCGGTGAGAAGCACGGCGATCAATGCCGCATCCCG
Source organism: Rhizobium ecuadorense (assembly GCF_001187535.1). GTDB lineage: Bacteria > Pseudomonadota > Alphaproteobacteria > Rhizobiales > Rhizobiaceae > Rhizobium > Rhizobium ecuadorense. The sequence continues at coordinate 80,076 of NZ_LFIO01000871.1, forward strand.
GGCGTGCCCCGATTCGCCTGCGGAAACGACCATGGCCGCGAGCCGCGGCGGCAAAGCGAGATCGCGCATCACCTTGCCGCGCGCTGTCAGCGCCCCATCCTTGTCGAGCGCACCGAGCTGGCCAAGCAGCACCCGCGCTTCCTTAAGCGTCGTCTCCGGCGGCTGGTCGACAAAGGCAAGCGATGCCGGATCCTGAACGCCCCAATGGGCAAGATCGAGCACCAACCCGGAAAGATCGCTGGACAGGATCTGCGGTGGCGTGAAGGCCGGCAGGGCCGCTGTCTGTCCCTGGTGCCACAGCCTGACGGCGATGCCCGGTTCGGTTCGCCCGGCACGGCCCGCCCGCTGATCGGCGGACGCCCGCGACACGCGCACCGTCTCCAGCCGTGTGATCCCGGTCGACGCCTCGAACACCGGCAGGCGCTGCAGCCCGCTGTCGATCACGATCCTGACGCCGTCGATCGTAATCGAGGTTTCGGCGATCGACGTCGCAAGCACGATCTTGCGCGTGCCCTTCGATGCCGGCCGGATTGCCGCATCCTGCTCCTTCTGGCCAAGATTGCCATAGAGCGGTGCAATCAGTGTCTCGGGTCCGAATCGTCCCTGCAGCCGTTCCGCGGTTCGGGTGATTTCCGCCTGGCCGGGCAGGAAAGCGAGGATCGAGCCGGTTTCATCGGCATGGGCATCGAGTATCGCCCGTGTGACCGCATCCTCGATGCGCTCGCCGCCCGTCCGATCCTGGTAGCGGATATCGATCGGAAAGCTGCGCCCCAGGCTTTCGATGACAGGCGGATGGTTGAGAAGGTCCGCCACGCGTTCGACGTCGAGGGTCGCCGACATGACGAGGATACGCAAATCCTCGCGCAGCGCCGACTGAACATCGAGCGCCAGCGCCAGCCCGAAATCGGCATCGAGCGAACGCTCATGAAATTCGTCGAAGATCACCGCAGAGACACCGGTGAGCTCCGGATCGTCGAGGATCATTCGGGCAAAAACCCCTTCGGTCACCACCTCGATCCGCGTCGCCGCCGATATTCTGTTGTCGAGGCGCATGCGGTAGCCGACCGTGCCGCCAACCTGTTCGCCGAGCAATGACGCCATTCGGCTTGCCGCCGCCCTCGCTGCCAGCCGCCGCGGCTCCAGTAGGATGATCTTGCCGTCGCCGCGCCAGGCCTGGTCAAGCAGGTAAAGCGGCACCAGCGTCGTCTTGCCGGCGCCGGGGGGTGCGGAAAGGACGGCGCGTTTCTGCTCGCCCAGGGCGGCACCGACGGCCGGCAGGACATGGGAAACCGGAAGCTCCGGCAATGATGCACTGATTGTCACTTTCGCCCTGTCATCGTCTTATAGGCAAGGATAGCGCCGGCCGGCCGTTCTTCATCGAGAATAAGCGTCCTTCACTTCGCCGGGTCGTTCTTTCCTCCCAGACTAGCCAGTGAGGCGCGTCATAGGCAAGCACCTGGAATTCCCCGTCGGGCTTCCCATATAGACCTTGCCTCCCTCGCCGAAGCCATTCTTTCGGGATTCGGCGAAAACGAATCTCAAAAACCGCCCGAGCGGGCGGCGAATTTCTTCGCTTTGAGCGGAAGGCACTAAAAGCCCTTCATTTTCAACCTGTTACAAAAATGTCAAAAAACTTTGGTTTGGTGTGTTGACTTGGAAAAGGGGTTAGTTCTATAAGCCCACTCACTGAACGAGGGCGGCGGCGCTGCTGGCGACG
>NZ_LFIO01001732.1 GCF_001187535.1 Rhizobium ecuadorense
GGCAAGCTCATAGAGCCGCAGCGCGAGCGCGGCCTCAACGCGAGCGGCGCCCACATTGAGCTGCGATCGGTAGTGCCGAAAAAGCGTTTTTTGGCTGATAGCCAGGAGTTCCGCGATCTTGATAGTAGGAACGGCATAGCTGGCGGCCAATTCAACAATCCGCCGGTCCGTGTCAGAGGGGCGATGCGGCGGCCGACCGCCTTTGCATATTCCTGTCGAAGGTTCCTTCATAGCGGACTGGAAAAACCTCCGTGACGATGTTTTGCCGGCGCCAAAAAAAATTCCGGCCGTGAGGGGCGCGCGGGTCTTTTGCCGGCCGGCCATTTTGGCTTTGCCCACCCCCCCCGCTACGCCTGCTGAACGAGCATCTCCCAGCCAAGCGTAACCCACTCTGGCAGCATGTCGTCGAAGGCGTCCTCGTTGACTATCA
>NZ_LFIO01001279.1 GCF_001187535.1 Rhizobium ecuadorense
CACGCTAACCCTGCAGACTGAAGAGGAGAACATGCATGAGTTGGAACCCCGCAATCGCGCCAGCCTGTCCTGAAGAGATCGGCTTGGATGCGATCGACACTCTCATCATTCCACGTTCGCGCGACCTTGGTGGCTTTGAAGTTCGGCGCGCCTTGCCTGCACCGAGGCGCCAGATGGTGGGACCTTTCATCTTCTTCGATCAGGTCGGGCCTGCGGAATTCCTGACTGGACAGGGCATCGATGTGCGGCCGCATCCGCATATTGGCCTCGGCACCGTTACTTATCTCTATCGCGGCGAATTTCATCACCGCGACAGCACCGGGGCCGACCAGATCATTCGCCCCGGAGCTCTGAACTGGATGGTCGCGGGCCGGGGTGTCACGCATTCAGAGCGCACTAAGCCAGAGGGCCGCAGCGGGCCGCAAAGCCT
>NZ_LFIO01000071.1 GCF_001187535.1 Rhizobium ecuadorense
GGTTCGCAAGGACGCTAAAAAGCTTCGCTACGCGGCCGAGTTCTTCGGATCGCTGTTCGACGACAAGCGCGGCACGCGCCGGCAGCGGAAATTCATCGCAGCGATGGAGGAGCTGCAGGACTATCTGGGAGCACTGAACGATCTGGCAACCGGACCGAACGTGCTCGCGCAGCATGGACTGGCCAACCACCCTGCTCGAGATTCTGTCGTTTCTCACGATGACAAGAATGCGTTGATCCGCATGGCGCAGTCCTCAGTAGATGAGGTCATCGACACGAAGCGCTTCTGGCGCTGACATGAGGACGCCATGAACCTTAAGCGAAGGAACCTCGGCCTATCCGGCACACTCGAGAACGTCGATGAACATGAGCAGACACGATGAATGACATTGACGTCTATCCGAAGCCGATCCAGCAATATGGTGCATTG
>NZ_LFIO01000991.1 GCF_001187535.1 Rhizobium ecuadorense
GGACCGCTTAATCCCTTGGGTGCCCGCGGGATCTATCTCTACAAGGGCGGGACCGACACGCTCTATCGCATTCATGGAACGAACGAGCAGTCGACGGTCGGCGGTTTCGCGTCATCGGGCTGTTTTCGCATGAGCAATGCCGACGTCATCGATCTCTATGCGAGGGTGAAAGTCGGTTCCACGGTCATTGTAAAATAAGAGTTCAGAGGCGGGAAACATGGCGAACGGTATCATGGGGCGTTTCTACAAGCAGCGGGAACCGGAAAGCCGGGAACATCTGGAGGCGGCCGAACTGTCTTTGGTCGGCGCAGTTGAGAACATGCCTGCCCAACCGGCCTCCGACAGCGCCACGGCGAGTGGCGAAGAGGCTTCGTTCGGGCCGGACATGGTTTCCGAGCGGGTCAATCTGCACCGCTACCTGCTCGATCG
>NZ_LFIO01001350.1 GCF_001187535.1 Rhizobium ecuadorense
GCATTGCGCATTACCCAATGCAGAATTCCGCCGATCATCTCGGCGGCGATCTTTTCGACGCCCTCATGTTCGCGCTCGGCGGCGAACTGGCGTACGAAGTTGTCCACGCTGGCGGCGCGCTGTCTGTTGATCATGTTCGGATTTCCTCGATTAGTGGGCGAGCGCCGCGATGACCGGCGCCCATTCTGAAACTGCGATAGTGAAAAGGCCGATGGCGAAAAACGCCGCGATGTCCTGGAAGCTCATGCGTGCAGGATCCTTTCAGGGAAGAGGTGAGGGGTCCCGGCCGATCGCGAGGTTGAACCTCGCGGAGCGGACGGCGGTTTGCGTGTAAATCTCGCCCTCTTTTTCAGAGAGCTTTCCGCGTGCGAGGTAGGCGCGGATCGTCGAGAGCTCGGCAATCGAGCGAAACGCAGCAGTGATGTGCGC
>NZ_LFIO01000468.1 GCF_001187535.1 Rhizobium ecuadorense
ATCGAGCAGGAGGCGTTGTTGTCCTTGGCCTTGCCGAGCAGCAGTGCCGAGCGGCCTTCGACGTCGCGCAGGTTGACGTCATTGCCGAGGGCTGCCCCCTTGATCTCGCCGATCAGGCTGGTCACCGGTTCGCTGCGCCAAGTGAGATAGGCATGCAGATCAGGATGGTCGCGAAAGGCATCGATGCCGGCCGCCGGGAAGTCAGGGAACTGCCGTTCCGGGACAGCTCGTTCGCAGAGTTCGGCGATGAAGCGCCCGACCGACCGGCGCGCGCCTTCGACCGGCACACCGGCCCTTTCGGCGCGCACCGTGCAATGATCGCAGAAGCAGAGCGACAGCAGAAAATCGTCTTCGGCGTTCAGGCCGACGCCGTCCTTCTCGTGATGGTATTCATGCGCGAATCCCATGAAGTTCGGGCTCTCGAGTTC
>NZ_LFIO01000503.1 GCF_001187535.1 Rhizobium ecuadorense
CGAGCGTTGGTGCGGCGGCACTCTTGCTGTCGGCAGTGAACACCTATGCCGCCGATCTCCCGGCAGGGGCCAAGAAGGTCACGATGGAAGAGTTCAAAGCGTTTGCTGATGGCAAGCATGTAAAGGTGGAAATTCTCGATCTGGAAAAGCCCGTCACCGCTGATCTCGTATGGAGTTGGAAGAAGGGCACCATTACCGGTAAGGCGGATGTCGGCGGCAAAATGATCGACGTGAAAACGAAACTCACGTTCAGGGGCGATAAAGCTTGTTCCAACGGTAAAGGCGAAAAGCCAAATTGCCACTTTATCTATATCGATGGCGATAAGTTCTATGAAGTTTGAGATGACATGAAAGTCTATGCAATCTCGACGGTCGGGTGAGGTTGGGGATCTCTCCGCTCACTGCCGCGGCTCAATCTGGGAGGGC
>NZ_LFIO01001815.1 GCF_001187535.1 Rhizobium ecuadorense
CACCTGGATATGCCGCGATGTGCGCACGCACATGACGGAACCGAGAAAGACGACGCCGATCAGACAATTGATCGCGATTTCCTCGGTCCATGCGTAGCTGTCGTTCAGCACATAACGCGTGAAGAACTGCAGGAACACGCAACCCGCCATCAGCCAGAAGACGATCAGCGTGATCCAGTCTTCAATGGCGTAGTCCGAGACGTTTGCGGTCGGAGCGTGCCCTTCGAACTCGTGACCGATTTCTTCGGCCGTGATTTGCGTATGAATTTCTTGCGACATGATCGGCCCTGTTCCAGTTCGGAATGAAGGAGCGCGGCGCCTGCAGCAACCAAAGTGTTACAGCGTCCTTGCGCGTCTGAAAAGAAGCGGGGCGCTGTAGTGTTTCGGTTCACGCCACCAGACCCTTGGTCAGCTCCAGCGCCTGC
>NZ_LFIO01000432.1 GCF_001187535.1 Rhizobium ecuadorense
AGACATGGCCACGCACGACGGATCGACCCGCTACCATCATGGCAACCTACGCCCCACGCTGCTGTCCGTGGCGAGGGCGCTGCTGGAGGAGGGAGGCCCGGCTACGCTGAGCATGCGGGAGATCGGTCGCCGCGCCGGCGTCTCGGCTCCGGCGGCGTATCACTATTTCAACAGCCTGGATGCCATCGCGGCAGCACTCGCCGAACAAGGGTTTGTCGAACTCAGCGAAAGCATCGATGCCGCCCTAGCCGGTCCTCGGCGCAATCTGCTTGCCGGCGGCATCGCCTATGTCGCCTTTGCCCGCGCGAATCCCGGTCTCTACCGGCTGATGTTCGGGGAGGGTTTTCAGGCCTATTCCAAGGGAAACGAAGCGATACGCGCCCGGCGGATGCAGGTCTACCGGCAGATGAAGGACGACCTGGAAA
>NZ_LFIO01000806.1 GCF_001187535.1 Rhizobium ecuadorense
GGCGATTGGCGATGTCGGCCGCAATCATCGGCATCTTGCGCGTTTTCTCGGGTTGCTGAGCGATGTAGTCATCAACATCGCCCTGGGCATCGGCAATTTCCTGCAAGGCTATGCGCACCGTCAGATCTCGCTGAGTGCCGTCGATCTCATCTTCGTAAAGGGGGCCTGCGCTGCCCCAGCCGATGATCTCGCGCTTGTCCTCCGCCGGCATGTCTTTCGGCTCCTTGGACCATTGGATGAAGAGGGTTTTCAAGCAATCGAGACCATCCTTGCCGAGAGCTGGCGCCATCGCCGCAATCAGGTTGTCGTACTGGCCGTAACCATCGTCTTGCACGGCTTTGAACACCTTCTCGGCCAGGACATTGGAGTCAATATTGGCGGACGCGGCGATTGCGGCAGCATCCTCGCAAGCCTGATGAAAACTT
>NZ_LFIO01001579.1 GCF_001187535.1 Rhizobium ecuadorense
CCTGACGAAAACCTGCTCCGGCAGAATGCTTCAATCTAACCAGGAAAGGCTCTAGTCCAAAAGGACGACGGCTTCGACCTCGAAGAGCATGGGGTCGATCGCCAGCTTGGGAACGGGAATCAACGTCTGCGCCGGCAGGGCTGCGCCGAACATCTCCTTGACGTTCTCCGTCAACACCTGAAGCTTGGACATATCGTGATCGACCACGAACACCGTCAGCTTGGCGACCTGATCGGGCCTGGCGCCAAGCGCATCGAGGGCGCTGCGCAGATTGGCGTAGGCCTGCTTCACCTGGACGGCGAAGTCGGGCGACAAGGCGCCGCTGCTGTCCTGGCCGCCCTGCCCGGATATATAGGCCAGCCGGCCTTCCCTCGGCACGATCACCGCCGTGCTGTAGCCGTTCGGCGAGGGATCGTAGAGGTTTTTCGGATTGACGATGGTCAGCTTGAGATTGGTCTCGTTGGCTGCCGTTTTGGCGGGAATTCCAATGGTCATGATGATGAGCCCTCCGATGAGCAGATGCGTGATTGCGCGTGACATGATTTTCTCTTGAGCGTTGAGGACTGCGGGCCACCTCCCCGCAGCCGGCAGGATTGAACGTCGGTTTGTCGCCTATGTGATTGTCTCGTACAATGTACGATTAACTTGCATCGTACATTGTACGAGTCAATCCGTCAGCATCGACATTCATCGCTTTGTCGGATTAAATCGACAAACCGATCAGCAGGGAAAACGGATGGCAGCCAAACGCAGCGGCGCGGCGGATAAGCCGCCTCAACGGAAAGCTCCTCCGTCCGGGCCGGAGCCGCGCAGTGAACAGCCTCTCTCGCCGGAACGGATCGTGGCGACCGCCATCGAGCTGCTGGATGCCGAGGGGCTCGACGGATTGAAGATGCGCCGGCTCGCCGATCGCCTCGGCGCCGGCGCGATGAGCCTTTACTGGCACGTCGGCAACAAGGAGGAAGTCTTCGACCTGGCGCTCGATTCGGTGCTCGCCTATCGCGGCCCGGCGCCAGTCGATGCGTCGGAAGACTGGCGCGGCGACGTCGTTCATCTGCTCAAGGACTGGCGCGCCGCCATGCTGCGCCATCCCTGGTCGGCATCGCTCCTGCCGCGCCGGGCGCTCGGCCCGAACATCCTTGCGCGCCTGGAACTGCTGGGCAGCACCCTGTCGAGAGCCGGTGTGGCCGACGCCGATCTGAACGTCGCGATATGGTCGCTCTGGAACTATGTGATCGGCGCCACCACCACAAGGGCAAGCTTCGACCTCTCGGACGAGGACAGAGCCGCCGCGCAGCAGCGCCTGACAGCTCTCAGTCAACACTACCCCACCATCGAACGCTCCCGGCTGCTGCTCGACAATGACTGGGACGGCGCCTTCAGCAAAGGCCTCGACTTCCTGCTCGATGGCCTGGTTCCCAAGCAATGAAATTCGTCGCCCATGCGCGCCGCTGGTGGAGACGGCGCGGATCCTCGGGTCAAGCCCGAGGAGGACGGAGGGTGGGGTGAGCGCCGTGGCAAATCCAGCGCTGTGTGGCGGAAAAAAGGCCATTGCCCCTTCGGCCCTCGGGGGTGAGCTCCGTGGCAAACGCAGCGATCACCAGCTTGTGCAAGCCTTCAAAAAGCAGTTAGCTGGCATCGTTGGGTAGCGCATGCCAGACAGACCTTGCGCTATCCGTGCTGAGACGTGTCCGCATTTCGGGGGAAATCGCGTGCGCTGGTCCAAACCGCTCAGACTGCACCTCGGCGTCCTGGTCGTCGCGTCATTGCTGTGCACGTCGGCGCCGATCATCTGGATGGCGTTCAGCCGCGGAAGCGATGCTGCGGTCAGTGCCGGCGCGCAGCAGATGCGGGCGATGAGTTTGCGGCTGATCGAGGGATACCGCAATACGCTGCAGGGCGTCACCGAGGCGGTGGCGCTGGCATCCACCCTGCCGCAGCTGGTTTCCCTGCCGCCTCAGGACATCAAGGAAAAACAGCAGTTCTTTCAGGAGGTTCTGCGAAACGTCCCCAACGCCACCAGCGTTTACGCCGGCTACCCCGACGGCTCCTACCTGCAGGTGATCAATACCGCCCGGCGCGACGCTCGCCAGACGCTTGCCGCACCCGATGGCACGGCTTTCGCGATCAGAATGATCGCACGGAGGCAGGGCCCCGACATCATCTCGACGCTGCGTTTTCTCAACAGCGATGCTGAGGTGATCGGGGAGCGCAATGTCGAGGATACATCCTTCGATCCGCGGCAACGCCCATGGTATCGATCGGTCGTTCAGGACGGCGTGCCGGTTTCCGTCGGCCCCTATGTCACCGGCACCCTCAATGTTCCGACGCTGACGATCGCAGCCCCGATGCGGGACGATGGAAAAGTAGTGCTCGGCATCAACATTCACCTGCAGACCGTCAGCCGCCTGCTCGACGCCGAGGAGATTTCGCCAAGGGCGCGGGCCTATATCATCGATGCCAACGGCAATCTCGTCGCCCATTCCGACCCTGATATCATGAGCAGGATCATCGGCTTGTGGTCGAGAACATCAGGCGCCTTTGGTGCGACCGCAAACCGATTCGACCCGAGCCTCGAAACCGTGACGCGACTGCGGCAGGATCCGGCCTTTGCCGGCGGCGGCCTGGCGCGGGTCGATTTCGATGGCGAAACCCATCTGGTGCAGATCGCTCCGGTCAGCGTCTCCGGCCTGTTCACGGGCAGCGTGGCTGCCATCATCGTGCCGCTGGCGGATCTGGTGGCCGAGGCCAATCGGCTGCTCCGGCGCAATCTGTTCATTGCCGCCGCGTTCCTGCTCGCCGGCGTCGGCGCCTCGGTGATGCTGTCGCGCATGGTCAGCCGCTCGCTCTATCGGCTGGCGGACGAGGCCCGCAGGATCGGCGATCTGGAGGTCGGCGAGAAACCGATGTCCCACTCCTGGATCAGCGAGATCAACACGCTGGCGAGCGCGCTGTCGGCCAGCCGTCATGCCATCGGTCAGTTTGCCCTTTATGTCCCGCGCGAAGTGGTCCGGCAGATCGTCAATCCCGAGACGAGAACGATCGTCAGGGCGAAGCGGCAGGAGGTGACCGTGCTGTTCACCGACATCAAAGACTTCACGACCATCTCCGAACAACATTCGCCCGAGGAGGTGGTGGACACGCTTTCTGCCTATTTCGAACAGCTGAACACCATCGCCGAGCGCAACGGCGGCACCGTCGTGCAATATCTCGGCGATTCCATTTTCGTCATGTGGAACGCCCCGGTCGACGATAGCAGACATGCCGAACACGGCTGTCGATGTGCACTCGCCATGAAAGCGGCGGTCGACGGCTTGAACGAAGCCAATCGCAGCAATGGCCGCCCGGAACTCCTGACGCGATTCGGGTTGCACACCGGCCCGGCCGTCGTCGGCAGCTTCGGCGCGATTTCGCGTCAGCAGTACACGGCCATGGGCGATACGATCAATGTCGCGTCACGGCTCGAAGGCATGAACAAGGAGCTGAACACATCGATCCTGGTCAGCGCCGCCACCCGCAACGCCGTCCCCGACCGCTTCACCTTCCGCCCCTTCGGCCTCGCCCCGGTCAAGGGACGCGCCGAGAAGGTCGACATATGGGAGCTTGTCGGGGAAATCGGCGCCGAGCCGCCAGGATGAGAAGTGCCGAGGAGATGATGCTGTGCCGTGTAATGGCAGCGCAGCAAGATAGACCAAGGCTGACGGCTGAGTTTGGCGAAACCGTACCCTCAATCTCCGTCATCCCAGGCCTTGAGCCTGGGATCCATGGCCCCGCTGGTGGCAGCCGGCGTGGATCCTCGGGTCAAGCCCGAGGAGGACGGAGGGTGGGGTGAGGTTCTGGGCAGGTACCGCGCGGTATTTTCCCAAAGAGAATTTAATTCTGGCGGTTGGCGCGCCTTCTCGCAGCTACCGCGGCATTGCCTGTCAGCATCTTGCCCGTCGATGCATCAAAAATGGGGGCGTCTTCCGCTTGCTTCGTCGGCGCGGAGCAGCACATCTTGTCAAGCGTGCAGCGTATCAAACCGGTCTGGTCGCGGATACCTTCAGCCAAGCAGCGATCCATATGTCGTTTGACCATAGCCTCCCGCTGTTGAGGGCTGAGTTTCCCGGGGTGTCCGCAGGCTGTGAGAGCAAATGCGATCGGGATCAAAAGTGCTAATTTATATTTCATGACCGCCCAATATCGAAACTATCAGCGCCCTTATAACCAGGGGCGACCCGCTTACAATCAGACGATGTAAATCAAGCTTGACGAACAGTGAAGGTGGCCTAGATCCATTCCATCGGCCTCAGCCCCTACGGGTTTTCTCTGCATCCGCCGATCTCCCCCAACACCGCTAACCATCGGAGTCCGAGACAATGATCTCAGCCGGATACTGCCGACTCATGGCCCGTTACAACAGCTGGCAGAACACCTCTCTCGTCACCGCCGCCGACGGGCTGACGCATGCCGATCGCTGGAAGGATCGGGGCGCGTTCTTCCAATCGATCGCCGCGACGCTGAACCATCTTTATTGGGCCGACGCCCTGATCCTCGCGCGGTTGAAGGGCAATGAGCGGCCCGAGGAAACCATCACGCACTCGCTGACAAGCCCATCCGATTGGGATGCATTCAAGAGCCTGCGTCTGCAACGCAATGCCGAAATCGAAGCCTGGGCGAGAGAACTGCGCGACGCCGAGCTCGACGGCATGCTTGTCTGGTATCCCGGCGACGGTGCAACGCGGGTCCAGAAGCCGAAGGCGAACTGTGCGATCGAACTCTTCAACCACCAGACCCATCACCGCGGCCAGGTCCACGCGATGCTGACGGCAGCCGGTGCAAAACCGGAGCCGACCGACCTTTCGCGCCTGCCATAACGTGTCCGGCACCGGCTCGGCGAACCCGGCAAGAAACGGCGGTGCGTAAACCTGCACGTTATAGATTGTGTCGTTTTCGCATCACTTTCTGTCAGGTTGCAATTTCCCGGTTGGCAAGCGCCGTCACCTTCGCTACAAGAGGCTCACCGCGTCAGATCGAACAAAAGGGAGGCGTTGCATGACATCATCAGCAATCACCAAAATCCTCCCGTGCGGAATGTCCCGACACTAGGTCATTTCCATTCGCGGCCCGCCTCAAGCGCGCCCGACATGCGGTTTTCACTCCGTTCATAGCCCGATTGATCTGACGGGATTATTTCGTCTCCCGCTTGGGCTGTGCCAATTAACGCTCGATTTTGAGGACCGGTTGCCGATATGCGGCCGGGTTGGTTCAAATGACTCGCAAGAAGCTCGATTTCCGCGCCGATGCCTATCGCAACGTGCTCGGCTTTATCTTTCATCACTGGACCCACCGGCCTGGTTTGGTGGGGCTGATCATCGTGCTGGTGATTTCAAGCACGCTCGCCGAAGTCATGGTGCCGGTCTTTTCAGGCCAGATCGTCGATGCCATCGCCGGCGGCAATGCGGCCGACGGCGCACTCCGCGCCTTCGTCATCGTCGTGGCATTGGGCTTCACCAGCGTGGCGCTGCGCTATTTCATCTTCAACGGCATCATCCGGCTGACGCTGCGCACCATGGCGGATGTCACCAATGGCGGTTTCCACAAGGTGCAGCGTTTCTCCACCGACTGGCACGCCAACAGCTTTGCCGGCTCGACCGTGCGCAAGATCACCCGCGGCATGTGGGCGCTGGATTCGCTCAACGACCTGCTGCTCGTCGCTCTCTTGCCGTCGATCGTCATGCTGGTCGGCGCCAGCATCGTGCTCGGCAGCTATTGGCCGGTGATGGGACTGATCGTCAGCCTGGGATCGCTGGTCTATATCGGCGTCACCGTGGCGCTTTCCATGGGCTTCGTGTCGCCGGCGGCAAGGCTGGCCAATGCCTGGGATACCAAGCTCGGCGGCGCGCTCGCCGATGCGATCAGCTGCAACTCGGTGGTCAAGGCATTCGGCGCCGAAAGCCGCGAGGAGACCCGGCTCGGCCGGGTGCTCGGCACCTGGGACAGCCGCACGCGGCGGACATGGAAACGCGGCACGTTGAGCGGCACGATCCAGGGCTTCATGATGGTCTCGATGCAGGCCGGCATTCTGGGAACCGGCCTCATTATGTGGCAGCAGGGGCTGGCGACGCCTGGAGACGTCACCTTCGTGCTGGCGATGTTCTTCGTCCTGCAGGGCTATCTGCGCAATGTCGGCCAGGACATCCGCAACCTGCAGCGTGCCGTCAACGACATGGAAGAGCTGGTGCTGCTCGACAAGATGCCGCTGGGGATCGAGGACAGGCCGGACGCCACAGCGATCAATATCGGCAGCGGCGAGATCGTCTTCGACCGCATCACCTTCCAATACGGCGCGCATCCGACCCCGCTCTATGAGGACTTTTCGGTCACCATCAAGCCGGGCGAGCGTGTCGGCCTTGTGGGGCATTCGGGTTCGGGCAAGACGACCTTCGTCAAGCTCATCCAGCGCCTCTACGACGTCAATGCGGGCGCGATCCGCATCGACGGGCAGGATATCGCCAGGGTCCGGCAATCGAGCCTGCGCAGCCAGATCGCCATCGTCCAGCAGGAGCCGATCCTGTTTCACCGCACGCTGGCGGAGAATATCGCCTATGCCAGGCCGAACGCCTCGCGGCGCGAGATCGAGCAGGCGGCGAAACAGGCGAGCGCCCACGACTTCATCCTGAGCCTGCCGAAGGGCTATGAAACCATGGTGGGAGAACGCGGCGTCAAACTATCGGGCGGCGAGCGGCAGCGCGTCGCCATCGCCCGCGCGTTCCTGGCCGATGCGCCGGTGCTGATCCTCGACGAGGCGACCTCCAGCCTCGACAGCGAGAGCGAAATGCAGATCCAGCAGGCGATGGAACGCCTGATGGACGGCCGCACCACACTCGTCATCGCCCACCGGCTGTCGACGGTCAGGGCGCTCGACCGGCTGCTGGTCTTCGACAAGGGCCGGATCGTCGAAGAGGGCGACCACCAGGCGCTCATCCGCCGCCACGACGGCATCTATCGCCGACTGTTCGAGCAGCAGGCGCTGGAGCTGACCAAGGGTCTGGTGGCCTGAACCGAAACGCCAGGGTTTTGCTCTGGCGTTTCCTTTTTGTGGGTGAGACAAACTTGTCGTTGGCTTCGCGCCGTGTGACCCCCTCATCCGCCCCTCCGCTGCTTCCATCGCTATAGACCGCGACGAAAACTTCTGGTTGAAATAACTGGCATCTTGAGTTTGGGACCCATCAATCGCCAGGGAGCTTCGACATGCCTGAACTACGCTCGCCACGTCTTGCGGTTCTTATCGATGCCGACAATGCCTCGGCGAAAATCGCCGACGGTCTGTTCGAGGAAATAGCCAAGATTGGTGAAGCGATCGTGCGGCGCATCTACGGCGACTTCGCCAGTACTCGCTCGAAAGCATGGATCGATATCCTCGCAAGACACGCGATAATCCCTCAGCAGCAGTTTGCCTACACCCCAGGCAAGAACGCGTCCGACATCACGCTCGTCATCGAAGCGATGGACCTGCTGCATAGCGGCCGCTTCGACGGTTTCTGCCTGGTGTCGTCCGATAGCGATTTCACGCGCCTCGCCTCACGCATCCGGGAACAAGGGATCGACGTCTTCGGCTTCGGCGAACAGAAGACACCGGAGAGCTTCCGCCAGGCATGCCGGCGGTTTATCTATACTGAAAATCTGGCTCCTTCGATCGCCTCGAACGGAGCTGACGCCGTACAGGCTGCATCGTCACCGAAGCCGCCGAGCGCCGCAACGCCGATCATCAAAAGGGTGATCGCGCAGATGGAGACCGAGGATGGATGGGTGCCGCTTGACGCCGTTGGAAAGCATCTTGCCAATCTGGCATCTGACTTCGATCGACGGACTTTCGGAATCAAGAAATTGATCGATCTGGTGAAGAAGACGAACGCCTTCGAGGTGGATCACGCCGAAGGCCGTCCGCTTCGCATCCGCCTGAAGCCTCCACCACCCCCCAAAAAAAGCGTGAAACCGAGCATCAGCAGATGACCGCGAAACTGGTCTGAGACGGGCGTCCATCAAAACGAAAAGTGCCATCAACCCTTCGCAGTGTTGATGCTTCCGGATAGAGGGATCATCATTGGCACGCCTTTCATGATCGCTCTTCAGCCGCTTCCATCGCCGTGAACCCAATCAACCAGGCACATATGTCAATCGCACCGCATCCCCGCCGATCCGATCGCTGGCGACAAGGCGGAGCGGCGGCCTCGGGCCGGTAAAGAAGGGCTTGCCGCGGCCGAGCACGACGGGGTGGAAGTAGAGCCGATACTCGTCGATCAGGCCAAGCTCGGTCAGACCACCCGCAAGCTCCGGCCCGGCGACTTGAATTTCCCCGGCAAGCCCGGCCTTCAGCCCGCGGATCACCGCCTCGACATCCTCCGAAACAAGCGTGGCATTGGGGCCGACCGACGTCAACGAGCGCGACACGACCCATTTCGGCTGGCGCCGCCATGCCACAGCGAAGTCACGCTGCTCCGGGGTCCATTCAGGGTGGTCTTCGTCCCAGTAGCGCATGATCTCGTACATGCGGCGGCCATAGAGGCTCCCCGTCAGGCCGCGCACCTGCTCGATCCAGTGACGAAAGAGCACGGGATCGGGCGCAAATTCCTGGTAGTCGACATAGCCATCCAGGGACAGGTTCATTCCGAAGACGAGCTTCGCCATGCCATCATCCTCCACCCGGTACTTCAGGATAGCTCAAGCCGCCATCGATAGCCAAGGCTCCCCGCAAAGTTTGAGTTGACCGCTTTCGATGGTGAGGCGACAGTTGCACCTGCAGCAAGGCAGGAGGCAAAGCGATGGACGAGGCAGACCGCTGGCGCAGCATGGCCAGCGCACCGAAAGACGGCAGTCGGATCCTGGTGACGATCCGCCCGTCCGAACAGGGGCCGGCAGAAGTTGACCTCGCCTATTGGTCGCATGGCGATCAGTTTGGCGCAGAGAGCTGGCGCGCCTCCGATTCCTCGCCCGGGCAGATCATCGAATATGCCGAGCCGGAATTGAAGTGCTGGATGCCGCTGCCCTCGGCCAATCTCACCCGCCTCTCGATGCCCTCCCCCTGGGAAGGCGACGACGCCGAGCAGCTCGACGGATCGGGGATTTAGGAAAACGGGCCGAGGAACAAGCGTCGATAAGGCCAAGGTCGGTCAGGTTTCCCGAGAGGTCGGATTCGCGACAAGTGTCGAACCGGGACCGGCTGCCTTCGGCTTAGTCTTGGCTCTGATGGGGATTCTCAAGCCTTGTGTCGGCTGCGGCCCGTAGCGCTTGGCGAACCATTTCCTGTCAAGAACGGACGATATCTGCGCCTCGCGCAACAGGCCACCGTCGATAGCAAAAATCACGTTTGGAAAAAGCTTATCTGATAATCTTCGAATTCATCGGGCGATTCCGGCTGAACAAACTCCACGACGAATGTACGATCAGGAAATTGCCACCCAAGCTTTGCGATGTAGATTTCGCGCAGGCGTTCGCCCAGGATCGCCAGCTTGTCGCCGGCGACATCTATGCATGCCGAGTGCTGAATGTCAGCGATGTGAAAATGATTCATGACCCATTCGATAGACTGGCGCGTTGCCTCAGCATTTCGTTCAAAGGATCGTAAGCCCTCCAAATTGAAACCATCAACGAGAATATATTTTTCAAACTCGACGAAGCGAGGCCAGAATATCTCTGCATAGCCTACGGCGAGCGAGAAGTTCCCGCTGTTGGCGGTCCAGTCTCCGAGGCTGATCCCTCGACCATCATTCCAGGCGGCGAGCTCTGATTTCATACTATCTGGAATGTTCGCCAATCGTCCCCTCCCCGTCATGTAAACGTACCGAGACGAGAAAAGCCTAACTCGTCGCATCTTTCAAGGAACGGTGGGAAACTCTTGAAGTCCGGTTGCGACGTCGACCACGCCCCCACCTTACAAATCCGTAAGTTGTCGCCCAGCCGCCCGCTCCGCTAGATTGCCCCGCCATACCGGGAATGATCGGGCTGATGCGGATCCTGCTTATCGAGGACGATCGGAAGACGTCGGATTATATCGCCAAGGGCCTTTCCGAGGCAGGCCATGTCTGCGACGTGGTCGGCGACGGGCGCGATGGGTTGTTTCAGGCGCAGCGCGAGGCCTATGACGTCATCGTCGTCGATCGCATGCTGCCGGGGCTCGATGGGCTGGCGATCGTTCGATCGCTCCGGGCTGCCAAGGTCGGCACATCGGCGCTGTTCCTGACCTCGATCGGCGGCGTCGACGACCGGGTCGAGGGGCTGGAGGCGGGCGGCGACGATTATCTCACCAAGCCCTTTGCCTTCTCCGAGCTTCTGGCCCGCGTCAACGCGCTCGGCCGGCGGCCGCCGGTGCAGGAGCAGAAGACGGTGCTGAAGGTTGCCGATCTCGAGCTCGATCTGATCCGCCGCGAGGCGCGGCGCGCCGGCCAGGTGATCGAGCTGCAGCCGCGCGAATTCACCCTGCTCGAGGTGCTGATGCGCGGCGAAGGCCGGGTCCTCACCAAGACGATGCTGTTGGAGCGGGTTTGGGATTTCCACTTCGATCCGAAGACCAGCGTCGTCGAGACCCATATCAGCCGCTTGCGGGCGAAGGTCGACAGGCCGTTCCAGGCCCAGCTCCTGCACACGGTCCGCAACACCGGCTACAGCCTGCATGCGCCGCGTTAGAAAGGGATGATTTTTCCCGACCGCACACGCTTTTCGGCATCCTTCTCCAGCCTGCGCCGGAGCACGCCGTTCCGGCTTGCCGTCACCTTCGGCGTGCTCTTCGTCGTCACCTTCTTTCTGAGCGGCGCGGTCATCTATCACATGCTGGACCTCGGCCTTTCCCGCGATCTCGAACAGTCGCTGACCGAGATGAATTCGCTCATCGTCTCCACCTACGAGCCCGGTGACACCCAGGATCTGGTCAACACGCTGAACAATTATGCGAGCTTCCAGTCGACCTCGGACGGGCTTTATTCGCTGACCGACCATGCCGGCAAAAAACTCGCCGGCAATTTCGCCGCACCGCCCATCCCGAACGGCGTCTATACCGTCCGCTCGCGCGATGTCGGGCTGAAGGGTCACGAACGTTACCGCATGCAGGTGTCGACGATCGGCCCCTACAGCCTGGTGGTCGGCGAAAACTTCAACGATGTCGACGAGATGCTGCGGATCGTGCTCGAAAGTTTCGAATGGGCGGCAGCGATCGTCGTGGCGACGGCGATCGGCGGCGGCGTGTTTCTCGCCGTTCGCGCCCAGGCGCGGCTGGACAGGGTGGCCCTCACCATGAACGATGTCTCCCACGGCGCGCTCGACGCCCGCATTCCGATCAGCGGCAATGGCGACGATCTCGATACGGTGGCGATCCAGATCAACGCGGCGCTGGTGCGGCTGCAGAGCCTGGTCGAGAGCATGCGGCAGGTGAGCAGCGATATCGCCCATGATCTGAAAACCCCGCTGAACCGGCTGCGGCTGACGCTCGATGCCGCGGTGGCGGGCAATGACCGGCAGGCGGATGTCTCAGCCCTTCTCGACGAGGCGAGAAACGAGAGCGACCGGATCAACGCCACCTTCGAAGCGCTGCTGCGCATCTCGCAGATCGAGGCCGGCGCCCGCAAGGAGCGTTTCCAGGCGACCGATCTCGACGCCGTGCTGGCGGTGATTTCGGAAGTCTATGTCGATGTCGCCGAAGATGCGCAGAAATCGCTGACGATAACGGCGCGCACTCCCGCCATCATCCGCGGCGACCGCGATCTGCTGACGCAGCTGATCGCCAACCTGGTGGAGAATGCGATCAACCACTGCCCGGCCGGAACGGTGATCACGGTTTCGCTGCGCAGCAAAGCCGATCGCGCCATCCTCTCCGTCGCCGATAGCGGCCCCGGCATTCCCGCCGGCGAAAGGGAAAAAGTCTTCCGGCGGCTCTACCGGCTGGACAAAAGCCGCACGACACCCGGAAGCGGGCTCGGGCTCAGCCTCGTCAAGGCGATCGCCGAGCTGCACGCGGCCGAGATCACCATGGCCGACAATCACCCCGGCCTCATCGTCTCGATCGCCTTTCCGCTACTCCCGGCGGAGCGAACCTGACCCCCAATCCTCGACGCCGCGAGACGGCGGAAGCGGGCGGTAAAGCGGCGGATTTCGGCCGCCGCGCGATAGGGCAGAACGCTCCACGGCCGGCGGCGGCCGAGCCGATAGGCCGAAAGCCCTGCCTGGATCTGCGAGCAGGCATCCGCTCTTTGGCTGACCGGCAACGGATCGACGAAGCAGGCGCTCAGGCCCTCGTCGAATTCCAGATCGAAGGCGAGATCATAGGGCAGCCGCATCGGCAGCAGGGCGCCTGCAATCCAGCCCGCCGCCTTGCGGTTGATCAGATAGGCGCCGGAGCCCTTCTCGCGGGTCAGCGCAATGGCAAGCGAGCGCGACGCCGTCAGCGGCGCCACGTGATGCTTGCGCCCGGTATTGACGGTGGAAAGACGCAGGATGTCCCAGCGCCTCTGATGCTGCAGCGCCGCCTCGAGCACCTCGGCGAGATCATCGTCGAAATCGAGGTCGTCTTCCAGAATGAGCGCGAATTCGGCATTGCCGGAGAGGAAGCGCCTGGCGCATTCGACATGGCTGAAAAAACAGCCGATCTCGAAAGGGTTCGGCCACCGGCCATGCCGGCTCAGATAGGCGGCTTCGTCAAAATCCGGATGCGGCAGGCTGAGCGCCGCACCATCCACCGCCGCCACCCGCTCGAAGGCCAGGCCGATGCCGGAAAGCAGGCGCTCCATCCGAAACCGCCGCAACGGCGCCCGATCGAGATTGATCAGATAGGTATCGACCCGCAGGCTGACCGGATGGATCGCCGGCATCAGGGCGGCGGGTGTGGCGCGCATGTTCATGAGTGAGCTGGCCTTCGACTTGGCAACGACTGCGCCAAACCTGCGCCGGAAAACTCACGGGCACCTCGCCGGGGCTATACATTTTCGTAAGGTGCGGGTGTCTGCACGCGATCGCCGATCCTCAACCCAATTTGCAGCCCTTGGAAATCCCGCCGATTCAAGACAAAATCATCCCGCTTTAGCTTTTGGGGAGACTCTGATGGAAGATCACGAGCCGTTTTTGCGCGAGGCGATTGCGCTCTCGAAATCCGCGATGGACCGGGGCGACGAACCATTCGGCTCGGTGCTGGTGAAGGACGGCGTGGTCATCCTGCGCGCCGAAAACAGCGTCTTCACCGGCCACGATATGACCAACCACGCCGAGATGAACCTGGTGAAATCTGCGGCGCAGCACTACGACACCGGTTTTCTCGCCGACTGCACGCTCTACACCAGCACGGAGCCGTGCGCGATGTGCTCCGGGGCGATCTACTGGTCGGGCATCGGGCATATGGTGTTTGCGTGCTCCGAAACCCGGCTTGGCGAGATCGCCGGCATCGGGTTGAACGTGCCGAGCCGGGCAGTGCTGCAGACCGGCGCGCGCATCGTCACCGTGGTTGGCCCGACGAACCTCGAAGCCGAAGCCGCCGCGGTGCATCAGAAGTTCTGGCCGAAACATCTGGGCAAGGCTTAACCTCAGCCGGGAATTTGGCGCCCTGATCTCCGTCCTCCCAGGCTTCGAGCCTGGGATCCATGCCCGCTGCTGAGAGGGTCGTTTGGGAAAGAAATGCTTTCCTCGAACTGGGAGATTGCCGCGCGCTCCTCATCCGGCTGCCGCCACCTTCTCCCCGCTCGCGGGGCGAAGGGGATATGCCGCAACCTCTCCGTCCCTCACCAACGTCTCGCAGGGCACGTCCCCTCTCCCCGTTTTACGGGGAGAGGGTTAGGGTGAGGGGCAGCCATGCGCTCTGCGGCGGCTTGCATCTACCAGCGTTTCTCGCAAAAATGGTACGGCTGCCCCTTAGTCAAACACGCATGACCGAACGCAATCGTCCGACACCCCACGGAAAGGCAAACCATGGCCGAGAATGACTATGATGCCTTCGCGGCGGCTTATGACGCGGATAATGAGGCCAATGCCTGGAATGCCTATTACGAGCGGCCGGCCATTCTTGCCTTGGTCGGCGAGGTCGCCGGGCGTTCCGTGCTCGATGCCGGCTGCGGCGGCGGGGCGCATGCGACAGCGCTTGTCGAGCGCGGGGCCGTGGTGACCGGGATCGATGCCAGTGCCGGCATGCTGCAGATCGCGCAACGCCGCCTGGAAGGACGCGCGCGCCTGCTGCAGGCGGATCTCGGTGAAGCACTGCCCTTCGAGGATCAAGCGTTCGAGCTGATCCTCGCCTCGCTCGTCCTGCATTATCTGCCGGACTGGTCGGCGCCGCTCCGGGAATTCAGCCGGCTGCTGCCGAAAGGCGGCCGCCTGGTTTTCTCCACCCACCATCCCTTCATGGATCACCCGTCGAGCGGCCACGACAATTATTTCGAGACCTACAGCTTCGACGAGACCTGGCAGCGCGGCGGACTGGAGATCGCCATGCGCTTCTGGCACCGGCCGCTGCACGCCATGTTCGACGCCCTCAAGGCGGCCGGATTTCAGATCGATATCGTCAGCGAACCCCAGCCCGATCCTCGCGCCGCCGCGCTGTTTCCGCAGGCCTACCGGAGCCTGACGGCGACGCCGCGGTTCCTGTTCTTTTCGGTGGTGAAAGGATGATGATGTGGGTGACGACGGGTTTTCAAGCGGCTTGCGCCCGCTGCTACGAGCTTTCGGGCTCGACGACGTCCTCATCAAAGCGACCGCGCCTGAGAAAAATATCGGCCGCCTGCTTGGCGATCGGCAGAATGCGCTTCGGCCATCCGGTTGAAATCAGGTCATCGTCGGTCATGAAGCGTGGAGTGGCATCGCAGGCGTCCCGCATTGCCGCAAGAACTCTTTCAGCTGCCTCGGTTTCCTGATCGGTCATCGTAGAGAGGAGCTGAATCGGACCTTCATCGGGGAACCAGTCGAAGAAGTAATTGAAATATTCCGCCCATCCAAGGTCTCTGACGGCTTCGTCGCCCTTTGACAAAACGTCGAAGAGCTCGATGAAGCGATTTCGGATGCGCTGATCCAGGAGACGGGGAGCGATAGCATCGGTCATCCGCTTTTGAAACATATCGGTAGTCGAAGTACAACTGACGCCAATCGTGAGCCGTTGAGACAAGGCGCGGATACCTTTGAGGCCGTCATCACCGGCCGCTGAAAATATCTGGCGACGCGGCGAAGATGGCACGCGACAAATCAAAATTTTCCGGCGGCGCGGGAACAAGAAGCGCCTGAAATCGTAAGTATGATGGGCCGTGTGGAGGTGCGTCATAACACAGCCATGCACTTCGATACTCTGCGCGGCCCACTCCTGTTACACGCCACAATAGAAGCGTGTCACATTCTTTCAACGGCGCTCCCGCTCCCCTCCGTCATCCCCAGGCCTTGAACCCCGGCTGTTCGGTTGGCGCCGGTGGCTGGCCAAGCCCCCTCCCCAACTGCGAGGAAGATTGACCTCGCTCGCAAATGTTGCGCTCGATCGGCAAGGCGTTTGTCGAAAGTGCCCCCAACCTCCGTCATCCCAGGCCTTGAGCCTGGGATCCACGCCGCAGCTGATGGAGGCCGGCGTGGATCCTCGGGTCAAGCCCGAGGAGGACGGAGAGTGGGGTGAGCGCCGGGCAAACACAGCATTGGCGGATGGAGAAGGGGCCAGTTTCGCTACGGTCTTGCAAAGGCAGTCATCCGCATTCATGCCGCCAAATCGACGACTGACACGCGCCCCACCGCCCCCTCATCACCCACCCTTCGCCCCGCGCAGCGCGATCAACCCCCGCCGCAGCCACAGCAATTGCTGCGGCGGCATCTGGCGCAGATGTTCGTAGTCCATCACCGTGACGTTGTAGACGGTGCTGCGCACCTGCGGGCCGTCCTGGCAGCGCAGCAGGATGGCCTGCAGGGCCATCATGCGGTTGCTGGCTTTGCGGGCGCGGTCGGCGAGGCTTTCGGTGACTTCGCCTTCGTGGCCCTTGACGGAAAAGAGCGATTGCGCCCTGGGGCTCGGGGCCGGGATGCCGGTGGTCTTGTGGTAGCGGGCCATGGCTTCGGCATAATCGTCGCCGGCCTGACGCTGCTCTGCGGAAATCAGGCCGTCGAGGAACATGCGCCCCAGCGTATAACCGGCAAACGGGCTCTTGACCGTCTCGTCGTCGACCGTTCGGCCGAAGCCGTGGATGCGGCGGCGGGCTGCTATCGCGACGCTGATATTGTCCTTCTCGGTCTCGAACGGCTTGATCTTGCCGCAGGGAAAACGCTCGACATTTGCCTTGCGCGGCCGGCCGGCGCCCTTGTTTGCCCGTGCCGTCTTTATCTTGGCTGCTTTGCCACCCATGCTGATTGTCCTTCCTATCGAATGATGCCGTTGCGCAGTGCGGCGGCGACCAGTGCGGTGTCTTTGAAGACGCCGAGTCTCGCCTTGGCGTTGGCGATGTGCGTGTTCACGGTGATGGGGGAGATGCCGAGAATGGTGCCGATCTCGGCGGCGGTCTTTCCGGCCGCCATCCAGCCGATGATTTCGGTTTCGCGCGGGGTGATGTTGCTCTTGATGGCCGGGCTCATGATGCCGGCCCATCGATGCAGGGCACCCGCGGCATCGTCACCTCAGCCCCCGACAAGGTCACCCGCGTGACGCGGTCGGGGTGGCGGATCGGCGCCGGCGCCTCGCAGGTCTCGGGCGGCGGCCGGGTGACTTGCCGTGCGGGAAACCTGTCGCGGTTGCGGTGCGTCATGTTGATGACGGTGTTCTTCTTCGAGCCGAACAGATTGGCGATCTCTCTTGCCGAGAGCCCCTGCTGCCAGAGCTTCTGCGCCTTGACGATCTTGTCTTCCGTCCAGAACAGGCTTCTCACCTCAATGCCTCCTCGTGTCGTGTGGCTCGTGCAATGATCGGGTTGTCGGGAAACATTTTCGCCAGCTCCCGCTTGGCGCTGCGGCTGCCGTTCGCCGCGTCGCGCAGCAGCTGCATCTTGTAGGCCGCGACTTTCGGCTGCGGCGGCTCGGGCACCCGCTCGACGCGCGGGCGGCTTTGCGCCGCGATGGCCGCCTGCTGCCGGCGGCATTGCTCGGCGAAACTGGCCGAGCTCGGTGCGAAGGCGCGGTTATGATTCCTGACCTTTCCTGAAATGAAGAGTTTGGCCGCCTGCCAGACGGCCTCCAGCGGGATGCCGTCGATGGCCAGCAGATAGGCGCGGATCTGCATGTCGGGATCAATGCCTGCGGATGCCGGGAAACCCGAAAGCATCCCCGCTATGATCTTCACCGGAGAGGAAATCTCTTGCGGCATCGACTGTCGTCCTTCTCGTGCTGCTGTTGATCGACCCGGCTTCCCTCGCCTTCTCCTTGAGGTACCAGTCACATTTGATCGCCTGCCAGCCGCGGAAGATCTGCATTTCGGCAGCACCGGCCGGATCGCCGGTCAGCAGATATTCTCTGGCCTGGATGCGGGCGGCGTAAGCGGTCAGCGGTTTCCTCAGCGTGCGCTTGCGATGCTCGATGACGGCTGCCGCCAGTTCCTCCCCCAGCACCGGGCTGAGGATGTCCATGATCTCCTTGCTCATTGTTTCCTTCGCCATGCCGTTTTCCTTTTTCGGTCGCTCAAACGCACCGCCGTTGCCCGCCGGCAAAACTGACCGGCGTGCCGGGCCTGATGCGGTGGGGAAACCGGCGGATCTCCGCGCCGGCATGATCCTGCTGGACCGTGTCGCCCTTCTCGGCGCTTCGAAGCCGGTGGATCTCGATTTCCACCGAAGGCACCGACAGGCCGAGAATGGCTGCGATTTCGATATAGTCCCTGCCGGTGCGGAAGAGTTCGAGCGCGTTCATGCCGATGTGATCCTTCTTGTCCATTTCGCGCGCAGAACGCCGTTGCCGCCGAAGCGGGCGCTGCCTAGGTGCTTCATGTGAATTCATCGGCGGCGCTCCAGTCGTCTGCCGGGGCCGCCCGGGGGATAGCTGCCGGCGTCGCCGAGGGAGGGCGACGACGCCGGCCACCGAGAGCCGTCAGGGAGGGGTGAGGCTGTCGGGATTGGCGAGCGGCGACGCGCCGGGATCAGCGATCGGCCGCATCTCTTTCGGGCTGGTCTGCCGGCCGCAATTTTCGCAATGGCGCTCGATCACCTCGGCGATCGACAGTGCCTTGCCGCAGTTCGGGCAGCCGGTGTAGCGGCAGCTTTCGCGCTGGAATGGGCCGACTGCTGCCTCTGTGGAGGCGCTGATGTTTTGGCTGTTTGTCATGCGTATAGGGTACATTTAATACCCCGTACGTCAAGCAGAAAAAAGCATGACATATACCCTGAAATGGGGTATTTTTTATATCATGTTGAAAGATCAGGAACAATTTGAGCGCGAAGAACGCGCAAAGCGGCTGGTCATGGCCAGAAAGAACGCCGGCTTTGCCGGGCCGAAAGCGATCGTCGATCGGTTCGGCTGGAATGCGAATGTCTACAAGGCGCATGAGTCCGGCCGCAACGGCTTCGGCATCGCCGATGCGAAGAAGTACGCCCGCGCCTTCAAGGTCAATCTCAACTGGCTGCAGTTCGGAACCGGCAACGCGCTCGATCCGGATGAGCTGCCGGCTTCCGTCGCCGACGTGCCGAAGATCTCCTGGGTCAGCGCCGGCCAACTGAGCGAGCAGGCGCCGATCACCGACTTTTCCGAATTCCCGACCGTGGCCGCCCTCGATCTGCCCGATGGCGAATGGATTGCGCTGGAGGTCGAAGGCAATTCGATGAACAAGATCTCGCCGCCGGGCTCGATCATCTTCGTCAACCTGCGCGACAAGCGCCTGGCGCCGAACGCACTTTATGTCGTCGCCGACGAGACGGGGGCCGCCACCTACAAGCGCTATCGCCCGAACGACAACCCGCCCTTCCAGCCCGCCTCCTACGAGGATGTGCCGCCGCCGGAATTCCAGGGCGCCGTCACCATCGTCGGCCGCGTCCGCCGATCGATCATCGAGATGTAGGGATGAGATGCTTGTTGCGGATAATCCATATTTATCAAGGAAACCAAGACGATCCGCCCTTCCTCTCGCGCCGGTAGAATCTGGTTTTACATCGCCACATCAACGATGCTTCTCCTGGCCTTCAGCGCCGCGCGCGAGATATACGGCCTGTAGGATCTCGCTCCGACCTCCCCATCCGTCGATCGGGATCACCGAGAGCGATCGGGATCACCGAGGGCGATCGGGATCACCGAGGGCGATCGGGATCACCGAGGGCGATCGGGACGCCCCTCCTCTGAAACGAGACATTGCGAAACTCCGGACACCACCCGCACGCCATTACCGAGGGGAATATCCTTCGGCAGCCCTCACACACGAATCGAAAATTCGGCGACCCCAAGGTCCGGGCTCGATCACCGCGGCGGCGATTCCGATCTCGTTACGCCCTCCCGTTTTTTCTCGCAGCATCAGACTCCAAGAGAACCTTGTTTTCTATCTCTCTGTCTTCGCTCCTGAAGGCTGGTGAGGGAGGGTTCCGGCCAAAGCTTCCCCCTACCCCATGAGCAAAGCCCATGAAGCCGGGAGAGCATTGGCCAGGTCCTGAAGGCCGGAGCCGGGATGGGACACGTGCCAGAGGGGCCATTCGCTTCGCCCTCGTCCTGATTTTCTGACAGCGCACTTAAGGACTTTCGCTTCCCGCGCCGCTGGGCTTCGTCAGCTCGGGAGTTGCACCCGGTCGCCCAATCACTGGCGACAGACATACGCCTATGATTCGTACCTCGTCAATCTGTAAGGTATTTTTAATACCCTAGATGGTTGACGCAATGAGGTATTATATATACCTTAGTCTCGCAAGCCGATCAGCGGCGCGTGAGAGGACGGGGTGATGCAGCACATCCGCAATATCGAAACCGTGGAAAGCAGGCGCGACGCCCGCTGGAATGGCGCGCTGGGGATGGGAGACTGCAGCGCCTATATGGCGATCGAGGCCCAGCGCATGGGCGCCCTCGGCTTTGCCTTCCTCCACCGTCCCGAACATTCGGTGCGCGGCCCCTCCTGGCTGCGCGGCGCCCGCGCCTCCGTCGAGGAACATTACCGCTATGCCCGGCAGATTATGGGCATGACCGATCATGATCAGCTTTACGCCTGAGGGGAGCGGAAATGTCTGCCGATTGCATCGTCAAGGCCTTTTCCGGCTGCGCCTGCCGGCCGGGTGATTGCGCGGAAAAGCCCCTCACCCCGGCGCCGGTAAGCTTCATCTCCTGGCGCAAGCAGGCCATCACCTGCCTCGCCTTCGGCTTCCTCGCGGCGATCGTCACGGCCGCCTGGATGGAGACGCGGTTCAAGAGCGAGGACCTCGCCAATCAGGAGCAGGTGTCATGGAAGTAAGCCCAGGCTTTGCCCAGCACCGCCGATCAGGAACTATATTTGATATCGCTCGCCTTGGCCGCGGTAATGAAGGCCCGGCGCACCTGCTCGGGCTCGGCGGCATCGTTGAACACATCAAGCACAAGCCGCTCGGCAACCTTGGCCGCCGGCGTCTGGTCGGGCCAGTCATTCAGCAAAGCGTTGCCGGCCTGGACGACATTATAGACCGTCCTCACCTTGCCATTGATGGTGATCTTCACCGGTTTGAAGCTTCGTCGCTTGCTCATGGCGCAGTATCTCACACGGAACGCGACTCAACGAATCACTTTGGGACTCGTTCCGGTTGATTCGAAAGCACGGCGCATAAAGCTGATTCGGGCGCGCCGATGCAGCGCGCTGGTGTTCAACCGCGTCGTTATAACTTTCCTGCAGAAAAATTATAACGGAAGAGAAGAGCGAGCTGGCGAGCCCTTCTCCGCAAGGGACCGATCTGAAGCTGATCTAAACCCTACATCCCAAATGAGATCGTGATATGGTTGGAGTCTGAAGCGGGAGAAAGAACTATGCTGAAAAATCATATAGTTCTGGCGGTTGGCGCGCTTAGTGTTTTCGTGCCTCACGCAGTAGCCATTGCCGATCCGCTTCCCAAAGGTTTTGAACGCCACAAATTCAACGGATCGGTCAGACCGGAGGTCAAGGACGGCGTGACCCGCTTTCAGATATTCGACCGTCAATGTTCCAATGTCGACTATGGAGATGGACGCGGTGAAAATGATTGCCGCAATGGCAACGTCCGCTCAACGATCCGCTATACGCGAGACATGAAGGTTGGCGAAAGCGTCGAATACAAGTTTGATTTCCGGCTCGATCCGACTTTTGCCTACAAAGGCTGGCACAACAACTCCGCCAACGGCTTTTATCCCGATGGCTGGGACAGCCATTTGCGTTTCGCCTCCTGGGAAGGACCGGCAGTCCACAATTTCATCTACATGCTGAAAGCCGACACGCGCAACGGCGTGAACTTTCTCGCCCGCCAATGCCAAAAACCGGAGGATTTCGGCAAATGGGCGACATTCTCGCTGAAAATCCGATGGGCAAACGATGAGGGCGGATGGGTTACGGCCAGCTGCGACAACAAGGTGATCTACGCCGCCGAAGGCGAAGCGACCAACCAGGCCCCGCATTGCTGGGAATCGAACGAGTGCGAGCCGCAATCGAACCGCGACCCGAAATCATTCAACTTCATTCTCGGCCCGGTGATGATGGGTTGGGGGCATGACTGGAAGACCTATGACAATCATACGTCTCAGTTTGACGTGGTGCAGCCGGAGGGTATCCACATCGATGTCCGCAATGTCAGCGTGACCCGCGGTGTCAGCGACTATTCGGCCGAACAAGCAGGTTTGCTCAAGAGGCTGCAGCAGCAACTGGCTCATTTGGGCTGCAAGCCGGGAAATGTCGAGGGCAAGCCTGACAAGACAACACGGCAAGCCGCGCTTTCCTGCCGCAAGTTCGACAGCGGTTCGCTTCCCGAGGCGCTCAACCTCACGACGCTGCAGGCCTTCGCTGACGCCTATGCCAAGCCGGAGACCGCAAGTCTGCCTTCAGGCAACGCCGCGGCTGGCGTCGAAAACGTTTCGTCAAAACCGAGGACCTATATCAAGCTGGGCGAAATGCTTGCCATGAAGACTGGCAAGGACACCAAGGTGAATTCCAACTTCTTCGGCAAGATCAAAGGTGCCAAGAAGGGGCAGAACGAGCTGGACTTCATTATTCTGGGTCAGTTCGACTACACGGACAACAGTTTCAGCCAGCTGTCATTTCTCCTGCAGGACAATCTCTCCAAGGCCGAAGTGAATGCAGCCGCCAAATGCGGCTATGGGACGATCAGATTTCCAGACGGCACAGATCATTTGGAGATCGGCATGCAACGTTCAGGAAACACCTTCTCGTCCCCGCCAAGAACTGACTGCTTGATTCAAGCGCTCGGCAAACGACCGGCATCGCAGGTTCCCTACCTCACCACAGGGTTTGCCAATCTGGCGAAATCAATGGTGTCCGACGGCGGCTGGAAGAAACTGAGGCATGAAGGTTTGAAGATTTTTGTGAAACGTGTTGCGGATGGCGAGATCACAGTCGGCGGCTGAGATCGAAGCACAGTGCCGCACGTTCCTCCCTCACGGGTTGGGGAACATGCTGGGGATTTTTTGCTGATATCAGCGGAAACGAAAAACCCCGCCGGAGCGGGGTTTCTAGCTGGTCGGAGTGGAGTGATTCGAACACTCGACCCCCACGTCCCGAACGTGGTGCGCTACCAGACTGCGCTACACTCCGTGACCAGCGGCGCTTCTATAGAACAGCCTATCTGGTTGCACAAGCACCAAATTCCAAAAATCCGGTGGAATTTTTGACGGGTTGATGACAGGGCGTGGCGAGCGGGTGCTGCTGCAAAAAGACACACCCGGAGCAAATCGTCTGGAAGTGCCACAGGGGCAATTTTCTTTTGCCGGGTTCCGCGCTAAAGGGCTCGACGGGACAGGCGAAACCGCGCGTAAACAGCCGATTCGCAGCCACTGCGCTTGAGATCAGGGACGACACGATGAAACTCCGCACCATCACCGCGGCCGGGCTTGCAATTGGGCTTGCCGGATGCACCACCATACCTTCCGCCGGCAATCCGATCGAGGCCCGCTGGGTCGGCAAATCGGCCGGCATCTTCTTTGCCGCCTACGGGCCGCCGATCAGCGACAGCGAGCAAGGCGCCACCACCGTCTATACCTGGCGCGGCGGCTATAAGACCGTGCGCATTCCGGCAAAATATGCCGAAGGCGCCGACGGCAAGCGCGGCAAGCAGATCGCGTCGGCCCGCACCGCCTATCTGCGCTGCCAGGCCGAAATCACCACCAGTTCGGATTACACGATCCGCGACATCCGCACGGTCGCCGACATTCCCGGCGTCAACGGCCCGTCTTATTGCGCCGAGTTCCTGGCGCCGGAAGACAAGTAACGGGCGACCCGAACACACCGAAACAGGCGGCCGATGTGCAGCCTGTTTTGTTTTGGGCTCCACAAGTTCAGCCTCAAAGCATCCGCACGGATGCAGGCGAACGGCCTCGGGCACGGAGTCACGGAACGAATGATGATGTTAGGTTGTGCCGTGTGGCCCCCTCATCCGACCCTTCGGGCCACCGCCCGGGGGCGAGCCACAGGTTTCGCCCCCGGGCGGTGGCCCGAAGGGTCGGATGAGGGGGCTGCACGGCAGGGCGTCAGCGACTAGAAACCATCGCCACTCGCCGTGCCGTCGATAGCCTCACCCTTCCGCCGGGCCGTAAAGGCCGAGCTGGTCGAGCAGCGCGCGCTGCCGACCGGCGCTTTCGACCAACAGACCGGTGTAACGCTCGACAATCCGCTGGCGATGCTCCTCGTCGGAAACGGCCGCCAGTGCGCCGGTGATGGCGGCGATCTTTTCCGAGGCCTGGCGCAGTTCTTCCAGAATCTCTGCCTTGCGGCCGGCCTCGGCGACGACCTGCTTCGTCACCTTGCCGATGCCGGCCGGCGTGCGGCTGCCGCCGGAGAGGTAACCTTCCGGCAGGTCGCCCTTGAGATTGACGACCGACTTGAAGCGGATGACGTCGAAGATCTGGTCGACCGCCTGCCTGGCGCCGGTCACCCGCGAGGGGTGGTCGGTGTCGGCGGCAGCGTGCGGCAGCAGTTCCAGCTTGCCCTTGTGGCGCGCTTCGAGCGGCAGGTAGGGCAGCATCGGACCGCTGAGCGTGCCGGTTGCGGCATCCCTGAAGAGGTCGGCGTCGATCGCCGCATGGGCGATCTTGCCGGAGGCAAGCGCTGCATCGAGGGCATAGGGATCGACGACTTCGCCGCGGTCGTAATTGACCAGCACCGCGCCGTCCTTCATGGCGCCGAGCACCTTGGCATCGACGGTGCCGGCATTGGAATAGGTGGCGGTCGTGGCATCCAGCCGGCCGAGGCCGATATGGACGGAGAGCACGTCGGCGCCGCTTGCCGCTTCCACAGGGCTTGCGGCATAGTCGAAGCCTTCAGCCTCGATCCAGCGCTTGTGATGCTCGCGGGCATAGATCGCCACCTTCATGCCGAAGGCCTTGGCGAGCTTGGCGACTTCGCGGCCGATATTGCCGTAGCCGAGAACGGCAAGCTTGCGGCCCTCGAGTTTCGCCGTCGGAAAATCCTTCAGCTGGCGGCCGGTATCGAAATCGCCGCCGGCGACCATCCGGTGCAATCTATCGACCGGCAGGTCGGGCACGACCTTCAGGATCGCCTTCACAGCCATCTGGGCGGTCGCCCGGCTGTTGATGCCCGGCGTATTCATCAGCGCCGCTTCGCCGCCCTCGCCGTTGCCGCCGCCCCAGGAGGCCGAGCCCATATTGCCGGTGCCGGCGCCGATGCGCACGCCGCCGAGCGGGAAGACCGAGGCCTTCGGGATGAAGGTCGCCGCCGCGATCAGCGCGTCATACTGGCCCTTGTCGGTCTGCGGCAGGATCTCCGCCTCGGTGCTGAGGTTCGGCTGATAGAAGAAATGAATGCGGCCCTTTTCGAGGCCGGCGCGATCACCGGCCGGGCCAAGATGGAAGCTGCCGCCCTTTTCCTCGATATAGGCCTTGACCTCGCTGTAATCTGGCTCGCCGCCGGCGCCGAAGCGCAAGCCGACGAGATCGGCGATCAGCACCGTATAGGCGCGGTTCGGATCGTCCTTGCGCACGGCGCCATCGGCCTTGGCGGGCGCCTCGAAGGTCACGCCGTGCTTCGCCAGCTCCTCTTCGAGAACGACGATCTTGGCTCTGAGATAGGCATATTGCAGATTTTCCAGCAGCGCCACGACATCGTCCGGTTCGCGGATGCCGCCGACCCAGGCGCGGTAATCGCCGGGGGTGCCGGGGAAGGCATTGACGTAGCGGGCGGCATCGAGGCCGGGCTCGTAGTCGCCGTTCGGATGGGTGATGCCCTCATAGCCGAGCAGTTGCTTGGAACGGGCGATGATGCGGGCGTGGATGCCGGCATCGGTGATGCCGTCGTCCTCGACCTTCAGCAGCGTCACGGCCGCGCCGCGGCGCTCGGCATCGGTGACGGTCAGCGACAGCAGCGGATGCGACTTGACCCATTCGTCGATCACGGCGCGATTGGCGGCGGAGCGGCGGTTGAGCTCGACGATGGTGCCGACCCGGGCTTCCGACTGCAGCAGGCCGAAGGTGGTCTCGGCAAAGGCGAGCGCGCTGTAGGTGTTGATGACGCCGCCGAGCATGCGGTCTTCGGCCGGATCGAAGAACGGGCCGGCATCGACGGAGCGCTTGGCCGAAAACGGCTGCCGCGGATCGATCGGCGGGGCGATCTTCAGCTGGCGCGGGATCGCCCAGGCCGGATCCTGCTGATTCTTTTCGATCAGCGCCAGCGCATGCGGCGTGAAGGAGGCAACGAAATAGCCGGAGATGCCGCCGATCGCCTTCTGGAACGGCATGAACAGGCAGCATTTCGCCATCACGGCGCTGACGAGCTCGGGCTCCCACGGCATGGCGCCGAGCATCGAGGTGGCGTCGAACACCGCATGGCGGTTGGCCGGGTCGCCGTCGAGCCAGCTCAACAGTTCGCGGATCTCGGCGCTGGTATAGGCATTGGCGCCGGTTGTCTCGTGGCCGACGCCGACGAAGATCGAAACGCCGAGGCTGGACAGTTCGGCCGCCGTCGGGATCACGCCCTCGGAGGCGGCGAAATGGATGCGGCTCTCGCAGCCCTTTTCGGCGAAGCGCTGCATCTCGATCAGCTGCGTCGCCCAGGACTGGCGGAAGAAGCCGGCGGCCTTCGACGGATCGCTCTCCGGCCGCGGCGTATCGACATAGACGCGCTGGGCGGCATCGTTGGCATTCATCAGGTGCTGGATGCAGACGGTGAAACCGCTATGGCCGCCGCCGAGCCCGACCGCCATGCGGTTCGTCTTGGGAAAACCGAAATAGCGATGGATCGCCCGCATCATGTCGGTCAGGATCTTGTCGGCCGGATAGCCGCGATGCATACTGCGGGAGATCTCGGCCGTGGTGAAGCCGCCGATATCGTTGCCGCGGTCGTCGAACTTGCGATAGGTCTTTTCGATCCAGGCGTCGAAGGCGATGCGCCGCAGGCGGCTATCCACCTCATCGGTCGTCGCATCGGTGATCGGCCCGACGCCGAAAAACGGGTTGGACGGCAGTTTCGGCGCGCCCGACGCGGTCTGTCGAAGGGCGTTCAATCGCTGTTCCTGCATCTGCGCGATATCTGTCATAGCCTGCCTGTCTCTGTCCGGAGCTGAAGTTCCCTTCATGGTGAAGCGACTGTTCCGGCGAGACAACCTCATATGCGCCGAACGGCAGGCGAAACGCGCCATTGGGGGTGCTGCGGTCTTGTTGGCGCGATCCCCAAGCGACACGCACAACGATTAGCCCTCATCCTGAGGCGCCCCGCGAGGGGCCTCGAAGGACGAGGGCGGGTGG
Source organism: Rhizobium ecuadorense (assembly GCF_001187535.1). Lineage (GTDB taxonomy): Bacteria > Pseudomonadota > Alphaproteobacteria > Rhizobiales > Rhizobiaceae > Rhizobium > Rhizobium ecuadorense. The sequence goes on from NZ_LFIO01001579.1 coordinate 26,794, forward strand.
CTGCGGTGGCCAGCCCCGTCCTTCGAGGCTTCGCCCTCTGGGCTACGCACCTCAGGATGAGGCTGGAGAGAGGGTGTGCCGGGCCGCCCGCCCCTCATCCGGCTGCCGCCACCTTCTCCCCGTTTTACGGGGAGAAGGGGTTATCCCGCGACCTTTCCGTCCCTCTCCAGTGTCTCGCATGGCACGTTCCCTCTCCCCGTTTTTACGGGGAGAGGGTTAGGGTGAGGGGCAACTTCGGGTTTCATTTCCTGACATCAGTCTGCCCCCCCCGCACAAAAACAGACTTGCCGCACGCAACCATTCGGCGTATGTCTTTTCAGTCGCGAAAAGCGATTGCCTCCCTTGATCCGCTCAGTGGCGGAGTAAACAGGTGGACGAATGGGTCGTCCAGGCGGTCGAGCACACGCCAGCCATGCGCATCAGCCATGGTTCGGCCAGCACCTCCCAGAAACCAGTGCCTGACTGAGATCAGGCCTCATCGTGAGCCTTCGGCGCACTCTGTCGGCGCTGCGCGCTCGCGTCGACCCGGAACGCACCCATGACCAGATCCCTTATCGTCATCTTCACCGCCATTGTCCTCGATGCCGTCGGCATCGGGCTGATTTTCCCAATCCTGCCGTCGCTGCTTGAGGATATCACCCATGCCGCAGACGTCGCGCCCTATATCGGCACGATGACGGCGCTCTATGCGGCCATGCAGTTCATCTTCGCGCCGATGCTCGGCGCTCTCAGCGATCGGCTCGGCCGCCGGCCCGTGCTGCTGATTTCGCTTGGCGGCGCCGCCGTCAACTATCTCTTCCTCGCCTTCGCGCCCAATCTTGCGCTGCTCTTCATCGGCCGAGCGATTGCCGGCCTGACCAGCGCCAATATGTCCGTCGCCACCGCCTATATCACCGACATTTCGCCGGAAGAGAAACGCGCCCGCCGCTTCGGCCTGTTCAACGCCATGTTCGGCCTCGGCTTCATCATCGGCCCGGTTCTCGGCGGCGTGCTCGGCGATTACTGGCTGCGGCTGCCGTTCATCGCCGCCGCCGCCCTCAATGGCGCCAACCTGCTGCTCGCCGTCTTCGTCCTGCCGGAATCGCGCCCGGGCAGCCGCGAGACGATCGATCTCGCAGCGCTCAATCCGCTGAAACCGCTGCGCTCCGTGCTGGAGGTCAAAAGCCTGCTGCCGATCGTCACCCTGTTCTTCATCTTCAGCGCCACCGGCGAGGCCTACGGCACCTGCTGGGCGCTGTGGGGCAGCGACGCCTTCCACTGGAACGGGCTATCGATCGGCCTTTCGCTGGGCGCCTTCGGCATCTGCCAGACGTTTGCCCAGGCCTTGCTGCCGGGGCCGGCCGTCCGGCGCCTCGGCGAACGCGCGGCGATCCTCTTGGGTGTTGCCGGCGTCTCACTCGCGCTCACCGTCATGGCCTTTGCCACCCAGGGCTGGATGATCTTCGCGATCATGCCGGTCTTCACCCTCGGCGGCATCGGCGTGCCGGCGCTGCAGTCGCTGGCGACCCGGCAGGTCGACGAAAACAGCCAGGGCCAGTTCCAGGGCGTGCTGGCCTCGGCGGTCAGCCTCGCCTCGATCATCGCGCCGCTTGGCTTTTCCAGCCTCTATTTCCTCTTCCGGCAGCAATGGCCGGGCGCCATCTGGCTATCGGTCGTCGCCGTCTATGCGCTCACCGTGCCGCTGGTTGTCGGTCTCAGGCTGAAGGTGCTGAAGCCGGCGTCGGCGGGATGAAATTGTTGCGCTGGTTGAGGCCGCGGCTTCGCCCAGGAGATCGGCGAAGCCTGCCCCTCATCCGCCTGCCGGCACCTTCTCCCCGCACGCGGGGCGAAGGGGGCAAGCCGCAACCTCTCGGTCTCTCACCAACGTCGCGTAGGGCACGTCCCCTCTCCCCGTCAGAACGGGGAGAGGGTTAGGGTGAGGGGCAGCCATTGGTACAGCCCGGGCAGATCCCTGACAGAATGAACCGGGTTGATGGTTGACAAGTCATAGTGCATCGGAGGGAGGGCTTCCGATGCCATTTGTGGAGACTTGTCGCATGGAAGAACGTGTTCGGATGCTGTCGGACTATGTTTCGGGGCATTGGAGTGTGAGTGATCTTTGCCGTCGTTACGGTGTGAGCCGGGAGACATTTTACGCTTGGCGCAAGCGGCAGATGAGCGGTGCGGAAGACTGGTTTGTCGACCGCTCGCACGGTACGGTTTCGTGCCCACATCGCACGCCGGCAGCCCTTGTCGATCAGGTGATTGCGCTGCGTCAGCGGTTTCCGCATATGGGGCCGCGCAAGCTTTTGGCATTGTTGCGGCGCCAGTCGGCGCAGACATCTTGGCCGGCGGCCTCGACGATCGGCGACATCCTCAAACGGGCAGGTCTTGTGGAGACTTCCAGGCGGCGGCGCAGGGCCCTGGATCAGGGTCGCCCGTTCAGCGAGGCAAGACAAGCCAATGATGAATGGAGCGTGGACTTCAAGGGCTGGTTCCGCACGCGCGACCAGCAGCGCATCGATCCGCTGACGATCAGCGACAGCTACAGCCGGTTTCTGATCGATGTGCGCATTGCTCCGCAGACCATCGAGGGCGTGCGGCCGGTGTTCGAAGAGGCCTTCCGCACCCATGGCCTGCCGTTTGCGATCCGCTGTGACAATGGTTCGCCCTTCGGCAGCCATGGAGCCGGCGGCCTGACCCGATTGTCGACCTGGTGGATCAAGCTCGGCATCGAGGCGCACTTCATCACGCCGGCATCGCCCCAGGAGAACGGCAGGCACGAACGCATGCATCGCACTCTGAAGGCCCAGACATCCAAACCGCCGGCCGACAATGCCGGCCAGCAGCAGGTCCGTTTCGATGCCTTCCGCCAGCACTACAACGAGGAGCGCCCGCATGAAGCGCTGGGCCAACGCCCGCCCGCCGACCTCTATCGGCCCTGCCAGCCGCGCGCGATGCCTGAGCGTCTCGACGATCCCTGGTATGATGCCGACCACCAGGTGCGCCGTGTACGTGACAGCGGCGAGATCAAATGGAAGGGAGGCCGGCTGTTCGTCAGCGAAGCCCTTGCCGGCGAACTCGTCGGACTGAGCGAGCTGGAAAACGGCGATCACGTCGTGCGCTTCTGCAACCGCGACATCGGCCTCATCGGCCTGGACGGCCGCTTCCGTCGCTTCGCTCCGCCGCGCCCGCCCAGGCCGATGAGGCCCGAAGCAGCACACACGACAGAATGAAAACTGTCAGGTATCATCCCGGTCCAAAGTGTCGACCATCAACCCGGTCGTTCAATTGGCGCCAACTGGACGGCGAGAGTTCCGCGCCCGCCTACGCCGCCTCCCCTGTCTGCATCGCACCCTCCGCCAGCTTGCGCGCCGCGACGAAATCGACCTTGCCGGAGCCGAGCACCGGCACCTTGCCGATGGTGACCTCGGCCGGCACCATCATGTCCATGGCGCCCTTCGACTTGGCGAAGGCAAGGAATTCGGCGCGGGTGGCGGTTTCGGCTTCGGTCAAGAGCACCAGGCGTTCGCCCTTCTTGGCGTCGGGGAGCGACGAGACGACGGAGAGCGCGCCCGGCCAGAGCTCGGCGGCGAGTGTTTCGACGGCGGCGAGCGAGATCATTTCGCCGCCGATCTTGGCGAAGCGCTTGGCGCGGCCGCGGATCTTGACGAAGCCGTCCTCGTCGATGGTGACGATGTCGCCGGTGTCGTGCCAGCCATCGGCGAGCGGCTCGAGCACGCCGGGCTTTTCGGCACGGAGATAACCGGCCATGACATTGGCGCCGCGCACATGCAGCCGGCCGCCCTCGTCGATGCCGGGCACCGGTTCGAGCTTCCACTCCATACCAGGCAGGATTTTGCCGACCGTGCCGGAGCGGTTGTACATCGGCGTGTTGATGGAAATGACCGGCGCCGTCTCGGTGACGCCGTAGCCTTCCAGGATGCGCAGGCCGAATTTTTCCATATAGGTGTGGCGGGTCGAGGCCTTCACCGGCTCGGCGCCGGAGAAGATATAGCGGATCGAGCGGAAGTCATAGGGATGCGCGGTCCTGGCATAACCGTTGAGGAAGGTATCGGTGCCGAAGATGATCGTGGCGTTGGAGACATAGATCAGCTCCGGCACGATGCGATAATGCAGCGGCGACGGATAGAAATAGACCGGCACGCCTGAAATTAGCGGCAGCACGGTGCCCGCGGTCAGCCCGAAGGAATGGAAAACGGGTAAGATGTTGAACACCTTGTCGCCGCTGTGGAAATCGATGCGGGCGGCGGCCTGGGCGGCGTTCGACAGGATGTTGCGGTGGGAGAGCACCACGCCCTTCGGCGTGCCCTCCGACCCCGAGGTGAAGAGGATGACGGCCGGATCATCGGGCTGGCGTTTGACCAGCGGCCGGCCCTTGCGCAGCAGTCCGCGGATCTTGTCCAGCGCGCCGATCTCGGCTCTCAGATCATCGAGCCAGACGATCGTCACCTGCTTTTCCAGTTCCTCGACGACGGGGCCGAGCTTGGCCTGGGCGACGAAGGCGCGCGAGGTCAGCACGTGCTTGATCTCGGCGGCCTTGCAGGCGGAGAGGATATTGGCGGCCCCTGCGGTGAAATTCAGCATGGCCGGCACCTTGCCGGCGCTCATCACGCCGAGAATGGTGGCGGCGGCGCCATTGGCATTCGGCAGCATGACGCCGATGTTTGCCTCCGGGAAGCGCGCGCGGAATTTTGCGCCGAGCACGGCCGCGCCGGTCAACAGCTTGCCATAGGTGAGGCTGCCGGTGACCGGATCCTCGACGGCGAGTTTCTTCATGCCGAATTCCTGGGCTGCCTGAATGACGCGTCCGAGAACGGTCGACGAGGTATCGGCGGTCTCAAACAGCAGGTTCGACATCACCTGATAGAGGGCGGCACCGGCCGCCGTGCGGCGCTTGCGGCCCTTCAGCTCGGCCGGCACTTCCAGCTTCACCGGCTCGAGAATGGTGACCTTGACCTTGGGGAACAGCCGGCGGCGGATCTTGCCGTTATCGAGATAGGAGAGATAGCTCTTCTCCAGCCCGTCGATCTTGACCGGCACGACCATCGAGCCGGTCTTGTCGGCGACCATGGCCGCACCGTCATAGACCTTCATCAGCGTTCCCGTCACCGTCAGCCGGCCTTCGGGAAAGATGCCGATCGGGCTGCCGTCCTGCACCACCTTGATCAGCGAGCGCGTCGCCATCGGCTTTGTGGGGTCAAGAGGCAGGAACTTGCACATTTTCAGGAAGGGCCGCACCCACCAGGCCTGGGCGATCTTGTAATCGACGGCGAAGGTCGGCTCCTCCTCGGTGATGGCGAGCGCGAGCGCGCCATCGAGCAGGCTGACATGGTTCAGCGCAATGATCGGCGCCCGGCCGGCCTTCTTGATATTTTCCAGCCCCTCGACCTCGAGGCGCATGAAGGCGCGGAACAGGATCGAGATGAAATCGCGGAAGGCATTGGTCGGCAGCGTCTTCAGCATCAACCAGGCGACCGCGAAATTGAGGATGCCGAGGCCGATCAGGATCTGAGGGATGGAGGCGCCGAGCGCCTGGATGACGGCGACGAGGCCGAGGCCGACGGTGATGAACAGCGCCGAGAGCACATTGGCGGCGCCGATGACGCGGGCGCGCCGATCCTCATGGGCCCAGGTCTGCAGGGCGGCGAAAGTGGGAACGGCGATGAAGGCGCCCGCGATCGCCATGCCGGCGAGATCGATGGCGACGCGGATGGTATTTTCACCGGCGAAGAAAGCGAGGATCGTCGTCGCATGGGCGGTCGAGGCCAGGCCCCAGAGGTTCCAGGCGAGATCAAGGCTGAAGAGGCCGAGCAGCGCCGTTCCCACCGGGGCCGGCAGCAGCACGATGCGGCCCGACGACATCCAGGCGGCAATGCCCGAACCGACGGCGACGGCAATGGCGAAGACGGTGAGATAGGCCGGCACGACGAGCTCGGAGCCGCCGAGCAGCTCGGTCACCATGGTCGGCAGGATCGACAGCACGAAGGCGCCGACCAGCCAGAACCAGCAGTTCATCAGCGCCGAACGCCACAGCCGCTTGTCGGCGCGGATTTCCATGACGAGCGTGTAGCTGGAGCGGATGACATTGCGGTCGATCTGCAGATCCGGCGCCTTCGAGCCGGTCGCCGGGATCATCCGGCTCGCCAGCCAGCAGAGCAGCGACAGCCCCATCATCATCGAGCCGAAGAGCAGCACATTGTCGCCGCTTGAGAAAGCCAGCGCGGCGATGATCGTGCCGGCAAGGATGGCGATGAAGGTGCCGCCCTCGATCCAGGCATTGGCCTTCGGCAGGTCGCGGCGTTCGAGGTGATCGGGCAGGATGCCGTATTTGATCGGCCCGAACAGCGCCGAGATGACGCCGAAGCCGAAGAGGGCCGCCATCAGCACGAAGATGGAGGAGAAGCCGAGGCCGACGACGGCAAGGGCGGCAATGCCGATCTCGCATCGTTTCAGCAGTTCGGCCACCTTCGCCTTGTCATGCTTGTCGGCCAGCTCGCCGCCGAGCGCCGAGAGCAGCAGAAAGGGCACGATGAGGATGACGCCGGCGAGCGTCACCAGAGCGGCGCCCTCGTTCGCCGACATCTTGAAGAGAATGAGGAACACCAGCGTGTTCTTCAGAAAATTGTCGTTGAAGGCCGTGAGGAACTGAGTCCAGAACAGCGGCGCGAATTTCCTAGACGTCATCAGATTGTGTTGCACGGCGTGGGTCCCTCTTTCGGCAGGCTGAGAAGGCCACAGAGTTGTTACCCATTGGTTGAATGCGGCAACAACTCTGCGCTGTGGTTAAGGAAGATCAATCTTCATCGCTACGATTGAACTTGACGAGCAGTTTTTCCGTGCGGGCATCCTCGACCTTGCGGATCAGTTTCTCGGATTCGGCGTTGTCGCGCAGCGTCTTGGTGATGTTCACCGTGGTCTGCACCAGCATCAGGATGCCCATGGCGAGATAGCCTTTGCCCCAGAGATCGAGCGGCATCATGTAAAGGCCGAGCGCCAGCATGAAGGCGGCGGAGCCGAAGGAGATGTAGGAGAAGCTGACCCAGCTGGCGGAGTGTTTCTGGAAACTGTCGTTCATTGCAGTGATCCTTCAATTTTGAGGGGTGAATGGTTGGATGAGATCAGGCGCCCGGCGTGATGCGGCTCTTCAGCCGGGCCAGCACGTCATCGGCAGACGAGGTAAGCGGCGCGCCGCAGCCGGCATTGGCAAGCTTCTCGATGATGCCGGCAGGCCGGGTCGTGCTCTCCATGTCCTTCAGCGCCGCCGCCGTCAGCTCGTTCTGGCTTTGGCGCAGACGCAGCCGCGCCAAGGTCTCCTCGGCCTCATCGAGGGTGGCGAGACCAGGGCCGGCGACGACGACATCGAGCTTCTGCGCTTGCTCGGTGGCGCGGGCCAGCCGCTCGCCGCGCTGCAGCTCCTGCAGCCGCGCCTCGGCGGCCCGGACAATGCCCTTCAGCTTGGCAATCGCAGTGGTGAACTGCGCTTGCGCCTTTTCCGATGCATCGCGCTCGGCTTCGAGAAAGGCGATCGCCTCGGCCGCTTCCCGCGCCAGCCCGTCATTGCCCTTGCTGAGCGCCGCGATGGCGCGGCTCTCCAGATCGGCAATGCGGCCGACGATCGTCTGATGCTGCGCCCGCTCCTGCTCGTTCTGGGCGATGGCGACGGCGACGCTGCGGCGCGCCGACTGGATCGCCTGGGCGGCATCGCGGATCTGCTGGGAAAGCAGTGGCACGGCGTGGCGATCGGCAAAGGCCTGCTCGGCATCATGCGCCCTGCCCCGCAGCAATGTGGAAATCAATTTGAACATTTCTTTCCTCCGGTTTATGAACGTTGTTCACGAGTGCTGTTATGGCAGAATCATGAACGACGTTCAAGATAAATTTTGAACGTCGTTCAAAAAATCGAAGTGGAATGGTGAATGGCCGGCAGACGAGAAGAAAAACGCGAGGATTTGAAAGCCCGGCTGATCGAGGCAGCGCGCGAGCGCATCGCCCGCGACGGGCTGACCAATCTGCGCGCTCGCGACATCACCCAGGACGCCGGCTGCGCGCTCGGCGGCCTCTACACCGTCTTCACCGACCTCGCCGAACTGGTCATCCACGTCAACTCGTCGACGCTGAAGGCGTTGGAAGCCAGGCTGACGCTGCCCGAAGCCCGCGACAAAAGCCCGACCGACCGCCTGCGCAACCTCGCCCAGGGCTACCTCGCCTTCGCCGTCGAGCACCGCAACCTCTGGAAGGCACTGTTCGACCACTTCCCCCCCGAAACCAGCCCGACGCCGCAATGGCACCTCGACGAACACCTCTTCCTGATGGACGTGATCGCCGAACCGCTCGCCGAACTGCAGCCCGACATGCCCTCCGAAGACCGCGCCATCCGCGCCCGCACCCTCTTCGGCGCCGTGCACGGGGTCGTCAGCATCAGCCTCGAAGGCCGGTTCGTGGGATTGCCGCTGGAGCGGCTGGCAAGGGAGGTGGACGAGCTGGTGCAGACGATTGCGGCCGGAGCGGAGCGGCGGCGGGAGGGAGAATGAGGATCGCGTTGAGGGGGAGTAGCGCAGGCTGACGACGCTGCCGTTTTCGCTGAGCCCACCCCACTCTCCGTCATCCTCGGGCTTGACCCGAGGATCCACGCCCCTCGCCGATGACGACGACGGGAACCGGCGTCAAGCCGCTGAAATCACCGCGAAAATGCCCCTCATCCGGCTGCCGCCACCTTCTCCCCGCACGCGGGGAGAAGGGGATATGCCGCAACCTCTCGGTCCCTCGCCAACGTCTCGCATGGCACGTCCCCTCGCCCCGTTTTTACGGGGAGAGGGTTAGGGTGAGGGGCAAAACCACAGGCAAAACCGCCCCCACATACTAATAGAGTCACACTACCCTCCGCCTCCAGCCAATCCCCTCTCCCCACTCTCCGTCGTCCTCGGGCTTGACCCGAGGACCCACAGCCAAGCACTCTAGGCTCATCCACGCCGCACGCGAAAGGAACCCCCATGAGCCGCATCTTCATCACCGGTTCCACCGATGGCCTCGGCCTAGCAGCCGCCCGCACCCTCATCAGCCAAGGCCACGACGTCGTCCTCCACGCCCGCTCCCGCGAGCGCGCCGCCGCCATCGCAGACACGTCAACCGCCGCCCTCGGCCTCGTCATCGGCGATCTCGCCAGCGCCGCCGAGACGCGCTCCATCGCCGACCAGGTCAACGCCATCGGCCGCATGGACGCCGTCATCCACAATGCCGGCATCTACCTCGAACGCAGCCGCGGCGAAACGCCGGATGGTCACGCCAAGACGCTGGCGGTCAACCTGCTCGCCCCCTACCTCCTCACCGCCTGGATCACGCGGCCCCACCGCCTGATCTATCTCACGAGCGGCATGCACCGTAGCGGCGCCAGCAGCCTCGACGATATCGACTGGCAGCGGCGGCCATGGAACGCCAGCCAGGCCTATTCGGAAAGCAAGCTCTACATCGCCACCCTCGCCGCCGCCCTCGCCCGCCACTGGCCAGATGTTCTGAGCAACGCGGTGGATCCCGGCTGGGTGCCGACCAAGATGGGCGGTGCCGGGGCGCCGGATGATCTGGAGATGGGGCATCTCACGCAGACGTGGCTGGCGACGAGCGATGATGCTGCGGCCAGGGTCAGCGGCGGGTATTGGTATCATCGGCAGCGGCGGGAGGCGGCGGCGGAGGTTGGTGATGTTGGGTTTCAGGATGCGATGGTGGAGAAGTTGGTTGACCTCACAGGTGTTCGTCTCTTTGAACGGCACGGCTGAGGCGGAGGAGCGACGCCGGCGCTTGAGCAACCGGCCCGCCCTCACAGAGTTATTTGAGCAGTCGCACAACCCGGTAGACTATGCCGACGTAGCGATCAAGTTTTTATGGATCTTCGGCCATCCAAGCTTGTTCAGATCCTCCTGTGGGACCATGCCGTGCACCTCCAAAGCCCTCTGTAGCCGCTCGCTCAGCCAAAGCTGCCCTTGGGGCGAGAGTTCAACTGCTGCCTGTTGTCGATAGGCGTTGTACGGGTTCGTATTCCCCTCACCCCGAGCTTGATTTCGCTGTGTCGAGGTAAATGCATCGGGGCCGAGGGCGCCCATCAATTCATTGAGGGAGATTCCATTCTCCATCGTTCCCGCGACGAATTCAGCATGATGGACTCGAATGTATCGTGACCATGTCTTCTTCCATGGCCGTTGCGCGATTTCATCTGCCGAGGCATCGTCACGTCCAGGCAGGTGTCGCATCCCCGTGGCGCGGCCAAATATCCTGATGTCTGTTGGATCATAGGTCAGCCGGCCTATGAACATCACCGCGCCTTCCTTGACTGCTTGGGGTCTCTTAGTGGCCGGATATGCAAGCGCCCAATGACAAAGAGCACTGTCGATTTCATCTCGCGTCGAAAAGGACAGAGGAACCCTATTGCTGCCCTCGCCGAGAAACTTCACGAACGCTTGCTCAGCCTGGGGTACCGGAACTGGAACTGGCGGTGCGCCGGAGTAAAGAACCCCTGTAGCATCGGTGCCGTAATCCGGTAACGTCTCGAGGCGAAAGCGCGGTCCTCCGCTGGCGAGGTGCATCGTGACCGTTTGCTCCCATTCATCCAGCTGCCTTGCCGTTAAATCTGTTCCGGCGCGCGCCCAGAGTGCATCGAAATAACGAGTAGATGCGGAAATTACTTCTGCATCGTCGGAAACGAGACCGAACTCATGGTTTCTGGTCAGCGCGGCCTCCGTCAAGTTGGCAGATGTCACGATTGTGCGCCTAGAACCGAAGACATACACCTTGGCGTGAAGATTCCGAATCCCGCGCACCTTTGCACCACCGATTAGCAAGCTTCTAATCGCTGCGGTGTCGCTTACTCCTTCCGCGAAGTCTGCAAGATTGAAGCGTGTTATTACCCGCACCGACTGAGCGGCATGCGACAAGACGCGCCTGATGGCCTTCTGCTTGAGAAACGGAGATATGACTCTGAGGTTACGAGCTTCGAGCTGGAGTGCCGTGTTTAGCTCTTCCGCCCATCCTGTATCAACCAGACGCGAAGTCATTGCAGACCGCCGGGCCTGTTCTTCTGAGATATCCATTGCCCCTCCCATTTCTTAGATATGCGTTCGCCTCATCCTAGATCCCCCGCAGGAAATTTAACAAGCGCATCAATCCTTCCTGGTCATATCACGCCCTTATGATTTCGATGTAGGGCATGACCATTCGATGGCTGCGGAGGTGGGTGAGGTCGGGTTTCGGGCTGCGCTGGCGGAGAAGCTTGCGGGATCGACTGCGGTTCTGCCGTTTGTGGAGCCTCCCTAAGGCGCAAGACTGGTACGTTCCGCGTAGATCATCCGCCGGGCCAACGCCGTCAGCGGCCATGCAACTGTGAATATACCGACCATCAGACCGACCTCGGTGCTTGCGCCTCATAATCTCCCGGGTAATGTCTCCCTCACTGATTTGGTGAAGGAATACGCATGCTCACAGGTGAAATTCGCGCGAAGATCGATCAGGTCTGGAATGCCTTCTGGGCGGGCGGCATTGCCAATCCGCTCGAAGTAATCGAGCAGATTACTTATCTGCTCTTCATGCGCGGTCTGGACGACATCCAGACGCGCGAGGAGAACAAGGCCAACATGCTTGGCCGGCCAATCGAGCGGGTGATCTTTCCCGAAGGCGTCTATCGGCAGGATCGGGACGGCAAGGATGTCAACTATCAGGAGCTGCGCTGGTCGCTGCTTAAAAATGAAGATCCGGCGCGCATGTTCCTGCTGGTGTCGGAATTCGTCTTCCCCTTCTTGCGAGAGATGGCTGAGGCCGGCACCGCGCATTCCGAACATATGAAGGGCGCGCGCTTCACCATCCCGACGCCCGGTCTGCTCGCCAAGGTGGTCGACATGCTGGCGGAAATTCCGCTGGAAGACCGCGATACCAAGGGCGATCTCTACGAATATATGCTCGGCAAAATCGCCTCGGCCGGCCAGAACGGCCAGTTCCGCACGCCGCGCCATATCATCAAGCTGATGGTCGAACTCACGAAACCGACGCCGCAGGACGTGATCTGCGATCCGGCGAGCGGCACCTGCGGCTTCCTGGTCGCGGCCGGCGAATATCTGCGCGAGCACCACAGCAAGCTGTTCATGGATACGTCGATGAATAAGCATTTCCACAACACGATGTTCCACGGCTACGATTTCGACCAGACCATGCTGCGCATCGGCTCGATGAACATGCAGTTGCATGGCGTCGAGGGCGCCGATATCCGCTACCGGGATTCGCTCTCCTCCAATCATGGCGACGATGCCGACAAATATTCGCTGATCCTTGCCAACCCGCCCTTTGCCGGCTCGCTGGATTACGAGACGACCGCCAACGACCTGCTTGCCATCGTCAAGACGAAGAAGACCGAGCTTCTGTTCATGGCACTGTTCCTGAAGCTTCTGAAGCCCGGTGGCCGCGCGGCGGTGATCGTGCCGGATGGCGTACTGTTCGGCTCGTCGACGGCCCACAAGGCGATCCGCAAGATGCTGGTCGACGACCACAAGCTCGATGCCATCGTCAAGCTGCCGTCGGGCGTGTTTAGGCCCTATGCCGGCGTCTCCACGGCGATCGTCTTCTTCACCAAGACCAATTCCGGCGGCACGGATCACGTCTGGTTCTACGACGTGCAGGCCGACGGCATGAGCCTCGACGACAAGCGCCAGTTGCTGGTGCCGGAGGAAAAGTTCGGCCCGGTTCCGAAGGAAAAGCTCGGCGACGGCGAGAACGCGAAGAACAACCTGCCGGATGTCGTCGCCCGCTGGGCTGAGCGGAATGGGCGCGAGCACGATAACCCGCGCACCGGCCAAAGCTTTACGGTGAACCGGGACGAGATCGCCAGGGCCGATTACGACCTGTCGCTCAATCGCTATAAGGAAGTGGTGCATGAGGCGACGGAACACCGCCCGCCGAAGGAGATCATTGCGGAATTGCTGATGCTGGAGGACGACATTGCCGAGAGCCTGAAAGAGCTGGAGGCGATGCTGTGAGCTGGCAATCTGTAGCTCTGGACGAAGTTGCGACGATTGAGCGGACGGCTATTGATCCAACGTCGTTGGACGGAGAAACGCCATACGTTGGGCTGGAGCATATCGAGTCTGGCGGTAGGTTGCTCGATATCAAGCCTGTTTCAAATGGCGAGTTAAAAAGCACGAAGTTCGCCTTCGGAACAAAACATATTCTTTACGGAAAGCTTCGGCCCTATTTGGCAAAAATAGCGCTACCGGAATTTGAAGGCATCTGCAGCACCGACATTCTCCCGATTTTACCGGGGCCTAATCTTGATCGTAATTATCTCGGCCACTTTCTCCGCCAACCTTCGATGATCGACTTCGCAGCATCTCGGTCCGAAGGCGCGAATCTTCCTCGGCTTAGCCCTAAAGCGCTTGCCAAATTCGAAATCCCGCTCCCACCCCTCACCGAGCAGAGGCGGATTGCTGCGATCCTGGATAAGGCCGATCAGCTGCGCCAGAAGCGCCGCCAGGCCATCGCGCTGCTCGACAGCCTCACCCAGTCGATCTTTCTGGATATGTTCGGCGATGTGGTGAGTAATCCGATGGGCTGGGAAACGCAAACGGTAGAAAACTTTTGCGAACTTATCGTTGATTGTGTCAATCGCACTGCGCCTCTGGCGGAGCGCTCCACCGATTTCAAAATGATTCGAACGACGAACGTCAAGAATGGACGTCTTTTACTCTCAGAGGTTCGCTACGTTGATGAAGAAACATTTACCAAATGGAACAGGAGAGCCACGCCGCAAATCGGCGACGTGATTTTGACTCGCGAGGCCCCAGTAGGTGAAGTCGGCATACTAGACGTTCCCGGTAATTTTTTCCTTGGTCAGAGACTAATGCTTTATCGACCCGACCGAAAAAAAATGACTTCTGAATACATGCTTCGTTCATTTCAATCAAAATTCTTGTCGGAGCAGTTTAGACAAGGCTCATCGGGCTCGACCGTGAAACATCTGCCACTCCCAGCCTGCCGATCGTTTGCATTCAGAGTCCCGCCAATCGAAATTCAACAACAGTTCTCCAAACGGGTAGCATCAATAAAACGCAGCCTAGGCGCGATCGAGGTCATGACTTTGAGAATGGATGAGGTATTCTCCTCCTTCCAGCACCGCGCCTTCTCCGGTCAGCTCTGAGGCTCCATGTCCAACTTCGCCTTCCTAGCCGCCGAATTTCCAGAAATCTTCGACAGCGCGAAGCGGGCGGAAGCTCTGGCCGAGGGCGATCCGCGGGCGGCGGCGTTTTATGCACGGCGAACGGTGGAACTGGCGGTGCAATGGGCTTACAAACATGACCCGGCCTTGAACTTCCCCTATCAGAGCAATATCTCGGCGCTGATCCACGAGCCGAGTTTTCAGAAGCTCACCGGCCAGGCGGTGTTTTCCAAAGCCCGCGTCATCATCAAGATCGGCAACCAGGCCGTCCATGAAAGCCGAGAGACGAAGCCCGCCGAAGCGGCGAATGCCGTGCGTGAGCTGTTCCATCTCTGCTTCTGGCTGGCCCGCACCTATGCACGCAAGGATCGCCCGGCCGACGGGCTCGCCTTCGATCCCGTGCATCTCACCCGCAAGGCCGACGTCGTGAAGCGCGCCTTCGCCGAACTCACCCGCATGAAGAGCGAGATGGAAGCGAAGGACGCCGCCTTCGAAGCCATGCTGCGTGACAAGGCCGATCTCGACGCCGAGTTGACGCGGCTGCGCGCTGAAGTGGCCGCTGCCCGCCATGAAAACGAGGCGCAGCCCGACCATCACGATTATTCGGAAGCGCAGACACGCGATCTTTATATCGACCTGTTGCTGAAGGAAGCCGGCTGGAAGCTCAACCAGCCGCGTGATCGGGAGTTTCCTGTCGAGGGCATGCCGAACAGCGAGGGCAAGGGTTTCGTCGATTACGTGCTTTGGGGTGACGACGGCAAACCCCTAGCGCTGATCGAGGCCAAGCGCACCAAGCGTGATCCGCGCGCCGGCCAGCAGCAGGCCAAGCTCTATGCCGATTGCCTGGAAAAGCAGTTCGGTCAGCGGCCGGTGATCTTCACCTCCAATGGCTACGAGCATTGGATCTGGGACGATACCGCCTATCCGCAGCGCGCCGTTTCCGGTTTCTACAAGAAGGACGAGCTGGCCCTGATGATCCAGCGGCGGGCGAGCCGCAAGCCGATTGCCGGACTGCCCGTCAACAGACAAATCGCCGGCCGTTATTACCAGACCCGGGCCATCTCGCGTGTCGCCGAGAGCTTTGAGGCCCACAAGCAGCGCAAGAGCCTGCTGGTCATGGCGACCGGCTCCGGCAAGACCCGCACGGTAATCGCGCTGGTCGACCTTTTGATGCGCGCCGGCTGGGTGAAGCGCGTGCTTTTTCTGGCAGACCGCGTGGCGCTGGTGAACCAGGCGGTGCGGGAGTTCAAGCGGCAACTGCCGGAGACCTCGCCGGTCAACCTGGTAACGGAGAAAAACGCCGAAGGCCGCGTCTTCCTCTCCACCTATCCGACGATGATGAACCTGATCGACGAGCGGCAAGCGGGACAAGCCCGCTTCGGCCCCGGCCATTTCGATCTCGTCATCATCGATGAGGCGCACCGCTCTGTCTATCAGCGCTACGGCGCGATCTTCGATTATTTCGACAGTCTGCTGGTTGGCCTCACCGCCACGCCGAAGGACGAGATCGACCACAACACCTTTGGTCTGTTCGACCTCGAGGATGGCGTTCCCACAGACGCCTATTCCCTCGACAAGGCTGTGGAAGACGAATATCTCGTGCCGCCACATTCGGTCTCCGTACCGCTCAAATTCCAGCGCGAAGGCATCCGCTACGACGATCTTTCCGAGGAGGAAAAAGAGCAGTGGGACATGCTGGAATGGGACGAGGAGGATGGCGATCCGCCTGATACGGTCAACGCCGAAGCCGTCAACAAATGGCTGTTCAACGCCGACACCGTCGACAAGGTGCTGGCGCATGTGATGACCGAGGGCCTGAAAGTCGCTGGCGGTGACCGGCTCGGCAAGACCATCATCTTCGCCAAGAACCAGCAGCATGCTGAGTTCATCGAGGAGCGCTTCAACCGCGCCTATCCGCATCTTGCCGGCCATTTTGCCCGCGTCATCACCTTCAAGACCGAATATGCCCAGAGCCTGATCGACGACTTTTCCAAGAAGGACGGCAATCCGCATATCGCCATCTCCGTCGATATGCTCGACACCGGCATCGACGTGCCTGAGGTGGTCAACCTCGTGCTGTTCAAGCTGATCCGCTCGAAGACGAAATTCTGGCAGATCATCGGGCGCGGCACGCGACTTTGCCCCGATCTCTTCGGCCCCGGTGAGGACAAGGAATTCTTCCGCGTCTTCGACTATTGCCAGAACCTGGAATTCTTCCGCCAGAACCCGCAGCCCGACGACGGCCGTAATGCGAAAAGCCTGAACGAAAGCCTGTTCGCCGCCCGCTTCAATCTCGTCCGCGCTCTGGACAACAAGCACAGGTTAGACGCTTCTGGCATGGCCGAGGCCCGCCAGGAAGGTTACGACGCCGGCGCTGGCAAGCCGCTCAATGAGCAGGCGATCCGCGACGAAGCGCTGGATGCATTGCAGACCTACGTTGCCGGCATGAATTTCGATAACTTCATCGTACGGGCGAAGCGGCGGACGGTGGAGAAATATAAATCCGCTGAGGCCTGGAACCAGCTGACAGACGCGGTGCGTGACGAGTTGCTCGACGAGGTTGCGCCGCTGCCAACCGAAGTGAAGGGCGAGCCGGAGGAAGCCAAACGCTTCGATCTTCTGATTTTCGGGCTGGAGCTGGCGCTGCTCAAGGGTTCGAAAAGCTTCGACCGGCTGAAGAAGCAGTTGATCGAGATTGCCTCGGCGCTGGACGAACAGACTGCGATCCCGATCATCGCCGCCCAGCATCCGCTAATCCTCGACATCCTCTCGGACCCCTGGTGGGAAGGCATTACCGTGCCGCTGCTCGAACTGGTGCGGCTGAGGCTTCGTGGGCTGGTGCAACACATCGAGAAGGGCAAGCGCAAGATCGTCTATACCGATTTCGAGGACGAGTTGGGCCTGGGCGCTGAGATCGATCTGCCGGAGGTCGGCGAAGTGGATTTCGCCCGCTTCAAGCGGAAGGCCCGGCATTTCCTGCGCGAGCACGAGGACCACATCGCCATCGCCAAGCTGCGCCACGGCAGGCCGCTGACGCCGACCGATATCGAAGAGTTGCAGGCCATGCTGCTTTCGGCCGGCATCGGCGATGTCAAGCATCTGGAGAAGGCGACGGAAGTCGCGCACGGCTTCGGCGCGTTCGTCCGCTCGCTGGTTGGGCTCGACCGGGCGGCCGTCGCCGAAGCCTTCTCCGGCTTCGTCTCCGACAGCGGCGCCACGGCCGACCAGATCGAATTCATCGAAATGGTCATTGAGCACTTGACGGAGAGAGGCGTCATGGATCCCGCCCTGCTCTACGAAAGCCCATTCATCGATGTTGCACCAGAAGGTCCGCAGCAGGTCTTCGACTTCGAGAAGACGAAGAAGCTCGTCGAGGTGATCAGAGGATTGAACGAGAGCGCAGCGGGGTGAAGATGGCTGGGGCGCCTGGATTCGAACCAGGGATGACGGTACCAAAAACCGTTGCCTTACCGCTTGGCGACGCCCCACCAGAGCTTTCGGCGCGAAGCGCCGGCTCAATTCGACGCCTGATTAGCAAAGCTCTCCGTCTGTCACAATGACTAAGTTGCCCCTCGCGCAGATTTATGCGCTGCAGAGCGCAAAGGGCCGTGCTAGGAATGGGCGGTGTCATCGGCCTCGAGAGCATCGTCCCTCATGGAAAGCCCCGCATTCGACCTTGCTTTCGAGCCGGCCTATGGGCGCGCCGTGCCGGTGGCGCCAGGGGTCGAGCGGGTCACGGCGGAGAATCCCGGGCCTTTCACCTTTTTCGGCACCAACAGCTATATCGTCGGCGCCGCCTCGGTCGCGGTCATCGATCCCGGGCCGGAGGATGAGGCGCATTTTCAGGCGTTGATGGCAGCGCTTGGCGGGCGGGAGGTGACGCATATCTTCGTCAGCCATACGCATCGCGACCACTCGCCGCTGGCCCGCCGGCTGCAGGCGGAAACGGGGGCGGTGACGGTGGGGCAAGGGCCGCACCGGCCGGCACGGCGGCTCAGAGATGGCGAGATCAATCCGTTTGCCGAAAGCTCGGATCTGGACTTCGCGCCCGATATCGCGATCGGCGACGGTGAGACCATTGCGGGCGATGGCTGGGCGCTGACGTCGGTGCTGACGCCGGGGCATACGGCCAATCATGCCGCCTTCGCGCTCGAAGGCCGCGATATTCTCTTCTCCGGCGATCATGTCATGGCCTGGTCGACCTCGATCGTCGCGCCGCCGGATGGGTCGATGGCGGATTATATGGCCTCGCTCGAGCGGCTGATAGCGCGTGAGGATCGTCTGCTGCTGCCCGGCCATGGCGGGGCGGTGACGGCGCCGGCGAGTTTTCTGCCGGCGCTGAAGGCGCATCGGCTGAAGCGCGAGCGGGCGGTGCTGGCACGCATCCGGGCGGGCGACGCTAAGATTGCCGAGATGGTGAAGGCGATCTACAGCGATACCGACCCGAAGCTGCATGGGGCGGCGGCCCTTTCCGTGCTCGCCCATATCGAGGATCTCGTCGAGCGCGGCGAGATCGCCGCGGATGGGCCGCCTTCTCTTGCCGCCACCTACCGGCTGTTGTAAGCGGGAGATGGGGAGATTACCATGACGCGCACCGCTTACAGCTATCGCGATGATGCCGATGTGCCGGATTTTGCCGATGACCAGCCGCTGATCATTTTCGATGGCGAATGCGTCTTCTGCTCCGGCTGGGTGAAATTCGCGCTGAAGCATGACAGGCAACGGCGATACCGCTTCCTCGCCGCCCAGTCGCCGCTCGGCGCAGCCCTCTACCGGCATTATGGGCTGAATGAGCGCGATTACGAGACCAATATCTTCATCGAGAATGGCCGCGCCTTCTTCAAGTCCGACGGCTCGATCCGCATGGTGGCCGGCCTCGGCTTTCCCTATTCGCTGGTCAAGCTCTTCCGGCTGCTGCCGCGCCGCCTTGCCGATACGCTCTATGAATTCATCGCCCGCAACCGGCTGAAGATCGCCGGCCGGCAGAGCTGCATGGTGCCGACGGCGGAGCAGCGCAGCCGCTTCATCGCATGAGCGGCGAGCGGCTTTCGCTGCTGATCATCGGCGGCTACGGCACGTTCGGCGGCCGGCTGGCGCGGCTGCTTGGCGATGAACCGCGGCTCAGGCTGTTGATCGGGGGGCGGTCGCTTGAGAAGGCCGACGATTTCGTTGCCGATCTCAGATCGCCGAAAGATGGATCCGAGGGCCTGGGCAGCAGCAATCTGGGGGCGAGCCTGCAGGCCGTGCGCTTCGATCGTGACGGCGATCTCAGCGAACAGTTGATGCGGCTGCAGCCCGATCTCGTCGTCGATGCCTCCGGGCCGTTCCAGAGTTTTGGGGAAGACCCCTATAAGGTCGTGCGCGCCTGCATCGGGCTCGACATCGATTATGCCGATCTCGCCGACAGCACCGGCTTCGTCGCTGGGATCGGCGGGCTCGATACGCAAGCGAAAGCGAAGGGCGTTTTTGCGCTTTCCGGCCTCAGCAGCCTGCCGGCGCTGTCCTTCGCAGCGCTCGATGTGATGGTGCCGCGGTTTTCCCGGATCGATGCGGTGGCTGCGGGCATTGCCCCGTCGGCGCATGTGAAGATCGGCCTCAATGTCGTGAGAGCAATTGCGAGTTATGCCGGCAAGCCGGTCTCGGTGCTGCGCCAGGGGCGGCCGGCGCAGGGACGCGGGCTGATCGAGGCGATGCGGGTGACGGTGGCGCCACCCGGCGTGGCGCCGCTCCGCAGCCGGAATTTCCTGCTGGTGGATGCGCCGGATCTGGCGCTGCTGCCGAGGCGTTTTGCCGGCCTGCAATCGAGCTTCACCGGGGTCGGAACGGAGCCGCAGGCGCTGCAGCGGCTGCTCGGGTTTGCGGCGGGGCTCACGCGGCTGAAGCTGCTGCCGTCGCTGACGCCCTTTGCGCGGCTGATGCAGCGGGCGAGCCACGGCCTGGCGATCGGCGAGCATCGCGGCGGCATGTTCGTGCGCCTGAGCGGCCTCGATGCCGCCGGCAAACCGCTTGCCTGCGGCTGGCATCTGATTGCCGAGGGGGATGACGGGCCGTTCATTCCGGTCACCGGCGTGGCGGCGCTGGTGCGCCGGCTGCTCAAGGGTGTCCGGCCGGAAAATGGCGCCCGGCCGGCGGCGGGGGAATTGCAGCTCGCGGATTTCGAAGCGGAATTCCAGCGCTTCTCGATTGCAACAGGGATCAGGGCGGAAAGCGAGGGCGCCGGCCTGCCGCTTTACCACAGGGTTCTCGGCAGCGCCTTCGAGCGGCTGCCGCCGGCCATATCAGCCATGCATGCGGGCGGCGCGCGTGTCGCCTCCGGCCGGGCGCGGATCGAGCGCGGCAGCGGGTGGCTGGCGAGGATCGTCGCCCGGCTGATCGGCTTTCCTCCGGCGAGTGAGGATGTGCCGGTCACGGTGCGCTTCGCCGCCGATGGCGACAACGAGATCTGGACGCGGGATTTCGGGGGCAAGAGCTTCCACAGCCTGCAGCTCGAGGACAAGGGCCGCGACCGGCACCTGCTGGCGGAAGTCTTCGGGCCGTTCCGGGTGCTGGTGGCGCTGGTGCCTGAAGGAAACAAGCTGCGGCTGGTGGTGCGCGGCTGGCGCTTTTGCGGGATCCCGCTGCCGCTGTTCCTGGCGCCGGGCGGGGAGACGTTCGAGGAGGAGCGTGAGGGGCGGTTCCATTTTCACGTCGAGATCGGCGGGCGGCTGACAGGGCTGGTGGTGCGGTATACGGGGTGGTTGGTGGTGGAGTGAGGTCGTTCTTCCTCACCTCAGCCGGCCTGCCGTGTGAGCCCCCCTCTGCCCTGCCGGGCATCTCCCCCACAGGTGGGGAGATCGGCTGGGAGCGCTGGCTTCCCCAAACAACTGACGTTGCAGCCCGTCGGAACGGTAGAGGGGGCGCGAAGTTTGGGCCACTTGTGTTCTCCCCACCTGTGGGGGAGATGCCCGGTAGGGCAGAGGGGGGCCAGCACGGCACACCCTTTCCTCCCTCATTCCTGTGCTCGTCACAGGAATCCAGCCACCGCGCGTCTGCGCGGTGATTGACTCTCACCAAGCGTGAAATGTCTTCCGCGCCCAAAGACTTGGGCGCACTGGATTCCTGTGACGAGCACAGGAATGAGGGAGGTTGGGGTAGCATTCGCGCTAAAATTTTCGCTGGTGTGCGGTGATAGGAGGCCGGAGCCTGCCGCACCCTCTCCCGGCCCTTCGCTTTGGCTCAGGGCGTTCGCCGCTGCAATCGATTCACTGGATCGATTGCTGGCGCTTTGCGCCACCGCGGCTCACCCACCCGCAATCCCTAATAGTTCGGAATCCAGCGCCTTCAGATAATCGCCGGCGATGGCGGCGCTGAAGCCGAGGTCGTGTTGGCCGTAGCGGGAGGCGACGCGGATGTCGACGAAGGTGGTTTCGGCCTCTTCGCGCAGGCGGATGAGGATATCGAAGCGCAGGCCGAGGATCAGCGTGCGGTTGCTCGCCTGCAGCGTCACGCCGTTGGCACCGCGGATCAGCTTGGCGACATCGTCGTCATAGGGGCGCGGCGTCGGCACCGGGATGATGCCGGGCGCATCGGCGACGGCCTCGTCGCCGGGGGCGGGTTTGGCCGGTCCGTCCTCCGGGTCGCGATCCGGCTCGCTGGTGCCGCTGCTCCTGACGATCGTGAAGCCACTCTGCTTGGCGACCTTGCGCACCGCTTCCAGCACCCGGTCGAGCGCCCCCTCATAACGCCGGCCGGTCAGCTCGGGATAGGCAGTCATCTGCTTTTCGCGATCCTCCGGCGTCACCGGATTGCGCTTCAGCCAGATCTGATCGGCGTGCGGCGGCGACAGCCAGTCCGGCACCGAGACCGGATCGGTGGAGACGTCGTAGATATCCGGCAGGCTGAGATATTGCTCGGCGGCAAAGGCGCCGATCGTAAGCGGAAAGGCGGCATAGATCAGGGCGGCGAGTGCGGCGAGCCCGCCTTCGGCGCCTGAGACCCAGAGGCTGCGCAGGCCGACGGCGGCCAGCAGCGCGGCCAGCAGCCCGCAGCCGGCGGCGGCGATCAAGAGCAGCACGAGATAGGGGGTGGCCAGCCCGCCGAAGCGATGGGCGATCAGCACCGCCAGCGCCAGCACCAGCGAAAACGCCCCGAGCAGCCGCGCAAAGCGGGCGGCGCTGGAAACGGGACGGTCGTAACGGATGGCCATCAAACTTACCGGTTGCTCGTCAGCGCCGCGTCCTCGACCACGCAAATCGCCATATCCTTGTTTAGAGCATGATGCCGAAAAGTGTGAAGCGGTTTTCGGACGACATCATGCTCTATTTCTTTGATTCAGATCCGGATTCAGATTTTAGGCCGGCCCGGCCTAAAATCATCCGGATCTGGGCAAGATTCGGCTGAATTGAAACTGTTGTCTTGGAATATCAGCTGGAATTCCCCTGACATGATCGAGGCGATGGCCGGGCCGATTCATGAGCCCTTGCTGATATGGCAAAAAAAGGTCATTCTGCCGCGGTTTCATCTCCTGATTTAAAGGCAAGGAGAGGCGGGATGATTTCACCCGAGATAGCAGCCAGGCCGCAGGCGTCTGCGCTTGGCGGGATCGACCACAGCGAGCCGATGCTGCCGCTGGAGCTCGTCGAGCTCGAACTTTCGCTCGAAGGTTATGCCGGCGGCGATGCCGGCTTCTGCGAGGCGGTGCGCCAGGCGGCGAACCGGGCGGGCGGCGAATTGCTGTTCGACCTGCCGGCCGGCGGCCTCATCGCCGATTGCCGGCGCATCGCGGTGCTGCGCATTCCCGATGAGGGCAACGAGATGCGCGTCGTGCTGGCGCTGCTCGATTATGCCGGCACCGAGATCCGCATGCAGGCGCCCGATGAGGAGACCGCGCATCTGGTGCGCTTCGCCGATGCTTTTGTCGAGCTGCTGGAGCGGATTTAAGTTTGATTTTTTTGCGCAATTCCCGGCAAAAGCGCTTCGCGCTTTGCCTGGGAAAACCGCTGCACACTTTTCCTGGAATTGCTTTAGCGCCGCTCGGCCGCCGCTTCCGCCAGGCTGCGGAAGGGAAACTTGCGGCCGCATTCGCATTTGAGCATGAAGCTCTCCTGGTGGTTGGACGGGCGCTGCACGCCAAAACCGCGCGGCAGCTGATCGACCTTGAAATCCGGGTGCTTGCGCTTGGGATCATCGATCTCCGAGGCCTCGGCAAAGCCCTCATTGCCGCATTGCGGGCAGTTCAGTTTTTTCGAAAATCGATCGCGGATGGCCATGCTGGTTTCCAGTGTTTGCAGGTGTCCTCATACAGAGGAATGCCGACTCGTGAAAGTGGAACCATATGCCAGGGATGCCGTTCCTTTTTTGAAAAGGAGGCGATCATGCCGAACAGAGATCCCATCCCAACACCGACAACCGACACCCCGCGCGGCCCGACGCCGACGCCTGGCATTCCCGACCCCATCCAGCAAAAACCGCCGCTGACACCGGTGCAGGACCCTGGAGATACGAAGAACCCGCAGGATCCGCCGCTCGATCCGGCACTGTTGCCGATCGGCGATCCGGCTGGGGCGGCTTGATTTTGGTTGTGCCGTGTGGTTGCCCCTCACCCTAACCCTCTCCCCGTTCTGACGGGGAGAGGGGACATGCCCCGCGAGAGGTTGGCGAGGGACGGAGAGGTTGCGGCATATCCCCTTCGCCCCGCGCGCGGGGAGAAGGTGCCGGCAGGCGGATGAGGGGCATCTCGGCCTCCCCGCTTGACGCCCGCACCCGAATGGCATTTCCTCAGGGAAAAGCAAGGAATACCCGATGCGCATCCGCCTTCTCATCACCATGGCCACCCTCGCCGCCGTCCTGTCCGCCTGCCAGACGATGACGCCGGAGGAGCGGCGGGCGGCGGATGAGCAGAAGTGCCTGAGCTATGGTTTCCGCCGCGGCACCGATGGTTTTGCCACCTGCCTGCAGCGCATCGAGCTCGACCGGCGGGCCGAATCGCGGGCGCAGAGTGCGGAGATGATGCAGAGCATGGCCTGGGATCTCAACGGGCCTTATGTCTACCGCAATCACTGGCACCATCATCATTGACCCCAGGCGCCCAAAGGGCTGCCCGGGCGCCCCAAAGGGCTGACCCCGCGCCGAAAGGGCTGCCGCGAGCGCAGATGCCGGCGCATGCAGCGCTTCGGCTATTTCCCCGGCGGCGCCTTCAGATTTTCCGATATGACCGCCTGCGCCGCCGCCAATCGGGCGATCGGCACGCGAAACGGCGAGCAGGAGACATAATCCAGCCCGATCGTCTCGCAGAAGCGGATCGAGGCCGGATCGCCGCCATGTTCGCCGCAGATGCCGAGCTTCATGTCGTTGCGGGTGCGCCGGCCGCGTTCGGCGGCGATGCTGATCAGTTCGCCGACCCCGTCGAAATCGAGCGAGATGAAGGGGTCGTGCTCGATGATGCCCTTGCGCTGATAGGTGGGGATGAAGGCCGAGGCGTCGTCGCGCGAGATGCCGAAGGTGGTCTGCGTCAGATCGTTGGTGCCGAAGGAGAAGAATTCGGCGGCTTCGGCAATCACATGGGCGCGGAGCGCCGCACGCGGCAGCTCGATCATCGTGCCGACGAGATAATCGATCTTCATGCCGGCCTCGTTCATGACGTTGCCGGCAACCTCGTCGATGCGCGCCTTGACGTAATCAAGCTCGGAGCGCAGGCCGACCAGCGGCACCATGATTTCAGGCACGACGGCCGCCCCAGTCTCCTTGGCTGCGGCAACCGCCGCCTCGAAGATGGCGCGGGCCTGCATCTCGACGATCTCAGGGTAGGAGATCGCCAGCCGACAGCCGCGATGGCCGAGCATCGGGTTGAATTCGTGCAGCGCATCGACGCGCTGGCGCAAGGCCGAAGCCTCCATGCCCATGGCGAAGGCGACTTCGGCCACCTCGTCGTCGGTCTTCGGCAGGAATTCGTGCAGCGGCGGATCGAGCAGGCGGATCGTCACCGGCAGGCCGTGCATGACGGTGAAGAGGCCGGTGAAATCCAGGCGCTGCATCGGCAACAGCTTGTCGAGCGCCAGCCGCCTGCCCTTCTCGTCCTCGGCCAGGATCATCTCGCGCATCACATGGATGCGCTCGCCCTCGAAGAACATGTGTTCGGTGCGGCAAAGGCCAATGCCCTCGGCGCCGAAGGAGCGGGCGGCGCGCGCATCGGCCGGCGTATCGGCATTGGTGCGCACCGTCATGCGCCTGGCGCGATCGGCCCAGCCCATGATGCGGCCGAAATCGCCCGAGAGTTCCGGCTGGATCATCGGCACCTCGCCCTTCAGCACCTGGCCGGCCGAGCCGTCGATGGTGATGATATCGCCCTTCTTCAGGGTGACGCCCATGCCGAGCAGCCGCTCGTTGCGTTGATCGATGCGCATGGTGCCGGCGCCGACGACGCAGGGGATGCCCATGCCGCGGGCGACGACCGCCGCATGGCTGGTCATGCCGCCGCGCGTCGTCAGAATGCCTTCGGCGGCATGCATGCCGTGAATATCCTCCGGGCTGGTCTCGACCCTGAGCAGAATGACCTTGCGGCCCTCGGCCTCGGCCTCCACCGCTTCCTCGGCGGTGAAGACGATGGCGCCGGTGGCCGCCCCCGGCGAGGCCGGAAGCCCGGTACCGATCACCTGGCGGGTGACGCGCGGATCGATCGTCGGATGCAGCAGCTGGTCGAGGCTGGAGGGTTCGATGCGCAGCACCGCCTGTTCCTCGGTAATCACTTTCTCATCGACCATGTCGACGGCGATCTTCATTGCCGCCCGGGTCGAGCGCTTGCCGGCGCGGGTCTGCAGCATCCACAGTTTGCCGCGCTCGATGGTGAATTCGATATCCTGCATGTCGCGGTAATGGATCTCGAGCTCGCTGCAGATGCGGCAGAGCTCGCGAAACGCCTCCGGCATCAGCTTTTCCATCGAGGGTTTTTCCGAGCCGGAGGAAATCCGCCCTTCCTCGGTGATGCTCTGCGGCGTGCGGATGCCGGCAACGACATCCTCGCCCTGCGCATTGACGAGGAATTCGCCGTAAAGCGCCTTCTCGCCGGTCGAGGGATTGCGGGTGAAGGCGACGCCGGTGGCCGAGGCATTGCCGAGATTGCCGAAGACCATCGCCTGGATGTTGACCGCCGTGCCCCAGGCTCCCGGAATATTGTGCAGCTGGCGGTAGGTGACGGCGCGTGCGCTCATCCAGCTTGAGAAGACCGCGCCGACCGCGCCCCAGAGTTGAACCTCGGGATCCTGCGGGAATTCCTGCTCCAGTTCCTCCTCGATCAGCCTTTTGTAGAGGGAAACGATATGCTGCCATTCGGTGGCGCTGAGTTCGGTATCGGTTTCATGGCCGAGCTTGGCCTTCTCGTCTTCGAGGATCTCCTCGAAAGCATCGTTGCCGAGGCCCATGACGACATCGGCATACATCTGGATGAAGCGGCGGTAGCTGTCCCAGGCAAAACGCGCGTCGCCGGCATCGTGGCCGAGCGCCTGCACCGTCTCGTCGTTGAGGCCGAGATTGAGCACCGTGTCCATCATCCCCGGCATCGAGACACGGGAGCCGGAGCGCACCGAAAGCAGCAGCGGCTGGCTGCCGGCGCCGAAGCGGCGGCCGGTGATCGCCTCAATGCCAGCAATGCCGGCTCGCACCTCGGCCTTCACACCGTCCTCGATATGGCGGCCGTTCCTGTAATAGGTGTTGCAGGCATCGCCGATGATCGTCAGACCCGGCGGAACGGGCAATCCCAGCGCGCACATCTCCGCCAGATTGGCGCCCTTGCCGCCCAGAATCTCGTGATCGCGCGCCCGGCCCTCAGCCTGCCCGTCGCCGAACGTATAGACCCACTTGGTCATCTTCCCCCCAACACCAAACCGGGATTAGCTTAATCCGTTGGTGTTGAAATGAAAATCGACAAATGCGGCGGAATGTTGCGTTGCACAATAAATCTTCGGCCCGGCCGCGTTCGAAACGATTGAAACTTCGCCGGATGCAGAGGAAGGCATAAAAAAAGCTTTGCGGGACTGCAACAGGTCCCGCAAAGCCTTGTTTCCGTCCGGCCAGGAAAACCGGACGGGGGGTCCCTCAACCCAGGGCACTTTCCTCAAATAATGGAATGCCCTATCGCTTCATCTTCACGCAATTCCTGCGAAAGCCGCTTGGCGCGTTTCCTGGAATTGCCCCAGATTTTCCG
The DNA here is from genome assembly GCF_001187535.1 of Rhizobium ecuadorense. Classification (GTDB taxonomy): domain Bacteria; phylum Pseudomonadota; class Alphaproteobacteria; order Rhizobiales; family Rhizobiaceae; genus Rhizobium; species Rhizobium ecuadorense. The sequence goes on from NZ_LFIO01001579.1 coordinate 54,159, forward strand.
GTCCTTGCCCTCTGCCCGGAAAACCGCATGCAAATTCGACAATAAGCAACCTTGACCGCCCACGCTTGCGCTGAAGCAGCAGGTTGCGTTGAAACAACTTCTAATGCAAGTCATCGCAAAGAGCATCACCCAAATGGGGTACAGGCCGCAAAGAAGCCGACCTTTTTTGGTGGTTACGACAATTCTGGTGAAAGTGCAGGCGTTTTCGGCTTGTTTCGGCCTTCAGCCTGACCATTTTGGCCTATCACCCGCAGTTCCGTCAGCCGCAAATTATCACGGCTTATGGCGAGGTGTTACGCAATATGACCGTGCACCTCCCGCCAATCGCTCTCGCGCCTGGAATCCACGCCCTGCTGCGATGGAGACGAAGGTGGATCCTCGGGTCAAGCCCGAGGAGGACGGCGGGTGGGGTGACCTCCGCGGCAAAACAGCGATGGCCGGATAGGAATGCGCTGGCGCCTCCTTCAGTCTGCGCCTCCTGCCGGCACGCCCCCAACGCAGTCCCTCAAGCAATCTCACGCAGGCGTTCAGCCGTCTGCAGGTCGACTGAGACGAGGGTGGAGACGCCCTGCTCGGCCATGGTGACGCCGAAAAGGCGGTTCATGCGGGCCATGGTGATCGGATTGTGGGTGATGATGACGAAGCGGGTTTCGGTGGAGGCCGCCATTTCGTCCATCAGGTTGCAGTAGCGCTCGACATTGTGGTCGTCGAGCGGCGCGTCCACCTCGTCGAGCACGCAGATCGGCGCCGGATTGGTGAGGAAGACGGCGAAGATCAGCGCCATCGCCGTCAGCGCCTGCTCGCCGCCGGAGAGCAGCGTCATGGTCTGCGGCTTCTTGCCGGGCGGCCGGGCCAGGATTTCGAGGCCGGCTTCCAAGGGATCGTCGGATTCGATCAGCTGCAGCTCGGCGGTGCCGCCGCCGAACAGATGGGTGAACAGCCGCTGGAACTGGGCATTGACGACGTCGAAGGCGGCGATCAGCCGCTCGCGGCCCTCGCGGTTGAGGCTCTGGATGGCGCCGCGCAGCTTGCGGATCGCATCGATGACGTCGTCACGCTCCTTGATCAGCGCTTCGAGCTTCTCGCTCAGTTCCTTCTGTTCCTCGTCGGCGCGCAGGTTGACGGCGCCGAGCCGCTCGCGCTCGATCCGCAGACGCTCCAACTCGCGCTCGACCTCGCGCGGGTCGGGAAGCGCCTGCATGGCCGGGCGCCCGGTCAGCTGCAGCGCCTCGTGCGGGGCGACGTTCAAAACTTCGCGGATGCGGCTTTCGCTTTCCTGCCGCTTCTCGCGGGCGGAGACCAGGCGCTCCTCGGCGCGGCCGCGGCGTTCGCGGCATTCGGCAAGTTCCGACAGCGCGGTTGCCGCCTGGTGGTCGGCCTCGCGCTGGATGCGTTCGGCCTCGGCCAGGAGATCGCCGGCATTGCGGCGCGCCTCTTCGGCCTTCTGCAATTCGCTGAGCAAAGCCCGGCGCTTGTCGTCGAATTCATCCGGCGCCATTTCGAGTTCGGCTGCCTCTTCGCGCGCCTCTTCCTCGCGCTCGCGCAGCGTCGCAACCTGATCCTCGCCGCTGGCCGCCCGCTGGCGCCAGGTCTCGCGCTCCTGGCCGATCGCCATGATGCGGCGCTGACGGGCCTCATTTTCCCGCGCCAGGCTCTCATGGCGGGAGCGGGCCTCGGCGAGCGCGCCGCGATCGGTCGCGACCTCCGCCTGCTGGAAGCGCAGCCGCTCGTCGATCGCGGTGAGATCGGGCGCATCCTCCAGCTCGATGCGGGCATTCTCCTCCTGGATGCCGATCTCCTCCAGCTGCGCGCCGAGTTGGCTGACGGCCTCGCTGACGACATCGCGGCGGCGGATCAGGTCGCCGGAGGCGCGCTCGGCAGTAACAAGCGCTTCGCGCGCTTCAGTGAGATGACGGGCCGAAAGACGGCTCATGTCGCGGGCCTCGGCAAGCCGGCGCTCCTCGCCGCGGATCGCATCAGTGGCGGCCGCCTGCCGCTCCTCGGCTTCGGCAAGCACGTCACGGGCAAGGGCCGCCTCGCCTTCGAGTTCGGCGAGCCGGTTCTTCTGGGCAAGGCGCAGGGCTGCGGCGCTCGGCGCGTCGGCGCCGGTCACGTGGCCATCCCAGCGATAGACGGCGCCCGCTTTCGTCACCAGCCGCTGGCCGGGCTGCAGCGCCGCCATCAGGCGCTTGGCGTCCCCATCGGCGACCAAGCCGATCTGGCGCAGGCGGCGGGTGAGTGCGGCAGGCGCGCTAATATGGGCGAGGAGCGGCGTGACACCTGCGGGCAGCGCAGAGTCGCCGGCGCCATCGCCATTCTCCGACCAATGGGCCGGCGCCTCGGCATCGAGCGGTGATTCCAGATCGTCGCCGAGAGCGGCACCGAGCGCGGTTTCGAAGCCGCGATCGACCTTCAATTCTTCGGCAACGGGAGAGAATTTCCCGGCCGCAGCGCCGGCGGCGAGCATGCGGGAAATGGTGCGGGCCTCGGTTTCCAGCGCATTCAGGCTCGAGCGAGCCTGATCGACCGGCGCGCGCGACAGCGCCTCGGTCTGGCGGGCAGCGGCCAGCGCCTGCTCCACCACCTGAACGGCGGCTTCGGCATCGGCGAGCGCGATTTCGCCGGCCTCGACGATCGCGCGCTTTTCCTCGGGATCGGGCAGGCCGGCGATCTTGTCGCCGATGGCTGCAAGCTCCTGGTTCGCCTCATTCATCTGCCGTTCGAGGCGCATCCGGCGGTCGGCGAGATCGCGGATGGCGCGCTCCAGCTGGTTGCGGCCGGCAGCGGCTTCGGCGCGCTCGGCCGTCAGCTGGGTAAAAATGCGCTCGCTGTCGGCAAGTTTTGCCGCCGCCTCCTCGAAGGCCTCGCGGGTTTCCTCGGCATAACGGCCGGAATCGGCGAGCACTTCTGATATCTCGGCCTCTTCGGCATCGAGCCTTGCCAGGATGACGGCATTGTCGGCCACCAGCCGCTCCTCGCGGCGGATATCCTCGCCAAGCTGGGCGAGACGGCGGGTCAGCTCGTCGCGGCGGCGCAGGATGCGGCCGGCATCCTCCTCCAGCTGGCTTCTGGCGATCTGCAGGCGCTGCAGGGCGGCGGCAGCGCGCGCCTCGCCTTCGCGCAGTTCCGGCAGCTTCAGGCTGGCGATGCCCTGATTCTTCGCCGCCTCCATCTGCATCTGCGCCTTTTCGGCAACGACTGATGTCGCCTGGTTCAGCGCGCTATCGGCCTCGGCCTCGGCCTCCTTGGCCTGCACCCAGCGGATATGCAAGAGCATCGCCTCGCGGCCGCGGATATCGGCCGACAGCGTCTTGAAGCGGTTGGCCTGGCGGGCCTGGCGCTTCAGGCTCTCGATCTGGCTTTCGAGCTGCGAGGTGACGTCGTCGAGACGCTCGAGATTGGTTTCGGCGGCGCGCAGGCGCAGTTCGGCTTCGTGGCGGCGCGAATGCAGACCCGAAATGCCGGCCGCCTCTTCCAAGAGCTGGCGGCGGGCCTGCGGTTTTGCCTGGATCAGCTCGCCGATCCGCCCCTGGCCGACCATCGAGGGCGAACGGGCACCGGTGGAGGCGTCGGCAAACAGCAGCTGCACGTCCTTGGCGCGGCTTTCCTTGCCGTTGATGCGGTAGAGCGAACCCTGCTCGCGCTCGATGCGGCGGGTGACCTGGATCTCGTCGGCATCGTTAAAGGCGGCGGGTGCGGTGCGCGTCGCATTGTCGAGATAGAGCGCCACTTCGGCGGTGTTGCGGGCCGGCCGGTTTCCTGAGCCGGAAAAGATCACGTCGTCCATGCCGGAGGCGCGCATGTTCTTGTAGGAATTCTCGCCCATCACCCAGCGCAGCGCCTCGACGAGGTTCGACTTGCCGCAGCCGTTCGGGCCGACGACGCCGGTCAGCCCCCGCTCGATGATGAATTCCGTCGGCTCGACGAAGGATTTGAAGCCGACCAGGCGCAGCTTGTTGAACTTCATGCGGAGACATCCACGGCAGGAAGCCCCCTCATCCGCCTGCCGGCACCTTCTCCCCACTGGGGAGAAGAGACTCCGGGTCGATGCCGTGCCCACATCATCCCTCGAATGATGGGAAAGAAAGGCAGGCGGCATACCCCTTCTCCCCTCGGGGGTCCGAAGGACGGGTCGAGACCCGCGGCTCGAACCCGGTCGGTGCCGGCAGGCGGATGAGGGGGCCACACCAGCAAGCTGCGCTGAATACGAAAAACGGGCGCACGGCTTTCGCCGTCGCCCGTCTTCGTCAAACGGTCCGGTTCAGATGAGGCTGTCGATGAGCTTCGACAAGGTTTCAACCGGCATGTCTCCAGAATAGCGCTTGCCATTGATGAGGAAAGTCGGCGTGGCATTGACGCCGAAATCCTTGGATCCCCTTTCCCGCGTGGCGTTCACTTCATCCAGAAGCTTCTGGTTCGTCAAGCATTTCGTGAAGCTATCCTCAGTAAATCCGGCCAGCTTCGACATCTGCAGCAGCGCGGCGCGGCCGTCATCGGCGGCGGCCCAGACCTGTTGCTGCTTGAAGAGCATGGAGACCATCGGGAAATACTGTTCCGGCGTGCTCAGCTGCTCCGGATTGGAAGCGCTGCAGCGGGCGAGCATGAATGCTGCGGCGGCGCGCGGATCGAAGGGGAATTCGCGGATGATGAACTGCACCTTGCCGGCGTCGACATATTTCTGCTTGATGGCGTCGAAGGTGGTGTTGTGGAAATGGGCGCAATGCGGGCAGGTCATCGACATGTATTCGACGATCTTGACGGGGGCATCGGCCTTCCCAAGCGCCATCTCCGGCAGCGTGCCGGGCTTCAGCACTTCGGCCATGTCGACATCACCGTCGGACTGCGGCATTTCGGTCGCCGAAGTGGCCGCCGTCTGGATGGTATCGACATTGCTGCCATCGGCCATGGTCTTGCCGGAGGACGAAGCATCGGCAGCGTCCTTACTGTCGTTGCAGGCGGCAAGCGCTGCGGCAGCTGCGGCGATGGCGATCCCACCCAGGAGGCGGCGTTTCGTCAGTTGCATTTCGGACATCGGCATGGGTTCCCCATAGGTATGAGAGTGACGGCGTGACTGTGCGATATAACGGCTGACGGCCGCTCACAAGCCACGCTTCGCCAACTTCCTTCAAAGAATTGTGACCGTGATGGGACCGCTAGGCAAAATTGCGATCGGTCGGCCTGCGCATCAAGGTTCGGTGATGATGTCAAGGATCAGCCTTGCCAGCGGTTGCTCTGAGCCCGCAAAGCTCTCGATCATGGCGTCGATGACACGGTCGCGATCAAGCAATTCTGCATTGAACGGCAGACCAGCACGCTCGGCCATAAGAGCGAGAAAAGTCAATTGGGTACGGCCGTTGCCCTCACGGAACGGGTGTATGGCGTTGATTTCGGCGAGCAAGTGAGCGGCTTGAATTGCAAAATCTGCTTGTGTCAGTCCTTGGAAATAGTTCGCCTGGGCAAGCTCCCGAAAGATCCGATTCAGCTCGTTTGCGATGAACTCGGGATAACAGAACCAGTTGCCACCCTTGCCGATACGGATGGTGCGGATCTCGCCGGCCCAATCGTAGACATCCTGGAACAGATGCTGGTGTAGGGCGAGATAGTGCATGACATTCAGATTGCCCTCCGGCCAAGGCTCATCCGAGCGGAGCACGAACATCGCTGTTTCGAACTCATCGAGTTCCTTCTGGTCCGTAAGGTCCAGTTTGTTGCGGAGCACGGGCGTGCCCGGATAACAGAGCGGGTCGTATTCGGCAGTGTAAACCAACGTTTAGGCAGACTTGCGGACAAACTGCGCGCGGATCGCTTCACGGCGCGCTTCTGTCGGCTGGTCTACAGTCTCCGCGAGGATCTTACGCATGCGCGGGCTGAGTACCAAGCCTTCGACCGCACTGATCTTTTCGGCACGCGCCTGGGTCAGGCGACCGGTATTTGCATTGCGGGTCAAGTTGGGCTTTTTACTCATCGTGAGTCAGAACCTAGCACGACCTCACGTGGACTCGCAAAAGGAATTCGTTTGATTTGAACGCCGGGATCACCGCGAGCACGATACGGATAGGCAAGCGGCAAACAAAGGATTACCGTCCTCGTTTCCCCATCACCGCGGTGCCTAAGCGCTGGATCGCCTGGCGCAGTTTGTCGCCCTCTATGCCTTCCATCATGCCTTCGAGCTTGCGGGCGGCTTCGCCCTTCAGCGACGGCGGGGTGCGGGAGCGGCGGGCGGGGTTTGAGACCGGCTTCTGGACGATGCGGATCTGGTGGACGGCGGCAAAACCGAAGAAGCTGTTGATGCGCTGGATGAGTTCGCCCTGGGCATGGGTGAGGAAAAGCGCGCGCGCGCCTTCGCAGGCGATGGTCAGCACGCCAGGGCGGAAGCCGCCGGCCTCGTCACCGCCGCGCGCCCAGGCGATCTTTTCCGGGCGGGTGCAATCGGCGAAATCCTCGCCGGCGATTTCGCTCCATGAGCCGAGCAGGGCCGTGTTGATGCCGGCGCGGCGCGCCAGGACGGGATCGATCAGCCCGTTCGCCAGCTCGGAAATCTGCTTTGCACCTTTGCGTGGAGAACTCATCGAAACCCTTGGACGCCCCTGCCAATCGCACAGGCAATTCGCATCACCGGCTTGATCGCGCGGCATTGCTTCGCCAAGTATAGGCACTTCCCCCGATCCCGGCAAATCATGACGATCACCACACCCGACACGCCCTCCGCAAAGCCCCTGCTCGACTGGTACGACCGGCATCACCGCGACCTGCCCTGGCGCGTGTCGCCCGGCATGGCGGCGCGTGGCGTCAAGCCCGATCCCTATCACATCTGGCTTTCGGAGGTGATGTTGCAGCAGACGACGGTGCAGGCGGTCAAACCCTATTTCGCCAAATTTCTGCAGCGCTGGCCCGAGGTGACTGATCTGGCCGTGGCCGAGAACGACGCCGTCATGGCCGCCTGGGCCGGGCTCGGCTATTACGCGCGGGCCCGCAACCTGAAGAAATGCGCAGAGGCGGTGGCGAAAGAGCATGGCGGCGTCTTTCCCGACACCGAAGAAGGGCTGAAGTCGCTCCCCGGCATCGGCGACTATACGGCCGCGGCCGTCGCCGCCATCGCCTTCAACCGGCAGGCGGCCGTCATGGACGGCAATGTCGAGCGGGTGATTTCCAGGCTCTATGCGATCGAAACACCGCTGCCGGCTGCAAAGCCTGCCATGAAGCAAAAGGTGGCGCTGCTGACGCCCGCGACACGGCCAGGCGATTTTGCCCAGGCGATGATGGATCTCGGAGCGACGATCTGCACGCCGAAGCGGCCGGCCTGTTCGCTCTGTCCGTTCCGCGGCGCCTGCGAGGCGCTGAGGCTTTCCGATCCCGAACTCTTTCCGGTCAAGGCGGCGAAGAAGGAAAAGCCGGTGCGGCAGGGCGCGGCCTTCATCGCGGTGACTGAGGATGGCGAGATCCTGCTCAGGCGGCGCGCCGAAAGCGGCCTGCTCGGCGGCATGGCCGAGGTGCCGACGACAGGCTGGACGGCACGCATCGACGGCGAGACCTCTTCTGCGGCCGCACCCTTCGAGGCGGCCTGGCAGGCCTGCGGCACCGTCATCCACGTCTTCACCCATTTCGAGCTTCGGCTGTCGATCTGGCGGGCGGCGATCGCCGGCAAGCCAAAAACGAATGTCAGCCCGGATGACGAATGGTGGGAGCCGGTTACAAATCTTGAGGCGCAAGCCTTGCCGACCGTCATGAAAAAAGCGATCGCAGCGGCTATTCCTCGCGCGTTCGAATCATCCAAGGGACGACTATGACCACCGACATAAAGCATATTGTTTTCGATATCGGCAAAGTCCTCATTCATTACGATCCGCATCTTCCCTTCAGCCGGCTCATTCCCGATGAGACCGAGCGCAACTGGTTCTTCGCCAATATCTGCACCCATGACTGGAATATCGAGCAGGACCGCGGCCGCACCTGGGCAGAAGCCGAAGCGCTGCTGATCGAAGCGCATCCGACCCGCGAGGAGCATATCCGCGCCTTCCGCAAATACTGGCACGAGATGGTGCCGCATGCCTATGAGGACAGCGTCGCCATCATGGAGGGGCTCATCGCCGAGGGTCGGGACGTGACCATGCTCACCAACTTCGCCTCCGACACGTTTCGCGAAGCGCAGCAACGTTTCCCGTTCCTGACGAAACCGCGCGGCGTCACCGTCTCCGGCGATGTCGGCCTGATCAAGCCGGATATCGCCATCTACGAAACCCATACGAAGAGCTTCGGGCTCGATCCGGCCGCGACGATCTTCATCGACGACGCGCCGGTCAATGTCGAAGGCGCGAGAGCCTTCGGCTGGAATGCAGTGCTGTTTTCCGGCGCCGAGAAGCTGCGCAGCGATCTCGCCGCTTACGGCGTGAAGGTGTGAGGCCATGGCCTTCGACCCGGCAGAGGAAATCGAACGCTTCCACGCCGCCATCAACGCCCTCGATTTCCCCACCATCGAGGCCTATTTCGCCGAGGACGCCACCTATGTCTCGAACGGCGTCGGCAGCCTTGCCGGGCGGGGCGAGATCATGGCCGCCTTCCGGCGCTATTTCGACGATTATCCCGATCAGACGGCGGAAAATTCGCTGGTGGAAACGCTGACGCCGCTATCCGGCCGGGCCGTCTGGTCGCTGCGTGCCACCCACAGCCAGACGGGAAAGCCGCTGATCCGCGAGGGCGAGGAGACGATTACCTTCAATTCGGAAGGCCGCATCATCCGCGTCGACGTCACCGACTACCAGGCCTTCTGACGATTAGATCGCCAAAAATAGAAGACGCCCGGGGTTCGAGCCCCGGGCGCCTTGGCCTTCTTCCGCAACTGGAGGAAACCGGAAGAAGCTGTTTCGATCTTGCGAAAGTGCTGCTCACTCCACCTTCGCCAGATCACTGCGGATGACGGACCTGAGATCGTCGATCGGGCGCAGGGACTGCCCATCTTCGAAATGCCAGAAGGTCCATCCGTTGCATGCATCGAGACCCTGCACCTTGGCGCCGAGACGATGAATAGAGCCGGCCTCGCCGCCTGATGCGACGGTGCCGTCGGCGCGCACGATCGCGCTGTAGCGGCGCTTGGCGTCGGTCAGCACCTGGCCGGGCTTGATCAGGCCACTTTCCACAAGCACGTTGAAGGCGACGCGCACCTCGGCCTTCTTGCCGGTCATGACGGTCAGTTCCGCCTTGCCCAGCGGCTCGACGGCGGCGATGCGGGCGGACGCCGCATCGATATAATCCTGCTCGCGCTCGATGCCGACGAAGTGGCGGCCGAGACGCTTGGCGACGGCGCCCGTCGTTCCCGAACCGAAGAAGGGATCGAGCACGATATCGCCCGGTTTGGTCGAGGCCATGATGACGCGGGCGAGCAGCGCTTCCGGCTTCTGCGTCGGATGCACCTTCTTGCCGTCCTCGCCCTTCAGCCGCTCATTGCCGTTGCAGATCGGGAACAGCCAGTCGGAGCGCATCTGCACATCGTCATTGGCGGCCTTCATCGCATCGTAATTGAAGGTATAGCCCTTGGCCTTGGAGTTGGGGCTCGCCCAGATCATCGTCTCATGGGCGTTCTGGAAACGGCGGCCCTTGAAATTCGGCATCGGATTGGTCTTGCGCCAGATGATGTCGTTGAGGATCCAGAAGTTCAGATCCTGCAGCGTGGCGCCGACGCGGAAGATATTGTGGTAGGAGCCGATCACCCAGATCGAGCCCGTCGGCTTCAAGACGCGGCGGCAGGCCAGCAGCCAGGCGCGGGTGAAGGCGTCATAGGCCTCGAAGGAAGCGAACTGATCCCATTCGTCGTCGACCGCATCGACCAGCGACTGATCGGGACGGTGCAGCGATCCGCCGAGCTGAAGATTATACGGCGGATCGGCAAAGATGACATCGACGGAGTGGTTGGGCAAAGCTTCAAGCGCGCTGACGCAATCGCCCTTGATGATCGTGTCGACCCAAGAATCCGGCCGGGAACCCGACCTGATCGAAGCCTTGAGGTCGGCAAGCGGAAAAACTGATGCCATTCTGATACTCACTCATACGCTTGACGCTTAACTCTCCGTTATGGTTACGCAACTTAGTTACCAAAGCCTGAAGGGGCGGCCGATTTCGGGAATTTATTCGGCAGTCGGGTTGAACTGGGGGAGATGGCCACATCCCGCCGACGGCTGTCCGATTCATACTAATGATTGCCCCTCACCCTAACCCTCTCCCCGTTCTGACGGGGAGAGGGGACGTGCCCTGCGAGATGCTGAAGAGGGACCGAGAAGTTGCGGCATATCCCCTTCGCCCCGTAAGCGGGGAGAAGGTGGCGGCAGCCGGATGAGGGGCCGCCCTCGCCGATCTCCCAGGCCGAAATATCGCTTAATATGGAGCTCCTGCGCGTGCCCAACCAGGGAGAAACACCCTCACGCCGCATCGTGAACCTCGCGGCTATCCGCCGGCGCCTCGTCGCGTTCGAACATGCCGTAATCGCGCAGGACGCTGGCGATGCGCAGGCGGTAATCGGCGAAGATGCCGCCGCGGCCGGCTTGCTGGGCGGCGCGGTGGGCTTCGAGGTTGCGCCAGTTGCGGACGGCTTCCTCGTCGCGGAAGAAGGAGAGCGACAGCAGCTTGCCGCGGTTCGTCAGGCTCTCGAAACGCTCGATCGAGATGAAGCCGTCGATCTTTTCGAGCTCGGATCGCAACTCGCCGGCGAGATCCAAATATTTATGGCGCTCGCCCATATAGGGCACGACTTCGAAGATGACGGCGATCATGGCAGCACCAGCTTGGCGTGAGGGGCGGAAACGTTTTTCAGAAAGATGCGATCCTCCTTCAGGATGAAGGCTTCGCGTCTGGCGAATTCATAATTGTCGCGGCCGAGCGGATCGGCGGCCAGCCTGGCGCGGTAGGCCTCGTAGGCAGCGAGGCTTTCGATGTTGTAGGCGCCATAGGCCGTCGTCGCCGATCCCTCGTGCGGGGCGAAATAGCCGATCAGGTCGGCGCCGTTCCGAGGGATTACCTGGCCCCAGTTGCGGGCATATTCGGCGAAGGCCTCTTTCTTGAAGGGGTCGATCTGATAGCGGATGAAGCAGGTGATCATCGGGTTCTCCTTTGTGCCTGTCCGTTTTCGCACATTGCCCGGCGGCGATGCTTCGGTTACGATCGAAGTATGAAGGAAGGTCCTGACATTGCGCAGATCGGCGCGCTCATCGGCGATCCCGCCCGCGCCAACATGCTGGCGGCGCTGACGGGCGGGCGCGCATTGACGGCGACCGAGCTTGCCGGCGTCGGCGGCATCACGGTGCAGACGGCGAGCACGCATCTGGCCAAGCTCGAAGCGGGCGGCCTGCTTGCCCAGCGCAAGCAGGGGCGCCACCGCTATTTCACATTGGCCGATGAGGCCGTCGCCCGGCTGATCGAAAGCATGATGGGTTTTGCCGCCGGACGCGGGCATCTGCGCCACCGGCCGGGGCCGAAGGAGCCGGCGCTGCGCAAGGCGCGCATCTGCTACGATCATCTGGCCGGCGATTACGGCGTGCGCATGCTCGACAGCCTTATTGCCTCAGGCTCGATCGACGCGGTCGGTGACGGTCTGGCGCTGACGGAAAAGGGCGAGAGCGATCTCAAATGCATCGGCATCGATGCCGGCGCGCTCCGATCGTCGCGCCGCCCGCTTTGCCGCTCCTGCCTCGACTGGAGCGAAAGGCGAGCCCACCTCGCCGGCAGCCTCGGCAAGGCGCTGCTGTCGAACTTCCTCGACAGGGGCTGGGCGCGGCGCACGGCTGAAAGCCGCTCGATCCTCTTTAGCCCGGAAGGCGACCGGCAGTTTTTGAAGCTCTTCCCGATCGATGCGTAGGTCAGCTGCGGATCTCTAAACACCGGCCTTCCACTCATCCTGCTGCCGCATATGCGCCCGCAGCGGAGGTCTAGCAGCCCTTCTGCTTCATCTTCTGTTCGACCTTGGCCCTTCTCTTGAAACTATCCCCGGCGTGTTTTCCGCCGGTCAGCCCATGATCCATCATCGCCTGCAGCTCTGCACAGCTCCTGTGGTGCGTGCCGCCCTTAGCGGTGACGTCGGTGGATGTGAGGGCAAAGAGCAGCGCTACGGCTGCCGCCGATCGAACAAGAGCTGAAAGCCTCATGGTCCCTCTCCTATTGCCTTGCATGGTACGCCCAAGCCCGTGAGCCCGCAATGAAGATGATGTCGCAGGAGCCCGGGATAGCGGTGTCCGGACCAGCCGGGCGGGTCAGGCAGCTATCCATCCGCTCGGGTTCGCCCCGAACACCGGCGAGCCCTTTTTCGCCAGTCGCCTTGCAAGCGGTCGCTACGAAATCATTAAGCATGTTTCGATACTATCACGCCTCAAATTCAACGTGAGAAGCCGACATGCCGTCGATCCAGCATAAGATTATCATTGCAAGCATCGCAATTTTCGGCTTGGCGGGCGGCGCCACTCAGGTCGGCATCTGGTCTGCCGCCACCCTTTCGGCAAACAGCGCGGACGTCGCCCAGTCGGCGCAAATTCTGCGCAACCACATGCAGGCCGATATGATGCATGATGCGCTGCGCGCCGACGTGCTCGCATCCTTGCTGGCATCGAACCCGGCGGCCGGCATCGACGCCGCCGCGGTGAAGGCGGATCTGGCGGAGCACGAGACAGCGTTCCGGGAGATGATCGACACCAACAAGGCTCTCGTCTCCGACGCGAAAACGAAAGCGGTCCTTGCCGGCATCGAACGTCCGCTGCTCGTCTATGTCGACAGCGCCACGAAGATGGTCGATCTTGCGGGCAAGGATCCGGCGGCGGCGTTGAAGGCGCTGCCGGAATTCATGCAGCAGTTCTCGACATTGGAAACGGCCATGGAACAGGCCGGGGATCAGATCACCGCCGTATCGGACGATATTTCCAAGCATAACGCCGACATCAAAGCCTCGGTCGATATCACTCTCAAAGCCCTTCTGGCCGCGGCCGCGTTGTTCGCCTTCGGCCTCTATTTCCTGACGCGAAGGAGCGTCACCAAGCCGATCCTTTCGCTTTCCAACGATATGCAAAGGCTCGCCGGCGGCGACACGGCGATTGCCTGCAGCGGGATTGGCCGCACCGATGAAATCGGCACGATGGCGTCGGCTGTCGAGGTCTTCCGGCAGGCGGCGATCGCCAACAAACAGCTCGAGCAGGACGCGGAGACCGCTCGCTTGCAGGGCGAAACCGAGCGGGTCACGGCCCGCAAGCAGGCAGACGAGGATGCGGCCGATCGGCTGCGGGCGGCGACATCCGGTCTTGCCGCAGGCTTGAAGCGGCTTGCCTCAGGCGATCTCGCCTTCCAGATCGAAGAGCCGTTCGCGGCTGATTTCGAGAACCTCCGGCATGATTTCAACATGTCGATCCGCCAACTCGACCAGACGCTCGGCGCCATCGCGACGGCCATTGCCGCAATCGACGAAGGCACAAGGGAAATTGCATCGGGGGCCGGCGATCTGTCGAAACGCACCGAACAGCAGGCCGCCGCTCTCGAACAAACCGCAGCGGCGCTCGATCAGATCACCGCCAATGTCTCGAATTCGAGCAAGCGCACCGACGAGGCGCGCACCGAAGCAACGGATGCCAACCGCAATGCCGCCAAATCCGCGGAGGTCGTATCGCATGCCGAAGAAGCCATGCGCCGCATCGAGGCCTCGTCGCAGCAGATCTCCAGCATCATCGGCGTGATCGACGAAATCGCCTTCCAGACCAATCTGCTGGCACTGAATGCCGGCGTCGAAGCGGCACGCGCCGGAGAGGCCGGCAAGGGCTTTGCCGTCGTGGCCCAGGAAGTCCGCGAACTCGCCCAGCGATCGGCTCAGGCGGCAAACG
>NZ_LFIO01000493.1 GCF_001187535.1 Rhizobium ecuadorense
ATTATTCCCTTCGAATGCCCATGCCATTTTTGCGTCATAGTCGCTCAAAAGGGTGAGCAACCCCAAGCCCGAACCGCTTGCTGCCGATATGGCATTGGTTTCGATTTGCTCAAGAAGAAGTTCCCCAGGGTCCTTCGATTGAAGGCGATGCAGCAGTAGCTGAAAGCGAGATGATGTCACGCCATCGATCGTGTTCTTGACCCTTATTAAAAAGGTTCCGTCGAATATGCCGGCTTCAATGAGGATCTCCCCAGGCTGTCGAAACTTAACGGCATTTTCGATCAACTCATTGCTGAGATATCCGATGTCATGATGCGCCTGGACGTAGTCTTTCCTTGACCGTGAATAGGGCAGAGCCATGACTTCCGCTATGAAGTCCGAGGTCATTCCTGAGTGCTTCCATCCAAGCTGAAGCGGTCCATCGG
>NZ_LFIO01001094.1 GCF_001187535.1 Rhizobium ecuadorense
GATGGCGCAGTCGATCAAGAATGTTATTGAGTCTGCCAAATCGGAAGGGGAAGACGAAGAGTTCGAAGCAATTCTGATCGATGTTGCCAAGACCGTCGAATTCATCAGCGCTTCCGTGTTGCCCAATTTACCTGGCAACATTCCAGCTGGGTTGCAGGCTATCGCGATTACTATGAGTGCGCTTTCCGCGGAGCTTTCCACACTGCTGGTTTGGAAGCGTCCGGAGAAGAACGCGCTTCCATCCGCTCTCGTTCGGCGCCTGCATCAGGTCCAGCGTGAGATCGATCTTCTGACGCCAGACAAGGACAAGCTCGAAAAAAACCTGCGCCTCATCTCGGACGCAACTGAAGCTGCCGAAGCTTTGCCGTCAACACTCCAGGAACTGCGTGCCACCCAGGCCGAAGTCAGGGAGGCATCATCTGC
>NZ_LFIO01000804.1 GCF_001187535.1 Rhizobium ecuadorense
GCATCGGGCGTTCTTTTTTACATCGCCTATAACGATATGCGCAAATCGAGCCTCGATCAGATGCTCCAGATCGCTGCCACCAACGCGCTCAACGTCGAGAAATCCATGAGCGTGGCGCTCGGCATCGTCAATGCGTTGGAGACATCGCTGTCGACGATGAAGGAAAGCGGAAACGCCAGTCGTGCGACCGCCGACGACCTGCTGAAGAACATGCTGCAGGATAATCCGATGGCGCTCGGTGTTTGGACCGGCTGGGAACCGAATGCCTTCGACGGCAAGGACAAGGATTTCGTCGGCAAGGAAGGCCACGACACCACCGGCCGCTACGTGCCCTATTGGGTGCGCAGTGGTGACAAGATCCAGCACACGCCGCTGGTCGATTATGGCGTGTCGGGCGCCGGCGACTACTACCAGCTTCCCTT
>NZ_LFIO01001208.1 GCF_001187535.1 Rhizobium ecuadorense
GCAACCTCTCGATCTGATCTGCATTGAACTCCTTGGCGCCGCCGTAGGAGGCCGCGAGGTAGACGACCTTGGCGTAATAATCGAGTGCTTCCATCTTGAAATAGGCGCTGTTCAAGTCATGCCCATACGTCAGGGCACCGTGGTTTTCGAGCAAAAGCGCATCGTGTCTTTGCAGGTAGGGTATGATGGCGTCGGACAGTTCCGGCGTGGACGGAAGGCCGTACGGTGTTAACGGGACTTCGCCCAAAAACATTGTCGACTCAGGCATGATCTGTTGGGTCAGCGGCTTGCCACAAATGGCATGCACGGTGGCGTAAAGCGGATGCGCGTGCACGGCGGAACGCACATCGTCGCGATGATCGTAGACACACAAATGCATGCCAATTTCGGTGGACGGACGATATCGCCCATCACCGATAGGC
>NZ_LFIO01000472.1 GCF_001187535.1 Rhizobium ecuadorense
ACTTCCACCCGTCCGTTGCAAGGGTTGTTGTCTCCGAAACCCTACCGCTCACCTCCGCCGGAAAGCCGGACTACGTTACGCTGTCCGAGCGTTTCCTGTAGAATCTCTGCGAAATCAAAGGTGGCCGAGCCGCATCTGTCTTGCACAGCCTATCGGCTCTAAAGCTTCGCCAGCATGGCCTGCAATTCGACGATCCGAGCCATCAACTGGGGATAAGCGTTCTGCCAGTAGCCGTAGTGGTTGAGCAGACGGCGCATTGAGACCGGCAGGTCCTCTCTTGACATATAGCCCTTTTCGAAGGCCATCTTCATCACTTCCTCATAGTAAAGAATGCCGTTGATGAAGAGCGGATTGATCTCGTGATTTGAGGTCGAATTCGCATGCTGGCGGAAATAGGAAAGCGGATGCGGATGTCCGATGAT
>NZ_LFIO01001007.1 GCF_001187535.1 Rhizobium ecuadorense
TCGACCGCAAGCTTGAACCGGGTGCGTGCATCGGCTCCCTGCAGCTTTGCCGACGCGACGCGATAGGGATAGTGATCCGTCAGATGTAGTCTTGCCGGCAGCTTATGAGTTGAGAGAAATAGGTTCGTTGCTTCAACGGTTTGCTGCCAGTGCGTCATCCGCCTCCTTAGTGTGGTCGCATCCTCGGTCGAGCGATACCAGTTGTTATTGTGGATGCGGTAGAACCCAAGTGGATCCGACATGGCAATGACGTCCCCCAGAAACGGATAGATCCCCACGAGCCAGGCATCGGCTGATATGCGGAACTGTTCGGGAATGCTGCCCGCTGCATTCCATGCGCTACGTCGTACCGCGATGGCTGACGTCATCGGAAAAGGCCACCAGCCAGCCGATCTGGTGAGTCGCGGCGACAAAGCGCCCG
>NZ_LFIO01000150.1 GCF_001187535.1 Rhizobium ecuadorense
GCTGCTCATCCTTGCACGGCTTCGTTGGCCATTCACAGTACGTTGGAACCATGGGGAGTCTTCAGGTTCCAAAGCCGTTAGGGAAGGACGCAGAATGCCGACGGTATCTCCGACTCCGATCACGCCCCCGGACGAGCACGTTGTGACCGCCCGCGAGGCGCTTGAGCCTCTCTACGAAAGACTGGAGCTTCACACCGAATCCACCTTGCTTTCGGCGGCAATGGCCGCCGGATGGCCAGCCGAGGAAGCAACGAGGGCGCTGGCTGCCCTTAGATTGCAAGACGCCCTCAATATTCTTTGCCGAGCGAATTCAAGTCCAAGCATATCGATGCACGGCCCAACGGCCGAATGAAATGGCGGTCTTCGCGAGGTTCCAAGGGAATTGGTCCAACGAGAAATATCCAGCAGCACGATCAAAGA
>NZ_LFIO01001010.1 GCF_001187535.1 Rhizobium ecuadorense
ACCCTTCGAGCCGGACGCTACGACACAAGCCATCCTGGAAGCCGCGGTCGTCGAGGCACAAGCATGGATGGATTTGCAATATGAAACCACCTTCGCGCCCTATTATGAGGGACGCCAGTGGGTTTTTCCGATCGCACCCGATGCGATCAAGGGCCTGCAGACACAGTATGCCGACCCTGACAGCTATTCCGTAGACGGACGCGGCGTCACCTATACGATGGCGTTTTTCAGCACCAAGCATTCGGGCATCGGTCAGTTTTATCTGATGACGATCAAGGACAAGCACGGACAGCCCTTCGATGGCTCCAAGACCTATCGATTGACCATTCCGGCGCATCCCCCTGTCAAACAATACTGGTCGGCCACAGCCTATGACCGGGCGACTCATGCCCTCATCCGCGGCCAGAAAATTCTCAGC
>NZ_LFIO01001795.1 GCF_001187535.1 Rhizobium ecuadorense
ACCGGTCTCGATCCGGTCCACGAATGCGAGGTGAACATCCAGACCGTCAAGCGGATGCTGACGGTGGTGGATCGCCTCGAGCAGGACAATCGTCTCTGCGGGGCGATTGACCGACAGGATGCAGTCTCTGCGCAGGCGGTTGTCCAGGAACTCATGCTCGGCTGAACTGCCTGACCGTCAACATACCCTGAATTTCTACGACCCTTGAACCCAAGGCATGCCGGAGGCGTGCCGATCGACCCTATCCGGGAGGAACCGATGACGACCTTTTTGAAGACGACCCTTGCTGCCGGCATTGCCGCCAGCCTCATGTTCGGCGCGGCCGTCGCGCAGGAACTCGCGCCCCTCAATTCCGATACCGAAAAGGACCGTATGGACTGGTCGCAGCTCGAAGCCAAGCTTGGCGCGCTGCCCAAGC
>NZ_LFIO01001611.1 GCF_001187535.1 Rhizobium ecuadorense
CCACACCGTATTGGGGCTTACCTGCAATATGGGTGGCGCAATCTGAAGGAGAGCGGATCAAAGCCGCGATCAAGCACGGTTTGAGCGGTCGCCTGACCTTGGATGGCACGTTGGAAGACGTTGCGACCGATACGATTTATGCGGTTTTGCCGGGCTGCAACCTGCTTGAGACAATCATCATCAACACCCACACCGATGGACCTAATGCGTGCGAAGAGAACGGCGGTGCTGGGGTACTCGCTCTGGCGCATTATTTCTCCTCGCTACCGAAATCTGCCCGCAACCGAAGCCTCGTCTTCGTACTCGTCACGGGTCATTTCCAGCTTGCCCAGTTCGGCCGCCACGGGAATCAGGCGACGGCGACCTGGCTCGAAATGCATCCAGAATTGTGGGACGGCAAACCCGGCCATGCTAAAGC
>NZ_LFIO01000812.1 GCF_001187535.1 Rhizobium ecuadorense
GCATTCCGCATGTGCCCAATCCGAGCCATATCGTGCCGGTGCTGGTCGGCGATGCCGCCAAGTGCAAGTGGATCTCCGACCTGCTGCTCGACAATTGCGGCGTCTACGTCCAGCCGATCAACTACCCCACCGTGCCGAAGAAGACCGAGCGGCTGCGTATCACGCCGACGCCGCTGCATTCGGACGCCGATATCGCCCATCTGGTCGAGGCGCTGCATTCGCTCTGGTCGCGCTGCGCGCTGGCAAGGATGGTGGCCTGAGAATACAGGGCAAGACGCGGAATATGATCATGGCCGAAGCGCAGGCGCGAAGTCCGCCCGAAGCGTCGTACTCGGTGTTTGCCCGCTCTTTCTATAGGTCGCGACTTGGATGAAAAAGGGACTACTCCACTTCCAGCAGAAGCGCTGTAGCGAGATAGCCCATGCTTATCGTACTCGCGAAGAGATAGATAAACAGACCCTGGGCGATATAGTGCTGAACCTCCCCTGCCGCGGAGCCGAAGGGCAAAAAGCCGTTCTGCCAAACCAGAAACCCCACAACGCATCCAATTGCGAAGCCCGTGGCTAATCGAGTGAGCATGAAGCTGATCATGCGAGGCATGGAGAAACCTCAAGTTTGACTGAAATAAACGGCAGGCAACGGAGAATGTTCCAGCTGAAAATGATCTTTATCAACGACCCGTCAGGCCGGCCCTGTCAGCAATGCAGGAACCGAAGGACTTATAACAGTGCATCTTCTTCCTCTTGCTGCGAGCGTTTTCACGCTTCTCATTTTGCCCGGACCAACCAATGCGATATTGGCGATCGCATCTCAGGGGCTGACCTCTAGGCGGGCGATCATGGTTCTTGCAACGGTCGTCTTCGCCTATCTTGCGATTGTTCTTTCGGTCTCCGGTCTAGCCGCTCCCATTCTCCGTGATCATCCCGCGATTTCGCAGGCCGTCAAACTTGCTTCGGCGACCTGGGTTTTCTACCTCGCGCTCCGGCTCTGGGGTGTCGGATCGAGCCCTGTCACGGTCGTAAGAATACGGCAGCTGGCCTTAACCACCCTGTTGAATCCCAAGGGGTTCATAATCGGGCTGACAATAATCCCTCCCGCGCAGAAGGCATCATCGATAGCCATTGTCGCCGTTCTCGCCTCCACGGTGTTTCTCGCCTCCGCCGTCTGGCTATCGATGGGCAGGATCGTTCTGGGAGGTGAAAAACAGATACCCTTGTTTGCCCGGCGATTTAGTTCCGCAACTCTCTTCATATTCTCCGCTGCGCTCACCGTCAGCGCATTTTGAGGGGCGGAAACTCTGGGCGGCCGAGAAGCTTGCCGAGCGCGATGGATTGCGTGTGTCACGCGAGACGCTGGGTCGTTGGATGTCGGAGGCCGGACTTTGGCTGTCGCGCAAGCAGCGGCGGACGTTTCATCAGCCGCGGTTGCGGCGTGAGGCCAGTCCGAGCATCGCTGGTTTGAGGATCGTGGAGATCCGTGTTCGCTCTTGGTGTTCGTCGATGATGCGACCGGCAGGCTGATGCAACTGCGCTTCGTGCGCTCGGAAAGCGCCTTCAGCTATTTCGACGCATCATGCCCGCGGCTGCAAGTGCTGGAAGCCCGAGGGTGCGGCCTTTTCGGTCGTGGCGGTTGCGCCGACCGAGAGCGTCGAAGTCCTCGAGAACGGCGACAAACTTGCCGTCGTCGATGCCTCGGCCCTAATCCAGCGGCACGCCTGCAAGGAATGCGGCGTGCATATGTACGGGCCGGTCGAGCGCGAACATCCCTTCCAGGGATTGTCCTTTGTCCATCCTGAGCGCTTCCAGGAAGGCGGCTGGGCAAAGCCCGGCCTTCGTGTCGCCGATCATCGAAAGCGGCTTCGATCCTGGCAAGATGGATGCCGTCAGAGCGCAGTTGAAGACATCTGGTATCGAGCCATACGATTGCCTCAACCCCGGCCTGATGGACTATATCGCCACCTGGACCGCCAAGAAGAGCGGCGTTCTCGCCTCGTAATCCACCGGGGAGCGCCGACCTCGGCGCTCCCCGGCCCTCGCCGCTGTCCGGATATCGATATATCCCGCGATGGCCGCGCACCGCCGGCTTGCCGGCACCCGGCCTCGGGCGCCTGATGATCGATGGATGCAAGAGCGCATCGATGTCGGCTGCAGAGAATTCTCCTGACCTGCCACGATAACCCGTCTGGAAAGAAACCCGCGATGCCGCGGCGGAGCTTTCCGCTGTGGATGTCTGTTCACCCCATCAGCCGCATCAAGTCTGACGGCCGCTCTCCAGGGGGCGCGTGTTATTGTGTATCCTCAGAATAATAATTGTGTACGCAAAGTACACAATCGTTTGACTCCCTGGGGGATGCGTGCCATCAGGGCGTAGAGCAACAAATGGCCGGAGATCGACGATGGCGAAGACACCGAAGAGCAATCTCTACGACGACCTGAAGCGCCAGATTTTGACGATGGAACTGGACCCGGACGCCGATCTGGACGAGGCGAGTTTGAGCGAGCGGTACGGGCTTTCCCGGACGCCGGTGCGGGATATCTTCCGCCGCCTCGCCGGCGAGGGTTATATCGACATCCGCGAGAACCGGGGTGCGCGGGTCATCCCGATGAACCACTCCACGCTTCGCAATTTCTTTCTCGTTGCGCCGATGATCTATGCGGCGATCGGCCGTCTCGCCGTGCAGAACTTCAAGCCCGCTCAGCTGTCGGACCTAAAGCAGACGCAGGAGCGGTTCCGTGCTGCCAGCGAGAACATGGACGCATTGGCGATGGTTCTTGAGAACAATCGCTTTCACGAAATCTTCGGCGAGATGTCGGGCAACGTCTATCTGCAGCCGAGCCTCGGCCGGCTGCTCATCGATCATGCGCGCATCGGTCACACGTTCTTCCGGCCGAGGAACGAGGATATGCGGCGGCGGCTGCAGGTGGCGGCCGACCACCATGACGGCTTCATCGCAGCGCTCGGCGCTCATGATGAGAATGCCGTTGTCGATCTCGTTTTCGAACACTGGGAATTGTCCCGCGAGAACATGGAGATGTTCATCGCCCCGCAAGGCCTGAAAGCGGACGCCTTCCTCGGCGGTCCGGCCACGCAAGTATTGGAGAAGTCGTCGTGAAGTTTGAGGGGATCTATACGCCGGCGGTAACGCCGCTCGACAAGAATGGTCAGATCGACCGGGCCGGATTTGCCGCCGTGCTCGAGTCGCTGATCGAGGCGGGTGTCCACGGCATCATCGTCGGCGGTTCGACGGGCGAATACTATGCCCAGAGCGGCCAGGAACGTCACGAACTCGCGGCCTATGCGAAGGAAGTCATCGGCACGCGATTGCCGCTGATCATCGGCACCGGCGCCACGCGGACCGAAGATTCGGTCGAATACGCCAAGGCGGCGAAGGAAATCGGCGCGGATGCGATCCTGGTGTCGTCACCGCCATACGCATTGCCGACCGAACGCGAGAACGCGGTCCATGCGCTGACCGTCGATCGCGCCGCCAACCTGCCGATCATGCTCTACAACTATCCCGCCCGCATGGGCGTGGTGATGGGCGAGGAGTATTTCTCCCGCGTCGGCAAGTCGAAGAACGTGATCGCCATCAAGGAAAGCTCCGGCGACATGGGCAATCTTCACCGGCTTGCCCGCAAGTTTCCGCATATTGCGCTGTCCTGCGGCTGGGACGACCAGGCGCTCGAATTCTTCGCCTGGGGTGCGAAGAGCTGGGTCTGCGCCGGTTCCAACTTCCTGCCGCGCGAGCATGTCGCCCTCTATGAGGCCTGCGTCCTCGAAAAGAACTTCGACAAGGGCCGGGCGATCATGAGCGCGATGCTGCCGCTGATGGATTTCCTCGAATGCGGCAAATTCGTCCAGTCGATCAAGCACGGCTGCGAGATCATCGGCCTCAAAGCCGGCCCGGTGCGGGCGCCGCTGCGCGGACTGAACTCCGAAGAGAAAAGAACCCTTGAGACCGTCGTCGCCACCTTGAAGCGCACGGTCGCCCAGATCACGTCGGGAGCCAATCATGCATGAACCCTTGACCGCCGCCGAATACAAGGCGATCGCCGCCGAGCTTCAGTTTCCGACGAACGCCTTCATCGACGGCGCATTTCGTCCGGCAAATTCCGGCAAGACTTTCACCTCGACGAACCCTGCGACGGGCGAAGTCCTCGCCGAAATCGCCGCCTGCGATTCCAGCGATGTCGACTTCGCCGTTGAGAAGGCGAAGGATGCGTTCGACGATGGGCGTTGGCGGCTTCGCTCGCCGGGTGAGCGCAAGGAAGTGCTTCTGAAGCTTGCCAAGCTCCTGGAGCGCCACAGACACGAGCTCGCCGTCCTGGAAAGCCTCGACAGCGGCAAGCCGGTGCGCGAATGCCAGACGGTCGACGTTCCCGATACCATTCATACGCTGCGCTGGCATGCCGAGCTGATCGACAAGCTCTATGACAACACCGCCCCGGTCGGCGCCAATGCGCTGACGATGATCGTGCGCGAGCCGATCGGCGTCGTCGGATGCGTGCTGCCGTGGAATTTCCCGCTGCTGATGCTGGCCTGGAAGATCGGCCCGGCGCTTGCCGCCGGCTGCTCGGTCATCGTCAAGCCGGCGCAGGAAACGACGCTCACCACGCTGCGCGTCGCCGAGCTTGCCCACGAAGCCGGTATTCCGGCTGGTGTGTTCAACGTCGTCACCGGCTCCGGCCGGGAGGTCGGCGAACCGATCGGCCTGCACAATGATGTCGACATGGTGGCCTTCACCGGCTCGACGCCGACCGGCCGTCGCTTCCTGCGTTACGCCGCGGATTCGAACCTCAAGAAGGTCGTGCTCGAATGCGGCGGCAAGAACCCCGCGGTCGTTCTCGACGATGCCGAAGACCTCGATCTCGTTGCCGAGCAGGTGGTCAACGGCGCCTTCTGGAACATGGGCGAGAATTGCTCGGCCACCTCACGTCTCATCGTTCATTCCAAGATCAAGGATGAATTGATGAAGCGCATCGGCGCCTATATGCGCGAATGGAAGACGGGCGATCCGCTCGATCCTGAAAACCGCATCGGCGCGCTCGTCAGCAAGTCGCATTTCGAGAAGGTGAAATCCTTCCTCGACGATGCCAAGACGGAGAAGCTGTCCGTCACTCAAGGCGGCGAAACCTATAACGGCATCTTCATCGAGCCGACGCTGGTCGAGGGTGTGACGCCGGCCAGCCGCCTGTTCCAGGAGGAAATCTTCGGACCGATCCTGTCGGTCACGACGTTCAACACGCTCGCCGAGGCGACCGCTTTGGCCAACGATACCAATTATGGCCTGACGGCCTCCGTCTATACGGGCAGCCTGCGCAATGCGATCCGGCTGACCCGCGACATCCGGGCCGGCCTGATCACCGTCAACTGCTTCGGTGAAGGTGACGCCACCACGCCGTTCGGCGGCTACAAGGAGTCCGGTTTCGGCGGCCGCGACAAGTCGGTCTTCGCCCATGACAATTACTGCGAGCTCAAGACCATATGGATCGACATTTCGGAGCGCTCCGTCGACGAGACGATCCGATGAGCCGCCATGTGATCAAGCACCTGCCGACCGACACCGGCGTTTCGGGATGGGAGGCGACCAGCGAACGCGCCTTTCCCGTGAAGGCGCTTGAACACGACATTACCGCCGATTGGCTGATCATCGGCGGCGGATTTGCCGGCCTGTCGGCGGCCCGCCGCCTCTCGCAAACGCGGCCTGAGGACAAGATCGTTGTCCTGGAGGCCCGCGAACTCGCCAAGGGTCCGGCCGGGCGCAATTCCGGCTTCATGATCGACGTGCCGCACAACCTGTCTTCGGGCGAGTATTCGGTCGCCGACGAAGCAGCGACCAAGGACGAGATCCGGCAGAACCGGCTGGCGATCTCCTTCGCAGCCGATGTCGCGGCCGAATACGGCCTGTCCCGGGAAACCTTCGATCCCTCGGGCAAGGTGAATGCCGCGGCCTCCGAGCGGGGAATGGGTCTCAACGACAATTACAGGAAGTCACTTGAGAAGATCGGCGAGGAGCATCGCGTTCTCGACGCCGACCAGATGCGGGAGATGACCGGCTCGCACTATTATCGCGGCGGCCTCTACACGCCCGGCGCGGTGATGATCCAGCCGGCCGATTATATCAGAGGTCTGGCGCGCGGGCTCCATTCGAAGGTTGCGATCCACGAGCATTCGCCGGTGCTGGAGCTTTCGCGTGAAAGCGGGACCTGGAAGGCGAAGACCGCCCGCGGCTCCGTTTCGGCGCCGAAGGTCATTCTCGGTGTGAACGGCCATATTCAAAGCTTCGGTCATTTTCGCGGAAGGCTGATGCATATCTTCACCTATGCGTCGATGACCTCGGCCTTTTCGCAGAACGAATTCGCAGGCGATGTCACCGGTGTGGATCGCTGGGCGCTGCTGCCGGCCGATCCGATGGGCGCGACGGTGCGCAAGATCACCAAGGACGGGCTTTCGAGGATCGTCGTCAGGACGAGGTTCACCTATGACCCGAGCCTGAAAGTGTCGGAGAAGCGCGTCGCCGGAATTGCTGCCGAACAGCGGCGGTCGTTCGATGCCCGTTTTCCGGGGATGGAGCGCCTGCCGATGGAATATAGCTGGGCGGGCGCGCTCTGCCTCTCCAGAAACCATGTGCCGGCATTCGGCGAGGTCGAAGAGGGGCTCTTTTCCGCCTGCTGCGAGAATGGTCTCGGCACCGTCAAGAGCACTTTCGCGGGCATGATGGCCGCCGATCTCGCGACCGGCGCCGCCAGCCCGGAGCTTGAGAAATACAAGAACCAGCCGGAGCCGACCAGGCTGCCGCCCGAGCCCATTGCGTGGCTCGGCGTCAACTCTGTCATCCGCTTTCAGGAATTGCGTGCAGGCCGCGAGGGATGATCCCTCCGCCGCGCAATGTGAAGACTGCCGCCTGCAGACTTCGATGAGTACGGGAACGAAAACCAGGAGTAAAAACAATGAAGATTTTGTGGAAGGCGCTTTGCGCCGCTGCGGTGATCGGGATGAGCATCCTTCCTGCTCGCGCCGAGGAAAAGACGATCACCCTCGGCACGATGTCGTGGGAAGATCTGACGCCCATCACCGGCATTACCAAGAAGGTTCTCGAAGATGCCGGCTACACCGTCAAGGTGACCGAGTTCTCCGAATGGGGCATTGCCTATGCCGCTCTTGCCAAGGGCGATATCCAGGCTCTCACCTCGCAGACCGACTACGTCGCCCAGGACTATTGGGACAAGAACAAGAACCGCCTCGAAAAGATTTCGCCGGTTTCGCACGGCCTCTATCAGGGCGTCGCCGTTCCGAAATACGTTCCGATCGACTCGCTCGAACAGCTCAATGAAAACGCCGACAAGTTCGGCGGCAAGATCATCGGCATCGAACCGGGCGCCGGCCTGATGCGCGATACGGCGAATGCGGTCAAGGATTACGGCCTCAAGCTCCAGCTCGTCGAAGGCAGCACCGCCGCGATGACGGCCGCGCTGAAATCCGCCTACGATCGCAAGGAGTGGATCGCGGTCACGATCTGGGAGCCGTCCTGGATGGTCCAGAAGTACGAGGTCAAGTACCTCAAGGATCCGAAGGGCGTATTCCCGCCACCGCAGAGCTACTACTGGATCGGCCATAAGGGCTTTTCCGAAGAATATCCGCATGCCCGCGAAGTCATGGCCAGCGTCTACGTGCCGATCGCCGACATCACCACCATCAACGGCGAAGTTAAGGACGGCAAGACCATGGACCAGGCCGTGCAGGATTGGATCGGCAGCCATGCCGACCTGATCAAGCGCTGGGAAAACATCAAGAAGAAGTAATCGCATCGTGGCCGCCCGATCCGTCGGGCGGCCATCTTCAAACCGAATGAAGAAGCCAGCGCCATTGGCTCAAAGGGGATCGCTATGAAAGCCGCCAATATCGATGCCAAGGATGTCCTGATCGACTGCCAATCCCTCTGGAAGGTTTTCGGAGGCAAGTCCGTCGCCGCGATGAAATCGATCAAGGAGCGCGGCCTCGGCAAGACAGAGGTCCTCAAGGAGTTCAACTGCGTCGTCGGCGTCTCCGATGCGAGCATCGAGGTCCGGCGCGGCGAAATCTTCTGCATCATGGGACTGTCGGGAAGCGGAAAATCGACGCTCATCCGCCTTCTCAACAAGCTGATCACGCCGAGCTCCGGCAAGGTCCTGGTCAAGGGACGCGACCTCGCCTCCTTGTCGCCGGTCGATCTCCGGCAGATGCGCGCCAAGAACATCGGCATGGTGTTTCAGAGCGTCGCGCTGCTGCCGCACCGGACGGTGCTCGAAAATGCGGCCTTCGGCCTCGAGGTCCAGGGTATTGCGAAGGCAGAGCGAAACAAGACCGCTGCCGCCGCCCTCGAGAAGGTCGGCCTCGCCGACTGGCTGAGCCGTTATCCCAGTGAGCTTTCCGGCGGCATGCAGCAACGCGTCGGGCTTGCCCGAGCGCTCGCCTCCGACCCCGAGATCATCCTGATGGACGAGCCGTTCAGCGCGCTCGACCCGCTGATCCGGCGCCAGCTTCAGGATGAGTTCCGCCAGCTGACCAAAGCGCTCGGCAAGTCCGCCGTCTTCATCACCCATGATCTCGACGAGGCGATCCGCATCGGCGATCGCATCGCGATCATGAAGGACGGCGTCATCATCCAGACTGGCACGGCAGAGGAAATCATCCTCAACCCGGCGGACGCCTACGTCGCCGAATTCGTCGCGGGCATTTCCCGCCTGCACCTGATCAAGGCGCATTCCGTCATGCGGAGTGTCGCCGAATTCCAGCAAGGGGCGCCGACCTTCGACATCGCCTCGCTGGCGCGCACGACGCCGGACGCCGATATCGACGAGCTCATTTCTTTGACGATGCAGTCGGAGCGTGACGCCATCGCCGTCGTCGACAACGATCAGGTCGTCGGCGTGGTCACGCCGCGCAGCCTGCTGATGGGCGTCAAGGGGACCTCCGCCCACGATCTCACGGCGGCGTGACCCCAACTGGAGGTGATTGACATGGATAGTTCAGCCTTCACCGATGTTTTCGACGAATGGACGGACTCTGCGCTCGAATGGGTGAGCGACAACGGAGAATTCCTCTTCGACTATATCAGACAGGTTCTCGAAGGGCTTTATGACGGCATCCTTTGGCTCCTGCAGCTTCCGCCCTTCTACGTGATCGCCCTGGTCGTGGCGCTCATCGGCTGGCGGGCGGTCAATCTCTGGTTCGGCCTCGCGAGCGGCGTCGCGCTGGCGCTTTGTTTTTCGATGGGGCTCTGGCCGGAGACGATGAGCACGCTCGCTCTGGTCCTGACCGCGACCGCGATCGCCTTGGCGATCGGCATCCCGATCGGTATCGCCGCCGGCTTCTTCACCGCTCTCGATCGCTTCATCGAGCCGGGTCTCGATCTGATCCAGACGCTTCCGCCCTATATCTACCTGCTGCCGGCGATCGCCCTGCTCGGCTACGGACCGGCGACGGCGCTGATTGCGACCGTGATCGTCGCCGTGCCGCCGGCCATCCGCCTGACCTCGCTCGGCATCCGCATGACTCCCAAGGAATTCATCGAACTTGGGGAGGCGCTCGGGATGACGCCGGCAAGGATGTTCCTCAAGATCCGTCTTCCCTTTGCTCTGCCGAGCATCATGGCAGGCATCAATCAGAGCCTGATGATGGCCTTCGGCATGGTGGTCATCGCCGGCATCGTCGGTTCCGGCGGGCTCGGAGAGACGATCTACGGCGCGATCAGGACACTCGACATCGCCACCTCAATCAATGGAGCGATCGCTATCGTGGTATTGACCATGGTGATTGACCGGATAACCCAGAGTGCCGCTCGCTTGGGAACAGGGAGGAAAGCATGAATCTTTCGACCTTTCAGTTTTCGCCCGGCGCCTTCCTGGCGCCATCGGTCGATTGGCTCAACACCAATCTTCACCCTCTGTTT
The DNA here is from genome assembly GCF_001187535.1 of Rhizobium ecuadorense. Taxonomy (GTDB): domain Bacteria; phylum Pseudomonadota; class Alphaproteobacteria; order Rhizobiales; family Rhizobiaceae; genus Rhizobium; species Rhizobium ecuadorense. Next base: position 9,932 of record NZ_LFIO01000812.1, read on the forward strand.
GCGGCCATCAGCTATCTGGTGGAAACGGTGCTTTCGGCAATCGAGGCGGCACTGCTCTTCGTGCCACCCTATGCGCTGATCGCGATCGTTGTCGTCCTGGCATTCTTTGCCGTCAGCCTGCGCGCCGCGATCCTTGCCGGTCTCTGCCTCGGTTTCTGCCTGGTTGTAGGGCTGTGGACGGCATCGATGCAGACCCTTGCGCTGGTCAGCGTCGCCGTCATGATCTCGGTGCTCGTCGCCTTTCCGATCGGCGTCCTGTGCTCGCGGCACAAGACGTTGGAGGCGGTGGTTCGCCCGATTCTCGACGTGATGCAGACCGTGCCGCCATGGGTCTATCTCATTCCCGCGGTGATGATCTTCAGCCTTGGGCGCGTGCCGGCGATCATCGCCACCATCGTCTACGGCATTCCGCCGATGCTGCGCCTGACGACGCTGGCCTTCAACCAGGTGCCGAAGGTGTTCATCGAACTCGGCAGCGCCATCGGCGCGCCGCCGCGCTCCATCCTCTGGAAGATCGAAATCCCCCTGGCCAAGCAGACGCTGCTGGTCGGGCTCAACCAGTGCATTCTTCTGTCGCTGGCGATGGTCGTGCTGGCCGGCCTCGTCGGCGCAGGCGGGCTCGGCGCCGAGGTGACGCGCGGCCTGACGCGCATGGAGATGGGGCTTGGTCTGAGAGCCGGCCTGGCGATCGTCGCGGTCGCCCTTCTGCTTGACCGGTTGTCCCGCGGCCTGCTCGACCGCGACAGGCTGCCGAAAGCGGGATGAGCAAGGACACGAGGATGAGAAACAGCTTCTTCTGCATCGATGCCCATACCTGCGGCAACCCCGTCCGCCTCGTTGCCGGCGGCGGTCCGCTGCTTCCGCACCTGCCGATGGGCGAGCGCCGGGAAATCTTCGTCCGCGACCACGATTGGGTCCGCAAGGCGCTGATGTTCGAGCCGAGGGGGCATGACATCATGTCGGGCTCGATCATCTACCCTGCCTACCGGGAAGACTGCGATTTCGCCGTTCTTTTCATCGAAGTCAGCGGCTGCCTGCCGATGTGCGGCGCCGGCACGATCGGCACCGTGACGGCTGCGATCGAGGACGGACTGGTCAGGCCGCGCGAGCCGGGTCGGGTCGCCATCGAAACGCCGGCCGGCAGAGTGGATGTCACCTATGAGGAGAAGGGCGGCTATGTCGATAGCGTTCGTCTCCACAATGTGGCGAGCTATCTCCACGAGGCCGATGTCGAGGTCGATGTGCCCGGCATGGGCCGTCTGCGGGTCGATATCTCCTATGGCGGCAATTATTATGCGGTCGTCGAGCCGCAAGAGAATTGGAGCGGGCTCGACGACATGTCGGCGTCCGATATTGTCGGCTGCAGCCAGAGGCTGAGATCGGCGCTTGCTGGCGTCTGCGATCCCGTCCATCCCGACGATGCCAGGATCCGCGGCGTGCATCATGCGATCTGGTGCGACCGTCCCGTCAACGACGTCTCGGACGGACGCTGTGCGGTCTTCTACGGCGACAAGGCCATCGATCGGTCGCCGGGCGGCACCGGCACGTCGGCGCGCATGGCCCAGCTCCATGGCAAGGGGCGGCTCGATGTCGGGTCGAAATATCGTCATGAAAGCCTGATCGGAACCATTTTCGAGGGCCGGGTCGAAGCCGAGGCGAGGGTCGGACCCTATCGCGGCATTCTTCCAAGCATCGGCGGCTGGGCGCGGGTCATCGGCCACAACACCATCTTTGTTGACGACCGTGATCCGCTGGCACACGGTTTTCAAATTCGATGAGCGCATTTTCCGAGTTTTGAGAGGCGGCAAGGAGATGACTATGCGACCGGAGCAGCATCGGCAGGGAGACGGCGCCGCGAAACCCGGCGCCCGGCTTAAAGTGGGATTCGTGCTGTCGCGGTCATTTACGCTGTCGGCCTTTGCGCTCTTCATCGATACGCTGCGGCTTGCCAGCGACGAGCAGGATCGCTCCGGAAGGGTGCTTGCCGATTGGCAGGTGATCGGCAGCACGCGGCATCTGATCACCTCAAGCTGCGGCGTCCAGGTTGCCCCGACCTCCGATTTCGTCGATCCTTTGAAATTCGACTACATCGTGGTCGTCGGCGGGCTTCTGACGGTGGAGAATCCTGTCGACCAGCAGACCATCACTTTTCTCAGGCAGGCGGATGCCAAGAAGGTGCCGCTGATCGGCGTCTGCACCGGGTCGTTCATTCTTGCGGCGGCCGGCCTGATGAAGCGGCACGAATCCTGCGTGAGCTGGCTGCATTACAAGGAGTTTCGCGAGCGGTTCCCCGATCACGGCGTTCGGTCCGACCGGCTCTTCAATCTCGATCGCCAGCGCGGATCCTGCGCCGGCGGCAGCAGTTCGGCCGACATGGCCGCGTTGCTGGTCAGGAAATATATCAGCCGGGATGCCGAGCGAAATGCGCTTGAAGTGCTTCAGATCGAGAAGGCCCGGGCGCCGGCGGATATCCAGCCCCGCCGTCCGCTGTACGACGATTATGACGACGCTCGCGTCAAGGCGGCGATGATTACGATGGAACAGTTCGTCGACGGCAGCATATCGATCCAGAAGCTTGCCGGCATGGTTGGGCTGTCACGGCGGCAGCTGGAGAGAATTTTCATCGACAAGACGGGAATGTCTCCCGCCAAGGCCTATAATCGGGTTCGCATGGAGCGGGCAAAATCGATCCTGGTCCAGTCGAAGGCGCCGCTTATCGAGATCGCGCTCGATGTCGGCTTTGAAAATGCCTCGCAGTTCACGCGGACCTTCAAGCGGACTTTCGGGCAGACGCCGTCACAGCATCGCGCGGCAGCTTTGAGGGCGCACTGACCGAGACGCCTCGCGCGAAGAGGTTTCAGATATCCTCCCACGGAAAGCTGTCCAGCCGCTCCGCGCCCTTGGCGGTGATCAGGGCCTGGGTTTCTAGTTTGATGCTCTCCGAACCGGCTTCGGCGATCAGGCTTTCGACGTTGAGCACCATGTTCTCCTCGATGATGCCGCTGAAAGCGGGATCGAAATCCGGGTGCAGCAACACGCCCGGCCATTCGTCGGCCATGCCGGTACCGTGCAGGGCGAGCGTGTAGCGATAAGGCTGGTATTTCTCCGGGATTTGCCAGGACAGTTCGTTGAACTCCCGGAACGTCATGCCCGGCCGGATGACCGACAGATTGTGTTCGATCTGGTCCCTGGCTGCGGCGTAAAGCTCCTTCTGCTTGGCGTTCATGGCCACGTGGCCTGATGTCCATGAGCGCGAGAGGTCGGCGCAATAGCCGTAGGGGCCGATCATATCGGTGTCGAAGGAGATCATCTCGCCGCGCTTGATGACGTAGTCCGAACACTCCTGATACCAGGGATTGGTTCGGGGGCCCGCGGTCAATAGCTTGGTCTCCAGCCATTCGCCGCCGCTGCGCGCATTTTCGAAGTGCAGTTCGGCCCAGATCTCCCGCTCGGTGCGGCCCGGCTCCGATACTTCGTACATCCGCGCCATTCCCGCTTCGCAGACGCGGATCGTCCAGCGCATCAGCTCGATTTCTTCATCGCTTTTGACCGACCGCGCCCGTTCGGCCAGTTCCTGGCCGTCGAGAAGGGTAAATCCGCGTTCCGTGAGTTCGAATGCGCCTGATGGTTCGAGCCTGTCGACGGCGATGCACCTGTTGGCGCCATTGCCCTTCACGATGTCGGTGATCTCGTCCGCCCAGACCTTCAGGCGGGGTTCCACGAGGTTGCCTGCGGTGAAGAAGATCCAGGACTTCGCCAGCCGGATCTCGTCGATGCCGGGCAGCCCGTCATTGACGTGTTCGGCGCCTTCGAATTCGAAAATAATCGCCGGGCCGTCGGCCAGGATCAGCGCGTAGCGTGACGGATTATGCATCGTCCAGATGCTCATGTTCGACGAGTCGAAGGCATAGCGGATATTGACGGGATCGTAGAGCAGCAGCGCGCCGCAATCCCATTCGCGCATCTTCATGCGCAGCCGCGCCAGCCGGTAGCGGCGCGCCCGGTCGAGCGTCGCGGCCGGCACAGGACTGATGAGAGGCCGGTCCGCTCCCTCGGGGTTGAGGTAGGCCTGCTTGCGCTCATCCTTGAAGACGGTCGAGCCGGTCAGCTCGACGGAATCGTTTTCGTCTCGCAGCATCCGAGTGCTCCCTTGTTGTCGGTGAATAATGCGGTGTCGCTCAGCGTTCGATGACGAGATCGCTGAGCGGCTTCGAGCAGCAGGGCAGGAAGAATCCGGCGTCGATTTCCCTCTGGCGGATGCCGCCATTGTGGTTCATGTCGACCGTGCCCGATGTCAGCTTCGACTTGCAGGTGCCGCAGACGCCGTTGGCGCAGGAGGATGGAACCCTGACCCCCGACTTCTTCGCGCAGGAGAGCACGCTCTGATCGCCTGTCACCTCGATGCTGCGGGCCTGCTTCGAAAAGGTCACCTGAAAGACCTTGGCGGTCGCCTCCCCAACTGCAGGGATTTCCGGTTCGTCGATGACGGCGTCGTCGAAGCTTTCCTCGAGATAGTGCGAGGCGGGGACGCCGAGCTCGGTGGAAATGCGGCGGGCCGCCGCCATGAACGGGGCGGGGCCGCAGCACATCAGCGTCCGCTCGGCGATATCGGGAACCGCAAGCCTGACATAGTCCGCCGAAATACGGCCGGTGAGACCCGGCCAGGACGCCTCGCCGGCGACGGTCTCCGGGAGGAAGTGCAGCCGAAGGCCCTTCAGCCTGCGGGCGATGCAGGCAAGCTCGTCGCGGAAGATCAAATCCTGCGGTGTGCGCGCGGCGTGCATGAAGACAACATCGGCGGGTTCGCAGCTGTCGGCAAGTTCCCGCAGAATGGACATGACCGGGGTGATGCCGGAGCCGCCGGAGAGCAGCAGAAGCTTAGGTCCCGACGTCTCGGACCGGACGAAATGGCCGAGCGGGCCTTTCGCCTTGACGGATGCGCCCGGAACCAGCGAGTCGTGAAGCCAGTTGGAGATCTTGCCGCCCGGAACGCGCTTCACCGTGACGGAGAAGGCGTTCGTGCGATGCGGCGAAGAGGAGATGCTGTAGCACCGGCTTTCAGCCTCTCCATTGTGTTCAAGGTCGAACAGAAAATACTGTCCGGCCTTGAAGGCGAAGTGCTTCCCCCCAGGGGAGGCGAAGGTGAACGTCTTGACGTCGTGGGTCTCCTGCTGGACGTCGAGGCAGACGAGCGCATCGTCTTCCTCGGGATTCCAGACGTCGTGAAGGGCGGCCTTTGCGAGCAGCACTTGCGGGGTCCTAGTATCCATGAGCGCGCATCCGGTCGATGTACCAGCTGGCGAACTTGTCGAGGTTCGTCTCGGAAAAGCGGGAATAGGGACCCGGCTGATAGGCCGGATCGAGAGCGCCGGCATGGGAACGGGCGACGAGATCGGCGTCCTGATCGGTGGTTGCGACCCAGACATCCGTCAGCTTGTCGAGGTCGTAATCGACCCCTTCGACGGCGTCCTTGTGCACCAGCCACTTGGTCCTGACCAGCGTCTTGCCTGAAGAGAGCGGGATAACGGTTGCCACCACGGCATGGTCGCCCATGAAGTGGTTCCAGCTGTTATGACCCCAGAGATGCGTGTCGCCGAGATCCTTGCGGGTCATCTGCCCGAGGAGCTTGGACGATGCGGCGGTGGCGTCGGGGGTCTGGGATTCGCCCGCACCTGATATGATCAGCCGCTGCGTGCGGAAGTTAGTGGCGCAATCGGAAAGCTGCTCGACGGCAGCCGAGGGGAAACCGTCGGCTTCCCATGCCTGCGTGCGCGCCTCGTAAAGCCGGAAATGCTCCTCGGCCTGTTCTCGATCCTCAGGGCTCAACGTTTCGGGATCGAAACCGAAGTCGAGATCGACGAAGGAGACGCAGAGTTCCGGGTGGTTGGCGGAGCAGTGATAGCACTCGCGATTGTTCTCCATCGTCAGCTTCCAGTTGCCGTCCTCGATGACGTCGGTCTGGTGGGCGATCTTGGCATTGCGGATATCGTAGGGCGCGAGCCGCTCGATCATCGCCTGTTCGAGGACGGCAATGTCCTCGGGCGGATTGTCGGACAGGCAGACGTAGATCAGGCCGCCGATCGACTTGAAGGTGACCGGCTTGAGACCGTGACAATCCTTGTCGAATTCCTTGCCCATATGGGGGGCGTAGCTGAGTTCGCCCGTCAGCTCATAGGTCCAGGTGTGATAGGGACAGACGAGCTTCGAAACGATCGTCCTGCCCGGGTTGAGAAGACGGGAGCCGCGATGGCGGCAGACATTGTGCAGCACGCGGATTTCGCCGTCGTCGTCGCGCAGCAGGATCAGGCTCGTCTTGCCGATATCGACGACCGTAGCGTCGCCGGGCTCTGGAACATCACAGTCGAGGCCGACGCAGATCCAGTGCTTGTGGAAGAAGACCTCGATATCCGCTTCGAATACGTCTTCTCTTATATAGAGGCCGGCCGGCAGCGAGTGGCCTTCCGAGCGGGAGTCGAGCAGTGCCGAAATGGTAGATGGAAGCCTATTTAGCATGAGAACCTCTTATGTGAGAGTTTCCCTAGGTTGCCCTTGCATCGTGGGGCTTTCAACGGCATAAAAAATCACGCTCACATAATTTTTTCTCATGCCAAGAGGGTTTTGAGATGCAGTTTCGGAGACGGCTCCCGTCGCTGACGGCGCTGGTGACGCTGGAAGCGGTGCTGCGCCGGAAGAGCTTTACGACCGCGGCAAGCGAACTCGGCGTCACCCAGGCGGCAGTCAGCCGGCAGATTGCGTTGCTGGAGGAGGAGTTCAGCCAGGCCCTGTTCGTGCGCAAACACCGGGCGATCGAACCGACAGCGGCGTGCGTCAGCCTCGGCGCGACGCTGGCAAAGAGCTTTGCCGATATTGCCGAAAGCGTGGAGGCGATGCAGTCGCGCAGTCAGGACGTGGTGACGATCGGAGCAACCGTAGCATTCTCTTCCTTCTGGCTGCTGCCGCGGCTCGCCGAATTCCGCCGGGCCAATCCCGGTATTCTGGTACGGGTGATCTCCCAGGACAGCCCGATTGCGCTCGACGGTGGAGAGGTCGATGTGGCGATCCGTTACGGCCTGCCGCCCTTCAGCGACGGGACCGTCATCGCCTCGCGCGGCGACGTCATTTCCCCCGTCTGCTCTCCCGATTATCTCAGGCGCCGAGGAGATGGACCGTTAGGCTCGGCCGACGAATTCATCGAAACGGACGTTGTCGATCGGTCCTGGTACAACTGGTCGCAATGGGTTTCGCTGATTGGCGCCAATATCGAGGTCAAGCCATCGCTTCGGTTCAACCACTATACCGAAACCATCGCCGCCGCCCGCGCCGGGCAGGGGGTGGCGCTGGGATGGCGCATGCTGGTCGGCACGTTCTTGGAGGACGGAACCCTGGTGCAGGCAGACAGCAGCGAGCTTGCCGCCGAAGGGCGTTACAATGTCATCGTGCCCGTCAAAGCCAAGCGAAGCAGCGCCCGCGATCTCGCCGCCGCCTGGCTGACGGCATCATTGCACGGTTGATCGAAAAGGCCAAAGCTACAAGCCCAACCCCGGAGTCGCCGTCCGGTGCACGCCCTTCGGAACAAAGGCGAAGCGATCCGACAGGTCTAGGAAATCGGCCGCCAGGTGGATGACGGAAAGCCACATCTCCGTGCCCTGCAAGCTCGGTACGCTACCGTCGGCGAAGGGGAATCCTTCGCCATCCCGCCATCTGTCCAAGGCCCTTGAGATAAGATTGCGGGCGATCGCCTCGCCGTCGGCCCGCCGATAATCGGTCTGGCGGGCAATCAGCAGCAGCGGATGGATCGTGTCGAGCAGGTTGCAGGCATTGTATTTCTCAGCAACGAAGCCCGTGTGATTGCGATAATTGAGATGAACCGTTTCGAGCGCGGCATGCGGGTGCGGGAGCGGCATACCGAACTGCGCGTAGGTGCCACGCGTCAGTCGGTAAAAGCCGTTCACCGGCTGCAGCCATCCTTCCAGCGCCGTCGGCTCGCCCCACAGGCCCGAGACGCTGTTGGCATTGCGGCTCAGCCACTCGAAGAGCTGCTGGCGCGAATCCTTGATGCCGAAATACTTGGCATTGAAGTACATGGCGGTTCCGATGGCATCGACCACGCTGCCGGCATGCCATGCCCGGCTCGACCAGGGCAGGGCGCTTAGCCATTGCTCCAGCTCTTGAGTGCCGAGTTGCACCGCCTGGATGGGGTGCCGTGGTCCGGAGCCAAGCAATTCAAGCGCATAACCGACCGAAAGGACATTGTAGAGTGCCTTCGGATCCTCCCTCAACGCCCGGCCATGCACGCGCGAATGCTCTTCCGGGAAGAGGCCTGTCTCCCGGTCCTGGAGACTTTGGAGACGCTGGACGGTCTGCGGCTGATCGAGCCCGCGCGGCAGCTGGCCGAAGCCGGCTGCGATCTCGATGGCATCGCAGAGATGCCGGATCGCCGATCGCCTGACGCCGTCCGCCTCCAGCGATTCATAGGCCTCAGCTGTTTTCCAGCGGGCGAGAATATCCGGCCATTGCTCTTTCGCCTTCTGACCGAGCCTGACCAACTGATCTTCGATATCTGCAATGCCGGATTTCCTGGCCGCCTTGCCTCGGCGCCGCAGCACCTTTGCCGGTACGCCTCCGGCAATCGACAGGGCGGGAATGTCCTGCGTGACCACGGCCCCGGCGGCGATCACCGCGCCATTTCCAATGGTGACGCCATCGAGGATAACGCAATTGGCGCCGATCCAGACATCGTCGCCGATCACGATGCCGAGGCTGATGACGCCCTGGCGATGGATGGGGCGATCAGGATCGTCGAAGCCGTGATTGAATCCGACGATCGATGCGTGCGAGGCAATTCGCACCCCATTGCCGCACGTCACCTTGCCGGACACACAGGCAAAAGGATTGATCGAGCAATCGTCGCCGAGGACCACATCGCCCCGCACGAGCGCCTGCCCGGCAATCCAGGACCGCTCGCCCATCGTCAGGCTTTCGGTGAAGATCGCGGCATCTTCAGCGATATAGGACGTCTCGGCCAATTCGGCGCCGCATGAGCGCCGAAGCGCCGCCTTGCGGGCGAGATGGGCGGGATGATCGAGGTCAGACGCGATGCGTTCCCAGGGAAGATATTGCAGCCTGCGCGATTCCCGATCCTCGCTCGTCGACGCTTGCCGGTTATGGCCTTGGTCCATCTGATCCTCATTGTCGATTTCGACCGCCGAACATCCGTCTGGCTTCGGCGATCCTGCCTCGCACTGCATCAGATGGTGTCATTCCTGCGAAAGCAAGACCGGATCAAGCCGTCGGAGAACCGCTTCTGGCATGGCGGCTGTCAGATCCGTTCGATGCGCACCGGGAATTCTCCCCTGATGAGCAGCGGCTCAAAACCATTGTCGAAGCGGCCGAGGCGGATCAGTCCGTCCCAACGGTAGTCCCCGTAGAAGAGGGCGAGGTTTCCCCAGGGCTTGAAATAGCAAAGATCGCCCGGCTGTTCGTTGCCGAAGGGAGCACTGCCTTCTTCCGTGAGCTTGCGTGGCAGATGGACGATCTTCTCGTTCTTGCCGTAGTCCTCGATCTTGAGGTCCAAAGGCAGCATGGATGCAAGATCCAGCGCGGAGGGATTGTCGTAAAGCGTTGCAGTCAGGGTCAGGTTGCAGAAGCTTATTCCGATCCTGACGTCGGTGGGTTTCTGACTCGCCGGGCTGCTGCCTTCCTGTGCGGTCGCCAGGCGCGGCATGGCGCCAGCCGTCAGCGCTAGCCCTAACATCGTCCGCCGGCTCATGAATTGGGATGTGGTCGACATGGCGCGTTGAATCAGACCGGCTGTGCCGTGGGCCGGAACAGGATCTCATTGATATCGACGTCATCAGGCTCATTCACCGCGAAGGCGACCGTTCTGGCGAAGGTGTCAGCGCCGATGGCGATCTTGCTGACGAACTCCTGCGTGCCGGCCTGAATGTCCTTCTCGCTGATATGCTCGAGCAGCTCGGTTCTCACCGCGCCGGGTGAGATGATCGTGGTGCGAATGTTGTATGGCTTCATTTCCTTCCGCAGCCCCTCCGAAAGCGCGCGCACGGCGAATTTTGTGGCGCAGTAAACGGTGGCGCCTGGATCGACCACATGGCCGTAGACGGAGGATACGTTGATGATGTGCCCCGATTTCTGCGCCCTCATATGGGGCAGTGCTGCCGCAACACCGTAGAGCACACCCTTGATGTTTACGTCGATCATGCGATCCCACTCGTCGAGCTTCAGCCGTTCGAGCGGCGCAAGCGGCATCAGCCCGGCATTGTTCAGCATCACGTCGATCCGACCGAATTCTTCGACGGCGGTGTCGACGAGCGTCTTGACCTGATGTGGATCCGTGACGTCGGTCTGGACCGCTTTCGCCTTCAGGCCCTTGGACCTCAGTTCTTCAGCCAGACTTTCGATCCGGCTCGTTCGGCGCGCCCCCAAGACAACCGAAGCGCCGCGCTCGGCGAGGTGACGCGCTGTGGCTTCGCCAAGTCCGCTGCTTGCGCCGGTGATGACGACGATTTTGTTTTCGATACCGTGTCGCATGGTGATCTCCCGATTGGCCAACGGCCGCAACCTGTTCATCTGTCTGCTCGGGATAGATAATCCGGCTGGTTTCGCGTGAGTAGGCGCTATAATCTGGATGTCGTGGTGAGGGATATTCAACAATGCGTCGGGACGAATTCACCGAAATACGGGCGTTTCTGGAAGTGGCAAAGGAGCGAAGCTTCACGCGCGCTGCCTCAAAGCTGGGGGTCACCCGCTCGGCTCTGAGCCACACGGTCAGCGCGCTCGAAGAGCGGCTCGGCATCCGTCTTCTTTCGCGCACGACACGGGATGTTGCGCCAACGGCAGCGGGCACGCGCCTGGTCGAAAGCATCCAGCCGCATTTCGAGAGCATCGCCGCCGGTATCAGCGCTCTCGGCGCATTGCGTGACAGGCCTTCAGGTCTGGTTCGGCTGGTGTGTCCCGACGACGCCGCCGAGCTGGTTTTTCGTTCCAGACTGCCGGCATTTCTGCGTGACTACCCTGATATCACCGTGGAAATCATCGTCGACAACGGCTTCACAAACATTGTCGAGCGCCAGTTCGATGCCGGCGTGCGGCTCGGCGAAGCAATCGCGCGCGACATGGTGGCCGTTCGTCTCGGTCCCGACGTCTCCTATGCCGTGGTCGGATCGCCTGATTATTTTGCTGGGCGGGTGATGCCTACGACACCGCAGGACCTGACAGACCACAATTGCGTCAATTTGCGGCTTCCGACGTCAGGCGCGCTTTACGCCTGGGAATTTGAGAAGGACGGCAGCGAATTCAGCGTCCGGGTCGAGGGTCAGCTTGTGTTGAGCAACATGGAGCCGGCGATCGATGCCGCTCTCGATGGCGTTGGATTGGCCTATGTGCCGAAGGATCTGGTCCGGCGATATCTGGACAGCGGCGAATTGCGCGAAGTGCTCGCAGACTGGATGCCGACGTTTCAAGGCTATCATCTCTACTATCCCAGCCGGCGCCATCCATCTCCCGCGTTTTCTGCCTTCGTTGAAGCCTTTCGCTACCGTCGTAGGTAGTCCCAAAAGCACGCCGGACCGCTCGATTGGACAAAGGGGCGCAACCTGTTGCGCCCCTAGCTCACCGGCGATTACCGAGCGCTGTCGATGATAGCGCCGCCATCGGGGGTGAGGCTGTAGCCTGTGATGAACTGCGAATCCTTGCTGGCAAGGAACAGCACCACTGGCGCAATGTCCTCTTCCGGCGAGCCGAAACGAGCGAGTGCATTCGCTGGCGGAGGAACCTCCTTTTCGGCAGCACCCCAGGTGTCGGCGATCGGCAGGATGTTGTTCACGGTGATCTTGTCGGCGCCCCATTCGCGTGCCGCCGTGCGGGTCAGAGCGCGCACCGCCTCCTTGGCCATATTGTACGGGCCATAACCAGCAAGCCCGCTGGTGGCGGCCATCGAGCCGAAGTTGATGATCCGGCCTTCTCCGCTTTCTCTCAGGTGAGGATAGCAAGCCTGCATGAACCGCAAATAGGCGATCGGCCCGGTATCGAAGTTTCGTTGCAACAGCTCGACCGAGAGGTCGATGACCGAAGACGAGACCGCGGAACCGTCGAAAGCATTGTTCACGAGAATGTCGATGCGGCCATATGCGGCTACCACCTGGTCCACCGCGGCCGTGATCCGGTCGGTCTCTCCGACATCGCAGACGACGCCGAGTGCTGTGCCGCCCGCTTCGACGATATCAGCGACGACACGTTCGACGCCTTCTGATGTGCGCGAGAGAATTGCGACCTTCGCGCCTTCGGCGGCAAAGAGCTTTGCAGTGGCGCGGCCGATGCCGCGGCTTGCGCCCGTGACGATGGCAACTTTTCCATTGAGTCGGCCCATTTCTATCTCCTTGGTTGGGTTAAAGTTATCGGACGTCAGCGCGCTGCGGTCTGAACGTAGGGGGAAGGAACGAGGCGGGCGTCGTTCTGCGTCAGGAACGAGGTGACGAGCAGCGCCAGGCCGATCGCCGCGGGCAGGGCGCCGGCGGGTTTTCGAACACCGATATGTGCGAGGCCCGACAGCAGCAGGTGGAAGAAGATGCCGGCATAGGCGAGATCACTGAGCGGCATGCTGATGCGTGAAAGGATCGCGACCGGGCCAAGAACCTTGATGACGATCATGAGTGGAATGAGATAGGAAGCCTTGTATCCGAGTTCCGCCAGAACCTGGCGAACCCAGTCTCGCTTGGTGACATAGATGGTGGCTGAGGCAAGGTAGAGCGCGGACAGAAGTCCCGTGCTGATCCAGTAGACGTAATATTCAGGCATGAGTTCATCCCTGTCGCTGCCCACGCAGCAACATTCCTCTCGTCGAGTCTGTCGGTTTGTTTTGAGAGGCGCTTTTCCTGCGCCTTCTTGTGCACGCAGAGAAATGTCGTCTAACATTTATATTTGCAAGTAGGATGATTTACTTGCTGTTAGTATGGAAAAGCAGACCATGGCTGAAGAAGAAGTGAATATGCATGAAGAGATGCGGCGAGCCTTCGCGCTGCTTTCCGGCAAATGGAAGCTGGAAATCATGTGGCTGCTCAATCAGCGGATCTATCGGTTCGGCGAATTGAGAAAGGCTATTCCCGGCATCACCCAACACATGCTGACGGCGCAACTTCGTGAACTCGAAGCGGACGGTTTGGTGTCCCGCACGATCTTTGCGGAGGTTCCTCCGCGCGTCGAATATGAGATCACGCAAAAAGCGCGGGGCCTCGGCCCCACGATGGAAGCTTTGACGGCATGGTGGAACGAGTACGGCAAGAGCGTGCCGGTGAAGCCGAGCGCACGCGGCCGGAAAGCGAGAGATCGCTGAACTGCTTCACATTCACGAAAGGCTCGACCCGAACTTGTCCCAGGCTTCCTTGACTGTTTCCATAGCGACATTCGTCGAGGTGCTGGCAACATGGGGCAGCGTCGAGATACGCTCGCCCAGCACGCGGCGGTAGCGGCCGATGTCGCGGGTGCGGATCTTCAGGAGATAATCGAACCTGCCGGCGATCATGTGGCACTCTTCGACTTCCCGGATCTTCTTGATGGCGTCGTTGAAGCTTTTCAGCGCATCCTCGCGGGTATCGGAAAGCTTCACCTCGACGAAGGCGATGTGGTCGAGCTGCATTTTCGACGGGTTGAGGACGGCTTTGAAGCCTTCGATGTAGCCGTCACTGATCAGCCGCTTGAAGCGGATCTGGCACGGCGTCTTCGAAAGCCCGACGCGCGCCGCGAGATCGGTGATCGACAGTCTGCCGTCCTCGGCGAGCGCGGCGAGGATCTTTCTGTCGAACTGGTCCAATTCACTAAAGATGTCGGTTTCTGTGGCCATTTGAACTCTCTGTGCTCGGTTTATAAGTTCATACAGCTTGAAAACTGTTGAAATCAAGTGAGATCGCGATTTTCGGCTGTGATAGATTATGCTCGGCAATCGGAGGAAGGGCGCGGCCGCTGGGCGCATTGCCGAAATCGGTAGCCGCGACGCGCAAAAAGGGGGATCATAGATGCATGAAAGAAAAGCGGATGGCGATCAAAAACCGGATCTGCTCGCTCACTACCGGCCGGTGGCGATAAGAGCGGTCGCAGCCCCATTCACCCTCAAGCGCGACAAGCCCAATGCGCGCCCGCTTCGCGAGACGGAATATTCCGGCCCGATTTTTACGGACGATGCCACCTGGGACGACGAGCCCGCTGTTCCATTTATCCGTTAGACGAAACATTCACTGATCAGGGACTCCCATGTTGAACGCAGCGATCGACCCCGCATCCTCCAATGATCCCGCCAATGGCGCGCCGTTCACCGGCTTTGCCCCGCCGATCCGGCCGCAATCGGAACTTCGCCAGGCGATCACATCAGCCTATCGCCGCCCGGAAACCGAATGCCTGCCGCCGCTCGTTGCGGCTGCGCGCGTCTCCGAGGCGAAGCGCTATGACATTCGCAGCACCGCCCGTACGCTGATCGAGGCCTTGCGCGCCAAGCATAAGGGCACCGGCGTCGAAGGGCTGGTGCAGGAATATTCGCTTTCCAGCCAAGAAGGCGTGGCGCTCATGTGTCTTGCCGAAGCGCTGCTGCGCATTCCCGATACCGACACCCGCGACGCGCTGATCCGCGACAAGATCGCCGAGGGCAACTGGACCTCGCATATCGGCGGCGGCAAATCCATGTTCGTCAACGCCGCCACCTGGGGCCTCGTCGTCACCGGCAAGCTAACCTCGACGGTCAACGACCGCAGCCTGTCGGCGGCGCTGACGCGGCTGATCGCGCGGGCCGGCGAGCCGGTCATCCGTCGCGGCGTCGATATGGCGATGCGCATGATGGGCGAGCAGTTCGTCACCGGCGAAACGATCGAGGAGGCGCTGAAGCGCGCCCGGCCGCTCGAAGCGCGCGGCTTCCGCTATTCCTACGACATGCTGGGCGAGGCCGCGACGACGGCCGCAGACGCTGAGCGTTATTTCAAGGATTACGAAAAGGCGATCCATGCCATCGGCAAAGCCTCGGACGGGCGCGGCATTTATGACGGTCCTGGTATTTCGATCAAGCTTTCGGCCCTGCACCCCCGTTATGTCAGGGCGCAGGCCGGCCGGGTGATGGGCGAGCTGCTGCCGAAGGTCAAGGCGCTGGCCGTTCTCGCCAAGAGCTACGACATCGGCCTCAATATCGACGCCGAGGAGGCCGACCGGCTGGAGCTTTCGCTCGATCTGCTCGAGGAGCTCTGCTTTGCCCCTGATCTTGCCGGCTGGAACGGGCTGGGATTCGTCGTCCAGGCCTATGGCAAGCGCTGCCCCTTCGTGCTCGACCATATCATCGATCTCGCCCGCCGTTCCGGTCGCCGGATCATGGTGCGTCTGGTCAAGGGCGCCTATTGGGATGCCGAGATCAAGCGCGCCCAGCTCGACGGTCTCGACGACTATCCGGTCTATACCCGCAAGATCTACACCGACGTCGCCTACATCGCCTGCGCGCGCAAGCTGCTGAACGCACCCGACGCCGTCTTCCCGCAGTTTGCCAGCCACAATGCCCAGACGCTGGCGACGATATATCATCTCGCCGGTCCCGATTTCGCCGTCGGCAAATACGAGTTCCAGTGCCTGCATGGCATGGGCGAACCACTCTATGACGAAGTCGTCGGCAAGGAAAAGCTCGACCGGCCCTGCCGCATCTATGCGCCTGTGGGAACACATGAGACGCTGCTCGCCTATCTGGTGCGGCGTTTGCTGGAAAACGGCGCCAATTCCTCCTTCGTGCACCGCATCTCCGATCCGCACGTCTCCGTCGAGGCGCTGATCGCCGATCCTGCCGAGACCGTCGCCGCCATGCCGGTCGTCGGCGCTCCCCACGCGCAGATCGCCTTGCCGAAGGCGCTTTACGGCAGTGCCCGCGCCAATTCCGACGGTCTCGATCTCTCGAACGAGGCGACGCTTTCCAATCTGGGTGAGACGCTTGCCTCCTCGGCTGCCAGCCCATGGCACGCAGGTCCGATCCTTGCCGATGGCTCGACGGATGGGGTGATGCGTAACGTCCTCAATCCCGCCGATCACCGCGACGTCGTCGGCACGGTCACCGAGCTGAAGGTCGAAGAGGCAACCCGGATCGTTGCGATGGCGGCCGAGCATGCGCCGCAATGGGCGGCGGTGCCGCCGGCCGAGCGTGCGGCTTGCCTGGAGCGGGCGGCCGACATCATGCAGGACCGCATCAAGACGCTGATGGGCATCATCATGCGCGAGGCCGGCAAATCCGCCGCCAATGCCGTCGGCGAAGTGCGCGAGGCGATCGACTTCCTGCGTTACTACGCCGAGCAGGCGCGCAAGACCCTCGGACCGTCGCATGCGCCCCTCGGCCCGATCGTCTGCATCAGCCCATGGAATTTCCCGCTGGCGATCTTCACCGGGCAGGTGGCGGCCGCACTGGTGGCCGGCAATCCCGTGCTCGCCAAGCCCGCCGGCGTCACGCCGATCATCGCTTCGGAAAGCGTCAAGATCCTCCATGAGGCGGGCGTGCCTGTCGGCGCCTTGCAGTTCGTGCCCGGCAGCGGCCGCCTCGGCGCCGGCATGGTAGGTGCCCGGGAAACAGCCGGCGTCATGTTCACCGGATCGACCGAAGTCGCCCGGATGATCCAGGCGCAACTGGCCGAACGCCTGTCTTCGACCGGGAAGCCGATCCCGCTGATTGCCGAAACCGGCGGACAGAACGGCATGATCGTCGATTCCTCGGCTCTCGCCGAGCAGGTGGTGGCCGATGTCATCGCCTCGGCCTTCGACAGCGCCGGCCAGCGCTGCTCGGCGCTCCGCGTCCTCTGCCTGCAGGACGATGTGGCCGACCGGACCCTCGCCATGCTGAAGGGCGCCTTCCGCGAGCTGACGATTGGCCGCACCGATCGGCTGAGCATCGATGTCGGTCCTGTCATCAACGATGGCGCGAAGGCCGAGATCGACCAGCATATCGAGCAGATGCGCGGCGCCGGCCGCAAGGTCGATCAACTGCCGCTGCCCGAAAGTGCCGCGGCGGGCACCTTCGTTCCGCCGACAATCATCGAGATCAAGGCTCTGTCGGACTTGACGCGGGAGATCTTCGGGCCGGTCCTGCATGTTGTCCGCTTCAAGCGAAACGGGCTCGACCGCCTGATCGACGACATCAACGCATCGGGCTATGGCCTGACATTCGGGCTTCACACCCGGCTTGACGAAACGATCGCGCATGTGACCAGTCGCATCAAGGCTGGCAACCTCTACGTCAACCGCAACATCATCGGCGCCGTCGTCGGCGTGCAGCCTTTCGGCGGCCGCGGCCTGTCGGGCACCGGTCCGAAGGCCGGCGGTCCGCTCTATATCGGCCGGCTGGTACAGCGTGCTCCGGTGCCGCCGCAGCAGGATTCTGTCCACACCGACCTCGCCCTTCGCGACTACATCGTCTGGCTCGACAAGAAGGGCTTGCCGGCCGAAGGGGAAGCGGCGCGTGGCTATGCGAGCCGTTCAGCGCTCGGGCTCGAACGCGAACTGGTCGGCCCGGTCGGAGAGCAAAATCTCTACGCGCTCCATCCCCGCGGCCGCATTCTGGCCGTGCCGCAGACCGAAAGCGGGCTGTATCGCCAGATCGCCGCGGCCCTGTCGACCGGCAACCACGTGGTCGTCGACGCCGGCTCCCTGCCGAAATCGGCCCTGGCCGATCTGCCGGCGGCTGTCGCCAGCCGGGTTTCCTGGACGTCGGTTTGGGAAAAGGACGGGCCATTCTCGGGCGCACTGGTCGAAGGGGATCGCGACAGGGTTCTGATCGTCAACCGGAAGATTGCTGCTCTGCCCGGTCCGCTTCTGCTGGTCCAGGCTGCCACGAGCGAGGAATTGGCCGGCGATCCCGAGGCCTATTGCCTGAACTGGCTGCTGGAGGAGGTGTCCACGTCGATCAACACCGCGGCAGCCGGCGGCAATGCCAGCCTGATGGCGATCGGCTGAGAAAACGAGACGAGGGCGCACAAATGCGCCCTCGATCGCTGTTTTGCTTGTCCCGAAAAACTCGACACCATTGACCATTTTTTTAAGAGTTCTGGCTATCGTCGCAACCTGGCGCGACGACTGCCAATTGTGGTCACTCCGACATGACCGCCGTGGCTGTATGTCGATGTGAGCGGTTGCGCCGGAGAAGCAGAAATTTCCTGGGGCGGGGCTTCCTTATGGCGTTGATTGACCGACTGTTGCAGCGTATGCGGATCGTGACGAAGGTGCTCTTCTTCGTAGTGCCGCTGATCGTGCTGATCGCCGGCATCGGTCTTTTCGGCTATTTCACCGCCGGTACGCTGAACGGCCAGATGACCCTGACCCGGCAGACGATCGATACGCTTTCCAGTTTCCAGCAGCTGCGATCCTCGCTGACCACCTTTACCGATCTTCCGAGTGCGGCCACGCGCGATCGCCTGATTGCCAGCATCTCCGATCAGGAGAAGGGCGCGGCGACGCTCGATGCCATGTTGATCGATCCTGCGCAAAAGCAGCAGATCGCCACGGTGCGCGAACTCGGGGCTAAGATGCAGGGCGGCGCTGACGCGCTTTGGGCCGTGTCGCAGGAGCGCGTCAATACCGAACAGGCGATCGACGACGCGGTGGCCGGGCTGTTTAAGGAAAGCCAGACGGCGCGCAAACAGCTCGACGTTCTCCAGGATCAGGCGAATGGCAAGGAGGCCTTCGTCCGGGCGCTGCTTCTCGATGCCTCGGCCTATAAGAATCTCGCGGGACGCATTGCGAAACTGCGCAAGGCGACCGCAGCGGCAGCCGACCCTCAGAAGCTCGCCCAGGCCATCGGCAGCCTTCTGCCGCCGCTCGTCAAAGAGGTCGGCGACAGCGGGGCGCTTGCCTCCGACAAGGCCCAAAGCCAGATCGCTGCGCTGAAGCCGGTCCTGGACAAGCTTGCCCCCATGGCCAAGGACAGCAGCCTGACGCTCGAAGCTTACGCTCCCGTCGATCAGGATCTGCAGGGCCTTCAGGAGCAATTTGCAAAACTCGCCTCCGGCAATGCGGACACGGCGATCGAGCGCTTTACCGGCATGGATGCGAGCATATCAACGCTTCGTTCGATGGCGGCGATCGTCAATGCCGCTTTCAAATCGATCGACGATCTGCGCCTACACCTGAGCGAACTGAACAGGCGGCTGGATGCCGCGTCGCGGGATGCGGTTCTCGCCGATCTCAAGGCATTGCGCGAGAGCGCTGCAAAGCTCGTCCCCCTGAGCGGTAAGAATGCCGCGCTGCAGGATCTTGCCAAGAAGATCGAGCCGTCGCTTGCGACGATCGAGAAGGACACGTCGCTTCTGATATCGATCGCCGACCGGTGGCGCGCGGACAAGGAGGCGGCGACCGCGCTTGTGGCCGACGCAAGCCATACGCTCGAACAGTTCGTCAGCACGGCGCAGGAGAGCGGCAGGGAAATCAGCCAGCGCTCGGCGACAATGTCGCTCGCGGCGATGATCGCCGGCACGGTGCTTGCGATCATCGGCGGCCTCATGCTGATCGAAACCCTGCGCGGGCCGCTGAAGCGGATCACCCAGACGATGATGCGGCTTGCCGACGGCGATCTGAATGTCCCGATCGGCGACGGCAAGCGCGGCGACGAGATCGGCGACATGATCCGCTCCGTAACCGTCTTCCGCGACCAGGCGCTTGAGAAGACCCGGCTGGAAGAGGTCGCCGAAACGAACAGGGCGCGCGACGAGCGGGAGCAGGCCCGCCGTGCCGCCGAGCAGGCGCGCATCGAGGCGGAACAGAGCGAGGCTCTGAATGCGCTCTCCGACATGCTCGGCAAGCTTGCCAATGGCAACCTCGCCGCCGAGATGAGCGAGGATCTGGCCGCAGACTATGTCGCGATGGCGCAAACCTACAATCACGCCATCGATGCGCTGCGGCTGACGCTCGCCGAGGTTCGCAATACGACCTATGAGATCGCCGAGGGCAGCACCAATCTTTCGGGAGCGGCCGACGATCTGGCGCGGCGCACGGAACAGCAGGCAGCCGCCCTTGAGGAGAGCTCGCGGGTGCTCGGTGAACTCACAGACAGCGTGCGGACGACCGCCGAAAACGCCCGTCAGACGTCGCTCTCGGTCGCGGAAGCCCACCGCCAGGCGGAGCATTCCGCAGCTGTCGTCGCCAAAGCCGTCGACGCCATGGGCGCCATCAACCGGTCATCCGAGAAAGTCACCAGCATCATCGGCGTGATCGACGAGATCGCCTTCCAGACCAATCTTCTTGCGCTCAATGCGGGTGTGGAAGCGGCGCGCGCAGGAGAGGCCGGCAGAGGTTTTGCCGTCGTCGCGCAGGAAGTGCGCGAGCTTGCCCAGCGCTGCGCCAAGGCTGCCCGCGAGATCAAGGACCTCATCTCCAACAGCGCATCGCAGGTCGGTGCGGGCGTCACGCTCGTCGAGGAAACCGGCAAGGCGCTATCTGCCATCATGGAGCACTTCACCTCGATCAACGGCCTGGTGCAGGTCATCTCGGCCTCCACGACCACCCAGTACAAGGGCATCGACGAGGTGAACAACGCCGTTCGCGACGTCGAGCACATCACCCAGCACAACGCCGCCATGGTTGAAGAAAACACCGCGGAAATTCACCGGCTTCGCCAGCAGGTGGAACTGTTGAACGAAAGAATTTCCCACTTTCAGACCGTTGCCGCCGATGGCCGCAGGGCCTCTTCCGCCAGCAGCCCCCGGATGTCTGTGGCCTCCTGAACAGGTGCTGCCCCGGTTTTTGAGGCGACAGGGCACTTTACGGCAGGCTCCTTCGACCGAGCGACATCTAAAAGTCGGCCACTTTGCCCCAGGCGGATTTCCCGAAGCGGTCCGGGTGATAGGGGCGGGGATCGACGATCGGCTCATCGCCTGTGGCGATATCGGCAATCAGATGGCCGGCGCCCGGGCCGATGCCGAAGCCATGGCCGCTGAAGCCCGCAGCGAGGATCAAACCCGGAAGCGTGGCGATCTCGCCGATCCCCGGTACGCCGTCGGGCGTGCTGTCGATATAACCCGCCCAGGTCGCGCTGATGGCGGTTTTCTTCAAGGCGGGTAGAAGCTCGAGCGCCCGCGCATGCGTCAGGCGGATGGTGGCCTGGTTGATCGCCGGGTCGAGGATGCGCATGCGCTCCATCGGCGTCGGCCTGTCGAGCCGCCAGCGTGCAAGAGACTCGTGGCCGGAGCGAAATCCCTCCAAGCCCCCGGGTGCGAGACTGCGCCACCGCCGAGCGAACATCGGCAGGAACTGTGGTGCGAAGCGGAACTGTTGTGCGGTGGGATCGACGCGACCGCGGCCGCTGATCGCCAGCGTGTAGCCGCCATCGCTGCGACGCGTGACGGAGACCGCGGATGTGTGCAGCGCATCCGGCAGGCCGCTCGCACCCGGCGAAACGGAAAGGATCGACGAACGGATCGATGCCTGCGGAAATCGAATGCCGAGCTGGCGGCAGAAGGAGGAAGCCCAGGCACCGCCGGCCAGGATCGCGATTTTTGTCCGGATCGTGCCATGCTCGGTGACGACGCCGGCGATCCTGCCGCCTTCGATGTCGATGCCGCGGGCCGCACAGGATTGATGCACAGTGCCGCCGAGCTTCAGGATCGCCCGCGCGACGGCCGGTGCGGCGCGGGCCGGATCGGCGGTGCCGTCGGTCGGCGAAAACACGCCGCCTTTCCACGAGGCGCCGGTGGCGCGCCCTCGTTCGCTTGCCTCTGCGCCGCTCAGCATGTGCGTCGTGACGCCGACCGAACGCGCGAAATCCCGCCAGCGTGCCCAGCCCGCCAGTTCCTCGTCGCTATTGCTGAGATAGAAAAGGCCGCAGCGGCGAAAACCGGTATCCTCCCCGGTCTCGGCGGCAAAGCGCTCCCACAGATCGAGGCTCATCGTCGACATCGGCAGTTCACGGGCGTCGCGGTTCTGCTGCCGGCACCAGCCCCAGTTGCGGCTCGATTGTTCCGCGCCGACAAGGCCTTTCTCGACGAGGGCAACCTTCAATCCGCGCCGGGCAAGATAATAGGCCGCGAAAACGCCGACGATGCCGCCGCCGATCACCACCGCATCGGCGGCAGCGGGCAGATCCGGCGTGGTGTCGACGCGATCAAGCGGTGCAGGCATGGCAGGGTCTCCGTTCATACTTTAAAGCGCGTCGCGATCTTTCAGATTCGCTATTGCCGGACAAAACGATCGCTCGCCGACGCTCATTGCCGACAATAGGCCCGCACCAGTTCAGGATCCCGCTGGAGACCGTCGAGCCAGGTCGGATCAAGCGTCGGCACCGAGGAGAAGAGCAGCTGCGAATAGGGATGCGTCGGCGTCTTCACCGTCGAGGGCGTGATTTCCTCGACCTTCCGGCCTCCATACATCACGACGATCTCGTCGCAGATCGCCTCCACGACCGAGAGATCGTGGCTGATGAAAATGTAGGAAAGGCCGAGTTCGCGCTGCAATTCCTTGAGCAGGTCGATCACCGCGGCGGCAACCACCGTGTCGAGCGCCGAGGTAATCTCGTCGCAAAGGATCAGCTTCGGATCGGCGGCGAGTGCGCGGGCGAAGTTGACGCGCTGCTTCTGCCCGCCCGAGAGTTCTCCCGGCCGGCGATGGCGCAGGCTGCGAGGCAGTCGCACCATGTCGAGCAACTGATCGATCCTGGCGTTTCGCGCTTGCCGATCCATGCGGTGGTAGAAAACCAGGGGCCTGGCGAGGATGTCCTCCACCGATTTTGCCGGGTTGAGAGCGGTATCGGCATATTGGAAGACGATCTGCATCTCGCGCAACTGGTCGCGCGAGCGCTCGCGGGCGCTGCGGCGCAGTTCGGTGCCGTCGAAGACGATCTTGCCGATTGCGGCCGGCAGGATGCCGGCGATGGTGCGGGCAAGCGTCGACTTGCCGCAACCGGATTCTCCGATGATGCCGAGATTTCGCCCCTTCTCCACCTTCAGGCTGACATGCTCGACCGCTCGAACGAGGGGGAGGCCGTCGGCCTGGCGCTGTCCATAGCCGGCGACGAGATCCTCGATCTTCAGAAGCGGCGCCGTCACATTGGCGGCCAATCCGGCTGCGCCGCGCGATTTCGGCTCAAAGGCTGCGAGCAGCTCTCTGGTATACGGATGCTTCGCGTTGTTGAGAATCTCGTT
This sequence comes from Rhizobium ecuadorense, assembly GCF_001187535.1. Lineage (GTDB taxonomy): Bacteria > Pseudomonadota > Alphaproteobacteria > Rhizobiales > Rhizobiaceae > Rhizobium > Rhizobium ecuadorense. Next base: position 33,076 of record NZ_LFIO01000812.1, read on the forward strand.
GGTGGTGCCGGTTTCCTGGGCCTCCCCGCCTTTCAACACGACGATGCGGTCGGCGATCTGCGCGACGACGGCAAGGTCGTGCGAGACATAGACGCCCGCTATGCCGCCCTTCTTCATGACCGACTTGAAAGCGCGCAGCACTTCGATCTGGGTCGTCACATCAAGTGCCGTCGTCGGCTCGTCGAAGATGACGAGGGTCGGGTCGCCGATCAGCGCCATGGCTGCCGCCAGACGCTGCAGCTGGCCGCCGGAAACCTGGTGCGGATATCGGCTGCCGATCGTCTCGGGTTCCGGCAGCGACAGCGCCCGGAAGAGTTCGACTGCCCGGGCGCGCGCATCGTCCGGCGACATCAGCCGATGAATCCGGGTGACTTCGATCACCTGATCCATGATCGTTGTGGCCGGATTGAAGGCGGCGGCGGCTGACTGCGGGACATAGGCGACCTTGGTGCCGCGCACCTTGGCGCGCTGCTTCTCGCTGAGCGTGACCATGTCCTTGCCGCCGACCGAAACGCTGCCGCCGGTGATGCGGCAGCCCGCGCGGGTATGGCCCATGAGTGTCAGGGCGATGGTTGTCTTGCCTGAACCGCTCTCGCCGATCAGCGCGACGATCTCGCCCTCGGCAACGTCGAGGCTGACACCCTTGATGATCTCGACGCGTCGGCCGGAATCGGTGGTGGCCTCGATCTTCAGGTCGCGGATTTCAATGAAATTGCTCATGACACGCTCCGGTCGCGAATCTTCTGCGGCAGGTTGTCTATCAGCAGGTTGACGCTGATCGTCAGGCTGGCGATCGCAAGTGAGGGAAACATCACCGCCGGCGCACCGAACGGCAGCCCGCCGATATTCTCGCGCACGAGCGCGCCCCAATCGGCATAGGGCGGCTGGACGCCGAGGCCCAGGAAGGAAAGCCCGGAAAGGAGCAGAACGATGAAGACGAAGCGGATCCCGAGGTCGGCAAGCACCGGCCCGACGATATTGGGCAGGATTTCCGAGCGAATGAGATAGAGGGTGCTTTCGCCGCGGATGCGCGCGACGGTGATGAAATCCATCGCATTGATGTTGACGGCGAGCGCCCGGGCGAAGCGATAGGCGCCGGGGATGTAGATCACCGACAGCGTCAGGACCAGAACCGGCACCGAAGAGCCGACGGCGGCGACCACGACCAGGCCGAACAGCTTGCTCGGGATGGAATTGAGGGCGTCGAGGAAGCGGCTGAGGATGGTGTCCGGCCAGCCGCCGGCGACCGCGGCGATCATGCCGAGCACGACGCCGCTAAAGCAGGCGATCGTCACCGCCGCCAGCGAGATGCCGACCGTGTAGCGCGCGCCCATCAAAATCCGCGAGAGCATATCGCGGCCGAGATAGTCGGAGCCGAGCCAGAGTTGCCGGCTCATCGGGCCGAAATAGTCGAGATCGACAATCTCGCCGACAGGGTAGGGGATGATCAACGGCGCGAAGATCGCGACGAGCGCCCAGGAGAGGATGACGGCAAGCCCGATTGCTCCGACGATGTTGAAGCGATAGCCAAACGAGGTTCCGGACAGCCAGCCGGTGGTGGTTTCGGAATTGCTCATGGTCATCGGAGCCTCGGATTGGAAAGGATGGCGATGATATCGGCGATGGTGATCAGCAGCAGATAGCCCAGGCAGAAGATCATCGCGCAGCTCTGGATCAGCGGCAGGTCGCGGGTGGCCACGGCATCCAGCATCAGCTTGGCGATGCCGGGATAATTGAAAATGGTCTCGACGATGATGACGCCTCCGAGCAGATAGGACAGGGAAAGTGCAACGGCATTGACGATCGGGCCGAGCGCATTGGGCAGCGCATGGCGAAAGACGATGCGCGGCCGGGAGGCCCCCTTGAGCAGCGCCATTTCGACATAGGGTGTGTTGAGCGTCTCGATGACGGCCGCGCGCGTCATGCGGATCATCTGCGCCGAGACGACGAAGGTGAGGGTGATCACCGGCATGGCATAGACGCGCAGCATGTCGGCCAGACTGTGGATTTCATTGGCGAAAGACAGCGCCGGCAGCCATTTCAGATAGACGGCGAAGATCAGCGCGGCGGAGGTCGCGACCATGAACTCCGGCACGGAGATGACGCCGATGGTGATCACGGTGACGACCCGGTCGTAAAGCGTGCCGCGCAGCATCGCCGCTGTGATCCCGAGCGTCAGCGCAATCGGCACGGAGAAGAGCGCGGTGACGCCGGCGAGTTTCAGCGTATTGACGAAGCGGCCGGCAATAAGATCGGCGATCGGCATCTGGTTGGCATAGGAGGTGCCAAGGTCGCCCTGCAGCAGTCCGACGGACCAGCGCAGGAAACGAAAGAGCGCCGGCTCGTCGAGATGCATGGCCTGGCGAAGACCTGCGACGGCTTCCGGCGTGGCCGCCTGGCCAAGCAGGATCGCCGCCGTGTCTCCCGGCAACAGCGTTGTTGCGAAGAACACGGCGAGGGAGACGATCACCAGGGTGATCAGGGCGATGAGCAATCTGCCCAGCACAAGGGATAAGACCTGGTTGTTCACGCGCGGCTCCCTTTTGGCGTTCGAGTTGAGTTTGACCAATCAAATGGCGGAGCCGGGGCGCGACTGCAGCCCCGGCCCCAATGCTTATCAGGCTTCGAGCCAGACATATTCTGCAAACGCGTATCCCATCTGGCCGCCAAGCGTGCTCGGTAGCAAACCCTTGAGCTTGGCCGTGGTGGCATCGACGTTCGATAGATAGGCCGGAATAATGGTGCCGGCTTCCTGAGCGACCATAACCTGCATCTCGTTGTAGATCGCCTTGCGTTTGTCCTGGTCGAGCGAACCGCGCGCCTCGATCAGCATCTTGTCGAACTTCTCCGACTTGTATTGGCTTTCGTTCCACGGAGCATCCGAGCTGTAGAGCAGGGAAAACAGGATATCCGGCGTCGGCCGCGGGTTGATATTGCCGAAGTGGATCGGCGCCTTCAGCCAGTAGTTGTCCCAGTAACCGTCGGCAGGCACCCGCTGGACATCGAGCTTCATACCGATCTCAGCGCCGGCGGCCTGGATGATCATGGCCATGTCGATCGACGAGTTCGCCGCATCCGAAGCGATGATCGGAATGGACTGGCCGAGAACGCCTGCTTTTTCGAAGTGGAACTTCGCCTTTTCGGGATCGAAGGCCCGCGCTTTCAGGTCCGCGTCATGATAGAAGTTGGCCGGAGAAATGGGCTGGTCGTTGCCGACCTCGCCGAGACCGCGCAGCGCCGACTTGACGATCTGTTCGCGGTTGACGAGGGACTTCATGCCTTCGATGAAATCCCGCTTGTTACCGGGCTCCATGTCCATCCGCATATTGAGGTTGGTATAGTTGCCGGAGGTCGTCTTCGACAAGGTGAACCCTTCTCCCTGAGCCTCGATGAGGCGCATCGAGCGCGGATTGATCGAGGCTGCGAGGTGGATATCGCCGGCAAGCAGGGCGTTGACGCGGGCATTGTCGTCGCTGATCGCGAAATATTCGAAGGAATCGACGTTCGGGCCTGATTTCCAGTAGTTCTTGTTCTTGATCCCGACCGAGCGCACGCCGGGTTCGAAGACCTCCTTGACGAAAGCGCCGGTGCCATTCGCCTTCGAAAAGTCGGTCGTTCCGTCGGCAACGATCATGAAGTGATGGATCGCCAGGATGGTCGGCAAGTCGGCATTTGCGTTGGCGAGCGTGATCTCGGCGGTCTGTTTGTCGATCGCCTTGATCTCAGTCATTTGGGCGGCGATCTTGGCGACCTTCGAGCCGACGGAAGGATCGAGGTGGCGCTTCAGAGAGAAGACCACGTCGTCTGATGTCAGCGGCTTGCCATCGTGAAATGTGACGCCGCTCTTTAGCTTCACCGTCCAGGTCTTGGCATCCTTGGATTCGATCGCTTCGGCAAGCTCCATCTGCGGCTTGCCGCTCTGATCGAGGATGGTGAGGCGGTTATAGAAGGAGCAGCACCGGACATAGTCGGTGGAGAGCGACGCCTTGGCGGGGTCGAGCGTATCGGCCGTGGAGGACGACCAGCCGGCTGCCTTGAGCGAGCCGCCGGAAACCGGCGTCGCCGCAAGCGCCTTGCCGGCGCGGCCGAGCACGAGCCCGCCGGCCGACATGGCCACGCCGCCTGCGAGCAGCATATGCAGCAGCTCGCGGCGGGTCGCACCACGACGGATGGCGGTTTCGATCATGGCATCGTCGGAGCTGGTCCAATTGGTAATCTTGCTGTTCATCTCATTCCCCTTTTCTTCTGTGGCGGTTTTAAAGTCAGGCGCGTGCAGCAGCCACGGCATCCGTAAGGCCTGCCATGGACGTGAAATGGAAATCGGGTTTGGTGAACTCGACCGGCTCGATCGTGCCGCCGTAACCCTTCTGGGCATGTCGGCGCTCGATCCAGCAATTGGCCAGCCCGAGTTCCCTGGAAATCCCGATGTCGTGGTACTGGCTCTGGGCGACATGCAGAATGTCGTCCTTCGAATGGCCTTCCGCGGCAACGTAGGCGAAGACCTTCTCGAAGAAGGCAGGATCGGGTTTTTCGGTGCCGGTATCGTCGGCCGTGAAGGCGGCATAAAAGGGATTGCCGAGTTCCTTCTCGAACAAATCGAAGGCCCAGCGGCGGGCATTGGTCATCGCAACGAGGCGGTAATCCTTCGCAAGTCTGGCCAGCGCTGCGGCGCTGTCGGCGAACCCCTTCCAGCTCTTGGCCGACTCCCGCAGCCGTTCGCCATATTTTTGTTCGGCGGGCAGACCGAGCTTCGGCGCGATCGCGAGGTAGACCCGCACGAGGTCGTCGGGAAAGAGGCCTGCATCCTCGGCGTAGCGGGCTGCGCGGTAGAGGCTAAGCGCCTGCTCGCCGTCGACGGTAATTCCCGCCTCGGCGGCGATCTCGGCGAAGCAGGTCTTGAGGCCGCTCTCGAAGTCGATGAGCGTGCCGACGACATCGAATGTCATGTATTTGAATTCCGGAAGGCTCTTGCTCACGTGAATTCCCCAGTGTTCGGCCCCAATGGGAGCACGGTTTCTCGAAGAAGAATATTCTGTTCCCGCAGGCGAGATCATTGTCCCGCTCTTCTATGGAAGGCCTCGCATTTGCCGGGATCCGAGCCCTTCAGTGACTGTAGTTTGTCACCTGCACCGCGCCGGATTCTCCTGAAAGGCGACATATGGCGGCACAAAATACCGAATCTGACCGTTTCGCGATATTCTGAGGCCTGCCTCGCCCACGCGCCTGTCTGCTTCGTTCGCGTTTTGTTCCGGTGGGCTCCGGGACGTTCGGCCGTCAGGTCTATCGTTTCGGCGCGGCACGCGGCAGCGCATGGCAGAGACGCCATGGCCGAATGTTGGGGATGACGAGGTCAAAGGCCGCGCGTTCAAGCGCCGTGATGGTGTGGAGATCGGCGATGGCGGCGGGTTCCGTTTCCGCCGGCACCGCTGAAAACCGGAGACACGTCAGTGCATCATGGCCAGCGCTGCCGCGAAGAAATTCTCGCCTCCGAAGTTGCCTGATTTCAACGCCAGAAGCATGTCGCCCTGGGCATTGCCGACCGTGCGCAACACCGGCACGCCGGCCGCGATCTCCGGTCCGATCAGAAATGCCGGAATGGCCAGCCGGTCGACGGCGGCCCCTGAGGTTTCGCCGCCTGCGACCACGAGGCGCCGCACGCCTCTTGCCACCAGTTCGGCTGCGATGATCGACGTTGCAGTCTCGACCGCGTGGCCGGAGGCCTCCCGCCCATAAAGGGATTGCAGCCGGGTCACGGTTTCGGGGGCAGCACTTGCGGCGACCGCGACGGGGCCGGCAGCGATGCGGTCTCCGGCCCAGGAAATCGCCGCGGCGATCTCGTCCGGACCGGCAAGCAGCTTTTCCGGATCGAGCCGCAGGACGGGCATCGACCGTTCGGCGACGTCGAGCTGGCGTAGCGTTGCCTTGGAACAACTGCCGGCAACGATCGCGGAAAGCCCGCCGACCGGGCGAATGACATCCGCCGGCACCGCGCCGCCGGACGATATCCGATCGGAGCGGACCAACGCGCGGGCAAGGCCGAGACCGAGCCCGGATGCGCCGGTGGATACCGGTGTTTCCAATGCGATCTCGCCGAGCGTTTCCAGATCCCGCTCGAAAATCGCATCGGCGATGGCAGCGGTGACGCCTGCCGCGCGCAGCGCCTCGAGCCTCGCTTTGACGGCGCCGGGTCCGGCCGCGATGGCCGTGAGATCGATCAGCCCGACAGCGCCATGCGATTGCCGGGCGAGAACCCGCACGAGATTGGCGTCGTGCATCGGATTGAGGGGGTGGTCCTTGAGCGGGCTTTCGTTCAAGGGCTGTCTGCCGACGAAGAGATGGCCGAGATAGACGGTGCGACCCGTTTCCGGGAAAGCTGGTGTCACCAGCACGATGCCGCCGCCCGCAGCGTGGCTCAATGCCTCGGTGACCGGTCCGATATTGCCGGCATCGGTGGAATCGAAGGTCGAGCAGATCTTGTAGAGGACGTGACTCGCGCCTCGCCGGCGCAGCCATTGCTCGGCGCTGGTTGCAGCCGTCACGGCGTCCGCCGGGGGGATGGAGCGGATTTTCAGGGAAACGACGACGGCGTCGACATCCGGCAGCGCCAGCGACGGATCGGGGATGCCGACCGTCTGCACCGTGCGCAGACCGTTCTTCGTCAACGTGTTGGCAAGGTCGGACGCGCCCGTATAGTCGTCAGCGATTGATCCGAGCAAAATGGCCATGTCTAGCTCCGTGCAAAAGGTCTGAACCAGCCGAGGCCGTCCAGTGTGTGGCCGCGCGGGACGTATTCGCAGCCGATGAAACCGTCGTAACCCAGGCGGTCGATTTCGCCGAACAGATAGGGATAGTTCAGCTCCTCCCCGTCCGGCTCGTTGCGGGACGGCACGCTGGCGATCTGGATATGGCCGGTGATCGGCAGCAGGCGCCGCAACGCCATCGTGACGTCGCCATGGATGATCTGACAATGATAGATGTCGAACTGGAGTTTCAGGTTGGGCAGGCCGCATTCGGCAATCAGCTTTTCGGCGGCGCTGAAGTCGTTGAGGAAATATCCCGGCATGTTTCGGCCGTTGATCGGCTCGAGCACGAGATCGATGCCTTTGTCCGCAAGCCGTTCGGCAGCATAAGTGACGGAGCGCCGGTAAGAAGAAGCGGCGTTTTCGTCACGCGGGTCGGCGATGCCTGCCATCAGATGCAACCGCCTGACGCCGGTCGCCGCCGCATAGTCGAGCGCCCGCTCGACATCCGCTTTCAGCGCATCGAACCGTCCGGGAAGGGCCGCGACGCCACGCTCGCCTGCCGCCCAGTCGCCCGGCGGCAGGTTGAACAAGGCCTGCTGCAGATTGTTGCGGCCAAGCCGTTCGGCGATTGCCTCCGGCGCTGCTTCGTAAGGAAAGAGATATTCGACGGCGGCAAAGCCGGCGTCGGCTGCGGCGTCGAAGCGGTCGAGGAATGTCCATTCGTTGAACATCATCGTCAGGTTGGCGGCGAAAACCGGCATGGCTAGCGTTCCTCTTTGTTGGAGCCGGGCAATTCCGCGCCGGAAAGCTGGGCATAGAGCCGCGCGAGCGAGGAATCGTCATCACGGCCCATGCCGGCGCCGGCGGCAGCCAGATACATTTGCAGCGCCGCTGCCGCGAGCGGCACGGGATAACGCTGGGAGCGGGCCATGTCCTGGACGATGCCGAGATCCTTGACGAAGATCTCGATGCTGCTGAGCGGCGTATAGTCTCCGGCCAGTACATGCGGCACGCGGTTTTCGAACATCCACGAATTGCCGGCCGAGGCCGTGATCACCTCATAGACCTTGTCGAGATCGAGGCCCTGCTTGGCGGCAAAGGTGATGGCTTCGCAGGCGGCCGCGATGTGCACGCCGGCGAGAAGCTGGTTGATCATCTTGAAGGCCGCGCCTGCCCCGGCGGCATCGCCGAGTTCGTAGACCTTGCCGGCCATGGCGTTCAGACCCGGACGCGCGGCGTCGAAAGCCTGTCTGGAGCCGGATGCCATGATCGTCAGTTCGCCACGCGCGGCCTTGGCTGCGCCGCCCGAAATCGGGGCGTCGAGATAATGCAGGCCGAGAGCCTCCACCCTTTGTGCCAGATCGCGGGCGACGGCGGGGTCCATGGTTGCCGACGAGATGAAGACCGCCCCGGGTTTCATCCTGTGCGCGACGCCGTCAGGCCCGAACAACACGGCCTCGGTCTGGGCGCCGTTGACGACGACGGAGACGACGATGTCGGCGTCCTTTGCCGCGCCGGCCGGGGTCGTTGCACCTCGTCCGCCATCGGCGATGAAGCGCTCCACCGCTGCCGGCGTGATGTCATATCCAACGACATCGAGCCCGGCGTGCTTCATCGAACGGGCCATTCCGAGCCCCATGGAACCAAGGCCGATGACGGCCGCGACGACGGCAGGTCCGGTATTTTCAGCAAGCGGTGACATGAGGAGGTTCTCCGGTCTTGTGAGAAAAGTCTGTGCTCCTGCGGAGCAGTCCTGGAGGGGCTTTAGAGCGCCGCACGTCCATAAGACACGCTAACGACGCTCTAACATTTTGAATTTGCGCATAATCCTTTCCGAAAATCGATGCCGATTTTCGGGGTTATGGGCGAGTTCAGCGATTGACGGTTTTCGCAGGAACCGTCAACACGGCCAGCGAACCAATGATCAAGGCAGCTGCCAGCAGATACATGCCGGCGCTGTTGGTGCCGGTGAAGTCCTTCAGATAGCCTACCAGAAACGGCCCGAGGAACCCGGCAAGATTGCCGACCGAGTTGATCCAGGCGATGCCGGCCGCAGCGCCGGTGCCGGCAAGAAAAGCTGTCGGAAGCGACCAGAAGAGCGGCGCGCAACTGATGGCGCCTGCGGCCGCCAGCGAGAGGCAGGCAATCGAGACCGTCGTGCTGGTCGCCAACGTTGCCGCGACAAAACCGCCGGCGGCGATGACGGCCGGGACGACGAGGTGCCAGCGGCGTTCACGCATCCGGTCGGCAGAGCGTCCGAGCGCCAGCATGGCGATGAAGGTGCAGATATAGGGGATCGCGGAAATCAGGCCGATATTGAGGTTTCCGCTGACGCCTGAGGCTTTCACGATCGAAGGCATCCAGAAATTCAGGCCGTATTGCCCGAGCACGAAGCAGAAATAGATCAGGCACATCAGCCAGACGCGGCGGTCGCTCAGCGTTGCGGCAATGCTGTGCGGGCTTGAGGCCTTGGCCCGGTTCTCCGCTTCGATATTGGCCGCGAGCACGCGCTTTTCCTCATCGTTCAGCCATTTCGCGTCTTCGATCGTATCATCAAGATAGAAGAAGGTCGCGATGCCGAAAAGAATGGCCGGAATGGCTTCGATCAGGAACATCCATTGCCAGCCGGAAAGTCCGTGCGTGCCGTGGAAACTGTCCATCAGGAGGCCCGAAAGCGGATTGCCGAAAATCGCCGATATCGGGATCGCGGACATGAAGGTGGTGATGATCCTGGCGCGGCGACCGGCCGGATACCACGCTGTGAGGTAGAGAATGATGCCGGGAAAAAATCCGGCTTCGGCAACACCCAGCAGGAAACGCAGCACATAGAAGACGGTTTCCGACGAGGTGAACATGAAGGCGGCGGAAATGATGCCCCAGGTGACCATGATGCGGGCGATCCACATCCGCGCGCCAACCCTGTTCATGATGACATTGCTCGGCACCTCGAACAGAAAATAACCGATAAAGAAAATGCCTGCGCCGATGCCATAGGCAGCTTCGGAGAGGCCGAGCTCGCTCGACATCTGCAGCTTGGCGAAGCCGACATTGACGCGATCGAGATAGGCGACCACGTAGCACAACATCAAAAATGGCACGATGCGCCAGAACACCTTGGCATAGGCGCGGTCTTCCGCCGTCTGGGCGGGATGGGCGCCAACGGGCGGCGCTTGCGTCTGCAGAGTCATGATTTTCTCCTCCAATTGTTGCCGCGGTCTCCTGTCGGTCCTCCCGCAGCACGCCAAGCCATTTTTGGCAGCGCTGCCATTTTCATTAATCTATTTTGGCAGCGCTGCCAACATCAAATTGGTAGCGCTGCCAAAAAATCCTTGCTTCTTGGCGGGAGCAGTGAAAAATGGTGGCAGCGCGGCGGTTGCCGGCGGAGATGCCGGCAGCCATCCCCAAAGAGCTTGGGTTCAAACATACGATGGATTTCAAACAGCAGGTGACGGTAACGCTTGCCGAGGTCGCGGAAGCGGCCGGTGTCGGTGAGAGCACGGTATCGCGCGTGCTGCGCAATCACGGCTCGTTTTCCGGCAAGACGCGGGAGCGGGTGATGGCTGCCGTCGAGCGGTTGGGCTATGTGCCGAACCGGATCGCCGGGACGCTGGCCTCCACCGGTTCGCGTCTCGTTGCCTTCGTCATTCCCTCGCTCTCCAACATCGTCTTCCCCGATGTGCTGCGCGGCGCCAGCGCCGTCCTGGAGGAAAACCGGTATCAGGCGGTGTTCTCCGTCACCGACTATGATCCGGGCAAGGAGGAAGCGCTCGCTGCTGCGATGCTCGCCTGGCGGCCGGCGGCGGTCATGTTGGCGGGATACGAGCATACCGAGGGGACGGTGAAGATGCTGCGCGCCAGCGGATGCCGGGTCTTGGAACTGCTCGATCTCGACGGCGATGCGCTCGATATCGCGGTCGGCTTCTCGAACCGCGCGGCCGGGCGGGAGAGCGCTGCCTTCCTGCTCAAGCGAGGCTATCGCCGGATCGGCTATGTCGGTCACGATCTCAACCGTGATACCCGCGCCGGCAAGCGGTTTTCCAGCTTTTGCGAAACGCTGGCGGCCGGTGGCGCCCCTCTCGTCGCGCGCGAAATTCTCGCCGGCGCTTCATCCGTGGAAAACGGCCGGCTGGGGCTGGAGCGGCTGCTTGCCCGGACGAGGGATCTCGATGCCGTCTATTTTTCCAACGACGATATGGCGCTGGGCGGCTATTTTCACTGTCTGGCCGAGGGGATCGCTATCCCCTCGAGGCTTGCCATTTTCGGCTATAACGGCCTCGATATCGGCCGGGCAATGCCGCAGCCCTTGTCGACCATACGAACGCCGCGTGTGGCGACCGGACAGATCGCCGCGCAACTGGTCGTGGCCGACGCCCCGCCCCAGGCCGTCGATCTCGGTTTTGAACTGATCGACGGGGCAACCGCGTAATTGGAGGAAATGTCATGTCCGACGCGCGCCAGCGTGAAGAAATCTGCCGATACGGCCGCTCGTTGTTCGAGCGCGGGCTGACGCCCGGTTCGTCGGGCAACATATCGTTGCGGCTGGAAGACGGCGGTTGGCTGGTTACGCCGACCAACGCGTCGCTCGGTTTTCTCGATCCGGCCCGGATCTCCAGGCTCGATGCCGAAGGCCGGCTGCTCTCCGGCGACAAGCCGACCAAGGAAATTCCGCTGCACGCGGCCCTCTACGATACGCGCGGCAGCGCCCGCGCCATCGTTCATCTTCATTCCACCCATGCGGTGGCGCTGACCATGCTGCCGGAGATCGATCCGCGCGCCGCCCTGCCGCCGATGACGCCCTATTATCTGATGCGCGCCGGCGAAACCGCTCTGGTGCCCTATTACCGTCCCGGCGATCCTGATGTGGCCGACGCCATCCGCGGACTGGCGGGCAAGTATTCGTCGGTGCTTCTGGCCAACCACGGACCTGTCGTTGCCGGCGACAGCCTTGAGGCGGCGGTCTTTGCCACCGAAGAGCTGGAGGAAACGGCAAAGCTGTATCTACTGTTACGCAACCTCAATCCCCGTTACCTCAGCCCGGGACAGGTGGCCGATCTGGTCAATACGTTCGGCCTCGACCTTCCATCGCATCACGATCACGACGATCATTGAACGGCCAAAACAGGTTCAGATTTAGGTCGGGCGGCCAAACCCGCTTACCCGCGTCGGTATTTGCTCTAGTCGAGCGCCGATAGCACCGATGCCGTGATCGCCTCCGTCTTGTCCCTGCCGGGACTTGCACCGATGCCGCGTGCCGTCGTCGCCTCGATTGCGGCCATCACCTTTCCGGCTGCAGCCGCTTCTCCCAGATGCTGCAGCATCATTGCGCCCGACCAGATGGCGGCGATCGGGTTGGCGATACCAAGATTGGCGATATCCGGCGCCGAGCCGTGCACCGGCTCGAACATCGACGGTGCCGAGCGATCCGGGTTGATATTGGCGGAGGCTGCAAAGCCGAGCCCGCCCTGGATGGCGGCGCCAAGGTCTGTCAGGATGTCGCCGAACAGGTTGGACGCGACGACCACATCGAGGCTCTCCGGCGCCATGACCATGCGGGCGGCCATGGCGTCGATATGGTAACTGGTCACCTCGACATCGGGATAGTCCTGGGAAAGCCTCTGGGTGATCTCATCCCAGAAAACCATTGAGTATCTTTGCGCGTTGGACTTTGTCACCGAGGCAAGCTTGCCGCGTCGCGCCCGCGCTTGTTCGAAACCGAAACGCAGGATGCGCTCGACCCCCTTGAGAGTGAAGATCGAGGTCTCAACAGCCACCTCGCTGTCGGTCCCCTGGTGGACGCGGCCGCCGGCGCCGGAATATTCGCCTTCGGTATTTTCACGGATACAGAGGATGTCGAAGTTCTCCGACCGCAACGGTCCCTGCACACCCGGCAGCAGCCGGTGCGGGCGGATATTGGCATATTGCACGAAAGCCTTGCGGATCGGCAGCAGAAGTCCGTGCAGCGACACGGAATCGGGCACTTTACGAGGCCATCCGACGGCGCCGAGCAGAATGGCATCGAAGGAGCGCAGTATTTCGATGCCGTTGCCGGGCATCATGCTGCCGTTCTCCAGATAGTAGTCGCAGGACCAGGGATAGCTTGTCGTCGCAAGCGAGAATCCGTTTCGCGCAGCCGCTTTTTCGAGCACGGCCTTGGCTGCCTCAGTTACATCGCGGCCGATGCCGTCTCCTGGCAGTAGGGCAATCTTGTAGGTCTTCATGGCAGGTCCTCTCACAGGCTGATCAGCACATTCCTGCTCTGCGGGTTGCGCCGTGCGGCAATGACTGTAGAGGGAGGCTCAGGCTTTATTTGCCGAAAGCGGCCGGGATTTGGTCGATTGTTGTGTTTGCACCGGCATCACCGGTGAATTCTATCGAACGATCTCGCCAGCGTCTCTTGAAAATATATCGTAATACGATATATATGAGTGGCCCCGATTGTTGAGGAGTGAGCTTGATGGAAAGCCGATTGCATCCCTCATTGTACCGCCCCACGCCCTATCCTGCTGATGAGGCGTTTGAAAATCTCAGGCAGAGGCTTGATGCCTTGCTTGACAGTGGAGAAGCAGGCCGGTGGGAGCTTTTGCGAACGGAGTGGCGGTATGATGTGGCGCTGCTTACGAATGATTTTCGTCGTTGGATGCAGCATCTTGACAGCGGCTTCTATGCCGCCAAATAGACGAGTGTTCGATCATCTCCGAGCGGCGCACGCGGCGCCGCTGTCTGGGAAAGCCGGATGGCTCAGTTGATCGAACGCAGGCCGAGATAGACCGCCAGGCTGATGGCGGAGAGGGCGATGGTCAGCTTGGGCCTGGCATCGTCGAACATGGCCGCCAGTAGCAGGCCGAGCATCAGAATGGCGGATATTGCCCACAGATTCTGATCGGAGACCGTAAAAGCCAGCGTCCCCAGAAAAACGGCGCTCGCGACGACGGTCACGGGCGCGGACTTCTCGGCGAGATCGCCGCCCGGGAGATACGGCAGGAGAAAGCGCCGCATGCTCAAGCCGGAAGCCATGCTGAGAAGAAGACAGGTCAAGACAAGATGCACCATGAGGTCGTCGCCGATCGATCTGCAGATGGGTTTGCAGATGCAAACCCCGTGCCAGCTGCAAGCGCCGCAATTCTTGTGGAGTGGCGGTAACATCGGGCTCGCATGGCTATTTCCTCGGCGTCGCGTTGTTTTTTTCGGCAGCTGTTTCCTCTTTGCTTGCCTGGGCAAATTATATCGCAATACGACTTGAGTGGTGGCGATGATTTTTGTATGGAGAATGATCTTTCTCCATAATTCCCGAAACGAGATCTTTCATTGGACCTTTCGTCGCTCGAGATATTCCTCGCTGTCGCCGGCGAGCGCAGCGTTACCAAGGCTGCCAAGGCCGTCGGGCGGGTGCCGTCGAATGTGACGACGCGCATCCGGCAGCTGGAGGGCGACCTTGGTGTTTCCCTCTTCAGCCGTGACGGCAAGAAAATGACATTGACACGGGAGGGCGAGACGTTCCTGACCTACGCCAACCGGCTGACGGCGCTCGCGCTCGAAGCGCGCCAGGCTGTACGGCCTCTCGCCCCGTCTGGAACATTGCGCGTCGGCACGATGGAAAGCACGGCGGCGAGCCGGCTGCCGGCGGCGCTGACGCAATTCAACTGGATGTGGCCTGACGTGTCGCTTCATCTGACGATGGGCGCATCCCGCGACCTCGCCCGCGCCGTTGTGGCCGATATGCTGGACTGCGCGCTGATTGCCTGCCCGCCGAAGACGATGCGCGGGGAAGACGCGGGTTTCGAGGCTGAGCTCAAGGCACTGGAGATGGAGCCGGTCTTTGTTGAAGACCTGTTGATCGTACTGCCATCCGGGCATCCCGCGGTCAAATCCGCCGCCGATCTGCGTGTCGGGTCGATTGCCGCTTTGGAACCCGGCTGCACCTATCGCCGGATCGCCGAAAACTGGGCGCGCAAATCGAGTATCCTGCCGACGAGCGAACATGGCTCCTACCATGCGATCCTGGCGAGTGTGGCGACCGGCAACACCGCCGGTGTGATGCCGAGATCCGTGCTCGACCTGATGCCCTGGCCGACATCCGTCCAGACCCATCAGCTGGGGCTCGTGGAGACGCTCCTGGTCTACCGCAAGAACGATCGCCCCCGCGCTTTCGACGCATTCCACGAAGTTCTCAGCGCGACAAAAGGCAGAGATGTCAGGCTGACAAACTAGCTCGCCCATCTTGCTCCCTTAACCCGCCAGATAATCCTCGCTTCAAATTGGTCTTCTCATGCAATCTCCCGTTTCCCCGAAGGTGGGACCGAGCCGCTTCCGCCGCTTTCGGTTGTTTTCACCGATCCTGGCCGGCGCGACCTTGCGAGAGCGGCTGATCGCATGTCTCGGCGCTTTGCTGGCCATCGGCCTCACCGGCGTCATCAGTGGCTATCTGTTCGGGCAGGGGCCGCATCTTCCCCTGATCGTCGCGCCGATGGGGGCATCCGCGGTGCTGCTTTTCGCTGTGCCTTCAAGCCCGCTTGCCCAGCCTTGGTCGATCATCGGCGGCAATACCATTTCCGCCCTGATGGGAATCATCGCTGCCTATTTCATCCGCGATCCGATCATCGCGACCGGCGTCGGTGTGTCGCTTGCCATCGGCGCCATGTCTTTCACTCGATGCCTTCATCCGCCGGGAGGCGCGGCGGCGCTGACCGCCGTGCTCGGCGGTCCTGTCGTTGCCGGCTGGGGTTTCCTCTTTCCCTTCGTGCCCGTCGCCTTGAACTCCTGCATCCTCGTCGGCCTTGGGCTGCTGTTCCACAAGCTTTCCAAGCGGAATTATCCGCACGTCGTTCCAAAACCGGCGGAGAACAACCATCAGACGATCGACCTGCCATCGGCCGTGCGGGTGGGCTTTCGCGACGAGGATGTCGATGCCGCCCTCGCCGCGCTCGACGAAACCTTCGATATCGATCGCGCCGACCTCGGCCGGCTGCTGCAGCAGGTCGAGTTGCAGGCGGCGATCCGCTCAAACGGCAAGATCAGCTGTGCCGATATCATGTCGCGCGACGTGATCGCCGTCGGCGAAGCTGCAGAACCGGATGTCGCCCGGCACCTGCTTTTGAAGCATAATATCCGGACGCTGCCGGTGAAGGATCCGGAGGGTCGCCTGATCGGCACCGTCGGCTTGCGGGAATTGTCGACGAGCACCGATAGGATCGCGCATGCGATCTCGAAACCGGCCGTGGCGAGGCCTTCAGATCCGGCCCTGTCGCTGCTGCCCGTCCTGACGGACGGATGCACGCATGCCGTCATCATCGTCGATGACGACTACAGGATCCTCGGCCTGATATCGCAGACCGATCTCCTGAGCGCAGTGGCGCGGCTGCTGCCGAACGACAGCGCCCCGATCTCGGCCGTGGCCTGAGCGGTACTCGTAGATTGTCAAGCAGGGGGAGAATGAGCCGGTGTTGATCGAGCGCGATCCGAGTGGGGATTTTATCCTGGATTCATCCGAACTCGCGGAACGGTTCGGACTGTCGCAGGCCGATCTGCGCCGCCACATGCGGCATGGCTCCCTCGTCAGCTCCGTGGAAATCGGCACCGCTGGACACGAGGGCACCAAGCGGGTGTCGCTTCGGCTCGGCAACAGGCTTTGGCGCGCGGTGCTGAATGATGCGAATGAGGTACAGCACGAGCAGATGATCGTGCTTCGGGGAAAATCATCCGGCCGAAACCCCGACTGACGGCGACCTCGGCCTCGCCGCAGGTCCGAAGCTGATCCGGCACATCAAGGATTGCGACCTTCTGATCGATCGGCGGCTTTTGCGGGCGACGGGTGTTTCCTGATGAACGGGCAGGAGCTCGCGACCGCGATGCAGACGCGCGGGTGATCTTCCTCGTCATCAACAACGGCATTTACGGCACGATCCGTATGCATCAGGAGCGCAGCTATCCCGGCCGCGTTTCCGGCACCCGACTGACGAACCCGGATTTTGCGTCGTTGGCGCGATCCTATGGCCTGCATGGCGAGACCGTTGATGAGATCGAGGATTTCGTCGGCGCCTTCGAACGCTGCGAGGCATTAGGTAAGCCGGCTCTTATCGAAATCCGGATCGACCCGGAAACGCTGACGCCGAAAACGAGCCTGAGCCAAATTCGCGACCAGGCTATCGCATAGGTAAAGTGATTACGGGAAAGCGATCGCGGGATAGGTGATCGCAGGAAAACGCGCCGCTTGAAAGGCAGGCGGCGCACATCAATCCTCTGTTTCGCTATTCGCCGGCTCGTCGAGCATCGTGCGGTGGCGATGGAGGCTTTCCTCCCGGTGGGCGATCAGCGCGTTTTTTGCGACCTTGGCGTTACCCCGGGTGATTGCTGCCAGAATGGCGGCATGTTCCTTGTTGATCTTTTTCAAATAGGTGCTGTAGCCGCGCGCGCTAGTCGGCGCGCGCCTCGACCACGGCGTCATCAGTCACGAGGTTTTCGAGATAGTCGTAGGCGCGGGCGATCAGCGCCTCGGGCGCGCGTCTTGCAGATATGCTCGGTTTCGGGGATTATCTTGTCGATGACCTGAAATGGATGCGGAATTTGCTTGCCGTCGATTTCTTTCACCTGCGAGCGACAGGAATATCCTGTCGCCATAAGGATATGGGTCTCGCCGGCGGCATCCAGCTCCGGCTTCCAGCTCATCGCATAAAGACGCTCGGAGATCGGCCGGTTGCGAGCCTCGTGGCCGAAGGTGCCGGCCATGCCGCAGCACCCGGTTTGGGCTGGCCGAAGGTCGATGCCGAGACTTTTGAATATTTTCTGCCATTGCCCGACGGAGGCCGGCGCATTGGTGCGTTCCGTGCAATGGGCGAGCAACCGGAAGCTTCTACTCGGAGCGGCGGCAGATGAAGCGGCGAGCCGGTCGAGATTGTCGATGAGCCATTCCTGCGGCAGCAGAACGGTCGCCTTCAGCATCCCCTTATATTCGCTGCGAAAGGCGAGCGTCATCGACGGATCGAGCCCGACGAGCGCCACGCCTGTCTCGTACAGTCGCTGCAGATAACGTGCGGTCCGCTCGGCCGCCGCCTCGAAGCGTCCGAGATAGCCGTGAACATGCAGGGCTTTGCCATTGACGTGGGAGGTTGCAAGAAAGGGCGTCAGCCCCATTTTCCGAGCGATCCGGATGGCAGCAAGCGCGACATCGGGATCGAAGTGGGCGGTGAAGGCATCGGCGACGAAAACGACACTCCGCTGCCTTTCCTCGCGCGACAGGGCTTCGATCGCCTGAGCGGTCGCAAGCGGCACGCCGAGGCGGACGGCTTCCCTTGCGAGCGAGATCTGCGGCAGACGCGGCAGGGAAGTCAGCCCGGTCATGCTCATCATCGTCCTGCCGGCGCGCGTGCCGACGATGAAGTTATAGGCCGGCCGGATGCGCCGGACGAACGGCAAGGTGGTTTCGATCGCTGCGACCAGCGGATCCTTCAGCGGGCGGAGGTAGCGTCCATAATAGAGTTCCAGGAATTTCGAGCGGAAGGCCGGCACGCTGACTTTCACCGGACATTGCCCAGCGCAGGCCTTGCAGGCGAGACATGTGTCCATCGCCGCGCGCACCTCGTGGGAAAAGTCATCCCGATTGGCCGGGTTCAGCGAGTTGAAAGCGCGGCGCGCGAGACTTACGAGGGGCGTGCCGCGCCGCAGCCGTGTCACCTCCTGGCGCGGGTCGATGCCTTTTTCGGCAAGCAGCCTCAGCCATTCCCGCATCAGCGCGGCGCGGCCCTTGGGGGAAAAACGCCGGTCGCGCGTTGCCTTGTAGGAGGGGCACATCGGGCTCGTTTCGTCGAAATCGAAGCAGGCGCCGTTGCCGTTGCAATAGGCGGCGTTGTCGAACGCGGAGCGGATCTCGTTGCCGATGATGCGGTCGATATCTCCCCGCAGCGGGACATCGTCGATCTTCGTCAGCACTTCCGCGGAAGGGGTCGCGATCTTGCCCGGATTGAGCCGATTCTCAGGATCGAACACCCGCTTGATTTCCTGCAGGCTGGGATAAAGATCGCCGAAAAATTCCGGCACATATTCCGAACGCACGCCCTTGCCGTGCTCTCCCCAGAGGACGCCGCCATATTTGCGGGTGAGCGCCACGACGGCGTCACTGATGTCGCGCACCAGCCTGATGTGGTCGTCGCGGGTGAGGTCGAGCGCCGGCCGCACGTGCAGGACGCCGGCATCGACATGGCCGAACATGCCGTAGGAAAGGCCCGCGCCATCGAGAAGCGAACGGAACTCGCGAATATAGGCCGCCAGGTTTTCCGGCGGCACGGCCGTATCCTCGACGAAGGCGACGGGCCTGACCGGCCCCTCCACATTTCCGAGCAGGCCGACCGCCCGCTTGCGCATCGACCAGATCGCTTCGGCTTCGGCATGGCCCCGGGCGACCGTGTAGCCGGCATGGCGTGCATTCGCGTCCGTGTCGAGTGCGGCGGTCACTTCCGAAAGCTTGCGCTCGAGTTCCTCTTCATCGTCGGCAAGCACTTCGGCGATGTTGATGCCGTTGGTCGCGTTCGCCGGATCGTCGGGAAAGAAGCGGGCAATGCCGGTCCAGACGATGTCGCCTTTCGCGAGGCCGAGCACTTTCTCGTCGACCGTTTCCACCGAGGCGACCTTCAGCGCCACCAGGTTGCGTGCATCCTCCAAGGCGGTGTTGAAGTCCCCGTAGCGGATATTGATCAGTGCCGCATGGGCGGGGATCGGCAGAAGGTTGAGTTCGGCTTCGGCGATCATCGCCAGCGTGCCCTCGGAGCCGCAGAGAACGGCGTTGAGGTCGAAGCGTCCGTCGCCACGTGTGACATGGGCGAGGTCGTAGCCGGTCATGTAGCGGTTCAGCTTCGGAAAGATCTCGGTAATCCGCTCGCGCTTTTCCCGCGCAATCCGTTCGACCGTCCTGTGGATTTCGCCGAGGCGATCCTCGCGCGCGGCGATCCCCGCGAGCGCCTCTGCATCGAGCGGACGCGACCAAAAGTCGGACCCGTCCATAAGCACGACGCGCAATCCGAGGACGTGGTTGCTGGTCTTGCCGTAGAGGCAGGAGCCCTGGCCGCAGGCGTCGGTGGAGATCATGCCGCCGATGGTGGCGCGGTTGGAGGTCGAGAGCTCCGGTGCGAAAAAGAGGCCGTAGGGCTTCAGTACCCGGTTCAGCTCATCCTTGACGACGCCGGCCTGGACGCGCGCAACCCTTCGGACCGGATCGATTTCCAGAATGGACGTCATGTGCCGCGAACAGTCCACCACGACGCCCGATGTCAGGGATTGGCCATTCGTGCCGGTGCCGCCGCCGCGCGGTGCGATGCTTATCCCCCGGAAGGCCGGTTCCGATAGAGTGGCCGCCACGAGCTGCAGGTCTTCGACGCCCCTCGGAAAAAGGATGCCGGTCGGCTCGATCTGGTAAATGGAATTGTCGGTCGAAAATACCGTCCGGCTGGCGGCGCCGGTCTCGATATCGCCGGTAAACCCCGCCTCGACGAGGCGCTGGAAGAAATCCGCGGGAGGAAGGCAGATCGAGATCTTTGGCTGCAGGCGTGGAATCATTTCGAAACCTTCAGAATGCACTTGAGCTTTGCCATGATCGACATCAATCTCAAAGCGCCGATGCATCTGACCCGCGCATTCCTGCCTGCCATGGTCGAAAGAAAGCGTGGCCACCTCATCTACATCGGTTCGAGCGGCGGTCAGGCGCCATATCCGAATATGGGTGCCTACGGGCCGTCGAAGGCCGGGCTTAGCCTGTTTTGCGACAATCTGCGTTGCGACCTGCTCGGAAGCTCGGTGCGCGTGACCGAGGTGGTGCCGGGCCGCGTGCAGACGGACCTCTATCGCACCGCAATGGCCGGCAATCAGGCGCGAACTCTGCTTTGCGACGGCTACCGCCCGATACAGCCCGCTCACATCGCCTCGATCATCGCGAATGCCATCGAGCTTCCTGTTTTCGTCGACGTGTCCCGGATCGAGGTCTTCCCGACCGACCAGGCGACCGGCGGCGGCACGATGGTCAAATTCTCTGAGCAGTAAGCGGGCGATCCGCAGACGTGCCAACGATGGCCGAGCCTTCCGCACCGGCATTCCGGCGCCTCGATCGCACGGCAAACGATGCCGACACCGAGGCGCCGGTCTCCCCCTCCAGGGAACAGAAGTGCTGCTCCGGCGTTCGAAATGAAAGAAGATGATTCCCACGTCTTTCCGGAGTGCCTGTCATGGAAGAAAAGGCCAATACAATCAAAGATCTCAGCGTCGAGGAACGCGAGGAGATCTTCGTTGACATCGCCCGTACGCTGGAAGACACGGCACGTGAGGCCCTTGTCGAGGGCGATGCGCAATTTGCAGAACTTTCCATCAACATGGCTGAAGCAATTCGGGTCAGCGCCGACGAACTGGCCCGTGACGATCCCGAGAATGCCGAGCGCGTGCTGCTGCGGGCAACGGCGATGATCTCGCAGTTCGAGGCCGTGCATCCCTATCGCATGGTGAGCGTGGCCGTTCATTGACGGCCGGGATAGCGCCCGGGCGCTCCGGCCCGAGCCTCCACTCAAATCATTGCCATCGGTGGGAACTCTTGCAACCCGCGAGGTTTATCGGATCGAAATATCTTTGCATGAGTGGAAGGATGACCGGTATGACGCCCAGATCCGCCCTGCCGCCGGAAAGCGGCACTGACGACGCACGCTCCGCCGACACGCAGCAGGCGGCGGATGATCGTCGCAGGACGTTGGAGAATGCCCGCAGGAACGTAGGCACGGTGATAGGCGGCGCCGACACCGAAACACCCAGCCTGAAACTTGCGAAGGAATATTTGAGACTCGGTGGCTGCCGCCGGTCCAAAATTGACGACAACATCACCGAAGTCCGCCAATGGGACGAGGATCCGCCGGAGGCCGAACGGTTCTGGAAGGAGCGGGTGGAGACGCTTTCAAAAGATGCGCGTAAACAGGTGGAGGATTTTCTGCCGACCATCAACACACCCTGAATGGCTGATTCAAATGTGCTTGGAGGAGATCATGGCTATAGACAAGCACGAGCAGATACGTCGCCGTGCTTACGAAATCTGGGAGGCCGAGGGTCGCCCGGATGGTGCGGACCAGCGCCATTGGCTGCAAGCATGCGATGAACTGGCCGGCGAGGACGAGCATGAGACGCTGCAGGACCTGCTCGATGAAGACGACAGGGATGATGCGGCGCTGCTTCAGGGCGCCGGTGAGAGCGGCGATTTCGATCGGCGGCCACCAAAGCGCGGCCGGGTTACCCAGGTTCTTCCCGTGCCTGATATCGAAATGACGGCGGGCGAAAAGCCGTCCCAGCGGAAGATCAGGAAGACCGAAGGGCCGTGATCCGATGCAGCATCTCGACCACGCCATCCAAATCGCTCTCGAGGCGCATGAAGACCAGGTTGACAAGACTGACCGGCCGTTCTTCGAGCACTGCCAGCGGGTAGCACTTCTCGTTTCCGGCGACGATACCCGAACGGTCGCCTATCTTCATGACGTCGTCGAGAAGGGAAGCGGGTGGACGCTCGACAGGTTGAGGGAGGAAGGCTTTCCGCCGGCAATTATCTCCGCGGTCGATGCCCTGACGCGGCGGCCCGACGAGCCGGATGACGATTTCGTCAGACGTGCGGCATCCAATCCGCTAGCCCTGCCGGTCAAACAGGCCGACCTCGAAGACAATCTCCGCCAGGCCGAACATGCCGGCAAGAAAACGGAAAAATACCAGCGCGGCCTGGATCTCCTGCGTACCCTGAGGAACTGGCAATAAGAGCGCTCGGCAGCGCGCGCGCTACTGCGCCTTCATCTCATGTGCCGCGAGCGGCCACGGGCGTTTGCCCCATTTCACGTTTTGTTGGCAAACCACACGATCGGAGTGCCGAGCACCCCTCCCTTGCGCATCGCTGCCTTCAGTTCTTCCAGCTTACTGAAAGCCTGAGCCGCTTCCAGCGTGGCAAACTCGTGCGTAACGGTAATGTCGTTCGGATTGTCGGTGGCCCGGTAGACGGCTTCCGCCGTAACGCCATTGGCCTTTTGCACCTGTTGAAACGCATCGTATGTCTTGCGCCAGGTGGCGTAGTCGGAGACCTCGTGTCTGACGAATAACGTCGTCATATCATCCTCCCGCGTTGCATTTCCAAGTCTCGTTGAGATGTGTGCTACGATTGAACCAGGAACATCATGGTCTCGGGCAGGACGCCGTCACTCGCCATCGCATCAGCCGCGGCCTTGGTCTGCATGAAGTCCATCAACTTTTGCATGTCCGCAACGTCCATGACCAAACCGACGCGGTTAGAGGTTTGCGGGTCTGTAAAAGTGCGAATATTCGTGACGCCGATTGGTTCTAGCACCTGCTTGCGAACAGGCGAGGCGAGCCAGTGTTTCGTGTCTTTGACGTCGTGATAGATCATTATGGTAGGCATTGCATCCTCCTCCCATAGTTCCAAAATGAAATCATAGTATACCACCAAGCCTGTCAGGATTTCACTTCAATAATATTTATTTAGGAGAATTAAGTTATGAAATTGAGAGGGTAGGTATGATTATTATCAGTAATCCGAAAATATTAATGGCGCACGAGAAGATAAATACATAGCTCGGCAAATCTGAAAGATGGGTACGCACTTTAGGATACGATGACAATATCGGTCGACGTATCATCGACAATCGAAGCCGCGCAGGGGAGGTTCAGCAATGAACGAACGCCTACCATTTGATCTCAAGGCCTATGTGCGCGGCATTGAAACAAGGCCATGTTTTATCTGCGGCTTGGTCAGGAACGAGCCCGCTTGCTTTCATCATCGCATTTTCGAGGACGATGAGACCATCATCTTTCTGAGCAAATATCCGACTCTTCCGGGTTATTGCCTTGTCAGTCCGAAGGAGCACCGTGAGGATCTGGCGCGAGATATATCGACAGACGAATATCTTCGATTGCAGGAGAAGGTTCACATCTTGTCGCGCGCCCTCAAAAGGCTGTTCGACGCCGAGCGAATTTATGTGCTTTCACTCGGCAGTCAGCAAGCCAATAGCCATTTACATTTTCACGTTGTTCCCTTGCCTTCAGGCGTGCCGCTTGAAAAGCAGCAATACCATGCGTTGATGGCAGAGCATGGCGTTCTGCAGATACCGGACGATCAAATGGCAGAATGGGCGCAGCAGATCGCTGAGGCGTACCATTCCGAGCTGATTAATCGCAGTTAGGCCTCACCACGCCCGAGTGGTCCGAGGATGGTGATGCCTTCGCTGCGTGCGGCGTCCGCCATCTTTCGGTCGGCCGTCGCCAGAGGTTGGTCTTGTGTTTTCGCCAGGGCGACGTAACTCGCGTCATATCCCGACGATGTGATGCGCGAAGTGTAATGAGTTGGTGTGGTGGCGGGATTGCAGCTACATCAGGAGAGCAAAGGCCGGCACGCGCATGCCGTTTTCGCGAAAGTGCCACTCCAGTTCGTCGAGATCCGGGCAAGCCGGCGGATTGGCGAGCGCCTCTGCCCAGTTCTCCCCGCTGGGCAATGCCATCGCCGCGGTGACGAGGACGGTGGTCCCCGCGCCGATTTCGCCGCGGAGCTGCGGCAGAAGGGTCTTGGCGTGGATGAGGTTGGTGTTGGGGATCGGGCTCATCGCGTGGCCGGTCCTCGGACGGGCCGACAGATCCACGATCGCGCTGACATCCGTGCGTCCGTACCAGACGGCCCTGCCTTCCGCCTGTTCGGATCGATCGGCATTGAAATCGGCGCGTTCGATCGCAAAGCCACCCTCGATGGTGCTGAGCGTACGCGGCGTGGCGATGCGGTGGATGCGGATGTGCCAGGGGTTTGCGGGAACGAGCCAGGTTTCGATGGTGACATCATTCCAGGGGCGCCACCGTGAATAGAGCCGGTCGCCTGCTATCAGCGCCTCGTCGAGGGTTTCGCGCATGCGGAAATGGGTGCCGTCGTCGGAGAGGCCGAGCATGCCCTCAAAGCTTGCGGCGGCAAAATTCCGGTCGTCGGCTTCGATATTGAAGGCGTAGCGGGTGGAATAGACGAATTTCGAATATTTCTCGTTGGCGCCGCGCATCTTGTCGTGCTGCTGGCCGGAGGAGAGCACGACGACATTTCCGGGGGTGTGCATGGCGACCATACCCGCCGGCTTCAACGTCACCGCTTCCGGGAATTGCGGCTGCGGCGCCTCTTCGGCGGTCCAGAAGGGATGGTCCTCGGGCAGGGCGAGCGGCAGGAAGAATTTCAGCGCCCAATAAGGCGAGCCGGGAGAATTATAACTCTCGCTCATCAGCAGGTTCGGATAGCCGTAGCCGATGGACAGAACGCCGTCGCGGTCCGCGATCGGCAGTACCGACCACCAGCGGATATGGCGCATGTAATAGCCCTTGATCTCCGCCCAGGGCAGCGCCTCGACGCCGGCAAAGGCAAGCGCGCCCCAGAAGCCGCCGGCCGCGAAACGGTAGGTCTGGCTGCGGCCGAAGGCAAGGGCAGCGCCATCCGGGCCGAACCAATGGCGGACATCCCTCGCGAAGGTCCGGGCGCGATCGCGGAAGCGATCCTTGCGGGCATCGTCGCCGCGCGCCAGCACCGTATGGATCAGGCCGTAGAAATGCATGGCGAAGGGGATGTAATGATCGACCCGCCGCACCGGCCCGTCGCGATACCAGCCCTCGCCGAGATCGAAAGCCTCCAGCTCGTCGAGATAGGCGACGGTCTTCCCGTAGTCGAAAGGAATACCAACGCGCTCCAGCCCGAGATCGATGAGGACGCGGAAGAATTTCCAGTTGTTGTCGATGAATTCCAGTTCGCGTGCCGCGATGAGGTAGGCAGAGACCGTCTTCTTGTCGGTGTCATCAAGCGGCTCCCAGATATGTTCGGGCACGAGCGCCAGCGCAAAGCCGACGGCGGCAAGCTCGACCAGCCGCTGGTTGCGGTCGGCGAGATCGCCCCAATATTCGGGATGATCAGGGTTGGTCCCATTTGCGAGGCCGCGCCGATAGAGATCCCAATGCGGAAAATGGCCGCCGCCGGCGGCAAGGGGGACGATGCCCCAGAGCGGCCGCGCAAATCCTTCCAGATCCGCCGCCGCCCGGTCGAAGATCGCGCCGGTGGCGCCCAGGCGCACACGGGCGCCACCTTCGGAAAAATAGGGCAGAAGCGGCTCGAAGAGATCGTTGACGGCCTTTGCCAGATCATCGCGAGTCTTCAGGGGATTGCCGGAAAGCGGATTGGCTCTGGTGGGATCATATATCATCGTCAGCTCAAAATTTCCTGAAACAGGATCGGCCGCGGGCCATGTGATGGTCCGCGGCCGCCGGCATTTCGTGAGGCTACTTGATGGCCTTCACGCCTTCGGTCATTTCCTTCAAGCCGTCATCGATGGGGGTGTTGTCGGTCATGATCGCATCGTGGACGCGGTTGAGCACGACTTCGATCTTGGCGGCGTTCGGATTGACCGCCATTTCCAGATAGGCCTTCGATGGTATCAGCGCCTCCTTGCTGGCCTCGTCTGCGGGGAAACCGGGTGTCGCCGCGATCTTTGCACTGACGTCGGCGGTCTTGAGCGCCGGGAAGGTGCCCGTCGACGCGACGACTGCCGCGCCTTCCGGGCCGGTGACGAACTTGATGAAGTCGAGGGCGGCAGCCTTGTGCTCGGAATTGGCGTTGACCGCCAGCCCCGAGATCTGTGCGGCCGTCGTGCCGGCTGCCACACCGTCGGGATGCGGGAACTTCACGATGCCCCAGTTCTTGCTCTTCGATTCACCCGATTTCACCTTGGCGATCTGGGTGCCGACGAACCAGGTTCCCATCGGCAGCATGCCGATCGTGCCGTTGAAGAAGAGCGCCGAGTAATGCGTGTTCGATGTCTTCAGGAAGGCATAAGAGGGGATGGCGCCATCCTTCTGCAGGGTGAGCGCGCGCTCGTACCAGGACTTCAGGAAGGCGTAATCGCCATCGACCAGCGTGTGTTTTCCATCGAGGATGCCGGGCAATTGGACGGTCGAGCGCCATGTATGCAGCAGCGCGCCATAGGTCTTGTTGGTGCCCATGCCGCCCGTGAGCTTCTCGGCGGTCTCGTCGAACTGCGCCCAGGTCATGTCGTTGCTGGGGTAGGGGACACCTGCCTTGTCGAAGATGTCCTTGTTGTAATAGACGATCCAGAAGTCGGAGCGGAACGGCAGCGAATAGATCTTGCCGTCGATGGTCAACTCCTCGATCAGGCCGCCATAGGGCGCCGGATCGATCTTCTGATCGGTCACAAAGCCGCTGAGATCGGCGATGTTGCCGGCGCGCACCAAATTGGTGTAGCCCGGCACGTCCTTGATGGTGACGATGTCGATATCTTTCGAGCCGCCGGTCAGCTGCGTCGAGATCATCTGCTGGTAGTCCTGCGAGCCGAGGTCCATCGGCTCAAACTTCACGTTCGGATGCTTGGCCTGATAGGCTTCGATCAGCGGCTTGTAGTAGGCAGTCTTGTCCCAGTCCCACAAAGCCCATTTCAGCGTCACGGCGTCCTGAGCAAGCGCTGCGCCTGCCGTCGTCGCGGCCAGAGTGAAACCTGCCACGGCAAGTTTCACCGTCCTCCCGATATTATCCAAATACATTCCTGTTCTCCTTCCCTGGATCAGTTATTTATGAAGCGTCTTGTGCATGCGGTTTGGCGTGCGTCGGCAAGTCCAGGACCATCTCCGCCGCGCGATGGGCGGCGAATGCGACGGCGAACATTCCGAGTGAAAAATTGAAGGTCGCCGGCATGAACACGGAAATCGGATAGAAGAGGATGTGCGCCAGCCACAGCGCGGCGTTGAAGGCGAGCGCGGCAAGCGCTGGGAGAGGGCGGGCGACGGAGGCAAGTGCGGCGAGGCGAAAGAGTCGTAGAGCCGGCAGGTCGCGCATCACCATCAGGACGATGAGATGGCAGGCGGTGACCGCGAGGAAAGCGGCCGCGACGAGGGCGATCGCCAGCGGGGCGGCGAGCGCCAGATTGTCCCGGGCGCCGGCGGCATATGTGGCAATCGCATGGACGCCGATGGCAAGCGCGCCCGCCAGGACCAGGCCGCAGGCGGTGGCGCGCCAGAAATAGCGCAGGAACGCCTCGGTGAAATCGCGCAGGAGATAAGTGTTGCGGTCTTCCACCAATGCCACCGAGACGCGGGCCGTGGCGGCGAGTGCTGCCGGCAGTGTCACCACGAAGAGTGAAGCGAGAATGAACAGGATGTTGAGCTTGACCATCTCCCACCATTCGCGGACGAGGATTTCGGCAAACAGAGCAAGGCCGGTCCTCTTCGGAGCATCCTTGGGAATGCCCGGCCCCTCCTTCGTCCACATCTCCCGCAACCATTGCATGGCCATCTCTCCAGGCGCTCAGTAGAGAATCGAGCGTTCCGTTTCCGTGTCGAACAGCTGCGCATTGCTCATGTCGGCGACGAGGCTCGCCTCCTCGCCGATATCGGGCCGGAAGCGCGGCGACACACGGGCGATGAGATTGCGTCCGCCGGCGACCATGTTCAGGTGCACTTCCGAGCCCATCGGTTCGGCAAGCTCCACCACCGCCTTCAGAGGCGCGAGATTTTCGGGCGGAATGTCGGCCGGCGGCAGTTCGTGGAAGTTCTCCGGGCGGATGCCGAGCACCAGTTCGCGGCCCTCATAGGGAGCGATCCTGCTCTTGTCGAAATGGGCGGGCAGCGGCAATTCTCGGCCGTCGAAGACGGCAACGTAGCTATCACCCCGGCGCTGAATGGTCGAGGGCAGCATGTTCATCTGTGGCGCGCCGATGAAGCCGGCGACGAACATGTTGACGGGGCGGTCGTAGAGGTTCTGCGGTGTGTCGACCTGCTGGATATGGCCGTCCTTCATGACGACGATCCGGTCGGCCATGGTCATGGCTTCTACCTGGTCGTGGGTAACGTAGATGAAGGTGGCGTTGAGGCGCTTGTGCAGCTTGGTGATCTCAGAGCGCATCGTGCCGCGCAGCTTGGCGTCGAGATTGGACAGCGGCTCGTCGAGCAGGAAGACGGCCGGGTTGCGCACCATGGCGCGGCCGAGCGCGACACGCTGGCGCTGGCCGCCCGAAAGCGCCTTCGGCTTGCGGTTCAGGAGATGGGTGATGTCGAGGATCTTGGCGGCATCCTGCACCTGTTTATCGATGAAATCACGCGACACTTTGCGCAGCTGCAGGCCGAAGGCCATGTTCTTGTAGACGGTCATATGCGGGTAGAGCGCATAGTTCTGGAAGACCATGGCGATATCCCGATCCTTGGAGGGGACGTCGTTCATGACGTCGCCGCCGATCTTGAGTTCTCCGCCCGAGATCTCCTCGAGGCCGGCGATCATCCTGAGCGTCGTCGATTTTCCGCAGCCGGAGGGGCCGACCAGGATGATGAATTCCTTGTCTGATATTTCGAGGTCGATATCGTGGACGACGGTGAGGGCGCCGTAGGATTTGTTCAGCTCTTTAAGTGAAATGCTGGCCATCGGGTTCTCCTGACGTCACCAATAGGAAGACCAGCGGCGCGAAAGGCGCGTCAAAGCTTCCATGTAATAATAATCTCCCCAGGAGACGCACTCATCGACGCCCTCGCCACGGCAGGTGTTGAACGGCGATTTCTTCGAATAGGTGGCGTGCAGCACCAGTCCGTTGGAGACAGTGGGATCCTTGACCGCATAATGGTCGGTCAGGCTCTTCATCATGCGGCGCGCGAGCGTGCGATAGCGTTCGGCGGCTTCGGCGTCGACGAGCTCGGCCATTTCAAGCAGCCCGCAGGCGGTGATCGAGGCCGAGGAGCTGTCGCGCGGCTCGCCGTCGCCATCCGAAAACACCAGATCCCAATAGGGCACCATGTCGGCCGGCAGCCGGTTGAGATAGAAGGCGAGCAGCCGGTCGAAGCTCCTGATATATTCCTCGATCCGCTCGTAGCGATAGGAGATCGCCATGCCCGCTATGCCCCAGGCCTGTCCGCGCGCCCAGGCGCTGTCATCCCTGTAGCCCTGCTTGGTGGCGCCGCGCACCGGCGCGCCGGTGACTGGGTCCATGTAGAAGGTGTGATAGGTGGAATCATCCGGCCGCACCGAATTGGCAAGCGTGGTGCGGGCATGAATGAGCGCGATCTCGCGATATTTCGGATCGCCGGTTTCGCGGCTTGCCCAATAGAGTAGCGGCAGGTTCAACAGGCAGTCGATGATATAGCGGTATTCTTCCGCCTTGCCCTTGCGGCCCCAGGCCTGGATGAACTGGCCGATCGGCTGGAAACGTTCGATCAACTGGTCGGCGGCGAGGATCGCGGCTTTACGGCCGTCCTCGTCTCCGACGAGTTTCCAGGCGGCGATGCAGGAGGGCGAATAGAGGAAGCCCATGTCGTGGTGATCGGTCTCGATGCGGTTGACGATCCGATGCAGGAAGGACTGGACCTGGATCTGCGCGGCATGGCGGAACACCGGCTCGCCGCTATGCTCGAAGGCAAGCCACAGCTCGCCCGGCCAGAAGCCGGCGGTCCATTGGTCGTTCGCCACGGCGGGATAGACATTGTTGACGCTCGAATGGTTCTGCGCGGCATAGGTGAAATCGGGAAGGTTGCGCCTGACCTGCTCGACGGCAAGATCGAGCGCGGCTCGTACCTCGTCGTCGGTGATCGGTAGCGGGGCGACGGATGACACGGCGTTCATGGCTTTAACCCTTCAGTCCCGTCGAGGCGATGCCCTCGACAAAGAAGCGCTGCAGAGCGAGGAAGACGACGAGAACGGGCACGAGGGCGACGACGGAGGCCGCCATGATCAGCCCGTATTCGGCCGAATATTGCGAGATGAACATGCGCAGGCCGATCTGGACGGTCTTCAGCTCGGTCTTGGTGAGATAGATCATCGGCCCGAGGAAATCGTTCCAGGTGCTGACGAAGGTGAAGATCGTCAGCGTCGAGAGGGCGGGCTTGGAGAGCGGCAGCATGATGCGCGCCCAGATCTGATATTCGTTCATACCGTCGATGCGGGCCGCTTCGCAAAGCTCGGTCGGGATCGACATGTAGAATTGCCGCATCAGGAAGACGCCGAAGGCGGTGAAGGCCTGCAGGCAGATCAGCGCCAGATGCGTGTTGTTGAGGCCGAACTCGCGCATCAGCAGGAATTGCGGCACCATATAAACCTGCCAGGGCATGGCGATGGTGGCGATATAACCAAGGAACAGCGTGTTCTTATAAGGGAAGTTTAGCTTGGCGAAAGCGTAGGCGGCAAAGCTGGAGGTCAGGAGCTGCAGCAGCGTGACGATGATCGTCAGTTTCGAGGTGTTGTAGATGAAGAGCGCAAGCGGGATCTTCGTCCAGATGTCGACGTAGTTCTGCCATTGCGGCTCAGACGGTATCCATTCGATCGGGAAGGCGAATACGTCGCGGCTGAGTTTCAGCGATGCCGAGAGCATCCAGGCGAAGGGCATCAGCATCACCACCGTTACCGTAATGACGATGGCATAGAGAAGGACCGTTTTGACGGTGACCCTGCGTCCGGCGATCCTCATGCTTCGTCCTCCCTCTGGCGGCGGAACTGGAACACCGTGACCGCGAGCACAAGGAAGAACAGCACCAGCGAAATCATGCTGGAATAGCCGAGATCCCAGGAAATGAAGGCCTCGTTATAGATGTGGTAGACGAGCACGAGCGTCGAGGTGCCGGGGCCGCCCTGGGTGATCATGAAGATCTGGTCGAACACCTTGAAGGACTGGATCGTCAGCATGACGGTGACGAAAAAGGTCGTCGGCCCGAGCTGTGGTACGGTGACATGGATAAATTTCTGCCAGGAATTGGCGCCGTCGAGGTCGGCGGCTTCATAGAGCTCGGCATTGATGCCCTGCAAGCCGGCCAGGTAGATGACCATGTAATAGCCCATGTTCTTCCAGATGCCGAAGAGGATCACCGTCACCATCGCCCAGTGACGATCGGCCGCCCATCCCGGCATGTTCTTCGGGTCGAGGCCGAGCGTGTAGAGGATCATGTTCACCGGTCCCATCTCGGGATTGAAGATCATGTTCCAGACGACGGCGACCGCGACCAGCGAAGCGACATAGGGAAAGAACATCGCCGTGCGGAAGAAATTCCGCCCCGCGATCTTCTGGTTGAGAAGGACGGCGAGGCCGAGCGCGCAGAGCAGCGTCGCCGGCACCGAGGCGACCGTATAGATGATCGTGTTCCAGAAGGCCGCGACGAAGGCCTTGTCGTCGAACAGCCGCCAGAAATTATCCAGCCCGGCGAAGGTGATGGCATTCGAGCCGTCCCAATGCATGAAGGCGAGCGCAAAAGCGAAGAGGATCGGGCCGAGCGTGAAGACGGCGAAACCGAGGAAATTCGGCGCGATGAAGGAATAGGCGACGAGCGCGCTGCGAATCTTGCGCTGGCGCTTGGACAGAGCCGCGACCTTCCGGCGTGGAGTTGCCGGGGCGCCATCCCTGGCGATGACCGAATTCGATATGGACACCGATGCTTCCTCCTGGTCGAGCATTCCGTTGGCGGCTTCCGGGCTTCTTTAACTAAATCCAGAGCCGTTCGGGCGGATGGGCGCCGCCTGTTCTTCCTCCTGCCAAGGACATAGCACATCTCCGGTATTGGTCAAACAAGTTCTGAATAGGTCATACAAATTTTATGGCGAGTGCCGAAAACATATGATAGGTGAGGATGGAGGCCAGAGGCCGGTCGATGCTTTTTCCGCTACGGGGAGGGACATGTTCAGCGAGATTTCAGGCGCGTTGCCGGACGTCCTCGGCGATTTCACGCCGGGAGCCGTCTGCTCCGATCGCGAAAGATGGAACGGAGTGCCGCAGGCGGTGCGGGACGTGGTCGTGCGCGACGCCGAAGCCACACTTGTGCGCTCATGGCCTCTGATCACGGCCGCGGATTACCGGGAATATACGGCGACCGGCAATCGCTCGCGCTTCGAGGCGCTTTATTTCACGCGGCGGCGGATGCTCAACGATCTGGTGCTGGGCGAACTCGTCGAAGGGAGCGGCCGGTTCCTGCCCGGCATCGTCGACGGCATCTTCCTGATCGCCGAGGAGAGCGGCTGGCAGCTTCCGGCGCATAATGCCTATGGGCGCGGCGGCCCGCGTCTGCCGCTTCCCGACAGCTCGCAGCCGGTCGTCGATCTCTTCGCCGCCGAAACGGCAGCCCTTCTGGCCACGATCGTCGCCTTGCTCGGCGATGCGCTCGACGGCATCAGCCCGGAGATTGCCGCGCGTGTGAAACGCGAGATCGAGGCCCGCATCCTGACGCCCTATCTCGGCCGGCATTTCTGGTGGATGGGCCACGGCGACGAGCGGATGAACAACTGGACGGCCTGGATCACCCAGAACGTCCTGCTGACCACCTTCTCGCTGACGACCGATCAGCCGACGCGCCGCTCCGTCGCCGAAAAGGCGCTCGGCAGCCTCGATGCCTTCCTGAAGGACTACGCCGAGGACGGCGCCTGCGAGGAAGGCGTGGTCTATTATCGCCACGCCGCACTCTGCCTGCACGGCGCGCTGACCGTGCTCGATAGCGTAGCGCCCGGTCTATTCGGCGAGGTCTGGCGGCAGCCGAAGATCCGCAACATGGCCGAATATATCGCCCATATGCATGTGGCCGGCCGCCATTATTTCAACTTCGCGGATTCCTCCGCCGCGGTCGAACCCTGCAGCGCGCGCGAATATCTGTTCGGCAAGGCTGTTGGTTCCGAGATGCTGTCGGCCTTCGCCGCGGCCGACCGGGCGGCAGCCGAGAGCCCGCATCTGCCGGGGGAATGGAACCTCTGGTATCGCGTGCAGGAACTGCTGACCGGGCCGGCGATTCCGAAGGCCGAGCCGAATGCGGCGCCCGGGCGGGATATCTTCTATCCCGGCATCGGCCTGTTCGTCGCCCGCGACGGGCAGTTTTCGCTCGCGGTCAAGGGCGGCAGCAATGGCGAGGGCCACAATCACAACGATGTCGGCAGCGTGACGCTCTACAAGAACGGACGTCCTTTCCTGATCGATGTCGGCGTCGAGACCTACACCGCCAAGACCTTCTCGCCGCGGCGCTACGAGATCTGGACGATGCAATCGGCCTATCACAACCTGCCGACATTTTCAGGTGTTATGCAGTCCGCCGGCGAAGCCTTCGGCGCTAGGAATGTCGAGGTCGAATTCGGCGAGGCGCGCGCGCGCATATCCCTCGAAATATCAGGCGCCTATCCCGAGGAAGCGCAACTTCGCAGCTATCGCCGCGCGGTCTCCCTGCTGCGAGGCCGCCATGTCGAGATCGTCGATACCCATGACGGCGACCGGCCGGCGCTCCTGTCGCTGATGACGTGCCTCGCGCCGACCGTCATCTCCGACAGGATCGATCTCGCCGATCTCGGCAGCATTTTTGCCGAGGGCGCCGGCGAAATCGAAATCGACGAGATCGAGGTGGACGACGCCAGGCTGAGATCGGCCTGGCCCGAAAAGCTCTATCGGCTGCGTGTGCCGCTTGCCGGCAAGCGCCTGAGATTGCAGATAAATTAAAGAGTTAGAGCATGATGTCGTCCGAAAACCGCTCACAGTTTTCGGCATCAAGCG
>NZ_LFIO01000097.1 GCF_001187535.1 Rhizobium ecuadorense
GGCATGCATTCGGCATCGGCGTCGCCCGGCATGCAGCCCGTGATATTTAGCATGAAGCGATTGCGCGTCACGCGTGTTAAAGTCTTTTTGTCCAGCTGAGGCTTCCGGCCGGTTGGCATTGTTGCCGAGTGATGACTTGCTTCGTGAGTCTCCGGCCCTTGAGGGCCTCTCCATGCAAAAGACACCCACAGTGCGTTTCGAAGCGGCGAGCACTCTTGCTGTGGTGGTATCGTCCAATGAACCGCTGCTATACCTATCCGACGACCAGAAAATCATTGCGGCGAGCGCATCCTTCTGCCGGGCCTTCGACATCGACCCCAAGATGGTTTGCGGCCAAAGCCTCAGCGAAATTGGAAACGGTGAATGGGCGATGCCCCAGCTTGCGTCACTGCTGACGGCGACCGCCTCGGGCAGCGCC
>NZ_LFIO01001530.1 GCF_001187535.1 Rhizobium ecuadorense
AGGCTCTGCTGGCTATGCCCCGTCAGCCAACGGATGATTTCATCGACCTCTGCCTTCGTGCGCCCCTTCTTCTCTGCCTTGGCGACATAGTGGGGATAGACGCTGGCGACGCTGACTGAATAGATCCGATGCTTCGTCATGCGTGCTCCTCAAGGTTCCAGATATTTTCGGGCGTGAGATAGCTGACTTCAAGACCTCAACAAGTGGCCGACAACGGTACCAGCGTAGGGGAAACCTTCGGCTTCCGTCCACGTCGCATCAGGTGCCAAGGCCGCAAGTAGATTGCGGCCATTGTCTTCCGATGAGCCCTCATAGGTGGCCCGGATGATTTCGAGATTGGATACTATTTTCGGCCTGACGTATGGGGACACGGATACGCATCCGAGCTTGTGCACGCGGCCTTGGACGTAGCAGATC
>NZ_LFIO01001158.1 GCF_001187535.1 Rhizobium ecuadorense
GCGGCAGCGGCAGCAGTCGAGGCTGGTGTGAAGAGGTTCGGGCGCATCGACGTGCTCGTCAACAATGCCGGCTACGGCAATGTCGGCTCGATCGAGGATACCAGTCTTGCCGATTTCCGCGCCCAGATCGAGACCAACCTCTTCGGCACCATCATCATGACCAAGGCTTTCATCGCCCTGATGCGCGGGCAGGGGGCGGGGCACATCATCCAGTTCTCATCGGTCGGCGGCCGGATCGGACCCGCCGGGCGCGGCGCTTATTCGGCGGCGAAATTCGGTGTCGAGGGCTTTTCCGAGGTGCTGTCGAAGGAGGTCGCGCCGTTCGGCATCAGGGTGACGGTGATCGAGCCCGGCGGCTTCAGGACCGATTTCGCCGGCTCCTCGACGGTGCTTGCCGAAGGGCGGCAGGACTATGC
>NZ_LFIO01001841.1 GCF_001187535.1 Rhizobium ecuadorense
GCTCACCGGACCGGCAGAGATATTGCACAATGGCTGCCATGCTTTGCGCGTTGTCGTTGCCGACATAAGGAAGGTCAGCGCTGGCAGGGTTGTCGAAGCAGACGACGGGGATTGCGTCGCTTAGTCTTTCCAGCGCAGAACGGCGAGAACCGGCCCCGAGCGGCGCGACGATCGCACCTGCAACCTTCAGCGAAAGCAGGGTCCGCACGGCCTCCGCCTCCAGCTCTGGCCGTGTGTGCGAAGAGATCTGGACGGGCCAGAAACCCTTTTCGCGCAACTCCAGCTCGATCAGCGACACCACCTGCACATAAAAGGGATCCGACATGGTCGGGACCAGAATCCCGATATTCCTGGTCCGCTTGCGATTGAGATGCCGCGCAAAAAGGTTCGGCTCGAAATTCGACTTCTTGAGAGCC
>NZ_LFIO01001492.1 GCF_001187535.1 Rhizobium ecuadorense
CTTTCAGGTAAACCAGATCGCCCGTGCACCCGAATTGCCGCAACGGCTGATCGATGCAATGGCTGACGCGGCCGTGCTGATCGATAGTCGCGGTGCAGTCCTTCTGTTGAATGCGGCGGCCGAAGCACTGCTCAAGCAGGCCGACGGCATTTTCCTCAGCCGATCCGAGAGGCCCTCGCTTGCTGCCCATATTCCAGAGACATCCACCCGGCTAGTGAACGCCATTCGCCAGGCGTTGCTGATAGCCGATGGCGAGGACACGCCGTTCGGAGGAGCTTTGTCGATCTCTCGGCCATCGGGTTTGCCACCTTATTTGGTGATGATCACGCCGCTTGCAGCGACAGCGGTTTCCATCTGGGATGCGGTTGACAGCGGAGCGCGCGTCCTCATTCAAATCGTCGATCCAGAAGCAAAG
>NZ_LFIO01001345.1 GCF_001187535.1 Rhizobium ecuadorense
GAACGAACTCGATCACCTTGGTGGATGACATTTCGCACGGCTTCAGCAGCGAGCCTGATGCAGCCAATCGATAGAAGTTGAAGCTGATGATATCTGTTCCGCCAAGCTCCTCGCCATAGAGCCAAGTCCGCTTTCCGTCCTCCGACCGCTTGACGGTCACGCCCCATGCTCGACCACCGAAATTCCCGTGAATATAGCCGTCAGATAGTCTGGCAAGCGCGGCTTCAAATGAGGCAGAAACAGCAGACGCTTCTTTGCTGGAGGTCAGGGCGCCAGGCATTCGTCACAAATCCCACAGCCATCGTCATCCATGCTCGATGCCGGGCGCAACTTTCGACAGCAGGGACAGATTGCTGCGTCCGGAGTGCAGGTGTCTTCTGGCTGCGTCTTATCCATTTCTGACACTGCAGACGG
>NZ_LFIO01001029.1 GCF_001187535.1 Rhizobium ecuadorense
ACATCCTCCTTTCCAGCCCACGACAATTATGCGGCTTCGCCCACCTTTCTCAAAATGACGAATGCTTGATGGCATCCGGCGGCACGCATTTCCCCGGACGCCACTCCCAGCTGTCGCTTAAACGACTCTATCTGCGTGACGAAGCCGTCTTCAGAGCGCGGCCGTGGATCAGCGCCTCTGCCTCGTCCTGCGGCATCGGCCGGCCGAGCAGATAACCCTGCACCTCACTGAAACCTTCAGCGCGCAGCTTCTGCAACTGCTCTTCCGTCTCGATCCCTTCGGCCAGCGTCGTCGCGTTGAAGCCGGAACCGATGCCGACGACGGCGCGCACGATGGCGAGATTGCCGGCATCCGTCTCAATGCCCGATGTAACTCAGGCATTTGGCGCCGTTGACGTCATCCACGCCATTTCG
>NZ_LFIO01000301.1 GCF_001187535.1 Rhizobium ecuadorense
CATCAAAGGCGATGGAGAACGAGCCTGAAAGGATGCCGAAGATGATGCCGAGCGCGGCAATGACGATGGTGGCCGCAATCGAAATGCGTAGAAACCCTTGTTCGTTCCACATCGCCACCTCCCGCGCAGCCCACACGCCTCGCGCTCACTCTAGCGTGTCCGCGCCAATCGTGAAGGCATTCGAGACAATCGCCGACTACGGAGTGAACCGGATTTTCTATTCTTTGGATGGAGGTTCGCGCCCTGGAATGACTGTCCGAAGGAGTTATAGACACTGGGGAGGAAGCCCCGGGGGCTTCGTGACAACCTCGTCGAATGGCAGGCCGCGATCGCGCCCTGCGGCAATCTCGCGATCATTGCCTAAACATCATGAGAGCCGGGTCGATCTGCCCCGGCTCGACATTTAGAGGCA
>NZ_LFIO01001485.1 GCF_001187535.1 Rhizobium ecuadorense
GGTTGGGCATGTGGAAGTGGAACGCCACCCACGTTCCATGGGTGCGAGAGCACATCGCGCCTCACAGCGGATGGGAGGCAACGTACCGGGAGGCGTGCTGTAAGGTGGAGGAGCATTACGAGAAGCTGCTGGAATCGAACAGTCGGCCGAAAAGCGGTGGATGACGCTCTTCGGAGAAGGCATATCGTACAGCGCTTGAACGGACGTCTTTCCGCCCTATCCTGATTCCAGGGGTTATGAGGGCCGTTATGATCCGATCCAAGATAGCAGAAGTACAAACGACGATGGGCGACGAAGAAGTCGCCCTCTGCCAGAGAGTATTTGACCACGTCATCTCGGTGCGACAAATCACAACAGACACCGAGCGCGAAGATCTAGCTCAGCGGGTTATCCATTCGTACCAGAATGGAG
>NZ_LFIO01001627.1 GCF_001187535.1 Rhizobium ecuadorense
CGTATAGCTGAAGACATCGCTCAGCGTGTTGGTCGACTGGCGCAGCGCCTGGACAGCGGCATTGCTCTCGTTGACGGCATAGCTATAGGTGCCTGATGCATTGAGCACGAGGCTGCCATAGGTGCCGTTCAGTGCCGAACCGAGCGTGCCGGTTGTGGCGCCGAAGCGGATCGCCGTCACCGTCTTGGTGTCACCGGCATCCGCATCGGTGTCGTTGGTCAGCACGTTGCCGCTAGCAACCACGCCGCCCGAACCATTGGCGACCCCGCCCTTCTCAGTCGCGTTGCCCGTATCGGCAACCGCCGTCGGCGTCGTGTTTCCGGGAACCGATACGGCGATGTTGAAGGTCTCGTTGGCGGCAAGGCCGCCAAGGTCGGTTGCCGTCACCTTGACGCCGTAGGTTCCTGACC
>NZ_LFIO01000691.1 GCF_001187535.1 Rhizobium ecuadorense
GCATTCCGCATGTGCCCAATCCGAGCCATATCGTGCCGGTGCTGGTCGGCGATGCGGCCAAGTGCAAGTGGATCTCCGACCTGCTGCTCGACAATTGCGGCGTCTATGTCCAGCCGATCAACTACCCCACCGTGCCGAAGAAGACCGAGCGGCTGCGCATCACGCCGACGCCGCTGCATTCGGATGCCGATATAGCTCATCTCGTCGAGGCGTTGCATTCGCTCTGGTCGCGCTGCGCGCTGGCAAGACACGTCGCCTGATCTTTTCATAACTGCGCCGTAGTTCAGGACCTCCATCGGAGGTCCTGAGGTCGTGCGCCTATGGTGCCGGCCACCTTCTTCCCTTAACCCAGATCGTCGGCTCAGTGCCGGTCGCGATGCAGACGATGCATCGCGACCGCTCGAGTTGATGCGTCAGCCAGCGTGAGAAAACCTTTTCTCACTTGACAGCACGGTTGGTAAAAGCTTTTCTCAGGCCACTTCAGAAGGAGGATGCTCTGAACCTAACGGGAGGAAAAAGAGGCAGGATCACCATCCATGAGGTGGCGGCGGCTGCCGCGGTGAGCATCTCGACGGCGTCGAAGGCGCTCAACGACACGGGCCGGATGGGCGCGGAAACGCGCGAGCGGGTGAAGCGGATCGCCGGCGAAATCGGTTACCGGCCGAATGCGCTGGCGAGAGGGCTGCTCAGCAAGCGCAGCTTCACCATCGGGCTCTTGACCAACGACACTTACGGCCGGTTCACGCTGCCTGTCATGGCGGGTATTTCGGACGCGCTGGTCGATCACGGGGTTTCGGTTTTCCTCTGTGCCATCGAAGACGATCCGGCGCTCGCCCAGATCCATGTCGATGCGATGCTGGACAAGCAGGTCGACGGCATCATCGCCACGGGAAAGCGGCTGGACAGACGCCTGCCGGTCGATCTGTCGAATTTGCATGTGCCCGTCGTCTACGCCTTCACCGAGGGGACGCAGAACAGCGTTACCTTCCGTTCGGACGACGAGCAGGGTGCGAGGCTGGCGGTGGAATGGCTCGCCGGGATCGGGCGCCGGCGGATCGCCCATATCACCGGGCCGGAGGATTTCTTTTCGGTGCGCGAACGCGCCGGCGCCTATCACCAGGTGGCCGGCCACCGCGAGCCGGTGCTTTACGGCGTCTGGTCGGAAAGCTGGGGCCATGAGGTGGTGGAGCAGCTCTGGAAGCGGCCGGGAGAAAAGCCCGACGCGCTGTTCTGCGGCAATGACCAGATCGCCCGTGGTGCCGCCGATGCGCTGCGCGAGCGTGGCGTCAAGGTGCCGCAGGATGTTTCGGTGGTGGGCTTCGACAATTGGGAGATTGTCGCGGCGCAGACGCGGCCGCCGCTGACGACGGTGGATATGGAGCTGAAGGAGCTCGGGCGGCAGGCCGGATTGACGGTGCTGGCGCTCGCGGAAGGACGGCCTGTCGAGCCGGGTGTGAGGAAATTGCCGTGCCGGCTGATCGTCCGGCAGTCATGCGGGGGTAAGAGCCCGACGGAGTGAGACCAAGGGAATGAGCAAAGGCGCAGGGAGATGCGCCATATCGGGAGGAGTGTCATGATCAAGCGTCTTTTGGCGGCGACCAGTATCGCCAGTTTGTGCCTGTTTTCGGCGGCGTCGGCGGCTGAAAATGTCGAAATGTGGGTTCGCTCGGGCATTGGCGACGCCTTCAAGAAGGTCGTCGAAGCCTATAATTCCGGCCATGAGAACAAGGTCGTGATGACCGAGGTGCCGTTCTCCGAACTGGTGCAGAAATATGCAACGGCGATCGCCGGCGGACAGGCGCCCGACGCGCTGTCGATGGATTTGATCTATAACCCCGCCTTCGCCGCGGCCGGCCAGCTTGAGGATCTGACGGACTGGGCGAAATCGCTGCCCTATTTCAATTCGCTGTCGCCGTCGCATGTGCGCCTCGGCACCTATCAGGACAAGATTTACGGCCTGCCGCTCTCGGTGGAAACATCGGTCTTTGCCTGGAACAAGGATCTCTACAAGAAGGCCGGCCTCGACCCGGAAAAGGCGCCTGCCAACTGGGATGAAATCACCGCCAATGCCGAGAAGATTCGGGCGCTGGGTGACGATACCTACGGCTTCTATTTCTCCGGCGGCGGCTGCGGCGGCTGCATGATCTTCACCTTCACGCCGCTGACCTGGGGTGCCGGCGCCGATATCCTGTCGGCCGACAGCAAGACGGCGACGCTCGATACCCCGCAGATGCGCAAGGCCGTCGATATCTACCGCAACATGGTCAAGAAGGACCTGGTGCCGGCGGGGGCGGCCAGCGATACCGGCGCCAACTTCCTGACCTTCACCAACGGCAAGATCGGCCAGCAGAGCCTCGGCGCCTTTGCCATCGGCACGCTGGTGACCGAGCATCCCGACATCAATTTCGGCGTGACGCTCATTCCGGGCGTCGACGGCAAGCCGTCGTCCTTTGCCGGCGGCGATAATTTCGTCATCACCAAGGGCACGAAGAAGATCGACGCGGTGAAGGGCTTCCTCGAATATGTCTATTCGGAGGACGGCCAGAAGATCATGGCGAAATACGGCAGCCTGCCGACACGCGGCGATATTGCCGACAAGGTGCTTCAAGGTCTCGATCCGCGCATGCAGGTCGGCCTCAAGGCGATCAGTGTGGCCAAGACGCCCTATACGCTGCAGTTCAACGACCTGATCAACAGCGCCAACGGCCCGTGGGCGAGCTTCACCAACGCCGCGATCTTCGGCGACGATGTCGACGGCGCGTTTTCGAGCGCCCAGTCGGAAATGCAATCGATCATCGATAGCGGCCAGTAACTCTCCCCCGGCCGCGGCCGGGGAGCGGTGGCAGCTTCCCGGCCAATCCCAACCGACAGATGCGGAGCGTTTCGATGACCGGTTCCGGTTCAGAGACCCTATTGCCTCGGCGCAGGCGACGGCGCCAATCGAACTGGCGCGGCCTTGCCTATATCGCGCCGGCGATGGCGCTGGTCATCGTCTTCTTCATCATGCCGGTGCTGTTCACCGGATGGATGAGCCTGCACAACTGGCCGCTGATGGGGGCGTCGCGCTGGATCGGCTTCAACAATTATTATCGCATGGTCAACGACACGCGCTTCGTGACGGCGCTGAATTTCACCGCCTATTATACCGTCATCGTCACCATCGCCATCTTCGCCGTCGCCTTTCCGCTGGCGATCTTCGTCGAGAAGGAACGGCAGTTCGTCAGCGCCTATCGCACCATCATCTTCCTGCCCGTCGTCGTTGGCCTCGCCACTGCCTCGCTGCTCTGGGTCTGGCTTGCCAATGTCGATAGCGGCTTCATCGGCCCGGCCCTGAAAGCGCTCGGCCTTTTGGAAAAGAGCCCCAATCTGCTGGCGACCTTCGACACTGCCTTCCTGACGATCGTGGTGATGGTCGTCTGGAAGATCGCCGGTTTCACCATGATCATTCTTCTCACCGGGCTGCAGGCCATCCCGTCCGAACTGACGGAGGCCGCCCGCATCGACGGCGCCGGCCGCTGGCAGCGTTTCCGGCATCTGACGCTGCCGCTGATGCGCAAGACGATCGCCTTGGCGCTGATCGTCTCCGTCACCGGCTCGATCCTCGCCTTCGACCAGTTCTACATCATGACCTCGGGCGGGCCGCAGAACAAGATGATCTCGGTGGTCTACTACATCTTCAATCAGTCCTTCGTGTCGTTCAATCTCGGTTATGGCGCAGCCCTGTCGATCGTGCTTCTCGCCATCCTGGTGGCGATCAGCATCGTGCAGCTCTGGCTGCTGCGGGTCGGGGAGGAGCGTCCATGACCACCTCGAGGGAACGCCGCGCCCGCAAGGCCCTCCGGACGAAATCGGCCTATCATCTCACCGGCATCGCCATCTCGATCTTCTTCCTGGCGCCGTTTGCGATCACGCTGCTCGCCTCCTTCCGGCAAGGCACCGAAGCCAGCCTGCCGCCGCTGCCGCCATGGCCGACATCAGGCGTCAGCTTCGATGCCTATGCGCTGCTCGATACGTTCGGCGCCGGCATCTGGCGGCACATGATCAATTCGCTGTTCGTTTCGGTCGCCACCGTGGTGCTGACCGTCGCCGTCAGCCTGCTCGCCGGCTACGGCTTCTCGCGTTATCGCTTTCCGATGAAGAATGCGCTGTTCGTGCTGATCATCGCCACGCTGATGATCCCGTTCCAGTCGATCCTGACGCCGCTCTTCATCATCCTGGCAAAGCTCGGCCTCAACAATTCGCTCATCGGGCTGACGCTCGTCTATGTGACGCTGCAGCTGCCTTTCTCCGTCTTCATGATGCGCAACGCCTTCGATGCCGTGCCGAAGGAGATCGAGGAGGCGGCGCGCATCGATGGCGCGCGTGATCTCCGGCTTCTCGCCCGCGTTCTGCTGCCGCTGGTGCTTCCCGGTGTGGCGACGGTGGCGATCTTTGCCTTTCTCAATGCCTGGAACGAGTTTCTGGCAGCCCTGGTGCTGCTCTCCAGCAACGAGAAATACACCCTGCCGGTGCTGATGACGGCGGTTCGCGCCGGGCGGCTCGGCGCCATCAACTGGGGAGCGGTGCAGGCCGGCGTCGTCGTCATGACGATCCCGTGCCTGATCGTCTTCCTGCTCCTGCAACGCTACTACATGCGCGGGCTGATGGCCGGCGCGGTGAAATAACCCTAGGGAAAGTCGAGCCATGACCAAATCAAGCAACGACCGCCAGTTTCGCCCCGTCGCCGTACCCGATGTGGAGCTAGGCGGCTTCTGGGGCAGATGGCAGGACGCCGTCTGCAATTCCACCGCCGAAACCCTGCTCGACCGCTGCGTCGAGGCCGGCATGCTGAAGGCGATCGATGTCTCCCAGCCGAGCCCCGGCGTCGTCATTCCCATTCAGCCCTGGGGCGGCACGACGCAGATGTTCTGGGATTCCGATCTCGGCAAGTCGATCGAGACCATCGCCTATTCGCTCTATCGCCGGCCGAACCCGAAGCTGGAAGCGCGCGCCGATGAGATCATCGACATGTATGAAAGGCTGCAGGACAAGGACGGTTATCTCAACGCCTGGTTCCAGCGCGTCGAGCCCGCCCGTCGCTGGACCAATCTCCGCGACCATCACGAGCTTTATTGCGCCGGCCATCTGATGGAGGCCGCGGTCGCCTATTACCAGGCGACCGGCAAACGCAAGTTGCTCGACATCATGTGCCGCTTTGCCGATTACATGATCACGGTGTTCGGCCATGGCGAAGGCCAGATCCCCGGCTATTGCGGCCACGAGGAAGTGGAGCTTGCGCTGGTCAAGCTTGCCCGCGTCACCGGCGAGAAGAAATATCTCGAACTGTCGAAATTCTTCATCGACGAGCGCGGCACCGAGCCGCATTTCTTCACGGCCGAAGCCGCAAAAGATGGCCGGAGCGCTGCTGACTTCCATCAGAAGACCTATGAGTACGGCCAGGCGCACCAGCCGGTGCGCGAGCAGAAGAAGGTCGTCGGCCATGCGGTGCGCGCCATGTATCTCTATTCGGGGATGGCCGACATCGCCACCGAATATAAGGATGACAGCCTGACGGCGGCGCTGGAAACGCTCTGGGACGACCTCACAACCAAGCAGATGTACATCACCGGCGGCATCGGCCCGGCCGCCTCCAATGAAGGTTTCACCGATTATTACGACCTGCCGAACGCCACCGCCTATGCCGAAACCTGCGCCTCGGTCGGCCTGGTGTTCTGGGCAAGCCGCATGCTCGGACGCGGCCCCGACCGTCGTTATGCCGACATCATGGAGCAGGCGCTTTATAACGGCGCGCTGCCCGGCCTTTCCATCGACGGCAAGACC
The DNA here is from genome assembly GCF_001187535.1 of Rhizobium ecuadorense. Lineage (GTDB taxonomy): Bacteria > Pseudomonadota > Alphaproteobacteria > Rhizobiales > Rhizobiaceae > Rhizobium > Rhizobium ecuadorense. The sequence goes on from NZ_LFIO01000691.1 coordinate 5,821, forward strand.
TTCTTCTACGACAATCCGCTCGAAAGTGCTGGCAAGCACCACCGCTGGAAATGGCACCATTGCCCCTGCTGCCCGCCCAACATCGCCCGGCTGGTCACCTCGATCGGCTCCTATATGTATGCCGTTGCCGATGACGAGATCGCCGTGCATCTCTATGGCGAAAGCACCGCCCGGCTGAAGCTTGCCAACGGCGCCGAAGGCGAGCTGCAGCAGACCACCAACTATCCCTGGGACGGCGCGGTCGCCTTTACCACCCGGCTGAGGACCCCGGCGAGATTCGCGCTGTCGCTGCGCATTCCCGACTGGGCTGAAGGGGCCACCCTCAGCGTCAACGGGGAGATGCTCGATCTCGCCGCCAATATTCGCGACGGATATGCCAGGATCGAGCGTGAGTGGGCCGACGGCGATCGTGTCGCCCTCCACCTGCCGCTGGCGCTGCGCCCGCAATATGCCAATCCGAAGGTGCGCCAGGATGCCGGCCGCGTCGCTCTGATGCGCGGGCCGCTCGTCTATTGCGTCGAAACGACCGATAATGGCGAGGATCTCAACGCCATCGTCCTGCCCCGCGAGCTCCCGGCCGCCGAAACCGTCGTGCTGAAGGATCTCAACGATGCCGTCGCGCTTGATCTCAAGGTCGAGCGCGAGGAGACGTCGAACTGGGGAACACCGCTCTACCGCAAGGCGCCGGCCGAAAGGCAGGTCGCCACTGCGCGTTTCGTGCCCTATCATCTCTGGGACAACCGCGGACCCGGAGAGATGCTCGTCTGGGTCCGGGCGGACAAGTAGGTCGTTTGGGGATGACGAACGGTATGGCTAACAAGAGCGTCGTCCTTCAGGACGTGCGAAAAAGCTATGGCAATCTGCAGGTAGTCCACGGGATCGACCTGACGATCGAAGAAGGCGAGTTCGTCGTCTTCGTCGGCCCGTCCGGCTGCGGGAAGTCGACGCTGCTTCGCATGATCGCCGGCCTCGAGGACGTGACCGACGGCGAGGTCGAGATCAAGGGACGTGTTGTCACCGATCTCGATCCGTCCGAGCGCGGCATCGCCATGGTCTTCCAGTCCTATGCGCTCTATCCGCATATGAGCGTGCGCGACAATCTGGCCTTCGGGCTGAAGATGGCGCGCACCCATGCCGCCGAGATCGAGACCCGCGTGAAGGCCGCTTCCGCCATCCTGAAGATCGACCATCTTCTCGACCGGCGGCCCGGCCAGCTTTCCGGCGGCCAGCGGCAGCGCGTGGCGATCGGCCGGGCGATCGTGCGCAAGCCCGATGTCTTTCTGTTCGACGAGCCGTTGTCCAATCTCGATGCGGAACTCAGGGTTTCGATGCGCATCGAGATCGCCCGCCTGCACCGCGAGCTCGGCAACACGATGATCTATGTCACCCACGACCAGACCGAGGCGATGACGCTCGCCGACAAGATCGTCGTGCTGCGCGATGGCCGCGTGGAGCAGGCCGGAACGCCAAGGCAGATCTACGAAGATCCCGCCAATACCTTCGTGGCGGGTTTCATCGGCTCGCCCCGGATGAACCTCTTGAATGCCCGCTGGGGCGAGGGAGGCCTGGTCGAGGTCGCCGGCTCCCGCATCGAAACCGCCTTGGTCAGCACGTGCCGGCCGGCCGGAGGCGCGGTGACGCTCGGCCTGCGGCCCGAGCATCTGAAGGTGGCATCCGACCATGCGGGCAGCCTGATCGCAAAAGTCGATTTCTCGGAATATCTCGGCGGAACGCAATATCTCTATTGCCAGCTTGCCGACGGCCAGTCGCTGACCGTCGAGCATCGGTCGCCGATCAGCATCGCGGCGGGCGAGCAGGTCAGCCTGCTGTTCGAACCGTCGGATTGCCGGTTGTTCGATGAAGCCGGCAACCGGCTGCGGTAATCGCAGCCTTCAGCCGGCGATCGCCAGCTTCATCAGATCAGCCGCCCTTTGCCGGGCCTGCCTGTCGGCGGCGAAGACGTCGTCCATCTCGGCGGCCGGCGGCAGGCCGGCCAGATCGTCCATGACCCTTTCCGTGATTTCGGCCATGGCCAGGAACGGCAGCCGCCCTTCGATGAAGGCTTCGAGCGCCACTTCCTTGGCGCCGTTCAGCACCGCGCCCTGAACGCCGCCGCGTCTCATCGCCAGGCGCGCAAGCCGCAAGGCCGGAAAGCGCAGCTCATCCGGCGCCTCGAAATCCAGCCGGGCGAGCCTGGCGAAATCCAGCCGCTCGATCGGCAGGTTCGGCCGCAGCGGAAAGGACAGGGCGTAACCGATCGCGGTGCGCATATCCGGGGCGCCGAGTTGGGCCAGCACCGATCCGTCGCTATAGCCGACCATCGAATGGATGATCGATTGCGGATGGATGATGACTTCGATCTGCTCGGGCGTCAGGCTGAAAAGATGCCGGGCTTCGATCATCTCCAGCGCCTTGTTGAACATCGAGGCGCTGTCGATCGAGATCTTCAATCCCATCGACCAGTTCGGGTGGGCGCGCGCCGTTTCCGCCGTCACACCGGCCATTTCCTTCAGTGAGGCAGTACGGAAGGGGCCGCCCGAGGCCGTCAGCACGACGCGCTCGATGGCATGGCGCTGATTTTCCTCCAGCACCTGGAAAATCGCATTGTGCTCGCTGTCGACGGGAAGCAGCCTGCCGCCGCCCTTGCGGATGGCGCTGATGAACAGATCGCCGGCCGAAACCAGGCATTCCTTGTTGGCAAGGGCGATATCGGCGCCGCGCTTTGCTGCGGCCAGCGTCGGCGCCAGGCCCGCGGTGCCGACGATCGCCGCCATCACCCAGTCGGCTTCGCGGTCGGCGGCTTCCATCAGGCCGGATTTTCCGGATGCGACCGTAATACCGCTGCCGGAAAGCGCGCTTTTCAGCGCTTCGTAATGCCGGTCGCTTGCCGTCACCGCCATCCCAGCGCCTGAGGCTTTCGCCTGCCGGGCCAGCAATTCGATATTGCCGTTGCCTGTCAGCACGGAGATTTCGAAATTCTCCCGACCGCCCAGGTGATCGACGACATTGAGGGTGTTCTGGCCGATCGAGCCGGTCGAGCCGAAGATGCTGAGGCGCCGCGGCGCGGTTTTGCCGGTCATCATATGCAATTTCGCGAAAATTTCCCTTGTAGGCTCAGGCTCTACTAGGCTTTGCAGGGGGCGGCAAGTGTGCGGTGCAGCAGATTTCATCCCGCAAGGGGTTTACAGCGCGGCAGCTGGATGTGATCCTTGTGACCTTGCCGGCGGATTCGAAATTCGTCGCGCCGTTCACGGTCGCATGGCAATTCGGGGCGCCACGGCGTCCTTCGGAAACAGGCATTAAGGTGCCGACGGCCTTCCGGCCAAAACATTAAAATCGAGGATGAACGGGACGGGCGGCTTGGCCGCAATCCCTCATCGCGTCGCTGCGGGCGCATTCATGTGCGCTGCAGCCCCCGTGTCCGTGAAAATGTTGGATTTCATGACGATATTCAAAACAGCCTGCGTTCTCTTCGCCATCCTGTTCTCGCTCGGCCCCGCGGCGAAGGCGGATGATCTGCTGATCTGGTCGCCGGCCAAACTTTCCGACCGGTCCTACAAGGCGACGATGGGTTTTCGCCTGCCGGCGGAATGGGAAACCAGCGCCGGCGCCGATATCGCGCTCGCCTCGACCAAGGGCGGGGCGCCGCTGCCCGATTCCGAACAGGCGATGCTCTGGGGCAGGATCGTCAGAACAAGCGTCACGCCATCAGGCCAATCGCAGCGGGGCGCAAGGATCAGCGTCGATACGCTGCGCGGCAGCGGCGCGCTGACGCTCAGCCGCTCCCGCAGCTGGATCCTGTCGGATTCGCTCGACATGCAGTCGAGCCGGTCGATCAGCGTCCAATATGATGCGGTCGATATCAAACAGGCCTCGGTCACGGCGTCGCAGGCGCTGAAGCTGATCCATCCCTGGACGGGAACCTCGCTTTCGGCCGGTGCCGGCATCAGCAATGCCAGCGGCGATTTTTCGAGTTCGGTTGCGGTCAACCAGGCGATCCTGCCGAACCTCAATCTCGATGCCTCGGTCAGCAATCCGTTTTCGGCGGATGAGGCCGGCAGCGTCAATCTGCGCTATCGCCTCAACTGGTAGCGGGTCTGAAACCAAATCCAGCCGACGGGCGTTTCCTCCGCAGGTTTGATGCCCGGATATTGAGGAGAAACGGATCATGGTTTTCAAGGAGCAGACATTTCACGGGCTCGAGCCCGAGATGGAAGCGGAAATTGCCAATCGCGCCTCGGTCGAAGCCGCCGTTGCCAACGCGCTGGCAATTGCCGGCGGCATTGACGCAGCAGATGTCGAAGTAACGATGGAGAATGATCAGATCGTGCTGACCGGCACGGTCGGCACCGTCGGCGAGATCGAACGGGCAACCGCGGTTGCCAGGGCTGTCGAAGGCGTGCATGCGGTGCAGAACCGAATCCTGCTCGGTGGTCCTGCGATCAACGAGCGGCATTGACGGCCTTTCACGCCGTCCTTTCTCAATCAGCGCTCAGCCGATCAACCGGCGAAGCGCTCGACCAGGAAAGACGAACCGGCCACACGATCGGTCTTCTGCAGGGCGCCCGTCACCTGCGGCTGATAGGCGATGGCAAGCAGCACGGCGCTGACGGCGGCATAGGCGATTGCCAGAAGAGTCATCTTGATACGCATGACGCTTACTCCTTTTCGCGAATAACGCGGCCGTTATGGCGAAGTTCCGCGTGCCTAAATCAGATGAAAAGCCCGGCTGATGAGCCGGGCTTCGTGCATGGATCGCCTATCGGCAGACCCTGGTTTCCTTGATGACCGTATGGCCGTGGCGGCGGATCTTTTCCGTCTTGGTGAAGCAGTCGCGGGAAACGTAACGCCGACGCATGTCGTGGCGGTAGTAAGGGCTGTGATGGCGGTAATAGGGACGTTCCGAATCACGGTAATAGGGGCGCTCATCACCCGTGGTGATCGTCACACTGGCGGCCTGGGACGGCATTGCAGAAAAGATGGATGCGGCAGCGAGTGTGCAGGCTAGGATAATCCGTTTCATGACAAGCCTCTCTTTCTCAGTTGGTTAAGGGAGCAACTCGCTGGAATCGCTGTCGGTTCAATCACATAGCGTTACCGATTGTGTCATCGGCAACCTTTGCGGCCGCGGATCGTTACCGCAGATGACCAGCCGGAGGCATCGAGAATGGGACCGATTGCAAGGATCATCGCCATCGTCGCCGGCCTTGCCGGCGGCACGGTGTTTTCGCAGGCGCCGGAATTTGCCCAGCAATACCGCCAGCGGATCGGCGGCGCGATCGACGAACTCAGCGTCATCGTCGAGGATTTCAACAGACAGGCAGCCGACCACAACCTCGATCGCCAGCAGGCGCTGAACAGCTATGCGCAGTCCTCCGACGATTTCCTGCGCGACCGCGGCGTCTCGATGCAAAGCACGATCACGCGCTACGAAACGCTGCTGGCGCAGCAGCTGAAACTCGGCACCGCCGCCCCGGTCGCCAAACCCTTTGTGCTGATAGGCGAGCCGGATGATGTCGTTTTCGCCAATACCTGGCGGGATTTCGTGCCAGGTGTGCCGATCAGCTTTGCGGCTCTCGTCTGGGGCGCGATTGGTTTTGTCGGCGGCTGGGTTGTGGTGGCGCTCACGGGGTTGGGGGCACGGCGGGTTGTGCGAGGACGGCGGTTGTATCGTCAGGCGCCGTGAGCCGGAGCGTTGACGATTGCAGCGTGGTGTAGGCGGAGAGGGCATTCGAAACGGTCAGCAATCTTCAGCGGTACAAGCTGTCGAAATATTGGATTCCGCCTTGACAAGGAACGTTTCCGAGCTTCCCGGAGCGGACAGCGCTGTCCACTGATATCGATGACCCAGACCAGATCGTTGTGCGCATTGTGAACTGGAACCGGCGTGGGATGTTGATCCGAGCGATCGCCACGAATTTTCGGCCAAATCTCCAAGGAGACGGAAATCAAAGGCGACGAACCGCCCGCCCGCGCGCCTCCGGCTCACGTCTCCGGCGTGCCACCATAGGCTGGAAATTCGTCCCCTGGATCGGGTTCAGCTTGAGGCGTTCTGTCGAGAATAGCGAGCGCCGATGCTACGAGTTCGTTGTTCGAACTATGGTTCTCAGAAATCTCAACAGTGAACGCAGGATCAAACGCTGAACGTTCCCCTGGATACCCCCGGGGGTTCGCTACCACGCGCGTGCTCCCGATCATGTAGTCACAGCGATGATGCACATGGCCGTGAATCCAAGCCGCGGGCTGCGTCTCGTCGATCAGCGCTTCAAGGTTGGACGCATAACATCCCGACAGTGGGTCATTTTTGAATTCTGGCGAGATCGACCGTTCCGACGGTGCGTGATGGGTGATAACGACCGTATTTTGCCCTCTGCGCTTACGAAGCTCGGTGGCAAGAAAGGCCTTGGTCTCCTGGTGTTTGCGAAAAGCGTGGATCGGTTGGAATTTTCGAAACGGTTCCTTCGACAATTTGATCCGCTTGTAATCATTCATTCCTGCTTTGGCATACGCCATCGCGACCTCTGGATTTCGATCGAACAACCGATAGTCGCTCCAGAGGGTTCCCCCCAAGAAAGTCACGCCACCGATTTCCACGACATTGTTCTCCAGAAAATGGAAATTGGGAGAGGCAGTTGCGATCCCGGCACTGCGGATACTTTCCTCGAGGGAAGCGCCGTAGAACTCGTGGTTTCCCGCAACAAACACCGTCGGTATCTCGCGAGCGATATTGTGAGTAAGCCATGCGATGCTTGGCAGGATGCCTTTCGTGACGACATCTCCCGCGCAGACAAGCACATCTGCGTCTTCCGGCGGAAGATATTTGAACGGAACCCCAAACTCGAGATGCAGATCGGAAATTAGCCAGAGCTTCATCGGATCATCACCGACTGATTACTCGTCAATAGATAGGTGGCGGTCATCGAGATTGTCATCATTTTCCTCTTCCAGCGCGCCCGGATCATTTCAACCGTCATTTGCCGTCTGCGTCTCTGGCCAGACTACTCACTGAGAAATGGCGCATGAATAGCCCCGAGTTTCGTAGATACCCTCGGGTTAGATTTTCTGCTGCGTCTCAAACTCGACGGGCGACAGCATTCCGTCTCTGACATGTTTGCGCTTCGGTTTGTAGAACATCTCGATGCAATCGAACACATCCTGCCTGGCTTTGTCCCGTGAGCGGTAGACCGGCACATCGTCCGCACCGAAAACAGTTCCTGATGCAAGGCAACGAACGCGAACTTCACTTTGCATCCCTGGCGAAATACGCGGTCGCTTTTTTAATATGTCGCGCTCCTCGGTGACACGCGCCAGTTCCCTTTTGAGCTGCCTGATCTCCTCGGACAGATCATTGCCCTGGCCGCCAGACGTCGAAGAAAACTTCTTCTTCCACTCGCAGAGGGAATGTTGGCTGAAACCCAGCCGCTGCGAAACTTCGGCAACGGGATAACCCCGTTCGGTGATCTAACGCACCGCATCTCGCTTAAACTCTTCGCTGAAATTCGATTTTCTCATGATGTTAGACCCCGGCAGACTATGCCGGGACCATCGCCGCAACCGGCTCCAACGCTGCGCAACCAGCCCGCCTCCCTGAATAAAGCCGGAAAACTCTAGCATCCGGTGGTCCAAAGTTTGGGAGCGGTTCAGGTTATTCGCGTTAGCGAGCCGCGAAGATGTTGAGCAAAGCGACCACGGAAAAAGCAGCAGCGGCGGAAATCGCAAAAATCAAAAGGTGGTTTCTGCGACGGCGCGGAGGGAAGTCGTTCTTAGCTGGAACGGGTGACAACTCCGAGATAGCCTCGAACAGACGCATCGTGGCGCGGTAATTTATAAGGGCAAACTGGCCGATCATGAACCTCGTGACCGCAAGGAATACATACTCGGACCCCAAGCCTAGCTTGATGACGCTGCCAACCGAATGCCTTATCAGCTCGATGCTTTTCAGTTGATCGTAAGGAACAACAATCTCGTTTCCCTTGCCCCAGATATTGAGAGACGAGCCGCTAACTGTGATCTCACCTTTTTTCGCAATGGTCTTCAAATTGAGATCTCGGCCAATGTGAAAAAAAATCGGTAATGCCGTTGTCATTTGCCCATCCTTACGCCTGGGCCACCCGGTTTTTCTTCGCCTGAGGCAATGAACACGACGCCGACAGCTTCGAGCGCCTTCCGGATAGCCTCGAGATTGTTCTGAACCGGAACAGATCTGCCGGCTTCAAAGTTTCGCACGGTCGAATTGCCGACCTTCGCAGCTGTGGCAAGCGCTTGTTGGGACAGATTGGCTAGTCCACGTGCAGCGCGGCACTGAGCGGGGGTAATCACCTAAAATCTCCTATAACCATTTTCATCATGAATAACGAAAATCGTTTGACAGGTAAAGTTGCAACGATATGTGTTGCCATGAACGTTAATCGTTATTCAGATCAAAATGGCCAATTTAGCGGGCGCAGCACGCCTTCCCACCATCACATGCGGAGAGAATGTCCGATGGATCGGTTCCGCGTTCATGCTGTTGTTGATGACGCCATGGAGCCGATGCTTCGAGGGAGCCGGGATTACGTCCTGGGCGCGCCCGTTACGTCGTATGTGGGCGAGGGCATTTACCTGGTTGACGGCGGTCACGGGATCGATCTCTTCCGCGCACGACAACATTCGATGGAAAAGGCGGCCTCCGCCTGTTGCGCGAAACCCGCGCTACCAATCGCATGAAGTAGCGCGAGAAAGCTTCGAAGAGACGGTAGTCGGAATCATCGATGCCGACATTAAGGCCCGAAATGAACGATTCCTGGGGGGCTGAGGCCGCTAAAGGCGACGATCATGGGAGACGCCGGCATATGATCGAAGCGGCGAGACCGGAGAGAAGAAAATAGAAGAAACAACGTTCGTTGGCTGCGGGCTAAGCTTTGCTGGAGCGATAGTTTTCGATCAACCCCTGCCTTGATCGATTCTGGTTCTGCGACCACCCACCCAGCAAGCCCATTCGAACGTGTCACTCTCGCTGGGCATCTCGCGATCCTCAAGGCCGTTTTGATAAAGCTTCAGAGCCTTCTTGTCGCGCACGCTGTCTGAGGAACTGCGAAGGGCGGCGAGGATCGCTCCGGTCAGATCGCTCACATTTGATGGCGGGAATCCAATTGCAACACGAGTGCGACATAAAGATTAGCAAATAGTAATGTAATCTATTTGAAAAAATGGTGATCCCGACGCGATTCGAACGCGTGACCCCCAGATTAGGAATCTGGTGCTCTATCCTGCTGAGCTACGGGACCACTTGAAGCCATGCATACAAAAGGCTTGGCGCGAAGCCAAGCCTTAATTGTTGTCAGATGCCGAGGCGTTGTTCGGCGAGGCGGACCCAGTAGGAGATGCCGTGGGCGATGGCGTCGTCGTTGAAGTCGTAGGCCGGGTTGTGCAGGCCGGCGCTGTCGCCGTTGCCGATGAAGATGAAGGCGCCGGGGCGGGCGTTCAGCATATAGGAGAAATCCTCGCCGCCCATCATCGGATCGATCTCGGCGTTGACGTTGCCCTCGCCGGCGATGGTGGTGGCGGTGGCGACCGCATGCTCGGTCTCATCGGGATGGTTGACGGTGACGGGGTAGTTGCGGTGGAAGCTGATCTCGGCCTCGGCGCCGTGGGCGGCGGCCACACCCTCGACGATCTGGCGGAACCGTGTCTCGGCCAGCGTGCGCACCTCCGGGTCGAGGGTGCGCACCGTGCCGGCGAAGGTCGCATCGTTCGGAATGACGTTATGGGCGAAACCGGCATTGAATTTGGTCACCGAGACGACGACCGCGCTGATCGGATCGGCGGTGCGCGAGGCGATCATCTGCAGGTTGGCGACGATCTGGGCGCCGATGGCGATCGGGTCGATCGTCCGGTGCGGCTGGGCGGCGTGGCCGCCGCGGCCCTTGATGGTGACGGTGAATTCGTCGGTCGCCGCCATGATCGCGCCCTTGCGGGTGGCGAACTGTCCCACCGGCAGGCCCGGCAGATTGTGCATGCCGTAGACCTCTTCGATGCCGAAGCGCTCCATCATGCCGTCCTTGACCATCAGGTTGCCGCCGCCGCCGCCCTCTTCGGCGGGCTGGAAGATGACGGCGATATTGCCGTTGAAATTGCGGGTCTCCGCCAGGTATTTCGCGGCGCCGAGCAGCATGGCGGTGTGGCCGTCATGGCCGCAGGCATGCATCTTGCCCGGTGTCTTCGAGGCCCAGGGCTTGCCGGATATTTCGGTCAGCGGCAGGGCGTCCATGTCGGCGCGCAGGCCGACGGTGCGGCGGCCTTCGCCCTTGCCTCTGATCAGGCCGACGACGCCGGTGCGGCCGATGCCGGTGACGATCTCGTCGACGCCGAATTGCTTGAGTTTTTCAGCGACGAAAGCGGCGGTGTTCTCAACCGCGAAGAGAAGCTCGGGCCGGGCGTGAATATGGCGGCGCCATTCGGCGACTTCGTCCTGCAATTCGGCGGCTCTGTTCAAAATCGGCATGTTGACGTTCCTGTTATGAAATCCCGGCAAGCTTTCATCGCATCACAAGGGCGTGAGGCGGGGGGTGTGAGGGGCTCAGGCGTGAGCCCTGTGGAAATTACTTAGTCAATGACCTTTGCCATGTCATAGCCATATAGGCTAGATAGGTGAAGGTTTCGAGATTTTCCTGATATCCGAAGGACAAAGCGTGTCGACGAGCCACTTCCGTTTGTTTGCCGTTTTGCGGCCGTTGCGTTTCGCGGTCGCCGCGACTGCCGGTTTGCTGGCCTCCATTCCGCTCGCTCACGCCAATCCGCATATTCTCGTCGACGTGCAGACCGGCCGGGTGCTCGAGCACGAAGAAGCCTTCCGCAAATGGTATCCGGCCTCGCTGACCAAGCTGATGACCGTCTATACCGTGTTCGACGCCATCCGCGCCGGCCAGATCAGCCTCGATACGCCTGTCGTGATGAGCAAGCGCGCCGCCGCGCAGCCGGCCGCCAAGATGTATTTCAAGCCGGGCCAAAAGCTGACGCTCGACAGCGCGCTGAAGATCCTGATGGTGAAATCGGCCAACGACATCGCCGTCGCGGTCGCCGAAGCCATCGGCGGCACGCAGGAAGGCTTCGTGACGCGGATGAACGGCGAGGCGCTGAAGCTCGGCATGACGGATTCGCATTTCGTCAATCCGAACGGCCTGCCGGGCAAGGGGCAATATACGACGGCGCGCGATCTCGCGGTGCTGACGGTGGCGCTGCGCCGCGATTTTCCGCAATATGCCAGCTATTTCGCGCTTGAGGGTTTCACCAACGGCCAGCAGAACGTCCCGAGCCTCAACATGCTGATCGGCCGCTTCGCCGGCGCCGACGGCATGAAGACCGGCTTCATCTGCGCCTCGGGCTTCAACCAGATCGGTTCGGCGACCCGCAACGGCCGCACCATCGTCTCGGTCGTGCTCGGCACCGACAGCCTGGCGGCGCGCGCCGATGCGACGGCGAACCTGCTGCAGAAAGGTTTCACATCGCAGTTTCCCGGCAATGAAACGCTGGGTTCGCTGCGGCCCTACGGGCAGGGACAGGACCAGGTGACCGACATCTCAGCCGACATCTGCAGCGCCAAGGGCGCCAAGATACGCAGCGAAACGCGCGACGAAGTCGGCCGCATGCGGGTGCAGTCGCCCTATATCCTGGAAATGGACCACGATCCGCGCTTCGTCTTTGCCGGCCTCATTCCCGGTCAGGACCCGCAGCCGGCGGCGCAGCCGGAAAAGGTGGCGACCGGCGATACGGCCGGCGGCATCGCCAACGTGCCGGTGCCGATGCCGCGCCCGACGTCTTTCTAAGATCAGCTTTTTAAGGTCAAACGACATGAGCGCGCTCAACGACAGGATTCCGGTCACCATCCTGACCGGCTTTCTCGGCGCCGGCAAATCGACCCTGCTCAACCGCATCCTCAAAGATCCGGCGATGAAGGAGGCGGCCGTCATCATCAATGAATTCGGCGATGTCGGCATCGATCATCTGCTGGTCGAAAGCTCCGGCGATTCGATCATCGAACTCTCCGACGGCTGCCTCTGCTGCACCGTGCGCGGCGAGCTGGTGGATACGCTGGCAAACCTGATGGATGCCGTGCAGACGGGCCGGGTCAAGCCGGTAAAGCGTGTCGTCATCGAAACGACCGGCCTTGCCGATCCCGCCCCGGTCATGCAGGCGATCATGGGAAATCCGATCATCGCCCAAAATTTCGAGCTCGACGGCGTCGTGACCGTGGTCGATGCGGTGAACGGGCTGCAGACCCTCGACAATCACGAGGAAGCGCGCAAACAGGCGGCGGTCGCCGACCGGCTGATCGTCTCGAAGAAGGCGATGACTGAGGCAACCGACGGGCTGGAAAAGCGCCTGCGGGCGCTCAATCCGCGCGCGGCGATGATGGATGCCGACAGCACTGAGGCCGGCAGCGCCGCGGTGCTCGTCAACGGGCTCTACGATCCAGCGACCAAGATCGCCGATGTCGGCCGCTGGCTGCAGGACGAGGATGCGCACGAGGCGCATCACCATAATGCTCACGATCATCATCATGATGGGGATCACGACGGCCACCACCATCACCACCATGATCATGGCGATCACGCGCATCAGGACCCGCACGACGTCAACCGTCACGATACCTCGATCCGCTCCTTCTCGATCATCGAGGAAAAGCCGATCGATCCGATGGCGCTCGACATGTTCATCGATCTCCTGCGCTCGGCCCATGGCGAGAAGCTGCTCAGGATGAAGGCGATCGTGTCCGTCTCCGACCGGCCGGACCGGCCGCTGGTGCTGCATGGGGTGCAAAGCATCTTCCATCCGCCGGTGCGGCTTGCCGCCTGGCCGGATCCCGGCGACCGGCGCACACGCATGGTGCTGATCACCAAGGACCTGCCGGAAGCCTTCGTCAAGGATCTGTTCGACGCCTTTCTCGGCAAGCCGCGCATCGACATGCCCGATCGCGCGGCGCTATCCGACAATCCGCTCGCCATTCCCGGCATGCGAATTTAACCCTTTCGGATCAGGAAGCGGTGGCCGGTTTCGGTCTTTTCGGTCTCGACCAGTTCGTGGCCGTCCTCATTGCAGAAATGCGGCATGTCGATCACCGCCAGCGGATCGGTGGTGTCGACGCGGATAAGCGTGCCGCTTGCCATGGCGGCAAGTTTCTTGCGTGTCTTGATCACGGGGAAGGGGCATTTCAGGCCGCGAAGATCGTAGAGAACGGGGCTCAAGCCGTTCAGTTCCGCGCCCAGAATTTCCAGAACGGCTTCTTTGCCGCGACCTCAGCGGTTTCCTGCGGTTCGGGCGCCGTATAGGCCAGAGGGTTCGGCGTCGGCACCGGCACGGCCTCGGGCGCCGCGGCGGCGACGGCCAGTGGCTGCGTCTGCGGCTGGGCAGGGGCGAGAGGTGTCGCGCCCGGCGCGGTCTTGGAAGCAATGCCCTGGGCGGTGCGCTTGGCCATCAGGTCTTCGAGTTCGGCGACCTTGACCATGCGGCCGGCTTCCAGCGAGGTGCCGGTCGGCGCATAAGCGAGTTCGCGGCCCTTGCGCGTCTTGGCGACGACGGCCTTGCGCTCGGCTTCGGAGGGGTCGTACCAGGCCATGCCGTCGAATTTGCCCATCGCCTTGGCATAATCGGCATCATAGGTCTTGCCGTAGGCGGCAAGGGCTGCCGTCAGCGCCGGCGGCGTCGACATGGCAGGGCATTTGCCGGCGGCATTGAAGGCGCCGCCATCGGTTGCCTGCTGGTTGAAGACATATTTCTTCTCGCAGACGGCCACCTCGGGCGGGCGTTTCGTCACTTCGAAATTGTCGTAGCCGACCTTCAGCATCTTCCAGAAGTCGTAGCTCGAGTCGAGCCGATGCTTGACCATGTTTTCCGCCGTCATGCGGAAGGGGAAGGCCTGCAGCTGCACCGTCGCCTGGCCGCCCTTGAAGGCGTCGCGGGCAAAGGCGTAAATTTCAAGCACCTGCTGGTCGGTCATCGAATAGCAGCCGGAGGACGAGCAGGCGCCATGGATCATCAGATCGGAGCCGGTGCGGCCGTTGGCCGCGTCGTAGCGGTTCGGGAAGCCGGTGTTGATCGCTAGATAATATTTGGAATTGGGGTTCAGGTTGGCGCGCGTCAGGTCGTAGAAACCTTCCGGCGCCTGCCGGTCGCCGGTCTTGACCTTCGGGCCGAGACGGCCGGACCAGGCGCAGATCTTGTAGTCGGCGATCTTGTCGAAACGGTTATCGGTCTTCGCCTTCCAGATCTCCATGGCACCTTCTTCCTTGAAGATGCGGATCATGATCGGCGAATTGCGGTCCATGCCCTTGGCGGACATGGCCGTGAGGATATGGGGAGGAAGCGGCTGCTCGACCTTGTTCTTGACCTTGGAGAGATCGACCTGCGCGGTTTCCAACGCGTCATTGCAGCCGGTCAGAGCCAGCGCCATGAGGGAAACATAGGCAAAATAACGTATGCGCATCCAAATTAGCCCATAAAGATAATGCGACCCGGTCCGCCTATGGAGTTCGGGCATCAGACGGAATCATAGGCGGCTTATACTTTATAAATCCTTACCAGCCTATGACGTGCCCTGAACATCCCCGCAAGCGCGAATGTTACAGATAATATCAATGTGGCCAAGGTTTGGCCCCAATCGGTGAAAGCCGAACTTGTTTCGGACATGATGCCGAAAAGTCTCAGCGATTTTCGGGCGGCACCATGCGCCGGAGTCGGCTCGGCGTCTTGGAGATTGGCCCGCCGCCGCAGACGGTAAGCCACCGTCGGGTGGTCAATCGCTTGACGCATCTCCTGGACATGCCGGCGGCGCGCCAAATTGCCGAAGATATTCGCGGCTGAATTGGGAGGCGCTCTCGTATCCAACCGCGAACGCTTGTTGAATTTGCCACGGAACCTTCCTCCTCCGAAGGCGCTGCCCGTGGCTTCGGGCACCGCGGAGAACCGTATTTGCTGTATCGAAGCCGGGCCCGTTGGGACGGGCCCGGCCAGAACAGATCAGCGGTTCAGTGTGCGCCCGCCGTCGACCACGATTTCTGTGCCGATCGTCCATGCGGATTCGTCGGATGCCAGATAGACGACGGCCTTGGCAACCTCGGCCGCGACGCCGAAGCGGCCGAGCGGGATCGTCGAGACGATGTCCTTGTTCACCTGGTCCCGATAGGCGTCGGGAATGCCGAGCTTGTCGTAGAGCGGGGTTTCGACCGGGCCGGGGCTGACTGCATTGACGCGGATGCCGCGCGGCAGGAGTTCGGAGGAGAGAGTCTTTGACAGGTTGAGGAAGGCCGCCTTGGTGGCGCCGTAGACGGAGGAGTTGACGGCGCCGACATGGGCGTTGACCGAGGTGTTGAGCACCACCGAGGCGGGCTGGGCGAAGACCGGCAGCAGAGCCTGGATCAGAAAGTAGGGGCCGCGCACGTTGATGGCAAAGGATTGATTGAAGGCTTCCTCAGTCCAGGCTTCGATCGGCTGCCAGATCGAGATGCCGGCATTGAGAAAGGCAACGTCCAACTGTCCGTAATGCTCCTTCACCGCATTTGCGAGCCCGCGCTGCGCCTCGACGCTCGCGCTGTCGGCCTTCAGAACCAAAACCTCGGGCCCGAGCGCGGATTTCGCCTTTTCGATGGAATCCGGGTTGTTGCCGGTCACGATGACGCGGGCGCCTTCATTCAAAAACTGCTTTGCGGTTTCGAGACCAATGCCCGAAGTGCCACCGGTGATCAGGGTACGTTTTCCATTAAGACGTGTCATAAATGTTGCTCGTTTCTTTAGATTCTAGTCTCGACTAACAACGGCGTTGCTTTTCTCAATCGCTTTACGCGTCGATCGCCCTCTAGATAAACGAGAGGCGGGATTTCAGTCCCGCCCAATAGGCTCAACATCTTGCCTAATCATCTCAGGTTTTTTTAACCAGCCTGAACGCGGGATGATGCGTAGCTGCCCGGTTTCGACAGGCCATCCGCCCTTCTTCCGTCTGCAAATCGCAAGATTTAATGTCGGCCTCCACCCTAGGAAGGCTGCCGGTGATCGAGGACCAAGCACTAAACGGGGTTGCTTATCGAATGCCTGAGTTGACGCACGTCGCGCGCGGGTGGCGCACCGAACTGCCTCAGATATTCGCGGCTAAACTGCGAGGCACTCTCATAACCGACGGCAAAGGCCACGTCGGAGGCGCTGTGATCGCCCGCGAGCAGCAGCTGGCGAGCCTCCTGAAGACGAAGCTGCTTCTGATACTGGACCGGGCTGAGGCTGGTCAGCGCCACGAAATGCCGGTGCAGACTGGCACGGCTCATGCCGCTGACATCGCACAATGCCTCGATCCGCAACCGGGTGTTCTGATGGTCGCGGATCCATTCAACGGCACGGCGGATGCGACCAAGCGCGCCTTCAGGCTGCGCGATATGGCGCAGCAAGCGGCCCTGCGGTCCCTGGAGGAGACGATAGAGCAATTCGCGCTCTGCCATCGGAGCCAGAACAGGTATGTCGCTCGGGGTATCGAGCAAGGTAAGCAGACGCAGCAGCGTGTCGCGTAGCGGCGGTGTCATTGAATTGATCGCGATCCCGATACCGGGCGCATCAGGATCGCGGATCGGCGGCATGTCGGCCGCAATTTGAGACAGCAGCGACGGGTCCAAGACCAGTGACACCGAGATATAAGGCCGCCCGTCATCGGCATTGTGGATTTGGCCGCTCAGGGGAAGATCCAGAGCGCTGACGAGGTATTGCGCTGAGTCGTAGCGCAGCAAATTGTCGTGGATCGCCACATCTTTCGATCCCTGCAGGATGAAGCAGATCATGGATCGGTAGAGGCAGGGCGACGTGCCTGAGGTCGCTTGTCCGACTCCGATCTCCAATCGTGGGATCTGAGTGATCGTTATGCCCGATCGCGCGTGTCGCAGGGCAATGTCGATATGAGGTTGAAGGTGCTCGTTCATAAACCCTCTATGCCATGGCTCTTTGAAGAAAAAAAGACCTTGAGACAATCGGGCAAGAGATTGAGAGCTTTGGGCGGGCGGGCGACGCCTCAGCGGACTATCTCACTCTTATCGGAACGAAGCCGCAGCGGCACCGAGTTCCTCGCCAAACAAGCTTACGAAAGAGCGAGTAATGACCAGACAGATCGCCATCATCACCGGCGCTAGCCGGGGCCTCGGCCGCAACATGGTGGTGCATCTCGCCCGGCCCTTCGTGGCGCAGGGCATCGCGCTCGGCCGGGTCGGGCAGCCAGACGATATCAGCGGCGCGGTTGCGGCCATCCTGTCCGACGAGATGGGCTGGGCGAACGGCGCCACCTTCGACATTTGGGGCGGGCAGCTGCTCTGACGGCCGGCCCGTTCCACACCCTTCCACGACAAAAGATCGAGAGACCATCATGACCGCAACGCGCCTGACGCTCATCAGCCACCCGCTCTGCCCCTTCGTTCAGCGGGCCGCAATCGTCCTTCTGGAAAAGGGTGTGCCCTTCGACCGGATCAATGTCGATCTTTCGGCAAAGCCCGACTGGTTCCTGGCGCTTTCGCCGACCGGCAAGGTTCCGCTGCTGAAGATCGCCCGGGCCGGCGCCGAGGACGCCATTCTCTTCGAAAGCATGGTGATCTGCGAATATCTCGAGGAAACGGAGCGCAGCACAGCGATGTATCCGGAGGATCCGCTGCTGCGCGCCCGGCAGCGGGCGTGGATCGAATTCGCCAGCCAGACCATGACGGATGGCTGGCAGTTCCTCCACTCCGTCGACGCCGCGACCGCCGACGCCCGCAGAGCCGCGTTTCGCGACCGGCTGCGCAAGCTCGAAGCGGAACTGGGCGCCGGCCCCTATTTCGCCGGCTCCGCCTTCGGCATGGTCGATGCGATCTATGCCCCGCTGTTTCGCTATTTCGCCATCATTCAGCCCGCGGCGGCGCAGCCGATCTTCGACGGCCTGCCGCGGGTCTCGGCCTGGCGCGCGGCGCTGGCTTCGCGCTCCAGCGTCAAGGAGGCCGTGGTGGACGATTATGCTGCGCGCTTCCGCGACCATCTGCGCCAGAACGGGGCCCTCGTCGCCGCCTGACGCTGCACGTCATCTCTTGCACAACCCGCTTTTCTACCAAGGAGTATCATCATGACCGACCATTCAACCAACGTCGCCGACAAGAGCGCGCTGATCCTTATTGAATACGTCAACGACTGGCTTTCGCCGAGCGGCGGAATCTATCCATCGTTCCAGGACCGCGAGCAGGTCGACATCGCGATCGCCAATTCGAAGATCGCGCTCGCCGAAGCCCGCCGTCGCGGCATGCACGTGATCCACGCTTCGCTGAAGTTCGAGCCTGAGTTCAAGGTGCTGGGCGAGGGCAAGTATGGGCTGCGCAGGATGATGCGTGACTATGGGTCGTTCCTGGGCGGGCAGGCAGACTTCTTCCCCGGCTTCGAGCCTACGGAAGGCGAATTCGTCGTCCGCGAGCGCGGCGGCGGGAGCAGCGTGTTCGTCGGCACCACGCTCGACAGCTATCTGCGCAACAACCGCATCTTCGACATCTATCTCGCCGGCTTCTCGCTGCGCCAGTGCGTCGAATCCTCGATGCGCAACGCCCACGACCTCGGCTACCACACCAACGTCATCTACGATGCCTCGGCGGCCTTCACCAGGGACCAGCAAACCGCGTTCGTCAACGAGATCGCGCCCTTCTACGCCAATGCGATCACCACGCAGCAGTTCCTGACTCAAGGCTGAGTGGCTGCCATGCCCGGCGCCGCTAAAGGTGACGCCGGGCATTTGTATCGCGCAGGGCTGCGCCGGTGGCAAAGGAATCGACATCCGGCGAGCCCAAGATCGAGAGGAAGAAACGACGATGATCGGAATGATGGTGAAGATGACGGTGGCGCCCGACAGCGATGCCGCCTTCAAGCACGCCTTCGCCGCCCAGGCCGCGGCGGTGCGCGGCAACGAACCTGGCAACCGCCTTTACGACCTGTTCCGGTCGCGCACGCGTCCCGGCACCTACATGCTCGTCGAAATCTACGACGACGAGGCCGCGCTCGCCGCCCACCGTGCATCCTCGCACATGGCCGCCCACCGTCCGAAGACGGCGCCCTTCGTTTCCGGGGAGCCGGAGATCGAGACCTTCGACGTCGTCGGCCACCCTGCCTGATATCAGGTCCGGCCGGCATAGGCCGGCCCTAACACCCTTGATACGCTTATCCTCGCCGAGGTTTCCATGACCCATCCTCCCGACAGCCGCACGGGGTTGCTCTATGGCATCGCCGCCAATGTTCTGTGGGGCGTGCTGCCGCTCTACCTCAACCTGCTCAAGGACGTGGATGCGCTTCAGGTCCTGTCGCATCGCGTTCTCTGGTCCTTGCTGGTGTTCGGCACGATCCTCGTGGCGGCAAGACAGATGCGACCCATCCTTGCCGCAGCAAAAGTCCGTACGCTGGGGCTGCTGACCCTCAGCGCCGCGTTGATCGCCATCAACTGGTTCGTCTATATCTGGTCGGCCGCCAACGGGCGGCTCGTCGAGGCGAGTCTCGGCTATTTCATCACGCCGCTCGTCAGCGTCGCGCTCGGTACGCTGCTGCTCGGCGAGCGGCTCGACCGGTTGCAGAAAGTCGCGATCGGCGTCGCGGCTGCCGGCGTCCTGATTCTGGTCATCAGCGGCGGCGGTGCGCTCTGGATCTCGCTCACGCTGGCCTTGAGCTTCGGCGTCTACGGCCTGATCCGCAAGGTCGCGGCGATCGACGCGCTCGGCGGACTGATGATCGAGACCGCGATCCTCGCGCCGTTCGCGCTCGGCCTCCTCTTCTACGTCAGCGGTCTCGGCGAGACGGCGTTCGGGCAAAGCGGGGTGGTCGACGCCCTCCTGATCCTCGCCGGGCCGATAACCGCCCTGCCGCTGATCCTGTTCGCCGCAGGCGCTCGGCGGCTGCGCTACGCGACGCTAGGCCTCTTGCAGTTCATCGCTCCAACACTTCTCCTCCTGGAAGCGTTCCTGCTCTACCATGAGCCGATCCGTCCCGTTCAACTGGCAACCTTCGGTCTGATCTGGTTCGGATGCGGGCTCTACGCATGGAGCAGCGTCATCGCTGCCCGGCAGTCGCGCACCCGGGCGTAGGCGTTGCCGTTCATATCCAGCCTAAGGCGTCGGACTGGATGCGCGAACACTAAAGGGAGCAGTTCGGCGTTGAAGATGCGACCGTCGTTGCTAACAGCAGCGGGTCCGTATTTTCTCTTCCGCCATGCCTTGCGCACGAAAGTCAGATCGCAGCACTCGGTCCGCGTTCGAGGTAGGTCGATAGGGCGATATAACTGCGAGTACCCTTAAACCCGTCAATAGAATGAATGCGGCCTAACAGCTCTTCCAATGCCTGAGTGTCGCGCGTGCGCACCTTCAACAACATTGCGCTTTCCCCGGTTATGGTATGGATCTCTTCAACCTCAGGAAACTCCTCCAGCGCCAGCAATTGCCGCGTTACCGCCCAGCTGGTCGTATCGACATGAATGAACGCTAAAAGCGGGCGTCCGACAAGGCCGCCGTCGAGGACGGCGATGGTGGCCTTAATCACCCCGTCCTGTCGCAAACGTTTGGCGCGCTCGTGAACCGCTGGCGGCGACAGATTCATCAGCTTGCCGAGATCCGCGTAGCTCCGGGTCGCATCCACAGCCAGTAAGCCTAATAATTTTCGGTCGGTTGCGTCCAGTCTGGCTGTGGATGTGGTCTTTCTACTAACGCTATTCGTTTCTTCCGACATGATCGACTCCAATATTGCGGCGAATAAATTTCAGATTATCATTTACTTTGCTGAATTGCATCAGGGCAAAGTCAATGATCGCCTGATCTAATAAACCGGAGAATCATCGTGAACGGTGCTGAAATCCTGCTTCGAACACTCGTCACCAACGGTGTCGACACCTGCTTTGCCAATCCCGGCACGTCGGAAATGCACTTTGTCGCTGCGCTCGACCGTGTGCCCGGCATGCGTCCTGTCCTCGCGCTTCAAGAGAACGTGGCGACCGGTGCAGCGGATGGTTACGGCCGCATGACGGGACGCCCGGCCTGCACATTACTGCATCTGGGACCCGGCCTCGCCAACGGGCTTGCGAACCTGCACAATGCACGTCGCGCCTCAAGTCCGGTTATCAACGTGGTGGGAGATCATGCCGCCGCGCATCTTCAATACGACGCGCCACTAACCTCCGACATCAAGGGCTTTGCCAGACCGGTCTCCGACTGGGTGCACTCGTCAAGCAGCGCACGCAATATCGCGGCCGATACCACCATGGCGGTCAAGGTCGCACTCGAGCATCCCGGCCGCATTGCGACGCTGATCCTGCCGGCAGACACGGCCTGGACCGACGCCGAGGGTGTCGGGGGCCGCATCGACGTGCCCGTCGCGCAACCCGTGCCGGGTGAAACGGTTGACCGCATCGCCAAACTGCTGGGGCAAGGACGCAAGATTGCCATCATCATGCGTGGCAACGCCTTGCAGGAACGCGGCCTGGACGCCGCAGGCAAGATCGCTGCCCATACCGGCGCTCGCTTGATGTGTGACACCTTCACGCCGCGCCTGCAACGCGGTGCAGGCCGCGTACCGGTCGAGCGTCTGCCCTATTTCTCCGAAAAAGTCGTTGAATTCCTGACTGGCACCGACGTCATCATCCTGGTCGGTACGACACCGCCGGTCAGCTTCTTTGCCTATCCCGACAAGGCCAGCTGGCTCACGCCCGCAGGCTGCCAGCTAGCTGTGTTGGCCCAACCCCAGGAGGATGGTATCGCCGCGCTGGAGGCCCTTGTCGAAGCTTGCGGCGCGACGGAAGCCACACCGGCAAGAGCCGAACGCAAGATGCCGCAATACGAATTGACCGGTCCGTTATCACCCGGCGTCATCATGAGCGTGGTGGCCAGGCATCTGCCTCAGAACGCCATCATCGCCGATGAGTCCGCATCATCGGGATTTCCGTACTATGAGGCCACGGCAACTGCGGAGGCGCATGACTATTTGAACCTCACAGGCGGCGCCATCGGCAGCATGATGGCCGTTTCGATCGGTGCCGCGGTGGCCTGCCCTGACCGAAAGGTCGTAACCCTGCAGGGTGACGGCAGCGCTATGTACATTCTGCCCGCGCTCTGGACGCAGGCGCGGGAGAACCTCGACATCGTCACTGTCATCTACGCCAACCGGGCCTACCGTATCCTGAACAATGAACTGAAGCGTGTTGGCGCGGAAAACCATGGAAGCAACGCCGCCTCACTGATGAGCCTGGAGAACCCGTCCATCGACTGGGTGCAGGTCGCCGGTGGGCTCGGCGTCCGCGTCACCCGCGCCGAGACGCCTGCCGAGTTCGAGGAGGCATTTGCCCATGCCATGCGTGAGCGAGGCCCCCATGTAATCGAAGCCATCCTCTACTGAGAGCGGATGATGCCCGACTTGATATTGTGAGTGGCGGGCGCATTGTTCTTGTCTAGCCTGAACGGGCCAGATTGTCTGAGAAGTGTCAGTTAATGTCTGAACGGTGCCTTCCTGCAGTTGGAGGCGTCCGATACTGCGATCAATCGCTCTTGGCGCCTTGTAGCGTCAACAAGTTCATCGTCGAGGATGTTTCGATGCTGCCGCCGTCAACGGAAGGACCCCACACATGACTGGTGCCGATACCGCAACCCACTCGATCCGCTCTTGGCTGGGCATTCCTTACGCCACCGCCGAGCGCTTCCGCCGGTCGGTCTTACTGCGGTTCAATCCGGATCTGCCCTATGATCGGAAAGGACCCGCGCCATTGCAAGCCGGCAACACCGACTGGCTCGAGGCCGACAATGGACTGAGTGAAAATTGCCTGAACCTCAACGTCTGGGCACCCAAAGACGCCGGCACGGAACCGCTTCCGGTGATCGTCTATATCTTCGGCGGCGGGTTCGAAGTTGGTGCGAACACCCAGACCACCTCGAACGCCTCAGGTCTTGCCGCAACCGGCCGCGCCATCGGGGTGTCACTAAACTACCGGCTCGGTCCGTTCGGCTGGCTCTCGCTGTCTCAGTACGGGGGCGTGTTCGCGGACGCCACCAACCTTGGCCTTCAGGACATCATCACCGCTCTCAAGTGGGTGCAGGCGAACATCGCCCGCTTCGGCGGTGACCCCCAGAACGTCACCGTTACCGGCCATAGCGCCGGGGCATACTCAACAATCGGGCTTCTGGCCGCCCCGGCCGCCGATGGACATTATCGGCGCCTCGCTGCGTTCTCTGGCGGTGCTTCCCGGATCGTTCCGGCGTGGTGGGCCGAAGAACTCGCGATTAAGTTTCTCACCGAACTCGGCATCGCCGACGATCCCGAGCGTCTGTTCACTTTGGATGCAAAGCTCCTTGCTGAAATCCTGATCAAGGTCAGTCCGCGCGACATCGGCGACCGACACGGCATCGATAACACAACTATCGGGATTGTGAACGACAACTTGCAGACTGGCGCCGTCCTGGCCGACACACCGCTGCGCATCCTTGCATCAGGGCGTCACCGCGACGTTGATATTCTTTTCAGCACTACGACGAATGAGGCGGACTGGTGGGTCATCAACGCGACCGAGAAGTTTGATCCGGGAAGCATCAATAACCTGGTCGGCGAGCTCGTCGTAAAGTCGCGCATCCCCCGAAGCCGTGCCCGCAGCATCGTCGCCGCCTATGACGTCAACGGACGGACCCCGGTCGAGGTACGCGGGGCGCTCTTCACCGATTACTTCTTCACCCTACCGGCCGTGCGTGCAGCGCTCGCGCACGCTGCGGCGGGCGGCAATGCCCACCTGCTCACCGTTGGCCCTGTCGAGGGTGCGCCAGCCGTGCACGGCACGGAGATGTACGGCATCGTCGGCCAGCAACGCCCAGGACGCAGCGAAGAGCAAGCTGGCCGAGATATCTTCGTCCGCGACGCCCTCCTGGACTTCGCTGCGGGCAATCACGACCGGCTTTGGAAAGCCGTGACCACGGAACCCATTTCACACGGCATCGGCAACCCATCATACGACCCCACGGCCCATGCGGCCGAAGTCCTGCGCACCTTCGCAGGCGTCGAACGGACCTGACCTTCCGTAACGGGCTGCTGAAGAAGTCCATTTACGAGAGAGTGTCGTCGTAGCCGTAGGTTGAGACTACGGCCGCCATTTCAAGCAACATCTGGCCGAGCACCGAGCGATCTTGGCGGATTGATGTCCCCCAAGCCTGCCTTCGCTCTCGCGGTGTCTTGACCTGGCGGCGCTCCGAAGAGACGCTTGTACTCACGGCTGAATTGCGAGGCGCTCTCATAGCCGACCGCGAAAGCCACCTCGGCTGCGCCTGCTCGGTTTGCGATCATGCGACGGCGGGCCTCGTGGAGCCGGATATATTTCTGATACTGAAGCGGGCTGACGGCGGCGACGGCTTTAAAGCGGTCGTAAAAAACGGATACGCTCATGCCCGCGAGCGCGGCGACCGCCTTGAAATTGAGGCGCTCGGTGTAATGGTCGCGGATCCAAGCCATGGCCTTTCGGATGTGCGTCAGGCGCGAGTCAGATCCGGCAATCTGACGAAGCAGGCCGCCGTGCGGCCCCATCAGCAGCCGAAACATGAGCTCGTGCTCCAGAGACTGTGCCATGACCGGGATTTCGGTTGGGCGATCGAGTAGTTCCAGCAGTCTTCCCCAACCGCCCAGGAGCGACGCGCTCGCGCTGCTCACGCCATATCCCGATTCAATCGGCAACTCGGGTATCGCAGCCATTTCAAGTACGAGATCCGACAACAGAGCCGGGTCCAGAAACAGACCGACTGCGACAAACGGTCTATCCTGTGACGCCTCACAGACCTGGCCCAACGCAGCGATCTCGGCCGCAACGATCATGCTTTGACCAGGACCGTACTCAAACATCTTGTCGCCGATAAACATGCGCTGAGTGCCCTGGATCACCAAGGACGCCGCAGGATCGTAAATCAGCGGGTCGATCTCGGTTGTATGGTCGAGCGTGTAAGCGAACAATCTCGGCAATTTAAGACTTGGACGACCGGCGTGGCGAATCGCGATGGCGCGGATTTTGTCGAGTTCGCTCATTGAGCCATCCTAACCCGATTGCCCAGTTCTATCAATCATTCCGGAAGATCAGGCAAGAGTGGCGGAGGTTTCGGCATCGTGGCATTGGGGTTCAAACCCTATTATCGGGCCAAGACAGAGGCCATCGGGGCTTCTGATGGTCTAGGAGAAACTGCCATGCCCACCCCAATCGAAACTGTTTCGGCGTTTTGCGCAACGTTCTTTGAAGACGGTGGAAGGCCAGCCGTCCGTCGCTGGTTCACACCCAACACGCGCTGGGTCAACGAAGGCGTTTCAGTCACAAAGGGCGCCGAAGAGGCCATTGCGATGATCGACGAACTGGAGAGGTCGATGGGCATCTCCACGGTTCATATCGACATGCACGCGATTGCCGCCGACGGACCTCGCGTTCTCACCGAAAGGCTCGACCGGTTCGAGCGTGCTGACGGCAGTGAAATCGGACGCGTGATGATCATGGGCATTTTCGAGCTCGAGGGCGAAAAGATTGTCGAGTGGCGGGACTATTTCGACGTTACCGCCGTCCAAAAGTTCTCTGCCGGCTGAGACGCCGACTTGCGAATGATGGGGCTGGACGCGGAGATTATTGCCTCCGCGCTCAGCACAACGCGCCCACCCGCCGGTCATCGACCTGCGGAATCCGCGCCATCCGGCGCGCGCTCGGCAGAGACAAATCACCCGTCAGGGACCTCCTGTCGGAGGACAGGATCACATATCAAACTAAATTTATAAGTCCTGAGCCTAATTTAGAACGGGATTGAGGTTTTAGGCTGATCCGGCCCAAAATCATCCTGTTCTAGAGATTGCGGCCCATATTGAGGAACTTCTGGCGGCGCTCGTTGCGCAGCTGTTCGCCGGAACGGGAGGCCATTTCGCCGAGCGCATTGGCGATCACATCGCCGGTCGCGGCGATGACGCTGTCGGGATCGCGATGGGCGCCGCCGAGCGGCTCGGAAATGATGCCGTCGATGACGCCGAGCGATTTCAGGTCTTCGGCGGTGATCTTCATATTGGTCGCCGCTTCCCGGGCGCGGGTGGAATCGCGCCAGAGGATGGAGGCGGCGCCTTCCGGCGAGATGACGCTGTAGATCGAATGCTCGAGCATATAGACCTTGTTGCCGGTGGCAATCGCGATGGCGCCACCCGAGCCGCCTTCGCCGATGACGACGGAAACGAGCGGAACCTTGACGCCGAGGCACATTTCCGTCGAACGGGCGATCGCTTCGGCCTGGCCGCGCTCTTCGGCGCCGACGCCGGGATAGGCGCCGGCCGTATCCACCAGCGAAATCACCGGCAGGCCGAAACGATCGGCCATTTCGAGGATGCGGATCGCCTTGCGGTAGCCTTCCGGGCGGGGGCTGCCGAAATTATGCTTCAGGCGGGTCTTGGTGTCGTTACCCTTTTCCTGGCCGACGACGGCGACGGGCTGGCCGCGGAAGCGGGCAAGGCCCGCCTGGATCGCGGCATCCTCGGAAAATTTGCGGTCGCCGGCGAGCGGCGTGAATTCCTGGAACAGCGTCTTGGCGTAGTCGACGAAATGCGGGCGCTGCGGATGGCGGGCGACCTGGGTCTTCTGCCAGGGATTGAGTTTGGAATAGATCTCGACGATCGCCTCGCGGACGCGAACCTCCAGCCTGCCGATCTCATCGGTGGTGTCGATGCTCTCGTCTTCCGTTGCGAGCTTCTTCAGCTCGATGATCTTGCCTTCGAGGTCGGAGATCGGCTTTTCGAAGTCGAGATAATTGTGCATGAGGTGCGTTTCCGTTCCTTGTGCCCGGGGCGTTTTCCTGGCTCCGCCCTTTGTCGCCGGTCCTATTCGTGCTTTTTCGCCTGTTTGGCAAGGGGGTGATGCGTCTGGACGAGCTGCTGCAGCCTCTCTTCGAGCACATGCGTGTAGATCTGTGTGGTCGAAATGTCCGAATGGCCGAGGAGTTCCTGCACGACGCGCAGGTCGGCGCCATTGGCGAGCAGGTGGCTGGCAAAGGCGTGGCGCATGACATGCGGCGAGATCATCGACGGCGTCAGGCCGGCGCGGATCGCCAGGTTCTTCAGGTCGCGGGCGAAAACCTGGCGCGGCAGATAGCCCTCCTTCGAGGCGGCTGGAAACAGCCATGGGCTTTCCTGAGGGGCCTTCGCCGCGGCACTTTCCGCCGCCAGCAGGCGCCCATAGGATTTCAGCGCGGCTATCGCCGATTGCGACAGCGGCACCAGCCGCTCCTTGTTGCCCTTGCCGCGGATCATCAGGAAACGGCCTTCCTGATCGAGCACGCGGGCGGGAAGCGAAACCAGTTCGCTGACACGCATGCCGGTGGCATAGAGCAGCTCCAGCAGCGCCAGCATGCGCAGGCGCTGCAACTGGCCGGGCGTCGCATCGCCTGCCTCGGCCTCGGCCTGTGAAAGCAGCTTACCAACTTCCTCGACGCCCATCGTCTTCGGCAGCGGACGGCCCTTCTTCGGCGCGTCGAGAATGCCGGTGGGATCATCGGTTCTCAGGCCCTCGGCATAGAGGAACTTGTAGAATTGCCGCATGGCGGCAAGCCGGCGCGCCTGGGAAGAGGGTTTGAAACCCTTTCGGGCGAGCGAGGCGAGATAGGCGGAAAGATCGGCGGAAGCGGCTTCGGTCAGCCGCACGCTGCGCCCGGTCAGGAACGAATGGATATCGTCGAGGTCGCGTTCGTAGGATTGCAGCGTGTTGGCGGCCGCACCGCGCTCGGCGCTCATCATCTCCAGGAAGGATTCCACATGGACGCGGCTCAGATCCACCATGCCGGTCACTTCCTGGTCGTGCCAATCGCGCCCGTCGCCGGCGGATTGACCCGCTCGGACGGAATGCGGATTGTCACGTCGCGCGGCTCGGGCTCGACGAAGGTCACAAGCGCCCACATCGCTCCGTAGACCGTCCCGGCGAGGATCGCGCAGACGAACAGAAAACGGAACAAGGTCGGCATCCGGCAACTCCTTCATGCTCTGCTTCTGTTATAAGAAGCGTATCTGCAAGTGCAAGAAGCGCTATTCAAGCCATGATTCCCTTGTCCGCGACTTGACGCTCCATCTGCATTTGTCGATACGGTTTGCAAACAAAGTGTGAATGGACCGATGAGTGAACCACTGCTGACCGTTGCTGACAGCCTGAAAGACAGAGCTCGCGCCGCGCTTGGTTCACGCAATCTGATCCTCGTCGGGCTGATGGGTGCGGGAAAATCCGCTGTGGGGCGCATCGTCGCCAGCCAGCTCGGCATTCCCTTCATCGACAGCGACCACGAAATCGAGCGGGTGTCGCGCATGACGATCCCCGAACTTTTCGCGGCCTATGGCGAGGAAGAATTCCGGGCGCTGGAAACGCGGGTGATGAAGCGGCTCGTCAGGAGCGGCCCGCGGGTCGTCTCCACCGGCGGCGGCGCCTTCATCAACGAGCGGACACGCAGGCACATCAAGAAGGGCGGCGTTTCCGTCTGGCTGAAGGCGGATCTCGACGTGCTCTGGGAGCGGGTCAACAAGCGCGACAACCGGCCCTTGCTCAAGACCGAAAACCCTAGGCAGACGCTCGAAGGCCTGATGAACGCGCGCTACCCGATCTATGCGCTGGCCGACCTCACCGTGCTCTCGCGCGACGTGCGCAAGGAAATCATGGCCGACGAGGTGCTGCAGGCGCTGATCGAAGCCCAGAAGGAAAATGCAGCCTCATGAATGCGATACCCTCCGCCGCCGTCCAGACTGTGCATGTGCCGCTCGGTGAGCGCGCCTACGATATCCTGATCGGGCCGGGGCTGATCGCGCGGGCCGGCGCCGAGATCGCCTCCCGCCTCAAGGGGCGCAAGGCGGCTGTCGTCACCGACGAAAATGTCGCGCCGCTCTATCTCAAGGCCCTCGTCGCAAGTCTCGATGAAGCGGGCATCGCCTCGGCCGCGGTCGTCCTGCCGGCCGGCGAGAAGACCAAGAGCTTCGAACATCTGATGACTGCCTGCGACAAGGTGCTCGAAGCCCGCGTCGAGCGTAACGATTGCGTCATCGCGCTCGGCGGCGGCGTCATCGGCGACCTCTCGGGATTTGCGGCAGGGATCGTGCGGCGCGGCGTGCGCTTCGTGCAGGTGCCGACCTCGCTGCTGGCACAGGTCGATTCCTCCGTCGGCGGCAAGACCGGCATCAACTCCCGCCACGGCAAGAACCTGATCGGCGTCTTCCATCAGCCGGATCTGGTTCTGGCCGATACCGACGTGCTGAATACGCTGAGCGAGCGCGAATTCCGCGCCGGTTACGCCGAAGTCGCCAAATACGGGCTGATCGACAAGCCGGATTTCTTCGCCTGGCTGGAAGCCAACTGGAAAGCGGTTTTTGCAGGCGGCTCGGCCCGCATCGAGGCGATTGCCGCCAGCTGCCAGGCGAAGGCCGATGTCGTCGTTGCCGACGAGCGCGAGAACGGCCAGCGGGCGCTGCTCAATCTCGGCCACACGTTCGGCCATGCGCTGGAGGCGGCGACTGCCTATGACAGCTCCCGCCTCGTGCATGGCGAAGGCGTCTCGATCGGCATGGTGCTGGCGCATGAATTTTCCGCACGGATGAACCTTGCGAGCCCGGACGATGCGCGGCGCGTCGAGGTGCACCTCAAGGAGGTCGGCCTGCCGACCCGCATGTCCGACATTCCGGGCGAGCTGCCGCCGGCCGAGGTGCTGATGGATGCGATCGCCCAGGACAAGAAGGTCAAGAGCGGCCAGCTCACCTTCATCCTGACGCGCGGCATCGGCCAGTCCTTCGTCGCCGACGACGTTCCGGCCTCCGAGGTGATCAGCTTTCTCAGGGAAAAACACCCCTGATGACCGTCGAAGGCGCTCTGGCATTTCTTGCGACATATTGGCCGGAGATCCTTTCGATCACGGCGCTCGTGCTGATGTCCGCCTTCTTTTCCGGCTCGGAAACGGCGCTGACCGCGGTTTCGCGCAGCCGCATCCATACGCTTGAGGTCAACGGCGACGAACGCGCCGGTCTCGTCCGGCAGCTGATCGAGCGGCGCGACCGGCTGATCGGCGCGCTGCTGATCGGCAACAATCTCGCCAATATCCTGTCCTCCTCGATTGCCACCAGCCTGTTCCTCGGGCTGTTCGGCAGTTCCGGCGTGGCGCTGGCGACGCTGGCGATGACCGTCATCCTGGTCATCTTCGCCGAAGTGCTGCCGAAGAGCTGGGCGATTTCGACACCCGACCGCTTTGCGCTTGCCATCGCTGTTCCCGCCAGGCTCTTCGTTCTCGTCGTCGGCCCGATTTCCTCCTTCGTCAATGCGATCGTCCGCCGGATCCTGGCATTGTTCGGCATCAACCTCTCGCGCGAGGTATCGATGCTGACGGCGCATGAGGAGCTGCGCGGCGCCGTCGACCTCCTGCACCGCGAGGGATCGGTGGTGAAGGCGGACCGCGACCGCCTCGGCGGCGTGCTCGATCTCAGCGAGCTCGAACTGTCGGATATCATGGTCCACCGCACGGCGATGCGGGCGATCAACGCCGACGATCCGCCTGAGGCGGTGGTGCGCGCCATTCTCGAAAGCCCCTATACGCGCATGCCGTTGTGGCGCGGCACGATCGACAACATCATCGGCGTCGTCCACGCCAAGGATCTATTGCGCGCACTGGCCGAGCCGAACATGGAGCCGCAGAACCTCGATATCGTCAAAATCGCGCAGAAGCCGTGGTTCGTGCCCGACAGCACCAATCTCGAAGATCAGCTCAACGCCTTCCTGCGCCGCAAGCAGCATTTTGCCGTCGTCGTCGATGAATATGGCGAGGTGCAGGGCATCGTCACACTGGAGGATATTCTCGAGGAAATCGTCGGCGATATTTCCGATGAGCACGATATCGAGATCCAGGGTGTGCGCCAGGAGGCCGACGGTTCCGTCGTCGTCGACGGCGGCGTGCCGATCCGCGACTTGAACCGCGCGCTCGACTGGCACCTGCCCGACGAGGAGGCGACGACGATTGCCGGCCTGGTCATCCATGAATCGATGACCATCCCGGAAGAGCGCCAGGCCTTCACTTTTTACGGCAAGCGCTTCGTCGTCATGAAGCGGGAAAAGAACCGCATCACCAAGCTGCGCATCCGCCCCGCCGGCGAAGACGGCGCGAAACCGTCCTGATCCGGCTTGGATCGCGGGCGATCGGTCTTATATAGGCTGTGTTACCAGCGGGTCGGCTCGCCAGGTGCTGCCGGTTCGAGGGCCAGCGCATGCAGGCCGGCATCGAGTTCCGGTTTCAACAGGTCGGTGATCGCCCGGTGGCGCGCCAGCCGCGACAGGCCGGCGAATTTTGCCGAAACGATCCGCACCCGCATGTGGGTTTCGCCGGTGCCAGTGATATCGGGCTGATGGCCGGCATGCAGGTGGCTTTCGTCGATGACGCTCAGGCGTTCGGGCGCGAAGGCTTCGACTAGTTTTTCTTCGATGCGGGTTCGCAGGGTCATCATCCGGTCTTGCTGCTTCGCGAAAAGGGTTCCCACCAAGCCAGCAACAAACCCGTTTGTCAATTCTTGTTGTCGCGTCGCGACAGCCTCATAATTAGCGCCGTCATGACACTTGATTCAAAATACTTCGATAGCATCCGAACACGCCGCAAACGCCAGCCGGAGGCAGAGCAGGCGCCGCCTACCTGTCAGTGGGACGGCTGCGACAAGAAAGGCTTGCATCGCGCTCCTGTCGGACGCAATGCGGAAGGCCAGTTCTTTTTGTTCTGCTTCGAGCACGTCAAGGACTACAACAAGGGCTATAATTATTTCTCCGGTCTGTCGGACGGCGAGATCGCCCGCTATCAGAAAGAGGCGATCACCGGCCACCGGCCGACCTGGACCGTCGGCGTCAACAAGTCGGCGAAGGACAGCCCGCTGCATTCGGAGGTGCGCTCCGGCGCCTATACCCGCGTTCGCGATCCCTTCGGCTTCGTCAAGGAAGGCGGCAAGGGCAGCGGGCCGCGTTTTCCGCAGGCGCGCAAACTGAAATCGCTGGAAAGCAAGGCCTTCGATACGATGGGGCTCGACGCCAGTGCGACCTCGGCGGAGATCAAGAGCCGCTACAAGGAACTGGTCAAGAAGCACCATCCGGATGCCAATGGCGGCGACCGCGGCTCGGAGGAGCGTTTCCGCGCCGTCATCCAGGCCTATCAATTGTTGAAGCAGAACGGTTTTTGTTAATTCCCGTCCTTGCTCTTGGGCTTCAATCGGGTATGGTCCAAATCGGCTGAGGCCGCAGGCAAACGCGGCTCATATTTGTGCGTTTTCCCGACATCGCCTCCGCCGACCTTCCGGACGCGGCGTTTCTTGTCCGGGACTCTTTCAAGAATGCTCGCATGCGGACATCATCCCGCCGAGGTTTCGTTTCAGTCCCGGAGAAGTATCGCCGACGTTCCGACCTGGACGGGCGCGGAATTAAATCGCGGCGTCACGGTTGCGACATGGCCTGAGACAGTATGGCCGGGTGGCATCACCCGCCTTGGAGACATGATGAGCAAGATCGACCTTGATATAGCAGAACTGCCCGATACCACCGTTTCGGTCCGCGAGACCTTCGGCATCGATTCCGACATCCGCGTTCCCGCCTACAGCAAGGGCGACGCCTATGTGCCTGATCTCGACCCCGACTACCTCTTCGACCGCGAGACGACGCTCGCCATTCTCGCAGGCTTTGCCCATAACCGCCGCGTGATGATCTCCGGCTATCACGGCACCGGCAAATCCTCGCATATCGAGCAGGTGGCGGCGCGGCTCAACTGGCCCTGCGTGCGCATCAACCTCGACAGCCATGTCAGCCGTATCGATCTGGTCGGCAAGGACGCGATCGTCGTCAAGGACGGGCTGCAGGTCACCGAATTCAAGGACGGCATCCTGCCCTGGGCCTATCAGCACAATGTCGCGCTGGTCTTCGACGAATATGATGCCGGCCGTCCCGATGTGATGTTCGTCATCCAGCGCGTGCTGGAATCCTCCGGCCGCCTGACGCTGCTCGACCAGAGCCGCGTCATCCGGCCGCACCCGGCCTTCCGGCTGTTTGCGACCGCCAATACGATCGGCCTCGGCGACACCACCGGCCTCTATCACGGCACGCAGCAGATCAACCAGGCGCAGATGGACCGCTGGTCGATCGTGACGACGCTGAACTATCTGCCGCATGATCACGAAGTGAACATCGTCGCCGCCAAGGTGAAGAGCTTCGGCAAGGACAGGGAAGGCCGCGAGACCGTGTCGAAGATGGTCCGCGTCGCCGATCTGACGCGCGCTGCCTTCATGAACGGCGATCTCTCCACCGTCATGAGCCCGCGGACCGTCATCACCTGGGCCGAGAATGCCGAGATCTTCGGTGATCTCGCCTTCGCCTTCCGCGTCACCTTCCTCAATAAGTGCGACGAGCTGGAGCGTCCTCTGGT
Source organism: Rhizobium ecuadorense (assembly GCF_001187535.1). Classification (GTDB taxonomy): domain Bacteria; phylum Pseudomonadota; class Alphaproteobacteria; order Rhizobiales; family Rhizobiaceae; genus Rhizobium; species Rhizobium ecuadorense. Next base: position 39,249 of record NZ_LFIO01000691.1, read on the forward strand.
CGCCGAGCACTATCAGCGCGCCTTCGGCGTCGAGCTGAAGGAAAGTGCCGCCAATATCGTTCTCGGAGCCTGAGACCGACCGATCATGGCAGCTCGCGGTGACAATTCGAAAGCAAAGCCCGGCGCGCCCGTCGACGTCGAGCCCTTGCGCCGGGCGATAACCGGCTGCGTGCGCTCGATCGCCGGCGACGGCGATGTCGAGGTGACCTTCGCCAATGAACGGCCGGGGATGACCGGCGAGCGCATCCGGCTGCCGGAGCTTTCCAAGCGGCCGACGGCGCATGAGCTGGCGGTCACCCGCGGGCTCGGCGATTCCATGGCGCTGCGCCTTGCCTGCCATGACGAGAAGATGCACGCGACGATGGCGCCGCAGGGCTCGGACGCCCGGGCGATCTTCGATGTCGTCGAGCAGGCGCGTGTCGAATCGATCGGCGCGCTGCGCATGGAGGGCATGGCGTCGAACCTGCGCTCCATGACGGAAGAGAAATATTCCAAGGCGAATTTCACCGGCATCGAGCGCCAGGAAGACGCACCGGTCGGCGAAGCCGTCGCGATGATGGTGCGGGAGAAGCTGACCGGCCAGCGCCCGCCTGAAACCGCCGGCAAGGTGCTCGACCTCTGGCGCGGCTTCATCGAGGACAAGGCGGGAGCCGAACTCGACAATCTGTCGGGCGCGATCAACGACCAGCAGGCCTTCGCCAAGGTTATCCGCAACATGCTGTCGGCCATGGAAATGGCCGAGGAATACGGCGACGACGACAGCGACGCCGACAATGACGACCAGTCGGATCAGGAAGACCAGCCGAGCGGTGACGAGCAGGATCAGGACGAGGTCGACGAGGATGCCGGCACCGATGCCGCCCCGGTCGAGGACAGCGAAGTCGCCGACGAGCAGATGGAGGACGGCGAGACCGAAGGCGCCGAAATTTCCGACGACGACATGATGGAAGAGGGCGAGGACGATTCGGAAACGCCGGGCGAGACCCGCCGTCCGAACACGCCTTTCTCCGATTTCAACGAGAAGGTCGATTATCACGTCTTTACCGAAGAGTTCGACGAGATCATCACCGCCGAGGAACTCTGCGACGCCGCCGAACTCGAGCGCCTGCGCGCTTTCCTCGACAAGCAACTGGCGCATCTGCAGGGCGCGGTCGGCCGCCTGGCCAACCGGCTGCAGCGCCGCCTGATGGCGCAGCAGAACCGCTCCTGGGATTTCGACCTGGAAGAGGGCTATCTCGATCCGGCCCGGCTGCAGCGTATCATCATCGATCCGATGCAGGCGCTTTCCTTCAAGATGGAGCGCGACACGCAGTTCCGCGACACGGTCGTCACGCTGCTGATCGACAATTCCGGTTCGATGCGCGGCCGGCCGATCACGGTTGCTGCCACTTGCGCCGATATTCTCGCCCGCACGCTGGAGCGCTGCGGCGTCAAGGTCGAGATCCTCGGCTTCACCACCAAGGCCTGGAAGGGCGGGCAGGCGCGGGAAAGCTGGCTTGCCGGCGGCAAGCCGCAGACGCCGGGACGCCTCAATGATCTGCGCCACATCATCTACAAATCGGCCGATGCGCCTTGGCGGCGGGCACGCGCCAATCTCGGGCTGATGATGCGCGAGGGGCTGCTCAAGGAAAATATCGACGGCGAGGCGCTGATCTGGGCGCATAACCGCCTGCTCGCACGCCGCGAGCAGCGCCGCATCCTGATGATGATCTCGGACGGCGCGCCGGTCGACGATTCGACGCTGTCGGTCAATCCGGGCAATTATCTCGAGCGGCACTTGCGCGCCGTCATCGAGCAGATCGAGACGCGTTCGCCTGTGGAATTGCTGGCGATCGGCATCGGTCACGACGTGACGCGCTATTATCGCCGCGCCGTGACGATCGTCGATGCCGACGAGCTCGCCGGCGCGATGACCGAGCAGCTCGCATCGCTGTTCGAAGATCAATCGACCCAGCCGCGCGGCGGCCGGCTCCGTCGTGCCGGCTGACGCGGCTGAAGGAAACATGACTGGCAAGCGCCTTTGCTGGGCGGCGTTGATCGCTTTCTGCATCGCCGCCGGCGCTTGTCCCGTATGGGCGAGCGACGTGCCGGTCATTAGCCGGCAAATCTCCGATTTCAAGATCGGCTCTTCGCAGACGACGTTCGGCTCGCTGGAATTTCTCGGCGGCCTGGAGATGGTCTCCAGCAAAGCGCTGTTCGGCTCGCTCTCCGCCATCCGCTTCCGGCCGGATCAAAAACATTTCGTGGTCGTGCTCGACACCGGCCAGTGGCTGACCGGCAGTGTCGAACGCGACATCAAGGGCAGGCTTTCCGGCCTTGCCGATGTCGAGATCACCCCGATGAAGAACAGTGCCGGGCGCAGCTTCGAGGGCAAGGGGCATATGGATGCCGAGGGCCTGGCGCTGGACGGCGACCGGATCCTGGTCTCCTTCGAGCAGGATCACCGCGTCGATGTCTACCCTGATCCGGGTTTTGCCGAATCGAGCGCGATCGCTACTTTGCCGATCCTCATTCCGCGCAAGATGCTGAGCGAGAACCGCGGCATCGAGACCATCACCGTCGCGCCCGCATCGAGCCCGCTCAAGGGCGGCGTGGTCATCGTCTCCGAACGCGGGCTCGACAGCGACGGCAACCGGCTGGCGGCCATTCTGAGCGGGCCGCTGAAAGGGCGCTTCGCGGTCGCGCGCGACGGCAGCTTCGATGTCACCGATGGCGCCTTCCTGCCGAACGGCGACCTGCTGCTGCTGGAGCGCCGCTTCAACATGGCCGAAGGCATCGGCATGCGCCTTCGGCGCGTCAAGGGTGCCGATATCAGGCCCGGGGCCGTTGTTGACGGCGAACTGCTGCTCGAAGGCAATTTCAACTCGCAGATCGACAATATGGAAGGACTCGACGCCTTCCAGGCCGCCGACGGCACCACCCATCTCATTCTGGTGTCGGACGATAATCATTCGATCCTGCAGCGCAACCTGATGCTGGAATTCCGGCTCTCGGAGCGACCGGCGTCAAATTGACGTCATATGCCTCGGCTATCTCGCCTGCTGCACGGGGAAGCTGCTTCGGAGACGATCATGGTGCGCATTCATGTCATGGGCGCGTCCGGTTCCGGCACGACATCGCTCGGTCTTGCGCTCGCCGACAGGCTCGATATCGCCCATCTCGACACCGACGACTTCTTCTGGCTGCCGACCGATCCGCCGTTCACGATGCCGCGGGATGCCGATCAGCGCATCCAGCAGCTGCTCGAGCAGACGGGCCGGCCCGGTGGCTGGGTTCTGTCCGGATCGGCGCTGAAATGGGGCGGGCCGCTCGAGCCGCTTTATGATCTGATCGTCTTCCTCAGGATCGAGCCGGAGCTTCGGATGATGCGCATCCGCGCCCGCGAGACCGCCCGATACGGAACCAGGATCGAGCCGGGCGGCGACATGGAAGTGAAAAGCGGGCAATTCCTGGAATGGGCGGCAAGCTACGATACGGCCGGTCCCGAACGCCGCAGTCTGGCGGCGCATGAGCAATGGCTGGAAACGCAGACAGCGCCGGTGCTGCGGCTCGATTCATCGCTTGAGATCGACGAGCTGGCGGCGCAGGTTGTTCTGCATCCTGCCATCGCCGCCGGAGCGGTCCGGCGGCGTCGGTAGTTAGCTCAGCTGGCGCGGGCCGCCTGCATCGGCCGCAGCACGTTCATCAGCGCGCCATAGGGCAAGAGCATGACGAGGCCGACGATCATCTTAACGGCGAAATCGCCGAGCGCCCAGGAGATCCAGCGCGGCGCCTCAGCGGCGAAAACGCCGAGGACAGGGGCTGCCTCAAGCGCGAAGGGCTCGTTCGGGCCGAGGAAGACGAAAAACGCGGCGAAGGACAGCGAGAAGAACATCACCGTATCGAGCGCCGAGCCGATCAGCGAGCCGACGAGCGGGGCGCGCCACCAGGCCTGGCGGCGAAGGCGGTTGAAGACGGCGATATCGAGCAGCTGCCCGGCGAGATAGGCCGAGCCGGAGGCAATCGCGATGCGCGGCACCGAGGTGAAGAAGGACAGCGTTACGCCGACAACGAAGCCGGCAAGGACGACCTTGCGGGCGGCCTGCGGGCCGAACTGGCGGTTGGTCAGATCGGTGATCAGGAAGGCGACCGGATAGGAAAAGGCGCCCCAGGTCAGGATGTCGGCCAGGTTGATGCCCGCGACTTCGGCGTTCAGCGGAAACTGGACGAGGAAATTGGAGGCGACGACGACGAGCGTCATCAGTGCGACATAGGCAATGGTATAGCGGGTCTTCAGCATTTTTTTATCCTGGGTGATGCCACCAGTTGGAGAGACGGACCGGCAAAACAAAAGGCTTGACCGGAGGTCATCCGTGCAAGCCTTTCGAAGCCGTATGAAAGAAGAGCAGAAGCTTAGGCAGCAACAGCCGCTTCGGCGGTCTTCTTGACGATCTGGCGGCGCAGCAGGCGTGCGCGCATCGACAGCTCGGTTTCGCTGGCCTTGAGCAGGAAGGCATCGAGGCCGCCGCGATGCTCGACCGAGCGAAGGGCAGCAGCCGAAACGCGAAGACGATAACGCTGGTTGAGAGCGTCGGAGATCAGCGTGACCTGGCACAGGTTCGGCAGGAACCGGCGCTTGGTCTTGTTGTTGGCATGGCTGACATTGTTACCAGTCAGGACGGCCTTGCCGGTCAATTCGCACACGCGGGACATGGAACACCTATTCTTGTTTTTGTCGGCCATCGAATTGCCATCCCCGGTCAAAACCAGGCGCGCAATCCAACGGGCATGATTGGAAAGTTGCGGTTCTATAGTCAGGCAGGCCGCGCGCGTCAAGCCAAACCTTGGACTTTCCCGCAATTCCGTCAAAAAGCTGCTGTTTTCTTCGCTTCACGGCAGGAGTATAGAGCGCCCTAGCAAAGGCTGCCGGCGCGCGGCAAGACAAGGCTTCACTCATGGCTCATTCGGGCAGACGGATTTTCATTTCGGCCATCGCAGCGTTTTTTGCCATACCGGCATCGGCGGCCGAAATCCAGCATCGGACGGAATATCGGGTGACGCTTGCCGGCCTGCCGATCGCGCGCGCCGCCTTCCTGACCAAGATCGAGGACGATCACAGTTATAAGATCGCCGGCAGCATCAACTCGGCCGGGCTTGCCGATCTGATCACGACGATATCGGCCAAAACCAGCGTCACCGGCGTCGTGCGCAACGACAGGCTGCAAGCGCAGAATTATTCGCTCTACTACAAGAGCGGCAAGAAGGCCCGGGTCTACGAGGTCAGCTACCGCAACGGCGACATTGTCTCGGCGACGACGACCCCGCCGCCGAAGCGGCCGAAGAACTGGATCGACGTGACGCCGCGCGACATGCGCTCGGTGCTCGATCCGATCTCCGGCCTGGTCTTCACCGGCGACACCAAGGTCTGCTCGCAGACGCTGCCGATCTTCGACGGCGAGACGCGCATGGATCTGGTGCTGTCGCCGAAGGGCGATGAGGATTTTTCGACCAACGGCTTCAAGGGCAAGGCCACCGTCTGCGGCGTCCGCTTCGTGCCGCGCTCGGGCTACAAGAAGGGCCGCAAGGATATTGTCTATCTGAGCAAGAGCGACCGGATGGAAATCTGGTTTGCCAAGTCTGACGCGGCAAATGTATATGCTCCGGTCTATGTGCGCATTCCCACCGAATATGGAATGGTGACGATCACTGCCGTCAAATACGGCAGCAGCTGACGGAGGTCATCCTCCGGCAAAGGGGGACGGGTGAAGCTTCGCGCGACGTTGATCGGTTTTACCGCCATTTTGATGTGGTCGTTCCTGGCGCTGTTCACGGCCGCCTCCGGCCAGATGCCGCCGTTCCAGCTTTCGGCCGTCTGCTTTGCGATCGGCAGCCTTCCCGGCCTCGCCGTGCTGATCCTCAATCCCTCACGCTTGGCGCTGCTGAAGCAGCCGGCCAAGGTCTGGCTAACCGGCATTTCCGGCCTGTTCGGCTATCATTTCCTTTATTTCACCGCGCTCAGAAACGCGCCGGCGGTCGAGGCGGGGCTGATCGCCTATCTCTGGCCGCTCTTGATCGTCGTCGGCTCGGCCTTGCTGCCGGGCGAACGGCTGCGCTGGTATCATGTGGCCGGCGCTCTGGCCGGGCTTTGCGGCACCTTCCTGATCGTCGGCCGCAACGGCATCGATTTTAACGGCGTTTATGCCGTCGGCTACACCGCCGCTTTCCTCTGCGCCTTCACCTGGTCCGGTTACTCGCTGCTGACCCGGCGTTTCGACGCCGTCTCCACCGATGTCGTCACCGGTTTCTGCCTGGCGACCTCGATCCTGTCGCTCCTCTGCCATCTCGGCCTGGAGACGACCGTCTGGCCGGCAACGGGTTTCGAATGGCTCGCCGTCGCCGGTCTCGGCCTCCTGCCGGTCGGCGCCGCCTTCTATGCCTGGGATTACGGCGTCAAGAACGGCGATATTCAGATCCTCGGCGCGGCAAGTTATGCCGCACCGCTGCTGTCGACGCTGATCCTGACGCTGTTCGGCTTTGCCGAGCCGAGCTGGCGCATCGCGCTCGCCTGCCTGCTCGTCACCGGCGGCGCGGCGCTCGCCGCCCGGGAGATGTTCCGCCGCAAGATCCAGCCGGCCGTGGCGGCGGAATGATTTCAGCCGCCGGGCGTCCAGCCCGGCGAGGCCATCTCGAAGCTCGAAAATTCGAAGCCGGGCGAGACGGTGCATCCCACAAGGGTGAAATCGCCGAGGCTTTCGGCCGCCTGCCACCAATTGGCGGGAACGATCGCCTGCGGCCGCTCGCCGGCCGCCAGATCGGTTCCGAGCGTCAGGGTCTCGCTTGCCGTTCCGTCTTCAGAGCGGTGCAGCGAAAGCGGCGCGCCGGCGTAATAATGCCAGACCTCCACCGCGTCATGGACGCGATGCCAGTGCGAACGCTGCCCCCTGGTCAGGAGGTAATAGATCGCCGTCGAATGGCCGCGTTCTCCGCCTGCCATATCGCGGAAGGTCTCGGCGTACCAGCCGCCTTCTGGATGCGGCTGCATGGCGAGTGCGCGGATGATGTCCTCAGGAGACATCAGAAATTGTCCTTGCGCTTGCGAATCTCGGCAAAGACTTCCTCATTGGTCTTGCCTTCCATCAGCAGATTGCGGCGGATCGCCGGATCGGCGGCGCGCAGGAACGGGTTGGTTTCCTTTTCCAGCCCCAGCGTCGTCGGGATGGTGAATTTGCCGTCGGCGCGCAAGGCCTCGATCTCGGCGGCGCGGCCCTTCAACCGTTCGTTGCCGGGGTCGACCGTCAGTGCGAAGCGGGCGTTGGACAAAGTGTATTCGTGACCGAAATAGACGGCGGTCTCATCTGGCAGCACGGCAAGCTTCTGCAGCGAATGCCACATGTCGGCGGCCGGGCGTTCGAACAGCCGGCCGCAGCCGAGCGCAAACAGCGTGTCGGCGGCAAAGAGCAGCTTGTCGTCGACGAAATGATAGCAGATATGGCCGGCGGTGTGGCCGGGTGTCTCGATGACGTTGATCGTGTGATCGCCGAAAAGGAAGCTGTCGCCATCGGCCATCGTCCGGTCGAGCCCGGGGATGGCGATCGCCTCGTTGATCGGGCCGATGATCTCGCAGCCGAACTGCTCCTTCAGCGCCAGGTTGGCGGCGACATGGTCGGTGTGGTGATGGGTGGTGAAGATATGGGTGATCTTCCAGCCGCGGCGTGCCGCCGCCTGCAGGATCGGCGCCTCCTCCGGCGCGTCGATCGCCGCGGTAAATCCAGTTTCCGGGTCGTGGACGAGAACGCCGAAATTGTCGGTGCGGCAGAGAAAAACGTCCAATTCCAAAGGTTTCATCGTGCAATAGTCCCTTGTCATGCGAGTCTCGCGGAAATGTAGAGGGTCCGGCCTTGAAGTCCAACCGCCCGCTGATAACATTTGTCGCAATGCACGCCGATATCGTCGACCTACGCCAGTTCTACCACTCCGAGCTCGGGCGTCTTGCCGAGCAGTCGATCGCCATGGCGCTGTCGTCGCTCTGGGTCCGGCTGCCGCAGGAGCGGCTGGTCGGCCTCGGTTATGCCGTGCCCTTCCTCGACCGCTTCCAGGCCGACACCGAGCGGACCTTCGCCTTCATGCCGGCCGGGCAGGGCGCGGTGAACTGGCCGATGGGCTCGCTGTCGTCGACGACACTGGTCTTCGACGAGGAGTTGCCGCTGCCGGATTCCTCGATCGACCGGGTGCTGATGGTGCATTCACTGGAATTTGCCGAAAGCCCGCGCGAAACGCTGAAGGAACTCTGGCGGGTGCTGGCGCCGGGCGGACGGCTGGTCATCGTCGTGCCGAACCGGCGCGGCGTCTGGGCGCGGATGGAACATACGCCCTTCGGCTCGGGCCGGCCCTATTCCCGCGGTCAGCTGACGCATCTGCTGCGCGAGACGAATTTCACCCCCGGCGCGACGGCCGAAGCGCTGTTCTTCCCGCCCTCGAAGCTCAGGACCATCCTGCGGCTTCGCCGCGCCTTCGAGCGGATCGGCCGGACGCTGTGGCCGGCTTTTTCAGGCGTCATCATCGTCGAGGCGCAGAAGCGGCTCTATCAGGGGCTGCCGGTCGCCGCACGCGCCTCCCGCCGCGTTTTCGTGCCGGTTCTGGCGCCCCACGGCGTGCCGACCACGCGCAACCGGTGACACCGTCCCGGCTCTCGACAAGACCGGCATTCCGCTTTAATGCCACGTGGTCCTTTCCGGCAATTCCAAGGTCGACCCATGAGCGTAGAGATCAGCAAGCCCGTTCCGCGTCCCGGTATTCTCGATATAGCATCCTATGTGCCGGGCAAGGAACATGCGCCGGGGGTTGCCCGCGTCTACAAGCTTTCGTCCAACGAAACGCCACTCGGCGCCAGCCCGAAGGCGGTCGAAGCCTTCAAGACGGCTGCCGACAGTCTGGGGCGTTATCCGGACGGGCAGGCGGTGGAATTGCGCGAGGCGATCGCCGCCGTGCATGGCCTCAACCCGGCAAACATCCTCTGCGGCAACGGTTCCGACGAGCTGCTCGGCCTGCTCTGCCATGTCTATCTCGGCGCCGGCGACGAGGGCATCATCACCGAGCACGGTTTCCTGGTCTACAAAATCCAGATCCAGGGCGCCGGCGCCACGCCCGTGGTCGTCAGGGAAAAGGATCACACCGTCGATGTCGATGCGATCCTTGCCGCAGTGACGGAGAAAACGAAGATCGTCTTCATCGCCAATCCCGGCAATCCGACAGGCACTTATGTCCCGGTTAGCGAAATCCGCCGCCTGCAGGCCGGGCTGCCGAAACATGTCGTCCTGGTGCTCGACGCCGCCTATGCCGAATATGTCCGCCGCAACGATTATGAAGCCGGCATCGAGGTCGTGTCTTCCAATGCCAATGTGGTGATGACCCGCACCTTCTCGAAAGCCTACGGACTGGCGGCGCTGCGCGTCGGCTGGATGTATGCGCCGGCCGAGATCGTCGATGCGGTGAACCGCGTGCGCGGGCCGTTCAACCTGAACGCGCCGGCGATCGCCGCCGGTGCCGCGGCCATCCGTGATCAGGCCTTCGTTCAGCAGGCCGTCTCCTTCAACCAGATGTGGCTGGAGACGCTGACCCAGGCGTTGGAAGCGATCGGCCTGAAGGTGACGCCATCCGTCGCCAATTTCGTGCTCATCCATTTCCCCGAGATCGACGGCAAGCGCGCCGCCGATGCCGACGATCTCTTGACGAGCCGCGGCTACATCCTGCGCGCGGTGCGCAGTTACGGCTTTTCCAATGCGCTGCGCATGAGCATCGGCCCCGAAGAGGCCAACCGCGGCGTCATCGACGCGCTCAGTGAATTTATGGGACACAAGGCATGAACGTGCAGTTCGATCGTATCGCGCTGATCGGCATCGGTCTGATCGGCTCTTCGCTTGCCTACGATATCCGGCGGCTCGGCCTTGCAAGGGAGATCGTCGTCGCCACACGCAGCCCCGATACGCTGAAGCGGGCCGAAGAGCTCGGCCTCGGCGACCGCTACACGACCTCTTCGGCCGATGCCGTCAAGGATGCCGATCTGGTGATCGTCTCGGTGCCGGTCGGCGCTTCGGAAAGTGTGGCGAAAGAGATCGCGGCAAGCCTGAAACCCGGGGCAATCGTTACCGATGTCGGCTCCACCAAGGCCTCCGTTATCGCGCAGATGCAGCCGCATATCCCGGCCGGCGTGCATTTCATCCCCGGCCATCCGCTGGCCGGCACGGAGAAATCCGGCCCCGATGCCGGCTTTCCCGGTCTCTTCGAAAGCCGCTGGTGCATCTTCACGCCGGTCGCCGGCACCGACGAGACGGCGCTGAAACGGCTGCGCAGCTTCTGGGAAGCGCTCGGCTCGAAGGTCGACGAGATGGATGCGGAGCATCACGACAAGGTGCTGGCGATCGTCTCGCACCTGCCGCATATCATCGCCTACAATATCGTCGGCACAGCCGATGATCTGGAGACGGTGACGGAGTCTGAGGTTATCAAATATTCGGCCTCCGGTTTTCGCGATTTCACCCGTCTTGCGGCCTCCGATCCGACCATGTGGCGCGACGTCTGCCTGCACAATCGCGACGCGATCCTCGAAATGCTGGCGCGGTTCTCGGAGGATCTCGCCTATCTGCAGCGGGCGATCCGCTGGGGCGAGGGCGACAAGATCTTCGAACTCTTCACCCGCACGCGCGCCATCCGCCGCTCGATCGTCCAGGCCGGCCAGGACGTCGACGCACCGGATTTCGGCCGCCCCCACGCGCTGGACAAGAAGTAGCCGCGTCCGATGGTGGAGGTGGCGAGCGCAAGTCAGGCCGATATCGACTGGCTGGCTCGCGACGATGCCAGTGCCGGCAAGGCATGGGTATCGCGATGCGTGGCGCTCGGCGAATATCTCGTCGCCCGGGAGGCCGGTGAACTCGTCGGCTTCCTGCGCTTCTCCCGCTTCTGGGGCAGGGTTCCCTACATGGAAATGATCCGCGTCCTGCCCGGCCACCGCCGATCTGGCGTCGGGACGGCGCTGTTTCTCGCCTGGGAAGCGGCGATGCGCGGCGAAGGCGCCCGCCTGCTGATGACCTCGAGCGAGTGCGACGAGAGCCGGCCGCAGGACTGGCATCGCCGCAACGGATTTTCCGAAACCGGCGCGATCGAGCTGCCTGGACTCCAATCGGTGCCGGAGGTCTTTTTCATCAAGCGCTTAGCCTGAAAGGCGACAGGCTCAGATCGGCGGAATCCGGCCGAGCGGGATGAAGCCGCTGACGGTGGCGTTGCCGCGATCGACGACGAGATCGACCGAGACCTTGTCCTTGCCGCCGGCCAGCGACTGCAGCAGCTTCGTCGCTGTCTTGACGGTCGGGGCGATATCCGGGAAGGCCTGTTTCAGGCTGTCGCCCCAGGGACCAAGCTGCTCGATCTCCAGCTTGAATTTTCCCGAGAGCAGCCCCCGTTCGTCGAAGGAGAAGGGGCCCGTCAGCGTCATCACCTTGCCGTCGCCGATGTCGGCAACGATGCGGCGCAGTTCGCCGGAGGCACCGTTGAGGCCGTTCGGGTCACTGCCGTCGATCAGGCCGGCTTTGCCGGCGACGGTCAGATCGATGCTGGCAGACAATTTCGGGAAGATCTGCGGCCAGTCCTTGATCGCGGTGTTGGCATCCTGCACGGAGATCGCGCCGTCGAGATCGGCTCCGTTCTGGCGCAGATGGATTTCGGTGCGGGCGGCATCGAAACTGATGGTCTGGCCGGTGTAGGAGGAGACCGCCGTCGCCTTCAGACCCTCGATGACGGTCGAGCTGCGGTCGATGCCCCTGAGCCTCGTCGCCAGGCTCGCTTGCAGGTTTGCCCATTGCGCCGAGATCGAAAGGCCGTTGCTGGTACGGATCTCGGCCGGCGAATCGAGCTCCCAGACGATATTGCCGGGCGCATAGACCTGGGCTGCCGAACGCAGCGCGCCGAAGGTGGCCGAGACGCCATTGACAGTGTCGTCAACATCGATCTTGGAGCAGAACAGGCCGATCCGGAAAGGATAGCCGCGGAATTCGATATCGGAGCATTCGCCGCTGACGCCGGCCTGGTCGCGCGGTGCGATCGCCTTCAGCACCGTGGTCTTCAGCGTCGATGCCGCATAGAACCAGCCGCCGGTATAAAGCGCGATCACCAGGAGGATGCCGCCGCCCAGCAGCCAGAATTTCTTACCGCTGCCGGATTGGCTGCTGCCGGATTGGCTTGACGCTGCCATGATGTTCTCCAATGGTGAATCGCAAATGTGATTCCGGTCTGGCGTGCGATATGGACGAATTTTGGGTATTTGGCTACGGTTCGCTGATGTGGAATCCGGGCTTCGAATTCATGGAGCGGGCAGAGGCTCTGATCTACGGCTACAGGCGCTCGCTCTGCGTCCGCTCTTTCGTCCATCGCGGTACGCGCGACAATCCCGGCCTGGTTCTCGGCCTCGACAGGGGCGGCGCCTGCCGCGGCATGGCGTTCCGCATTTCCCCGGAAAAATGGGATGAGGTGATCGATTATCTCCGCGCCCGCGAGCTGGTGACCAATGTCTACCTGGAACGCCGGGTGCAGCTGCAGCTTGCCGGCCGGCGCCGGATGGAGGCGGTGACTTACATCGCTGATCGCGACCACGAGCAATATGCCGGGACGCTCGACGCGCTGGCGGCGGCACGGGTGGTGAACGAGGCCAAGGGCCAGTCGGGCCCCAACGATGCCTATGTCTTCAACACGCTGGCGCATCTGCAGCAGATGGGCATTCGCGACCATTGGCTGGAGCAGGTGGTCGACGAAGTGGAGCGGCTGCGCGCCGCTTGATTTAAGCGGTCGCTGCTTTCAGCTTACGAAGCTCTGCCAGTCTTTCGACCGCCGTCGGCGGCAGTGGGACATGCGGATTGCGTTCCACGGTTTCGAGCAGAAGCTCGTCGCTTGCCCGTTCCGATACCTCGATCAGATGGGCGAAAAACGCATCCGGGTCCATTCCCGGCATGATCGGCGGCAGAATCTTCACCTTGAAATGGCCGGGATAACGACGAATGCTCCGCCGCGGCCAGAACAGGCCGGGATGCATGACGATCGGCACCACGGGGATGGCGAGATCGCGGTACATGCGGGCGATGCCGTATTTATAGACCGGCTCGGCGCCCGGCGGACGGCGGGTGCCCTCGGGATAGATGATCAGCTGGCGGCCGGTCGAAAGCTCTTCCTTCGTGCGCTTGAGCACTTCCACCATCACCTTGCCGCGGGCGCCGCGATCGACCGGGATCACCCGCTGCTTCTTGGCATACCAGCCGAACAGCGGAATCCACATCAGCTCGCGCTTCAGAATGTAGACCGGGTCCTTCAGCCAGGGCAGCAGCGCATAGGTATCCCAGAAAGACTGGTGCTTCGGCGCCAGAATGTAGCTGCCATCCGGCAGGTTCTCCAAGCCTTCGATCTCGAAGGTGGTGCCGACGATCACCCGCATCAACCAATGATTGGAGCGCGCCCAGTTCTTCGGGATCGCATAGGCGGTCAGGCGCGGCGCCAGGAAATAATAGGGCGAGAGCACGATCATCCGGATGATGAGATTGGCGTAGAAGATCGTGTTGAAGAGGACGGAACGCAGGGCGATCATGAAACTTTCCCGAGGCATGCTCACGCGACCGGCCTACACGATATTGCCCGCCATAAAAAGCGTTTGATGACGTCCCAGAACAGGATTCAGATTTTTGGCCGGGCCTAAAATCTGAATCCTGTTTTAAATTAAAGAGTTGGAGCGTGATGTCATGAGGAAACCGCTCACACTTTTCGGCGTCATGCTCTGGTAAAACCGTCAGTTCTCGCCCGAGGCGCTTGCCGAGCGCAGCCCGGTGTGGCGGCCGAAGCCGGTGATGTTGCGGGCGCCGGTCAGCAGCACTTTGACATATTCGGCCAGCATGACGCGCATCGCATTCGGGTCGGTGAACCAGTTGCGGCTCTTCAAATCCGAATTGACCACGGGATAAGCTATGAACTCGATGTCGGGATCGACATAGGAAAGCTCGGCTAGGCTCCGCGGCATGTGGTAGTTGTTGGTGACGATCAGAACGCTGCGATAGCCCTTGGCGTGGATCCAGTTCGAAGCTTCCTCGGCATTGCCGATCGTGTCGATCGCATCATAGCCGATATCGACGCAGCAGGAGAAGAGATCGGCCGAGCCCTGCGTCATCCTGCGGATCTGCGCCGGGGTCGTCGTCGGGTGGACGCCGGAGATGAGCAAGCGCTTGCCGGCACCTTTCTGCAGCAGCTCCACGGCCTGGTCGATGCGCTGGTAGCCCCCCGTCAACACCACGATCGCATCGGCCTTCGGTTCGGCCGGGGGCTTCAGCGTCGTAACCGAATCGGCAAACCGCAGGAAGCCGCCGAACACCAGCGCGATCGCCAGCACGCAGGCAAAACCGCCCCAGCGCAACAGGCGGCGGAACAGCCCGCGCCGCGGCGGCAGCGCCGCCGGGCGGTCAAGCCCCGGGTCCTGATGAATCGGGTTGGGTGTCGTGTCTCCCATGGTCATGAATCGTGACTATACGCTGATTGCGGCGTGGAACAGACGCTTTCATGACAAAACGGCATGGTCACGATCAACTCGCAATGCCGTCGGTGCGTGTCGGGTCCGAGCGCAATGTATCGATTTCATAGATCGTCCGCATGACGGTCAGCCGCGCGGTAAACGTCGTCAGAAGGGCGATGACGATCATCGTCGCGAAGATGCCGGCATAACCGAGCACGCCGACGGAGAAGGTGCCGAAGAGTGCGGTCGCCTGGTCCGTTTCCGGAGTGGCGAGGGTGCGGCTCTGCCAGAAGCCGGCGGTGGCGAAGAAGAGCGCGGCAAGGGCGCTGCCGATCGCCGAGCCTTTGAGGCTGATCTTCAGGAAATGCTTCTGGAATTCGGTGGCGACGAAGGAGCTCTCGGCGCCGACGAAATGCAGCACTTCGACGATGTGGCGGTTGCCCGACAGCGCGCCGCGCGTGGCGAAGACGACGGTCAGCACCATCGCCGAGAAGACCAGCAGCAGGATGCCGGTGCCGATCATGACTGTGGTGTGCGCCATGGACACCAGCCGGTCGACCCAGGTGCGGTGATCGTCGAGGGTGGCCTGCGGGATGCTGTCTTTCAGCAGCGCCCGCATGGAATCGAAATCCGGCGGATTGCTCTCGTCGATGGTGATGATGACGAGGCGGGGAACGGGCAGATCCTTGAGATCGAGACCGGGGCCGAGCCAGGGTTCGAGCAGACGGGCGGTCGCCGCCTCGTCGACGATCTGGCCGCTCTTGGTGCCGACGAAGGTCAGCGCCAGGTCGCGCGCCTGGGTCAGCGCCTTTTCCATGTCGAGATTGTCGTCCGGCTTGATCTGGATGGTGATCTCGCGGGAGATCTGGCTCTCCCAGCTTGCCGCCGTCGAGCGCACCATGCTGACGCCGCCGAGCGTCAGACAGGCGAGAAAGGCCATGATCGATATCACCACCATCAGGGCGCTGCCCTGGATGTTGGACGGCGGCAAGATCGGCGCGGTCGGGCGCACGCGCATTTCCGGCCGCTTCTGCTCAGCCTTGCCAGGCGTCTTGTCCGGGTTTCTGGATGGGGGCTCAGTCATAGATATCGAGATGCCCCCCCGAGAGGATCATGCGGCGGGCCTCCACCTGTTCCATCAGCGCCAGGTCATGCGTGGCGATCACAACGGCGGTGCCGAGGCGGTTCAGCTCGAGGAAAAGATTGAGCAAGCGCTTGGCCATCGGCGGGTCGACATTGCCTGTCGGTTCGTCGGCAAGCAGCACTTCCGGCCGGTCCATCAGCGCCCGGGCGATCGCTGCGCGCTGTTTCTCGCCGCCGGAGAGTACCGGCGGCAGCACGTTGATGCGTTCGCCGAGGCCGACCCATTTCAGCAATTCCAGGACGTCGGTCTTGTAGGAGCTCTCGTCCTTGCCGCGCACGCGTAGGGGCAAAGCGACATTCTCATAGGTGGTGAGATGATCGAGCAGACGGAAATCCTGGAAGACGATGCCGACGCGGCGGCGCAGCAGCGGCAGCTCGGGGCGGGGGATTTCGGAAATGTCGCGCCCGAACATGCGGATCAGACCGCGTGTCGGCTGCAGCGACATGAACAGCAGCCTGAGCAACGAGGTCTTGCCGGCGCCCGATGGGCCCGTCAGGAACTGAAAGGATTTCTTCGGAATGTCGAAGGTCAGGTCCCGGAGGATTTCCGGGCCCATGCCATAGCGCAAACCGACATTCTCGAAGTGGATCAACGGGCAGCTCAGTCTGTTCTTGGTTTCACCGCGTGACTTGTTAACCAACACCGTTAACAGCCGGTAAATTTTGCCGGAAAGACGCCCGTTTGATGGCGATCTTTGCGAAGCATTAACCATTAAAATTTACGACTGAGCAGGATTCGTTTCAATGCCAAGATTTCCCCTGGCAGCGAAACCATGTGGACATCTGCGAGGCAGCCACCATGGAAGCATCCTCCTTCAGCCGCCGGACACCGGGCCAGGCCTATGATTTCCTGCCGCCGGAACCTGCCGCCCGCCAATACCGCGCGGCGCGTCCCGCCGATATTTCCGATGCCGAATTCGTGACGCTCGGCAAAGTCCGCGCGACGGAATTTACCGCAAGGACCTATAACGACAACCGCAAGCGCGCGGCTGGCGCTCACGCGGCACAGGCGCTGCCGACGCCCGCGATGACAACTGTTCTGCGCGACCTGGAATCCTTCCTGCAGCGCGCCTCGATGCGGAGCTTCGCAGGCTTGGTGCTGGCGCTTGCCGTGCTCGTCTTCGGGCTTGCAGGCGGCTTTTCCGGCCTCTCCGCCGCGCCGGCCTATTCCGGAGCGCCGCTGCATTTCACCCATGTGACGGTGGCGCCGCGCGACGCGAACGGTATGCGCGTGCTCGTCATCAACGGCATCATCGAAAACGACAGCGGCACGACGCAGACGGTGCAACCGATCCGCGCCGATCTCGTCACCGATGAGCGGTTGACCGCCAGCATCGTCATTAGTCCGCCCTCCGATGTCATCTATGGCGGCCAGAGCCGAGGCTTCTCCGCGCGTGTGCAGCATGCCGGCGGAAAACTGCCGGAGGTCCGGCTTTCGTTCCTGCCGTAGAGAGCGACTTGATACGGAATGGCCGATTTCCCGCCGCAGCTCGGGCCAATCCCGTTAATTTCATAAACGGCGAGGCTGTTTCAAGCTCGCATATGTGCTAACGGCTTACCCTTCTTTTCATGGAGCAAGCCCTTATGCCTGTCGTGCGCGGAAAAAATATCGAGCCGCTCTTCACTGCCGAGCAGATCGCCGAGCGCAATCATTCGATGGCGCGGGAGATCGCCAACGGCCCGACCAAGGACCTGCTCGTCATCGCCGTGCTCAAGGGGTCGTTCATCTTCGCCGCCGACCTGATCCGTGCCCTGCATGATAGCGGCCTTGCTCCGGAGGTCGAGTTCATCACGCTGTCGAGCTATGGCATCGGTACGGTCTCGCAGGGTGTGCGCATCGTCAAGGATATCGATAGCGACGTCCACGGCCGCGACGTCCTGTTGATCGACGATATCCTCGAATCCGGCCGGACGCTGCTGTTTGCCAAGGAATTGCTGTTCGAGCGCGGCGCGCGCAACGTCACCATCGCCGTGCTGCTCGACAAGCGCGTCAAGCGCAAGGAAAAGCTGGAGGCTGATTATGTCGGCTTCGAATGCCCCGACTATTTCGTCGTCGGCTACGGCATGGACGTTGCCTATGCCTTTCGCGAACTGCCCTTCGTCGGCGTGGTGACCGGCGACGCCTGAGCTGCCGCATAATGGCAGAGGCCGCCTTGCCATTCGAGACGGGTTGTTAACCATTCCGTCCATCGCTTCGATATCTTTACCGATCGAAAAGGAAAGTCTGGTGATTTCCGTCGTGGGCTGAAGACGGAGCAATGCACATATGGCAAGAATTCTGATTACGGAAGACGAGGACTCCCTGCGGTCTTTCGTAGCCCGGGCGCTCAGGCTCGACGGTCACGAGACCGATGAAGCGGCCGATGGCGCCGAGGGACTGGAGAAGCTGAGGGACGGGGCCTACGACCTGCTGCTTTCGGATATCCGCATGCCCGTGATGGACGGGATCGAACTCGCCCATCAGGCAAAGGATGCCTTTCCCGGCCTGAAGATCCTGCTGATGACCGGCTATGCCGAGCAGCGCGAACGGGCCGACGATCTTGCCGAAAAGATCATCGACGTCGTCGCCAAGCCATTCGCGCTTCCCGATATCCGCAAGGCGGTCGCCAGAGCGCTCGTCGCCTGAAGCATGATGCCCAAACGCCTGAGCCGGTCTCGGGCGACGTCATGCACAGTTTTGCGTGACATATCGCTTAGCGCGCCGCCGATCCATTATACGGCGGCGTAAGCCTTACTGAATATCCAGCAACCGTTCGAGATACCGCCGTTCCATTTCCTGCGGCGGATTGTTGCCGAGCTTTTCGCGGATCGCGTCGAGGATTTCCCGGGCGCGCTGAACGTCGATTTCGTCGGGCACCTTCACGCTGTTGTCGCCGAACTCCGGCCCCTGGTTCCGACGTACCCGGCCGAGCGGGTCGCGGCCATTCTGATCCCCCTGGCCCACCTGGCCGTTCGGACCTTGGCCCTGCTGGCCCTGTTGCGCCTGCATCATCTGGTTCATCATGTCGCGGGCGCCCTGGCGAAGCGCTTCGAGCGCGCGGCCCTGGCCCTCGACGGCCGGCTGGCCGCGGCCCTGGCCGAGTTCGCGGCCGGCACCTTCCATCTCGCGTTGCGCCTGGCCGAAGCCGGGGCCGGGCTTCATGCCCAACTCGCCGAGGCTCTTCTGCAATTCGCCGAGCTGTTTGCCGAGCGCATCCTGCTGGGCGCGCAGCTGTTTCAATGCCTCGCGCAGCTGCTCGGCGGTCATCTGGTCGGAGGGCTGTTGGCCGTCCTTGCCTTGCTGACCCTGCTGCTGATCCTGCGGCTCGCCATTCTCTCCGGGGTTCATTTCGTCGAGCAGCGGATCGTTTTCGCCCATGTCGGGTTCGCCGCGCTGCATGCGGTCCCTGAGCTGCTGATCGAGACGGAAGGTCTGTTCCATCAGCTTCTGCTGGTCGCGCAGGATCTCGCCGAGCTTGTCGATCTGCTTGCGGGCCTCGCTGTTTTCCTGGTTCTGCTGGCCACGCTGCGGCCGGCCCGCCTGCAGGTTGTTCATCATGCGCTGCAATTCCGACAGCATCTGCTGGGCTGCGTCGCGATTGCCGGAGCGGGCGAGATTCTCGATCTGGTCCATCATCCGTTCCAGATCCTGCTGGCGCAGGATGTTCTGGGCGTTCTGGTTCGGCTGCATCGGCGCGTTCTGCATGCGTTGGGCAAGCTCGGTCATATAGTCCTGCATCGCCTTGCGCAGCTCATCCATCAGCTTCTTGATCTCCTCGTCCGGCGCGTTGCGGTCCAAGGCGTCGGCAAGTTTCTGCTGGGCCTCGCGCAGCTTGCGCTCGGCAAGCGAAAGATCGCCGTCCTCCATGCCGAGAGCGATCTCCCACAGATACTGGGCCGTATCCTTCAGCGCTTCGTCGCTTTTTGCGAGCTTCATGCGGGTCAAGGCGGATTCCAGCAACAGATAGTTGGTGAGCTTGGGGATGGTCTCCTCGGGACGGATGGTCAGCGCCTCGTTCAGCGCAATCGCCTGCGGCATCTTGCGGGTGTCGAGCGCGAAAACCTGCCGCTCCTCGGCGACGGCCGCGGCAAGCGGCTCGTTGAAGGGCCGCGACGGCAGGATCATCTCATGCGGCGGGCTGCGGCCGGTCTGGCCGGCGCCATCCCTGGCGACGAGCGTCACGCGCACGCGCTTGCCGGCAAGCGGATGTTCGGTCAGGTTGCGGCTGGTCACGCCCTTGGCGTCGCGGGCATTGCGGCGGGGAATATCCAGCCGGTATTCCGGCAAGGGATAGAGCGGCGTCGCCGTCGGATCGTTTTCCAGAGGAACGATCTCCGCATGCGCTTCCTGGACGCCGTAATCGTCCTTGACGGTAAAGCCGATTTCAAGCGCGCCATTGACGCTGGGCTTCGGCAACCCGTCGAAGGCGATCTCCGGCGCCTTGTCGGGAAGGACCTCGAAACTCCAGCGGCGGCCGTTAACTTCGAGGGCGCCATTCTCTTCGAGCTTCATCACATGCGTCTGGGCGACAAGTGCCTGGCTGGCGGGGGGCTGGCCGGTGGAGGCCTGGCCGGCCGGGCCCGTCTTCGGCTGTTCGCCGCCTGCTGGCGCCTGCTGCGGCTTGGCGTCCGCCTGCACGGCGATATCCTGCGCCTGGCCGCTCGCCTTGCGGAACACGACCTTTTCGGCGGCCTTTCCGCCGCTGACACGAACGGTGAGGCCTGAAAACTGCGGAATGCCGATCGGCGCCTGCTCGCTGCCGTCGGCGGTCAGGTAGACCGGCGCGCGGCCGGTATAGGCGGGCGGCGTCACCCAGGCGTCGATGCGCACCGCCGGATCGACCGTCACCTGCTCGGGTGCTGCCTGAAACGCATCACCGAGCGAGCCGCCGTTGATCGACAGCGAATAGGCAAAGGCGGTGACCAGCAGCAGCGCCGGCACGGCGCGCAGCGCGAAACGGTCATGCGCGGCGATATCCGGCCGCGGCAGCCCGGCATCGAGGGCTGCGATCTTTTCGGCCATGCGGGTCTGGTGTTCGCGCCAGAGCGCCCGGGCGAAGGGCGTATCGAAGGCCGGCTCGTCTTCCTGGACGGTGACCGGCTGGTGCGGCAGGCCGTTGCGCTCTTCCAGCATGCGGTCGGCTTCGGCGACGCCCGGCCAGCGCAGGCTGCGCAAGGGCAGGAGCGAGACGAGAAAGGCGGCGGCAAAGGCAATCAAAAGCAGGATGCGCAGCCAGTCCGGCACGCTGCGGAAGACCCCGAACCAGGAGGCCGAGAGATAAAGGGCGATGACTGCCAGGACGGGCATCAAGGGCGGCAGCAACTGCTCGAAAAACAGCACCACGCGCGCCAGCAGGCGTTTTATCGTCACCAGCCGGGCAAGCGAGGGGCGGAGCGCAAACGCACCTTTCCTCTGCCTTGAGGGGCTTGTCATCGGTCCGGTCTCCGCGATCTGGCGTTCTGAAACAGAGTGCGCTTCCGGCGATTGCAGGGCAATACGCTCATCACTGACAAGGATAACACTCTTTGTGGCGAAGGCGAGGGCGAGCGGCCGGCAATACCGGCTTTTCACGTTTATTCGCCAAAAAGTGATGGCTGCTTAGTCGAGCCAGGCGGGAACCGAGTCGAGGCCGATCAGCTCCGCATAGGTTCTGCGCGGGCGAATCGTATGGAAATCGCTGCCCTTGACCAGAACCTCCGGCACCAGCAGCCGGCTGTTATAGGTGCCGGCCTGCACCGCGCCATAGGCGCCGGCCGTGCTGACAGCCATCAGGTCGCCTGGCTTCGGCATCGCCATCTCGCGGTCGAGCGCCAGATAATCGCCGGTCTCGCAGACGGGGCCGACGACGTCGGCGCGGATGCGCGGGGCGTTCGCCGCCGAAATCGTCACCGGGCGGATCTCGTGATAGGCCTCGTAGAGGGTCGGGCGGATCAGATCGTTCATCGCGCCGTCGACGATGACGAAGGTCTTCTCACCGCCGTCCTTCACATAGAGGACCTCGGTCACCAGGATACCGGCATTGCCGACGATCAGGCGGCCGGGCTCGGTGATGATCTTGCAGTTGAGGCCGCGCAGCTGGTTCTTGACGATCGCCGCATAGGCGTCCGGCAGCGGCGGCGGATTGTTGTCGTCCTTATAGGGGATGCCGAGGCCGCCGCCGATATCGACGTGATCGATGCTGTGGCCGTCGGCGCGCAGCGTCGCGACAAGATCGTGCAGCAGCTTGAAGGCGTCGTCGAAGGGCTGCAATTCGGTGATCTGGCTGCCGATATGCATGTCGATGCCGGTGACTTCGATGCCCGGCAGTTTGGCGGCATGGGCATAGATGGCGCGGGCACGCTCCCAGGAGATGCCGAACTTGTTTTCTTTCTTGCCGGTCGAGATCTTCGAATGGGTCTTCGCGTCGACATCGGGATTGATGCGGAAGGAGACCGGCGCTTTCGCGCCGGCCTTGACGGCGCGCTGGTTGAGGATTTCAAGCTCGGGCTCGGATTCGACGTTGAAGCAGTAAATGCCTGCCTCGAGAGCGAAATCCATCTCTTGCGGCGTCTTACCGACACCTGAAAACATGATGCGGCTGGCCGGAATGCCGGCGGCGAGCGCGCGGCGCAGCTCGCCTTCGGAGACGACGTCGATGCCGGCGCCGAGGCGGCCGAGCGTCTTCAGCACCGCCTGGTTCGAATTCGCCTTCATCGCGTAGCAGACCATGGAGTCCATCTCGGCGAAGGCTTCGGAGAAGACCCGGTAATGGCGCTCCAGCGTCGCAGTGGAATAGACGTAGAAGGGCGTTCCGACCGCCCTGGCGATCTCGGGAACGGGGACGTTTTCGGCATGCAGGACGCCGTCGCGGTACTCGAAATGGTTCACGGGCTTATGCCTTAAAGAAGGGGATCGAGAAGGAAGGGCTTGTCGACGGTTCCCGGCTGTTTCGTCGGCTTGGAAACGTCACCTTCCTTGGATGCCGCAGCACTCGGCGGATCGAGTTCGCCTTTGCGCCCGCATCCGGCAACGGCAAGGCCGATGACGGCGAGAACCGCCGTCAGGCGGATGAGGTGCGGCAAGCTCTTCTGCATGGATATCCTCTTCGGCGGCATTTTGATGGACTTTGTCATAGCGAAGTTTATCCGCCTTGTGCACCCTGATTGTTGGACGGTCTTTGCCGCCTATGCGGCAAGGCCCCGGCGGCTTGTGCCGCCTGATATCTCTCAGTTGCGGGCACGCCAGAAGGCGATCTGCCTGCGCACTTCGGAGGGCGCCGTGCCGCCGAAGCTCTTGCGGCTGGCGACCGAGGCTTCGACGGTCAGCACGTCATAGACCTTGTCGGTGATATCAGGATGGATCGCCTGCAGATCGGCGAGCGGCAGTTCGGCAAGATCGCAACCTTTGCTTTCGGCAAGCGCCACGGCCCGGCCGGTGACGTGATGGGCATCGCGGAAGGGCAGGCCCGCTTCGCGCACCAGCCAGTCGGCAAGATCGGTCGCCGTCGAAAAGCCGGAGCCGGCCGCCGCCTTCATGCGCGCGGTGTTGACGGTCAGGTCGCGCACCATGCCGGTCATGGCGGCGATTGCCAGTTCCAGGCTCTCGGCCGCGTCGAAGACCTGTTCCTTGTCTTCCTGCATGTCCTTGGAATAGGCGAGCGGCAGGCCCTTCATGATCGTCAAAAGGGCGACCAGCGAACCGTTGATGCGGCCGGTCTTGGCGCGCACCAGTTCGGCGGCGTCCGGGTTCTTCTTCTGCGGCATGATCGACGAGCCTGTGGAGAAGGCGTCGGAGAGGCGCACGAAACCGAATTGCGGGGTCGACCAGATGACGATCTCTTCGGCCAGGCGCGACAGGTGCATGCCTGTGATCGCGGCGATCGACAGGAACTCGATGGCGAAGTCGCGGTCGGAGACCGTGTCGATGGAGTTGCGGGTCGGCTCGCGGAAACCGAGCGCCTTGGCGGTCATATGGCGGTCGATCGGATAACCGGTGCCGGCAAGGGCCGCCGCACCGATCGGGCTTTCGTCCAGATGCTCGATGGCGTGGCGCACGCGCGAGCGGTCGCGGCCGAACATTTCGACATAGGCCATGCAATGATGGCCGAAGGTCACGGGTTGAGCGGTCTGCAGATGGGTGAAGCCCGGCATGACGCTTTCGGCATGCTCTTCGGCGCGGTCCAGGAAGGCGGCGATCAGGCCGGTCAGCATCTTCTCGGTCTTCTCAAGCTCTTCCTTCACCCAGAGGCGGAAGTCGAGCGCCACCTGGTCGTTGCGTGAGCGGGCGGTGTGCAGCCGGCCGGCGGCCGGTCCGATCAGCGTCGCCAGGCGCGCTTCGATATTCATATGGATATCTTCGAGCCGGCGCGAGAATTCGAAATTGCCGCTTTCGATTTCTGACAGGATCGTGTTTAGCCCGTGAACGATCTTGTCCTTATCGTCGGCCGATATGATCCCCTGATGGGCGAGCATGGTCGCGTGGGCGATCGAACCGCGGATATCCTGCGCGAAAAGCTTCTTGTCGAAACCGATCGAGGCATTTATCTCCTCCATGATCGCGTCCGGGCCGGAGGCGAAACGTCCGCCCCACATCTGGTTTGAAGATTTGGTATCCGTAGTGTCGGCCATGAAGGTGCCCGCCTTGAATGCATGTCCTGGAGAATGAAATGACGACAAAGAAATCCCTCGGGCTGCCATCCGTGAAATGGATCGCGATAGCCGCCGTTGCGGGCGTCGTTGCCGGTGCGGCAGCGGTATACGTGAAGGAGACGGGGATTGGCAATGGCGGCGGCGAAACGGCTTCGGCCGAATGCAAGCTTACCCGGGATCGCATCGCCAGCGTCACGCCGCTGATGAAGGGGCAGGTGGCCGCCATGGTCGCCGCCTATGAACCACGCAAGCTGACCGCGGTCTCCTTCAACGGGCCGGACGGCAAACCGCTGACGCTCGATCATTTCGCCGGCAAGACCGTGCTCCTCAATCTCTGGGCGACATGGTGCGTGCCCTGCCGCGAGGAGATGCCGGCGCTGAACGCGCTGGAAAAGGAGATGGGCAGCGACAAGTTCCAGGTCGTGCCGGTCAATATCGACAGCGGCGACGACGAGAAGCCGAAGACCTTCCTCGCCGAGACCGGCGTCGATGCGCTGCAGCTCTATCGCGACAATACGATTGCGGTGTTCAACAGCCTGAAGAAGGAGGGCCTCGCCATGGGGCTGCCGGTGACGCTGTTGCTCGACGACAAGGGATGCCTGATTTCGGCAATGAACGGCCCGGCTGCCTGGGACAGCGACGATGCCAAGGCGCTGATCAAGGGTGCGATCGGGTCGTAAGGCTATCGGTCAGGAGTCGCCATCGCCTTTGATGAGAAAGACGCCCGCAAGCCCGATAAGCACGCAGCATTGCAGCAGGAACATTGGTGTTTCAGTCGACATGGCGTTTCCTCCCATTCACGGCAAGGAAAGCATTTCGCGGGCGTTCGGTCCATTCGCCCTTTCTGATGATGTCTGACTACCGCGTCGGAACCGGCACTTCACCGCGATAGTCGTAGAAGCCGCGGCCGGATTTGCGTCCGAGCCAGCCGGCTTCGACATATTTCACCAGCAGCGGGCAGGGGCGATATTTCGAGTCCGCCAGGCCGTCATGCAGCACCTGCATGATCGAGAGGCATGTGTCGAGGCCGATGAAATCGGCAAGCTGCAGCGGCCCCATCGGGTGGTTGGCGCCAAGCTTCATCGCCGTGTCGATGGCGTCGACCGTGCCGACGCCTTCATAGAGCGTGTAGATCGCCTCGTTGATCATCGGCAGCAGAATGCGGTTGACGATGAAGGCAGGGAAGTCTTCGGCGACGGTAATGGTCTTTTCCAGCGTGCCGACGAATTCCTTGGCGGCGGAGAAGGTCTTCTCATCGGTGGCGATGCCGCGCACCAGTTCGACCAGCTTCATCACCGGCACCGGATTCATGAAATGAATGCCCATGAAGCGTTCGGGGCGGTCGGTGGCGGCAGCAAGCCGGGTGATGGAAAGAGAAGAGGTGTTGGTGGCAAGCAGCGCTTCCGGCTTCAGGACCGGACAGACCTGCGCATAGATCTTGCGCTTGACCGTCTCATCCTCGGTGGCGGCCTCGATGACGAGATCGGACGGGGCGAGATCATTGACATCGGACGAGCCTGTGATGAGCGACAAGGTCGACTTGCGTTCCTCTTCGGTCATCTTGCCGTTCGTCACCAGACGGGCCAGGTTGCCGTTGATGGTGGCAAGGCCGGACTCGATGCGATCCTGCGAGAGATCGTAGATGTGAACCCTGTAACCTGCGGCGGCCGAAACATGCGCGATGCCGCAGCCCATCTGGCCGGCACCGATAATCCCAATATTCTTCAACACCGCATTCATCTCCAAACCCCCGCACGGCATTCGCCCCCGCGCTGCCGCATTTTTTAGCATACTGCCGGACGAAGGATCGTCCGGCAGCAGTAGTAGACCGATAAAAGATAATTTTCCAGTCATTCGCAAGTGCGAAAGAAAGGCATTCGGCGCGTTTGAAGCGCGCCGCGATCTTTTAAATTCGCTTCTCGCGCTTTCGGTCTTTGCGCGACGTGCTTAGAGCGCCTTTTCCAGTTCCGGCAGGGCCTCGAACAGATCGGCGACGAGGCCGTAGTCGGCAACCTGGAAGATCGGCGCCTCCTCGTCCTTGTTGATGGCGACGATCACCTTCGAATCCTTCATGCCGGCCAGATGCTGGATCGCTCCGGAGATGCCGGCGGCGATATAAAGCTGCGGCGCCACCACCTTGCCGGTCTGGCCGACCTGCCAGTCGTTCGGCGCATAACCGGCATCGACGGCCGCACGGGAGGCCCCGACGGCAGCCCCGAGCTTGTCGGCAAGCGGAAGGATGACTTCCCTGAACTTCTCGGCAGAACCGAGTGCCCGGCCGCCGGAAAGGATGATCTTGGCCGAGGTCAGCTCCGGACGGTCGGAGGCCGACAGCGCATCGCCGACGAAACGCGACAGACCCTGATCGGAAGCCGCCGGAATTGTCTCCACCGTCGCCGAACCGCCTTCCGCTGCCGAGGCAAACGAGGCGGTGCGCACGGTGATCACCTTCCTGGCATCGCTTGCCTGCACCGTCTGGATGGCATTGCCGGCATAGATCGGCCGCTTGAAGGTATCGGCGGAGATCACTTCGATGATCTCCGAGACCTGGGCGACATCGAGCAGGGCGGCAACGCGCGGCAGAACGTTCTTGCCGGTCGAGGTGGCAGCCGAAATGATCGTGTCGTAGGAACCGGCGAGCGAGACGATCAGGTCGGCAAGCGGCTCGGCGAGATTATTGGCGAGTTCGTCGCTTTCGGCCAGCAGCACCTTGGAGACGCCGGAGAGCTTGGCAGCGGCATCGGCCGCAGCCTTGGCGCCCTTGCCGGCAACTAGCACATGAATGTCGGAGCCGATCTGGCTTGCTGCCGTCAGCGCCTTGGCGGTCTGGTCGGAGAGGCTGACATTGTCGTGGTCGGCCAGAAGAAGAATGGTCATGATGGTGTTCTCTCTTTCCTGGCTTAAAGCACGCCGGCTTCGTTCTTCAGCTTGTCGACCAGCTCAGCGACCGACTTGACCTTGACGCCGGCCTTGCGGCCACTCGGCTCCTCGGTCTTCAGCACCTTCAGCCGCGGCGTGGTGTCGACACCGAAATCAGCCGGGCTCTTCTTGTCGAGCGGCTTCTTCTTCGCCTTCATGATGTTCGGCAGCGAGGCATAA
>NZ_LFIO01000685.1 GCF_001187535.1 Rhizobium ecuadorense
CGGAGCCGCCATTGTCGCTCTTGCCGGAGCCGCCATTGTCGCTCTTGCCGGAGCCACCGTTATCGCTCTTGCCAGAGCCGCCATTGTCGCTCTTGCCGGAACCGCCATTGTCGCTCTTGCCGGAGCCGCCATTGTCGCTCTTGCCAGAGCCGCCATTGTCGCTCTTTCCGGAGCCGCCATTGTCGCTCTTTCCGGAGCCGCCATTATCGCTCTTACCGGAGCCACCGTTATCGCTCTTACCGGAACCGCCATTGTCGCTCTTGCCAGAGCCGCCATTGTCGCCCTTGCCGGAACCACCGTTGTCGCTCTTTCCGGAACCGCCATTGTCGCTCTTTCCGGAACCGCCATTGTCGCTCTTGCCGGAGCCGCCATTGTCGCTCTTGCCGGAGCCGCCATTGTCGCTCTTGCCG
>NZ_LFIO01001368.1 GCF_001187535.1 Rhizobium ecuadorense
CGATCTTTGTTCTTCGCGTAAAACAACAGGATGTCGCAAACCTTTCCGAGGTGGCTGCCAGTCACAGATCCTGTTTTCGAGAATGATATCTGCGAGACAAAATTTGTAACGCCGAATATTTCGTCAAGCACTCCCCTGACCAAATGTACATTCTCATCAGATATCTGCACGAAGACTGCTCCACTATCGTTCAGCAGCTCTCTTGCCAATATTAAGCGGTCACGCAAATAGGTGAGGTATGAATGGATGCCGAGTTCCCACGTGTCCCGAAAGGCCTTGATCATCTCGGGTTCTTGGTTGAGGTCCTCATCTTTATCCGAGTCTGACAGCTTTCTTTTGTTCGTGAAGGGCTGGAAGTTTGATCCGTATTTGATGCCATAGGGCGGATCGATGTAGATCATCTGCACCT
>NZ_LFIO01001735.1 GCF_001187535.1 Rhizobium ecuadorense
CTTTTCAACTACGGCCCGATCGGCGAGGATGGATCGGTTACTGTCCGCATTCACTACGACCACAGGGTTATGGATGGAGCGAATGTGGCACGGGCATTGGAACGATTCGAAAGGATCTTGAATGGCGAGGTCACCGACGAAGTAAATAGCCTCGTCCACAGGGGAGCCGCGACCATCATGCCGTCGGTAGGAACATCGAAGTGACCCCGCACAACGAGTTCCGTTTGGCTGTCGTCGTGGTTGGCGGTTCCCGCGGCATTGGACGAGCAATCGCAAAGGTTGCCGCACGCGACCGCAACGTCGTGGTGCTCATCGCGCGCTCGCCTGAAGGCCTCACCGCTGCGGCGGCCGAGGTACAGCAGGCCGGCGGTGAGGCCTTCACGCTGGAACTGGATCTGCTTGCAGCCG
>NZ_LFIO01001622.1 GCF_001187535.1 Rhizobium ecuadorense
CAGCAAACCTGCCAGCGCCCCGGCTGCATAGGGCAGATAATCTTTCAAGAGAGCCTCGGTCTTGTGCTGATATCAAACATCAGCTGCGTCATTCGCTTGAGATAGAGATCTTTGCGTTATCGGCAATGGTTGGCTGCGGTCGAACCTCACGCCGACGGAATGTCACAACGTTGGTAGGGGGAGGTCGATCAAACGATGTGACCCGGTGCGCCTGATTTTGCAGGAGACGACCAATTTCTTTCGCGCTATGAAGACTGACCGCATATCCCGCCACATCCGGCACCGAGGTCCTTCCCATGGCTTTGAAAATCCTTTTCGTTGGCGGTACCGGCCAGATTTCATATCCGTGCGTCGAGCGCGCTGTGACCCAGGGTCACCATGTCAGCGTCTACAACCGCAGTTTGAGAG
>NZ_LFIO01001410.1 GCF_001187535.1 Rhizobium ecuadorense
GCCCTCTAAGCCGGTATCGATGGCGATGGCACCGCGCAAGATCGGTGCGATTTCCGCCACGCTGGCGAGCGATTTTGGCACTTTGGCGGAAGTAAACGGCTTTGCCCGACCTTTCGCCAGCCTGTGTTGCGCGCGGTCGATCTTAGCGATCATGTCCTCATAGGCCGCGCGCGGATCGTCAGACCAAGTGAAAATTCCGTGTTTCAGGAGAACCATGCCGTCGCCTTTGGGATTGGCGCGGAAGGCTGCATCACAAGCCTTGGCGAGAAGGAAGCCAGGCATCACATAGGGCACGACGATCGTATCAGGGAACAGTTCTCGGATAAGGTCTTCGCCATGCGGCTGGTTTGTCAGAGAGACTATCGCGTTGGCATGGGTGTGGTCGATATGCCGGAATGGCAACAGGG
>NZ_LFIO01000718.1 GCF_001187535.1 Rhizobium ecuadorense
GACCATTGGTTAGAATTTCTAACCAAGGCATCCTGGATTGGCAACTTAATCGCCGCGGATGGGCACGCTATCTTTCAAGTCGAGATCAACGCCAAGACCCACGCATCGGCAGATCTTCTTCGAAAGGCAAGGCAATGCGAAGGATTTTCAAAAGCCCGATTCTGCAGTTTTTCACGGCGGTCACCCTGGCTGGCACGGCGACCAGTTCGTCCGCCACCGATGCCGTGAACGACCGAGATCAGCAGCAACAAACAAGCGAGAACAGAATGCAGCAACACCCCTATGTCGGCATGTGGGTTACGGATGATGGCCGCGTCCGCCACGAACTTTTGCCGAATGGCCGTTACGACGAAGCCCGCGGAAACCGGGAAAGCGCCTATCGCGGCCGCTACGAAGTCATCGGAAGG
>NZ_LFIO01000208.1 GCF_001187535.1 Rhizobium ecuadorense
CATATAGACGATGACCTTGATCCTCGGCACGGGAACGCCCGTCAGTGTCGCGGCGTGCTCATTGCCGCCGATGGCAAAGACATAGCGGCCGAACTTGGTCCAGCGCAGCACGAAACCGGTGATGAGTGCCAGCACGACCATGTAAAGCACTGGATTGGCGATGCCGAAAACCCAGGCGCCGCCACCCAGCGCCAGTAGCTTGTCGTGATCAGGTCCGAACTGGAAAACGACAGTGTTGTTGGACGCAACCATCGCAAGGCTGCGCGCAATCGACAACATGCCGAGCGTGACCACGAAAGGTGGGAAGCCGAGATAGGCAATCAATGCACCGTTGAAAGCTCCGACCAAAAGAGCAGTACCGATTGAGGCGGCGATGCCGACTTCAATGCTGTATCCCGCATGCATGA
>NZ_LFIO01001081.1 GCF_001187535.1 Rhizobium ecuadorense
GTTCAGGTGTTCCTCTCGATCAGCAGGGAGCTTCCCAAGACCTATATCGCATCACCAAGCTACGACCGTAACGACCCCAGTCGCGCTTCGAACCTCCGTCAGTGCCTCGAGACCGCCAGACGCCGCCTCGATGAGACTTCGCATGCGTCGGAAACCGAGAAAATCGAGACGCTTGTGGCTTCCGCCATCGAGGCGGGTTGGGAAGACGATGAAGTGCGCGACGCACTTAGCCCCGGTGACGAGCAACAAAACAAAATGCGGCAACAGGAACCACCTGTCCCAACTATCGGCGCGCCTCCATCGTCATCTTTCTGAAACCTCGTGGATGGTTTGCTTGCCGCCTCGATGAAGACCGCCATATAACGCGCGATGACATTTGATTCGAAGATTTTCGTCGGCCTGAGGCC
>NZ_LFIO01001856.1 GCF_001187535.1 Rhizobium ecuadorense
GCCACCAGCCGGGCGGCTTCGCGGATGGCCATCCTCTAGGCAAAGACCTCCGCTCGCGCTTCGGGGCGCAACGGATCCGGCCCGAACCTGTTCGGACCTCCAGTGCCCCTAAAGACGGAAATTATAGTAATCGCGAGGCCTGTAATGCCACCGATATAGGGAACCATGCCCAAAACGATCAGGGCGAGATACCACCAGCCGGAAATGTTGCGATCATGGAAGCGGCGAACCTGAAGGGATAGTAACGGCAAGAAGATTGCCAACACAAACAATCCGCCGACCACCATGATTGCGACGACCAGTGACGAAACTCCACCCTGTTGGTCAGAAGAGGCGCCTGCCGCTAAGGCCAAAATTAAAAACGCGAACCCTATCAAGTAAGTGAAAAGCGCAAACCACCAATATTC
>NZ_LFIO01001655.1 GCF_001187535.1 Rhizobium ecuadorense
CCGCAGATCCCCGCATCGATGCGATCAATGATCTGGCAGTCGTGAAGATCACGGCCGGCGAGCTACTAAAGCCGCTGGCATTCCGAAAGTCTGCAACAAGGCTCGGCGAGGATATTGTTGCGGTGGGATACCCTCTGGCTGCGCTGCTCGCAGATTCCGTGAAGATTACCACAGGCAACGTGAACGCTCTCGCGGGGATCCGCAACGACACGAGATATATACAGATCTCGACACCAATCCAGCCGGGGAACTCGGGCGGCCCCGTCGTGGACCGGAACGGACTCCTTCTCGGCATCACGAGCGCCACTCTATCCAAGAGGACTGCAGACGAGATCGGTATCACTGCTCAGAACGTGAATTTCGCTATCCGCGCGTCGGTCGCCGAGCTATTCCTGCAGTCTCAGAG
>NZ_LFIO01001467.1 GCF_001187535.1 Rhizobium ecuadorense
GTTACAATTGGCATCGGCCGCATGGCAGCCTACAATCCAAACCGCCTATCAGCAGACTCGGCCTGATCGAGGACAACCTGTTGAGGCTCCACAGCTAGAGCATAGTGACAATGTGTTCCCACGCCCGTCGCCCCAATTCGGCGTCGGCGTCATCACTTCCACCGTGAGCATGCAGCGATGACCGTGACGTCGTTTCGCCCGGCAGCAGAATGCGGTGGCCCGCGTCCTCTCTCAAGAAAAGCTGCGTGGGCAAGGCTGCAGCCGCACGTCGGCGAACGATAGACGCCGCGAATCTGTTCGATGGCCAAAGCGCGTCGTCGGATCCTGCTATGAGCAGAATGTCGGCGCGTGTTCTCTCCAAAGGAATCGAGGCTGCTTCGACCTCCGACTCGTGCACATCAAGGCATCGTTCGAACAGGCTCCTGTAGGCAACAAGCCCATCTCTGTACTCCCGCACCCATGCAGGATCCGTGGGTACGAAGGGAAGCGGCGCGCCTTGCAACGTCCACGACGAGCGTTCCGGCCAACTGATCCCGTCAAGACCCGGACCGATATTTCCCCATACGACTGAAGAAGGGCTCATCGCGACAACGGCGCTAACGCGCGGGTCGTAAACCGCTGTGAGCAGCGCAGCTTCGGCGCCTTTCGATGTTCCCACGAGGACAATACGTTTGCAGCCGAGCTCCACTATATAGTCTACGGCACTAAAAAAAGTTTCCAGCGGCACTTCGCAGATGCCCGGCACCTGGCCTTCGCTGCCGAACCAGCGAAGCGCGATGGCCGTTGCCCCTTGGCTTGCAAACAACTTGGCGCGATCCGAATCCACTCGGCCGCTGGAGCCGGCGAGCACTAAGACGCCAGTGCCAATATCCCGTTCGGGGCGAAAGATCTCGCCCTGCGGTCCCGGAGGGAAAAGGTCACGTCCTGTATCCAAAACCCGGTCCTCCAAGGGCTTGCTTCAGAAATGGGCCGCACCCGGATCCAACTGCGGGCTGTCGCCGGGGTGTGTAAAGAGCTTGCCGTTCTCCGCCCAGAGCGTGGCGGCGATCGTCACTAGGCCGAAGAGCGCGAAGCCGCCGAAGAGAGGCTGGACCGTGCCGTTGAACATCTGGCCGACCAGGCCGCCGAGAATGGCTCCGAATGTTGTTGAGACGAAGCCGGTGACGGCGGTCGCCGTGCCGGCAAGATTACCCATCGGCTCCAGGCTGATGGCGGTAAAATTGGTGGCGATGACGGCAAACATCATCAGCACGATGGTGAAGATGCCATAGGCGATGGCGAAATCCGGCTTGGCGGCCAGCGAAGTGAAGAAGCCAGCGGTCGACAGCGCCGTAAAGATCAGCAGGGCGGCGTGCGAGATGCGGCGCATGCCGAATTTGCGCACGAAGAACCCGTTGGCGAAATTGGCGACTGCGATGCCGCCGGCGGTCGCCGCAAAGGCGATCGGCAGCCAGTCGCCGAGGCCGTAGACCTCGCCGAAAACCTGCTGCACCGAGATCACATAGGCGCTGATGACGCCGGTGAACATGGTGAGGCCGACCATGTAGCCGCAGGTGATGCGGTTGGTGAGCACGGTCTTGAAGCCGTCGACGACGGAACCGACCGACAGCGGCAGCCGCTCTTCCGGCGGCAGGGATTCCTTCAGGCGCAGAAATGCCCAGACGAACAGAATGGTGGCGGTGATGCCGAGCAGGATGAAGATCCAGTGCCAGTTGGCATAGAGGATGATGAGCTGGCCGATGGAAGGGGCGACGATCGGCACGATCATGAAGACGATCATGACGTAGGACATGACACGGGCCATTTCGCGGCCGCCGAAGCAGTCGCGGACGATGGCCATGGTGGTGATGCGCACGGCGGCACCGCCGACACCCTGGACGAAGCGCATGAGGAGCAGCATTTCGAAACTGCCGGTCGCGGCGGCGGCAAACATTCCAACCACGTAGCAGGCCATGCCGCCGAGCAGGATGTTGCGCCGCCCGAACGTATCCGAAAGGCTGCCGAAGAATATCTGCGAGACGCCGAAGCCCAAGAAGAACACGCCGATAATAAGCTGCGCGTCGTTGGTGTTGGTGACGCCAAGGGAATGGCCGATATTGGGCAATGCCGGCAGCATGCTGTCGATGGCCATGGCGATGCTGGCGGTCATGATGGCGATGGTGACGACGAACTCGCCGAAACCCATGCCGATGCGGCGGGAGCCCTGGTTTTCCTGGTGCGGTTTATGCGGCGGCGTCATGTGGTGAAATCCCGGATGCGGAGCTGGCCGGCCGTTCAGACGGCGGGGTTCTGCTGTTGGAAGAGGCGGCCCTTCTCGGCGATCAGCACGAAGACGAGCCCGATAATCGACACGATGAAATAACCGGCGACCATCGGCAGCGCGGTGCCGTCGAAGGCCTGGCCGATGCCGGCGCCGATGAGGGCGCCGCCGACCGTGCTCATGAAGCCGAGGACCGAGGAAGCGGTGCCGGCGACGTGACCGAGTGGCTCCATGGCGAGCGAATTGAAGTTCGAGCCGATCCAGCCGAACTGGAACATGGCCAGGCCGAAGAAGGAGATGAACAGAGCAAACGGCATTGGCTCGGAACTCGCCATCTGAACGATCAGCCAGATGGTGTTGATGGTGATGAAGCCGATGAGCGAGCCGTGCGACAGTCGGCGCATGCCGAGCTTGCCGACGAAGCGCGAGTTGAAGAAGGACGACAGCGACATGAAGATAGCCACGCCGGCAAAGGCGAAGGGGAAATAGACGCCGAGATCGTAAATGCCGACATAGACCTGCTGGGCCGAATTGATGAAGCCGAACAGCGCGCCGAAGATGAAGGTGCTGGCGATGGTGTAGCAGAGCGCGATGCGATTGGTCAGCACCAGCTTGAAGGCGCCGAAGATCGAGCGGGCGGTGAAGGGGCGGACATTGGCGGGATGCAGGGTTTCCGGCAGGCGGAGATAGGCCCAGACGGCAATTGCTGTCGCCATGGCGGCGATGAAGAGGAAGATCAGGTGCCAGTTGCCGAAGAACATGACGATCTGGCCGGTGCCGGGTGCAATCACCGGCACGATCATGAAGACCATCATGATCAGCGACATGACTTCGGCCATCTGCCGGCCGCCATAGATATCGCGGACAATGGAGACGGTGATGACGCGGGTTGCCGCCGAACCGACGCCCTGGACGAAGCGCAGGGCGAGCAAGCCTGCGAAGGAGGGGACGAAGACGATACTGATGGCGGAGAGAATGTAGACGACGAGACCGATCAACAGCGGCGTGCGGCGGCCGAAACGGTCAGACAGCGGCCCGTAGAACAATTGGGCACAGCCGAAGCCGAGCAGATAGGTTGAGACAACGAACTGGCGATGATTTTCACTCTCGACACCGAGGCTCGCGCCGATCTGCTGCAAGGCCGGCAGCATGATATCGATCGCCAGGGAGTTGACGGCCATCAGGAAGGCGGCGAGCGCGATAAATTCTCGCTTGCCCATGGGCAGGCGGCCCGCGGACACGGCTTGTGATGAATCTGTCACAATGAAATTCCCATAAACAGGCTAAGGCGCTGCTAGCCGCAGCGCCTCGGACTCAAGATTACAGATTTGGAAACCGGGCGGACGTCCGGTGACCGGTCAGGCGGCGCCGCGCACGGTGATGCCGTTTTCCTGGAGATGCTGCTGCAACTCACCGGCCTGGAACATTTCCCGGACGATATCACAGCCGCCGACGAACTCACCCTTGATGTAAAGCTGCGGGATCGTCGGCCAGTTGGAATATTCCTTGATCCCTTGGCGGATCTCCGAATCGGCGAGCACGTTGACGCCCTTGTAATCGACGCCGATGTAATCGAGAATCTGCACGACCTGCCCGGAGAAACCGCACTGCGGAAACTGCGGCGTGCCCTTCATGAAGAGGACGACGTCGTTGCTCTTGATTTCGTTGTCGATGAATTCGTGAATGCCGCTCATAGAACCTGATCCTTTCAACAGGCGGGTTAAAGGCCCGCCGTTTCAATCGTTGTCTTTAGATAGCATGTGGCGGCAGGAATTCCACCCGCCCAAACCAAAAAAAGACCAATCTGGTCAGACCACTCCGGATTGTTGCCGTCGCGTTACGGTTGGCGGGTGAGGTAAGCCTGAATCTGTTCGATTTCAATATCGGTGAAATAGCGGAAATCCCATTGCGAAACCTGCGTCATCACGCCGAGATCGCGGCCTCCGACACCCTTGCCGGTTCGCAGCAGCGTCTTGAAATCGGCGGCCGAATAGGATTGCGCCAAGGGCTTCAGCGCCGGGGCGAGAAAGGCTTCGGATTGCTTTGCCGTATCGAGATTGTGGCAGTGGCTGCAATCGGTCTTGAAGGCATATTCACCGATATCGGCCGGGCGTGTGGCGGCGGGGGTGACAACGGCGGGCACCAGGTCGGCCTCAAAGGGGATCTTGTCGAGCGCCAGGCCCACTCGGCCGAGCGGTCCCCAGTGGGTTCCTCCCGCCACGGCGTCGGGAAGCTGCTTCAGGCTGCGCAGCCAGACGACGAGTGCTGCCATATCGTCATCGGTGATATTGGCGAAATTGCCAGCCGGCATGATGAAGACGCCGGTGCCGTCCTTCTTGACGCCGTGGCGGATGAGACGCACCAGCTCTGCATCGCTGTACATGGGCACCAGGCGGGTCAGGTTCGGTGCGACGATGCGGCCGACGCCCGGCTCGTCGAGCAGGATGTTGCCGGCATCGTGATGACAGCCGCCGCACATCAGCGTGCGGGCGCGGCGTTTGGCTTCCTCAGCGGGCAGCGTCGTCTTGACGGCAAAATCGGCGGCCGCGACGTCATAGGTCCTGGAAAGGCGCATCTCCGACAAGGCGTAAATGCCGACAACGGCGATAAGACAGATCGCGACCAGCGACGCGAGGACGATTTTTAGAATGCGTTTCATCGGTCCGGGCCCCCAAAGACCTTGTGGAGGCAGATGTGCCGCACTCCATCGTGACAATCCGTTTGACATCGGTATTGGCAGGCGCCGGCTTTTGTTGCCGCGGCATCGAGCCGGCGCGGGATATGGAAATCTGCAAGATCGGCGCCGGCCAAGGCACCAACTGCTAGCTGCGGCGTTGGCGGCTGCGGCCGGCGGCGGTGCGGCGCTTGCTGACCTGTTTGCGGGCGGGCTTGCGTGCCGCCGCCGCGGTCTTGCGGGCGGCCGAGGCTGGCTTGCGCGCTACGGCCGTCGTCGATGCGCTGCGCGTTTTACGTTTCTTGCGCTTCGTCGTGGCGCGGCCGGTGGTTTTCTTCAGGATTTCCTTCAGCACGCTGTCGACGACGCCCGATATCAATTCTTTGACAAGATCGGCCACAAAACCCCTCCGTTCGTGGTGGAAACGACATGCCTGCTATTGAATTCCGGATGAGTTCGGTTAGCAAGGCGGCTTCGAGACCAAAGCTGCTTTTTTGCGGGTGTTAGCGGCAGAGCAGCCAGACCGCAGCAACATGCCGGCCATTCGCCGGGGCCGGAAGGTGGAATGAAACTGATCGAGAAGCGGGTCGTCCTGCATTTTCCCGGCTTCGAGCCGCTCGATGGCGCCGCCCACAGGGCGCGCTACGAGCGTTCTGCCAGGCAGAGCGCTGCTGTCTGGGGCTATTCGGTTGCGATCGGACCTGCGGCAGGAAGCGATCCGCTCAGTTTCGAGGTCACCACGGGCGGCGGCGATGCGGCGCCCGGGGCAGCCGGGGATGCGGCGCCCGGGGCAGCCGGGGATGCGGCGCCCGGAGAAACCGGTTCGCGCGGTTGGCTGACGAAGAGCCGGATCCACATGATCGATCACGATATGTTCGTGCGCAAATTGCGCAGCGGCAACACTTTGAGCCAGATCATTGCAGGCTTTCGCAGCTGCGCTCAGATCATGCTCGAAGGCGGTATGCGGGGATATTTCCGTCATGCCTGGCGCTTCGGCCTGTTCTTTCTCTTTCCGTTCCTGCTGACGGCACTGGCGATCGCGCTGACGGCGCAGATTGCCGTCATGCCCTATAGTCTCGGCTTTTCTCCCTGGCACATGCTCTGGAGCGGGCCGCTGGGGCTCTGCTTCTTCATCTTCGCCTTCCTGCCGTTTTCCGAACGCTTCCACACGCTGCATCTCTTTGCTGATTGGAAAATGGCGGTGGCGCTCGGCCGGATGGATCGGGCCGATTTCAACGGCTGGCTGGAAGACCGGGCAACTGCCGTGCGCGAGGCCCTCAACGAAGAAGCAGACGAGTATGTGATCTCCTCGCACAGCATGGGATCGAATGTGGCCGCCCATGTCATCGGCATATTGCTGGAAAGGGAGCCGGAGATTTTTGCGGGCAAGCGTGTGGTGTTTGCCACCCTCGGCAGCGCCATTCTGCAATGCGCGCTGCTGTCATCGGCGGCGCGGCTTCGCGCCCGCGTCGGGCTGATCGCCCGCTGTCCGGAGATTTCCTGGCTCGACGTGCAGTGCCTGACGGATTCGATCAATTTCTACAAGGTGCCGATCGTCGCCGTTTCCGGCCATGCCGATGCACCGCCAGCAAAGATGATCCTGATCCGCGTCAAGCAGATGCTGACGCGCGAGCGCTATCGCAGGATCCGCAAGGACCAGCTCCGCGTCCACCGGCAATATGTGCTGGGGCCCGATCTGCAGGCGCCTTTCGACTTTACGCTGATGACATCGGGTCCGATGCCGGCCTCGGTCTTTGCTAGCCCTGACGCGAAGAGAATGCCCGGCTGAGGGCCCCAGCCGTGTCGGCGGTTTGTCGTGGAAGTTAGAAATCTTGCGACAAACAAAGTGCGAACAAGCTTCATATTCCTTGCTCAAAGCGTGCCAGTCAAAAAAGGTAGCCGTATGGATATCTATGTTGACCGATCCATCTGCTTCCCGTAAAGATAGCCGTATGGATACCTATGAAGTGAGCTTCCCGAAGATTTTCGGGGCTTTGTCCGACCCAACCCGACTTGCAGTCGTCGAAAGGCTCTTGGATGGACCTGCCTCGGTGACCGATCTATCGCGGCCGTTCGATATGGCAGGCCCCTCGTTCCTGAAGCATCTCCGCGTACTCGAAAATGCAGGCATCATCTCGTCAAGCAAATCCGGGCGGGTCAGAACGGTTAGCCTCGTTTCAGACACGCTGAAGCGGGTGGAGCATTGGGTCCGGCAACACCGCGCCCGGCTCGAGGAACGTTTCGACCGGCTTGGCAACTTCCTAGATCAGGAGCAGTAAAGTGACAAAAACGGAACAAGAGCACAGATCGATTACCATCGAGCGCGTTTTTTCCAATTGCGTGGATCACGTCTGGGCGGCGTGGGCGATTCCCGAAAAGAAGAAAGAATGGTTCGGTGAAGGGCTGGCGGAATTCGACTTTCGCGAGGGAGGAGCCGAGCGCAGCAACTTCGTCACGGACATGGGAACCCACACCAACCAGACGCACTATTTCGAGATCAAGGAGCCCAAGAGGATCGTGTTTGCCTATTCGATGGCCCTCAATGGTCGTATCCATACGGTGTCGCTGGCGACCGTACTGTTCTCCGAACATGGCGGCGGGACGAAGCTGACTTATGTGGAACAGTTGTGCATCATCCCGCCGAGCGACGGGGCTGAAGGGCGGGAACACGGCTGGAGAGCGCTGCTGGATGGGCTGGAGAGCTATTTAGCCGGTGATATTCAAGACAGACGTAGCAAAACTCCCAATTAAGGCGGCAGTTTTACGATTGGATTTTGCGACGTCGCGAAAACAAGCATTCCGCGACAGGTGAGTGCGCAGAGTGCTTCATGCAGATTTTTCCAGCAACCACGCGAAACGTCCTACCGCACGGGATTCGGCATATCTACTTCGATGCCACATTAGGTTAGGGGCTAGGCCCAAGCGGCAGGCGTCGTTGTCCAGGACGAGGCCTTTTATTCCGGCGCGGAGGTCTGCAGCGCCAGCGCATGCAACACGCCGCCCATATTGCCCTTCAGCGCCTCGTAGACCATCTGGTGCTGCTGCACGCGGCTCTTGCCGCGGAAGGCTTCGGCGACGACTTCGGCGGCGTAGTGGTCGCCGTCGCCCGCCAGATCGCGGATCGTCACCTTGGCACCGGGAATCCCAGCCTTGATCATGTCTTCGATATCGCCGGGTTTCATGGCCATGATCGTTACTCCTTGCGCATCATTCCGCAGCCAGTTCGCCGCGGCCTTCCATGAAATCAGGGAACCACGATTCATGGGCATCGCGCAATTGCTGAATCGGCAGCGAGATGAGATCGCCGACGACAAGCGCCGTGCCTCCGACCGTGCCGAGACGACGGAAAGGAACGCCTGCACCTTCGGCATTGGCGCAGACGAAATCGGCGACATCGGCCGGGATCGTCAAGATGTAGCGGGCCTGGTCTTCGCCGAAGAGCAGCGCATGCGGCGCTCCCTTGCCTTCGCCGAGCTCGATCGTCAGGCCCTTGTCCGAGGCCATCGCCATTTCCGCGAGTGCTACGGCAAGGCCGCCCGAGGAAATGTCGTGGCAGGCGGTCGCCTGGCCGTTGCGGATGACGGAACGGACGAAATCGCCGTTGCGGCGCTCGGCAAACAGATCCACCTCGGGGGCCGGACCTTCGCGGCTGGCGAGCACGTCTCTGAGATAGACGGACTGGCCGAGATGGCTGCCGTCGACGCCGATCATGACCACCTTGTCGCCGTTATTGGCGGCGCCGATGCGGGCCATGTTGCGCCAATCCGGCAGCAGGCCGACGCCTGCGATCGTCGGGGTCGGCAGGATGGCGACGCCGTTGGTCTCGTTGTAGAGCGAGACGTTGCCTGAGACGATCGGGAAATCGAGGGCGCGGCAGGCCTCGCCGATGCCCTTCACCGCCTCGACGAACTGGCCCATGATTTCGGGCTTTTCGGGATTGCCGAAGTTGAGATTGTCGGTGGCGGCGAGCGGCTCGGCGCCGGTGGCGGTGATGTTGCGCCAGCATTCGGCGACCGCCTGCTTGCCGCCTTCGAAGGGATCGGCCTCGACATAACGCGGCGTCACGTCGGAGGAGAAGGCGAGCGCCTTGCTCGGGTGGCCATCGACACGCACGACGCCGGCGTCACCGCCGGGAAGCTGCAGCGAATTGCCCTGGATCAGCGTGTCATACTGCTCGTAGACCCAACGGCGGCTCGACTGGTTGGCGGAGCCGACGAGTTGCAGCAGCGCCTGGCCGTAATCCTTAGGGGCTGCGACGAGATTGGCGGGCAGGGGGGCGTGTTTGCCGGATTCGCGCCAAGGGCGATCATATTCCGGCGCCTGGTCGCCGAGATCCTTGATCGGCAGGTTGGCAACTTCCTCGCCCTGATGCATGACGCGGAAGCGCAGATCATCGGTCGTCTTGCCGACAATGGCGAAGTCGAGGCCCCATTTGACGAAGATCGCCTTGGCTTGCGCTTCCTTTTCCGGCTGCAGCACCATGAGCATGCGCTCCTGGCTTTCCGACAGCATCATCTCGTAGGCCGTCATCTGTTCTTCACGCACCGGCACCTTGTCGAGTTCGAGCAGGATGCCGAGATCGCCCTTGGCGCCCATTTCGACGGCCGAGCAGGTGAGGCCGGCCGCACCCATGTCCTGGATGGCGATGACGGCGCCGGTCTGCATCAGTTCGAGGCAGGCTTCGAGCAGGCATTTTTCGGTGAAGGGGTCGCCGACCTGAACGGTTGGGCGCTTCTCCTCGATCGATTCGTCGAATTCGGCCGAGGCCATCGTCGCGCCGCCGACGCCGTCGCGGCCGGTCTTGGCGCCGAGATAGACGACCGGAAGGCCGACGCCCTTGGCTTCGGACAGGAAGATGGCGTTGGATTTGGCGATGCCGGCGGCAAAGGCGTTGACGAGGATGTTGCCGTTGTAGCGGGCATCGAACTCGACTTCGCCGCCGACCGTCGGCACGCCGAAGGAATTGCCGTAACCGCCGACGCCGGAGACGACGCCGGAGACGAGGTGGCGGGTTTTCGGGTGATCCGGCTCGCCGAAGCGCAAGGCGTTCATCGCGGCGATCGGGCGCGCGCCCATGGTGAAGACGTCGCGCAGGATGCCGCCGACGCCGGTCGCAGCACCCTGGTACGGCTCGATATAGGAGGGGTGGTTGTGGCTCTCCATCTTGAAGACGACACAGTCGCCGTCGTCGATATCGACCACGCCGGCATTTTCGCCCGGGCCCTGGATAACGCGCGGCCCCTTGGTCGGCAGCGTGCGCAGCCATTTCTTCGAGGATTTGTAGGAGCAGTGCTCGTTCCACATGGCCGAGAAGATGCCGAGCTCGGTGAAGGTCGGTTCGCGGCCGATCAGATCCAGAATGCGCTGGTACTCGTCCGGCTTCAGGCCATGGCCCGCAATGAGTTCCGGCGTGATCGCGATGGTGTTTGGAATGGTCATGAGCGGAAAGTCCCTGGCGCGTTTTGCGCTGTCTTTAGCTTATGTCGCGGCGATGCGCGACAGAAAAAAGCCCGCCGTCAACACAGTGAACTGACTCCCGAAAGTTGGACACCCAACTTGGGGGTCAGTTCACCGGGGCGGGCAGACTCTTTTCTCAAAGCCGCAATCGCTCAGAACTTGTAGCCGATCTGCAGGCCGGCACGCGTCATGCCGTCGTTCGGTCCGTCGCAGAGATTGGCATGCGAGGAATGGGCGATCTGGGCCATCACGTTCCAATGCGGAGTGAAACGATAGCCGGCGCCGGCATATTCGTGGAAGAGAACGCGGCAGCCGAGTTCCGGGCCATCACTATTGCCCTCGAGATCGCCGGTATGGATGACCCCGCCGAAGCCGGCTTCGGCAAAAAGCTTTTCGTTGAAATCGACCGTCCAGGTGAAGCCCGTGAAGAATTGGGTGGCCTCGCCTGATGTGCCGATCGAGGTGCCGAGATGGACGCGGGGATGCAGCAACTGCTGCTGCCAGCCGACTGAGGACTCGTAGCCGAAAGGATCGAAAAAAGCGGTGACCTCGGGGAAGACGCCGTCTTCCCTGGAATGGCCGGATTGCACCGAGGTCGAGAGGCCGAAACGCAGTTCATCGAATATCTGCTCGCCGGCATTCGCCGAGCCTGCCAACAAGCTGCCGGCGACGACTGCCAACGACGCCTTACTCAAACAACGCAACGCGATCTTTCCGAAGTCGATCCTCATTTGCTGCCCTTTGATTCGCGTCAGACGGGAATAACAAAGAGGTAGCATGGCGGTTGAGTCGGTACAGGCGCTCCGGACAGGCGCAGCCGTTTTTCTAAATTATGACGTGTATCTGCAACACGTCATATTTCACCGTCATAGGCGGAGCCGCCATTTTCGAGCAGCCGGCGCAGGATCATCAGGCCGGAGGCCAGCTCCTGTTCCGACTTCGGCGAGGAGAAGCCGATGCGAACGCGGTGATAGATTTTCTCGCCGCGCGCTGCCTTGAACTCATCCTCGTCATCGACCAGGACGCCATCGCGGTAGGCGGCGTTCTTGAACGTGCCGGACATCCATGGCTCCGGCAGTTTCAGCCAGAGGAAAGGCGCGTGCGGGTGCGATTGGAAATCGAAGCCCTGCAATTGCTCGCGGGCAAGCCGGACGCGTCGGGAGAGTTCTTCGACACTCTGCTTGCGGATCGCGTGCGCCGTGCCGCTTTCGACGAGACGCGCACAGGTTTCCGCCAGGATGAAGGGCAAGCCACCGGTGATCATCCTGTGCGTTACCCTGATGCGCTGGGCAAAATGCGGCGGGCAGGCGACCCAGCCGCCGCGCACGCCCGCGGCGACGGATTTCGATAGGCCGCTGACGAGGAAGGTGCGATCGGGCGCAAGCGAGGCGATAAGCGGCGTGTCGTCGTCGGCCATGCCGCCGTAGAGGTCGTCCTCGATCAGCCAGACGCCGTGCTTCCTGGCGATTGCAGCAATTGCCGCACGCCGTTCATAGGGCATGATCGTCACGGTGGGATTGTGGATGGTCGGCATGAGGAAGGCGAGCTTCGGATGCTGTTGCTGGCAGAGCCGCTCGAAATCCTCCGGAATCACGCCGTGTTCATCGGAATCGACCGTCAGCGTGCGGCGCCCTAGAAGGCGGGCGCTGCGGCTGACCTGGGTGTAGGTGAGGTCCTCGAAAACGATCTTGTCGCCCGGCGCCGAGACGGCGGCGATGACGGCGACCGCTGCCGCATGGGCGCCGAGCGTCGGCACGATGTTTTCGGCTTCCGGTGTCCAGCCGCTGCGGGCAAGCCAGCGGCGGCCGGCCTCGAACCAGTTGCCCGGAAAACTCCGGGAATAGGAGGAGATTTCGGCAAGATGCTGCTCGCCGATCTCGGAAAGGATGCCGGCTATGATCTTGCCCTGGCCGAGATCGGGGGCGGCGGTGGTGTCGAAACGGATCTTGTTTGCCGGTGCATCCCGGAGGCGGGTGCTGCCGAGCGAAACCGTCAACGGGTCGGCCTGTTCGCCGGGCGGCGTCTCCGAGCGGTTGAGCACATATGTGCCGCGCCCGACCTCGCCGGCGACCAGGCCACGTTCGTGCACCAGCGCATAAGCACGGCCGATCGTGCCGATTGTCACCCCGATATCATAGGCGAGGTTGCGTTGCGGCGGCAATTTGCTGCCGGCGGGCAGGGCGCCGGTTGATATAGCGGATTCGATGCTGTCAGCAAGCCGGAGATAAACCGGCCCGGAGCCGCGGGAAAGATCAGGAAGCCAATTTGTCATGGTGACAATTACCTATATTGTCACATTGTATCTGTCAAGATTAAGAGTCAATTCCA
This sequence comes from Rhizobium ecuadorense, assembly GCF_001187535.1. GTDB lineage: Bacteria > Pseudomonadota > Alphaproteobacteria > Rhizobiales > Rhizobiaceae > Rhizobium > Rhizobium ecuadorense. The sequence continues at coordinate 12,720 of NZ_LFIO01001467.1, forward strand.
ACGGACAACCGAGAGGATTCCTGGAATGTCTGCCTTGCCTGAGATTAAAATGCCGATTGTACCAATTGTCTCCTACGAAGATAGGAGGCAGATCGTCCTTCCCGATGTGCCTGCAGGGGCGACGACTCGCTTGGGGCGGATCTGGGCGGCGGTGCTTCTCTGGCATCAGAAGCGGGAAGGCCGCCGGGCGCTGAGAGGCCTGACGGCGAGCGAACTCAAGGATATCGGCGTGTCGCAGTCCGATGCCGCGCGCGAAATCAGCAAGTCGTTCTTCTGGGACTGATCCCGCGAGGATTGGCCGCAGCGATCAGCTGCAGGCCTTGTTGCCTGCCGACCAGCGATTGACGTCGGCGGCGATGCGGCCGGCGACCGGTTCCGACATCACCGGACCGAAGGCCTGGAGACGCGCCGGGCTTCCTTCGGCCTGGACGACGAGCAGCGGCCGGCTTTCCGGGCTGCCCTTATGGACGAGCAGGATGCGCGGGCGGCCGGAGAAGGAATTGAGCTCCGGCGCAAGCTTGTAGGCAGCAAAGGCCGGATCGCCCGACTTGAACCAGCAGGCATTGGCGGCGAGCGCCACGCGCTCCATCGTCGGCAGTGCGGCGCGGTTCGGACCTGACGGCGCCGGCGTGGACTGGCAGGCTGCGACCATGGCTGCGAGAGCGGCAAGCAGGGCGGCGTTGGCGATGGTGACATAAGCGCGCATCGATCTTGCTCCAGCCAAGCTCAGGCAGCGACGACGTCGAGCGCCGAGGCGAACAGGCCGCGGCCGTCCGACCCGCCATGGGCGGCTTCGATCAGGTTCTCCGGATGCGGCATCATGCCGAGCACGTTGCCCTTTTCGTTCATCACGCCGGCGATGTCGTTGATCGAGCCGTTCGGGTTGGTGCCCTCGGCATAACGGAAGACGATCTGGCCATTGCCTTCGATCTTGGCCAGCGTCGCTTCGTCGGCGAAATAATTGCCGTCGTGATGGGCGACCGGGCTGCGGATAACCTGGCCCTGCGCATAAGCGCGGGTGAAATCCGTCTCGGCATTGACGACTTCAAGCTTGATCTCGCGGCAGACGAATTTCAACGAGGCATTGCGCATCAGCGCGCCGGGCAGCAGGCCGGCCTCGACGAGGATCTGGAAGCCGTTGCAGACGCCAAGCACTTTCACGCCCTTTGCTGCCTTGTCGATGATCGCCTGCATGACCGGCATGCGGGCGGCAATCGCGCCGCAGCGCAGGTAATCGCCGTAGGAGAAGCCGCCGGGTATGACGATCAGGTCGACATCGGGGATCTCTGTTTCCGTTTGCCAGATCGTCACCGGCGGTTTTCCGGAGATCTTGGTCAAGGCGGCGATCATGTCGCGGTCGCGGTTGAGGCCCGGAAGTTGAACGACGGCTGATTTCATGGGGTCCCCGCGTCTGGCGAAAGATATTGAACTGGAACGCTTTCGGCGAGCCATACTCCATTGTCGGAGACAAAGAAAGAATGACCCTCTGAAAACATGCGGGCCGCATCCACGCGCAGGATGACATATTCACCCTTGCGGCGCGTTGCGACGATTTTCGCGGTTTCGACATCCGCCGAGAGGTGAACGTGGTGGCGCTGCATCTTCTGCAAGCCTTCGCGCTCGATCGACTGCCAGTTCGCCAAAGACGTGCCTTGAAAAAGAGCGGCAGGCGGTTCCACCGGGTTCAATGCGAGATCGACGTCGACGCTATGACCCTGATTGGCGCGAATTCTGTTGTCGGCAAGGGTGAAGCGCTTCTTCGGATTGTTTTCGATGATCTCGATAATATCGGCGCGGGAAACGTCGTATTTCGACGTCAGCGCTTTTTCGAGTTCATCGAACGACACCCAGCCCTCGGCATCCAGCGTCAGACTCGCGGCTTCAGGCGCATGACGCAAAACATAGCTCATATATTTCGAGACTTCCGTCTCCAGCTTTGCTTGCGTCATGACGCCAAATCCTCAAAGTCCGCCGGACGACGGGTCGGTGATCGTCAATCGATTGAGATCGCGTAGTTCTCGATCACCGTGTTGGCGAGGAGCTTCTCGCACATGGCCTTGAGGTCGGCCTCGGCCTTGACCTTGTCGGTGCTCTCCAGCTCAAGGTCGAAGACCTTTCCCTGTCTTATGTGGCCGACGCCCGAGAAGCCGAGGGCGCCGAGCGCACCTTCGATAGCCTTGCCCTGCGGATCGAGAACGCCGTTTTTCAGCGTGACGGTGACACGAGCCTTGATCACTTTGTCTTTCCTGCCTTACTTGACCAGAACCGGGCCGGTGCCGCGCACAGGCTCGTTTTCATTGATGATGCCGAGACGGCGCGCGACTTCGGAATAGGCTTCGAGCAAGCCGCCGAGATCCCGGCGGAAGCGGTCCTTGTCCATCTTCTCGTGGGTCTCGATATCCCAGAGCCGGCAGCTGTCCGGTGAGATCTCGTCGGCGAGGATGATGCGCATCAGATCGCCTTCGAAGAGGCGGCCGCATTCGATCTTGAAGTCGACGAGCTGGATGCCGACGCCGAGGAAGAGGCCGGTCATGAAGTCGTTGACGCGGATGGCAAGCGCCATGATGTCGTCGAGCTCGGCGGGGTTGGCCCAGCCGAAGGCGGTGATGTGCTCTTCGGAGACCATCGGATCGTCGAGCGCGTCGGATTTGTAATAGAATTCGATGATCGAGCGCGGCAGCACCACACCTTCGTCGATACCGAGGCGCTTGGCGAGAGAGCCGGCGGCGACGTTGCGCACGACGATCTCCAGCGGAATCATCTCCACTTCCTTGATCAGCTGCTCGCGCATGTTGAGGCGGCGGATGAAGTGGGTGGGGATGCCGATCTTGTTCAGATGGCTGAAGATATATTCGGAAATGCGGTTGTTGAGGACGCCCTTGCCGTCGATGACTTCGTGTTTCTTCTTGTTGAAGGCGGTGGCATCGTCCTTGAAGAACTGGATCAAAGTGCCCGGTTCCGGACCCTCATACAGAATCTTTGCCTTGCCCTCGTAGATACGGCGGCGACGGTTCATCGTGGTCATTCTCTATTGTTGGCGCTCTTGGGATAGCGCGAGTGGATCGATCTCGTGGCGTCCCCTTAAAGGAAAAGAGTAAGTTTCACAATCCGCCTGTCGCTCCTTCCCCGGTTTCGGGATTTCTGGCCCCCGTCTCCGGATTTCTGGCCCGGTTTCCGGATTTTACGGAATACCGCCAAGAGAATCGAATGAATTCGCAAGACGAGTCTAGCGCCTTTTTCCTGTAGGGTGAAATGACGGCGAAATGGCAGGCAGCTTGTGCAGGTCTTTATTTGGCGGCTCTGCTTCGCAGCGTGCGACGAAGCTGTGTCTGCAGGGCGCGCGCGGCGATCTGCCCGTGGCGCCAGCTTCCGGCTCGGATGAAGGAGGGGATCTGCATGGCCGGCATCGGCCGGGCGAGTGCGTAGCCCTGCAGCGTGTCGCAGTCGAGCTCTTCGAGAATGCGGATATGATCGGCGGTTTCGACACCCTCGGCGATGACGAGGATATCAAGCGAGCGGCCGATATCGATGATCGAGCCGACGAGTTTGCGCTGCTCGGCCGATTGCGGCAGCATACGGATCAGCTCGCGGTCGATCTTCAGCGTCTTCGGGCTCAAGCGCAACAGGCTGACGATCGAGGCATGGCCGGTGCCGAAATCATCGATCTGGATGTCGATGCCGAGCTTGCGCAGCTTTTTCAGGTTGGCGGCCACCGCCTCGTCGCAATCGTCGAGCGAGATCGATTCCAGCAATTCGAAGGCGAAGGTGCCGGGCTCGATTTTCAGGGCGCGGAGCTTCTTGCCGAGATCGGGATCGGCAAGCCGCCTGGCGGAAACATTGACCGATATCTTCGGGACCGGCAGCCCGTCCTTGATCCAGGCGCGGCGATCGGCGATGGCGCGCTCCAGGATCAGGGCGTCGATGGTCGAGACGACGTCGAGATCCTCGGCGATATCGAGGAAACGGTCGGGTGTCAGCAGCCCATGCACCGGGTGCTGCCAGCGGGCGAGTGTTTCGACGCCGACGACATCGAGCGTGCGGGCATCGAACTGCAGTTGATAGAAGGGCACGAATTCATTGCGCTCGAGGCCAATCAGGATCTGGTCGGCGAGATGTTTGGCCGAGATGACGTCGCGTCGAGCAGAAGCCGAGAAAAATTCGAAGCGGTTGCGACCGAGGCCCTTGGCGCGATAGAGCGCGATATCGGCATCGAGCAGCGTCTGCTTGGCGTCGAGCGTCGATCCGCTGCCGACGGCGATGCCGATGCTGGCCCCGAAACGGCAGTCGTGCCCCTCATATCGCACAGGTTTGCGCAACTCGCGAATGATACGTTCGGCAAGGCCGGCGATCTTCTTCGAGGCGGGATCGACAGTGCAGAGGATGACGAATTCGTCGCCGCCGATGCGGGCGACGAAATCGGCGGCGCGGACGGAATTTCTGAGCACGCTTGCGGCATGCTGCAGCATGGCGTCGCCGGCCCGGTGGCCGAGCGTGTCATTGATCTGCTTGAAACGGTCGAGATCGATATGCAGGATCGCCAGCCCCAGGCCCTTGGCCCGGCATTCGGCCGAGCGCTCGTCCAGCATCTTGTCGAGATAGCGGCGGTTCGGCAGGCTGGTGAGATAATCGTGCAGCGCCAGGCGCTCGATGCTCTCCTTGGCGGCTTCGAGTTCGCGATTGCGGGCCTCGGCCAGATCCTTGGCGCGCTGAAGCTCGTTGCGGAGCGCGACCTCCTCGGTGACGTCCCAATTGGCGCCGATCAGCTTGCGGTGACCGTTGCCATCGATGAAGAAGGCCGAGCGGGCGCGGATGACGCGTTCGGCGCCGTCGCCGCGGATGATGCGGTATTCCTGCTGGAAATCGCTGCCGCTTTCGACGCTGCGGTCGGACAGGCCCAGCACGCGCTCGCGGTCGTCGGGATGCAGGCTTTTCGCCCAGACGTCGCCGGCGATCTGACGCGAGACGCCCTTCAGCCCGTAAATGGCGATGAGGCGGTCGTCCCATTCGACGGTGTCATTTTCGATATCCGCCTCGAAGACGCCGATGCGGGAAATCTCCAGCGCCAGATCGAGCCGGCGCGACAGGCGCGACAGCGTCTCATCGGCTTCCTTGCGGGCGGTGATATCGGTATCCGTGCCGACGATGCGGGTCGGCACGCCGCTCTCGTCCCATTCCACGCAGGCGCCGCGGCAGTCGATCCACATCCAGTGGCCGTCCCTGTGGCGCTCGCGATATTCGAAGATCTGGTAATCCGGATCGCCGGCATTCTGCCTGTCGATGGCATGGACGACGAAATCGCGATCGTCGGGATGGACGAGGGCCAGCCAGGTGTCGTAATCGCCGGCGGCCTCCTCGTCGGGCGCCATGCCGCGCATGGTCTTCCACGTCTCAGAATAGTATTTCCGGTCGAGACGGTAATTGTGATCCCAGACGCCAAGGCCGGAGCCGACGAGCGCATGGTTCCACCGGCTCTCGCGCTCCGCCAGGTCGGAATCGTCGTTCGCCTCGTTGCCGACGCCTGCCTCGGCCGCTGCGGGATCATCGGCCTGTGGATGGGCTTTCTTCACGGGCATTCTCGCTTAATTCACCTCGGTGCAGTCTGCTGTCATTCGATTAAGAAAGACTTAGAAAGCACTGGCTTAATTAACGAGAAGGCCGGTTTTCCCTGCTCAGGCGGAGAGCCGGCTGAGGAACTGGGCGAAGACCATCGTGCCCTCGGGCCAGGGACCGTGACCGGAATCGGCATTGATATGTCCAGCCTCGCCGGCATCGACGAGGAAGGAGCCCCAGCTGCTGGCGATATCATCGGCATGTTCGTAGCTGCCGAACGGATCGTTGCGGCTCGCCACGGTGATCGACGGGAAAGGCAGCGGATCGCGCGGATAGGGCCCGAAGGTCATCAGGTGCTTCGGGCGGATGTCGGGATTGGCGACATCGGGCGGGGCGACGAAGAAGGCGCCGGCCACAGGCTTGCGGAAATGCGGGATGGCGTGGATTGCCGAGGCCACGCCGAGCGAATGGGCGACGAGCACGACCGGACGGGTGGAGGCGTTCACCTCCTCGGCGATACGGGCAATCCAATCCTCGCGGACCGGCTTTGTCCATTCGGCTTGTTCGACGCGCCGCGCCGTGCTGAGCTTTGTCTCCCAGCGGCTCTGCCAGTGGCCAGGGCCTGAGTTGGTGTAGCCGGGGATGATGAGGATATCTGCGTCTGAGGCTTTCATAGTGCCGCCGATGTGAGAAGGCGTGGCCAAGATGTCAAGAGGGGACGTGAAGGGAGAGAGCGACACGGGCGTTTTGGTTTGCTATATTGCTCCAGTGCCGGTTGCGGATTTCGTGTCGGCTTGCCCGCCGATTGCGTGTCCGCCGCCGACCAGGTCTCGGCTGAGGAGGAGAAAGCCATGGCGGCATTTCATGTCATGACGGGTGCAGGCGAAAACTTCGCACGGCCCGTTGTCAATCGCATCAGTATCGCCGACGTCTTCGACGCGCTGAAAAGCGGCTACGACGATTTCATGGAGAAACCGTCCCACTACGTGTTCCTGTGCCTGATGTACCCGATCGCCGGCGTCTTCCTGACGTTGTGGACGTCGGGCGCCAATCTTTTGCCGATGGTCTTTCCGCTGATGGCAGGTTTCGTGCTGATCGGCCCGATCGCAGCAATCGGCCTCTACGAGATCAGCCGCCGGCGCGAGGCCGGTCTCGACACGTCATGGACGCATGCGCTTGAGGTACGCCATTCGCCAGCCTTGCCGTCGATCGTCGCAGTCGGCTTGATGCTTTGTGGCATTTTCGTCGTCTGGCTGGTGACGGCGCAGACGCTCTACAGCAATCTGCTCGGCGAAGTATTTCCCCGCAGCATGGCGGATTTCTTCCGCCAGGTCTTCGGCACGCCCGAGGGCATGCAGCTGATCATCTGGGGCAATCTGATCGGCTTCGTCTTCGCGCTCGTCGTGCTGGCGACGACCGTCATCACCTTTCCGCTCTTGCTTGATCGCGATGTCGGCGCGGTGGCCGCCGTCGTCGCCTCGATCCGCGCGACGATCGCCAATCCGGTGCCGGTGCTGCTCTGGGGCCTGATCGTCGCTGCACTGCTCGTCATCGGCACGATCCCGGTCTTTGCCGGGCTTGCGCTTGTCATTCCGATCCTCGGCCATGCGACCTGGCATCTTTATCGCAAGCTGATTGCGCGGGAAGCCGCGTAGTCGAAAGTTTCCGGGGATCTCGAATTCTCGCGATCCCCGGAATTCAAACCTTCCCCGGTTCCCGGAACCTCAGACCTCCCGCCGCGTTATTTGTGACCGGCTTTTGGGGAGGATTTCAGAGGTGACGATGAAGCATCTGTTCGCCCGCTTCGCAACCAAGATCTCGGAATGGGCGGGCAAACCCGTTATCTTCATTCTGGCGCTGACCGCCGTGATCATCTGGGCGGCACTCGGCCCCGTCTTCGACTATTCGGAAACCTGGCAGCTGGTCATCAACACCGGCACGACGATCATTACCTTCCTGATGGTCTTCGTGCTGCAGAACGCCCAGACACGAGACACCAGGGCGATCCAGGCCAAACTCAACGAAATCATCCTGACGAGCCACGCCGAAAACCGCTTCATCGGCATCGAAAACCTCGACGAGGAAGAACTGAAGCGCCTCGACGAACTGGTCGCCAAGGCCGCGAAGGGCAGGGGTGAGACGGAGGCTTGCCGGGTATCGGAGGATCTGAAAGCGGTGGTGCCAAAAAAGGAAGAGCTGCGTAAGCGACGGGCATCAGCGAAGCCGGCGAAACAAAAGCAGCGGTCGCTTTAACACTGCAATGCACGTCTTTCAGAAGTCCGAGGACGGCGCCAGCAAGGACGCCGCCGTATCGTTGATGTTAATCGCTTACGCGTTCCCAAACACCCGCCGGAAGATCGTATCGACATGCTTGGTGTGATAGCCGAGGTCGAACTTCTCCCGAATATCCTCTTCGGACAACGCAGCGCGAACCTCAGCATCCGCAAGCAGCTCTTCCAGAAAGTCCTTGCCCTGTTCCCAAACCTTCATGGCGTTGCGCTGGACCAGGCGGTAGGCGTCTTCGCGGGAGGTGCCGGCCTGGGTGAGCGCCAGAAGAACGCGCTGGGAGTGGACGAGGCCGCGGAATTTGTTGAGGTTTTTCTCCATGTTCTCAGGGTAGACCAGCAGCTTTTCGATGACGCCGGCGAGACGGGAGAGGGCGAAGTCGAGGGTGACGGTGGCGTCGGGGCCGATCATGCGCTCGACCGAGGAATGGGAGATGTCGCGCTCGTGCCAGAGGGCGACGTTTTCCATTGCCGGCAGGGCGTAGGAGCGGACCATGCGGGCAAGGCCGGTGAGGTTCTCGGTCAGCACCGGGTTGCGCTTGTGCGGCATGGCCGAGGAGCCCTTCTGGCCGGGGGAGAAATATTCCTCGGCTTCCAGCACTTCGGTGCGCTGCAGGTGGCGGATTTCGGTCGCCAGGCGCTCGATCGACGAGGCGACGACGCCGAGGGTGGCGAAATACATGGCGTGGCGGTCGCGCGGGATGACCTGTGTCGAGACCGGCTCGGCCTTCAGGCCAAGCGCCGCGGCGACGTGTTCCTCTACGCGCGGATCGATATTGGCGAAGGTGCCGACGGCGCCCGAGATGGCGCAGGTTGCGATTTCCTCGCGGGCAGCGACGAGGCGCTGGCGGCAGCGCTCGAATTCGGCATAGGCAAGCGCCAGCTTGACGCCGAAGGTGGTGGGCTCGGCGTGAATGCCGTGCGAGCGGCCGATGGTGACGGTGTCCTTGTGTTCGAAGGCGCGGGTTTTGAGCGCCGCGAGCAGGCGGTCGATATCGGCAATCAGGATGTCGGTGGCGCGCACCAGCTGGACGTTGAAGCAGGTGTCGAGCACATCAGATGAGGTCATGCCCTGGTGGACGAAACGTGCATCCGGGCCGACGATCTCGGCGAGATGGGTGAGAAAGGCGATGACGTCATGCTTGGTGACGGCCTCGATCTCGTCGATGCGGGCGACGTCGAAGGTGGCCGCACCGCCCTTTTCCCAGATCGTCTTTGCCGCCGATTTCGGGATGACGCCGAGCTCGGCCAGCGCGTCGCAGGCATGCGCCTCGATCTCGAACCAGATGCGGAACTTGGTTTCGGGAGACCAGATGGCGACCATTTCGGGCCGGGAGTAACGCGGGATCATGGGCGGCTGCCTTCACTTCAAGAGGTTTAAGCGTTTCGTTTTTGCGCAATTCCGGACGGAAAACCGCGGGGCACTTCTCCTGGAATTGCTTCAGTGCCCCTGTAGCAAAGACGGGCGGCAATCTCAACGCATGCGTTTGGCAAGATGATAGCTGCTGACGACAAGGCAGACGAGGCCGAGCGGCAGGAAAAGGCGCAGGCCGATCACCAGAAACTGGTAGACGGCGCTGATGCTGGTGAAGACGAACTGAAAAGCCCAGACGAAACTGCCGAAGGGCGCGTGCCAGCGCGAATAGAAGAGCCGGTATTCCATGGCGAAGAGAAAGGCGGTCATTGCGATCGTCGCCGCCGTCAGCGTCACGAAGAAGGCGGCAAAACGCGCTTCCGGCGGCCTGTCATAGGCAAAGAAGCGGGCGACCGGCAGGGCGAAGGGCCAGGCGAACAGGCCGCCGGCGAAATAGAGCACCGCGACTTCTGCAAGCCGGCTCGTCTGCAGGCCGTTGCGGAGGTAAAGGCCTAGCATGGCGGAGGCGAGCATCTGCGTGCCCCAGAACAATGCGCCGGCAATCAGATCGGGGTAGGGCGGCCGCGCGGCTCTGAGACGATCCATCCTCGGGCGATCCGTCTCGGGGCGATCCGGGCTCGGGCCATCCATCCTTGGGCGAGCCGGGTTCAGGGCCGAACCGGAACGGCGATCCAGCGTCCGTTCCTGTCGGCGTCGAAAGCCAGGACCAGGGCGATGTGAACCTGGTCTCCCGTTTCCGGCTGATAGACCACCGCTCCGCCGATCCGGTATTCCACAGAACAGGCGCGCTCGGTCGGAACCGCCGTCGCCTGCCGCGCCGCCTGGCGGTTCGGAGCGCCTTGTTTCTCGATCATCTGCAGGCTGAAGCCGAGGACCCGCTTGTCGACGGCGGCGCAATCCTTCGGCGTTGCCACCGGCATCTCGCTGAGCGACAGCGTATAGGGCGATTTCGGCGGGCCATCGGTCGCAAGCGTGGTGTAGCGGATGGTCTTCGAGGGGGAGCCGAGTTCGGTCGGCGGATTGAAAGCGGCGATCAGGCCGGGATTGGTCAAGAGATCGTACTTGTCCATCTGGCTGCGCGCCGCCGTCAGGTTCTGCCGCCGCGCCTTGGAAAGATTGGCGTCCTTCTCGGTCATCTCGGTGCGGAAGGGCGTACCCTGGAGATACTGGCCGTTTTCGGTATCGACGAAATAGGTGTTGGAGTAGGGGGCGCCGCCTTCCTCCTTGATGCCGAATTCCTGAAATCCGAACACCTTGCCATCGGCGGAAAAGCCGATCGGCTGGATATTTGCGATGTCGCCAGCCAGTGACAGGCCGGGCAATGCAGCGGCAAGCATGCCGCCGATGAGTAGACGCTTCATCATCCTCGTGCCCCTTCGGCTGCCTGACGCAGATCGGTGACGGTCCGGCGATAATCCTCGACCGTCGCGCCCTTGAAAATTGCCGAACCGGCGACCAAGACGTTGGCGCCGGCGCGCGCGATTGCCGGCGCCGTTTCCACCGTCACGCCGCCGTCGACCTCGAGTTCGATCGGACGGTCACCGATCAGTGACTTTGCCGCTGCGATCTTGGCTGCCATTGCCGGAATAAATTTCTGTCCGCCGAAGCCGGGATTGACCGACATGATGAGGATGAGGTCGACATCGTCGAGCACGTTTTCGATGGCGCTGAGCGGGGTGGCAGGATTGAGCGTCACCCCGACCTTCTTGCCGAGATTGCGGATGGTCTGCAGCGAGCGGTGCAGATGCGGCCCGGCTTCGGCATGGACGGTGATGCGGTCGCAGCCGGCCTTGGCGAAGGCTTCGAGATAGTCGTCGACCGGCGAGATCATCAGGTGGCAGTCGAAAGTGGCCGAGGTATAGGAGCGCAGCGACTTGATGACATCGGGGCCGAAGGAGATGTTCGGCACGAAATGTCCGTCCATGACGTCGAGATGGATCCAGTCGGCGCCGGCGGCCGTGACGTTGCGCACCTCCTCGCCGAGCCGGGCGAAATCCGCTGCGAGGATCGAAGGGGCAATGCGAATGGGCAGCGTCATCAAGTTTTACTCCCTGTGGGCCGCCATTTGAGCGCGGTCTCCGATTTCAAGACTGGCGGCCGCTCACTCCGTCGGCGCGGCAGGTGGAAAAAACCCGTTGCCCCGCCATTCGAGCAGGCGGTAGGCGTTTTGCGCAAGTTCGTGCGCGGCGGTGAAGGCGATGGGGCCGACCGGTGTCTGGAACGTCGTGCCGAGAAGTGCGTCCTGGAGAGGCTTGCCGGCCGCTGCGGCGGCTTCCCCTGCCTTGCCGGCAATCAGTGCCGCGGCGAGCGACGGCAGGACATAGCCTTCCGGCTCGATGCCTTTGGCGCGCAGCGCGTCGGCCGCCGTTGTGCCTTCCGGCAGAAGGGCATATTCCGGCAGGGCGACGGCGCGTACGCCGGGGGCAAGCGGCAGCGGCTGGTCGGCGGCGCGCATGGCATCGCCGCCGAGAATGGAGAGCGGGATGTTTTCCGCCTTGGCGTCACGGGCGATGACGGCGACATCGTTGCGGTCGCCGCCGATGAAGACCCTAGTGGCGCCGGCGCGTTTCAGCCGGCGGACAAGGGCAACCTGCTGCTCCTGTCCCGGGCGATAGGTATCGGTAAAGACCGGCTTCAGGCCGTTCTGCTCCAGCGCATTGCGCACCGCTTCCGTCAGTTCACGGCCATGTATGGTGCCGTCCTCGATCAGCGCAATCGGATCGGCGGCCCAGTCCTTCAGGATCACTTCGTTGATCTTTGCCGCCTCGGTGCCATCGGCGGGCGCCAGGCGGAAGAGCGGCCAGCCGTTTTTCAGCGCATCCTCCATCAGGATGCGGGAGCGAACCGAGACGGTGATTGCGGCAATGCCGGCGTCCTTCAGCTTCGGCAGCGCGCCTTCCAGCGTCTCGCTGCAGAGAAAGCCGATCGCGACCTGCGCCTTGGCCGCAACCAGCGCATCGGCAACCGCAGCACCGCTATTGTCCTCGCAGGTCTCGTTGATGGCGACGAGGGTATTTCCGGATTGCTGGATCTCGAAACCGGCCCCGCTGGCAATCTGGGCACCGAGCAAAGCGAGTGAACCGTTCTGAGGGGCGACGACGCCGATCGTCACGCCGGCCGCATGGCCTTGCGCCGCCGCTCCCAGCAGCGCAAGAAAGGCTGCTATGCCACGCAGGTTGATCATGAAAGGCGGAGATCCCCTAGCCATCGTCCATGCCCTTTTATCCGCAAGGCCGCGATCGTCAAAGAAAAACAAGCGTGAAGCAGTGCTTTTCACCGGTCCTATTGTAGAAAAGGTAACCGATGCTCGCCATATTGGCGCGATAACAAGATGATCCATGCAGAAAAGCACGGGAGAAGCAGGTGTTGAACAGGCAGCATATCGATCCCGGTCTTTATCGAGACGCCATGAGCCGCTATGCCGGCCATGTGCAGCTCGTAACGACGGCGATGGAAGGCTTGCGCCGCGGTGTCACCATCACCGCCGCCTGCTCGGTCTCGGATAATCCGGCCTCGGTGCTGATCTGCCTCAACAACACCAATCCGAAGAACGAAATCTTTTTCCGCAGCGGCGTCTTTGTGCTGAACACGCTCGGCGCCCATCATCAAGGCGTTGCCGACGCCTTTTCCGGACGGACATCGCTTGGCGATGGCGAGCGTTTCGCCAGCGCCCGTTTCGAGACGCTGGTCACCGGTGCGCCGGTGCTTGCCGATGCGCTCGCCGCTTTCGATTGCCGGGTGACAGACATCAAGGAAATGCCGACGCATAATGTCATCTTCGGCGAGGTCGCGGCCGTGCGTTTCAGTGAAAAGCACCCGGCGCTCATCTATATGAACCGGGATTATCACGCGCTGTGATTTTCAGGATCTCAAGGGAATAGCGAATGGACAATGCCGGCATCGAGGAAATGTTTCAGGGGCTTGGCCCGGTCACGGTCAAGCGCATGTTCGGCGGCAAGGGCATCTATCACCTCGGCCGCATCGTCGCGCTCGAAGTGCGCGACGAGATGCTGCTGAAGGCGGATGAAACGAGCGCTCCGGAATTTGCCGCCGCCGGCGCCACGCAGTGGAGCTACGAGGGCAAGAAGGGCAAGCCGGTGAAGATGCCCTATTGGACGATCCCCGACGAGGCCTATGACGATCCCGATCTGATGGCGAAATGGGTACGGCTTGCCTATGAGGCGTCGCTGCGCGCCGATAGCTGACTCTCTTCGGCAATCGGCAAAGCCGCTATCGCCGCCTTGGTGAAGGCCGAGAGCGGTTCCGGCAAATCCGTCAGCGCAAACCAGCCGAAATCGGAAAGCTTGTCCGGTTCGGTCAATTGCGGCTCGCCTTCGACGTCGCGGGCGAGATAGAGAAGGGAAATCCAGTGCTGGCGGTCGGTGTCGATGATCTGTTCGGTCATGCCGATCCGCTCGATCCGGCCGATCCTGAGGCCGGTTTCTTCCTCGGCCTCGCGGCGCGCGGCTTGCTCGGCCGGCTCCATATGATCGACCTTGCCGCCGACGATATTCCAATAGCCGGCTTCCGGTGGGCGCATGCGTTTATAGAGCAGAACCTTGGCGTCGCGCAGAATGACCAGACCGACGCCGAAGCCCGGAAAATCGAGACCGGGCTTCGCCATCGCGATCAGATCTTGGCGCTGCCGGCGATCAGCATGAAGGCAGGGATATCGTCGCCGAAGCCGACCGGGGTCGGGCCGTCGTCGTGGTCACGATGGCGGCGGCGGTCGCGGCTGTCATCATTTGCCGGATAGGGCCGGGTGTTACGCGCATTGTTTTGCGGCTTCTGCTCTGCTCTGCGCTCGTTCTTCACGATGTCGGCCTTTACTGGTGCTGCCTGGATCACTTGGACGTCATTATCCTGGATGTCGATATCAGATTTATGACCTGTGGCGCTGCGATTGCCGCGTCCGCGACCACGATCCCTCTCGCCGCGCTCACCCTTTGCGCCACGCTCGCGGCTGTTGCGCCGCGGGCGTTCGCTGTCGGCGCTTTCTTCTGCCGGCGGCAGGGAATTCACATCGCCGCTCAGCCATTCGACTTTCTCGCCGATCAGCTTTTCGATCGCATCGACGAATTTGCTGTCGCGCTTGGTGACCAGCGTGAAGGCGGCGCCCGAGCGGCCGGCACGGCCGGTGCGGCCGATGCGGTGGACGTAATCTTCGGAATGGATCGGCACGTCGAAATTGAAGACGTGGCTGACATCGGGAATGTCGAGGCCGCGGGCGGCGACGTCTGAGGCAACCAGCAGCTGGAGATTGCCGTCACGGAAGCTCTGCAGCGTCATCGTGCGGGAGCGCTGGTCCATGTCGCCATGCAGCGCGCCGACGGAGAAGCCGTGGCGTTCCAGCGACCGGAAAAGATCGGCAACATCCTTCTTGCGGTTGCAGAAGATGATGGCGTTCTTCAGTTCAGTCTGGGCGCGGACGAGTTCACGCAGAACCGCGCGCTTCTCGTAATCCTTGCTGTGCGAGGCGACGAAGCGCTGCGTCACGGTCTTTGCGGCCGAAGCGGGCTTGGCCACTTCGATGCGCTCGGGATTCTGCAGGAAGCGGTCGGCGAGCTTCTGGATCTCCGGCGGCATGGTTGCCGAGAAGAACAGCGTCTGGCGGGTGAACGGGATCATCTTGGCGATGCGTTCGATATCGGGGATGAAACCCATATCGAGCATGCGGTCGGCCTCGTCGATGACGAGGATCTCGACGCCGCTCATCAACAGCTTGCCGCGCTCGAAATGGTCGAGCAGGCGGCCGGGCGTGCAGATCAGTACATCGGCGCCGCGCTCGAGCTTGCGGTCCTGGTCCTCGAAGGAAACGCCGCCGATCAAAAGGGCGACGTTGAGGCGATGGTTCTTGCCGTATTTTTCGAAATTCTCGGCGACCTGGGCGGCGAGTTCGCGCGTCGGCTCGAGAATCAGCGTACGGGGCATGCGGGCGCGGGCGCGGCCCTTTTCCAGAAGCGACAGCATCGGCAGAACGAAGGATGCCGTCTTGCCGGTGCCCGTCTGCGCGATGCCGCAAATATCGCGACGCTCGAGCGCAAAGGGGATGGCTCCCGCCTGAATAGGCGTGGGTATCGTGTAGCCCGCGTCGGTAACAGCGGATAGCACTTTTTGGCTCAAGCCAAGGTCAGCGAATGTCGTCAAAGGGAAAACTGTTTCCGTTCCGGTTCGGCCGAGCTCTGAACGAGTCGGCGGGATTGCATGCCGCAATGCAGCGCGACATAGCCCCGAATGGCCGGCAAGTCAAGAAATAGAGAGGCCGCACCCCGTACAGAGTGAAGCGATGGTTACCTGACGGCTGTTACTTGATATAGGTGGCGAGTTTAAGGCCGGCATTCATGAAATATACTGGATCGACCGCGTGGCCATCCTGGCGCACTTCATAGTGCAGATGCGTCCCCGTCGAGCGGCCGGTGCTGCCGGCAAGGCCGATGACGTCGTTGCGGCCGACCGTGTCGCCGAGCTTGACCAGCACTTGCGACATATGGCCGTAGCGCGTCGAGATGCCGTTGCCGTGATCGACCTCGACCATATTGCCGTAACCGCCGGTCCAGCCGGCGGAGATAACTTTGCCCGGCGCCGACGGGCGGATCTTTTCACCCGGCGAGAAGCGGAAGTCGATGCCGGAATGCAGCGCGAGGCGGCCGAGGAAAGGGTCGCGGCGATTGCCGAACGGGCTGGTCACGTCCCTGCCGATGGCGGGATTGCGGAAGGGCAGGGATTCGGCGGTGCTGCGCACGGCCTCCAGCCGGGTCAGCGCGCCGTCGAGCGCTGCCAGCGAATTGTTGAAATCGTCGTTGCTTTCAGGTTCGATATAGGGGCCGCCGACGGCATCGTCGTCCTGCCTCGCCGCAGTCTCCTCGGGCACCGGAATCTTGAAGCGGGTCAGCACATTGCCAATGGCATTGGCGGCATTGCCGGCGTCGCTCGTCAACTGCTCGACGCGGTTGCGCTGATCCTGTTCGACACCCTTCAGCGACAGCGTCACGTTGGAGAAGATCCGGTCGGCGCGGTCGCCGACAGTCTCGGCGGACGGCACATAGGCGAGCGTGGAATTGTCGGGCGTTGCATCGGCGGGCGCGCCGCTCGCCAGCTGTTTCTCGATCGCCTCGATGCCGCCGCCGGTCAGCGCAGCGCGCTTGTCCTTGATATCAGGGGCATAGGACTGGACAGGCGAAGACAGGGCGGGTGAAGACGGGGCGGGCAGGGCGCCGTCCTTATCGGTCAGGCCAGAGCTTTCGGCCCGGTCGAGCAGATTGTCGAGCTTGCCATGGCGCGAGGTCAGCGCCATCTGCTGCTCCATCAGCTTGTCGACCTTGTCCTCGACCACCTGCTGGTCGAGCAACTGGCGGGAGGTGATGCGGTCGACCTGGGCGCGAAGCGCGGCGATGCGGTCTTCATAGTCGTGCTGCATGCGGGCCTGGCGCGCCATGGTGGCGCCGATCAGGTCGTCGCGCAGGACGAGATAAGAGGTGGCGAGGAGATAGCCGATCGAGAAGACGCCGACGAAGCAGAAGGCAACGGCTGCCATCCACGGCCGCACCGTCATGTGGCGGACCTTGTCGCCGCTTGCCAGGATCAGGATGTGTTCCTGCGCTCGCCTGCCGAATACCCGGTGCTGATGTCCGCTGTTCACGCAGGCTCTCCCGATTGATGCACTACGCCTCTTTCGGAAAATTAGACACGTTTATGGTTAACGAATGCTTTCTTTGTCGCTGTCCGTGTAGAAAATACCAGCGATTTCAGGCATGGCTGATCGATGCGAGCGTGCGGTAGAAAGACGGAGTCAGCCCCGCCTCGGCACGGGCGAGATCGTTGAAGGGCGGCTTCAGTGGCCCGCGGAAATTGGCGCGCACCAGCTCCTGGAAGGCTTTTGCCGGGTCGCGCTTCTCCCGCGCGCAGAGGAAGCGGAACCACTTGGCGCCGACGGCGACATGGCCTTTCTCGTCGTTGTAGATGACGTCGAGGACCGCGGCACTTTCGAGATCGCCGGTCTGGCGCATCTTTGCCTGCAGCGACGGCGTGACGTCGAGGCCGCGGGCCTCGAGAATCAGCGGCACGACGGCGAGCCTTGCCGTCAGGTCGTTGCGCGTCGAATGGGCCGCCTGCCAGAGCCCGTCATGGGCGGGAAGATCGCCGTAATCGGCGCCGAGATCGTTGAGGCGGGCGCGCACCATGCGGAAATGCTTCGCCTCCTCGAAGGCAACCTGCATCCAGCCGTCGAAAAAGGAATTCGGCACCTGTTCGGTGGCGAATCGAGCAACGATATCAAGCGCCAGATCGACGGCATTGAGTTCGATATGGGCGATGGCATGGAGCAGGGCGATCCGGCCTTTCAGCGTATGCAGCGAGCGCTTTTCCACCTGGGTCGGCGGCGTCAGCACCGGCCTGTCGGGGCGGCCGGGCCTCTCCGGCAGGGCCGCGTCGAGCGGCGAGCGCAGCGACACCCGGCGGGCGAACCAGCGGGTGGCGCTTTCCTGCGCAAGCGCCGTCTTGCGGTCGAGATCGGCGGAGCAGATGGCATCGATGGCGCCGCCGCGCAGCGAAGTTATCGCGAGGTCGCCGGTCACGCGGCCAGATTCCGCACGGCCTCGAGCACGGTTTCGGCATGGCCCTGCACCTTCACCTTCTGCCAGATGGTGGCGATCGTGCCGTCCTGGCGGATCAGGAAGGTGGTGCGCTCGACGCCCATGAAGTTGCGGCCGTACATGCTCTTTTCCTTCCAGACGCCGTAGGCCTGCAGCGTCGTCTTTTCCTCGTCCGAGGCCAGCGCCACCGAGAGACGGTGTTTCCTGATGAACTTGTCATGGCAGGCGGCCGAATCGGGCGACATGCCGATGACGGCCGCACCCGCTGCCTCGAACTCGCTTGCCAGCGCGGTGAAAGCCAATGATTCGGCGGTGCAGCCTGTCGTATCGTCCTTGGGATAGAAGAACAGCACGAGCGGCCTGCCCTGGAATTCGGCCAGCGAGACGCGGCCGCCGCCGTCGCGGGGAAGGTTGAAATCAGGAGCCGTGGCGCCGATGCCGGGAACCGCCATTGGGAAAACCTTTCTTTTGCCGGGTTTGTGGATGACACTTTCTCTCCCCGAATTATATAGTGGACGGTAACCCGTCCAGCATGGCCGGGTTCAATTCTTCACTTAAAGGGAGAGCCCGAAGGCGCATGTCAGCCATCCGCGGCGAAAAGGTCACGTTTCGCAAGAAGGATATCGTTGCGCTGGACCGCTTGCCGTCCGCCCAGGCCGAGGATCCGATCATCGTCCATTGCCCGCCGCCGCGTTCGCCGGTGCGGCGTACGGCGAAGCTGACCGCAGGATTTCTGGGCGTAATTCTCCTTGTGCTCGCCGCGATCGTCTTCACCGTCGAGAGCGGCATGTTCGACAAGCCGCTGTCGCAGCAGGCGCAGGCGGCGTTGAACGGCGTGGCTGGACCGCGCTACCGCGCCCAGGTCGGCTCCACCGTCATCCGCTTCACCTCGGATTTCCGGCTGGCGCTGGAAGCGCGCAACGTCAATATGATCGATGAGCAGAGCGGCCAGCACCTGTCTACGACGGGTTCGGTGCGCCTGGGGCTCGATCCGCTGCAGCTTTTCCGCGGACGCATCGCCGTCAGCGACATCGAAGCCGACGATATCGCGCTCGATACCGCGCTTCTGCCCTCCGGCAATCCCGTGACGCTCGACGATCTGCGCATCGACGCCATGCCGCCGGCGATGGAGAAGATCTTTTCGCAGTTGGACATGTTCGACAGTATTGTGACGCGCGGATCGACCAGTTCGGTGCGCATCTCCGGCTTAAACATCAAGCTTGCCGACACCGCCAACGGCCCGCTGTCGCTGGTCATCGACAACCTCGTCTTTGCCCATGCTGGCCCATCCTCGCTGCAATTGACCGGCGAGGTGGCGCTGAACGGCGAGGTGGCCGAGCTCGAGGTGCTGGCCGAGAAGGAAGATGGCCACGTGTCGAAGGTCGTGGCGACGCTCAAGCATGCCGATCTCACGCCCTTTGCGCTGAAACGCAATGATCAGGGGGCGATCCGGCAGGGGCTCAGCGCCTTTGCCGACCTGACGGTATCGGCCACCAGGGCGCGCGATGGCGTGCAGCCGGCGCTTGCGGCGACCGTCGACATCGATCCCGGCCTGATCTATGCGGACGGCGATCCGCAGGAACTGTCGGGCGGACAGATCAACCTCGTCTATGATTTCGCCAAACAGACGCTCGAAATCGCCCGGTCGAACGCCCGGTTCGGCGCCACCACCGTTCCGATCAACGGCGCGCTGATCGATCTCGACAAGCTCGATCCGCAGGCCGGAAAGGGCTTCGGCATCGACCTGCTGGTCAGCGGCGGCACGGCAGCCCCCGGCGGCTCCGGCGAGCAGCCGGTCGCCTTCGACATCCAGGCGACCGGGCGCTACCTGGTTGCCGGGCGAGAGTTCCTGTTTCCCAACATGACCGTCTCCAGCCCGCTCGGCGCGCTTTACGGAGCACTGCACGTCAAGCTCGGGGGCAAATCGCCGGAGATCAGCTTTGCCGGCCAGTCGGCACAGATGCAGACAACGGCGATCAAGCAGCTGTGGCCATTCTGGATGGCGCCCAAGGTGCGCACCTGGGTGCACGGCAACCTCTTCGGCGGCACTGTCACCAACGCCTCCATCTCCGTCTTCATTCCCTTCGGCAGGCTGGACGAGGCGGCAGGCGGCAAGGGATTGAAGCTCGACGCCAACCAGATCCGCATCGGCTTCGACATTGCGGACGCGCGGATGAACGTCGCCGGCGACATTCCGCCGGTTCGCGACATGGCGGCCCATTTCGACCTGACCGGCCCCACTGCGACGATCGCGATCAAGAGCGGCACGTCGTTTTTCCCCTCCGGCCGGTCTGTCGGTCTCGGGCAGGGAACCTTCGCCATACCGGCAACCTACGACAAGCCGCTGATGGCCGATATCGATCTGGCGATCTCAGGGACAGCGGACGCCGTCGGCGAGCTTCTGACCTACCGGCCGATCCGGGTGCT
Organism: Rhizobium ecuadorense; assembly: GCF_001187535.1. GTDB lineage: Bacteria > Pseudomonadota > Alphaproteobacteria > Rhizobiales > Rhizobiaceae > Rhizobium > Rhizobium ecuadorense. The sequence continues at coordinate 32,948 of NZ_LFIO01001467.1, forward strand.
GCAGCGCGCCGGCTTTACGCCCGACGATTTCAAGGGGCGGATCGAGGCGAATGTGAAGGCGCATTTCGGCCTGCTCTCCTCGCAGAACCCGCCGCCGGCCGAGTGGACGGCGGCGATGAAGCTCAGCGATATCGATCTTGCCAAGCCGTTTTCGGGCCGCACGATCAGCAATCTCGACGGGACGCTGAACGGCAATCCGAAACAGATCACCCTCGACGCCAAGGCCCAGATCGACGGCGTCCCAGCCGATATCGATCTTACAGAGCCGGTCGAGGCGTCCGACAGCGCGAAGCGGCAGCGGGTGATCACCGCGACGCTTTCCGAGGAGCAGCGCAACAAGCTGATACCTGGCCTTTCCGGTATCGTCGGCGGCAGCGTCAAGATGGTGCTGACGCGGATCGACGACGACCGGCAGGACGTCCAGCTCGACCTCACCCGCTCGCAACTCGACCTGCCGTGGATCGGCTGGTCGAAGGGCAGCGGCATTGCAGCTTCGGCCGAATTCGAAACCTCCGGCCCGGCCGAAAATACCCAGATCAAGAACTTCCGGCTGAAGGGCGACGGTTTCGGCGCCAACGGTTCGATGAACATCGGCAAAGGCGGGCTGATCTCCGCCGATTTCGACAGTGTCAAACTCTCCTCGCTTGACGATTTCGCCCTGTCGGTGAAACGCAGCAAGGGGAATTTCGACGTTTCGGTTTCCGGCGACAGCGCCGATGCGCGGCCGGTGATCGCGCGGTTGAAATCGGGCTCGGGCGATGGGGATGATGACGGGGATGGCGGCGACACCGGCGTATCGGTGCGCGCCAGGCTGAAAAACGTCATCGGCTTCAACGATGAGAAGATCGGCAATTTCCAGGCGCAGGTGTCACTGCGCGGCGACAAACTGCAGGCGCTGAACTTTTCGGCCGTGACCGACAGTGGCGAGGCCGTGGTCAGCCAGATGAAGGACGGCGGCGTCATCAACATTACCAGCGGCGATGCCGGCGCAGTCTCGCGTTTCGCCGACCTCTACCAGCACATGCAGGGCGGCCTGCTCAATCTGGCGATCCGGCTTTCGGCGCAGGGCGGCTGGGACGGCTCGCTCGACGTGCGCCGTTTCTCGATCGTCAACGAGCAACGGCTGCAATCGATCGTATCGACGCCTGTCGGAAATGAACAGCGCAGCCTCAACGAAGCCGTCAAGCGCGACATCGACACCTCGTCGCAGCGCTTTCAGCGTGGCTTTGCCCGGGTCGTTTCGCGGGGTGGCATGATCGGCATCGAAAACGGCGTGCTGCGCGGCGACCAGATCGGCGCGACATTCCAGGGCATAGTGCGGGACGGCAAGGGCAACATGGACATGACCGGCACCTTCATGCCGGCCTATGGCCTCAACCGGCTGTTTGCCGAACTGCCGCTGATTGGCATCATCCTCGGCAATGGCAGCGACCGCGGCCTGATCGGCATCACTTTCAAGCTGACAGGCAAGTTCGACCATCCGAACCTGCAGATCAATCCGCTGTCGATTATCGCGCCGGGTGTCTTCCGGCAGATCTTCGAATTCCAGTGAGGCGGGCAAGGCCATTGCGCAGGTTGCGCCCGGCAGGCAATTTTTGTCATCGACGCATGACGTATTTTAGTGAGTTCTGATGTAGTATTCGCATTCGGCCCGGAAACAATGGCCGGCGGAGAATGCCATGCAGTGCTCCCGGACAGTCTCTCTTGCATCGGCCGCCATGATCGTCGTCACGATCGGCCATCAGGCTTCGTATTCCGCGGAGAAAGGTCAGCGTCTGAAGCAGCCCGAGAACATCCGCTCCGGCCACATCCTCCTCGTTCCCCTCGACGCGACAGTGACACCGCCGACTTTCTCGATCAGCTGGTGGTCACGCGTGACGCGCGCACCCGGCGTCAATCCGCCACCCTATGTCTTCCGGGAGGCCGAACGAACGGATGCGACATCGCGGCCCGGAGTAGAGTGAGGATTGCGCGCCAACTCAGGAGTTGGGCAAGGAAAAGCCGGCGCGGACGCCGGCTTTGATATCCGTTCAGATTGAATCCGCTTACGCAGCGCGGCGGATCAGGATGTGCTTCTTCTTGCCGAGCGAGAGCTTGATGACGCCGTCGGCGGTGATTTCGTTGCTGCCGATCAGGCGGCGTTCGTCGCTGACCGCCTCGTCATTGATGCGCACCGCACCGCCCTGAACATGGCGGCGAGCTTCGCCGTTCGAGCCGGCAAGGCCGGCGCGGACCATCAGCGAGAGCAGGCCGATGCCGCCGTCGAGTTCGGTGGCGGGGATATCGACCGAAGGCAGGTTTTCCGAGAGCCCGCCTTCTTCGAAGGTCTTGCGCGCCGTTTCCGCGGCCTGCTCGGCGGCCGGGCGGCCGTGCAGGATCGCGGTGACTTCGGTCGCCAGGATCTTCTTGACCTCGTTCAGCTCCGCACCGCCGATCGCCGAAAGCCGTGCGATTTCATCCATCGGCAGCGTCGTGAAGAGCTTGAGGAAGCGCGGCACGTCGGCATCCTCGGTGTTGCGCCAATATTGCCAGAAGTCATAGACGGGGAGCAGGTCGGCATTCAGCCAGACCGCGCCGGATGCCGACTTGCCCATTTTGGCGCCGGACGACGTCGTCAGCAGCGGCGAGGTCAGCGCGTAGAGCTGCTGTGTCCCCATACGGTGACCGAGATCGATGCCGTTGACGATATTGCCCCACTGGTCCGAACCGCCCATCTGCAGACGGCAGTCGTAGCGCTTGGCAAGCTCGACGAAGTCGTAGGCCTGGAGGATCATGTAATTGAATTCCAGGAAGGACAGCGACTGTTCGCGGTCAAGGCGTGTCTTCACGCTGTCGAAGGACAGCATGCGGTTGACCGAGAAATGACGGCCGACATCGCGCAGGAATTCAAGGTAATTCAACGAGCGCAGCCATTCGGCATTGTTGATCATCAGCGCGGCGTTGCCTGATTTGTCGTAATCGAGATAGTTCGAGAAGCAGTTCTTGATCGAGGCGATATTCTGCTCGATCGTGTCGATCGTCATCAGCTGGCGGGCCTCCTCCTTGAAGGAGGGGTCGCCGACCATGCCGGTGCCGCCGCCCATCAGCGAAATCGGGCGGTGGCCCGTCGCCTGCAGCCAGTGCAGCATCATGATCTGGGTGAGATGGCCGACATGGAGGCTGGATGCCGTCGGGTCGTAGCCGATATAGGCCGTCACGGTTTCCTTGGCGAACATATCGTCGAGGCCACGTTCATCAGAGACCTGATGAATGAAGCCGCGCTCTTTCAGTGTGCGGAGGAAATCGGACTTGAACTCGGACATGGCTTTCGTCTCTTGGTGTCTGCGCTTGACCGGTGGCCTCACGCAAGTTCGTTGTTGTTGATCTGTCGCGGCGCGTTTAGCACTGTTTTTATAAAAGTGCATCCGGGAATCGCATGGGAGGCAAGCCGCATGGATGTCATCAGAACCGCGATCGGCCTGATGAGCGGCACGTCGATGGACGGAATCGATGTGGCGCTGATCAGGACCGACGGCCGCGGCTTCATCGAGCGCGGGCCTTTCATGGGCGTGCCCTATGACGCCGATTTCCGTGGGCGGCTCAAACGGGCGCTGGAACTGGCGCGGCCGCTGACCGACAGGAACGGCCGCCCCGCCGAACTTCGCGACATCGAGCTTGAGTTGACCCAACGGCATGCAATTGCCGTTACGGCATTCCTGGAGCGTTTCGGGCTTGCTGCCGATGCCGTCGATGTTCTCGGCTTCCATGGCCAGACGGTGCTGCATCGACCCGATGAGGGGCTGACGATTCAGATCGGCGACGGCGGGGAGTTGGCGCGCCGAACCGGCATATCGGTGGTCTATGATATGCGCGCCAACGATATGGTCCACGGCGGCCAGGGCGCGCCGCTGGTGCCGGCCTATCATGCTGCACTTGCCGGAAAATTCCAGCAGGCCGGGGAGGCTGTCTGTTTCGTCAATATCGGCGGCATCTCCAATCTGACCTTCATCGGCACGGACGGGCGGATATCGGCCTTCGACAGCGGCCCGGGCAATACGCTGATCGACCAGTGGGTGGAGATGCAGACCGGCAGAACCTATGATCCCGGCGGCGAGATCGCCGGACGCGGCAAGGTCGTGGTCGCGCTGGCTGAGCGCTATCTTGATAACCCATTCTTCCGCGGAAATGTCCGCCGCTCGCTCGATCGCGGCGATTTTGCGCCGCTTCATCGGGGCGAGGCGAGCCTTGAAGACGGCGCCCGGACGCTGGCGCATGTCGCCGCCGCCTCGATCGTCAAATGCGCCGGTTTTCTGCCCGAGAGCCCGTCGACCTATATCGTCTGCGGTGGCGGGCGGCTGAACGTCACTTTGATGGCGGAGTTTTCGGCCATGGCCGAAGCGCTGGGATCGAAGGTATTGACCGCCGAGCAGGCTGGCTTCGACGGCGACGCGATGGAGGCCGAGGCCTGGGCCTATCTCGCTGTCCGCTCGCTGGACGGGCTTCCATTGACGTTTCCCGGCACGACGGGGGTCGGCGCTCCTGTCAGCGGGGGAATGCTCGCAAGGCCATGAGCGAGAGGGCGATCCTGAAGACGCCGCGGCTCAGCTTCGTCATGTGGAACGAAGACGATGCGCCGCTGGTGCAGCAACTGCATTCGACGATGGCGACGACCCTTTACCTTCCCGGCAATGCGCCGTGGAGCCTTGAGAAAGCCGAGGAGCGGCTGCGGGGCTGGTTCGAGGAGCAGGCACGCGACGGCACGACAAAATACAAGCTCCTTGCCGAAGACGGCAGCTTCGTCGGCCGCGCCGGCGTTTCGCGGTTCAGGAGCGAGCAGTTCGAGCTCGGTTATTCGCTGCTCGAGGCGGCGTGGGGCAAGGGCCTGGCAACAGAAGCGGCAAGCGCCCTGGCCGGCTGGTTCTTCAAAAGGAGACTTGCGCCCGGTTTCATTGCCTTTACGCACCCCGAAAACCTCGCCTCGCAGCGCATTCTCAGGAAGATCGGCATGCGCGAACGCGCGCCGATCCTTGTCGATGGAGAGTTCGACATGGCTTTCGAGATGACCGCTGAAATGCGGCCAGAGAATCCCTAACTTTTGACGGCAAGCGGCCGAACGCGCCCGCCTTGATTGCCGTCCTCGACGCCTCTGACCTGGGCGATGAACGAGAACTTCTTGCGAAGGCCGAGGATCGGCTTCTCGATGAAGTGCCAGGACAGCACCGCGACGGCGAGAGCCGAGGGCAGGCCGACGAGATAGAGCGCCAGCGCCCCATATTTCGGAAAGAGAAAGACCGAGGGGAACGCGCTGATCCAGATCTGCAGGAACGGATCGTGGTACAGATAGACGCCGTAGGAATAATCGCCTTTCCTGAAGAAGGCTGGGATCGGCACCTCCGACAGGCCGATGAAGACGGTGATATAAACAAGGGAAGTGATGACGATCGGCCGGTTAATCACCGACTCCACCGCGCGGCTGTCGAGGGTGATAATGGCGGTGATGCAGACCAGGCAGGCGGCGGAAAATAGCCAGCGGGAATGCGGAATGACCGCTTTGAACTGAAAGGCGACGATGCCCATCATGAACGCCGTTATCAGCTGCGAGCCCCGGCTCATGAACAGGAAGCGCGCGATCGGCTTGATCGAGCCCGGGAACAGATAGGGCATCTTCTGCACGATCAGGCCGAGGACGATATAGGCGGCCGTTACGGCGAGCAGCTTGTAGCGCGTCTTCACGATGGCGGTGATCATCAGGAACGACATGATGATGTAGCAGAAGATTTCCCAGGGAACCGTCCAGAGAGCGCCGTTGACACGCTGGCTGGGATTGTCCTGGAAAACACCAGGCAGCTCGTAATGGATCCAGCCGACGATATTCAGGAAGTATTTGAAAAATCGCGGATCGGTAAAATAGTCGGCGTGATAGACGATCGTGACGATCGGCCCGATGATCAGCGAGCAAACGACGATATCGACGGCCAGTGCCGGGACGATGCGCAAGCCGCGATTGATCAGGAAATTTCGTAGACTCAGGCGCTGGGCGCTGCCGGCGATCAGAAATCCGCTCAACGCGAAAAACATCGGAACAAGAGCGTATTCGGTGAACCAGAATACCGAGCCCCTGATGAAGGCATCATTCCTTGTCAGCAAAAAGGAATGGGTCAATACGATAGAAAAGGCGAGCCCAATTCGAAGAAAGTCGAACCCCGGACCAATACCCCTATACTTATCCAGGACTTCCCCGAACGACTTGGTCATTGCGGACCTCGCTTTAGTTAGGATCGCGAGGAACCTACCGCACTGCAATATGTATTGCAACACGGTAGATGATCTGTTTCGGGACAATCGACCCATGCGGCCCGGATCGCGCCGCATGAGATAGATGGGAGCGCTATGGCGTCAGCGAATTCGCTTGGCGGCCGGTTCCGGCACCAGTTCGCCGTTCAGGCGGCGGTCGAGATAATCCTCGCATTCGCCCATCAGCGTTTCCACCTGGCCGTTGAAGAAGTGGTTGGCGTTGGAAACGGTGCGATGGGTAATGAGAATGCCCTTCTGGGTCTTCAGCTTCTCCACCAGGCCGTTGACATCCTTTTCCGGCGCCACCTTGTCGGCCTCGCCGTTGATGATCAGGCCGGAGGAGGGGCAGGGCGCCAGGAAGGAAAAGTCGTAGGTATTCGGCTGCGGGGCGATCGACATGAAGCCTTCGATCTCCGGCCGGCGCATCAGAAGCTGCATGCCGATCCAGGAGCCGAAGGAATAGCCGGCGACCCAACAGGTCTTCGAATCAGGATGCAGGCTCTGCACCCAGTCGAGCGCCGAGGCGGCATCCGAAAGTTCGCCGGCGCCGTGGTCGAATTCGCCCTGGCTGCGGCCGATGCCCCGGAAATTGAAGCGCAGCGTCGTGAACCCGCGCTTCTGGAACATGTAGAAGAGCTGGTAGACGATCTGATTGTTCATCGTGCCGCCGAACTGCGGATGCGGATGCAGAATCAGGGCGATGGGCGCGCTTTTTTCCTTGGAGGGCTGGTAGCGGCCTTCAAGACGGCCGGCTGGGCCGTTGAAAATAACTTCGGGCATTGGTACTCCGGGTTTTATTTCGCGTTCGCGCTGCGTCGGACGACAACATGACTTGACTAGTGTTGTCAGCTTTTCTAAAACGCAGTTTAGAACAATTCGAAACTTGCATGGCGATCCACGCATCGTGAATGTGTCATAAGGCAAGCCCGGCCGAAATTTCAAGAAAAATGAGCCGCGGGTGCTGAAGCAAGCTCGTCAAGCGCAGGACTGAAGATCATGGCGCCGCCACGCCTTTATCTCGACTGGAATGCCACAGCGCCGCTGCACCCCGCAGCCCGCGAGGCGATCATGCGCGCCATCGACATTTTCGGCAATCCGAATTCCGTTCACGGCGAAGGCCGTGCCGCCCGCGCCGCAATCGAATGTGCACGGCGCAAAGTGGCGGCGCTGGTCGGCACCGACGCCGGCAATGTGATCTTTACCAGCGGCGCAACCGAGGCCGCCAATCTGGTGCTGACGCCGGATTTCCGCATGGGCCGCACGCGGCTTCAGCTCGGCCGCCTCTACTTCTCAGCCATCGAGCATCCGGCGGTGCGCGAAGGCGGCCGTTTTGCCAGGGAGAAGATGACGGAGATTCCGGTCACTTCGGCCGGCATCGTCGATCTCGATGCGCTGGGCACGTTGCTTGATACGCATGACAAGGCCGCCGGCCTGCCGATGGTCGCCATCATGCTCGTCAACAACGAGACCGGCATCGTCCAGCCTGTGGAGGCGGCGGCAAAGATCGTCCACGCCCATGGCGGGCTCTTCGTCGTCGATGCCGTTCAGGCGGCCGGCCGTATCGGGCTCGATATCGGCAGGATCGGCGCCGATTTCATGATCGTTTCCTCGCACAAGATCGGCGGACCGAAGGGCGCCGGGGCGCTGATTGCCCGCGGCGAAGCGCTGATGCCGCGGCCGCTGATCCAGGGTGGCGGGCAGGAGCGGGGTCACCGCTCGGGGACACAGAATTCACTGGCGCTGATCGGCTTCGGCGCGGCGGCGGAAGTCGCGGCCGACGTAGTCGAGGCGCGCAATGCGGCGATCGCTGTGCTGCGCGAGCGGCTGGAAGCCGGCATGCGTCAGGCGGCAGCCGATGTCGTGATCCATGGCGAGGGCGGCGAGCGGGTCGCCAATACGATCTTCTTCACTCTGCCGGGGCTGAAGGCCGAGACCGGACAGATCGCCTTCGATCTCGAAGGCGTGGCGCTTTCGGCTGGCTCGGCCTGCTCATCCGGCCGGCTCGGCGAAAGCCATGTGCTGACGGCGATGGGCCGCGACGCCAAGCTCGGGGGCTTGCGCATCTCGCTCGGCTTTTCGACGACGGAAGAAGATATCGACCGGGCGATTGCCGCTTTTGCGAAGATCGCCTGCCGGCGCAGGTCGGCGGGCGAGGCGGCCTGATCGCCTCATAAACTTGCGGAAACGCAAATTTCTGCTTGCCAACCGGGCTGAAAAGTCCCTTTTGGCCTCTTACATCAAGGGCAAGAGCTTGCCCGACATCAAGGGCAAGAAATTGCCCGTACGTTACAAGCTGCCGGACCTTGTATCCGGCGAGATTGGAGAACGAAATGGCTGCCGTGCAGGAAACGATCGACCAGGTCCGCCTGATCGATGTCGACCAGTACAAATACGGTTTCGAGACCGTCATCGAAATGGACAAGGCGCCGAAAGGCCTGTCCGAGGACATCATCCGCTTCATTTCGGCCAAGAAGCAGGAGCCGGAATGGATGCTGGAATGGCGTCTCGAGGCCTATCGCCGCTGGCTGACGCTGGAAGAGCCGACCTGGGCGCGCGTCGACTATCCGAAGATCGATTTCAACGACATCTATTATTACGCGGCACCGAAGAGCACGCCGGGTCCGAAGTCGCTCGACGAGGTCGATCCGGAGCTGTTGAAGGTCTATGAGAAGCTCGGCATTCCGCTGCGTGAGCAGGAGATCCTGGCCGGCGTCGAGAAGCCGAAGATTGCCGTCGACGCCGTCTTCGACAGTGTCTCGGTCGTCACCACCTTCAAGGCCGAGCTGAAGAAGGCCGGCGTGATCTTCATGTCGATCTCGGAAGCGATCCGTGAATATCCCGATCTCGTGCGGAAATATCTCGGCTCGGTCGTGCCGACCTCGGACAATTATTACGCGACGCTGAATTCGGCGGTCTTCACCGACGGCTCCTTCGTCTTCGTGCCGAAGGGCGTTCGCTGCCCGATGGAGCTTTCCACCTATTTCCGCATCAACGAGAAGGGCACCGGCCAGTTCGAACGCACGCTGATCATCGCGGAAGAGGGCGCCTACGTCTCCTACCTCGAAGGCTGCACGGCGCCGCAGCGCGACGAAAACCAGCTGCATGCCGCCGTGGTCGAGCTCGTGGCTCTCGACGATGCCGAGATCAAATATTCCACCGTCCAGAACTGGTATCCTGGTGATAAGGAAGGCAAGGGCGGCATCTACAACTTCGTCACCAAGCGCGGCGATTGCCGCGGCGACCGGTCGAAGATCTCGTGGACGCAGGTCGAAACCGGCTCGGCGATCACCTGGAAATATCCGTCCTGCATTCTGCGCGGCGACGACTCCAGAGGCGAGTTCTATTCGATCGCCGTCTCCAACGGCCATCAGCAGATCGACAGCGGCACCAAGATGATCCATCTCGGCAAGAACACGTCGAGCCGCATCGTCTCCAAGGGCATCGCCGCCGGCGTTTCCAACAACACCTATCGCGGCCAGGTCTCGGCCCACCGCAAGGCCTCGAATGCGCGCAACTTCACCCAGTGCGATTCGCTGTTGATCGGCGACAAGTGCGGCGCCCATACGGTGCCTTATATCGAGGCGAAGAACTCGACGGCGCAGTTCGAGCATGAAGCGACGACCTCGAAGATCTCCGAGGACCAGCTGTTCTACTGCCTGCAGCGCGGTATCCCGACAGAAGCGGCGATCGCGCTGATCGTCAACGGCTTCGTCAAGGAAGTGTTGCAGGAACTGCCGATGGAATTCGCGGTCGAGGCGCAGAAGCTGATCAGCATTTCGCTTGAGGGGAGTGTCGGCTAACACAACCTCCGTCATCCTCGGGCTTGTCCCGAGGATCTGCTGCGGCCAGAGGACAAGGATGACTGGTTTCGTCTATATGATGTCCGATAAGCCTCGTGGCGTGATCTACACCGGCGTCACCAGTGATTTGCACGGTCGCATATGGGAGCACCGCAACGAAATCCAGAAGGGTTTCACGCAGAGGTACAAAGCAAAAAATCTCGTCTGGTTTGAGTACCATCCGAATATCGTGTTGGCGATCCAGCGAGAGAAGTCTCTGAAGCGCTACCTGCGTGAATGGAAAATCAAGCTCATAGAGGAACTCAATCCGACCTGGATGGACCTCTACGAGCGGATTGATGAAATTGAGAATGTCTATCGGCCGCATCCGAATACGCGGGAGTGGAGCGATTACAATTGAGGGCTTAGATCCTCGGGACAAGCCCGAGGATGACGCTCTAGACCGGTGCGAACGGTCAATTGGGCGGGTCCTTGAAATCCGCCGGATAACAGGAAAGACAAAGATGCTTGAAATCAGAAACCTCCATGCCCGCATTGCCGAAGACGGCACCGAGATCATCCGTGGCCTGAACCTGACGGTGAAGGCCGGCGAAGTTGCCGCGATCATGGGACCGAACGGCTCCGGCAAGTCGACGCTCTCCTACGTGCTGTCCGGCCGCAGCGACTACGAAGTCACTGAGGGCGACATTCTTTACAATGGTGAGAGCATTCTCGAGCTCGATCCGGCCGAACGCGCCGCCAAGGGCGTCTTCCTCGCCTTCCAGTATCCTGTGGAAATTCCGGGTGTCGCCACCATGCAGTTCCTGAAGGTGGCGATGAACGAGCAGCGCAAGGCGCGCGGCGAGGACGAGTTGACGACGCCGGATTTCATGCGCCGGGTCAAGGATGCTGCCGGCAAACTGCAGATCAACACCGAGATGCTGAAGCGGCCGCTCAATGTCGGCTTCTCCGGCGGCGAAAAGAAGCGCGCCGAAATCCTGCAAATGGCGCTGCTGGAGCCGAAGCTCTGCGTGCTTGACGAAACCGATTCCGGCCTCGACATCGACGCGCTGAAGATCGTCGCCGACGGCGTCAACGCGCTGCGTTCGCCTGATCGCGCCGTCGTCGTCATCACCCACTACCAGCGTCTGCTCGACTATATCGTGCCGGATACCGTCCACGTGCTCTACAAGGGCCAGGTGATCAAGTCGGGCGACAAGACGCTGGCGCATGAGCTCGAGGCCAACGGCTATGCCGACATCATCGGCGCGGCGGCCTGAGTTCAGGTGGAAAGGACGACGTCCATGAACATGCAGACGACGAGCCGCCTGACTGCGGCCGAAACGGCGCTGATCGAGGCCTTCAACCATCAGATCGGCGATCTGCCGGGCAATGGCGCGGTGACGGCGCTGCGCGACCGGCTTCTCGACGATCTGAAGAAGGCCGGCCTGCCGACGCGCCGCATCGAGGCCTGGCACTACACCGATCTGAAAAATCTGCTGCGCGCCTTGCCGCCGCAGGCCGGTGACGCCGGCTCCGACGCGCTTGAGCCGCTGGTTGCCGGCTCGACGGCGCTGGCGGTGATCCAAGGCCATGCCGACCAGAAGGCTGCCGCCGACGGTCTTGGCATTGCAGCCTATTCAGAGCGGCTGCTCGACGGCTCGGCCGCAGAGGGGCTCGATGCGCTCGGCAGCGACGACGCGGTCGGCCGCATCAACGGCAGCTTCGTCCGCGACGGCTATGTCGTCGACGTGCCCGCCGAGACCGAGCTTGATGCTCCGCTCGAAATCCAGTTCCTCCATGCCGGCGGGCAGGCGCATACACGTCTTCCCGTTGCCTTTGGCGCCGGTGTCAAGGCAACCGTCATCGAACGTCACCGTGCGGTGACCGGCGATGCGGCACTGGTGTCCCATGTCAGTGACATCACAGTCGGCGAGGGCGCCGAGCTGACCTGGATCATCCTGCAGCAGCAGGGGGCCGAGGATACGCATCTCGGCCAGATCCGCATCGATCTCGGTGCTGACGCCAAGCTTCGCCTGTTCGTCATCAATGCCGGCGGCAAATTGGTGCGCCAGGAGCTGCATATCAAGGTAACGGGCGAGGGTGCGGACCTGACGTTGCGCGGCATCAACCTGCTCGGGGCTGACAGCCATACGGACGTAACGATGGTGCTCGGTCACGACGTGCCCCACACCGGCTCGACCGAAGTGATCCGCAACGTTGTCTTCGACCGTGCCAAGGGTGTCTTCCAGGGCATGATCCGGGTGGCGCCCGATGCGCAGAAGACCGACGCCAAGATGGCCTGCAACACGCTATTGATGTCCGACGATGCCGAATTCTCGGTCAAGCCCGAGCTTGAGATCTTCGCCGACGACGTGCAGTGCGGCCATGGCGCGACGGTGACCGATATCGACGCGAACCATCTCTATTATATGATGGCGCGCGGCATTCCGGAGAACAAGGCGCGGGCGATGCTCGTCAACGCTTTCGTCGCCGAGATCGTCGAGGAACTGGAAGACGAGGCCCTGGTCGAGGCGCTGGAAGGCGTGATTTCGGCCTGGCTCGAAAAGCACGCCTGATCGGATATAACAATGGACAAGATCGTGCCGGCCACGCCATACGATGTCGAAGCCATCCGCCGGGATTTTCCGATCCTGGCGGAGAAGGTGCACGGCAAGCCGCTGGTCTATCTCGATAACGGCGCCTCGGCCCAGAAGCCGCAGGTGGTGATCGACGCCATCTCGCACACCTACGCCCATGAATACGCCAATGTGCATCGCGGCCTGCATTATCTCTCCAATGCGGCCACGGATGCCTACGAGGCAGCGCGCGAGAAGGTGCGCCGTTTCCTCAATGCCCCTTCGGTCAACGACATCGTCTTCACCAAGAATTCGACGGAGGCGATTAATACCGTCGCCTATGGCTGGGGCATGCCTGAGATCGGCGAAGGCGACGAGATCGTCCTGACGATCATGGAGCACCATTCCAATATCGTGCCCTGGCACTTCATCCGCGAGCGGCAGGGCGCCAAGCTCGTCTGGGTGCCCGTCGATGACGAGGGCGCCTTCCATATCGAGGATTTCGAAAAGAGCCTGACGGAGCGCACCAAACTCGTCGCCATCACCCATATGTCGAACGCGCTCGGCACGATCGTTCCGGTCAAGGAAGTCTGCCGGATCGCGCATGAGCGCGGCATTCCGGTTTTGATCGACGGCAGCCAGGGTGCCGTACATCTGCCTGTGGATGTGCAGGACATCGATTGCGACTGGTATGTGATGACCGGCCACAAGCTCTATGGGCCGTCGGGCATCGGCGTGCTCTACGGCAAGAAGGAGCGGCTTTCCCAGATGCGCCCGTTCCAGGGCGGCGGCGAGATGATTTTCGAAGTCGCCGAGGATGCGGTCACCTATAATGACCCGCCGCACCGCTTCGAGGCCGGCACGCCGCCGATCGTCCAGGCGATCGGGCTCGGTTATGCGCTTGACTATATGGAGAAGGTCGGCCGCGAGGCGATCGCACGCCATGAGGCCGATCTTGCCTCTTACGCCGTCGAGCGGCTGAAATCGGTCAATTCGCTGCGCGTCTTCGGGACGGCGCCCGACAAGGGCAGCATCTTTTCCTTCGAGCTTGCCGGCATTCATGCGCACGACGTCTCGATGGTGATCGATCGGCAGGGCGTTGCGGTGCGGGCCGGCACGCATTGCGCCATGCCGCTCTTGAAACGCTTCGGCGTCACCTCCACATGCCGTGCATCCTTCGGCATGTACAATACCCGCGCCGAGGTCGATGCCCTGGCCGATGCGCTTGAATATGCGCGCAAGTTCTTTGCTTGAGGAGTGTCCGTGATGAGCCTGGACGAAAGCGAACAGAAGATCGACGTGCGCGAAGGCATCGTGCATTCCAGCATTCCGGCCGATGAACTGGCGCGGCTCAGCGACGACGTCATCAGCGCGCTGAAGACCGTCTACGATCCGGAAATTCCTGCCGATATCTTCGAACTCGGCCTGATCTACAAGATCGACATCGAGGACAACAGGATGGTGAAGATCATGATGACGCTCACCGCCCCCGGCTGCCCGGTTGCCGGCGAGATGCCGGGCTGGGTTGAAAATGCCGTCGGCGCCGTCGAAGGCGTGTCCGGCGTCGAAGTGGCAATGACGTTCGATCCGCCGTGGACGCCTGATCGCATGTCCGAAGAGGCGCAGGTCGCGGTCGGCTGGTACTGATACAGTACCGTGGTATTGATCCGTTTACGTGCGACGACTACATTTGAATCACGAAGCGCCGGATCTTGGCCCCGGTTGTGGAAGGAGATCGAGCCCATGGGCTTTGCAGTGATGAGCATGACGGACGGGGCTGCGGCCCGCGTCAAGGCGATCGTCGAAAATTCCGGGCCGGAGGCCAAGGGCGTGCGCGTCGGCATCAAGAAGGGCGGCTGCGCCGGAATGGAATATACCATCGATCTGGTGACCGAGCCCAATGCCAAGGACGATCTGATCGAGCGTGACGGCGCCATGGTCTGGGTTGAACCATCGGCCGTGCTCTATCTGCTCGGCACTGAAATGGGCTTCGAGCAGACGACGCTGCGCTCCGGGTTTACCTTCACCAACCCGAACCAGACATCGGCCTGCGGCTGCGGCGAATCCGTCGAACTGAAGCCCGCCGATCTCGCGGCCCTTGCCGCGCAGCGCCAAAGCGAGCCGGCGCATTCCTAGATCCTGTTGACAAAGTCTGTGGTGATAGTGCGATAACATCGCTCCACGACGGAGGGTTTGATGTCCGCACCTGATCGAGAAATAAGACTTCGACTTAGTGTGCAAAACGCGTTGCTTGGGCAAGTCTCATCGGCGTTAGCCGCTGTTTCATGCGGATGGAATGAGAACGAAATTGTCCTCGAATTCATGGTTGACTCGGACTTCAGCGATGAAGATCAAGAGTGTATGGAAATTGTCGCATCTGAGGTCGTCGCGGATTTCGCCGATGAAACGATAACGAGTGTCTTCACATCATTACCTTCCGACAGGCCGAAGGTTACAGTCGCTAAGCGATGGTGGGTTTACAAGCGATTTCAGCCAAACGGAAAGTCAGTTGAGCGAAAAGTGGAGTGGCACTCCGTAGTGCGGATACTCGCGCTTGTCGACAGGCTCTTTCAAGAGAAAGCGTCGTGGCCAGAACTCATCAAGCAAATAAGAGTTGCAGCCGGGGTGGATATTTTGACGGCCGAGAAGATTGCGCTTTCCCATAATGGATGGCGACGACTGTGCAATTATCGGATCAATCACAATCCTGAATGCAAGAAGCATGCGGCACAGCACATCAAAATCCATGGACCAAGCGCATTGGTTTTATCAGTCGGCGGAAGCTTTGCCATCGCAGAGCCGGAGGTGAACTAAACGCGTTCCGCGAGGGGTGGCAGCCAGATTCTTGTGGCGGCAAGGGAAAGGAACGCTTCGAAAGAAGTTCGCGCGGCGCGTCAGGTTACGAGTGCATCAGTCGCGCTTAATGCTCATCAGCATTTCCCACATGTCGGCGCCGGTCTCGAAGACCACGGCGTTCGCCTTGTAGCTCTGTTCGGCTTCGAGCAAGTCGGTCAGTTCGGTGGCCGGATCCACATCCGACGCCGTCGGGCTGACGGTTGCCTGGACGCCGCCTGATGCATCTGAAGTGAGGCTGGTGTTCAGCCTGGCGTAGTCAGGTGTGCTGCTGTTTGCGAGGTTGTTGGCGATCGCGCCGATCCGCATCGTCTGCGCCCGCATTCCCGAAAGAGCAGTATTCGTAATGCCGGATATGCTCATCAGCCGTTTCCCCAGAACTGGATGATCGTCTTTTACCCGCAAGGATTTAGAGAATGCTGAAGGCGTTGCCTTAGCAAAGACCTACAGGAGTGCGTCCTGCCGTGCCGGCTGTTCCGGATTGGCACGAAAGACCATCGCTAGCGCGACGCTACCCAGTCGTGCCAATCGCTTTCGTTGCCGTTGAAGACGTTGAGATCGATCTTGCCGTCGACACCGTCGGAAAGGCCGGAGCCGGAATATTGCCAGAACAGCCACTTGCGGCCCGGATAGACCTTGGAGGGGTGTGCTGCGACCGAACGCAGCCAGAAGGGATAGTCGAGCATCTGGCCCTTCAAATTGTCGCGGTAGAAATCCGGCGCCGTGTAGATGATCGGGCGCTGGCCGTAATGGCGCTCCAGCTTGTCCATGAACACCTGCATCTTTTCCCGGACGCGGGCGGGGGAAATGCGCCGCTTGCAGCTCGATTCGCCGTTCCATTCGACGTCGATGACGGGCGGAAGCGCGTTTGCTTCTCTCGGCACGTTGCGGATAAACCAGTCGGCTTGTTCGCCGGCCGTCCGGCACCAGTAGAAGAAATGATAGGCGCCGTGTTTCAGGCCGGCTTCCTTGGCCCGGCGCCAGTTCTTTCTGAACATCGGATCGAGGTGATCGCCGCCGTCCGTCGCCTTGATGTAGACGAAGTTTGCGCCTTGCCGGCGCAAGGTATCCCAGTCGATTTCACCCTGCCAGCGCGATACGTCGACGCCGTGCACGGCAAGCTTTCTCGGTGAGGTGGAGCCGAAGTTGATCGGCTTGGCGTCGCGGAAGCGGTGGCCGTAGATCTGGCCGCGTGACGGTGATTTCCTGCCGGCATCGGGATCGGCTTCCGGGTTGGCGGGCATCAGCATCGCCACAGGTCTTTCCGTCGGCATCGGCATGCCGACCGGCCTGTCCGCGGGGACGAGCGCCTGTGGTTCGGGAACCGGCCCGGTCCAGCTCAACGCTTCCTGCGGCGCGCCTGTCTGTGCCGTGTCGCCGACGGCGGCGGCCGGTATCGGGCCATTCGGCTTGGTGATCGCATTGGTCGTTTCCGCCGAAGGCACAGGCGTGAGCACATCTTCGGCGCCGGAACTGGCGGCGCATCCCGACAGGACCAGGGCGGCAAGGAGGATTGCTGGCAAAGCCGATGGACGCATGAGAACCTGCACGCAAAACAAGAGGTCGACGGCCATATTCCCGCTGGAGAAAAACCGCCCATTTTCAATTGCTAACAGAGACTTGCTAAGAAAGGTTAAATTTGAACCTATTGTCCTGAAAGTGGCATTTGAGATCGGCTATCGCAACGCTTCCAATCGGCGAGGTCGGCCCCTCATCCGCCTGCCTGCACCTTCTCCCCGCACGCGGGGCGAAGGGGATATGCCGCAACCTCTCGGCCCTCATCCACCTCTCGCAGGGCACATCCCCTCTCCCCGTAAAACGGGGAGAGGGTTAGGCTGAGGGGCAGATACTGGGTGCGAACCGGACAGCGGGCGGCGCCGTTACTCCGCCGCCTCGGCATAACTTTCCACAGGCGGGCAGGTGCAGATCAGGTTGCGGTCGCCGTAGACATTGTCGACGCGATTGACCGGGGACCAGTATTTGTCGACGCGGAAGGCGCCGGGCGGGAAGCAGGCCTGTTCGCGCGAATAGGGACGATCCCATTCGCCGACGAGGTCTTCCACCGTGTGCGGAGCGTTCTTCAGCGGGTTGTTGACCTTGTCCATGCTGCCGTTTTCGATGGCGCGGGCTTCCTCGCGGATCGCCAGCATCGCTTCACAGAAGCGGTCGAGTTCGGCCTTGGTCTCAGACTCGGTCGGCTCGATCATCAGCGTGCCGGCCACCGGCCAGCTCATTGTGGGCGCATGGAAGCCGCAGTCGATCAGTCGCTTGGCGACGTCGTCGACGGTGACGCCTGCGCTGTCGACCAACGGGCGGGTGTCGATGATGCATTCATGTGCGACGCGGCCGGTCTTCGACTTGTAGAGCACGTCATAGGCGCCCTTCAGCCGGGTGGCGATATAGTTGGCGTTGAGGATCGCCACCTTGGTCGCCTGCGTCAGGCCTTCGCCGCCCATCATCAGGCAGTAGCTCCACGAGATCGGCAGGATCGAGGCGGAGCCGAAGGCTGCGGCCGAAACCGCGCCGGGACGGCCGTCGGTCTCGGGATGGCCGGGCAGGTGGGGCGCCAGATGCGCCTTGACGCCGATCGGTCCCATGCCGGGACCGCCGCCGCCATGCGGGATGCAGAAGGTCTTATGCAGGTTGAGGTGGGACACGTCGGAGCCGATGTCACCGGGGCGGGACAGGCCGACCATGGCGTTCATATTGGCGCCGTCGAGATAGACCTGGCCGCCATTGGCGTGCACGAGATCGCAGATTTCCTTGACGGTCTCCTCGAAGACGCCGTGCGTCGAGGGGTAGGTGATCATGCAGCAGGAGAGGTTTGCCGCATGTTCCTCGGCCTTGGCGCGGAAATCGTCGAGATCGATATCGCCGTTCTCGCGCACCTTGACGACCACCACCTTCATGCCGACCATCTGGGCCGAGGCCGGATTGGTGCCATGCGCCGAGGTCGGGATCAGGCAGACGTCCCGATGACCCTCGCCATTGGCGATATGAAAGTTGCGGATCGTCAGCAGGCCGGCATATTCGCCTTGCGCACCGGAATTCGGCTGCATGGAAAAGGCGTCGTAGCCGGTGACGGCGCAGAGCTTTTCGATCAGGTCGTCGATCATCTCGCGGTAGCCGAGCGCCTGGTCTGATGGCACGAAGGGATGGATGTCGGAAAATTCCGGCCAGGTGATCGGCAACATTTCCGCCGTCGCATTGAGCTTCATCGTGCAGGAGCCGAGCGGGATCATCGAGCGGTCGAGCGCCAGATCGCGGTCGGAGAGCCGGCGGATGTAACGCGTCATCTCGCTTTCGGCGCGGTTCATGTGGAAGATCGGATGGCTGAGGTAATCGCTGGTCCGAAGCAGGCCCTTCGGCAGCCGGTAGGACGGCTCGAAATCGGCGATGGTGAAATTGCCGCCAAAGGCGCGCCAGACGGCTTCGAGTGTTGCCGGCCGCGTGCGCTCGTCGAGGCTCATGCCGATCTTCGTCTCGCCGACCTTTCGCAGATTGACGCCTTCGGCGACGGCGGCGCGCAGGATGAGCCCCTGCATGTGGCCGACATCGACGGTGATGGTGTCGAAGAAGCTTTCGGGTTCAACCTTATAGCCGAGCTTTTCCAGGCCCTTGGCCATCAGCACGGCTTTCTGATGCACCTGCTGGGCGATCGCCTTGATGCCATCAGGACCGTGGAAGACCGCATACATCGAGGCCATCACGGCGAGCAGCACCTGGGCGGTGCAGATGTTCGACGTCGCTTTCTCGCGGCGGATATGCTGCTCGCGGGTCTGCAGCGACAGGCGATAGGCGCGGTTGCCGCGGGCATCGACGGAAACGCCGACAAGGCGACCGGGCATCGAGCGCTTGACGGCATCCTTGACCGCCATATAGGCCGCATGCGGGCCGCCATAGCCGACGGGAACGCCGAAGCGCTGCGAGGAGCCGACGGCGATATCGGCGCCCATTTCGCCCGGCGACTTCAGAAGCGTCAGAGAAAGAATATCGGCGGCAACGACGGCGATCGCGCCCGTCTGGTGCAGGCGGGAGATTAGGCCGGTATAGTCATGCACATGACCGTGCGTGCCGGGATACTGGAAGATCGCCCCGAAGACGTCGACCGGATCGAGATCGGTGAAGGGATTGCCGACGATGACCTGCCAGCCGAGCGGCTCGGCGCGGGTGCGGATCAGGGCAATGGTCTGCGGATGGCAGTCGGCGTCGACGAAGAAGGCCTTTGCCTTCGACTTGGAGACCCGCTCGGCCATCGCCATGGCTTCGGCGGCGGCGGTCGCCTCGTCGAGCAGCGAGGCGTTGGCGACATCGAGGCCGGTGAGATCGCAGACCATGGTCTGGTAGTTGAGCAGCGCTTCCAGGCGGCCCTGGCTGATCTCCGGCTGGTAGGGCGTATAGGCCGTATACCAGGCGGGGTTCTCCAGGATGTTGCGCTGGATGACGGGGGGCGTGATCGTGCCGTAGTAACCCTGGCCGATCAGCGAGACCAGCACCTTGTTCTTGTTGGCGGTGTCGCGCAGCTTGTCGAGCGCCTCGCGCTCGGTCATCGGCGCGCCCCAGACGAGCGGCGCCCTCTGGCGAATGGCGGGCGGCAGCGTCGCGTCGATCAGCCCGTCGAGGCTGTTATAGCCGATCACCTTCAGCATGTCGGTCATCTCGGCCGGCGACGGGCCGATGTGACGGCGATTGGCAAAATCGTAAGGCTGATAGTCGGTGAACTGGAATTCGGTCGGCGTCGTCATTACGCGGTGAGCTCCTTATAGGCGGCCTCGTCGAGCAGGCCGTCGGCATCCGCGGGATTGGCAAGCTTCAGCTTGAAGAACCAGCCCGACCCTTGAGGATCGGAGTTGACCAGCGACGGATCCGCGACGATGGCCGGATTGACCTCGGTGATCTCGCCGTCAAGCGGACAATAGACGTCGGACGCCGCCTTGACGGATTCGACGGTCGCGGCATTGCCGTTCCTGGAGAAGGTCGCGCCGACTTCCGGCAGTTCGACGAAAACCAGGTCGCCGAGTTGATCGACGGCATAGTTGGTGATGCCAACCGTCGCAACGCCGCCTTCGATCTGCAGCCATTCGTGTTCTTCGGTAAATTTCAGCATTGTTCGTCCTCTCTGGAAAAGATTTAGCGTTTGTAGGTCGGTGTGACGAAGGGCAGGGCGCTGACGGTGATCGGCAGATGTTTGCCGCGCACCTCGGCATAGACGAGCGTGCCGGCCGCAGCATGGGAGATCGGCACATAGCCCATGGCGACGGGGCCTTCGACGCTGGGGCCGAAGCCGCCCGAGGTGACTTCGCCGATTTCAACCTTGCCCTCGGCATCGGCATAGAGCTTGGCATGGCCGCGCACCGGCGCCTTTCCCTCAGGCTTCAGGCCGACGCGGCGGCGGGCGGCGCCGTTTTCGAGTTCGGAAAGGATGCGGCCGGAGCCCGGGAAGCCGCCGGCGCGGGCGCCGCCCGTGCGCCGCGCCTTCTGCATCGCCCATTCCAGCGCCGCCTCGACCGGCGAGGTGGTGGTGTCGATATCGTTGCCGTAGAGGCAGAGACCGGCTTCCAGGCGCAGCGAATCGCGGGCGCCGAGGCCGATTGCCTGGACATCGGGATGCTCGAGCAACCGCATGGTGACATCCACGGCCTTATCAGCCGGGATCGAGATTTCGAAACCGTCCTCGCCGCTATAGCCGGAACGCGAGACAAGACAGGAAACATCGTGCAGCCGGCAGTGGCGCACATCCATGAATTTCATCGCCGCAACATCGGCCCAGAGCTCGGCGAGAACCTCGACGGCACGCGGTCCCTGCAGCGCGATCAGTGCGCGGTTGAGAAGGGTGATGTCGCACGTGTCGCCGATATGGGCCTGCAGATGGGCGAGGTCGGCCTCCTTGCAGGAGGCGTTGACGACGACGAAAAGATGGTCGTCGAGATGGGTGATCATCAGATCGTCGAGGATGCAGCCGCTGTCGTCGGTGAAGAAGCCATAGCGCTGGCGGCCTTCGGCAAGGCCCAGGATATCGACCGGCACCAGGCTTTCGAGCGCCAGAGCGGCATCCTCGTAGCTGCCGGATTTCGCCTTCACGATGACCTGGCCCATATGGGAGACATCGAAGACGCCGGCTTCGGTGCGAGTATGAAGGTGCTCCTTCATCACGCCTGCCGGATATTGCACCGGCATGTCGTAACCCGCAAACGGCACCATTCGGGCACCGAGCTGGAGATGCAGGGCATGCAGCGGGGTTTTCTTCAGGGTAGCAGTATCGTCCAAAAGACGCCTCCGGGGTTTGCGCCTTCTTCACGAAGGCGCGGGCTCAAATCTGAAGGCGCGGCTGCGCACTTCTCTCCTGAGCCCCCTCTGTCCTTGACGCCTGAGATTGTTATCCCTTCGGCGAGCGTTTCGAGAACGCTTCTCTCCAGAGTTCCGTCTGCCCCTTGCTGGTCCTTTGGCCTGAGAGTTTCCGGGGCGGTTGCTCCTTCGGCACCGGTGGTGACAAGCACCGGATTCTCCCAACAAGGTTGGCGCAATTATCCGGCGGCAGCGGCACTTGGCAAGCGGCAAATGTCGTCGGCGAGCAAATTTTTGTCGTCTTATTCCGATCAGGCCTTGAACTGCGGCAAATCTGCTTTTGCATTCGGGGACGAAACCGGCTATCGCGGCTTGCTGTTGAAGGGGATCTCATGCGGCGGACCGGATTGAAAGCGACGCTCTTCCTGCGCATGCTTTGCGCCTTGAGCTTGGCTTTGCTCGGCCTTGCCCATCAGCCGCCACAGGCTGTTGCCGCCGCAGGTTACGATGCGAGCGCCTATGTGCTGCCCGACGGCACCTTCGCCTCGCTTTGCGTCACGGTGAAGGACGCCGACGGCAAGAGCGTCGTCTTCAAGCCGAATTGCGAAGCCTGCCGGCTGTCGGCCTCTATCGTTCTGTCAACGCCCGATGCGGGCGCTTGGCTCCAAGGCAAGTTTGCCTCGCTCGTCAACTCGCCGGTCGAAACGTCGGCCGTTGCCGGCGCCTCTGCCGTCAGCCGGCCGAACTCCCGCGCGCCGCCCATCCTCGCCTGATCTGCCTTCGCACCGATGATGCAGCATGCCGGTCCGCCAGAGAGAAGTTTGCGGCCGGCGAGGAGATATCCGATGAAGATTAGCAAGACATATGGCAAGACGTTCGCGCTTGCCGCCCTTCTTTCCGCGACCGCCATTGCCGGCGCCGAGGCGCATGTGACCTTCCTGGACAAGGAGGCGACTGCAGAGGCCACTATTCTCGCCACGCTGCAGCTGCCGCATGGTTGCGACGGCAAGGCGACCACTGAGGTGCGGGTCAAGCTGCCGGAAGGTTTCGTCTTCGCCAAGCCGCAGCCGAAGGCCGGCTGGGAGCTCGAGGTGATCAAGGGCGACTACCAGAAGAGCTACGACAATCACGGCGACAAGGTGAAGACGGGCGCGGTCGAGATCCGCTGGAAGAACGGCAATCTCTCCGACGATTTCTACGACACCTTCGTCATCCAGGGTAAGGTATCGGGCGTCGAGGCCGGCACCTCGCTCGCCTTTCCGGTGACGCAGATATGCGGCGACACGGTCGAGGCCTGGGATCAGGTGGCGAAGGAGGGCGGTGACGCGCATGGAATGAAAAGCCCGGCGCCGCTGTTGAAGGTCGTTGCCGGCGAAGACCATGGTCACGATCATGACGATATGGCCGGCATGGACATGACCGGTAAAACCGGCATGGACATGTCCGGTATGAGCGGCATGGGGACTGCGGCGCCGGCCGGCGAAGCGGTCAAGGCCGGCGATCTCGAAGTCTCCGGCGGGTTCGCCAAGGCGATGCTGCCCGGCCAACCGGTCGGCGGCGGCTTCCTCACGGTGAAGAACAACGGCCAGACGGATGACCGCCTGGTGTCGGTGACATCGCCCGCAGCAGGCGAGGTTCAGATCCACGAGATGGTGACGAAGGACAATGTCATGCGGATGCGCCAGCTGAAGGAAGGTATCGCCATTGCCGCCGGCCAGACGCTCAAGCTCGAGCCCGGCAACCTGCATCTGATGTTCCAGAAGGTGAAGACGCCGTTCAAGCAGGGCGATACGGTGCCGGTGACGCTGACTTTCGAAAAGGCCGGGAAGGTCGAGCTGGTGCTGCAGGTGCTGTCGGCGCAGGGCAAATAAGCGCGTTCCGATCGAAACAGCAAAGCCCGCGGCTGTGATCGCAGCCGCGGGCTTTCATTTGGAAGGCGGTCGCCTCAGACGTCTTCGTAGGATTGCAGTGCCTGCCTGAGGCCGGCCTGTGGCTGGCGGTTGCCTTTGGCCATCAGGTCGAGCGCCACTTCCGTAGACTGGATAATGTTGGAGGGCTCCTCGACCTGATCGGGGCTATCGGCCTTTAATTGCCGGTCAGCAATGCGGCGGGCATCGCGGGCGGCGGTGCTTGTCGCGACGCGCTGGGGAATCCGCAGCGATTCGAAGGCAACGGCAGCGGTGTTGGCCGATATGGATAGGAGCTGGGTCATAGTGTCACGGTATCGGCATGATCTTGGCGCCATCATAAGAAAATCATTGGCATTTTACCGGATGGTAAGAATTCATTCCGTGACGATTGGAATCCTAGCGGAGTTGCGATAAATCCGGCTGATGATCCAGGCTCTCCTCGTCGCCGTCGGCGGCGCCATCGGTTCCCTTCTCAGATATTATGTCAGCCAGTGGTCTCTGCGGCTCATGGGCCCGGCCTTTCCCTGGGGCACGCTTGCCGTCAATATCGTCGGCTGTTTCGTCATCGGCGTCTTCGCCGAGCTGATCGCGCGCCGGTTCAACGCGTCGGTGGAATTGCGCCTGTTGCTGATCACCGGCTTTCTCGGCGGCTTCACCACCTTCTCGGCCTTCTCGCTGGATGCGATCTCGCTGTTCGAGCGCGGGGAGGCGGTGGCCGGCGGCGTCTACATCGTTGCCAGCGTCGGGCTTTCGATGGCAGCCGTCATGGCGGGCCTCGCCGTCATGCGCACTTGGGCCTGATTTCTTTTCCGGTTTCCGTTTTGCGTGAAAATGCTCTAAAGGCTGCGGCAAGAACGCCGGCTTGGCCCGTGCTGCAATTTCCGAAAGATTTTTTATGGCTGGCATAGAACATATCAAGGTTGAAGCCGACGAAGCGGGCATGCGGCTCGATCGCTGGTTCAAGGTGCATTTTCCCGGGCTCGGCTTCGGCCCGCTGCAGAAGCTCCTGCGCTCCGGCCAGGTGCGCGTCGACGGCGGCCGGGTCAAATCGGATGCGCGGGTGCAGCCCGGCCAGACGGTCCGGGTGCCGCCGCTGGATGTCGATGCGAAGAAGTCCGGGCCGATCGCCGGTAAGGATCTCAAGCATTCGTCGGATTTCGAGCTCCTGTCGCGCATGGTGCTGCATGAGGACGATAAGGTGATCGTGCTCAACAAGCCGCCCGGTATCGCGGTGCAGGGCGGCTCCGGTGTGGCCCGGCATATCGACCAGATGCTTGAGGCCTGGACCAGCCCGAAGGGCGAAAAGCCGCGGCTCGTTCACCGCCTCGACCGCGACACATCAGGTGTTCTGGTCATCGCCCGCACCCGCGGCGCCGCACAGAAGCTGACGGCCGCCTTCCGCGAGCGCGACACCAAGAAGACCTATTGGGCGCTGGTCAAGGGCGTGCCGCGCAAGCACGAGGACAAGATCTCGACCTGGCTCGTCAAGGAAGCGACAGCCGATGGCGACCGCATGCGCATCGCCAGACATGGCGAGGACGGCGCTGACCATGCGATTTCCTTCTACCGCGTGGTGGAGACGGCGGCTCAGAACCTCGCATGGCTTGAGATGGAGCCTTATACCGGCCGTACCCATCAGCTGCGTGTCCATGCCCTGCATATCGGTCACCCGATCATCGGCGACCCGAAATATTTCGACGACGATCCGAATTGGGATTTTCCGGGCGGCGTCCAGAAGAAGCTGCATCTGCACGCCCGCCACATCGACATCCCGCATCCATCGGGCGGCCGCCTGCGCGTCAGCGCGCCGCTGCCGCCGCATATGGTGCAGACCTGGAACCTGCTCGGCCTCGACCTTGCCGGCGCCGAAAGGGATAGCGAATGAAACTCGCTCTTTTCGATTGCGACGGCACGCTGGTCGACAGCGCCGGCCTGATCCACGAAACCATGCGCCGCACCTTTGGGAAATTCGGCAAGCCGGAACCGCGATTTGAGGACACCAAGGCGATTATCGGCCTGTCGCTCGATATCGCGATCGCCCGCATGCAGGGCAGGCCGCATGTCGAGCAGGAAGATATCGAGATGACGGCGCATTACAAATCGCTGTTCTCGGTCGTGCGCCAGGATCTCGACTACCGGGAGCCGCTGTTTCCCGGCATTCGCGAGATGATCGACGTGATTACCGGGCGCGAGGATCTGCTGATCGGTGCGGTGACGGGCAAATCCAGACGCGGGCTGAACCTGGTGATGGAGACGCACGGCTTCGACCGCTATTTCACCGTGGCGCGCACCGCTGACGATTGCCCTTCCAAGCCGCATCCGGCCATGGTGACGGAATGCTGCGACGAAACCGGAATGAATGCCGCGGATGCCATTGTCATCGGCGATGCGATTTACGATATGCAGATGGCTAAGGCTGCCGGCGCCAAGGCGATCGGCGTTGCCTGGGGCTATGCCAGCGTGGATGAGCTGATCGCCAACGGCGCCGATGCGATCGCCTATCATCCAAACGAAATATTGCGCCACTTTTCCTGAGGTAATGCCATGCGCGATCTGCTGAACGATCTTTCCGAAGGCCTGAGCCATCCCGATCCGATCCGCCGGGCGCAGATCCAGATGAAGAAGCCGCTGCCGAAGCGGTTTTACACCGATGTCGCCATTGCCGGGCACGAGGGTGGTTTTGCGATCACGCTCGACGGCAAAATGGTGCGCACGCCGGCACGGGTGATTCTCGCGGTTCCCACGCAGGCGCTGGCGCGGCTTGTCGCCGCCGAATGGCAGGCGCAGGGTGAGGAGATCGATCCCATGACGATGCCCATGACGCGGCTCGTCAACACCGCGCTCGACGGCATTACCGGCAACACGCAGGCGATCCTTGAAGATATCCTGCGCTTTTCCTCAAGCGATCTTATCTGCTACCGCGCCGATGGGCCGGAACTGCTGGTCGAGCGCCAGGCCGAGCACTGGGATCCGGTCATCGACTGGGCGGCGAACGATCTCGGCGCCCGCTTCATCCTCATCGAAGGCGTGATGCCGCGTGAGCAGCCGCGCGAGGCGACCGCCGCCTTCGCCGTCACGCTCGCCAGATATGATAACCCGATCGCGCTCGCAGCACTCCACACCGTCACCACGCTCACTGGTTCGGCGATCCTGGCGCTCGCCTTCGCCTGCGGCCGGGTGACGATGGAGGAAGCGTGGTCGCTTGCCCATCTCGACGAGGACTGGACGATCGAGCATTGGGGCAGCGACGAGGAAGCCGAGGAGCGGCGGGCCAAGCGCTTTGCCGACTTCAAGGCGGCGACGGACGTTTTTTTAGCCCTAAGCGCCTGAAACATATTGCCTTCCCCGCCATTATGACGAAATCTGCGACTCCAACGGGGTCGTGCGGGATTTTGCAATGAATTGGCTGAGGTCGTGTTTTTGCCGGGCCGCACTCGTCTGTGTCGCGCTTACGGCCTGCGTCAGCCTCACGGGCACGAAGCCGGCATCGCCGGTTTATGATGTGCGCAGCGCCGTCGTCGTCTCCGGCCCGAACATGCCGGCCGAGCTGCTTTCCGGCATCAACGACCGCGTCAACGCCGCGATCAATGCCACGGTGCGCGACACCGTGCTGCCGCGGGTGGTGCTGACGATCCGCGTCGTCGCCATCGAGAAGGGTCTCGGCTTCCAGAAGGACCGCAACATCGCCAAGGTCAGTATCGACGCAGCCTCGGTCGAGGACGGCTCGGTCATCGCCGTCAGCGCTTTCGACGTGACCAGCATCGCCGCCGATCCCAAGCTTGCCGACGAGATTTTGGCCGAGGACGTCGCAGCAAGAATACGCTCGGTTTTCTCGCTCAGCGGGCGTGGGCACTAAAGCATGATGCCGAAAAGTGTCAGCGGTTTTCGGGTGACATCACGCTCTAACTAATTAATTTAGAACAGGATTTAAGCCGACTGGCTTGAAATCATCCTGTTCTAAAGCATGTCGCGGCGATAACGACATGCTAGAAATAAAGGCGAGGGAGATCGCATGAAGGAAATTCTCGAAGAACTGGAACGGCGCCGCGGCGTCGCCCGCCTCGGCGGCGGCAAGGCGCGCATCGACGCCCAGCACAAGCGCGGCAAGCTGACGGCGCGCGAGCGCATCGACCTTTTCCTCGACGAAGGCTCCTTCGAGGAGTTCGACATGTTCGTCGAACATCGCTCCACCGATTTCGGCATGGACAAGAGCCGTGTTGCCGGCGACGGTGTCGTCACCGGCTGGGGCACGGTCAACGGCCGCACGGTATTCGTCTTCGCCAAGGATTTCACCGTCTTCGGCGGCTCGCTTTCGGAAGCGCATGCCGAGAAGATCATGAAGGTGCAGGACATGGCGCTGAAGAACCGCGCGCCGATCGTCGGCATCTACGATGCCGGCGGCGCCCGCATCCAGGAGGGCGTGGCGGCGCTTGGCGGTTACGCCGAAGTGTTCCAGCGCAATGTGCTCGCTTCCGGCGTCATCCCGCAGATCTCGGTGATCATGGGTCCCTGCGCCGGCGGCGACGTCTATTCGCCGGCCATGACCGATTTCATCTTTATGGTGCGCGATACCTCCTACATGTTCGTCACCGGACCGGATGTGGTGAAAACCGTCACCAACGAGACGGTGACGGCGGAAGAACTCGGCGGCGCCGTGGTCCACACGACCCGCTCTTCGATTGCCGACGGTGCCTATGAGAATGATGTGGAAACGCTGCTGCAGGTGCGCCGGCTGATCGATTTCCTGCCGCTTTCGAATACCGCGCCGCTGCCCGAGATCGAATGTTACCAGTCGGTGACAGAAGTCGACATGTCGCTCGATACGCTGGTGCCGGCCAGCGCCAACAAGCCATACGATATCAAGGAGTTGATCCGGAAGGTGGCGGACGAGGGGGATTTCTTCGAAATCCAGGCAAGCTTTGCCGGCAATATCGTCTGCGGCTTCGGCCGCGTCGAAGGCTCCACCGTCGGTTTCGTCGCCAACCAGCCGATGGTGCTGGCCGGCGTGCTCGACAGCGACGCCTCGCGCAAGGCGGCGCGCTTCGTGCGCTTCTGCGACTGCTTCAGCATTCCGATCGTCACCTTCGTCGACGTACCGGGCTTCCTGCCGGGCACGGCGCAGGAATATGGCGGGCTGATCAAGCACGGCGCCAAGCTGCTCTTTGCCTATGCCGAAGCGACGGTGCCGAAGCTCACCGTCATCACCCGCAAGGCCTTCGGCGGCGCTTATGACGTGATGGCGTCGAAGCATCTGCGCGGTGATCTCAACTATGCCTGGCCGACGGCGCAGATCGCCGTGATGGGGGCCAAGGGCGCGGTCGAGATCATCTTCCGCAAGGATATCGCCGATCCGGAAAAGATCGCTGCCCATACGAAAATGTACGAGGACCGGTTCCTCTCGCCCTTCGTCGCCGCCGAGCGCGGTTATGTCGATGAGGTGATCATGCCGCATTCGACGCGGCGGCGGCTGGCGCGGGGGCTGAAGATGCTGCGCAACAAGGACCTCGCCAATCCGTGGAAGAAACACGACAACATTCCGCTCTGATATTCGAAAATGAATAAAGCTGCCGGCTCGGCTGTTTGCCTGCTGTCGAAAAAGTGAACGGCCGTCAGTGATCCGTGTGTTCAATCCCTGTCGGTGACGAGCTAACGCTCGCCAGTATTCTTTTAATGGAGAGGTTTTATGTCAACTTTCGAGCGTCTTGCTGCCTATCGCCCCTATGGGCTGGCCGCTCTCAGAATCATCACTGCGCTGCTGTTCATCGAACACGGCACGATGAAGCTTTTCGGCTTCCCGGCGTCGCAGATGTCCGGCTCGCTGCCGCCGCTGATGCTTTTCGCGGCTGTTCTCGAGCTTGTCGGCGGCATCCTCATTCTCATCGGCCTGCTGACGCGCCCCGTCGCCTTCCTGCTCGCCGGCGAAATGGCGGTTGCCTATTTCATGGCGCATGCTCCGAGCAGCTTCTTCCCCGCCGTCAACCAGGGCGATGCCGCGATCCTGTTCTGCTTCGTCTTCCTCTACCTGTTCTTCTCCGGTCCCGGCGCGTTTGCCGTCGACAATCGTAAGGCAGCCTGAGCCGAGAGCGGTTCAACTTTTCATGGAAGCGTAGAACCGCTCTAACCTTCTGTCTTGACGCAATTCCGGACGGAAAACCGCTTCGCACTTTTCCTGGAATTTGCTCTAGCTGCGGGGCGTTGCGATGCCCCGCAGCATTTCCTTCGTCAGGCAGTGAGCTTGAGACCGGCGATGCCGCCGACGATCAGCATGATGCAGGCAAGACGGGAGACACTTGCCTCATCGCCAAGCAGCCAGATGCCGAGGAGCACGGTGCCAACCGTGCCGATGCCGGTCCAGACCGCATAGGCGGTGCCGATCGGCAGGTGCTTCACCGCCAGGCCGAGCAGCACGATGCTCACCACCATTGAAATGACGGTCAATGCGGTCGGCAGCGGCCGTGTGAAACCATCGGTGTATTTAAGGCCAATCGCCCAGCCGCATTCGAAAAGACCGGCGAGAAAAAGCAGAAACCAGGGCATACGACTCTCCTTCAAGAGCGAGGCCGTCCCCGCGACGGTTGCATCCTCAGGACGCCGCAGTCGTCTGCGATCGTGTCTATATGCGCGAGAGAACGGCTGTGTTCAAGGTGGGAATCCGCATGGCCGCTATGCCACCCGTTTCATGCCGGGCGGATCAGGGCTGCCCGCCAGCCTCCGCGGAAAGGCTCTTGGCGCGGCGGCAGAGGCGGTCGAAGGTTTCCAGGAAACGCGAACGGTCTTTCGGGCTGAAGGCGGCGTTGTAGCCCTTGCTCTCACCGGTTTCGCGCAAATGCGCGCCGAGATCGCGCATGGCGCTCGCCATGCCGATATTGGTCTCGTCGAAGACGCGGCCCGTGGGGCCGCTGACGAAGGCGCCGGTGGCGACACAGCGCACGGCGAGCGGCACGTCGGCGGTGACGACGACGTCGCCCGGACCGGCGTGCTCGGCGATCCAGTTGTCGGCGGCGTCGAAGGCGTTGGAGACGATGACGTTATGGATCATCGGATCGCGCGATGGGCGCAGGCCGGAATTGGCGACGAAGGTGACTTCGAGGCCGAGTCGTTCGGCGACCTTCAGCACTTCCGGCTTTACCGGGCAGGCATCGGCATCGACGTAGATCATGACAATATACTCGCCGGCCGAATTGACACTTGGCGGACCATATCGAGATGGGGAATGCCGTCTTCCAGATATTCCCCGGATGCCGCGCTGAAACCGAAGGATTCGTAGAAGCGCTGCAGATGAGCCTGCGCCGACAAGGCGATGGGGCTTGCCGGATAAAGCCGCCCGCAAGCAGAGATCGCTTCGCTCATCAATGCATCGCCCAGCCGCCTGCCGCGATGGGCCGGCGAGACGACGACGCGGCCGATCTTTGACGGATCCTGCAGCCCGCGCGGCTTCAGGATTCGCGCCGAAGCCAGGAGTTCGCCGTTCTCCAGCAGCCGTAGATGCAGGGCATCGATATCCTTGCCGTCGAGTTCGGGATAGGCACAGTTCTGCTCGACGACGAAGACATCGACACGCATCTTGAGCAGGTCGTAGAGCTCCCGCGGGGAGAGCTCGTGGAGGCCCTTGAGGTCGGCCGTGTAGGGAATCGAAGCCATTGATAAAACCACGCCAGGAATGCTCCCGCCGGAATGCGGGAGCTGTTAGGGTTTCCGTATATGTACGACAGAACGGCTGACTTCAAGAAAGGAAATGGTTGCTGCCGGATGCGGCCGGTTGCCTGCAGACCGGCTCGTCCTAGCGCAGGTATTGATTAAAGTTCAGGCCGTAGGCATAGGGATTTTGTCCTGGAGGCTGCTGTGGCTCGGTCGAGTAAACATACACTCGTCCAGATGCTTCAAATCCTACGTCCCGGCCAATCGTCACAACCATATCAGTGGCCTGTTCGCTGTCGATCGCCCAAGCCTGCATGGAGAAAAAAGCTGCTGAGCCGGCCGTCGTGCCGAAATCGACATTGGATGTGACGACCTCTCCGTCTGCAATGACGGCAAAATGACGGAAAGCCGTTTTCAGCTTTCCGTATCGCAACTTCAATCTCCAATTCTTCAGGAAATCCATGTGTGGTCAGTAGACCACCACGCCGCGGATGCTTTCACCCTTGTGCATCATGTCGAAGCCCTTGT
>NZ_LFIO01001030.1 GCF_001187535.1 Rhizobium ecuadorense
GGCTGAACCTCGAAGGATTGACGCTCGGCAGCACCGGCGAGCGGGGCGAGGGCTGGTTCGACAGTGTCGGTCTGCTGCAGGGCTTTCGCAAGAAGGCGCGCTCGCTCGGCGTCGAATACATCGAAGACGAAGTCGTCGCCATCAACCGAGAGGGAGATCGCATCGTTTCCGTGTCGACGAAGAGCGGCCAGACGATTGCCTGTGGCACGATGGTCAACACCTCAGGCACCAACGGCAAGAAAGTCGCTGGGATGGCTGGGCTCGACGTCCCCGTGGAGCCACGCCGACGCTCGCTGTTCGTCGTCGATTGCCGAACGCCCCTGGAAGGAAAGGTGGGGCTGACGATCGACCCCACCGGCGTTTTCTTCCGGCCCGAGGGCAAGTTCTATCTGATGGGCACCTATCC
>NZ_LFIO01000946.1 GCF_001187535.1 Rhizobium ecuadorense
GAGGGACATCGGTCATCCCCGGGATGACATCGGTCATCCCCGGGCCAATCGACCCGTGCTCGAAATCAAAGCGGGGCTGATGACGAAGTTGATGTCGATGCGATAATCGGAACGTTCCACCGTGCGGACGCGTCGGCTGTCGGTCGACAAGGCGAGGATCCAAGGCGCAAGCTTTGACCGAAGGCAATCATTGATTCCTCCGAGGATGTAATGCCGATCGATTTTCAGCATGCACAGCCCCGTCAATGATTGGCGGGGTTTGTTGCTGTTCGGCGGCAGGTGGGCTGTGGGTGTGGGCGAGTCCGCTCTGTCGGGGCAGGGACCGTTGATCTGGCATTCACCCTTCGCCATCAGAGTCGTCTGTTTTTCCGCTGCGGCGATTTCGACTATGATGGGGCGCTGGAA
>NZ_LFIO01000998.1 GCF_001187535.1 Rhizobium ecuadorense
CCTTATGTCGCCGAGGCCTTACGCAACGATCCGATGTGGAAAGGCACTCTGCACGGCTTCGAAGTTCCGTATACGCTGGGCATTCCAAACGCACTGGTGAAAGACAAGGTCACGCCCGCCGACTGGGCCATGGCCACATTGGCGAGTGCTTACTGGGTTGAGTTTGCAGCGAGTGGTGACCCCAATGGAGGCTCACGGCCAAAATGGCCCAACCACAACCAGGCCGTCGACAGGCTCATCGACTTCAGCAATGACGGCGCGACGGTCGGAGCCGATCCGCTGAAGCCCAGGCTCGACCTCTGGCAAAGCCGTTGGCAGGAGACGAAATGACGGGGTCGGTGCCTGTCGTCTGATTGACGGAAGCCCGATCTCCGCTGAATTGCGCTTGGCAGCTTTGGGGCGACA
>NZ_LFIO01001787.1 GCF_001187535.1 Rhizobium ecuadorense
AACCGGGAGACCGTCCGCGATGAATCGACTTGGAACGACGGTCGCTTTTTATTCAGACGAGACCGTGGTCAGCTTCTGTTCACGGCTCGCCGTCGCCAACGGCGTCGCCAGCGTGCGCGAGTTCTGCTGGTACATAGGGATCGACTTTCAAAAGATACGAACTGGCGACGCCGTGGAGGTGGGCCGGCTCATGGCGCTAGCGGGTCTGAGTTCACACGTTGCGGAGAGACGATCTGTTCGTCGAGTTGATGCCCTATCTCCTGCCGAGGGTGAAACAATCTCCATACGTTCATTCTCCAGCGCGCGTCTCCGGTATTGCCCACGTTGCCTCCAGGAGGACGTCGCGAACGGAACCGGCCCGGAGGCTACTCGCCCATATGGGCGGGTACTATGGTGCGTCGGCTT
>NZ_LFIO01001794.1 GCF_001187535.1 Rhizobium ecuadorense
ACGGTTGTCTCGTGCAAGCACGTCTACCCTCGCCTGGGCCTCCGGGTAGGGCCACCTACCGCCGTTATCGATGATCGAGGTCACGCCGAACCGGTTCAGACCGTGAATGCTATAGACCATCGAACTCACTTGTTCGTCGAACGTGGGCTGCGGCACCATACTCTCGAGGGCGAGAAACAACCAAGTATAACCGTGGATCACACCAGTGGGATTACCGCGGCTGTCCCTTTCGAATTCGGTGTCCGGCACCTTTGGGAACCGATCGGTACCCACGCCAAGCGCCTCCATCGCCTGCTTGTT
The DNA here is from genome assembly GCF_001187535.1 of Rhizobium ecuadorense. Taxonomy (GTDB): domain Bacteria; phylum Pseudomonadota; class Alphaproteobacteria; order Rhizobiales; family Rhizobiaceae; genus Rhizobium; species Rhizobium ecuadorense. The sequence goes on from NZ_LFIO01001794.1 coordinate 301, forward strand.
CAAGAAGGCTTGGTTATAGGCATATTGCACGATCAGGGGGCGATCGGGCACGGCGCTGCGCAATTCATCCAGCGTGGGGAAGCGGTTCTCCTCAAATTGGTAGGG
>NZ_LFIO01001073.1 GCF_001187535.1 Rhizobium ecuadorense
CTATAAATCGCGCCATCGACAGTGAACTCGAATTTCTTGTTGTCTTTTACCATAACTGCGCTCCGTTCTCCGGCGACTCTTGATCGTGATTCGTCAGTGGACTACACTGCGATTCTAGTCCCGATATGGACTAATCTATATCGGGACTTATTTGAAATACAAGTCCATATTGGGACTTTTCGGGAGATTCATGCGTGGCTAATATCGAACCCGTCGCCGCAGCGGCCGAAGGGCGATCATCGATTCCGGCAGTCATGGAGGCATTTCAAGGACTTGCGGAGTTGTGGGAGCTTTCAACCGAAGACCAACTTCTCCTGCTGGGATCGCCTGGCCGATCGACCTTCTTTAAGTGGAAGAAAGAAGGAGGCTCAATTCCAAGAGACACCGTCGAGCGAGTCTCTCAC
>NZ_LFIO01001181.1 GCF_001187535.1 Rhizobium ecuadorense
GATCCTGCGATCGGCAGCACGGCAATTTGAGGAGGGGGACGTCCAGCACTGGTGGCATCCTCCATCCGGTATCGGCGTGCGTACCCGGATCACCGATGACCTCTATTTCTTGCCTCTGGTCGTTCACCACTACGTGTCCACGACGGGCGACGTTCAACTGCTTGATGAGATGGTTCCCTTCATCACGTCGCCGGTGTTGAAAAAAGACCAGGAGGAAGACTTCAGCCAGCCGGCGACCAGCGAACAGTCCGGCTCCATCTACGAGCATTGCATCCGTGCGCTGGAGCATGGCTATCGATTGGGCTGTAGGTGCCCCAGTCCCGGTCGCGAACGAGATAGGAAATCGCTCGCAGCACCTCTGTCCCGTTGTAGCGGATGGTGCGGAGGTTGCCGTTGGCGAGATC
>NZ_LFIO01000634.1 GCF_001187535.1 Rhizobium ecuadorense
GGATGTTGACGCGGATCCGCCGCGGCTTGAATTCGATCGCCCAGTTTTTCGCAAAGGCAGCGGTTGCTGCCTTTGAACCGGCATAGACAGTATGGTCCGGGAGGACCTTCGTGGCCGCGAGCGAGCTCGTAACGATGATGTTTCCGCCGTCGCGGATCAGAGGGGCGATCGTCTGCACGCCGAAGAACACGCCGCGCGTATTGATTGCGAAGTGCCCGTCATAGTCTGCCGGAGTCACTTCGGCGGAGGGGGTGAGGTTGATGATCCCGGCATTGGCCATGTAGATGTCGAGCCCGCCGAAGCGGCTCTTCACGGTGTCCGCCAGCCTGCGATGATCTTCCAGGTCGGCGGCATCACCCACGAAGCCGATGGCCGACGGACCGATTTCTTGCACGGCGCGGTCG
>NZ_LFIO01000908.1 GCF_001187535.1 Rhizobium ecuadorense
TTCGAATTCGCACAGCATGATCGGCGGCTGGCCATAGGGCAGTTCATCGAGAGGCAGCCGGATATAGGAGCACACCGTGCAGGTAGTCAGGTCGACGATGCCCTCGAAGGTTTCGCCATTGCTGATGTCGATTGCCAGGATGAAGGCGAGGCGCGGCAGCCTGTCGCCCAAGCGTTGGGCGGCAAGATCCGCCTTGGTCGGCTCCTCCAGCCGGGTTATCGGAAAGCGGAAGGTGGGTGCGAGTGTCTGCCTATCCTTGAGTATGGCAACGGCAGAAGCGATCTCAGCGAGGCTCAGGGGATCGAGCGGATGGGTGACTGCGACAACGGCGTCCATTGAAATACCTCTTGGTTTCGGGAGAGACGACGCACCATGGCGCGTCGCAAGCTGCGGTGATCAGGAT
>NZ_LFIO01001101.1 GCF_001187535.1 Rhizobium ecuadorense
TCGAGGCTAGTCATCTTATGGATTATCCTATTACGCGTTGTGTCTGAGGGGCGTTCGGATGCGGTGGATGAGAACGTCACCGAAGCGACGTTCTCATAATTTCAGATGACTGCTTGAGCGCCAGATCCTTCAAATCGCAACACAGGTCTCTGCGGTAGGGCCAGGAAATCATGCGGGGTTGGCAACCGCACCCCTGTTACTATTGCGCTGCCGTGCCTGCTTTATGCTGCCGATCAAGACATTTAAACGAGCTCTGCATAGAACGAATATCAGGCCGCAGTAAGCCATGCCGCCTGCAAGGGTTTCCGCGGTCAAGCGCGGATACGGGGACCAACGAATGAGCAATTCGTGGAGGAGGAAAACGACTGCAACCATTCCTGCACAGGCTATGGTAGGTCGCAG
>NZ_LFIO01001065.1 GCF_001187535.1 Rhizobium ecuadorense
ATCCCGGCCAGATGAGCCTCCAATGGTGACAAAATTTAAACCGGACACTCGTGGCCTTGTGCCGAGCATCTGACCACTGCAATTGTTTGACAGGAAAGCATTTATTTTCAGATACTTAATTGGACGTGGGTAGATGCTCGGCACAAGGCCGAGGATGACGTCGCCGGTTTTGCAGGGGTTTGTCAGTAGCCTGAAGCCGCTCCTTTGTTGGAGCGGTCTTATTTTTCCGCGCGGGAAATGCCGTTGCTTTTGAGCGGCGCTCTGGCTCCCGGCGCCGAATCAGAAATCGATCGCCCGGCCATTGATCTCGTAATCGCCGAAGCGGGCCGGCTCGGCGCCGCCGCGGCCGCCGGTTTCCGGCGGCAGCTCCAGCGGCTTCTGGTTTTTTCGCCGCTCCTCGGCTTCGGCAAGCGCGCGTTTGGCAGCCGGGGACAGCATCTTTCGCGGCGGCGATGCCTTGGCCGTCGGCGTTTCACTATTGTCGTTATCGGCGTCCTGCATGGCATCTCCTGCCGGAAAATATTGAAAATGGCTGGTGAATAACCAAATCATAATGCGCCGGTGCCGGGATTGAAAGCTTGTCACGGCGAATCGGAGATGGAGATCCGCAATGAACCTCGTCCGCACTGCCATGTTGCTCGCCTTCATGACGGCGCTTTTCATGGTTGTCGGCTTTCTGATCGGCGGTCGCGCCGGCATGATGATTGCCTTCGTCATCGCCGCCGGCATGAATTTCTTCTCCTATTGGAATTCCGACCGCATGGTGCTTTCGGCCTATCGCGCCCAGCAGGTCGATGAGCGCAACGCGCCGGAATTCTTTGCGATCGTGCGTGATCTCGCCCGTAATGCCGGCCTGCCGATGCCGAGGGTCTATCTCTACGACAGCCCGCAGCCGAATGCCTTCGCCACCGGCCGCAATCCCGACAACGCAGCCGTCGCCGCCTCGACCGGCCTGCTCCAGGCATTGTCTCCCGAGGAAGTCGCCGGCGTGATGGCGCATGAGCTCGCCCATATCCAGAACCGCGACACGCTGACGATGACGATCACGGCAACGCTTGCCGGGGCGATCTCGATGCTCGGCAACTTCGCCTTCTTCTTCGGCGGCAACCGTGAAAACAACAACAATCCCCTCGGTTTCGTCGGCGTCCTCGTCGCGATGATCGTGGCGCCGCTTGCCGCCATGCTGGTGCAGATGGCGATCAGCCGGACGCGCGAATATTCTGCCGACCGCCGCGGCGCCGAAATCTGCGGCAATCCGCTCTGGCTCGCTTCCGCGCTCGGCAAGATCGCGCGGGGTGCTGCCCATGTGCCGAACGAGGATGCCGAGCGCAACCCGGCAACCGCGCATATGTTCATCATCAATCCGCTCTCCGGCGAACGCATGGACAATCTGTTTTCCACGCATCCGAACACCGAAAACCGCATCGCTGCGCTGCAGGACATGGCGCAGGGCGGCATGAACGTCTCGACGCCGCCGGTTCGGGCTGCTAATCCGTCGCGCAAATCGCGCTCTGTTCCGGATACGGGTCTTGGTCGCGGTGGTTCGCAACCGCCAAAAGGTCCATGGTCTTGAATTCAGACGGCACGAAGAAACCATTCCGCAAGCATAAGCCCGCCACCGAGCGATCCGCGCCTGTAAAGCCGGGCATGCAGGCTCGGGCTGCAGCGGCAAAAATTCTCGCCGCCGTCGTCGATCGCAAACTGCCGCTCGACGGCGCTCTCGATCATGAACACGGCAATCCGGCCTACCGGGCACTTGGCGAGAGCGACCGGGCGCTGGTCCGCGCCATCCTGAACACGACGCTGCGCCATCTGCCGCGCATCGATGCCGCCATTGCAGCGCTGCTGGAATCGCCGCTGCCGGAAGGGGCACGGGCGCTGCACCACGTGCTGGCAATCGGGGCGGCGCAGATCCTCTATCTCGACGTGCCGGATCATTCGGCCGTCGATCTTGCCGTCGAGCAGGCCAATCAGGATCCGCGCAACCGGCGTTTCGCCAAACTGGTCAACGCCGTTCTTCGCCGGCTCGGCCGCGAGAAGAATGAGCTGCTCGCCGAGATCGGCAAGGTCGCGCCGATGCCGGCCTGGTTCATTGCCAGGCTGGAAAAAGCCTATGGCCGGGAGGCGGCGCTGGCCATTTCGGAATCCCAGCTCCAACCGGCCGCAATCGATCTGACCGTCAAGTCGGACGTGGAGGGCTGGGCAAAGCGGCTGAACGGCATTGTCCTTCCCACCGGCGGCGTGCGGCTTGCCGCCTTCGATGGCGGCATCCCGTCGCTCGAAGGCTTCGACGAGGGCGCGTGGTGGGTGCAGGATGCGGCTGCGAGTATCCCGGCCAGGCTTTTCGGCGATCTCTCGGGCAAACGCGCCGCCGATCTCTGCGCCGCGCCCGGCGGCAAGACGGCGCAGCTCATTCTTGCCGGCGGCGCGGTCACGGCACTCGACCAATCGGAAAACCGGCTGAGACGGCTGCGGTCGAATCTCGACCGGCTCGACCTGAAAGCGGAGACAATTGCGGCGGATCTGACGACATTCGAGCCGGCCGAGCGTTTCGATGCGATCCTGCTCGATGCCCCCTGCTCTTCCACCGGCACGACACGCCGGCACCCCGACGTGTTGTGGACCAAGGGGCCGGAGGATATCGCCAGGCTGGCGGCGCTGCAGGAGCGGCTGCTGCGTCATGCGCTGACATTGCTGAAGCCTGATGGAACGCTGGTTTTTTCGAATTGTTCGCTGGATCCTGCCGAAGGCGAGGAGGTCGTCGCCCGCGTTCTGGCCGATACGGATGGGATCGAGCGCGTTCAGATCGATGCCGGCGACTGGTCCGGCCTGGAAGCGGCGATCACGCCGCTCGGCGAATTCCGCACGCTTCCCACCATGCTGAAAATGCCCGATGGCATCGCCTCAGGCCTCGACGGCTTTTATGCCGCCGTGCTGCGGCGCGTGGCCTGATTGCGGGCCCACGCACGTCGCGACAGATCCGCCCACGCAAGACGCTTCACATCCCCGCGTGACTCGGATGAAACACGGTAATTTGCGTATATTCGAACATTGTTACGAATTAATTCATTGCGGGCGATGAAATCGGCCGCTTTTCACCTATTCTTAACCACGAGGGTCAATAGACAATAGAATATGCAGTCCGGTCGGCGTTTTGCGAGCATGTATGTTCGGGAGGCTTGGCGGCGCGCCTTGCGCCGCGTCGCGTTGCTGCGCCTAAAACTCTTCCGCCATTCGATCAACGTGCCCGAACGTCTAATCGTCGCGCCGACCGATCTCCGCAGCATCGATTCGCATGTGGCCGACGAGATCCTCAACGGACGGTTTCTCCTGGCCGGGCGCATGCTGGAAACGGGTGGAAAGTCACCCTTCACCTTTACCCTGCCGTCGCGCCCCTTCGCGATCCGCCTTCACAGCTTCGGCTGGCTGCGGCATATGCGGGCGAACAAGACGGAGCGCGGTTCGGCCGCCGCCCGCGCGATCGTCGACAGCTGGCTTTCCGTCCATGCCGGCCGCATGGAGGGCATTGCATGGGAGGTCGACGTCACCGCCCAGCGCGTCATTGCCTGGCTTTCGCATTCGCCGGTGGTGCTGCAGAATGCCGATCGCGGCTTCTATCGCCGCTTCATGAAGTCGCTGGCGTTTCAGGTGCGATTCCTAAACCGCATGGCGCCCTATACGCTTGGCGGCCTGGAGCTGTTTCGGCTGCGTATCGCGCTCGCCATGGCCTCCGTCGCCATGCCTGTCCGTGCATCGACGCTCAGAAGGGCGGCGCAAGCGCTCGACCGCGAATTCGATAGCCAGATTCTGCCGGATGGCGGCCATATCTCGCGCAATCCGCGCGTCGGCCTGGAATTGCTGCTCGATCTGCTGCCGCTGAGACAAACCTATGTCAATCTCGGCCATGACCTGCCGCAGAAGCTGATCTCCGGTATCGACCGCATATATCCGGCATTGCGGTTCTTTCGCCATCAGGATGGAGATCTGGCGCTGTTCAACGGGGCGACCTCGACGCTGGCAAACGAGCTGATCTCCGTGCTCAGATATGACGAGACCGCCGGCCAGCCGTTCAAGGCCTTGCCGCAGTCACGTTATCAGCGGCTTTCCGGGGGAAAGACAGTCATCATTGCCGATGCCGGCACGCCGCCTTCTGGAGGCGGGCTGCGGACCGTGCATGCCGGCAGCCTCTCCTTCGAAATGTCGTCCGGCCGCCACCGCTTCATCGTCAATTCCGGCTCGCCGAAATTCGCCGGGCACCGCTATGTCCAGATGGCGCGCACGACGGCGGCGCATTCGACCGTCATCCTCAACGACACCTCGTCCAGCCGCTTTTCGCCTTCGCCCTTCCTCAATCACGCGATCACCGAACCGGTCAGGATCGTCGCCGTCGAGCGTGCCGAAACGGAAGACGGACGCGACGGCATCAAGCTCAGCCATGACGGCTATCTCAAGGCCTTCGGCGTGGTGCACGAACGTGAGCTGACACTCAATGCCGCAGGCTCGATCGTGACCGGCCACGACAGGCTTGTCGTCCGGGAAGGATATCAGCATGACGAGCCCCTGAAGGCCGTCGCCCGTTTTCATATCCATCCCTCCATCGTCCTGCATCAAAGCGACGGGGAGTCCGTGCTGCTGACGGCGCCGGACGGCGAAAGCTGGCTGTTTTCCGCGCCCGGCAATGAAGTGCTGATCACCGAGGACATCTTCTTTGCCGACAGCTCCGGCATTTGCGGTTCGGACCAGATCGAAATCGACTTCGATCTTGCCGAGAAGACGGAAATCCGCTGGTTTTTGTCCCGCAAGGGATAGCACCTGTTTGCGCGGCGGCGAAGCTGTGCTAACGCGGCCTCACAATGCGAGCGTCCTGGAGCAGGATGGTCTTAGGCCCAGCTCGGCCTGAAATCCGAATCCTGCTCTAAACCAAGCGGATGTCTCCCGAAGCCCGAACGGAGAAGGTTTCATGGCCGTCACTTCCAAGAAGATCCCCGCCCCCGACAAGGTCGAAATCAAGACCGCCCTCCTCTCCGTCTTCGACAAGACCGGGATCGTCGAACTCGCCCAGGCACTGTCTGCCAGAGGCGTGCGGCTGCTGTCGACCGGTGGCACCTACAAGGCGATCGCCGCCGCCGGCCTTGCAGTCACCGATGTCTCCGAGATCACCGGCTTTCCCGAGATCATGGACGGACGGGTCAAGACGCTGCATCCGACGGTGCATGGCGGCTTGCTGGCGATCCGTGACGATGGGGAACACCAGGAGGCGATGAAACAGCACGGTATCGAGGCCATCGACCTCGCCGTCATCAACCTCTATCCTTTCGAAGAAGTGCGCGCGGTCGGCGGCGATTATCCGACAACCGTCGAAAATATCGATATCGGCGGCCCGGCGATGATCCGCGCATCAGCCAAGAACCATGCCTATGTGACGATCCTGACCGATCCCAGTGATTATGCCGAGTTCACGGAGCAGCTTTCCGCAGATGGCGGCAAGACGGCCTATGCCTTCCGCCAGCGCATGGCCGCGAAGGCCTATGCCCGCACCGCGGCCTATGACGCTGTGATTTCCAACTGGTTCGCGGAAGCGCTGTCGATCGACACGCCGCGTCACCGCGTTATCGGCGGTGCTTTGAAGGAAGAGATGCGCTACGGTGAAAACCCGCACCAGAAGGCCGCCTTCTACGTGACCGGCGAGAAGCGCCCGGGTGTTTCGACGGCTGCCCTGCTTCAGGGCAAGCAGCTCTCCTACAACAACATCAACGATACCGATGCCGCCTACGAGCTGGTCGCCGAATTCCTGCCCGAGAAGGCACCGGCTTGCGCCATCATCAAGCATGCCAATCCCTGTGGCGTCGCCACCGGATCGAGCCTGGTCGAGGCCTATCAGCGGGCGCTAGCCTGCGATAGCGTTTCCGCCTTCGGCGGCATCATCGCACTCAACCGGACGCTGGATGCCGAAACGGCCGAGGAGATTGTCAAGCTCTTCACCGAAGTGATCATCGCCCCCGATGTGACCGAGGAAGCGAAGGCGATCGTCGCCCGCAAGCCGAACCTGCGGCTGCTCTCCGCCGGCGGTCTGCCCGATCCGCGCGCCGCGGGCCTGACGGCGAAGACCGTTTCCGGCGGCCTGCTGGTCCAGAGCCGCGACAATGGCATGGTCGAGGATCTGGAGCTCAAGGTCGTCACAAAGCGTGCGCCGACGGCGCAGGAGCTTGAGGACATGAAGTTCGCCTTCAAGATCGGCAAACACGTGAAATCGAACGCCGTGGTCTATGCCAAGGACGGCCAGACGGCCGGCATCGGCGCCGGACAGATGAGCCGCGTCGATTCCGCCCGCATCGCGGCGCTGAAAGCCGAAGAGGCCGCCAAGGCGCTTGGCCTTGCGACCCCGATGACGCATGGTTCGGCAGTGGCTTCAGAAGCCTTCCTGCCGTTTGCCGACGGTCTTCTGTCGATGATCGCCGCAGGCGCGACGGCGGTGATCCAGCCGGGCGGCTCGATGCGCGACCAGGAGGTCATCGATGCCGCCGACGAACATGGCATCGCCATGGTCTTTACCGGCATGCGCCATTTCCGGCACTAACTGGGCGTCTATGCCCGATCCGCCGGATAGGGCGTGCGGACGAGCAGCACCAGGCCACTGGCGAGAAACAGGATCAGCGTTGCCATTCCGAGCCGCGGTGATCCGCTCAGATAGGTCATCAGCGAGAAGAGCAGCGTCGCCATGAAACTCGTGGCGCGCCCCGAAAGCGCGTAGATGCCGAAGTAGCGGCCGGCTTCTTCAGGGCTGACGCTGCGGGCGAGATAGGAGCGCGACGAAGCCTGAACCGGCCCGAAGGCGAACCCGATCAACAGGCCGTAAAGGATATAGGCTTTTTCCGCGGCGGTGCCGAAGAGGCCGCCGGAATCCGCCGTCGGCAGCGGCAGAAGGCCGAACAGCGTGTAGCCCGGCCCTGTCGAAATGATGCCGATGGTGGCGAGAAGCAGCATGGTGAGGCTGATGACGACGGTCACCTTCGAACCGACACCCTTGTCGATGCGGCCGGCGATCAGGCAGCCAAAGATTGCGACGACGTTCAGGATGATGCCGTAAATGCCGATCTCGATCGTCGCCCAACCGAACATGCCGGCGGCGAAAATGCCGCCGAGGATCAGTAGGCCGTTGACGCCGTCCTGGTAGATCATGCGGGCGATAAGAAACCTCAGGATGCCGCGGCGCTCCTTGAGTTCGGCAAGCGTGTTTTTCACTTCCCGCAGGCCGGCGCGGACGGCGGTGCCGAAGGGAAGGCCCCTGCCGACATCCGGCGTGAAGAAAAACATCGGCAGGATGAAGATCAGATACCAGACGGCCGAGATCGGCCCGGTGATGCGTGCATCCTCTCCGGTCCGAGGATCGAGGCCGAACAGCGGATCGAGGCCAAGGATGGTCTTGCCGCTCTCCGGGCTCGCCGCCAAAAGCGTGACGACGGCGATGAGCACGATGATGCCGCCGAGATAACCGAGCCCCCAAGCGGTGTTGGAGAGCTTGCCGACCTCGTGCTTGGCCACGAGTCGCGGCATCATCGAATCGTTGAAGACGATCGAAAACTCGGCCGAGATCGAGGCAAGGATCATGAAAATGACGGGATAAACAACGGGCGAGCCGGGGGCTGCGAACCACAGGCAGAAAAGGCTGACGATCTTGATGATCGCGAAAAAGCCGATCCAGGGTTTGCGCGCGCCCGACTGGTCGGCGATCGAGCCGAGGATGGGCGAGAGCAGGGCGATGATCACCGAGGAGATCGTCGCCATGTTGCTCCACGTCGTCTGCGCGGAAACCGGGTCGTCGGTCAGGCGGGATACGAAATAGGGTCCGAAGATGAAGGTAGTGACCACGGTAAAGAAGGGCTGGGCTGCCCAATCGAAGAACATCCACCCCCAGATGCCCTTCTCCGTGGCCTTCGGCGGCCGCGTTCCTGTCCAATCGATGCGATTCAACATCCGCTCCTTTTTCGCGGACTGTCTCACCTCACCCGGTCGCGCGCAAGATCGGTCAGGATACCTGCGGCAACGGTAATGCGCGCAAGGTTGGGATCGCCGCCGTCGCTGAGGCTCGAAAGCTCTTCGACGATCCGGTTGATGCGGATGCGATCCTGGGCATGCCAGGCCTGAACGGGGAGCTTTTCCTTGCCGTGATCGGACAGCGCCGAGATGACGATATCGCGTCTTGCGCTGGCGATCTGGTCGATGCTGCGGGCAAGCGCCAGGTTCTCGTAATGGTCGGAGGTGAGGATCCGCCCGCCCGCCGCCAGCAGCCTGGCAATCCGGAAAGTCTGCGACACCGCGAAGTAGTTTTCGGCGGCACGCACCAGCGGCTCTCCGGTGCGTTCTGCAATCTGCATGATTTCAGGCACCAGCGCGAAGCTCTGGAGGTTGGCGATCTCGGCCGCGAGCTTTTCCGGCACGCCCGCTTGGGCGTATTCGGCCTGGCGCGCCGCTGCATCGCCGGCCGATTGTTCGGCGAAGGCGGGCCGCAGTTTTTTCAGCGCGGCCTGCAGCCGGCTAATCACCTCGGCCATATCGGCCTTGGTCATGCCGGTCTTCAGGAGCAGGCGCGTCAATACGGTAAAGCTATGGCTGATTTCCTCGTAGATACGGTTCTGCATCTCGCCCGATATTTTGCCGTCGAGCGCATCCGTCTCGGCCCAGAGCCGGGTCAGGTCGAAACCGTCGCGGGCGACGATTGCGGCGCGCACCACTTCCGATGCCGAAGCCGCCGTCGCGTCCATCATCGCAACGGTGAAGCTCGGCCCGCCGCGGTTGATCGCTTCGTTGGCAAGCACCGTCGCGACAATTTCGCGCTTCAGCCGGTGACCGGCGATATCGCCGGCGTTCGACTTCTGCATTTTGATGGGGAAATAATTCAAAAGCGTCGCGGTAAAATAGGGATCGTCCGGCAGATCGCTGGCGGCCAGCGCATCGAAGAGCACGATCTTGGCATAGGATACCAGCACACCGATTTCCGGCCGCGTCAGCGGCTTGCCGGCGGCATAGCGTTCGGCCAGCGTCTGCTCGTCCGGCAAAGTCTCGACCTTGCGGTTCAACTGACCGGCGCCCTCGAGCACGCTCATGAAACGGCCAAGCTCCAGACCATTGGCGGTGCCCTTGCGTTCGGTCAGCGAGATCGCCAGCGACTGCAGATAGTTGTTGCGCAGCACCAGGCTCGCCACTTCGCCGGTCATCGAAGACAGAAGCTGGTCGCGTTTTGCCCGCGTCAGACGGCCGTCATGCATGGCGGCGGCCAGTGCGATCTTGATGTTGACTTCGACGTCCGAGGTGTTGACGCCAGCCGAGTTGTCGATGGCGTCGGAGTTGCAGCGCCCGCCGTTGAGACCATAGGCGATGCGGCCTTTCTGGGTGACGCCGAGGTTTGCGCCCTCACCGATCACCTTGGCGCGCACCTCCGCAGCCGTCACGCGGATCGGGTCGTTGGCGCGGTCGCCGACTTCGGCGTCGGTTTCGGACGGCGCTTTCACATAGGTGCCGATGCCGCCGAACCAGAGCAGGTCGACCGGGCTTTTCAGGATCGCCGTGATGATCTCAAAAGGCGTGGCGACTGATTTGTCGATGCCGATCGCGGCCACCGCTTCCGGTGTCAGCGTGACCGATTTCATCGCACGGGAAATGATCATCGCCCCCTTGGAGAGCACGCTTTTGTCGAAATCCTGCCAGCTCGAGCGCGGCAGGTCGAAGAGCCGCTGGCGCTCGGCAAGCGTCTTTTCCATATCGGGATCGGGATCGATAACGATATCGCGGTGATCGAAGGCGGCTATCAGCCGGATCTTCGGAGAGAGCAGCATGCCGTTGCCGAAAACGTCGCCCGACATGTCGCCGACGCCGGCAACGGTGAAGGGCGTCGTCTGGATGTCGATGTCCATTTCACGGAAATGGCGTTTGACGGTTTCCCAGGCGCCGCGGGCAGTGATGCCCATCTTCTTATGGTCGTAACCGGCCGAGCCGCCGGAGGCGAAGGCATCGTCCAGCCAGAAACCGGCTTCCTGCGCAAGCGCATTGGCGGTGTCGGAGAAGGTCGCGGTGCCCTTGTCGGCGGCGACCACGAAATAGGGATCGTCACCATCGAGCCTGACCGTATCCTTCGGCGGTACGATCTCGGCGCCCGATATATTGTCGGTGATCGACAGCAGCGTGCGGATATAGGTCTTGTAAGCCTCGCGGCCGGCATTGAAGATCTCGTCGCGGCTGCCGCCGACGGGGAGCTTTTTCGGATAAAAGCCGCCCTTGGCACCGACCGGCACGATGACCGCGTTCTTCACCTGCTGGGCCTTGACGAGGCCGAGCACCTCGGTGCGGTAATCCTCGGCGCGATCCGACCAGCGCAGACCCCCGCGCGCCACCTTGCCGAAGCGCAGGTGCACGCCTTCGACCTCGACGCCATAGACGAACATTTCGCGGAAGGGTTTCGGCTGCGGCAGCCCGTCGACCAGGTGCGGATCGAGCTTGAAGGCCAGCATCGGCTTCGGCGAGCCATCCGGGTTCCTCTGGAAATAGTTGGTGCGCAGCGTCGCATCGACGATATTGACGTAGCGGCGCAGGATGCGGTCGTCGTCGAGGCTCGGCACCTCGGCAAGCTCGGTTTCGATCGCCTGGTGCAGGTCGGCCAGCTTCTTGATGCGGACCTTTTCGGAAAGCTTGGTATCGAGGGTGTCGTGGAACAGCCGGAAGATGGCGGCCGCGACACCGGGATATTTGTCGAGCGTGGTTGCGATATAATCCTGCGAATAGGCGATGCCGGCCTGGCGGAGATAACGGGCATAGGCGCGCAGTACGTTCGTCTCGCGCGCCGAGAGCCCGGCCGAGAGGATCAGCCGGTTGAAGCTGTCATTGTCGATCGTGCCGGCGAAGGCGGCGACGAAGGCTTCCTCGAGAGGGGCGCCGTAACGCTGCAGATCGATGTCGCCGCCGTTGCGGGCCTCGAGCTCCATATCGTGCAGCACGACGAGTTTCGTTTCTCCGTCCGCGGCCGGTACGTCGATGTCGAAGGTGCGTTCGCTGACGACATTGAAGCCGAGATTCTCAAGAAGCGGCACGCGGCGCGACAGCGCCAGCTGGCCGCCGGCGTGGAAGATCTTCAGCGAGAGGGTCCGGCCCTCATCTTCCTGGCGATGGTAGAACTGAATGCGAAGCGGCTCGCCTGCGGCGCAGGCGCCGATATCGGCGAGGTCGGCCACGGTTTCTTCAGGCGTGAAGGAATCCTGGAAGGCCTGGTCGACGGAGATTTTCGGCGCCTTGGGTCCGGCCAGCGCCTCGAAACGATCGTCCCAACGGGCGGTGATCTCGCGGATCACCTGCTCGAGCTTTGCCTGGGGAATGCGCGGCGTCTTGCCGCCGGAGCGGCCGATGATGAAATGCACGCGCGCCACGCCGCCTTCCGGGAAAGCCGGGTAATAGGCGGAGACACGACCGTCATAGACCGTCTTCAGATAGGTGCCGATCCGCTCGCGGACGATCGAGTCGTATTCCTCGCGCGGCACATACACGATCACCGAGACGAAGCGGTCGAAATGGTCGATGCGCGGCAGAACACGCACGCGCGGACGGTCGGCGAGGTCATTGATCTGCTCGGCAAAACTGGCAAGCAGCGTGGTGTCGATCTGGAAAAGGTCGTCGCGCGGATAGGATTCCAGCGTGTTGTCGAGCATGCGACCGGAATGGCTCATCGGGTCGAAGCCGAAATGCTCCTTCACCTTCTCGATCTTGGAACGCAGCAGCGGGATTTCAGAGGCGAGCGACGTATAGGCCGTCGAGGTGAAAAGCCCGACGATGCGCAGCTCGCCGGTGACGTTGCCGTTTGCGTCGAAGCGTTTGACGCCGACATAATCCATATAGGCCCGGCGATGGACGATGGATTTCACATTCGCCTTGGTGACGATCAGGAAGTCGGGGCCGTCGAGGAAGGCAAGAATTTCAGGCGTCGTCGTCACGGCATCCTTGCCGGTGCGCAGCACCAGAACATCAGGGTTGGAGAGCATGCCGAGGCCCGCACCCTTGTCTCGCTCGACCTTGGCGTCGGCACCCTTGCCGGAATAGACATATTCACGCATCCCGAGGAACGTGAAATTCTCGTCGCGCAGCCATGTCAGGAAGGCGACGGCTTCATCGCGATCGGCCTTCTTCCGGCTGGCGCCATTGGCTGAAAGCTCGGCGATCACGCCGTCGATCTTGGAAAGCATCGGCTTCCAGTCGGAGACCGACAGACGGACCTGTTCGAGCACGGTTTCGACGCGTTTGACGAGATCTGCGGCCTGGGCGGAATTGAGCGGTGCGATATGGAGCTGGATATGGCTGACGCGGCTGGCCGGGTCGCTCGGGTGATCGGCGGAATAGAGCGCAGGCGCCTTGCCCTTCTCCATGACCAGGATGGGATGCACGGCCATGAACAGGTCGCGATAGGTGCTCGTCACCTCACCCATGACCGACTCAAACAGGAAAGGCATGTTCCGGTCGGTGACCGAAAGCACCGACACGGCAGTGCCGTCAGGGGTCACATCGGCAATGGTGTCGATGCCGACGCGCGGCGCCTTGCCGTTCCAGGCGGCAAGTTCCTTTGCCGAATGCACGGCGGAGAGCGCCAGCATCTCCGGCGTATAGAGTTCGAGATCGTCATTGCTGGCCCGTCCGAAGAGAATTTCCGGATCGAGATGCGCCTCGCCCGTCGCCTTGGCGATCTTGCGCGCGCTTTCGATCTGCTTTTCCCGTTTCGGATTGTTTCTGGCAGCCATGAATCGCCTCCCGCAATGGACTGGTTTTCTGCAAGCTAGCAGAAGATTCCTCGAAAAAATCTCTAAAATGGGGGCCTGAAAGATTGTTTTGACGCTTTTTTGACCCAGAAAATGGGAAATTGTCAGAGATTTTTCGCTTTCGTGGCCAAAATGAACGGAAGGGCCTCTTTTTAGGTTTTTCGTTTCACACACATTTCCATGCTCACATGAAGAATGGTTGACAGCGTGGCGTCAAAAAGATCATCAAACGCATCGTCATTCGGATCTTGATATCATGTCGGAAAATGCAGCGGGCGCAGTCATCGTCATCTCCAGTCATGTGGTGCGCGGCTCGGTCGGCAACCGGGCGGCCGTGTTTGCGCTGGAGACGCTCGGTCATCCGGTCTGGGCGCTGCCAACCATCGTGCTGCCCTGGCATCCCGGCCACGGCCGCTCGACGCGGCTGACATTTGCGGAAGCGGATTTCGACGCGGCGATCGACGATCTGATCCGGGCGCCCTGGATCGGCGAAGTCAAGGCAGTGCTTTCGGGCTATTTCGGCAATGCCGCACAGGCGCGCTCCGTCGCCCGGCTGATCGCCGCGCTCAGGCAGGATAATCCCGAGCTGCTCTACGTCTGCGATCCCGTCATGGGCGATCTCGGCGGGCTCTACGTGCCGGAAGCGACCGCCGAGGCCATTCGCGACCATCTCATCCCGCTCGCCTCGCTCGCGACGCCGAACCGCTACGAGCTTGCATGGCTTTCCGGGGCGGCGCTCGAAGACAACAGCGCGATCATGGAGGCGGCGCTGGCGCTCGGGCCGTCGCGCATGCTCGTCACCTCGGCCGTGCCGATGATGGCGGGCGGTACCGGCAATCTCTATCTTTCCGGCCGCCACGCGCTTCTTGCCGAACACCGCGTCGTCGAAAACCCGCCGAACGGTCTTGGCGACTTGCTGGCCGCCGTCTTCCTGTCGCGTCTGCTTTCCGGTCTCGAGGACGAAAAAGCGCTGCAGCTTGCCACGGCCAGCGTCTTCGAAGTGCTGGCGCGTGCCGTCAGGCGCGGCAGCAACGAGCTAATGCTGGCGAGCGATGCTTCCAGCCTTTCGACGCCGATGGCGATGGTGCAGATGCGCCGGCTCGTGCACCCGGCGCAGCGGCGGAAAAAATGACGCATATGCCGACGCGTTCATTTTGCATTGCAGCAGTTGAAATTGTCTGCCGCGCGCGCTAATCCAGAAGCATGCAGCGTTTTCCAAATTCCCTTCTGGACGGTTACCGCAACTTTATGAACGGGCGTTATGCCGACGCCCGCGACAGGTATCGGCTGCTTGCCGAAAACGGTCAAAGCCCCAGCACGCTGGTCATTGCCTGTTCGGATTCACGTGCGGCGCCGGAGCTGATCTTCGATGCCGGCCCGGGTGAGCTCTTCGTCATCCGCAACGTCGCCAACATGGTGCCGCCCTACGAGCCGGACGGTCATTTCCATTCAACATCGGCCGCGCTCGAATTTGCGGTGCAGGCGCTGAAGGTCTCGGATATCGTCGTGATGGGCCATGGCCGCTGCGGCGGCATCCGCGCCGCGCTCGATCCGAATGCCGAGCCGCTGTCGCCGGGCGATTTCATCGGCCGCTGGATGTCGCTGGTCAAGCCCGCCGCCGAGCAGATCCAGAGCAATGACGTGATGACGGCCGCCGAGCGGCAGACGGCGCTGGAGCGTGTGTCGATCCGCAATTCGATCGATAATCTCAGAAGCTTTCCCGACATCAAGGCGCTCGAGGAAGCGGGAAAAATGCATCTTCATGGCGCCTGGTTCGATATTTCCACAGGCGAACTCTGGGTGATGGATGCCGAGACACGTGACTTCATTCGTCCCGAAATCTAGGGATCTGCCGCTTTATCAGTTTATTAAGAATTGCTGCTAAGATTGCCGTCAATTGGTCGCGCACGACCGACGTTTTGATCACCGTGGCGATTGGCGATGAAGTTCGAGACCATCAAAAGGGTTATCCTGGCCGCCATCATGCTGCCCTTCGTCTTCATGCTCATTGAAGGCGTCGTCGTCATACGGGCTTCGGTCAAGCAGTATAGGGATCTGGAGAAAGACCGGCAGTTCGCCGACGTGCTCGCCCGCGGCGGCTCCATCGCCGCCACGGAGATCCTGAGTGAAATCGGCGCCACTCGCCTTTATCTCGCGCGTCCCAGCAGCAAGAGCGCCGCCGATATGCAGCGAAGCCGGGCAACGCTCGATGACGAGCGCCTTGCCTTCTATGCCAGCCTGCCTTCCCGCGATACGCTCGACGAAGGGCTTGTGGAAGAATTGTCGATGCTCAGCCTTGCCTACAGCCGCATCGTCGCCGCGCGCAGTGCCGTCGACCAGGGCCGCTATGTCGGCAGTGATCCCGGGTCGATCTACTGGTATGCAGCCCTCAAGCAGCTTGCCGTCGTCGATGCGCTGTCACCTCTGATCAGCGATCCGGTGCTGCTCGAGAAATCCAACCAGCTGATGGGCATCATGCTGGCCTATTACGGCGAAAGGCTGATTACCGGTGTTGGCACCCGATATCTCGATCATGGTGTTTCCGCCAGATTTCCGGTGGAGCTGTTCATCCAGGGCAAGGTCATGCTCGGCGAGGGCATGGACCACATGGTCTTTCATTCGGCGGCGCCGATCGTGCGGGATATCGTCGCCTATCTCGGTCGCCGCGACCAGGTGAAGGCGAATGCGATCACGGATGCCATCCTCGCCGGATCGCGGCCGAAGGGCGCGGTGCGCGAGGCCTGGGCGGCTGCGCAGAGCGAACGCATGGCTTTCCTGCAGCAGAAGATGATCGAGGCGGCGAGCGATATTCACGAGACCGGCGAAAATTTTTCGACGCGCTCGCATTTGCATCTGACGCGGATCCTGGCGCTGTGCGCCGGCCTGCTCATTCTCGCGACGTTGGTGATGCTGCTGGCGGCAAGGGGCCTGCGCCTGATCGACCGGCTGGCAAGGGACCGGGAGACGCTGGTCGGCGAGTTGCGCAACGCGGCCCAGACCGATCTCCTGACCGGTCTTTACAACAGGCGCGGCTTCGAGTTCGCCGCCTCGGCCCTTCTCACGCAGGCCGAGCACGGATCACGCTGGATTTCTGTCGTGCTCTTCGACCTCGATCATTTCAAGAAGATCAACGATGTCAACGGCCATGATGCCGGCGATGCCGTGCTCCGGCATGTCGCGGGCGTCGCGCGCGAGAATTTCCGCTCCTTCGATCTGCTGGTGCGCCATGGCGGCGAGGAGTTCCTGGCGCTCCTGCCGGATTCGACCCCCGACGACGCAGCAATCGTTGCCGAGCGCGTGCGGCTGGCGATCGAGGCGGCGGAAATCCCATTGGAGAGCGGCGATATCCTCAAGGTGACGGCGAGTTTCGGATGCGCCGGCCGGGCAAATGACGCCGCCAACCGGAATTTCGAGGATCTGGTCAAACGCGCCGATCTCTCGCTTTACGCTGCCAAGGCCTCCGGCCGCAACTGCGTCGTTTCGGGGCCGATCGTGCCGGCGCACGAGGAGCGCCGCAAGACGGCGTCCGGCGGCGGTTTTGATTCCCGCCTATGAAAAAAACGCCGCATCTCGCGGCGTTTCCTGTCATTCCTGTCGATAGAGGCTTACCGGCCGTCGATCTGCTGACCGATATAGGCGATAGCCTGCTGGTAGACGCTGGCGGCGTTCCAGCCCTGGATGGCAACGAAGTTCGGCTCTCCCGGCTGATAGCCGGCGCCGGCGCGCCAGCCATGGCCCTTGAGGAAATTCGCGGTCGAGGCCAACGCATCGGCGCGGGAACCGACCATGTCGACGCGGCCGTCGCCATCGCCGTCGGCACCGAAGCGCACGACATTGCGCGGCAGAAACTGCGTCTGGCCGATTTCACCATGGGCGGCACCCTTGGCCTGCGGGCTCAGATAACCCTCGGAGACGAGCTGGAGCGCGGCATAGAGCTGGTCGGTGAAATAATCCGAACGGCGGCAGTCATAGGCGAGCGTCGAAACGGCCGACAGCGTATGCTGGTTGCCCATATAGCTGCCAAAACCGGTCTCCATGCCCCAGATTGCGATCAGCGGGCCGGCCGGAACGCCGAAACGGCGCTCGATCGAGGCAAAAAGCGCCTGGTTGGCGGCCTTCATACTGCGGCCGCGGGAGATGACGGCGGCGCCGCCGCGCTTCTGCATGAACGCGTCGAAGGAGAGTTTGAAGCTTTTCTGGCCGCGGTCGGCGGCGATCGTCGGTTTGTTGTAATTGACGTTGGCGAAGGCGCGGCTGAGCACCGACTGGCTGACGCCGTTGGCCGCTGCCGTCTGTTTGAAATCGGCGACCCAGGCGTCGAAGCCGGCGCTGGTATTGCCACATTGCGGTCCTTGCGCGAACGCCGGTACCACATGGAGAATCCCCATTGCCGCAGCGGCCGCCAGAAATAACTTTGTCATGCGCATTGAGAAACCCCACTTTGCCCGGAAAAGCCCCGCTCACCGAGCAGGGCTTTAGCATCTTATGGTTTACAAATGGTATCAGGCAGCCTGCTTGCGCGGCTTGACAAGGCCGCGATTGACGAGCAGCTCGGCGATCTGGATGGCGTTCAATGCCGCGCCCTTGCGCAGATTGTCGGAGACCACCCAGATGTTGAGGCCGTTTTCGACCGTCGCATCTTCCCGGATGCGCGAGATGTAGGTTGCGTCCTCGCCGGCGGACTCATACGGCGTGATGTAGCCGCCGTTCTCACGCTTGTCGATGACGAGGCAGCCCGGTGCGTCGCGCAGGATGTCGCGGGCCTGGTCGGCGGTGATCTCGTTTTCGAACTCGATGTTGACCGATTCCGAATGACCGATGAAAACCGGCACGCGCACCGCGGTGCAGGTCACCTTGATCTTCGGGTCGAGCATCTTCTTCGTCTCGGCCAGCACCTTCCACTCTTCCTTGGTGTAACCGTCTTCCATGAAGACGTCGATGTGCGGGATGACGTTGAATGCGATACGCTTAGTGAACTTCTTGTTCTCGATCGGATCGGCGACGAAGACGGCGCGCGTCTGATTGAAGAGCTCGTCCATGCCGTCCTTGCCGGCGCCGGAGACCGACTGGTAGGTCGAGATGACGACACGCTTGATCTTGGCGAAGTCGTGCAGCGGCTTCAGCGCCACCACCAGCTGGGCGGTCGAGCAATTCGGATTGGCGATGATGTTGCGCTTGGTGAACAGGCTGATGGCATCCGGGTTCACTTCCGGCACGATCAGCGGCACGTCGGCGTCGTAACGCCAAGCCGAGGAATTGTCGATGACGACGCAGCCCTGCTGGCCGATCTTCGGCGAGAACTTCTTGGAGACCTCACCGCCGGCCGACATCAGGCAGATATCGGTATCGGAGAAATCGTAATTCTCCATATTGGAAACCTTCAGCGTCCGGTCACCATAGGAAACCTCGGTGCCTTGCGAACGCGCGGAGGCAAGCGCCACGACCTCATCGGCGGGGAAGCCCCGCTCGGAAAGGATGTTGAGAATCTCCCGGCCGACATTTCCGGTCGCTCCTGCAACTGCTACTTTGAAACCCATTTCTCAAGCTCTCTTTCTCTTCTCTCCTCTGGTCTGGTGAGGGGAAAGGCGCGACGGGTCGCGTCTTCCTGTCCCCAGCCAAGCCGGGGAGAGAGCGGCAGGCCAGAGACGTCAGACGGTTTTCGTCGTCGTTTTGGCCTTGGTTTTGGCAGAAACCGGAACGGCAATGTCCACCCCGGCAACCTGTGCCCGGTCATTGCGGTCAGCAATGGCGTGTTCGTCGCGAACCATGGAGATTCCTTTTCCGCTGTTGCTCTTAGAAGGTTTTCCACAGGAGTCAAGGTTTTTGCGCTCGAAGCAGGACGCGAAAGCGGCGGCCCACCGCTGCGACGTTTTGTCATGCCGCTGTCATCCTCGGGAGGTATCCCGGCCGGGTTAGCAATGTCTGCAACGAAAACGGGGGTTTTCCATGCGTACGCTTCTTGCCGCCTTTGCGGCCACCACCATCCTTGCGGGCGCCGCTCAGGCGACGACGGTCTATCCGTTCGATCGCGCGACGATTCTTGCCGGCTCACCGTTCGATTTCAAGGTCGAACTCAACAAGCAGGTCAAGCCCGAAGACGTGAAGATCACCGTCAACGGCCAGGATTACAAGACTGTTCTCGGCGGTGAAGCGCAGTTCGTCGAACTGGAAAAGGGCAAGGAAGACAAGGCTCTCGGCTCCGCTCTCCTGTTGCGCGGCCTTAAGATTTCCGCTCCGGGCGACTACAAGATCGAAGTCGCTGCCGGCGATGAAACGAAGTCCGTTACCTGGAACGTTTATGAGACCGCGGCTCAGCCGAAGGCCAAGAACATCATCTTCCTGCTCGGCGACGGCCTTTCCGTGGCGCACCGCACCGCCGCCCGCATCATGTCCAAGGGAATGGCCGAAGGCAAGGCAAACGGCCGTCTCAACATGGACGATCTCGATCATATGGCGTTTATCGGCACATCGGCGACGAATGCCGTCGCCACGGATTCGGCCAATACCATGTCGGCCTTGATGACGGGTCACAAGACGGCCGTCAACGCGCTCGGCGTCTATGCCGACCGTACGCCGGCCACGCTCGATGACCCGCGTGTGGAAACCTTTGGCGAAGCCGTCCGCCGCACGACCAAGAAGTCGATCGGCATCGTCGCGACGGCTGAGGTGGAGGACGCGACGCCAGCTGCCGTCGTTTCCCATACCCGCAGCCGCAACGATAAGGCTGACATTGTCGGCATGCTGCTCGACGTCAAGCCGGAAGTCCTGCTCGGCGGTGGTTCGGCCTATTTCCTCGGCAAGGAGGTCGCCGGTTCCAAGCGCAAGGACAACCAGGACTATATTAAGCTGTTCCAGGATGCCGGCTACAAGCTCGCGACCGATAAGAACGAGCTCGCCGCCAATGCATCGGCCGCCGGCAATCTCCTCGGCCTGTTCCACACCGGCAATATGGACGTGACGCTCGACCGCGAATTCCTGAAGAAAGGCACAGTCGACAAGTTCCCGAACCAGCCGGGTCTCGTCGCCATGACCAAGGTCGCGCTCGACCGCCTCTCCAAGAATCCGAACGGCTTCTTCCTGATGGTCGAAGGTTCTTCGATCGACAAGATGTCGCATCCGCTCGATTGGGATCGCGCCGTCGTCGAAACCATCGAATTCGACCAGGCGATCGGCGTCGCGCGCGAATTCCAGAAGGCGCATCCGGATACGCTGATCGTCGTCACCGGCGACCACACGCACGGCGTTTCGATCATTGGCACCGTCGATGACGAGAAGCCCGGCACAGAAATGCGCGAAAAGGTCGGCACCTATGCCGAAGCCGGCTTCCCGAACTACAAGGACGAAAACGGCGACGGCTACCCCGACAAGATCGACGTCAGCCGCCGCCTGTTCCTCAGCGCCAATAACGGCCCTGACCATTACGAGACCTTCCGTCCCAAGCTCGACGGCCCTTTCGTTCCGGCTGTCCAGAACGAAAAGAAGGAATATGTCGCCAACGAACAGTACAAGGATGTTCCCGGCGCCGTCTTCGTTCAGGGCAATCTTCCGAAGAGCAGCGAGAGCGGCGTCCATGCGGTCGACGACGTCGTCCTGCAGTCGGCCGGTCCAGGCTCCGAGGAGTTCCATGGCTACATGGAACAGAGCGATGTTTATCGCGTGCTCGCCGACACTTTCGCGCTCGGCGCCAAGCAGACGAACTGATCTCTCGACGCGGATGATTTTAGGCCGGATCGGCCTAAAATCTGAATCCGCATCGCGATCAAGGAAATAGAGCATGATGTCGTCCGAAAACCGCTCACACTTTTCGGCATCATGCTCTGGCCGATCCCCGCGAGGCTGCTTGCCGGCCTTGCCTCTTTCGTCGATCATGGTCCCGGCCGTTCAGCGGCCGGGATTTGTTTCCTGGAGGTCGCCATGGACATATTCTCTTCGCTGCATCTCAGCCGCCGCCGGCTGATCGGCGCCGCCGTTGCGCTTCCCTTTGCCGCTTCCACCGTTCGCGCCGGCGATGCTTCACTCTCCTTTGACGGGCTCTATGGCACGTTCGGCGTGCTCGGCCTCGAATTCTCCGAGAAGGTGAAGCAGCTCGCGGGCCAGGAAATCAGCATGAAGGGCTTCATGGCGCCGCCGCTGAAGGCCGAGGCGCAGTTCTTCGTGCTCACCGAGGTGCCGATGTCGCTCTGCCCCTTCTGCTCCTCGGATGCGGACTGGCCTGACAATATCGTCGTCGTCTATCTCTCGGAGAAACAGACCTTCGTGCAGCCGCGCCAGACGATCGAAGTGCGCGGCATGCTGGAATATGGTTCCTGGACGGACCCGGATACCGGCTTCGTCAGCCTGCTGCGTATCCGCCAGGCCGAATATTCCGCCGTCTGAACCGATATGCTCGCTCTTCATATCGAAAACCTTGACGTCACCTTCCCCGGCCTGTCCTCGCCCGCGCTGGCAATCTCTAGCCTGTCGATCGATGCCGGCAGCAGGGTCGCCATTACAGGCGCGTCCGGATCCGGCAAGAGCACCTTCGTCAATATCGTCGCCGGGCTGGATCGGACGCGGCAGGGCCGCATCCGTTGGAATGGCGAGGATATTGCGGATTTTTCGGAAAGCCGCCGCGACCGGTTCCGTGCCGCCAATATCGGCCTGGTCATGCAGGAATTTCATCTCTTTCCCGGCCTGTCGGCGCTGGAGAACGTGCTTCTGCCGGCGCGGCTTGCGGGTGCGGCCACGGCTGATGTCATCGAGCGGGCGCATGCGCTTTTGAGCACGGTCGGTCTTTCCCGACCCGGCCAGAAGATCGAAACCATGTCGCGCGGCGAGATGCAGCGCGTGGCGATCGGCCGGGCGCTGCTGCGCAAGCCCGGCGTCATCATCGCCGACGAGCCGACGGCGAGCCTCGATGCCGAAAGCGGTGAGGCTGTCGGAAACCTTATCCTCGATCTCGCCATTGCCGAAGGCAGCACGCTGATCGTCGTTTCACACGACCAGCGGCTGGCGAGCCGCCTCGATCGGCGTATTACCTTCGGCTCCGGCCGGATCAGCGACGATTCCGCGGCAACGGCGGGAGAGGCCGCATGATCCGCTTCATCCTTGCCGATCTTCGCCGCCTCTGGGCGGGCTCGCTGGTGGTCGTGCTGCTGGTGGCGCTGGCGACCGCGCTCGGCGTTTGCGTCGTGCTGCAGGAGCGGGCGCTTCGTCTCGGCAGTGCCCGCGCCGCCGACAAGTTCGATCTCCTCATCGGCGCCGGCGGCAGCGAGACGCAGCTCGTGCTGTCCTCCGTCTTCCTGCAGCCTTCACCTTTGCCGCTGATGCCGGGTGAGGTCTTGGCCAGGCTTGCCGCCGATCGACGTGTCGACTGGGCAGCCCCGATCGGCTTCGGTGATTCCTTCTCCGGCTATCCGATCGTCGGGACGACGGTGCCGCTGGTGGAGAAGCTGTCCGGCGGTTTTGCCGAGGGCAAGGTTTTCGCCCGCGAGGGAGAGGCGGTGATCGGCTCCGCGGTCAAGCTGCCGCTCGGGGCAGAGATCAAGCCGATGCATGGCCTGGCTGAGGAAGGAGGCGAGACTCATACCGAACTCGTCTACCACGTCGCCGGCCGCCTGCGGCCGACGGGGACTGCCTGGGACCGGGCCATTCTCGTTCCGATCCAGGCTGTCTGGCATATCCATGGCCTGGGGGCAGACGCGCATGAAAGCGCCGAGGAGGCAGGACACGATCACGAGCATGAAGGCGCCGATCATGATGCGCACGAGCATCATGGAGAAATCGACCCGGATGCCGCACTCGACGAAAACTGGGCTGCGGATGCGCCCGGGCTTCCCGCCATCCTCGTCAAGCCGAAGACGATCGCCGACGCCTACAAGCTGCGGCAGGATTATCGCAGCGGCAATACCGTTGCCGTCTTTCCCGGCGAGGTGCTGACCAATCTCTACGGCACGCTCGGCGACGCCAAGCAGATCCTCGTTGCGGTCGCCGCCGGCGCGCAAGCGCTCGTTGCCGCCTCGCTGGTGCTGGTCACGGTCATCCATATCGGCCAACGACGCCGCCAGATCGGTGCGCTCCGGGCTTTCGGCGCCCCGCGCGGCGCGATTTTCGGCATCGTCTGGCTGGAATTCTTCTTCCTGGTGGCAGCCGGCATCGGGCTCGGATTCACCTTCGGCTATGCTGCGGCGCTAACCCTGTCCGGCATGTTCTCTCAGACGAGCGGGATCGCCATGCCGGTCGGCTTCGCCCGTGAAGACACCGGGCTTGCGGCGGTGCTGTTCGCCTTTGCCGCCATCCTGGCCGCATTGCCGGCGGTGCTCGCCTACCGGCAATCGCCGGCGCAGGCGCTGAGAGCATAACTGTGGCCGGCCGACTCCGCTGCCTGCAAAGCGCGTTGCCATTAGACTAAAGTCATAATCCCAAAGCATCTCTCTTTTTGATCGGTCGTTTCTGGCACACTCTCGTCAGGCGTGTCGCGGCCAGGGGTCTGCTTTGAGGAGAGTAGGTCGCGCGCGTTGCTCATCACTCTGTGGAGGACAGACAATGGCAAATGTCGCAAGCATCGACGGCGCGAAGGCCGGCCCGATGACCGGCGAAGAGAAGAAGGTGATCTTCGCCTCTTCGCTCGGCACCGTTTTCGAATGGTATGATTTCTATCTCTACGGTTCGCTCGCCACCTATATCGGCGCGACCTATTTCACCCAATATCCCGAGGCGACGCGCAACATCTTCACGCTGCTCGCCTTTGCCGCCGGCTTCCTGGTGCGCCCGTTCGGCGCGCTGGTGTTCGGCCGTCTCGGCGATCTGGTCGGCCGCAAGTACACCTTCCTGGTGACGATCATGATCATGGGTCTGTCGACCTTCCTCGTCGGCATCCTGCCGGGTGCCGCCACCATCGGCATCGCCGCCCCGATCATCCTAATCGCGCTGCGCCTGCTACAAGGTCTGGCGCTGGGCGGTGAATATGGCGGTGCGGCAACCTATGTCGCCGAACATGCGCCGAACGGGCGCCGCGGCTACTTCACCTCATGGATCCAGACGACGGCAACGCTCGGCCTGTTCCTGTCGCTGATTGTCATCGTTCTGGTTCAATATCTGATGGGTGCGGCTCAGTTTGCCGCCTGGGGCTGGCGCATTCCGTTCCTGGTCTCCGTCGTCCTGCTCGGCATTTCCGTCTGGATCCGCCTGAAGATGAACGAATCGCCGGCGTTCCAGCGCATGAAGGCGGAGGGCAAGGGCTCCAAGGCGCCGCTGACCGAAGCCTTCGGCACATGGAGAAATGCCAAGATTGCGATCATCGCGCTTCTCGGCGCCACCATGGGCCAGGCGGTCGTCTGGTACGGCGGTCAGTTCTATGCACTGTTCTTCCTGCAGAACGTACTGAAGGTGGACCTGCAGTCGGCCAATATCATGGTCGCCATCGCGCTCTTCCTCGCCACGCCGTTCTTCGTCATCTTCGGCGGCCTCTCCGACAAGATCGGCCGCAAGCCGATCATCATGGCAGGCCTTCTCATCGCGGCGGTGACGTATAATCCGCTGTTCAAGGCGATGACCTGGACGGCGAACCCGGCACTTGCCGAAGCCCAGGCCTCGATCCGGGCAACGGTCACGGCCGATCCGGCGGATTGCAAATTCCAGTTCAATCCGACCGGCACGTCGAAGTTCACCAGCTCCTGCGACGTGGCGACAGCGTTCCTGACGAAGAACTCGGTGCCCTATGACGTCGTTCCCGGTCCGGCCGGTCAGCCGGCAACGGTGAAGGTCGGCAATGGGACGATTGCGAGCTTCGACGTCGTCGCTGCCGGCGACAAGGCCAAGGGCATGACCGCCGCCTTCGAAAAGGGCGTCAACATCGCGCTCCACGATGCCGGCTATCCGCTGAAGCGCGGCGCCGCCAAGGTGCCGGATTCCAAGCTCGATGCTTTCATCGCAGCCAATCCGGAACTGTCGCTGAATGCCGATGCTGTGCGTGCCGGCGAGAAGGAAACCGTGCCAGCGGCCAAGCTGGTCGAGACCAAGCTGCTGACGGCCGATGAGGCCAACGGCGTCACCGACATGGCGGTCTACACCGTCGCCAATGGCGGCGCCTTCGCCATGGCCGCCGATCCTGCCCGCGTCAACTGGATCGGCACGATCGCCATCCTGTTCGTCCTCGTCATCTATGTGACGATGGTCTACGGCCCGATCGCCGCCCTGCTGGTCGAGCTCTTCCCGACCCGCATCCGCTATACCGGTATGTCGCTGCCCTATCACATCGGCAACGGCTGGTTCGGCGGCCTGCTGCCGGCTACGGCCTTCGCGATGAGCGCTGCCGCGGGCGATATCTATTACGGTCTCTGGTACCCGATCGTCTTCGCGACGATCACGCTGGTGATCGGCCTGATCTTCCTGCCGGAAACGAAGAACAGGGATATCCACGCGCTGGATTGAGCGGCGCGTCAGCGCTTGAGAAAAACGGCCCGGCGCTTACAAGGCGCCGGGCTTTTTGATGTCAGGAAAAAGGTGTTTGGCGATCGGCCAGCCATCCGGCGCCAATTTGAAGAGCAGGCCGCAGCGGGCAAAGACGATCGCCGTCAGCAGCGAGAACCAGCCGCCGAACGCAAGGCCGGCGATGACGTCGCTCGGATAGTGGGCGCCGACCATGACACGCGTCATGCCGAGCCAGATGGCGCCGGCGATGAAGAGAACGCGGTAGCGCGGAAACAGCAGGGCAAAGGCGGCGAAGAAGGCGCCGACCGTGGTGGAATGCCCAGACGGGAAACTTTCCAAAGCGGCATGGCCTGAAAAGGGCGTGAAGGAAAACATGCCCAAATCGTGAAAATGATCGGGACGCGCCCTGCCGATCGCCCGTTTCAGCAGATTGGCGAGAAGCCCGGAGAAGACGACCGTGGCGAAGAGATAGGCGCCGATCCAGCTGACATAGAGGGCCTGCGCCTTCGAGCGCGCCGTCTTCACGAGCTTGTAGCCCGCCCTGCCCTGAAAGAACAGCAGGATGCTGGTAAAGATCAGCCAGGCGGAATCGCCGAAACCGGTCATCATCTCGCCGAGGTGTTTCACCAGTGCAGGAGGTTCGCTGGCGCCGATCGGCGCATCGAACAGCAGCATGGAAAGGATGACGGCATTGAGCGTGATGAAAAGACAGGCCTGCCAACGCAAAGGCGGCATGATAGCGCCGTTCCGGCGCCAACGCTTGTCCAGGGAAGCCCAAAATGCCCGCATTCCGTCGTCCGTTCGAATTTGCCGGGTTGAAATTCGGCGCAAAAATACACGAGATTGTGGCCGAGAATAGTCTGTTTCGGATAATTCGACCGACCCCGTTCAGGCTTCTCGGTTTCACGAAAAAGCCCTCCGCATGGGTGATGCGAAGGGCTGAACTGTTTCACGTGAAATATATCAGGCGGAAAGCGCCTTGAACTCGGCGAGGATCGCATCGCCCATCTCGACGGTGCCGACCTGCCTTGCGCCATCGGCCATGATGTCGCCGGTGCGGATGCCCTTGTCGAGCACGTTGGCGATCGCTTTTTCCAGGTCGTCGGCTTCCTTCACCAGGTTGAAGGAGTAACGCAGGCACATGGCGAAGGAGGCGATCATGGCGATCGGATTGGCAATGCCCTTGCCGGCGATGTCGGGAGCCGAGCCGTGCACCGGCTCGTAGAGCGCCTTGCGCTTGCCTGTTTTGCCGTCGGGCGCACCGAGCGAGGCCGACGGCAGCATTCCGAGCGAACCGGTCAACATGGCGGCGACGTCGGAGAGCATATCGCCGAAGAGATTGTCGGTGACGATGACATCGAACTGCTTGGGCTGGCGCACCAGCTGCATGCCGCCGGCGTCAGCCAGCATATGCTCGAGCTGGACGTCGGAATATTTGGCCTTGTGCGTCTCGGTGACCACCTGGTTCCAAAGCACGCCCGACTTCATGACGTTGCGCTTTTCCATGGAGCAGACGCGGTTCTGTCGGGTGCGGGCCATTTCGAAGGCGACGCCGGCGATACGCTCGATCTCGTAGGTATCGTAGACCTGGGTGTCGATGCCGCGCTTCTGGCCGTTGCCGAGATCGATGATCTCCTTCGGCTCGCCGAAATAGACGCCACCCGTCAACTCGCGGATGATCAGGATATCGAGGCCTTCGACCAGTTCCGGCTTCAGCGACGAGGCCGAGGCAAGGGCCGGATAGCAGATGGCGGGACGCAGGTTGGCGAAGAGCTGCAGATCCTTGCGCAGGCGAAGCAGACCGGCTTCCGGGCGCACGTCATAAGGCACGCTATCCCATTTCGGGCCGCCGACGGCGCCGAAGAGAACGGCATCGGCGGCAAGCGCCTTCTGCATGTCGGCTTCCGAGATCGCCGCGCCATGGGCATCATAGGCGGAGCCGCCGACAAGGCCTTCGTCGGTGACGAAACCGGCATTCATCGCCTCGTTCATATAGGCGATGATCTTGCGGACCTCGCCCATGGCCTCGGGACCGATGCCGTCGCCCGGCAGCAGGAAAAGATTGCGCACAGTCATGAAACCCTCCTGGGAAAAACAAGTTGCGGTTTCTTAGACCCCGGAAATGGGCATTTCAAGCGAGAGAAGCGGTGAATCGGTACGCTTCGCTCTTCGCCGCAATGGTTGCTCCTGCGCCCGCAAACGGATTAGAATAGCAGCCTGGCTTTATGTCCCCGGATGTTTCCCATGCCTTCAGCACCGCTCCATCTCGATACGCCCTTGGTTCAGACAGCAGCTGGCTACAGCGCCAGTGGCAAACCGCTCCGGCTGAAGCTCGATGCGCTGCAGCCTTCCGGCAGCTTCAAGCTGCGCGGCGTCGGCCGGCTTTGCCAGCACGCGGTGGACAATGGCGCGCGCGAGATCTTCTGCGCATCCGGCGGCAATGCCGGCATTGCCGCGGCCTATGCCGGCCGGGCGCTCGGTGTGCCGGTCACCATCGTCGTGCCGGAGACGACGGCGGCCGATGTCCGCCAGACGATTGCCGCAACGGGCGCGAAAGTCCTCGTTCATGGTTCGGTTTTCGACGAAGCCAATGCCCATGCGGTCGAACTCGCAGAGAGCCGCAAGGCGAGTTATGTGCATCCCTTCGACCATCCGCTGCTGTGGGATGGCCATGCGACGCTGATCGACGAGGTGGTGGCCAAGGGTGTGACATTCGACTGCGTCGTCACCAGCGTCGGCGGCGGCGGCCTGCTTGCCGGTATTGTCGAGGGGCTGAGGCGCAACGGCCTAGCCGATGTGCCTGTAATCGCCGTCGAAACGGAAGGAGCGGCCTCGCTCAACGCCAGCCTCAAGGCGAATGAGCGCATCACCCTGCCCGCCATCACCTCGATTGCCACGTCGCTCGGCGCGCGGCAGGTGGCGGAGCATGTCTTCGACCTGCCGAAACGGCATCCGATCGAAAGCATTGTCGTCAGCGATGCCGATGCCGTTGCCGCCTGCCTGAAATTTGCCGATGCGCAGCGCATTCTGGTCGAGCCTGCCTGCGGTGCGGCCCTTGCCGTTGCCGATGTGCATGCCGGGCTGCTTGCCCGTTTCGACAATCCGCTCATCGAAGTCTGCGGTGGCATCGGCGTGTCGCTCGAAAAGCTGAGGCTCTGGAAAGAAAAGTTTCTCTGAGCTGAGATCAAAGAAAAAGCCGGGCAAAGCCCGGCTTCAGACCGCTGACAAACCCGTCGATTTTTCGGCGGGTTTTGTTTTTTGCGGATTGCGGTTTTTGGGCGGGGTTATATTTGCGGGTCGAAGAAGGGCTTGTGCGCTCACGCCAGGCTCGGTTTGGGAGCCTTTGTGAGCGCCATTGCGATCTTCTTGATGTTTTGGGCGGCGGCGGCCAGCAGGCACTGGCATGCGACGCGGGTGAGACTTCGGAAGCGGGCATAGCGATGCCCGTGAAGCTGCTTGGCATCGGCAAATGATCGCTCGACCGTCTCCTTTCGCCGCTTGTAGATGGCCTTGCCCCAAGGCGTGAGGCGGTGGGCGTCGGTGCGCTGACGGGCCTCGGCCCAGACATGGCGGGTGATGGTGCGTTCCGCCTTGGCGTTATTGGTGCAGGAGGCCAGCAACGGGCAGGTGCGGCAGATGGCCGGATCCGAGCGGTAGTGGCGATAACCGTTGCGGTCAGTGGTGGCATAGGCGAGCAGTTGGCCTTCGGGGCAGCGGTAGCCGTCTGTCTCGGGCTCATAGTCGAACTTCGACTTGCGCATCATGCCGTCCTTGGGCGGTGTCGGATTGCGGTAGCCGGTGACACCGAGAATCGTGCGATCTTCAAGACCCTTGGCGATGCCGGATGTGGCATAGCCGGCATCCAGCCCGACAGCACCGACCTCGAAGCTGAAGCGCTGACGCTGGCGGTCCAGCCGGTCGAGATAGACGATGCTGTCATGCACATTGGCGGGCGTCACATGGGTGTCGGTGATGATCGCAAGCTTGCCATCCACCGTGCGGTGATCGAGGTAGAAGAAGCCCTTCGGCTTGCCGTCACGCACCATGTAGCCGCTGTCGGGATCGGTGCGCGACACCTTGGTTTCCTTCACCTCCGGCTCGCGCTCCTTTTGCTTCAAGGGCTTTTGGCCATGCAGTGTTCGCTCGGCCTCAATCGCCCGGTCGAGATCGGCCCAGTAGTCGGAGCGTGACTTGGCAATCATCGCCAGGTCGTATTTGCCCTTGTTGGCATTGGCCTTCAGGTGGGTCGAGTCCGTATAGAGCACCGTACCGTCGACCAGCCCATGGCCGATGGCCTGCTCGACGATATGGTCAAAAATGTCCTGGGCGACCGAGGTGTCGTTGAAACGCCGGCGGCGGTTTTGGGACAGCGTCGAGGCGTCAAACACACCATCCGTCAGCTTCATCTGCAAGAACCAGCGATAGGCGACGTTCACCTCGATCTCGCGCACCAACTGTCGCTCTGAGCGCACCCCGAACAGGTAGCCGATGAACAGAGCCTTGAACATCAAGGTCGGATCGAGCGGCGGCCGGCCGTTGTCGGCGCAATAAAGGCCGGCAACGCGGTCATGGATGAAGGACAAGTCGATCGCCGCGTCGATCTTGCGCAGCAGGTGATCCTTCGGAACCAGGCTGTCGAGCGTCACCATCTCAAGAGCCGTCTGGGAAGGGGAAGGTTTCTTCAACATGTCCCACAGAATCACAAAACCCCCAGCTATGCCAGGGGTTTGTCAGCAGTCTGAAGCCGGGCAAAGCCCGGCTTGATCGACAATTTATTGGAGAGCGCTTAAGCCGCCCAAGGGTGCGAAGCGGCGTTCTTCTTCTCGAAGCTGTCGATCGCCTTGCCCTTCTCCAGCGTCAGGCCGATGTCGTCGAGACCGTTCAGCAGGCAGTGGCGCTTGAATTCGTCGAGATCGAACTTGATCGAGCCGCCATCGGGGCCGGTGATTTCGAGGTTCTCAAGGTCGACGGTGAGGATGGCGTTGGAGCCGCGCGAGGCGTCGTCCATCAGCTTGTCGAGATTTTCCTGGCTGACCTTGATCGGCAGGATGCCGTTCTTGAAACAGTTATTGTAGAAAATATCGGCGAAGCTGGTGGAGATCACGCAGCGGATGCCGAAATCGAGCAATGCCCATGGCGCGTGCTCGCGCGAGGAACCGCAGCCGAAATTGTCGCCGGCAACCAGGATCTTGGCATCGCGGTAGGCCGGCTTGTTCAGCACGAAATCCGGATTTTCGGAGCCGTCTTCGTGATAACGGGCTTCGGCGAAAAGGCCGGTGCCGAGGCCGGTGCGCTTGATGGTCTTCAGATAATCCTTCGGAATGATCATGTCGGTGTCGATATTGACGACCGGCAGGGGCGCTGCAACGCCCGTGAGCTTCACGAATTTATCCATGACCCATGCTCCATTTCAGCAAATCTACTTTCCTGAATGTGCATCTAGTCCAGTTTTTCGCCGAAATGAAGGAGAATCTTTGAAAAATGACGGCCACGCGACGTTTCGCGCGGCCTGACCTCTGCCTATGTGTCGCTACTTCGTCGGCGCGTTCAGGCCCCAGAGGACACCGAACGGGTCGCGAAGCTGGCCGTAACGGTCGCCCCAGAACATCAGTTCGACCGGCATGACGACTTCGGCGCCGGCAGCGACGGCGCGATCCCACCAGAAATCGATATCGTCGATAACCAGCTGGATGGCGAAGCCTTCATGGCCTTTGAAGGGGTGGCCGTATTCGGGATAGGCATCCGACAGCATGAGGGAGCTGCCGTTGATATAGAGATGCACATGCATCGTCCGGCCGCTCTCGTCGACCGGCACGATATAGGCTTCTTCGGCGCCGAAAGCTTTCTTGTAGAATTCCGCGGCTTTGACCGCGCCGCCGACTGTCAGATAGGGCAGCAGGCCGTTCTTGACCGGCGGCATCTTGACCGGATTGTTTTCCGTCGCATTCATGCTCATCCTCCATCGTTTTCAAGCGCCGGCTGGATGCCTGGCTGCTTCAAGGACGTAGCATGGAAGCATGATCCGACAATGTCGGTCAGTTTTTTGAGCGTAAGGCGGCTTAGAGATCGATGATCGTACCGCGGCCGTCGTTCCAGATGCGCATTTCGCGTTGGCCGTTGTTTGCCTTGGCGCGCACCGGAGCGGGCTTCATCTTCATCGACAGTGCGCGGCCGACCATCAGCACGGTCAGGATGCCGCCGACGGCGAGCGTCACCGAGAAGGTGAGCAGCAGCATGGCCACGAAAACGGTGGCGCCGGCAAGCATGAAGAAGATGGAGCGAATGTTCTGCATGGGTTTGGTACCTTTCTACAGAAAGGAATGTGGTCCTTCTTTTTCTTCTCTGCAAGGCAAGCATGGCTTTTTGTTGTCTTGCCGGGCTTTGCGAAGCTTGGCACTAATGATCGATGAGCCAAATAACCCCTCGCCGTTCCTTAAATTTGCGCCGCTCGGTGCTGAGCGTGCCCGCCATCAATCTCCGGGCGCTCGAAAAAAGCCATTCGCTTGATTGCGATGCGGTTATTTTCGATCTGGAGGATTCCGTCTCGCCCGAGAAGAAGGGGCAAGCGCGGGAAAATCTGCGCGCCTTTTTTGCGGGGCCGCCGCTTGAAGGCAAGGAAAGGATCGTCCGCATCAATTCTTTGTCATCCGAATTCGGGCCGGCGGACCTGGATCTGGTCAAGGCGCTTTTGCCCGACGCCGTTCTCCTTCCCAAGGTGGACGGACCTCGAGATATCACCGATATAGGCGATCTGCTCGCCGATGCGGATGCGCCGGAGGAGCTGCGCATCTGGGCGATGATCGAGACGCCGCGCGGCGTGCTGAATGCCGGAGCGATTGCAGAAGCCGGCCGCACGCCTGGCTCGCGGCTCGATTGCCTCGTCGTCGGCCTCAACGATCTGCGCAAGGAAACGGGCGTCTTGCCGCAGCCGGGACGAACCTATCTCGTGCCGTGGCTGATGCAGGTCGTCCTGGCGGTCAGCGCTTACGGGCTCGATGCGATCGACAGCGTCTTCAACGATTTCAGGGACGAGCAGGGTTTCGATGCCGAATGCCTGCAGGGCCGGGCCATGGGCTTTGCCGGCAAGATGCTGATCCATCCCACGCAGATCGAACCCGCCAACCGGCATTTCGGCCCGGACCCGGCAGCGATTGCGGAAGCGGAGGCGATCATATCAGCCTTTGCCGATCCCGCTTCCGATGGCTTGAACGTCATCAATTCAGGCGGGCGGATGATCGAGCGGCTGCATCTTGTCCAAGCCGAAAGCCTGGTTCATAAAGCTCGCCTGATTTCTGCAAGAAAGCCCGCCTGATGAAACTCTACCGCTTCCTGACCGGTCCCGACGACGCTTCCTTCTGCCACAAGGTCACCGCGGCCCTCAACAAGGGCTGGTCGCTGGAGGGATCGCCGACCTATGCCTTCAATGCCGCAACCGGCGCGATGCAGTGCGGCCAGGCGGTCGTCAAGACCGTCGAAGGCAAGGATTACCATCCCGAGATCAAGCTCTCCGAGCAATAGAACGTCCTGCCGGAGGCGTGATGTTTCAGCGCTCGGCGGCTTCCTCGGCGCTTGCCTCGATCCGCTCCATATCATCGTCGCTCAGCCCGAAATGGTGGCCGATCTCGTGGATCAGGACGTGGGTGATGATATCGCCGAGCGTCTCGTCATTCTCAGCCCAGTAATCGAGAATGGGGCGCCGGTAGAGGCGGATGCGGTTCGGCATCTCGCCGGTTTCCAGCGTGAAACGTTCGGAAATGCCCCTGCCCTCGAAAAGACCGAGCAGATCGAAAGGGGTTTCCAGCGCCATGTCCTCGAAAACATCGTCATCGGGGAAATCTTCGATCTCGATCGTGAGATTGGTCGTCAGCTGGCGAAATTCATCCGGCAGATGGCTATAGGCCTCCATGGCCAGCGACTCGAAGGTGCTGATCGTCGGCGCATGGCGGTCCCGCCAATCATCGCTCTGGTCTATGCGGGCCATGAATATTCCTTCCTTTGCGGGCCCATATAGAACCTTTATCGCCGGTTTTCGAGTGCGGAATCAAAGGCAGGAATAAATTCATAGAAAATGGCCGTTGACTCTTCATTAGCTCTCTGGAATCTATAAGAACATAACAGGAACAAGACGGATTGGAGAACGCCATGGCGCAGCACGCCCTGGCGCGCGAGCGGCTTTTTGCGCTCCGCGAAACCATCGCCAGATTGGAAGGGAAGCCTGCGCCGGCGCTTGCGGCAGCGGAGCGGGAAGCCCTGGCGGACGGAGGCAAGACACAGCGGAGACGCAGTCTGCCGCC
Organism: Rhizobium ecuadorense; assembly: GCF_001187535.1. Taxonomy (GTDB): domain Bacteria; phylum Pseudomonadota; class Alphaproteobacteria; order Rhizobiales; family Rhizobiaceae; genus Rhizobium; species Rhizobium ecuadorense. The sequence goes on from NZ_LFIO01001065.1 coordinate 33,497, forward strand.
CCTGGCGTTCGGGGTGGAATGTCTTGATGAGGCGCTGGAAGGCGGTCTGCCGCTCGATGCGATCACCGAATTCCGCTCCGCTCTGTCGCGAGATGCCGGTGCGGCAAGCGGGCTGGCGCTGGCTGTCGCCGCCCGGCTGCAGAGCCAGGAGGCGGCTGCCGGAAGGCTTTCCCCGCTGCTCTGGATCGGCGATGCTGTCGGCACGCTGGAGGCCGGCCGCCCCTATGTTCCCGGGCTGCGGGATTTCGGGCTGAGCCCGGAGCGGTTTTTCCATGCGGCGCCGCGCAAACTGGACGAGGCGCTCTGGCTGGTGGAGACCGCGGTGGAAAGCGCGGCCTTCTCGGCCGTCATTTTCGAAGTGCGAGGCAATCCCGCCCATTTCGGCCTGACCGAAAGCCGCAGGCTCAGTCTCAGGGCGCGTGCCGCCCGCCGTCCGCTCTTTCTTGTCCGCCAGGCCGGGGAAGAAGAGGCAAGCAGTGCGGCCTTCCGCCTGCATGTCGAACCCGCTCCATCCGGTCTGCAGCCGTTGCCGGATGGATCGAAGCTTTCCGGCAGCATCGGCAATCCGATTTTCCGTCTCACGCTGGAGAAGGGCCGCAATCCGGCTCCGCTCTGCTTTTTTCTGGAGTGGAACCCCCATGAACGCGAATTTCTCCCTGTCGCCGAGCCAAACCTCGTTCGTCCTCCAGGCGAGCAGTCAGCGCATTCTGGCGCTCAGCTTTCCGCATCTGCCAACGGACCGCATCGCCCGCAGGCGATGGGGGCTCTCCTGGCGTTCGACAGGGCGTCCTGAGGCACCGCCTATCGTCTGTTCCGGCAAACTCAACAATGCCATGCGGCTGACGGCGCTGGACGAATTGGCCGAGAGGCTGGGGCTGAAAAAGGAGCAGGGCGTTGCCGAAGCGCGTGCCATGTACCCAACGCTCGAAGTCGCGGAAGAGGATCCGGCGGCCGACCGCCGGTTGCTGGAGGCCATTGCCGACTGGTGCGACCGTTATACGCCTTTGGTGGCGTTCGACGGCAAGGACGGGCTGTTTCTCGACATCAGCGGCTGCGCCCATCTGTTCGGTGGGGAAAAGGCGCTTCTCAAGGATGTGCTGTCGCGGCTTTTTCATATGGGGATCGATGCGCGCGGGGCGATCTCATCCTCACCGGGCCTTTCCTGGGCCGCGTCGCGCTTCGGGCAAGGCGGGGTGATCGAGGACGAGGAGACGGAGCATGTGCTGATGTCCTTGCCGGTGGCAGCCTTACGGCTGGAAGGACAAACCGTCGATGCGTTGAAGAAGCTCGGTCTGAAATATGTCGGCGACGTCATCGATGCACCGCGCGCGCCGCTGACCCGCCGGTTCGGCCCGGGACTGCTCCTGCGTCTCGACCAGGCGCTGGGACGTGAGGAGGAGCCGGTCTCGCCGCGGCGTCCGGTCGCCAGTCTCTCGGCCGAAAGCCGCCTGATCGAGCCGATCGGGACGGAAGAACAGATCCTTGCCGTCACCCGGCAGGTCGCCGTGTCGCTGCAGCCGTCGCTGGAGACGCGGGGGATCGGCGGACGGGTGTTCGAACTGGTGCTGTTCCGCGTCGACGGTAGGGTCTTTCGTATCTCCGTCGGCGCTTCGCAGCCGCTTCGCGAACCGAAATTCATTGCCGGGCTTTTTTCCGAGCGATTGCAGGCAGTCTATGACGATCTCGATGCCGGCTATGGTTTTGAAATCCTGCGGTTGAATGTGTTGCGGCATGATCCCTTCAATGAGGCACAGGCTGATTTCGAGGGCGACCGTCAGGGCGAGATATCGCTTTCGGCCTTCGTCGACCGGGTCTCGGCCCGGCTGGGTGCGGATTGCCTGCACAGCTTCCAGCTCCGCGAGAGCCATGTGCCGGAACGCGCCGTCATCAGTGTTCCTGTGATGGATGGTCTTCCCCGGCGGAAGACGGCGCAGGACATTCAGCTCCCTTTCCGCCAAGAGCGCCCGTTACGGCTCTTCGCCACGCCGGAGCCGGTCGAGATCATGCTCGCCGAAGTGCCCGATGGTCCGCCGCAGATTTTCCGCTGGCGGCGCATGCAGCATCAGGTGGCAAGAAGCGAAGGACCGGAACGGATCGCCATGGAGTGGTGGATCGACGGGGATGACGCCGAGGCGCGCGACTATTTCCGCATCGAGGACGAGACCGGACATCGCTTCTGGATCTATCGTCGCGGTTTTTATGGAAGGGAACTCGATCCTCGCTGGTTCATGCACGGTGTGTTTGCATGACGAGCGGGTCCGCATTTTTCGAGATCGGCGCGAGGACGAATTTTTCGTTTCTCGAAGGCGCCTCCAGTCCTGAGGAAATGGTCGTGCAGGCCGCTCATCTCCGGCTCGGCGGTCTCGGCATTGCGGACCGGAATTCGGTTGCCGGCGTGGTCAGGGCGCATGCGCAGGCGTTGCAGCTCGAGGAGAGATACAGGAACAGAGATGCGATCATCGCCCAGGCGGAGAAAGAAGGGAAAAAGGAAAGGATTTTCGATCCCATCCGGATTCAGCCGGGCGCCCGTCTGGTCTTTTCAGATGACACGCCGGATATCCTCGCCTACCCCCGCAATCGACGGGGCTGGGCAAATCTCTGCCGCCTTCTCAGCGCCGGCAATCTGAAGGAAGAAGCGGTCAAGGGAAGCTGCCTCCTGACGGAAGCGGAGCTGATGGAATGGGGAGACGAGATGATGCTCGCGCTCGTTCCCGATCGCACCCTTGTCGATCGTCAGGGGGGCCAGTCGGTGCTGGAAGATTATCTGGAACGGTTTCGCAGACGGTTTCGCAAGGGTTTTTTTATGGCGCTGGCGCCAGCCTATGACGGTCGCGACCGGCAGGTCTTTGCGGTGCTTGCCATGCTTGCGGCGCGAAACCGCGTGCCGCTGATTGCGACCAACCAGCCGCTTTATCATCATCCCGAACGACGGCCGCTTTCGGATGTGGTGATCGCGATCCGGGAGCATGTCGAGATAGCGCAGGCCGGATTCCTGCTGGCGCCGAATGCCGAGCGCTACCTTAAGGATTCACGTGAAATGGTCCGGATCTTCCGGGACTATCCCGGCGCGATCGAAAATAGCCAGGCCTTCTTCGATAAGCTGACCTTTTCGCTGAAGGAATTGGAGCATAATTATCCGCCTGAAAACGATCCCGGCGAAACGCCGCAGCAGACGCTCGAGAGGCTGACGAGGGCGGGAGCGGCAAGGCGCTATCCCGCGGGTGTGCCGCTCAAGGTGGCGCAGCAGATCGATTATGAACTGAAACTCATCGGCGACAAGAACTACGCCTCCTACTTCCTGACGGTTTACAGGATCATCCAGCACGCCCGTTATGACCTCAAGGTCTTGTGCCAGGGGCGCGGCTCGGCGGCAAATTCGGTCATCTGCTATTGCCTCGAAATTACGGAAGTCGATCCTCAAAAAAGCACGCTGCTGTTCGACCGTTTCATTTCGATGGACCGCGACGAACCGCCGGATATCGATGTCGATTTCGAACATGATCGGCGCGAAGAGGTCATTCAGTTCATCTACAGAACCTACAAAAGAGAACATGCCGGGCTGACGGCAGGGGTGACCACCTACCGGACCCGTTCGGCCGGCCGCGAGGTCGCCAAGGCCTTCGGACTGTCGGAGGATGTCCAGTCGGCGATCAGCAGCCTCGTCTGGGGCTGGTCGGAGGACAATCTCTCCGAGCGGGATGCCAAGGCGGCCGGCCTCGACATCAAGGATCCGGTCACCAGGAACGTGCTGAAATATGCCTCCGAGCTTCTCGGCTTCCCGCGCCACCTCACCCAGCATGTCGGCGGCTTCGTCATCACACGGGACCGGCTCGACGAGGTGGTGCCGATCATGAAGACGGCGATGCCGGATCGCTACATGATCGAATGGGACAAGGACGATCTCGACAACGTCAAGATCCTCAAGGTGGATGTGCTAGCGCTCGGCATGCTGACCTGCCTGCGGAAGGGTTTTTCGCTGCTTGAACTGCATTACGGCGTGAAGAAGACGCTCGCCGATCTCGGCAACAGGGAACATGGGGACGAAGGCAGACCCGTTTACGAGATGATGGGCCGGGCCGATACGCTTGGCGTTTTCCAGATCGAGAGCCGGGCGCAGATGAGCATGCTGCCGCGTCTTAAACCGAAGCTATTCTACGACCTCGTCATCGAGGTGGCGATCGTCCGGCCGGGACCGATCCAGGGCGATATGGTGCATCCCTATCTGAAGCGCCGGGAGCAGCGGACCAGGAATATCCCGATCGAATATCCGAGCGAGGAGCTGAAAACGGTTCTGGAAAGAACCCTCGGCGTGCCGCTGTTTCAGGAACAGGCGATGCAGATCGCCATCACCGCCGCAGGCTTTGCGCCTGCGGAAGCCGACAAGCTTCGCAGAGCGATGGCGACATTCAAGCGAACCGGCACGATCGGCAATTTCGCGACGCGGTTTATCGAGGGAATGACCTCGAAGGGTTATACCCGGGAATTCGCGCAGCAGTGTTTCAACCAGATTAAAGGCTTCGGTGAATATGGCTTCCCTGAAAGCCATGCCGCCTCCTTTGCGCTGCTTGTCTATGCCTCCTCATGGCTCAAGGCCTATTATCCCGACGTCTTCTGCGCGGCGATGCTGAATTCCCAGCCGATGGGGTTTTATGCGCCGGCGCAGTTGGTCCGGGATGCACGCGAACACGGGGTCAAGATCCTGCCGGTCGACATCAACGAATCCGACTGGGATTGCGGTCTGGAGGCGGCCGGTTTCGATCCGAATGCCGTCGATTTCCGTCACCGTGAGATGCGCGGGATCATCAAGGCGCGGCATGCGGTACGGCTCGGCTTTCGGCAGATCAAGGGCGTCTCGGATAAGGAGATGGAGCTGCTCGTCAAACATCGAGGTAGAGGCTACGGTTCCGTTCGGGATCTCTGGCTGCGGTCCGGCCTGCAGAAATCCGTCATCGAGCGGCTGGCGGATGCCGATGCCTTCCAATCCCTCAAACTATCGCGACGCGACGCGCTCTGGGCGGTGCGGGCGTTGGATGTGAAGAGCGCGGCCGAGGAGCTGCCGCTTTTCGAGCCGGTCCGTCATGTCGATCTCCAGGCTGAGCCGGCAACGAAGCTGCCGGACATGCTGCCCGGAGAACAGGTCATCGAGGACTATCGTTATCTCTCGCTGTCGCTGAAGGCGCATCCGGTCTCCTTCCTGCGCGAGGAATTGCGGCATGCCGATGTGACGCGCAATGTCGATCTGTTGACGGTTCCCAACGGCAGAAGGGTGACGATCGCGGGCCTGGTGCTGGTGCGCCAACGGCCGGGATCGGCCAAAGGCGTGATCTTCATGACGCTCGAGGATGAGACCGGCGTCGCCAATGCGATCGTCTGGCCGAAGATCTTCGACACATACCGCTCGGTTGTGATGGGCGCCCGGCTGGTGAAAATCCGCGGCAGGCTGCAAAGCCAGAGCGGCGTGATCCATACCGTCGTCGAGCATATCGAGGACATGACACCGGCGCTCGGCATCCTACAGCGCGAGGCCCGGCGTTTCGGCGTCTGCGAGCGGGCAGACGAAGTGCTGAGTCCAGGTGTCGATCAGCGGCAGAAAAAGCGTGCGCATGCACAGGAGAGAGCGGATCTGGAAAAACGGATGGTGGCCACAGGCCGCAATTCCGGCATAGCGGAAACTGCCGAGGTGATGCCGCGCGGACGCAACTTCCATTAAAATGCGCCACACCGATCGGGATCTCGCTGCCCGCCTTCAGTTGCCTTATGGCGTCATCATCCTGGAAGCACTGGATAATCCCGGACGAAATGCATCGGCTTCTCATTTCGACGCCGCGTCCGGTGAAGCGGGGCTCGAATTTTTTCTTGACAGCCACCATCTTCTTTAGCAGAAAACACGATAGTCAGTGTCATGTTTGGAATGAAGACGTGCTTGTCTGCAGCTGCAATTATATAACCGACAAGGAAATCCGGGAGGTTATCACCAACCTTCTCGATGAAGATTGTTGGCAGCTTATCGTGCCGGCGAAGGTCTATCACGCCATGGAAAAACGTGGCCGTTGCTGCGGCTGTTTCCCCAATGTCGTCGATATCATTATCCAGACGACCGAGGAATATCACGCCCGTCGCCACTCGACGGAGACCGAAATATTTGATTTCATGTCCCGCTTGAAACAATTCCATGAGGAAAACAGGAGAGCGGACATTGAAAGGCGACAAAAAGGTCATCGAGCGGCTTAACGAGGCGTTGTTCCTCGAGCTCGGGGCGGTCAATCAATATTGGGTTCATTATCGTCTTCTTGAGGACTGGGGCTACACCAAGCTCGCCAAGAAGGAACGCGCCGAATCTATCGAAGAGATGCACCATGCCGACCGGCTTGTTGCACGCATCATTTTCCTCGAAGGCCATCCCAATCTGCAGGTCCTTGCGCCTCTGCGCATCGGCCAGAACGTCAAGGAAGTGCTGGAGGCCGATCTTGCCGGCGAATACGACGCCCGCGCGGCCTACAAGAAATCGCGCGATATCTGTTATGAGGCCGGTGATTACGTTTCCATGAAGCTCTTCGAAGAGCTGCTGATGGATGAGGAGGGCCATATCGACTTCCTCGAAACGCAGCTCGAGCTGCTCGGGAAAATCGGCGAAAGCAAATACGGCCAGCTCAACGCCGACTCCGCCGACGAAGCCGAATAGGATTCAAACGAAGATCGGCCGCTTGGGTGGCCGGTCTTCCGCACCTGCCTTATCGCAGCTGCAAACCAGTCCGATTATCCCGTATCGCTCAGTCTTCCGATTGCAGTCCTGCCAGATGCTGGAATTCGGCCACCACCCGGTCGTAGACGCTGCGCTTGAAGGAAACGATCAGCCCCGGCAGTTCCTGCATCGGCTTCCATTCCCAGGAATCGAATTCCGGCTCGTGGCCGCCGGGCGGCGGGTTGATGGCGATCTCGCTGTCGTCGCCATCGAAACGGAAAGCGAACCAGCGCTGCGTCTGGCCGCGGAATTTTCCCTTCAATCCGATGCCGATCAGTGCCGGCGGCAGATCATAGTTGATCCAGTCTGCCGCTTCGGCAAGCAGGGTCACCGTCTTGATGCCGGTCTCCTCGTAGAGCTCGCGATAGGCGGCGTCCAACGGATCCTCGCCCTTGTCGATGCCGCCCTGCGGCATCTGCCAGAGCTGCGGCGAGCCGTCATATTCCGAATTGCCGTCGGGAATGCGCCGCCCGGCCCAGACGAGGCCATCGCGGTTCAGGATCATCACGCCGACGCAGGGGCGGTAGGGCAGATCCTCGGCTTTCACGGTCGCCTGGCTCATCTTCTTCTCCATTCAGGGAAACTTGTGTCAGGGATTTTTGGGGTCGTTGGAAAGGGCGGCGACGCCGACGATCTCGATGCCGCGCATCGCAGCCTCCTCGCTCCATTTGGCGATGGCGTCGACACTTTCGTCGAAAGCCGAGGCGACGCCGATCGCCTGACCGTTCTTGCGAGCGATGCGCTCGAGCTCGTCGAGCTTCTTCAGGACGGCGTTGATATCGAGCTGGCCGTCGAGCTGCAGGTCGGCGAAGGCATAGGGCAGTTCGGTTCCCTTGGCGACATCAGCCGTCTTCGACTGCGCCGAGGTGCCGTCGTCGAGGAACAGCAGGCCGCGTTTGCCGATATCGCGCATGACAGGCTCCATGGCGGTGGAATCGGAGAGGAAACGGCCGCCGAGATAATTCATGACGCCGGTATAATTGGTGATCTCGCCCATCGCCTTGTGCAGGTTTTCGATGTTGCGGGCGACAGGCTTCGACGTCAGCAGCGTCTCGGGACCCGGATCGTTCGCCGGATAATCAAATGGCTCGAGCGGCACTTGCAGGAGGATCTCATGGCCGCCGCGGCGGGCTTCCTGCATCCAGCGCTGCAGGCTGTTGCCACTTGCGGCAAAGGCGAAGGTGATTTCTTCAGGCAATTCGGCGATGGCGCGCTGCGTCCCAGTCTGGCTGAGTCCGAGGCCGCTGACGACGATGGCGATGCGGACGCCGCGCGCACCGGATGAAGGGCGGGCATACTGATCCATCGGGCGCCGGCCATCAGGGCCGACGATCGGAAGCCTGCCGAACGGGGTGTCTTCGAGCAGCGCCTCATTCGGCTGGGCCGCCATGCGCGGATCCTGGCCGATCTGCATGGCATCGACCAGCACCGGCCCGCTGCCGTCGCGCGGGCGGGGGCTATATTTGGTGACCACGGAGCCATCGCCGGTGACCATCTGTTCGACATTGGCGCCCGAGCGCGGTTCGGCGCGCGGCATGCCGTCCGCCGTCTGGTTGGCGGTTGTCGCCGGTGGCTGGGGGCTATTGGCGGGCGCTGCGGCCTGTTCGGCCGCTGGGGGCTTGGCGCGTTCGAGACCATCGCCACGAAACGCCGTATAGAGGGAAAAGCCGCCTATCGCGAAAAGGCAAAGACTGGCGGCGATACGGCCGAGGCGCAGAACACCCGGGCGCCGGCTGCCGGTTTTGCGGTTGCGGCCTAAAGGCGCATGCAGGTCCGTTCCCAATTTTTTTACCCGCTCCAAAACCGGGAAACAGCAGAAAGGCTCAAGGCCGGGCGAGCTGCCCGGCCTTGAACTGATCATTACTTGGCGACGACGGCCTTGTCAGGGTTCGGCGGGAAGGCCGGATCGGTCTTCTTGCCGCGCAGCAGATCGAGCGCGTAGTTCAACTGAACGTCATCCTTCGGATCCGGGGGCACATAGGCAACGGAGCCCGAACCTTCGTCGGTCTCGCTCTGGCCCTTGATATGGCCGCGCAGGCTGGATTCGCCTTCGGTCACCATCTTGCCCTGCAGTTCCTCCGGCAGCGGCTCCTCGACCTTAATGTCGGGGGTGATGCCGGTGCCCTGGATCGAGCGGCCCGACGGCGTGTAGTAGAGCGCCGTGGTCAGGCGCAGCGCGCCGTTTTCGCCGAGCGGGATGATCGTCTGGACGGAGCCCTTGCCGAAGGAGCGCGTGCCGAGAACGGTGGCGCGGCGCAGATCCTGAAGCGCGCCGGCGACGATTTCCGATGCGGAAGCCGAACCGCCATTGATCAGCACGATCACCGGCTTGCCATCCGTCAGGTCGCCCGGGCCTGCATTGAAGCGGCGGGTTTCATCGGGATTGCGGCCGCGGGTCGACACGACCTCGCCGCGCTGCAGTAGCGCATCGGAGACGTTGATCGCCTGGTCGAGCAGACCGCCCGGATTGAGGCGCAGGTCGAGGACATAACCCTTCAGCTTGTCGGCCGGAACGGTGTCCTTGATCTTCTTGATCGCCTTTTCCATGTCGGGATAGGTCTTCTCGGTGAAGGAGATGATGCGGAGATAACCGACATCGTCCTCGACACGCGATTTGACGGCCTGGACGGCGACGACGTCACGGACGATCGTCAGCTCGATCGGCTTGTCGGCGCCCTTGCGGATCAGCGTCAGCTTGATCGGCGTGTTGACGGCGCCACGCATCTTCTCCACGGCGTCCTCAAGCTTCAGGCCACGCACGGACTGGCCGTCGATCTCGGAGATATAATCGCCGGCGAGAACACCGGCCTTGGCGGCGGGCGTATCGTCGATCGGGGTGATGACCTTGACGAGCTCGTCTTCCATGGTGACTTCGATGCCGAGGCCGCCGAACTCACCCTTGGTCTGGGTGCGCATGTCCTCGGCGTCCTTCGCATTCATGTAGCTCGAATGCGGATCCAGCGAGGAGAGCATGCCGTTGATGGCGTTTTCGATCAGCTTGTCTTCGGCCGGCGGCGTCACGTATTGGGCGCGCACACGCTCGAAGACGTCACCGAACACCGAGAGTTCCTTGTAGGTGGATGATCCGGCCGCTTCTGCCGGCACACCCGCCGAGTAAATGACGCTCATGGCAGTCGCACCCATCAATGCGCCGACCAGAACAAGAGAAGCCCTACGAATCATTGCGTGCCTTTCCAGTGTCTTTGGCGGTCCACCACGGTCGGGAATCGACCGGTTTACCGTCCTTTCGAAATTCAATGTAAAGCGTTGGCCGGTCCGTTTCCAGCGCCAATGCAGTTGCGCTTGCCACTCTTTTCGCCCCCATCACGGCGAGCGGCTCGCCGGAGAAAACGAATTTTCCCTGACGGGTATTGATCGTATCCATTCCCGAGAGAACCAAGTGGTAGCCATCGCCGGTGTCGAGGATGATCATCTGGCCGTAACTGCGGAAAGCGCCGGCGAAAACCACCAGGCCATCGGCAGGCGCGGTCACCACAGTCTCCGGATTGGTGGCGACCGTCATTCCCATCGCCTCGTGCCCGGTGCCGTCGGCATCGCCGAACTGGCGCAGGATATCGCCCGCAACGGGCACCTCCAATTTCGCCTTCAATTCTCCGAAGGGATATGCGGGCGCAATGCGGTTTTTATCGGGCACACCGCTGTCGGCCAGGGCCTTGGCCTGGGCGCGCTGCTCGTCGGTCATCAGCCTGCGGTTCTCCTCCGCCTGGCGGGCGGCGGCGGCCGCGTCGCGCACCGAAGCGATCTCGGATTCCATCGAGGCAACGAGGCCTTCCAGGCTGGTCGCCTTGCCCGCCAGTTCCTCGGAGCGTTTTCTCTCGGCCTGGAGTTCGGCGGCGTTGCTGCGGCTGAGCTTGTCGTTTTCGGCAAGCAGCAGGTCCATGCGCCGCTCTTCCTCGATGCCGTTGGTCATCGTCGCAGTCAGGCCGGCCTTCTCGGCGGCGCTTGCGGCCTGCAAGGCGGCGAGGCTTGCAAGGTCTCCGGCCAGTTTGTCGGTCTCCTTGCGGATGCCTGGAACAACGGCGCCGAGCAGGATGGCGCTGCGCACCGAGGCGAGTGCGTCATCAGGGGTGACGAGCAAAGCGGGCGGCGGGTTGCGGCCCATGCGCTGGAGCGCTGCCAGCACCTCGGCCAGAAGGCCGCGGCGCTCGTGCAGGGAACGGCGGATGTCATCCTCCTTGACGCCGAGATCGGCAAGCTTCTTCTCGCTTTCGAGGATCTGCTTGTCGAGCCCCTTGCGGCGGGCGGCAGACTCGATCAACGCCTGGCGGATGCTTTGCGTGCTCTTTTCCAGATCGGCGATGCTCTGTTGAAGCGCACTCACCTTGTCGCTGGAAAGACTGATGGTTTTCGACAGGGTTTCGAGTTCGGCGCGGGTCTTATCCCGTTTGACGGCCAGTTCGGCGGCCGGATCGGGCGGCGGCGGCTCGGCTGCCGGCTGCTGGCCAGATGGTGCCGCTTCAGATGGGGCATCCTGCGCCCGGACGATGAAGGGATCTGCCGACACGGCAATCGCCGCCACACCGATACCGGCAGCGATAGCCGGCAGGATCATGCGGTGTCGCCTGGTGGATGCTCTCGTCATGCGTGTTGGGGCACTTTCTCAAATCGCGCGGAGACTAAGCTGATTTGGCGTGCTTTGCCAGAAAGTTTGAAGCCCAACGGGTGACCAAGCAAACACGGCTGCGTGACCATGCGAATTGCCGAGGCATGAGGCCGGTGAGGCATCAGACGCGGTGATAGGGGTGGCCGGAGAGGATGGTGACGGCGCGATAGAGCTGTTCGGCAATCAGCGTGCGCACGAGCTGATGCGGCCAGGTCATCTTGCCCAAGCAAAGCGTGGCGTCGGCACGGTCGTAGAGGGAAGGATCGAGGCCGTCGGCGCCGCCGATGGCGATCAACAGCTCGCGTTTGCCCTGGTCGCGATAGGAGCCGAGCAGGCCTGCGAAGGCTTCGCTGTCGAGCGCTTTGCCGCGTTCGTCGAGAAGAATGAGGACGCTGCCGTCGGCAAGCGATTTCACGAGCTGCGCCGCTTCCTCGCGCTTGCGGGTTTCCGCGTTGGAGGCGCGGCTTTCGGCCACTTCGGCTACACGGGTAAGTTCCAGGCCGACGGCAGGGCCGGCCTTGGCGAAACGGTCGAAATAACGGGCCGCAAGATCCTTTTCGGGGCCGGATTTCAGCCGTCCCACCGCAAAAAGACCAATTCGCATTCATCCGCTCCCGCTGATGCGGCACATCGGGCGCATAAGGCGCCACCGGCCGGTTTTCATATTGTCCGGCCAGCCAATGCCACATTCAGGCGCCGGACAGAATGCCGGCCTGCCTGTCAGTGCCGTGTTTCTTCATCCATATCCGGAGCCGCCCACATCTTTTCGATGTTGTAGAACTCGCGGATTTCGGGACGGAACACATGCACGATAATGTCACCCGTGTCGATCAGCACCCAATCGCCGCCTTCCTGACCTTCGACGCGGGCCGTGCCGAGGCCGTCGTCCTTCAGGTCGGTGAGCAGGTGATCGGAGATCGCCATGACATGCCTGTTCGAGCGGCCGGAGACGACGATCATGTAGTCTCCCAGCGCCGATTTTCCGGCAATGTCGATGGTGACGATATCTTCAGCTTTGGAGTCCTCGAGGCTGGCGAGGACGGTTTCTAGGGCGCGGGCGGCGGCATCGGCGCCACGTTCCGCACTCTTCGGGATAACGGCGAGCGTTCTTCCCTTGGCGTGTACTGTTGTCAGTGCTTTCCCTTTCCTGGAATGACAAACCATGCACAACACGAGATCCGATCGAGACCGGATCATGGTTAAGATAGGCATCAAACCATTAATGTTTCAAGACGTGCTAAGATACAGAACGGTCGAAAATCCGATCTGGCGTCCGAATTGAAGAATATTGCCGCGCGGGCTGCTGGTGCGGGCGGTGTACAGTTTCCGTACCGCCGCGTAAAGTGCGGCAAATTCCACGATTTCACGATTCGATGACCGATCCAGCCGCAAAAACACTCGTGCCCGTCCTGCGAATCAGCTTCCCGGACGAGGATCGTCTCGGTCACGGCAAGATGGAGCTCTTGGAACATATCCGCGCCACCGGATCGATCTCGGCAGCGGGACGGGCGATGGACATGTCCTATCGCCGCGCATGGCTGCTGGTCAGCGAGATGAACCGGATGTTCCGCGAACAGGTGGTGGAGCCGCAGCGCGGCGGCCAGAAGGGCGGCGGCGCGGCGCTGACGCCGTTCGGCGAGGAATTGCTCGAGCGTTTCCGGCGGATGGAAAAGACGATGCGCGAAAGCCTCGCCGAGGATCTCGCCTGGCTCGAAGGCAAACGCAGTCTATAGGAAACGGATCAGGCCTCCAGAGCCACCGTCTTGATGACGGCAAAGACTGTTTTGCCGGGCTGAAGATCGAGGCGCTCGCAGGAGAGCGTCGTGATGCGCGCGAGAATGACGTCGCCGCCGCAATCGATCCGGATTTCCACCGTTCCGTCCTCGTCCGACGAGATCGCCGCGATCCTGCCTTCGAGAATGTTCAGCGCGCTGAGGCCCTCGGGCCTGGCGGTCGCCAGCATGACGTCGCGGGACGGGATGCGGATGCGCACCGGTCTGCCTGAAGCAAGCGCTGCACTCGGAATATGCAGTCGAGAGGATTTCAGGGCGACGGTTGACAGGCGGTGACGCGGATCGAAGCTTTCGACGGTGCCTTCGAGCAGCGCGCCTGCCTCTTTCCGATCGGCCGCCGCAGAGGGACGGCTCAATATGTCGACGGCCGGGCCGGTCGCTTCGACCTTGCCGTCGCTGAGGACGACGACCTGATTCGCCAGCCGCGCCACCTCGGCGATCGAATGGCTTACATAGACGATCGGGATTATCGTCTCGTCGCGCAGCCGCTCCAGATAAGGCAGGATCTCGGCCTTGCGCGCCTCGTCGAGGGCGGCGAGCGGCTCGTCCATGAGAAGCAGGCGGGGCGCGGAGAGAAGGGCGCGACCGATGGCGACACGCTGCTTCTCGCCGCCGGAAAGTTTTGCGGGGCTGCGTTCCAGCAGCGGCTCGATGCCGAGCAGGTCGACGATGCGATCGAAGCTCTCGCCGCCTGCGGTTTTCGCCGCAAACCAGCGGCCGTAGGAGAGATTGGCGCGGACGCTGAGATGCGGGAAGAGCCGCGCCTCCTGGAAGACATAGCCGAAGCGGCGGCGGTGTTTCGGGACGAATAGGCCGGTTGCGGTTTCGGTCAGGGCCTCGCCGTCGAGGACGACGCGGCCTTCGTCCGGGCGGGCGAGGCCGGCGATGATGCGGATCAGCGAGGTCTTGCCGGAGCCGGAGCGGCCGAACAGCGCAGTGACGCCACGCTCGGAGGTGAAGGCGGCGTCGAGCGAAAAGCCGCCGAGCTTCTGTTTTGCCGCGACGATCAGCGTCATTCCGGATCGATCCTTTGGCCGGCGAGGCGGGCGAGGAATTCGGAGGCGAGCAGCGCGGCCATGGAAATGACGATGGCGACGAGCGTCAGGCGCAGCGCGCCGGCATCGCCCCCCGGCACCTGGGTGAAGGTGTAGATCGCTGATGACAGCGTCTGGGTTTCGCCGGGAATGTTGGAGACGAAGGTGATCGTCGCGCCGAATTCGCCCATGGCCTTGGCGAAGGACAGGATCATGCCGGTGATGATGCCGGGCAGGGTCAGCGGCAGGGTGATCGTCAAAAAGACCCAGGCGGGACCGGCGCCGAGCGTTCCGGCCGCCTCCTCCAGCTTGCGGTCGACCGCCTCGATCGACAGGCGGATGCTGCGTACCATCAGCGGAAAGGCCATGACGGCGCAGGCGAGTGCTGCGCCCGTCCAGCGGAAGGAAAAGACGATGCCGAAATACTGGTCGAGCAGGCTGCCAACCGGACCGCGGCGGCCGAACAGGATCAGGAGAAGGAAACCGGTGACGACTGGGGGCAGGATCAGCGGCAGGTGCACGATGCCGTTCAGCACCGACTTGCCCCAGAAGCGGCCGCGGGCAAGCAGCAGGGCGACGAGGATGCCGAAAGGCAGGCTCGCCAGCATGGCGACAAAAGAGACGCGCAGGCTGAGCAGGATCGCCGTCCATTCCTCATTGCTCAGGCCGAACATATCCAAACGAAATTGTCTCCATGAAATTTGAAGGCTGCCGAGGCGATTGCCTGTTTGATGACAAACCTCGTTCTTTACCGGCGTCACCCGATGCCGGCCCCTCATCCGCCTGCCGGCACCGACCGGGGTCGAGCCACGCGTCTCGACCCGTCCTTCGGACCCCCGTAAAACGGGGCGAAGGGGATATGCCGCGCCCTCTCCGTCCCCACCAACCTTTCGCAGGGCACGTCCCCTCGCCCCGTTTACGGGGAGAGGGTTAGGGTGAGGGGCCGCTTCACGCTAAGCCGTCACCATCGATTCCGCAATCAATTCAACCCATCATTTCAGGACAGTAAAACCCTGCGCCGTGAAAAAGGCGGCTGCCTTATCGGATTTCAGGAAGTCGAGATAGGCTGCGGCGTCCGGGTTCTTGCTCTCGGCAAGAATGGCGGCCGGATAGATGATCGGTGGATGCGAATCGGCCGGGAAGGTGCCGACGATGGCGACACCCTGATCGGCGGCGGCATCCGTCTGGTAGACGATGCCATAGGGCGCCTCGCCGCGGGAGACGAGGGCAAGGGCGGCGCGGACGCTTTCGGCGCCGGCGACCTTGCTTTCCACGAATTTCCAGACGCCGAGCTTTTCCAGCGCGGCCATGGCGTATTTGCCGGCCGGAACCGATTTCGGCTCACCCATGGCCAGCTTGCCGTCACCCAAAAGCGCTGCGAGATCGAAGCCCGGCTTGATCTCGACCGGCTTTGCCTTGGCCTTTTCAGCAACGAGCACGATCCGGTTGCCGAGCAGGTTAGAACGGCTGTCGGCCTTGATGAGGCTCTTCCCGGCGAGGTAATCCATCCAGGCAAGGTCGGCCGAGATGAAGATATCGGCGGGTGCTGCGTTCTCGATCTGCTTGGCGAGCGCCCCGCTTGCCGCATAGGAGGCGACGGCTTGCCTGCCGCTTTCCTTGGCCCAGGCGGCATTGGCGGCATCGAGCGCCTCCTTGAGGCTTGCCGCGGCAAAGACCGTGAGCTTTTCGGCTGCGGTGGCAGGCGTCGGCAGCGCTGCTGCGCCAAGCCACAGGGCCGTGATTGCGGCGGTTGCCATCCATTGGCGGCGGTTCTGCATAATTTACTCCCAAGAGTTCGAAATATTTCGACGAATATAACGGTGCTCCCGCTTTGGCTAGTGGATGTATTCAGGAAAATATAACGGCATTGGTTGACCGTTCGGGCATTCACCTATTCGGGAAGCGCATGGCTTTGTGAGAAACGGAAATCGGCGGACGCGCAGCCTTCCCAATGAGCGCCAATCCGCAAACCGACAGGGCCTGCCTTTGCGGCTACCTCGCTGGGTTGCACCTAAAAACGGCAGTATTTCGCGGGCCGTCCTCGGAAGGATTGCAGCACTCGCATTGCTGCATTGCACAAATTGATATTCACCTTCCCGCGGAATATGGTAGAACAGACTCATCGAAACGGCTTCTCCTCCTCCCATAGCCGTTCGATAGGGTCGACAACACTCCTCCTCCCAGTTGTCGATCGAGTTTATAAGCCCGACGGATCCTCCCCCGTCGGGCTTTCTCGTTTCCGGGATTTCCTTGAAAATCAGCCTATTCGGCACTGCCCGGCAGCGCGCCGTTGCGGATTGCCGTCGAGCTCAGGCCGGAGCGCGGCCCGTGGATGAAGGTCCAGGCCGGCGCGGGTTTCTTCCAGAGAATGCGCGCGTCGTCCTCGTCGACACGGGCGAAATCGAAGGTCCTGGTCATCTTCGAGGAGAGGTAGGAGAGCGTGGCACCCGGCCGGTCGATCACGGCGATCGGGAAGGTGCGGACGATTTCCTGCCATTTCTGCCATTTGTGGAAGGTCTGCAGCCCGTCGGCGCCCATGATCCAGATGAAATGCACATGCGGATTGCGGGCCTTGACGCGGGCGAGCGTATTGGCGGTGTAGCTGACGCCAAGCGACTGTTCGAAAGCGGTGACCTTGACGCGCGGATCGGCGGCGACACGCTCGCTTTCGGCAATGCGCTCGGCAAGTGGCGCCAGCTGGTTGCGGCTCTTCAGCGGATTGCCGGGGGTGACCATCCACCAGAGCTGGTCGAGGCCTAGCCGCTTGATGGCGATCTCGGCGACCAGCGCGTGGCCCTGGTGCGGCGGATTGAACGAACCGCCGAACAGACCGACGACCATGCCGCGCTCGCTGTGCGGCATGCGGAGATAATGCCGGTCCAAACTCTCCGCCGTCACGTCAGGGCCGCGTCTGTCCGGTGCCGTGCACCCGATATTTGAACGAGGTCAGCTGCTCGACGCCGACCGGGCCGCGGGCATGCATCTTGCCGGTGGCGATGCCGATTTCCGCGCCCATGCCGAACTCGCCGCCATCGGCAAACTGCGTCGAGGCATTGTGCAGCAGGATCGCCGAATCGACTTCGGTGAAGAAACGCGCGACGACATCGGGGTCCTCGGCGATCACGGCCTCGGTGTGGTTCGAGGAATATTTCTGAATATGGGCGATCGCGCCGGATATGCCGTCGACGACGGCGACCGAAATGATCGCGTCGAGATATTCGGTCGACCAGTCCTCCTCGGTCGCGGGCTTCAGGCCGGGGGCGACCTTCAGCACTGTCGGCGAAGCGCGGACCTCGCAGCCGGCATTCGTGAGAACCTCGAGCAGCGGCGTCAGATGCGTGCCGATTGCAGCGCCATCGACAAGCAGGGTTTCGGCGGCGCCGCAGATGCCGGTGCGGCGCATTTTGGCATTGACGACGATCTGCTTGGCCATCTCGATATCGGCCGAGCCATCGACATAGATATGGCAGAGGCCTTCGAGATGGGCAAAGACCGGCACGCGGGCCTCGCTCTGCACGCGGGCGACCAGGCTCTTGCCGCCGCGCGGCACGATGACGTCGATCGTCCCGTCCAAGCCGCGCAGCATGGCGCCGACGGCGGCCCGGTCGGTGACGGGAACGAGTTGGATAGCATGCTCTGGAAGGCCGGCCGCCTTCAGGCCCTCGACGAGGCAGGCATGGATCGCCTGCGATGAACGGCGCGAATCCGAACCGCAGCGCAGGATGACGGCATTGCCCGCCTTGAGGCAGAGGGCGCCGGCATCGGCGGTGACGTTCGGCCGGCTTTCGAAAATGACGCCGATGACGCCGAGCGGCGTGCGGACGCGCTCGATCTTCAACCCGTTCGGCCGGTCCCAGGCGGCGATGACTTCGCCGACGGGATCGGCAAGGGCGGCAATGGCGTGGATTCCCTCGGCCATTTCGGCGACGCGCTTGTCGTTCAGCGTCAGCCGGTCGACGAAGGAGGCGAGCATGTCGCTGCCTTCGGTGTCTTTCAGGTCCTTGGCATTCTCGGCAAGGATCTCGGCCTTGTTGGCCAGGAGCGCATCGGCCATAGCGTTCAGCGCCCTGTTCTTGACCTCGGTGGATGCAAAGCTCAGCGGTCGCGCGGCAGCCTTTGCCTTGCGGCCGATGTCATTCATCAGCGCGTCAATGTCGGGGCTTGCCGCAACGGTCTCAAGCATGGGCCGCGTCCTTCTTCTGCCTTTCCGATTTCTGTCTGATCTGCGCGGTCATCACCATATCGTCGCGATGGACCATGGCGGCGCGGCCGGGATAACCGAGAATGGCCTCGATCTCGGCCGACTTGCGGCCGGCAATCCGGCGGGCGTCCTCGGCATCGTAGCTCACAAGTCCGCGGGCGATCTCGCGACCCTCAGGGCCGACGATCGCCACCGTATCGCCGCGGCTGAACAGGCCGGAAACGCCGCGCACGCCGGCGGGAAGCAGGCTCTTGCCGGCCCCGAGGGCGGTGACGGCGCCGTCATCGACACGCAGTTCGCCGGCTGGCTGCAACTGCCCGGCGATCCAGGTCTTGCGGGCCGTGACCGGTGTGCCCGACGGCGCGAACCAGGAGGAACGCGCGCCGTTTTCGATTGCCGACAGCGGGCTGTCGGTCTTGCCCGAGGCGATGATCATGGCGCAGCCCGATGTCGTGGCGATCTTGCCGGCATCGATCTTGGTGCGCATGCCGCCGCGTGAGAGCTCGGAAGCGGCGCCGCCGGCCATCGCCTCGATCTCGGGGGTGATTTCGGAAATCGTCTCCAGGAAGGTCGCCTTCGGGTCGAGATGCGGCGGTGCGGTGTAGAGGCCGTCGATATCGGAGAGAAGGACGAGCAGGTCGGCGCCGGTCATCGTCGCGACGCGGGCGGCCAGGCGGTCGTTGTCGCCATAGCGGATTTCGCTGGTGGCGACCGTGTCGTTCTCGTTGATGATCGGCACGGCGCCGATCTTCAAAAGCTGATTGATGGTGGCGCGCGCATTGAGATAACGGCGGCGCTCCTCGGTGTCGCCGAGCGTCAGCAGGATCTGGCCGGCGACAATGTCGCCGTGCGACAGGCTTTCCGACCAGGCGCGGGCCAGCGCGATCTGGCCGACGGCGGCCGCTGCCTGGCTTTCCTCCAGTTTCAGCGCGCCCGACGGCAGGTCGAGTACCGAGCGGCCGAGCGCGATGGCGCCGGAGGATACGACGAGCACGTCGATGCCCTTGGCCTTCAAGCTGGAAATGTCAGTGCACATGGCGTCGAGCCAGGCCTTCTTCAGCCCGGCCTTGCGGTCGACCAGCAGGGCCGAGCCGATCTTGATGACGATGCGGCGGTAGCGGCCGAGCGGCTTACGGCTGGTCATCGGCCCCATCCTCGCCAATGTCCTCAGCCTCATCGGCGACAACAATGTCGCGATGGCGTTGCTTCGGCACCTTGGCCGGCTTTTCCTCGGCATTTTCCTCGACGATGATGTCGCGCAGCGCGCGCAGCACCTCGGTCATGCCCTTGCCGGTGACGGCCGAAATTTGGAACGGCGTTTTGCCGCAGGCCTTGGCCAATTCCTTCGTCTTCTTCTTCAGTTCGGCCTCGTCGAGCACGTCGATCTGCGACAGCGCCACGATTTCCGGCTTATCAGTCAGCTCGTTGCCATAGGCTTCGAGCTCGTGTTTCACCGTCTTATAGGCTTTGCCGACCTTTTCCTCCTGGGCGGAGACGAGGTGGAGCAGCACGCGGGTGCGCTCGACATGGCCGAGGAACCGGTCGCCGATGCCGACACCCTCGTGGGCGCCTTCGATCAGGCCCGGAATGTCGGCCAGGATGAATTCCCGCTCGTCGATGGTGGCGACGCCGAGATTGGGGTGCAGCGTGGTGAAGGGATAATTGGCGATCTTCGGCCGGGCACGGGTGACAGATGCGAGGAAGGTCGACTTGCCGGCATTGGGCATGCCGACGAGGCCGGCATCGGCAATCAGCTTCAGCCGCAGCCAGAGGGTCTTTTCCTCGCCGGGCAGGCCGGGATTGGCCCAATCCGGCGCCTGGTTGGTCGAGGTCTTGAAATGAGCGTTGCCGAAGCCGCCATTGCCGCCATGGGCGAGGCAATAACGTTGGCCTTCGACGGTGAGATCGCAGATCAGCGTTTCCCGGTCTTCCTCGAAGATCTGGGTTCCGACGGGAACCTTCAGCGTCACGTCGCTGCCGTTGGCGCCGGTGCGGTTTCTGCCCATGCCGTGGGTGCCGATCGTCGCCTTGAAATGCTGCTGAAAACGGAAATCGATCAGCGTGTTGAGGCCGTTGACGGTCTCGACCCAGACATCGCCGCCGCGTCCGCCATCACCGCCGTCGGGCCCGCCGAACTCGATGAATTTCTCACGCCGGAAGGAAACGCTGCCCCCGCCGCCGTCTCCGGATCGGATATAGACCTTTGCTTCGTCGAGAAATTTCATTTTACTTCCAGTATCCGGTGGCAGTTGGACGGCCCGTCTTGGCCCATTCGATATAGGCGGTTCCGACGGAGGTCAAAGATTATCGTGAATTTTGCGAGCTATAACATACAGTACGGCTTCGGTCTCGACGGCAGATACGATCTCGCGCGCATTGCCCGGAGCCTTGAGGGCGCCGATATCATCGCGCTGCAGGAGGTGACCCGGGGCTTCGCGCGCAACGGTTTTGCCGACATGGCGGCCGACCTTGCCGCCTTCTTTCCCGACCATTTCTGGGTGTATGGGCCGGCCTGCGACCTGCATGTCGAGGCTGCCGGAAGCGAGCGTCAGCCGGTGCGGGGCATGCGTTTCCAGTTCGGCAATATGGTGCTGTCGCGCTGGCCGATCCTTTCGACCCGGACGCTGCTTCTGCCGCGCAGCCGCACGATCGGCAAGATCAATCTTCAGCGCGGTGCCACCGAGGCGGTGATCGCGACGCCCGGAGGCGCGATCCGCGTCTATTCCGTCCATCTCGACCACGTCTCTCCGGACGAGCGCATCCGCCAGCTGCAATGTTTGAACGCGCATATCAACGCTTTCGTCCACGAAGGCGGGTCGCTGACGGGGGGTGGTGAATTCGATCTGCCGGAGCCGCCGCTGCCGGAGGATTACGTCATCATGGGCGATTTCAACATGGAGCCGGAATCGCCGGAATATTGCGCGCTTGCCGGTGCCGGCGGCGGATATTACGGCCGCATCGCCCGGATCGGCACGCCGGTCGACGCCTTTGCGGCGCTCGAAGCTTACCGCCCGGAGAGCTACAGCTGGATGAATCCCGAAGATCACGGCGAACGCATGCATCTCGATTATTGCTTCGTCAGTTGCGGCCTCAAGGGCCGGTTGCAATCCGCCCGGATCGATACGCAATCCGTCGGCTCCGATCATTTCCCGCTATGGGTCGAGATCGGGAATTGACGGAGACGCCGCCACGGGCGGCGGCGGCATCTCCTTTTTGTTTACGCCACCTTGCGTGGCTGCAGCATGCCCGGCTGCAGCACGGTCTCGATGTGCGACACCATGGTGTTGCGGGCGAAACAATAGATTTCGCCGCAGCCCGTCATGCGGAAACCGAGCTTCTCCTGCAATCGCAGCGAAGCCGGGTTGTCGGCGAAGACGCCGGAATGGATCGGCGTTTCCGGCATGCGGCGCGAAAAGCGCTCGACAATTCCAGCCACCGCCTCGCTCATATAGCCGCGCCGCCAGTAGTAGCGGTTCAGCCAATAGCCGAGGTGCCAGCGGCCGTGACGCAGTTCGATCGAGACGTTGCCGATATGGACATCGTCCTTGCCGGTGATCGCCAACGGCCAGTCCGGCAGGGCGCCCGAGGTGACCGGGACCAGCCAGTCCAGCGCATCCTGCCGGTCGAACGGCGAGGCGACGCGGGACAGCATGCGCGTGACGGCGAAATCGGAAAGCGATTCCGCAATGTCAGGCGCATCGCTCAGCCTGTGGGGGCGGAGCGTCAGCCGGGCGGTCGAGATGACAGGCGCGGGGCCCGGCATCATCGGCTTGACCTCCGGCCTTTGCAGCGCGGTCGTGCTCATGCGATGTTCCCCCAGCTTCTGAGCGACATCCAGGTCTTGCGGTCGAGCCTGTACCATTCCACCGGCACGTTGCTGCCGAGCGCCAGCGAGGCGGCAAGCCCCGATCCCTGGAACTGGAAGCCGCACTTCTGGATGACGCGGCGCGAGGCGACGTTCATCACCCGGCAGCGGGCGTCGATCTGATCGACGTCCTGGCGGGTTCTGAACACCATATCGACCAGGGCATGGCAGGCCTCGGTCGTATAGCCCTTGTTCCAATAGGGCTCGCCCAGCCAGTAACCGATCTCGACAGTCCTGCCGTCGGCATGCGGCTCGACACCGCAGCAACCGATAAAGGCGCCGTTTTCGGCTTTGGTGATTGCATAGACGCACTTGCCAATCTCGCCTTTTTTCGTGCGACGCACGAAGTCGGCAGCATCATCGGCGGTATAAGGGTGCGGCATACGCGATACCATGGTGGCGACTTTGGCGTTATTGGCGAGATGGGCAAGGGCGTCGATGTCTTCTTCGTGGGGCGCGCGCATGACGAGCCTTTCCGATAACAAGACAGGGCAATCGGTCCTTAACCGCTCCGGCCTCAGCCGTTCTTCGGAAGACACCTGGCCTTCCCGGGGCGACCGTGATTGGTCTACCCTTAACAATTCGCCTTGCATGTTCAGTCCTCCTGTTTGGACAAAGAAAAAGGGGAGATGGCGCCCCATCTCCCCTGTTTTCTGGACTGAACCTGGTACGGCCAGCCGGGTCGATGAGACGCCGGCTGTTTTAGAGCGCTACCGGCTTATTCCGCTGCTTCCGCTTTCGGCATGACAGACACGTAGACGCGACCGTTGGCCTTCGTTCGGTAGTTCACATTGCCGGCGGTAAGCGCAAAAATCGTGTGATCCTTGCCGAGGCCGACGTTGGAACCCGGATGCCACTGCGTCCCGCGCTGACGCACGAGGATGTTACCTGCGATGACGGCTTCGCCGCCGAACTTCTTCACGCCAAGGCGCTTGGATTCGGAATCGCGACCGTTGCGCGAGGAACCGCCAGCTTTTTTGTGTGCCATTGGAGTTCTCCTTCAAACCTTGTCCCGTTGATCTTACTTGGCAGCCACGATGTCCGTGATACGGACGACCGTGTGATGCTGACGATGGCCGCGCGAACGCTTCGAATTCTGACGGCGGCGCTTCTTGAAGGCGATGACCTTCTTGCCGCGGTTCTGTTCGACGACTTCTGCCTTGACAGAGGCGCCGGTAACGAAGGGCGCACCGATCGCAGCGTCGGCGCCTTCGCCGATCACGAGCACTTCGGTGAATTCAATGGAGTCGCCAGCGGTGGCTTCCAGCTTTTCGATGGTCAGCACGTCGTTGGCTGCCACACGGTACTGTTTACCGCCGGTCTTGATGACTGCGAACATTTTTTATCCTTTCATGTTCGTTCCAGCTCTCCCCGCTGATCAGCAGGGTGGCCGTCTTTTTATCAGTCTAGGTTAAGCAGGGATTTCAGAGGGCTGGCCTCGAGTTCTTCCTGCCGGTGAAGCCCCGCGCAAGCGCGAGACGGCTAAGGCACGGATTACTCCATACCTAGTGCGCAGCCGAAATACGCGAGTGACAAAAAAGTGTCAAGGCAAAAGGATGGAATGCTTCGACTTTTCGGCTTGCCAACCCGTCACAGGCTCGTTATGAGAACGCCCGCGCCGAACAAGCGCCGACCAGACCGCGGAGAGGTGGCAGAGTGGTCGAATGCACCGCACTCGAAATGCGGCATACCTGCAAGGGTATCGTGGGTTCAAATCCCACCCTCTCCGCCATAATGCTTCAAGCGCGCCAACGCTTGTGATTTCAGGAGTTGGTATAGCTAGGCGTCAGTGACCTAGCACCTTCTTCACCCAGGCCGCAATCTCGTCGCCGCTGCTCATATCCGCCTGCACCAGCCCATCGATCATGAAGGTCGGCGAGACGTGGATGCCGTTTTGGCGGGCATATTTGCAGTGCCATTTGATCTCCCGGTCGAGGTCCGGGATTGCGAAGGCGTCCTTCAGCTTGATGCCGCTAAAGCCCTCCAGGCGCTCGATGATCTGGTTCGGCGTCACGTCCATGTTCGGGCCGCCGGCATGGTGGTCGAACTCGAATTCTTCTCGATGCGTAGCGATGGCGGCCATGACCTTCTTTGCCGTCTCCTTGCCGCCTTCCAGCGTCGAGGCTGCGATGATGCAGCGGACGATCACGCCGGAATACATATGCCAGGGTTGCGACTGCAGGCGGATCTTCACTGTGATCCTATCCTCGCCGGCTTGATCGAGAAGGGCGTCCAGCTTGTTGAATGCTTTGGCCGAGTAGGGATCCGTCGGCTCGAGGAAGGCTTCGAATATGCGTGGGCCATTGCCCCAGCTCAAGGGATCTGCGTGCCACGAAGTATCGGTCATAGCGATGTCCTTTCCGTTCGTGAATCGGGTATGCGGCTTAATGTATTAGGCCCCAGAAGCCATGCTTGTTTCCATGTTGACGCTTCAGCTCGTCGACATAGGCGTCGTGAGGCCGGGCGTCGCCGAAATCGTCGATATGAGGCGCGAGCGCGGCGCATTCCGCCAGATGGCGCGCGGCATGCCGGTAACGACTGGATCGGCCGTTATCGAGGGCGAAGCCGATCATCGACCGCAACAGCATGGTTGCCGCGAGTGGGTGTTTCTCCCGCAGCATTTCGGCGCCCGACGTCATCAGTTCGTAGAGGTCGCCGTCCAGTTCCGCCTGGCGCCTGGAGAGGAGTTTCGCGGCCTCGGCCGCTGCCGGCCAGGCGAGGAAAAAGGCAAGGGCTCGATGAACATCAGGAAAGCCGTGCGCGAAGGCGAATGCCTTCTCTTCGGCCTCAATGTCGTCGAAGTCGGCGAGCTTTCGCAGGAAGGCGCGAAGATGCTCACCGTTCAGCGACTGCTCGAAGCATTGCCATCGATAGGCCTGGGCTTCCTCCCCCCGTCCGAGCGCTTCGAGCGTTTCGGCGCGGGCTTCCTGCCATTCAAAGGGCGTTTCGAACCGGTTGTCGACGCCGTCCAAAATCCTCAATGCTTCCTCGGCGCGTCCAGCCAGGAGCAAGCGGTCGGAAATCGCGATCGCGACCATCGGCATCCTTAAGGTCTCTTCCGGCTGCTGGGCGATGAAGGCATCGGCATCATTCTCAGCATCGGCAATGTCCTGCAGAGCGATACGCGCCGCCTGTTGCCGATGCCTGGCATAGATCTCGTTCAGGTAGCTCGCTTCGCTGCCGCCCCAGCCGAGAATTTTTCGGTCGGCGCCGGCAGGCTCCTCCTCCGCTTCGTTCAACCATTGCACCAGGAGGCTCTTCAAACGGTCGAGGCCGGCCTTGCCCAGCGCCGGAACCATCTCGGCGATCAGCGGGTCATATTGGCCGTGGTCGTTATCCTGCAACGCAGCGAAAACCTTGTCGGCAAGGACATCGATACCGATTCCCGCGGAGCTGGCGATGACGCCGGCATCGGCGCATGCCTGATGGAAGGTCTCGGTGAAGGCGATGTCGTTGCTGTTGGATCGGTGGAAGATCGAATCGGCAACGGCAAGGAATTGCCAGATGAGATCGAACGCTTCCTTCGGATCGTCGGCGGCCACGACGGTGACGATCGCGGACCGCTGCGTTTCGAGGTCCGCGTTGACGGCTTTTACTTTGTGCCATTCGATGACGCTCTGCGCTCGTGCGATGCTGCCGAGGCGCTTGCGGATCTCACGCGCGACCTCGATGCTGCCCTGATTGCCGGCCAGTTCCATGCGCAGCCGCCGTTTATGGGCGGCGCTGCCGGTGCTGATTTCGATCAGCAGTTCGGCGAGACGCTGCGCACCGAGCGCTTCCAGATTTTTTGCGTTGAGAGTGGTCTTTGCTGCCATGGATCACCGCTGTCGTTTCAGGCGGACAGTATCTCAGCGTTGAAGTCGGTCCAAGGTGCCGCGTGAGGCGGCGCCGGATAATTCCGGGTGCAGCCATGCCGCGAATTCGTATGTTTTTATCGGCGTTTAGTCTCGCCGAATCATGACCGTTAGCTAAAAAATAACGCTGCCTCGTAACGACTCCTAAAGCCGGTTTTGGCACCTTGTTACCTGTTTAACATTGCTTCCAAATTTTCCGCTGGGGTTTGTCATGAGTCATAATAAAGACGCCTGGGTCAGCCAGCGCGCTTATTCACTGTGGGAATCGGAAGGCAGGCCGGATGGGCGCGGGGAAAGCCATTGGGCTCAGGCGCTGAGGGAGTTCGAGCAGCTGGAGCTGACCAAAGCCTCGCCCGATGGAAACGATCTCATCGAGAAGCTGAAGGCAGCCGGGCGGCTGATGCGGGTCTATGACGAGGCGGTCCCTGCCGTCGAGACCGACCTGCAGCTGAAAGCGGCTCGTTAGGCCTTATTGCCACCTCTCGAATATTCAGCGGCATTCCAGGCGGACGATCGGTCTTGCCGGCAGGCGTCGCCACCTCAATGACATCAGCATCGGGGAATATCGAAAGCGTTCTCGGATAGAGTTCAGCCGCCCTCGAACGGTGCCCGATACAGCCAATCTACTGGCGGGCGGCCCAGCTCAGGCCGCGGCGCAGGATCAGCGGCATGTAGGGATGGTCGAATTCGGCGGCGACATGGCCGAGCGCCGAATAGAAGATGCGGCCGCCGCCGAAATGGCGCTTGAAGACAACAGGCATCACGACATTGCGGGCGGCAGGATCGTAGGCGCCGGTGAAGGTGGTGGTCGCCAGGATTTCGACGCTCGGGTCATAGTGCAGATAATATTGCTCCGACCGGTAGTCGAAGTCGGGAATGCCTTCCATGACCGGATCGTCCTGGCGGGTGACGGCGACGCGGAAGTCGATGATGTTGCCGGGATGGGCGACCCAGGTGACGCCGGAGACATAGCGGAAAGGGGCGCTTTCCTTGAAGGAGGTGGCGAGCGCGCCGTGATGGCCGGCAAGCCCCAGCCCGCCGCGCACGGCTTCGACCAGGGCGCTGGCGTGAGGCTTTTCCAGCTTTTCGCCGGTGATGATCGGCACCAGCAGATCGGCTTTGGCGAGCGTCGGCGATCCGAATATGCCGAGATCGGCGGTGACCTCCACCGCAAAATCGTCCTCGCGCAGCAGGTCGGCGACGATATGAGCGCATTGCTCCGGCTCATGGCCCTGCCAGCCGCCCCAAACGACCAATGCCTTCCTCATTCGCGCGCTCCCTGGCTGATTGCTGCGGTCCATGTTGTGAATGCCCCTTAAAACGGGCGGTTATGCAAATCACGCGAATAATTCCGACTGCCGCAGGGGCGGTTCGGCATTTGACCTATTGTCCGTTCACGCCTATCGCAATTCCTTCTTTTTATTGACGTGTATCTCGTCTAGGTTTCTTTTATCTCTCGCTAATAATAAGGGTGGTGCATGGCAGGTGAAACGGTTCTTGTCGTCGGCGGCGCCGGTTATATCGGCTCGCATACGTGTCTCGACCTGGCGAACAAGGGCTACAAGCCTGTCGTCTTCGATAATTTTTCCAACGGCCATCGCGAGTTCGTCAAATGGGGGCCGGCCGAGGAAGGCGATATTCGCGATCGCACCCGGCTGGACGAGGTGCTGGCCAAGCACAAACCGGCGGCGATCCTGCATTTTGCCGCGCTGATCGAGGTCGGCGAATCGGTCAAGGATCCGGTTTCCTTCTATGAGAACAATGTCATCGGCACTCTGACGCTGCTTTCGGCGGCGCAGGCGGCCGGCATCAATGCCTTCGTCTTCTCCTCTACCTGCGCCACCTACGGTTTGCCGCAGAGCGTGCCGCTCGACGAGACGCACCGGCAGGTGCCGATCAATCCCTACGGGCGGACGAAATATATCGTCGAACAGGCGCTTGCCGATTACGACCAGTACCGAAGCCTGCGCTCGGTGGTGCTGCGTTATTTCAATGCGGCGGGCGCCGATTTCGAAGGCCGGATCGGCGAATGGCACCAGCCGGAAACGCATGCGATACCGCTGGCGATCGACGCGGCACTCGGCCGCCGCCAGGGCTTCAAGGTATTCGGCAGCGATTACGAGACGCGCGACGGCACCTGCGTGCGCGACTATATCCATGTGCTGGATCTGGCCGATGCGCATGTGCGCGCCGTCGAATATCTCTTGAAGGGCGGGCAATCCGTCGCGCTCAACCTCGGCACCGGCACCGGCACCACGGTCAGGGAATTGCTCGGCGCGATCGAAGATGTGTCGAACCGGCCTTTCCCGGTGGAATATATCGGCCGGCGCGAAGGCGATTCGCATACGCTGGTCGCCAATAACGACAAGGCGCGCGACGTGCTCGGCTGGGTGCCGCAGTATGATCTCAGTCAGATCATCCGTTCCGCCTGGAACTGGCATGCAAAATCCAACCAGCACTGAGCCCGGAATTGAGCCAGCCGGAATTGAGAGCGACCGTCGGCCGAATATCCTGCTGATCACGGCGGACCAGTGGCGTGGCGATTGTCTGTCTTCTGCCGGTCATCCTTGCGTGAAAACGCCCAATGTCGATGCGCTGGCGCGCCGGGGAACGCTGTTCCGGCGGCACTATGCCGGGGCTGCACCCTGCTCACCGGCGCGGGCGACACTCTATACCGGCCTCTACCAGATGAACCACCGGGTCTGCCGCAATGGTTCGCCGCTCGATGCCCGCTTCGACAATCTGGCGCTGGCCGCCCGGCGGGCGGGTTATGACCCGACGCTGTTCGGCTATACCGACACGGCGCCCGATCCGCGCGGCATGGATGCCAATGACCCGCATCTGACCACTTATGAAGGCGTGCTGCCGGGCTTTACCGCACGCCAGCTGCTGCCGGAGCATGAAAGGCAGTGGCTCTCCTGGCTCCGGTCCCGCGGCCATCGGGACGCCGTCAGCCGCGACATTCATATTCCCGTCGGCGCGCGCGCCGGCGACATTTCTGATGCGGCGCCGGCCTATTCCAGCGACGAGACCCAGACGGCCTTCCTCGCCGGCGAGTTCATTCGCTGGCTGGGCGAACAGGACAGGCCGTGGTTTGCGCATGTGTCTTTCCTACGGCCGCATCCGCCGTTTTCCGTGCCGGCGCCGTTCAACCGGATGTTCAAGCCCGGTGAGGGGCCGGCTTTTGCGCGCGCGGCAAACGCCCAAACGGAACAGGCAAGTCATCCCTATCTCGCCTTTGCCATGCCGCGCACCGGCAAGGGCAGTTTCATCCACGGCGCGACGGGACCGCTCAGCGACTGGGATGGCGAGGATTTCGCGGCGATCCGAGCGATCTATTACGGCATGATCGCAGAGGTCGATGCGCAGCTCGGCCGGATCTGGCAGGCCCTGAAGGATGCGGGCGCCTGGGACGATACGCTTATTGTCTTCACCTCGGATCACGCCGAGATGGCAGGCGATCACTGGACGCTGGGGAAGGGCGGTTTCTTCGACGGCAGCTACCACATTCCGCTTGTCATTCGCGATCCCGCAAGCGGGGCGGCGGGCGGGGTCGTCGACGATTTCACCAGTGCCGCGGACATTTTTCCCACACTTTGCCAAAGGCTCGGCATCGAGGCGAAAAACGGGCTCGACGGCCGATCGCTGATGCCCTTTGTCGAGGGCGGGAGCGGAGCGGGCTGGCGGGACGCGGCATTCTGGGAATTCGATTTCCGCGATATTGCCGGGGGCGAGTCGGAGCGGCATTTCGGGCTCAGGTCGAATGAGTGCAATCTTGCGGTGATCCGCGACGCGCGGTTCAAATATGTGCATTTTACCGCACTGCCGCCGCTGCTCTTCAATCTCCGCGACGATCCGATGGAGCTCGACAATATTGCCGGCGATCCGGCCTATGCGGCAATCCGGCTCGGCTATGCCGAAAAGCTGCTGTCGCTGCGGGCGCGGCATCTCGATCAGACGCTTGCCTATACCGAGCTGACGGAAAAAGGGCCGGTGACGCACCGGCCCTGATGCCTTTTACCCGAGATAATCGCGCTTGCCGATCGGCGTACCCTGATTGCGCAGGATGGCGTGGGCCGTGGCAACGTGGAAATAGAAGTTCGGCAGGGCGAAAACGGTGACATACTCGTTTCCAGGAAGCACGATGCCGCTTTTGCCCGGCAAAGTGATGTCCCGGGCTTCCGTGCCCTCCAGCGCGTCCTCCGAGAAGCCGGCCAGATAGGCTTCGGTCTTGGCCAGCCGTTCGCGCAGTTCGTCGAACGTCTTCTCATTGTCCTCGAACTTCGGGGCGTCGGTGGCGGTCAGCCTGGAGAGGGTGAATTTGGCGCTGTCGCTGGCGCGCTGATATTGGCCGGAGAGCGGCAGCATGTCGGGCGCGAGACGCGCGGCGACCAAGACGGCGGGATCGATGTTCTTTTCCTTCGCATAGGCTTCCGCCTTGTCGAGATAGGTTTTCAGGCTGGCGAGGCCGCGCTGGAACATCGGAACGGTGAGGCGATAGATCGAAATGGACATTTGCCCTGTCTCCAAAATCCTTAAATGACCGGCCGCGTCGAGAGATCGAAGACGCCTGCGGCCGCGGCCTTGTCTTCGAGCCTCCCATAGATGGAGGCGGCTTTCGCCTTTCACAACAGAGGCAATGCAGGCGCCGATCGTAAAGTGCGCGGCCTTGCGCCTTCTTCCCGATCTCGTTGCCGCTAAAGAGGCTTGACGCCGTTCCCAGAAAATGGAATGAATATTCCGAAGAGCAAATTTTACGGTTTGTTTGTTCCGTTTTATGCGGAGCGCCGCAGGAGAGGCGGCGGGAAAATTCCGGCTCCAGGGCAAATGCCTGGAGCTCCGGCGTGAGGAGGGTGCAGCCGGGCACCGTTTGTGGAGGAAGTGAAAATGAAAAAGTTTATCCTGGGCACTGCGATGGCGCTCGTCATGTCGACGGCCGCTCACGCAGAAACCGTCGGCGTTTCGATGGCGAAATTCGACGACAACTTTCTGACCGTTCTGCGCAACGGCATGACCGATTATGCCAAGACGCTGAGCGGCGTGACGCTGCAGGTCGAAGACGCGCAGAATGACGTCTCCAAGCAGCAGAGCCAGATCCAGAATTTCATCGCCTCCAAGGTTGATGCCATCATCGTCAACCCTGTCGATACCGATGCGACCACGGCAATGTCGAAGCTTGCTGCCGATGCCGGCATTCCGCTTGTTTACGTCAACCGCCAGCCGGTCAATGTCGACACGCTGCCGGAGAAGCAGGCTTTCGTCGCATCCAACGAGCAGGAATCCGGCACGCTGGAGACCAAGGAAGTTTGCCGCATTCTCGGCGGCAAGGGCAAGGTCGTCGTCATCATGGGCGAGCTTTCCAACCAGGCTGCGCGCATGCGCACCCAGGACGTCCATGACGTCATCAAGACCGATGAATGCAAGGGTCTTGAGATCGTCGAAGAGCAGACGGCCAACTGGGATCGCACCCAGGGCGCCGACCTGATGACCAACTGGCTCTCCAGCGGCATCGAATTCGACGCGGTGATCTCCAACAACGACGAAATGGCGATCGGCGCCATCCAGGCGCTGAAGGCGGCCGGCAAGGATATGACCAAGGTCGTCGTCGGCGGTGTCGACGCCACGCAGGACGCGCTTGCCGCCATGCAGGCAGGCGATCTCGACGTCACGGTGTTCCAGGATGCCGCCGGCCAGGGCAAGGGCTCGCTCGACACGGCGCTCAAGCTCGCCAAGGGCGAAAAGACCGAGAAGAAGGTCTATATTCCCTTCCAGCTCGTGACGCCTGAAAACGTCAAGGACTTCGTCACCAAGAACTGAGGCGAACGCCAAACGGGATGCGGGCTTTGCCCGCATCCTTTTCGCCTGTCCGTATCCGGAGGAGATGATATGGCCGTCAGCCCGACAACCATGGCCGCCGTGCGTGCGAGCGGTGCAGTCCCGAATGCGGAATATCTGCTGAGCGCCGAGGGCGTTCGCAAGGAATTTCCCGGTGTCGTCGCCCTCGACGACGTGCAGTTCCGACTGAAGCGCGCCTCCGTGCATGCGCTGATGGGCGAAAACGGCGCCGGCAAATCGACGCTGATGAAGATCCTCGCCGGCATCTACATACCTGACAAAGGCGATATCCGCCTGAAGGGCATCGAGATCCAGCTGAAATCTCCGCTCGACGCGCTGGAGAACGGCATTGCCATGATCCATCAGGAACTGAACCTGATGCCGTTCATGACGGTCGCCGAAAATATCTGGATCCGCCGCGAGCCGAAGAACCGCTTCGGCTTCGTCGATCACGGCGTCATGCATCGCATGACCGAAGAGCTGTTTGCCCGACTGAATATCGACATCGATCCCGATATCGAGGTCCGGTACCTGTCGGTCGCCAACCGGCAGATGGTCGAGATCGCCAAGGCGGTTTCCTATAATTCCGACGTGCTGATCATGGACGAGCCGACTTCGGCGCTGACCGAGCGCGAGGTCGAGCATCTCTTTCGCATTATCCGCGACCTGAGGGCGCAGGGCATCGGCATCGTCTACATCACCCACAAGATGAACGAGTTGTTCGAGATCGCCGACGAGTTCTCGGTCTTCCGCGACGGCCGCTATATCGGCACGCATGCCTCGACCGAGGTGACCCGCGACGACATCATCCGCATGATGGTCGGGCGCGAGATCACCCAGATGTTCCCCAAGGAAGAGGTGCCGATCGGCGAGGTGATGCTCTCCGTCAAGGATCTTTGCCTCAACGGTGTCTTCAAGGACGTCTCCTTCGAGGTAAGGGCAGGCGAGATCCTTGGGGTGGCCGGCCTTGTCGGTTCGGGGCGATCGAATGTCGCCGAAACATTGTTCGGCGTGACGCCGGCAAGCTCCGGTTCGATCGAGCTCTACGGCAAGCCGGTGACGATTTCTTCGCCGACCGAGGCTATCCGTCACCAGATGGCGTTCCTGACCGAGGACCGCAAGGATACCGGCTGTCTGCTCATCCTCGATATTCTCGAGAACATGCAGATCGCCGTGCTCCAGGACAGATATGTCAAGGGCGGCTTCGTGCAGCAGGGCGCCATCGAGGCGACCTGCGAAGACATGGCAAAGAAGCTGCGGGTGAAGACGCCCAATCTTTACGAGCGGGTGGAAAATCTGTCGGGCGGCAATCAGCAGAAGGTGCTGATCGGGCGCTGGCTGCTCACCAATCCGCGCATCCTCATTCTCGACGAGCCGACGCGCGGCATCGATGTCGGCGCCAAGGCGGAAATCCACCGGCTGGTCACCGAAATGGCGCGAAACGGCGTCGCGGTCATCATGATCTCGTCCGAGATGCCCGAGGTTCTCGGGATGAGCGACCGCATCATGGTCATGCATGAGGGACGCGTGACCGGTTTCCTCAATCGCGATGAAGCAACGCAGATCAAGGTGATGGAGCTGGCTGCGCAGTGATGCGCCGTCCGTGATCGCCAAAGGGAGGTTTGACATGAGTACCAAGGCAGCAGAGGGCGCGGCTCCGCTCGCAACCCGGCAAAGGCGGCGGCGCTTGCCGACTGAGCTCAGCATTTTCCTCGTGCTCGTCGGCATCGCGCTCATCTATGAAGCGCTCGGCTGGATGTTCATCGGCCAAAGCTTCCTGATGAATTCGCAGCGTCTGACGATCATGATCCTGCAGGTCTCCGTCATCGGCATCATCGCCGTCGGCGTCACGCAGGTCATCATCACCGGCGGCATCGATCTTTCCTCGGGCTCGGTCGTCGGCATGACGGCGATGATCGCCACAAGCTTCGCCCAGTCGTCGACCTGGGGACGGGCGGTCTTCCCGTCGCTGACCGACCTTCCGGCTTTCGTGCCGATCATGATCGGGCTGCTGATCGGGGCCGCCGCCGGTCTCGCGAACGGCGCGCTCATCGCCTACACGAAAATCCCGCCGTTCATTGCAACGCTCGGCATGTTCGTTTCGGCTCGCGGTGTCGCGAAGTGGTATACGAAGGGACAGCCGGTTTCCGGGATCACCGAGCAGTTTCACTTCATCGGCACCAAAGCCTGGCCGGTCGTCGTCTTCCTGGTCGTTGCGCTGATCTTTCACATTGCGCTGCGCTACACCCGTTACGGCAAGTTCACCTATGCCATCGGCGCCAACCCGCAGGCGGCACGCGTTTCCGGCATCAACATCGAGGCGCACCTCGTCAAGGTCTATGTGATCGCCGGATTGCTGGCGGGTCTCGCCGGTATCGTCACGGCGGCACGCGCCGAAACCGCGCAGGCCAGCATGGGCGTCGGATATGAACTCGACGCGATCGCCGCGACCGTCATCGGCGGCACTTCGCTCACCGGCGGCGTCGGGCGCATTACCGGCACCGTCATCGGCACCATCATCCTCGGGGTCATGACTTCGGGCTTCACCTTCCTCAGGATCGACGCCTATTACCAGGAGATCGTCAAAGGTCTGATCATCGTCGCGGCTGTGGTCATCGACGTCTACCGGCAGAAGAAGCGCCGCAAGCACTGATCTCAGATGGTGCGATCCGATGGTTTTTGCGGGGGCTTCGGCCCCCGTTCCGTTTTTAGAGCGCCAGGGCGGAATTTATAAAAAAGAGGTGGCGAATTCCGCCAGCTTTTCTATTCTGGTCTTCCCGCTCGGGCAGCGCAGGAAGACAGATGCAATTCGTATTTGACGGTCACAACGACGTTCTCCTTCGACTCTGGACACATTCAAAAGACGGCAGCGACCCGATCGCGGAATTCGCAAACGGCACGACGCTCGGCCATATCGATGCGCGCCGGGCGAGAGAGGGCGGGCTTTCGGGCGGTCTCTGCGCGATCTACATTCCCTCGGGCGATCTGGTCTTTGCCGATCCGGATGCCGACGGCCGTTATGTCACGCCGATGGCGGCCCCTCTCGATCCACTGCCTTCCCTTGCCATTGCCACTGAAATGGCGGCGATCGCGCTGCGGCTCGACCAGGCCGGCGCCTGGCGGCTCTGCCGGACGGTGAAAGATATCCGCGGCGCCATGGCCGACAATATTTTCGCCGCCGTCCTGCATATGGAAGGCTGCGAGGCGATCGGCGCCGATCTTGCGGCGCTCGAGGTATTCTATGCAGCCGGGCTGCGGTCGCTCGGGCCGGTCTGGAGCCGGCACAATGTCTTCGGTTACGGCGTGCCCTTCGCCTTCCCGATGTCGCCGGACACGGCACCGGGCCTCACGGATGCCGGTTTCGAGCTGGTCAAGGAATGCAATCGTCTCGGCGTCGTGGTCGACCTTGCCCATATCACCGAAAAGGGCTTCTGGGACGTGGCGAAGACGACCGACCAGCCGCTGGTCTCCAGCCATTCCAATGCCCACGCATTGACGCCGGTCGCGCGCAATTTGACGGACAGGCAGCTCGATGCGATCCGCGAAAGCCGCGGGCTCGTCGGCATCAATTATGCCACCGCCATGCTGCGCCCCGACGGCCGCTCGGACAGCGACACCCCGCTTGCCGACATGATCCGCCATATCGACTATCTGGTGAACCGAATCGGCATCGACTGCGTGGGCCTCGGATCGGACTTCGACGGGGCAACCATTCCTGAAGAAATCGGCGATGCCAGCGGCAATCAGAAGCTGATTGCCGCTCTCAGGGAGGTTGGTTATGGTGAGGCCGATCTCACGAAACTTGCCCGTGAAAATTGGATTCGCATTCTGGCGCAAGCCTGGCGGGAGGACCGCGCCTAAAGCGCTGCGCGCCTCTGGACGCGGCAGGAGTGGACAATAGTTTTAATGAGGCATGACCGACAAAACGCTTCGTAATCAATCAAGAACAGGGGAACAGACAATGATGATCACCAAGCTCAGCCGCAATTTCCGCCTGCTTTCCGCAGGGGCCGCTCTTTCGCTGCTGATGATGGCGGCACCTTCCGCCTTCGCCGAGACACCCAAGGATACGCTGGTCGAAGGGTTCGCCATCGACGACATCATCACGATGGATCCGGGCGAGGCATTCGAGCTTTCGACGGCCGAAATCACCAGCAACAGCTACAGCCTGCTCGTCCGTCTCGACATGGACGATACCTCCAAGGTGAAGGGTGATATGGCGGAGAGCTGGAGCGTTTCCGATGACGGTCTCACCTATACGTTCAAGCTGAAATCGGGCTTGAAATTCGCCTCCGGCAATCCGGTCACCGCCGAAGACGTCGCCTGGTCATTCGAGCGCGCCGTCAAGCTCGACAAGAGCCCGGCCTTCATCCTCACCCAGTTTGGCCTGACCGGCGACAACGTCACGGAAAAAGCCAAGGCGGCCGATGCCGGCACCTTCGTCTTCACCGTCGACAAGGCCTATGCGCCGAGCTTCGTGCTGAACTGCCTGACGGCAACGGTCGCCTCTATCGTCGACAAGAAGCTGGTGATGGAGCATGTGAAGGCGGTGACGCCGGATGCCGAGCACAAATACGACAATGATTTCGGCAATGAATGGCTGAAAACCGGCTATGCCGGCTCCGGCGCCTACAAGCTGCGCGAATGGCGGGCCAATGAAGTCGTCGTTCTCGAGCGCAACGACAATTATTACGGCGACAAGGCGAAACTCAACCGCGTCATTTACCGCTATATGAAGGAAAGCGCTGCCCAGCGGCTGGCGCTCGAAGCCGGCGATATCGATATCGCCCGCAACCTCGAGCCTGGTGATATCGACGCCGTTTCCAAGAATGCCGATCTGGCGACGACGAGTGCGCCGAAGGGCACGATCTATTATGTCAGCCTCAACAACAAGAACGAGAACCTGAAGAAGCCCGAGGTGCAGGAAGCCTTCAAATATCTGGTCGACTACGATGCGATCGGCGCGACCTTGATCAAGGGGATCGGCGAAATCCACCAGACCTTCCTGCCGAAGGGCCAGCTCGGCGCGCTTGACGAAAATCCCTACAAGCTCGATGTCGCCAAGGCCAAGGAACTGCTCGCCAAGGCCGGCGTGCCCGATGGCTTCTCGATCACCATGGATGTGCGCAACAACCAGCCGGTGACCGGCATCGCCGAATCCATGCAGCAGACGCTGGCGCAGGCCGGCGTGAAGATGGAAATCATCCCGGGTGACGGCAAGCAGACGCTGACCAAGTACCGCGCCCGCACCCATGACATGTATATCGGCCAGTGGGGTTCGGACTATTTCGACCCGAATTCCAATGCCGATACCTTTACCGGCAATCCCGACAATTCCGATGCCGGCACGGTCAAGACGCTCGCCTGGCGCAACACCTGGGAAGCGCCGGAGCTCGACAAGCAGGCCAAGGCCGCGCTTCTCGAACGCGACGCCGCCAAGCGTGCCGCCATCTATCAGGATATCCAGAAGAAGTATCTGGCAAACAGCCCCTTCGTCTTCATCTTCCAGCAGACCGAAGTGGCCGGTTACCGCAAGAACCTGAAGGACTTCAAGCTGGGTCCGAGCTTCGACACCAATTTCGTCGGTCCGATCGCCAAGGAATAGTCCGGCAGGATCGATCGCTTGAGCACCGTCGAAACAACACAGCAGGCGCGGCCCCGAAAGGGCCGTGCCAGGGCCTTTGCAAAGGCGCTGGGGCGGTTCCTGTTTGCCGCCGTCACCACCTATCTCGGCCTGCTGGCCGTCACCTTCTTCATCGGCCGCGTCGTGCCGATCGATCCTGTGCTCGCCATTCTCGGCGACCGCGCGCCCAACCATGTCGTCGAGCGGGTGCGCCAGGAGATGGGCTTCAACCTGCCGCTCTATCAGCAGTTCTTCATCTATATCAAAGGCATACTGTCCGGTGATTTCGGCAATTCGGTGCTGACGACCAATCCCGTCATGGTCGATATCCGCCGTGTCCTGCCGGCAACCATCGAGCTTGCGACGCTCGGAACGCTGATCGGCGCTTTCGTCGGCGTGCCGCTCGGCGTACTCGCAGCCGTGCGCCGTGGCAGCATCGCCGACCAGGTCGTGCGCGTCGTCGGCCTCGTCGGTTATTCGGTGCCGATCTTCTGGCTGGCGCTGATTTCGCTGGTCATTTTCTATGCGCAGCTGCGCTGGGTGGCGTTTCCCGGCCGCATCGACATCGTCTTCGAATATACGTTCACGCCGATTACCGGCTTGTATCTGCTGGACAGTGCCTGGCAGGGGCAATGGGATGTCTTCTACGACGTCTTCCGCCACATCATCCTGCCTGCATCGCTGCTCGGCTATTTCTCTCTCGCCTATATCAGCCGCATGACGCGCAGCTTCATGCTGAACGAGCTTTCGCAGGAATATATCGTTGCCGCGCGCGCCAAGGGGCTTTCGGAAACGCGGGTGATCTGGGGTCATGCGCTGCGCAATGCCGCAGTGCCGCTGGTCACCGTCATCGCGCTTTCCTATGCCGGCCTGCTCGAAGGCTCGGTGCTGACCGAGACCGTCTTTTCCTGGCCGGGCATCGGGCTCTACATCACCAATTCGCTGCAGAACGCCGACATGAACGCCGTGCTCGGCGGCACCATCGTCATCGGCACTGTTTTCATCGGCATCAACCTTCTGTCCGACCTTCTCTACCGGACGCTCGACCCGAGGACGCGAAACCGATGACCGCTCCCGCCAGCCCATTTCCTGCGATGAGCCGCCGCGAATGGCTGCTGTCCGACCGGCCGCAATCGCGCCTGCAGGCCCGCCTCGGCCGCGCCTATGTCACCTGGCGGCAGTTCACCGCCAACCGGCTCGCCGTCGTCGGCCTGCTGATCATCGTGGCGCTACTTTTCATCGCCGCCTTCGCCAATCTCATCGCCACCCATGATCCCGTCGTCGGCGATCTGCGCAATGCCCGGCTGCTGCCACCGGGAACGGCTGAATACCTGCTCGGCACCGACGACCAGGGCCGCGATATCTATTCGCGGCTGATCTACGGATCGCGATTGACGCTGTTCGTCATCGTGCTGGTCGCCGTCATCTCGGCGCCGATCGGGCTGATCGTCGGCACGGTCTCCGGATATGCCGGTGGCTGGGTCGATGCGACGCTGATGCGTATCACCGATATCTTCCTCGCCTTTCCGAAGCTGGTGCTGGCGCTCGCCTTCGTCGCAGCCCTCGGTCCCGGCATCCAGAACGCGATCATCGCCATCGCCATCACCTCATGGCCGCCCTATGCCCGCATCGCCCGCGCCGAGACGCTGACAGTCCGGCGGTCCGATTATATCTCGGCGGTGAAGCTGATGGGCGCCTCGCCGTTCCGCATCATCCTGCGCCATGTGATGCCGCTCTGCATCTCCTCGCTGATCGTGCGCGTGACGCTCGACATGGCGGGCATCATCCTGACGGCGGCCGGTCTCGGCTTCCTCGGTCTCGGGGCACAGCCGCCGCTGCCGGAATGGGGGGCGATGATCGCCTCGGGACGGCGCTTCATCCTCGATCAATGGTGGGTCGCGGCGATGCCCGGCATCGCCATCCTCATCGTCAGCCTCGGTTTCAATCTGCTCGGCGACGGCCTGCGCGACGCGCTCGATCCGAAGGAGGCCGGCCAGTGACGACACTTCTGACGGTCGATAAGCTCAAGGTCAGCTATCCCACGCGCACCGGGGTGATCGAGGCCGTGCGCGGCGTCTCCTTCACGCTCGGCAAGGAACGGCTCGGCATCGTCGGCGAATCCGGCTCCGGCAAGTCGCAGACCGGCCGGGCGATCATGGGCCTGACGCCGAAACACGGCATCGTCACCGCCGACAGGCTTGAATTCAACGGCATCGACCTTCTCAAGGCGTCCGCCGGCGAAAGGCGCAGGCTGCGCGGGAAACGCATCGCCATGATCCTGCAGGATCCGAAATATTCGCTCGATCCTGTGATGACGATCGGCCGGCAGATCTGCGAAACCCTGCGCACGCACGAGAAGGTCGGCAAGGCGGAAGCGCGCGAGCGGGCGCTCGCCATGCTGGAGGCGGTGCAGATCCGCGATCCGAAACGTGTCTTCGACCTGCATCCGCATGAGGTTTCGGGCGGCATGGGGCAGCGCGCAATGATCGCCATGATGCTGATTGCCGGGCCTGAACTGCTGATCGCCGACGAGCCGACCTCGGCGCTCGACGTGACGGTGCAGCTCGATGTGCTCAGAATCATGGACAGGCTGGTGGCGGAGCGCGGCATGGGGCTGATCTTCGTCTCTCATGATCTGAGGCTGGTCTCCTCCTTCTGCGACCGGGTCATCGTCATGTATGCCGGAAAGATCGTCGAGGAGCTCGCGGCCGCCGATCTCAGACATGCGCAGCATCCCTATACGCAAGGCTTGCTGAACTGCATGCCCGAGATCGGCCAGAACCGTCATCCGCTGCCGGTGCTCGATCGCAGGCCGGAGTGGGCGGCATGAGCGCAGCTTTAGAGGCCGACGACCTCAGCGTCGTCTATGATCAATTTCATGCGCTGAAAGACGTCAGCATCACGGTCGAAGGCGGCGAATCCTTCGGCCTCGTCGGTGAGTCCGGCTCGGGAAAATCGACCTTGCTCAGGGCCGTGGCCGGGCTGGCGCCGATCAGCGGCGGGGCGATACGCATCGATGGCGAAGCGCTGAAGGGTTCGAAGCGCAGCAAAACCTTCTATCGGCGCGTGCAAATGGTCTTTCAGGACCCCTATGGTTCGCTGCATCCGCGCCAGACGATAGACCGGCTCCTGCTCGAACCGCTGGCGATTCACGGCATTGGCGACAGCGAGATGCGCATCGCCCGCGCGCTTGACGAGGTCGGCCTCGGCAACGGCTTCCGTTTCCGCTATCCGCACCAGCTCTCCGGCGGCCAGCGGCAGCGGGTGGCGATCGCCCGGGCGCTGATCGTCGAGCCGTCGATCCTGCTGCTCGACGAGCCGACATCGGCGCTCGACGCCTCGGTGCAGGCCGAGGTGCTGAACCTCTTGGAGCAGATCCGGCGCGACCGCAAGCTCACCTTCGTGATGGTGAGCCATGATCTCGGCGTCATCACCCATATGTGCGAAAGGCTGGCGGTCATGCGCAACGGCGCCGTTGTCGAACGCTTGAGTTCGAAAGATCTGGCAAGCGGTGCGGTTCATGAGGACTACACGAGAAATTTGATGATCGCGAGCAAGGGCTTCGTCAAAGCCTGAAGGGTAATCTTTTCAATTCCTTGAAAAGAAAAGACCGGCGGTGGCGTTAAGGATAAGACTTCCTTAAAAGACGACCATTCAACTAGACTATTGACAGCCGCCCCGCTTCTGTCATGATCCTGTTAACGATTGTTAGCTTTCGTGATCAATGGAGGTTGAGGCATGTTCTTTCTCGGTGGGATGACCATGGGCTACCTCGATCCTCCCGTGAAAGCCGATCGCCGGGACCAGGCTTCGGTCTCCATTCCTGCGGAAAAGGATCGTCGGCTGATCGAGATCCCCGCCAACCCGTCTCAGACCGAAGACGCCGTCGAGCGCTCGTGGATCTGGGCATGGCGCACAGTCTGCTAAAAAGCGGGCTGCTAAAAAGACGAACTGCTAAAAGGGCTGGTTGAATTTTCTCTTTCGTTCGCTCTGGACGGAAATTTATCTCTACCTACTTGATAGAGAAAATAAGAATATGACCGCGAGCCGCACAACCGGCCGCTTAAAAACAACGGAGGCGACATATGGCAGATCTGGGTATTTCGCATGCTCACGTGAACCAGTACGGTTCCGCAGCGACCAAGAAGCCGATCACCACGCGCCATAGGCTTCAGATGGCGGTCCATGGAGCAATCTTCACGGCGGCATTCCTGTTCGTCGTGGCCATGGTTTGCGGGATCGTCGGGTAATCGGCGAGTGATAGACGCGGCAGATGCCGGCGTTGCGGCGGTTATCGCCTTTTCTGGTTGATCGGAATCCGATCTTCCTCTTCGTTCTTCTGTACTTTTTCATGTCATCATGGGCGGCCGCATCGAACTTCTCGTGCGACGCATTTCGATCCCGTGTCTGCATGTCGCCGTTTTGAATCGGTGGTGCCACCCGTCCGGGATCGCATGTTTTTTCCTGAAATCGAAGAGTTCTTGCATTGCCGGAACCAGGATCCGGCATTGTGTCGTTCGCGCGGTCCCCAGCCCGCCAGCCGCGGCGCGCATGCCTCTTGACTTGAATTATCCCGATGATGTCCAATTTTCGACATGGCTTTCGCCGAGAGGGTATCGAGGGTCTTGATCACCCGTCGGGCCGCGCCCTGGATCGGGGTCTAGCCCGTTCGCATCGCTCGGCCCAAGCGTCATTTATCCCGGCTTCATCGATCTTCGAAGAATCGGGCTCCGTTCATGTAGCAGTCATGATAAGCAGTGCAAAAGGCTGGGCAAAACAGCCATAACTTCGTTTGGATCCAGAACCGAACCCATGTCTATTTCTAATCTTTCTCCGAGCCTTCCGCGCGAACCCGAGACCAAGCAGATCGATCACAACGATTCGATCCGCTCGACCTATCTTGCCATCGAGGACATCAAGGCGATGGGCGATGCGGTCGCCCGTGGCGGCGTCGACCGGCTGCCGGCTTTTGCCGCCTTCGATTTCTTCGCGCGCCACAAGGAAAACGAGAAGGAAATTCTGCGCGTCTACCGGACCACGGCGACCGACGTCGAAGCCGGCGAGACGATTACGCCGGCGGCGGAATGGCTGCTGGACAATCACTATATCGTCGAAGAGGCGATCCAGGAGGTGCGGCGCGACTTCCCCCGCC
The DNA here is from genome assembly GCF_001187535.1 of Rhizobium ecuadorense. Classification (GTDB taxonomy): domain Bacteria; phylum Pseudomonadota; class Alphaproteobacteria; order Rhizobiales; family Rhizobiaceae; genus Rhizobium; species Rhizobium ecuadorense. The sequence goes on from NZ_LFIO01001065.1 coordinate 76,220, forward strand.
GCTTCTATCGCGAATTGCCGACCATGACTGTCGGCGGTGTCGAGGTGCCGCGCACCCTCGTGCTGGCCTGGCTCTATGTCGCCCACACCCACAGCACGATCTCGCAGGAAAGCCTGACGGCGCTGGTCGACGGCTTTCAGGCCAGCGAGACGCTGAGGATCGGCGAGCTCTGGGCCTTGCCTTCGCTTGTGCGTTACGTGCTCGTCGAAAACCTTCGCCGCATTTCCAGCCGTGTCGAAGCCAGCCGCCGGCTGCGCCGCCGCGCCAACGAGGCGGCCGACGAACTGGTGCGCCTGACCGATCCGGCCGCGGCCGCCAGCTATCTGAAGACGCTGGAACCGCTGGCCGAGGACAATACTTTCTCGACGCAGTTCCTCTATCGCATGCGTGACGGCTCGCAGACGTCGAGCCTGGCGATCACCTGGCTCGTGACGATGGGCAACATCATCCGCAGCCTTCGCGAGATCGACGATGCCGAATGGTCGGTCTGGGTCGAGCAGGTCAGCCATGTCGACAAGCTGCTTTGGGATCATTCGGACTACGGCATCCTCGATTCCGGCTCGCGCAACAAATATCGCAAACAGATCGAAAAGCTGGCCAAACGCTCGCCGCTGACGGAAATGGAAATCGCCCAGCTGGCGCTCGACATGACGGATGCCGCCAAGGCCTCCGACGAACCGCAGACGCATGAACCGAATGTCGGCGGCTTCCTGTCCGGCGCGCAGCGGCCGAAGCTCGAGGCGCGGGCGAATTATCGCCCGACGGTCACCCAGCATTTCGTGCGGGCGGTACGCCAGTTCAACTGGCTGGCCATTGCCGTGCCCGTCATGCTGCTGACGGTCATCGCCATGGCGATCGTCGGCCGGTTCATGGCCAATGCCGGCATGGGGGCGATCGAAATCGCCCTGCTGCTGATCATGTTCTCACTGCCGGCGTCGGAGGGGGCGACAGGGCTCTTCAACACGGTGCTATCCTTCTTCGTGACGCCGGCGCGCCTCGTCGGCTACGAGTTCAAGGAAGGCATTCCGGAGGATGCGCGCACCCTGCTCGTGGTGCCCTGCCTCATCTCGAACCGCGACAGTGTCGACGACCACGTGCGCAATCTCGAGGTTCATTACCTCGCCAATCCGCGCGGCGAACTCTATTTCGCGCTGCTCAGCGATTGGCCGGACAGCGAGGCCGAGGAAACGCCCGCCGATCTCGAGGTTCTCGACTATGCCAGGCGCGAGATCGCCAATCTTTCCGCCCGCTATGCCTATGACGGCAAGACGCGTTTCTATCTGCTGCATCGCCGCCGCCTCTACAATCCCTCCGAAGGCGTGTGGATGGGCTGGGAACGCAAGCGCGGCAAGCTGCACGAGCTGAACATGCTCTTGCGCGGCGACCGCGACACGACCTATCTGCCGGGCGCCAATACCGTGCCGGCCAACGTGCAATATGTCATGACGCTCGATGCCGATACGCGCCTGATGCGCGATGCCGTCACCAAGCTCGTCGGCAAGCTCTATCATCCGATCAACCGGCCGGTCATCAATCCGAAAACCGGCCGTGTCGAAAGCGGCTACGGCGTGCTGCAGCCGCGTGTCACCCCGTCGCTGACGACGGGCAAGGACGCCTCGGTCTTCCAGCGCGTCTTTTCGATCAACCGCGGCCTCGATCCTTACGTCTTCACCGTTTCCGACGTCTATCAGGATCTCGCCGGCGAAGGCACCTTCACCGGCAAGGGCCTCTATCATGTCGATGCCTTCGAAGCGTCGCTGAAGGGCCGGATCGACGAGAACTCGGTGCTCAGCCATGATCTTCTCGAAGGCTCGATGGCGCGCTGCGCCCTCGTCACCGATCTCGAACTGGTGGAGGATTTTCCGATCCGCTACGAGGTTGAGACCTCGCGCCAGCATCGCTGGGCGCGCGGCGACTGGCAGCTGCTGCCCTATATGTTCAATCCGAAATACGGCGTCACGGCACTCGGCCGCTGGAAGATGTTCGACAATCTGCGCCGCTCGCTGACGCCGATCGCCTGGTTCTTCGCCTCCGTACTCGGCTGGTATTTCATGGGTCCGCTCGGCGCGCTGATCTGGCAGATTCTGCTGATCTTCTGCCTGTTCGTCGCGCCGACGCTGTCGCTGATCAACGGCATCATTCCGCGCACCAGCGATATCATCGCCCGCGCCCATCTCTATACGGTCTGGTCCGATATTACCGCCGCCAATGCGCAGGTCGCACTGCGGATCGTCTTCATCGCCGATTCCGCGGCCATGATGGCCGATGCGATCGGCCGTTCGCTCTACCGCCTGTTCGTCAGCCGCAAGCTGATGCTGCAGTGGCGGACTGCCGCCAGCGTTCAGGCCGGCGGCCAGGGGACGCTGATCTCCTATTACAAAGGGATGTGGCATGCGCCGGTTCTGGCGCTGCTGGCACTCGGTTTTGCAGCCCTGCCCGGCGGCAGCGCCTTCGTCGTCGGCATTCCCTTCGCGCTGTTGTGGATCCTGTCGCCTGTCGTCGCCTGGTATGTCAGCCAGTCGGCCGAGACCGAGGACCGGCTCGAGGTCGCCGATTCAGTGTCGAGCGAGCTGCGCAAGATCGCCCGGCGCACCTGGCGTTATTTCGAGACCTTCACCACCGCCGAACAGAACTATCTGCCGCCTGATAATATCCAGGAAACGCCGCATGTGATCGTCGCGGCGCGCACCTCGCCGACCAATATCGGCGTCTATCTGCTCTCCGTCGTCTCCGGCCGGCAATTCGGCTGGTTCTCCTTCGAGGAGACGCTCGAGCGGCTGGAGCAGACGATTTCGACGATCGACCGCATGGAGAAATTCCGCGGCCATCTGTTCAACTGGTATCACACCGATACGCTGCAGACGCTGGGGCCGCGCTATGTCTCGGCCGTCGACAGCGGCAATCTCGCCGGCCATCTGATCGCCATTTCGTCGGCCTGCCGCAACTGGGCCGAGGCGCCGTCCGCCCATATGCAGGGCAATCTCGACGGTGTCGGCGACACGGCCGGCATTCTCGGCGAAGTGCTGGCGGATCTGCCCGATGACCGCAAGACCGTGCGGCCGCTGCGCCGGCGCCTGGAAGAGCGCATCGTCGGCTTCCAGAACGCGCTTGCCGCCGTCAAGCGCGAGCATGAATTCGCCTCGATCCGCATCATCAACCTTGCCGTTCTCGCCCGCGACATCGAAAAGCTCGCCGCCAATCTCGACCATGAGGTCAAGTCGAAGCAGAGCGAAGAGGTCACCCAATGGGCGGCATCCCTGGTGAAGGTCTGCGAGGCGCATATATCGGACAGCACCTTCGACCTGTCCAAGGTCGATGCGCTGAGGCCGCGCCTGGTGGCGCTGCGCGACAAGGCCCGCGATCTGGCCTTCTCGATGGATTTCGGCTTCCTGTTCCGGCCGGAGCGGCGCCTGCTGTCGATCGGCTACCGCGTCGAAAGCGGTGAACTCGACCAGGCCTGCTACGACCTTCTTGCCTCGGAATGCCGCCTGACCAGCCTGTTCGGCATTGCCAAGGGCGATCTGCCGACGGAGCACTGGTACCGCCTCGGCCGCCAGGTCGTGCCCGTGGGTTCGCGTGGCGCGCTGGTCTCCTGGTCCGGCTCGATGTTCGAATATCTGATGCCGCCGCTCGTCATGCAGGAGCGCGGCGGGGGCATTCTCAACCAGACCAACAATCTTGTTGTCGTCGAACAGATGAATTACGCCCGCAAGCTCGGCATTCCGTGGGGCATTTCGGAAGCGGCCTTCAATGCCCGCGACCATAACCTCAACTATCAGTACACGAATTTCGGCGTGCCGACGCTCGGTCTGAAGCGCGGCCTCGGCCACAATGCGGTCATTGCGCCTTATGCCTCGCTGCTCGCCAGCCAGTACGACCCGCCGGGGGCGCTCGAAAATCTGCAGCGGCTGCGCAAGGTCGGTGCACTCGGCAAGTTCGGCTTCCACGATGCCGTTGACTTCACGCCGACGCGCGTGCCGGAAGGCAAGAAATGCGCCGTGGTCTACAATTATTATGCCCACCATCACGGCATGTCGATCGCAGCCGTCGCCAATGTCGCCTTCAACGGCCATCTGCGCGAGCTCTTCCACTCCGATCCGGTCATCGAGGCAGCGGAGCTTCTGTTGCAGGAAAAGGCGCCGCGCGACATTCCGGTCATGAGCGGCAAGCATGAATCCGATACGCCGGCCAGCATCCAGGACGATCTGCTGCGGCCTGAGATCAGGAAGATCAGCGATCCGGCGTCGCGCGACCGCGAACTCGTGCTCCTGTCGAACGGCCATTATTCGCTGATGCTGACGGCGACAGGCGCCGGTTATTCCCGCTGGAACGGCCTTTCCGTTTCCCGCTGGAAAGCCGATCCGACCGAAGACCGCTGGGGCAGCTTCATCTTCCTGCGCGATACCGCCACGAATGAATGGTGGTCGACGACTTCCGAGCCGAAGGGTGTCGAGGGCGAAACGATCAAGGTCGAATTCGCCGACGAGAAGGCGCAGTTCACCAAGACGGTCGGCGACCTCACCAGCGAAGTGGAGTGCATCATCGCGACCGAGCATGATGCCGAGGCCCGCCGCGTCACCCTGCTCAACATGGGCACGGAAGACCGTTTCATCGAAGTCACCTCCTATCTCGAACCGGTGATCACCTCCGACGATACCGACAATGCGCATCCGGCATTCGCTCGGATGTTCGTCAAGACCGAGATCGGCAAGCGCGGCGACGTCATCCGCGCCGAACGTAACAAGCGCGATCCGAACGAGCCGAACATCAGCATCGCCCATCTGATCGTCGACAATGCCGGCGATACCCGTCATACGGAATTCGAGACCGACCGGCGCAAGTTCATCGGCCGTGGCCGCAGCCTTGCCGATGCGGCGGCCTTCGATCCGGGGGCGACGCTTTCCGGCAGCGACGGCTTCATGCTCGATGCGGTGATGTCGCTGCGCCGCACCGTCCGCGTGCCGGCCGGCAAGAAAGTCAGCGTGATCTTCTGGACGATCGCAGCACCGAGCCGCGACGAAGTCGACAAGGCGGTCAACCGCTACCGTCATCCCGACGCCTTCACCCACGAGCTGGTCCAGGCCTGGACGCGCACGCAGGTGCAGATGCGCCATGTCGGCGTCACCTCGCAGCAGGCGGCGGCCTTCCAGCATCTCGGCCGCTACCTCGTCTATCCCGACATGCAGCTGCGCAAGGACGAGGCGACCGTCGAGGCCGGCCTACAGTCGCAATCGGCGCTGTGGCCGCTGGCGATCTCCGGCGACTTCCCGATCTTCACGCTGCGCATCAACGACGACATGGATCTCGACATCGCCCGCGAGGCGCTGCTGGCGCAGGAATATCTGCGCTCGCGCGGCGTCACCGCCGATCTCGTCATCATGAACGAACGCGCCTCATCCTATGCGCAGGACATGCAGCACGCGCTCGACGCCATGTGCGAAAACGTCCGCCGCATGGGCCAGGCCGACGGGTTGCGCCAGCATATCTTCGCGGTTCGCAAGGACCTGATGGAGGAGAGCACCTATCATGCGCTGATCGCGGCTTCCCGCGTTACGCTGCATACGAAGAACGGCAAGGTGGTCGACCAGATCAACCGCGCCGTGGCGCGGTTTGCACCCTCCAAGGAGGAGCTGCAGGAGATGGAACGGGCCGAGCGCAACAAGGTCCCGGTCAAGCGTGTCGCGCCGGTGCTGCCGCCGGTCGTGCCCGCCGTCGTCATCGAGGAAGAAGGTGATCTCGACTTCTGGAACGGCATCGGCGGCTTTGCCCGCGACGGACGCGAATATGTCGTCCGCCTGCCTGGAGGTCACGCGACGCCGCAGCCCTGGATCAATGTCATCTCCAATGACAGGTTCGGCTTCCACGTGTCGGCCGAGGGTGCGGGCTTTACCTGGAGCGCCAATTCGCGCGACTATCAGCTGACCTCCTGGTCGAACGATGCGGTGATCAACCGTTCGGGTGAGGCCTTCTATCTCGCCGATCTCGACAGCGGTGCCGTCATGACGCCGTTTGCAGCGCTTTCGCGCCGGCCGGATATCCGTTTCGAAGCCCGCCACGGGCTCGGCTATTCGGTCTTTTCCAGCGTTCAGCACGATATCGCGCTGGAACTGACGCAAACGATCGACCGCGAACGGCCGGTGAAACTGCAGCGCCTGCGCCTGCGCAACACCGGTTCGACCAGCCGCAGGCTGCGTCTCTACGGTTATGTCGAGTGGATCCTCGGCAGCAATGCGGCACGCACCGCGCCCTTCATCCTGTCGAAACACGACGAGGAGACGGGGGCTTTGTTTGCCACCAATCCTTACAGCATCGATTATTCCAACCGCACCGCCTTCTTCGCGGCGAGCGAGGTGCTTTCGAGCTTCTCGGCAAGCCGGCGCGAATTCGTCGGCAAGGCGGGAACGATCCAGGCGCCGCAGGCCGTCATCTCCGCTGCCTCGCTTTCCGGCACCGCCGACCTCGACGGTGATCCGGCCGCAGCGCTTGCGATCGACGTCGAGCTTGGCGCCGGCGAAGAGCGCGACTTCACCTTCTTCCTCGGCGATACGCCGACGGAGGAAGAAGCGCGCAGCGTCATCGCCGATATCCGCAAGGCTTCGTTCGACGATGCCGTCGAGGCGAACCGGGCCTTCTGGCGGGATTTTACCGGCAGGCTGCAGATATCGACGCCGGATCGCGGGATGAACAATCTCGTCAACACATGGCTGCCCTATCAGAGCCTCGGCTGCCGCATCATGGCCCGCACCGCCTTCTACCAGGCAAGCGGCGCCTTCGGCTTCCGCGATCAGCTGCAGGACACGCTGGCCTTCGTGCTGCACGAACCCTCGCTTGCCCGCCGGCAGATCCTCAATGCCGCTTCGCGCCAATTCCGCGAAGGCGACGTGCAGCATTGGTGGCTGCCCGGAACGGGTGCCGGCGTGCGCACATTGATCTCGGACGACGTCGTCTGGCTCAGCCACGCGATTCATCATTATTGCAGCGTCACCGGCGATAAGAGCGTGCTCGACGAGGAGATCGCCTTCCTGGAAGGGCCGGCTCTGCTCGAAGGCCAGCACGACTCCTTCTACAGGCCGGAGATTTCCGAGGACAAGGCGAGCGTCTACGAGCACGCGGCGCTGGCGCTCGATCTCGCTATCGCCCGCAAGGGGGCAAACGGCCTGCCGCTGTTCCTCGGCGGCGACTGGAACGACGGCATGAACCGCGTCGGCATCGGCGGGCGCGGCACCAGCGTCTGGCTCGGCTGGTTCCTGGCGGGCGCCTTGCGCTCCTTCATTCCCTATGCCGAAGAGCGCGGCGACACGGCCCGCACAGAGCGCTGGTCGGCGCATCTGACCGAGCTGAAGAAGGCGCTCGAAACCACGGCCTGGGATGGCGGCTACTATCGCCGCGGCACGTTCGACGACGGTGCGCTGCTCGGCTCGAGGGAAAGCCCGGAATGCCGGATCGATTCGATTGCGCAGTCATGGAGCGTGCTGTCGGGCGAGGGGGATCCGGCCCGCGCCGTCACGGCGATGAATGCCGTGCTCGACCAACTGGTCGACGAGGATGCCCGCATCATCCGGCTGTTCACGCCGCCTTTCGTCAATTCCGCCAGGGATCCCGGCTATATCAAGGCCTATCCGCCGGGTGTGCGCGAAAATGGCGGGCAATATACCCATGCCGCGACCTGGGTGGTGATGGCGCTGGCGGAGCTGAAGCGGGGCGACGACGCGTTGCGCTGCTTCCAGATCCTCAACCCGATCACCCATGCGCTCGACAAGGCTTCGGCGGAGCAATACCGCGTCGAACCCTATGTCGTGGCGGCCGACGTCTACGGCCACGATCCCTACACGGCGCGGGGCGGCTGGACCTGGTACACCGGCTCAGCCGGCTGGCTCTACCGCGCCGCCGTCGAGGGGATCCTCGGCATCCGGCTGAAGGGCGACCGGCTCTACGTGCGGCCGTCGCTCCCTTCGGAATGGGACGGTTTTGCGGCAGAGGTGGAACAGGGCGGCGGCAAATACCGCATTTCTGTCTCAAAAGCGTCCAATGACAGCGGCTACACTCTCTCCATCAACGGCTGCGAAGTCACCGATCCCGAAGAGGGATATCCGCTCGGATAACAGCGTTCTCCACGCTGAAAAAACACGGCGATTCGCGACGGCCAAAAGGGAACCCTTTTGGCCGTCGTCGCGTTTGCAAATCGGATAATAAGGAGACAACCATGGCTAGCACGCCGACCGAAGCCGTCGTCACCGGGCGCAGTCCCCTATCCGCAGCTGCGCCGATGCGTGATACCAGGCTCGACGTCCTGCGCGGCGTGGCGCTGATCATGATCTTCATCAATCATGTTCCCGGACAGATCTTCGAATATGTGACGACGAAGAATTTCGGTTTCTCCGATGCCGCCGAGGCCTTCGTGCTGATCTCGGGCATCGCCGTCGGCCTCGCCTACGGTTCCGGCTTCCGGCCGGGTAATCGGCTGAAGATGGCGATCAAGGCGGCAAAACGCGCCTTCACGCTTTATCTCGCTCACATGATCACCACCTTCATGACGCTGGCGCTGTTCATCACAGGCGCGTGGCTGTTTCACCGGCCGGGCTTGCTTGTCGAAATCAATATCCTGGCGGTGCTGATGAACCTGAAGGAGGGTATTCCGGCGCTGCTGCTGCTCGGCCATCAGATCGGCTACAACAATATTCTGCCGATGTACGGCGCGTTGATGCTGATGGTGCCGATCATCCTGCTTTTGAATGCGCGCAGCCCGTTGCTGGCGCTCGGCGTCTCCGGCACGGTCTGGCTGCTGGCGGGCATCTACGAGGTGGCGCCGCACAATATGCTGATCGAGAGCTACTGGTTCCTCAATCCGCTTTCCTGGCAGTTCCTGTTTACGATCGGCATCGTTTCGATGCTGCATATCAAGCGCGGCGGCGCGATCCCGCGGCATCCGCTGCTGTTTGCGGCCGCGGCCGGCTACGTCGCGCTGTCCTTCGTCTGGGTGACCGGCCATCTCTGGGCCTTCGGCAATTCGCTGGCAGCGCTTGGCCTTCCGACGGTCATCACCGGTTTCGACAAGACCTTCCTGTCGCTGCCGCGGCTGCTGCATGTGCTTGCGCTGACCTATCTCGTCATCAGCATTCCGGCGTTCTCGCGCATCCTGCGCCGTCCGGCGGATCATCCGCTGACCATTCTCGGCCGCCATTCGCTGAACATCTTCGTCGCCGGCACGATCCTCGCCATGATCGGCCAGGTGGTGCTCTATATCACCAACAAGGACCCGCTGGTCGGCCCGCTCTTCGTGATCGCCGGCATCTCGACGCAATTCGCCTATGCCTATTATCTCGAACGCAAGCGCCAGCAGGGCAAGGTCAACGGCAAACTCGTCACCGAGCCCGCCACCGTCCCGGTGCCCGTCCGCATCGGCGGAACGGCCAACGCCTATCGCCGCAGCGATCGAAAATAAGCCTCGGATGCGCCTGTGAGATGACTGAGCCGGTGGCCGATGGCCGCCGGCTCAATTTTTGTGGACGAGGATGTTCACCAGCTTGCCGAGGGGATCGCGCACATAAAAGCGCCTGACACCCCAGGGCTCGTCGGCCGGCCCGTACTCGATCGGAAAACCGGCAGCCGACATCGCCTCGAAAGCCGTATCGAGATCATCGACCTCGATCGAAAAATCGGGCACCGGCGTTCCGGAACCGCCTTCCCTGGCGATGCTCAGCTGGACGTTCATCGGCCTCTCCGTGCCGAAGGTCGTGATCCAGCCATGATCCATGATAACGTCGAGACCGAGGATATCCTGATAAAACCGCCGGGCCGGCGTGATGTCAGGTGCCTCGATATTGGCGACGATGCGCATGACCTTCATGGTTTCTCTCTCCGGTAGTCGGTAACAAACCGAAAATTAGGAAGATCGGCAGGGTGGTCAATCGGTATTGGAATCGAGACGGTGCGGCGTGTGAGCCCCCCTCTGCCCTGCCGGGCTCGGGGCGAGCCGCGGGTCTCGCCCGTCCTTCGAAGCCCCCACAGGTGGGGAGATCGGCCAGTGGTTGGCCCTCAATCGCTCTCTACTGTCGTGCGGAACATCAGCTGGTCATTATTTGGGGAAGCCTCGCCGCCCAGCCAATCTCCCTCCTTATTGTGGGGGAGATGCCCGGCAGGGCAGAGGGGGTATCCACACGGCAGAGGGCCGATGCATATCGTCCACAGCTGTATTGGGGAAAGCAAAGTCTCAAAGCATGGCATATGAATGCAGTTCGACGCAGCCGCTTAAACCGGCCAAACAAAAAAGGCCGGAAGGGAGCTCCCCTTCCGGCCTTTGTCTTGAAACCCGAAGCGATCAGGCGGCTTCGGTGGCGTGGGCCTTGCGGACTTCTTCGTCCGTCAGGATGCCGCTGGCGCGCAGCAGGGCGGCGAAGCGGCCGTTGCTGTGGCTGAGGTCGTCGAAGCTGCCTTGTTCCACGACGCGGCCGTCATCCAGGAAGAGCACCATATCGGCTTCGCGGACCGTCGACAGGCGGTGGGCGATGATGAAGGTGGTGCGATTCTCACGCAGATTGTCGATCGCGGCCTTGACGCGGTTTTCTGTCTCGACGTCGAGTGCCGAGGTCGCCTCGTCGAGCACCAGGATCGGCGCGTCCTTGAGGATAGCGCGGGCAATGGCGATGCGCTGGCGTTCGCCGCCGGAGAGCTTGTTGCCGCGTTCGCCGACATGCGTATCGTAGCGATCCTCACGGGTCTCGATGAAGTCGGCGGCGGCGGCGGCCTCGGCCGCACGGCGCATGTCCTCTTCACTCGCACCTTCACGGCCCAGGCGGATATTGTCGCTGATCGAACGGTTCAGCAGGCCCGCATCCTGGAAGACGGTGGCGATGTGGCGACGCAGCGATTTGCGGGTCACCTTGGTGATATCGGTGCCGTCGACGAGGATCTGGCCGCCCTGGGGGTCGTAGACGCGCTGCAGCAGGTTGACGAGCGTCGTCTTGCCGGCACCGGTCGGGCCGACGATCGCGACCGTCTGGCCTGCCTTCACCGAGAAGGAGACATTGTGCAGGCCCTGCGAGCTGTTGCCGAAGCCGAAGGAGACATCGCGGAATTCGATCGCACCCTTGACGTCCTTGATCTCGCCGTTGCCGGCCGGTTCTTCGCGTTCACGCACCGAGTCTTCGAGCGCATAGAATTCCTCGAGCTTGGAACGGGCTTCGAAAATCTGCGTAGCGAACTGGCGCATCAGGTCGAGGCGGCCGATCAGCAGGTTGGCAAAGCCGATGAAGGCGATGACGTCGCCGACGCGCAGCTGGCCAGCCTGGACGAGCACGGTGCCGATGATCAGGACCACCATCATTGCAATGGTCGACGCCATGCGGTTCAGCGCGCTGGCGATCGCCCACCAGTCGAGCACCGGATACTGGGCCTCGAGCAGGCGGTCGGCAAAGGATTTCAGCGCCTTGGTTTCAGCCTCGATGCGGTTGTAGCTGTGCAGCACCGAAACGTTGCTGATCGAGTCGCTGACATGCGAAAAGACGGTGTGATAATGGTTTTCGACCGAAGCCTGGCCGTCTTTGGTGCGGCTCATGACGACGCGGCCGATCAGCCAGTAGGCGACGGCGAGCACCATGAGCACGGCGGAAAGGCGCAGGTCCATCGCCATTGCGGTCGGGATCAGAAGGGCAAGCGCGATGACCGTCGACAAATGGTTGCGCATGAATTCCAGCCAGAGGCCGAACAGCGTTTCGCAGGCGCGCAGCAATGTATGTAGCGCGTTGGAGGTGCCGCGCTGATGGTGCCAGCCAAGCGGCATGGAAATGATCCGGCCGAAGGCTTCCGTCAGCAGCGTCGCCCGCCGGCCATGGGCCAGCCGGTCGGCCTCGCGGGCGACCAGGACGAAGGCAATGGTGTTGAAAACGGCGAAAGTCGCCCACATGAAAAGGATAGGCTTGACCTCACCCTTGCCGGAAATCGCATCGATAATGCGACCGAACAGGATCGGCTCCGCGATGGTAATCGTCGCCAGAACGATGTTGGCCACCACGACCAGGGATACGCGCAGCTTGTAGGCGCCAAGATAGCGCAGAGCTCTTGCATAGACCTTGAATAGCGTCACGTCGAACCTCTTATGCATCTGCGAAAACGGGATGATGCGATGCTACAAAAGGCTACCTGAACCGGCGATTAACGGAGCATTCAGGGTTCAATCCAGGCGACGATTAACCCGATCGTACTATCGCAGGATGCGACGAGATTGGGTATAGCGTTGAAATTGCTGGTCGGCTATACCCGCAACAATTTGCGCTTGCATTTTAATAAATGTTTAGCGCAGCATTAAATTAGAGACTGCATTTTTTGAAGAAGACCGTTTCGCGACCAATTTGAAAGCCGCCGACGGCCTCGATGCGGGTATCACGTCCGGGCAAGGGGCATTTTGTGAATATTAATTTGTTAATTCAATTGCTTATAATTCTCGAAGAATCTCCAAACCCTCGGGCCGTGGTCACCGAGCTCGAACAGGTGATCAAAGATTGCGGCTTCGAATATTATGGCCTGCTGCGCCATTTGCCGCAAAATCCAGTGCAGCAGAATCCGGAACCCCGGGCCGCGGCGCTTGCCGGCCGCTGGCCCGAACAATGGCCGCAAATCTATACCGCGAAAAAATATGTCCTGGTCGATCCGATGGTGCGCTATCTCGTCCACGCGCAGCGGCCTTTCCGCTGGCGGGAGAGTTTGGCAGCCTTCGGCAAGGATGCGCAGCAGCGCCGTATGGAGCAGATGATGGTCGATGCCTTCGGTCATGGACTGGAAGACGGTTACATCTTTCCCGTTCACGGACGGAACGGCATTCTCGGCAGCCTCAGTCTCGCCGGCAAACCTGTCGAGCTGTCGCCGGTGGAGATCGCCCTGTTCGAGGCGGTGGCGCGCAAGAGCTTCTGGCGATTGCTCGAGCTGAAAGACGAGGCGCAGGCGCTGGAAACCGTGCTGCCGGCCGACACGCCGCTGACGCGACGCGAAATGGAGATCCTGCATTATCTCGCGGAAGGCATGACCTCGATGGAAATCAGCAAGATGCTGAAGATCTCAAACCACACCGTCGACTGGTATATGAACGGCTTGCAGAACAAGTTGAAGGCGAAAAACCGGCAGCAGGCGGTGGCGCTTGCCTTCCGTCACCGCCTGATAAGTTAAAACACGATACCGAAAGTGTAAGCGGCGTTCATGCTATCTCTCTGATTTCGATAGGGATTCGGATCTAGGCCGATCTGGCTTGACACCATCTGTCTCAAGAATGGCGAGAAATTGCATTTCGCAGTCGCAAGAGAAATTGAACTTCCTGTGACAAGAAGTTAAGAATTTCCTTCGCGGGTGCAGCATGCCCGCGTCTGAACGTCTGAGGAGACCGTTTTGCCCATTTCCAAGATTCTCGTTGCCAACCGCTCCGAAATTGCCATTCGCGTCTTCCGCGCGGCCAACGAGCTTGGAATAAAAACCGTGGCGATCTGGGCAGAAGAGGACAAGCTGGCTCTGCATCGCTTCAAGGCGGACGAAAGCTATCAGGTCGGCCGCGGGCCGCATCTTGCGCGTGATCTCGGGCCGATCGAGAGCTATCTGTCGATCGACGAGGTGATCCGCGTCGCCAAGCTTTCGGGCGCCGACGCGATCCATCCTGGTTATGGCCTCTTGTCGGAAAGCCCCGAATTCGTCGATGCCTGCGACAAGGCCGGCATCATCTTCATCGGTCCGAAGGCCGATACGATGCGCCAGCTCGGCAACAAGGTGGCGGCGCGCAATCTGGCGATCTCCGTCGGTGTGCCGGTCGTGCCGGCCACCGAACCGCTGCCGGACGATATGGCCGAAGTGGCGAAGATGGCGAAAGAAATCGGTTATCCCGTCATGCTGAAGGCTTCCTGGGGCGGCGGCGGGCGCGGCATGCGCGCCATCCGCGATCCGAAGGATCTCGCCCGCGAGGTGACCGAGGCCAAGCGCGAGGCGATGGCCGCCTTCGGCAAGGACGAGGTCTATCTGGAGAAGCTCGTCGAGCGCGCCCGCCATGTCGAAAGCCAGGTTCTCGGCGATACGCACGGCAATGTCGTGCATCTGTTCGAGCGTGACTGCTCCATCCAGCGCCGCAACCAGAAGGTCGTCGAGCGGGCGCCGGCGCCCTATCTTTCCGAGGCGCAGCGCCAGGAACTCGCCGCCTATTCGCTGAAGATTGCTGCGGCCACCAACTATATCGGCGCCGGCACCGTCGAATATCTGATGGATGCCGATACCGGCAAATTCTACTTCATCGAGGTCAATCCGCGCATCCAGGTCGAACATACGGTGACCGAAGTCGTCACCGGCATCGACATCGTCAAGGCGCAGATCCACATCCTCGACGGCGCTGCGATCGGCACGCCGGAATCCGGCGTTCCCGCGCAGGCCGATATCCGCCTCAACGGCCATGCGCTGCAGTGCCGTATCACCACCGAAGATCCCGAGCACAACTTCATTCCGGATTATGGCCGCATCACCGCCTATCGCTCGGCCTCGGGCTTCGGCATCCGGCTTGACGGCGGCACCTCCTATTCCGGCGCCATCATCACCCGCTTTTATGATCCGCTGCTCGTCAAGGTCACGGCCTGGGCGCCGAACCCGTCCGAGGCCATCAGCCGCATGGACCGGGCGCTGCGCGAGTTCCGTATTCGCGGCGTGGCCACCAACCTGACCTTTCTCGAAGCGATCATCGGTCATCCGAAATTCCGCGACAACAGCTACACCACACGCTTCATCGACACGACGCCGGAGCTCTTCCAGCAGGTCAAGCGCCAGGACCGGGCGACGAAGCTGCTGACCTATCTCGCCGACGTCACCGTCAACGGCCATCCCGAAGCCAAGGACCGGCCGCGGCCGCTGGAAAATGCCGCCCAGCCGGTGGTGCCCTACTCCAATGGCAACGGGGTGAAAGACGGCACCAAGCAGCTTCTCGACACGCTCGGCCCGAAAAAGTTCGGCGAGTGGATGCGCAATGAAAAGCGCGTGCTTCTGACCGATACGACGATGCGCGACGGCCACCAGTCGCTGCTCGCCACCCGCATGCGCACCTATGACATCGCCCGCATCGCCGGCACCTATGCGCATGCGCTGCCGAACCTGCTGTCGCTCGAATGCTGGGGCGGCGCGACCTTCGACGTCTCGATGCGCTTCCTGACCGAAGATCCATGGGAGCGGCTGGCGCTGATCCGCGAGGGCGCGCCGAACCTGCTGCTGCAGATGCTGCTGCGCGGCGCCAACGGCGTCGGCTACACCAATTATCCCGACAATGTCGTCAAATACTTCGTCCGCCAGGCGGCCCGCGGCGGCATCGATCTCTTCCGCGTCTTCGACTGCCTGAACTGGGTCGAGAACATGCGGGTGTCGATGGACGCCATCGCCGAGGAGAACAAGCTCTGCGAGGCGGCGATCTGCTATACAGGCGATATCCTCAATTCGGCCCGCCCGAAATACGACCTGAAATATTATACCGACCTTGCCGTCGAGCTGGAAAAGGCCGGTGCACACATCATCGCGCTCAAGGATATGGCGGGCCTGCTGAAGCCCGCGGCGGCGAAGGTGCTGTTCAAGGCGCTGCGCGAGGCGACCAGCCTGCCGATCCATTTCCACACGCATGATACGTCGGGCATTGCAGCGGCAACCGTGCTTGCCGCCGTCGAAGCCGGCGTCGATGCCGTCGATGCGGCGATGGATGCGCTCTCCGGCAATACCTCGCAGCCCTGTCTCGGCTCGATCGTCGAGGCGCTGCGCGGCTCGGAACGCGATCCGGGCCTCGATCCGGAATGGATCCGCCGCATCTCCTTCTACTGGGAAGCGGTGCGCAACCAGTATGCCGCCTTCGAAAGCGATCTGAAGGGGCCGGCATCGGAAGTCTATCTCCACGAAATGCCGGGCGGCCAGTTCACCAACCTCAAGGAACAGGCCCGTTCGCTGGGTCTGGAGACCCGCTGGCATCGGGTGGCGCAGGCCTATGCCGACGCCAACCAGATGTTCGGCGATATCGTCAAGGTGACGCCGTCTTCCAAGGTGGTCGGCGACATGGCGCTGATGATGGTCAGCCAGGACCTGACGGTTGCCGACGTCGTCAGCCCCGAGCGCGAAGTCTCCTTCCCGGAATCGGTGGTCTCGATGTTGAAGGGCGATCTCGGCCAGCCGCCGTCGGGGTGGCCGGAGGCGCTGCAGAAGAAGGCGCTGAAGGGCGACAAGCCCTATACCGTGCGTCCCGGCTCGCTGCTGAAGGAAGCCGATCTCGATGCCGAGCGTAAGGTGATCGAGACGAAGCTGGAGCGCGAGGTCAGCGACTTCGAATTCGCTTCCTACCTGATGTATCCGAAGGTCTTCACCGATTTCGCGCTCGCTTCCGATACCTACGGCCCGGTCTCGGTGCTGCCGACGCCCGCCTATTTCTATGGCCTCGGGGATGGCGAAGAGCTGTTTGCCGATATCGAACGCGGTAAGACACTCGTCATCGTCAACCAGGCGATGAGCGCCACCGACAGCCAGGGCATGGTCACCATCTTCTTCGAGCTCAACGGCCAGCCGCGCCGCATCAAGGTGCCGGACCGCGCCCATGGGGCGACGGGGGCAGCTGTGCGCCGCAAGGCCGAACCCGGCAATGCCGTCCATGTCGGTGCGCCGATGCCTGGTGTCATCTCACGCGTCTTCGTCTCTGCAGGCCAGGCGGTCAGCGCCGGCGACGTACTCGTCTCGATCGAAGCGATGAAGATGGAAACGGCGCTGCATGCGGAGAAGGACGGCACCATCGCCGAAGTACTGGTCAAGGCGGGCGATCAGATCGATGCCAAGGACCTGCTCGTCGTCTATGGCGGTTGAGC
Organism: Rhizobium ecuadorense; assembly: GCF_001187535.1. Lineage (GTDB taxonomy): Bacteria > Pseudomonadota > Alphaproteobacteria > Rhizobiales > Rhizobiaceae > Rhizobium > Rhizobium ecuadorense. The sequence goes on from NZ_LFIO01001065.1 coordinate 93,061, forward strand.
GAGGGGCGTTCTACTACCAGTGATCTGCAGCCAATCACCCGATTGTGTATTGATCGGGCTGCCAGAAAGCTGATTTTTTCGCAGCGTTAGCCGCCTCCTCGCCTTGCCCGGCGAGGAGGCTTTCTCATAGACTTGCGCTCCCACCATCCGTCCCCAAGACCAATCAGGAAATCATCCCCCATGAGCAAGCTGAAGATTGCCGTCATTGTCGGCAGCACGCGTATTGGCCGTTTTGCCGAACATCCGGCCAAGTGGATCGCCGAACTGGTCGGCGAGCGCTCCGACCTGGAAGTCGAGCTTCTCGATCTTCTCGACTACCCCATGCATTTCTTCGGCGAAGCGCGCGCCACGACGGCGGAAAGCGATGCCGCAGAGCGCTGGAAGAAGAAGCTGCGCGAATTCGACGGCTTCATATTCACCGTTGCCGAATACAACCATGCGCCGACGGCCGTGCTGAAGAACGCGATTGATCTCGGCGAATTCATCCAGAAGCCGGTCGGTTTCGTCGGTTACGGCGGCGTCGGCGGTGCCCGTGCGGTCGAGCAGCTGCGGCTGATCTTCGTGGAAATGAGCGCTGCTTCAGTCAAAACAGGCGTCCATATCGCATTCAGCGAATATCTTGCCGTTCTCAAGGAGGGCAAGAGACTTGGCGATTACGCCCATCTCAACGAAGCTGCCAAGAACCTGCTCGATCAGATCACATGGTGGGGCAATGCGCTGAAGGCAGCGCGCGCCGTCGCCACGGCCTCCTGATTGGCACTCCGGCAATGCCGGGATGGCCGCATCCCGGTATTGCCTCAGATATCGTAGGTATGGGCGGCGTTGATCGTCGAGATGAAGCGCTTGGTGCGTTCGCGTTCCGGCGCGGTGAAGATCGCCCTGGCGCTGCCGGTCTCGACCACGCTGCCGGCTTCCAGAAAGACGACGTCGTTGGCGATCTTCGAGGCAAGCCGGAGATCATGGGTCGCCATCACCATGGTCGTGCCTTCGCGGGCAAGCTGGCCGAGAACGTCGACCACTTCGGCCGAAAGTTCCGGATCGAGCGCAGAGGTCGGCTCGTCGCAGAGAAGCACGCGCGGCGACGGCGCCAAGGCGCGCGCGATCGCCACACGCTGCTGCTGACCGCCTGAGAGCGTCGACGGCCAGGCGTCGGCCTTGTGGGTCATGCCGACCTTGGTCAATAGCTCCATGGCGCGTTCGCGCGCCTTTTCCCTCGGCCATTTCAGCACCGTCACCAGGCCCTCCATGACATTCTCGATCGCGGTCTGATGCGGGAAAAGCTGAAAATTCTGGAAGACCATGCCGGTCTGGCGGCGGATTTTCTGGATCGCCTGCCAACTCGTTCGTTTGCCCGGTGCAAAGGACAGCGTTTCTTCGCTGAGGCGGATCGCGCCTGCTGTCGGGATTTCGAGCAGATTGATGCAGCGCAGCAGCGTGCTCTTGCCGCCGCCCGAGGGGCCGACCAGCGCGGTGACGCTGCCTTCGGGAATACGGATGCTGATATCCCTAAGGATGACGGCGTCGCCGAAGCGTTTTTCGATGTTGGAAAGCTCGATCATGCATTGGCCTCCAGCATGCCGCCGTACCGCGCGAAGCGGCGTTCCAGCCGTACCTGCAGCTGCGAGAGGACGGAGCTCAGCGCAAGATAGAGCAGCGCCGCCTCGATATAGAGGATCAGCGGCTCATAGGTGGTGGCAACGATGCGCTGCGCCGCCTGGAAAAGTTCCGGCACGGTGATGGCGGCGGCCAGCGATGTATCCTTGACCAGCGAGATGAAGGTGTTCGACAGCGGCGGCACGGCGACGCGGGCGGCCTGCGGCAGGATGGTGCGGCTCATTGCCTGCCGCCAGCTCATGCCGATCGAATAGGCGGCTTCCCACTGGCCCTTGGGCACCGAGGAGATGACGGCGCGGATGATCTCGGAGCTGTAGGCGCCGATATTCAGGGTAAAGCCGATGAGGGCGGCGGGAAAGGCATCGAGCAGGATGCCGATGCTCGGCAGGCCGTAGAAGATCACGAAGAGCTGGACAAGAAGCGGCGTGCCGCGGATGACCCAGACATAGAAACGGGCGATGGCCGCGACAGGCCCCGGACCGAAAAGCCGGGCAATCGCGGTGATCAGGCCGAGGATCAGGCCGAAGACGAAGGACAGAAGCGTGAGGGGGATGGTGAAGATCAATCCCGCCCAGAGGAGCGAGGGGAGCGATTCCGCCATCAATTGGAGCCAGTGCGGCAAGGGATGTTCCCTCTCGTGGGTTGGTGCGTTCGAGGTGTACCCCTCCCCAACCCCTCCCCACAAGGGGGAGGGGCTTGAATGCCGCTCCCGACGCTTTTCACTTCATCGTTTCATCCGCAGAGAGGCTGATATTTCTGCAGGCGGATGGGGACTTTTTCCGGAGCTTACTTCGAAACGTCCTGGCCGAAATACTTGTCGGCGATCTTCTTGTAGGTGCCGTCGGCCTTGATGTCGGCGAGCGCCTTGTTGATTTCGGCAAGAAGCTCCGGCTCGTTCTTGCGGATGATGACGCCGGAATAGTCGGCATTTTCCTGCTCGGCGGCGATCTTCACCGGCGCGTCCGGCTTGTGCTTCTTGAAATCGAGGAAGGACAGGCTGTCGTTGATCGTGGCGTCGGCGCGCTTGGTCAGTACCAGCTGGATCGACTGGTCGAAACCATCGGTGCCGACGAGTTCGGCGCCGGCTTCGGTTGCGATCTTGCCGAAATTGCTGGTCAGCGACTGGGCGGATTTCTTGCCCTTCAGGTCGGCGAAGGTCTTGATGCTGTCGTCGCCGTCGCGGACGATCAGCACGGCCTTGGAGGCGATATAGGGTTCGGAGAAATCATATTTCTGCTTGCGGGCTTCGGTGATGCCGACCTGGTTGATGACGGTGTCGTAGCGCTTGGCGTCGAGACCGGCGATCAGGCCATCCCACTTGCCTTCGACGAATTCGGCCTTGACGCCGAGCTTGGCGGCGATCGCTTCGCCGATCTCGACGTCGAAGCCGACGAGCTTGCCGCTTTCGTCATGATAGGTGAAGGGCGCATAGGTGCCCTCGGTGCCGATCTTGAAGACCCCGGCCGATTTGATCGCGGCAAGGTTTTCGCCGGCATGGGCAGGCAGGAGGGCAGCAGCCTGAATGAGGGCGGCGGCGGCAACGGTTTTCAACCAGTTCATTGTTTTATCCATCCTTGGGAGGTTGTCATCGGATGAGGGATAGTTCGCAGAAATTTAGGGCGCCGGAAGCGTAAAAAACTGCGAATAAAAGCAGCAACTGCAAATATTTTTCTCAAGCGGCCGGTTGAGCGGTGAATCTAGAAAGAAACAGGCATCACGCCGTGATGCGGCGGCGCAGTCTCTCGCTGACGATGATAATCAGTCCGGCAGCGAGGATCATGGCCGCGCCGAATACGACATTGGGCGTGGGGATATCGGCCCATTTCAGATAACCCAGGAGGAAAGCCCAGACGAGGGATGTATATTCGAATGGTGCAAGCACGGAGACCGGCGCCTGCCGCATGCCCTCGAAGAGAGCGAACTGCGCGCAGCCGGCGACGACGCCGGTGGCGATGAGAAGCGCCAGCTGCGTCGTATCGGGGGTCTTCCAGGTGTAGAGAACGGCAAGGCCGGTCATGACAAGGAAAAAGACGTTGGAGACAACAAGCTGGACGATGGTCTTCTCGTGCAGCGAGGTCTTGCGCAGCAGCACCATGGCGCTGGCCCAGAGGACGGCCGCCTGCAGGGCCAGATAGACCGGCCAGGAGATGGTGAGGCCGATAGGGTTGCAGGCAATGAGCACGCCGACGAAGCCGACGCCGACGGCAAGCCAGCGCGCCGGGGTGACGTCTTCCTTCAGGATGAACCATGCAAGCACGGTGCCGACGACGGGTGCCGCGTAATAGAGCGTGGTCACCTCGGCAAGCTGCAGCCGGCTTGCGGCGGAATAATAGGAAAGCCAGGCACAGAGAAGAAGGATGCTGCGGGCGATCATCGGCTTGATGATCGGCGATGTCATCGTCTGGCGGACAAGCTCGCCGCGGCCAAAGGCGAGACAGCCGACGAAGATGGTGAGACTGCGGAAAAACAGGATCTGCCAGACCGGAATGCTCGAGGTCAGGATCTTGATGATCGCGTCATGGAAGGTGAACGCCATATAGGCGGCGCTCGTGAGCAGGATGCCCAGGCTGACGGAGTTTTTCACGGGAACACCAGGTGGCGGAATGCCGACGGGAAGCGGGGAATGGTCGATCGATATTCCCGGCCTCTTGACCGGTCAATAGGTGATCTTTCGCTCTGGTGGTGGAGCTTTGTTTCAAAACGTCAGGAAACGTGTGTTTGTGCATATTGCGCGCCTGATCATAAGTGTTTATGCACGTTTCAGGTTTTGAGAGAGATGATCCGGTAGAAACATGCAGGATTTTTTGTTGCGCGAGCGCCAGGGCGTGATTTCCGAGAGGCTGCGGTTGAACGGCCGGGTGCTGGCGACGGAACTTGCACTCGAATTCGGCGTCTCCGAAGATACGGTGCGGCGCGATCTGCGCGAGATGGCCGCGGCAGGGCTCTGCGAGCGGGTCTATGGCGGCGCATTGCCGATCTCACCGGCGCATGGAAGCCTGACGCAGCGGATCGGTTTCGCCGTCGACCGGAAACAGGCGCTGGCGCGCGCTGCGACACAGCAGATTGCCGCCGGTTCGACGGTATTCTTCGATGCCGGCAGCACCAATCTGGCGATTGCCAACGCATTGCCGGCCGTACTTGCGCTGACGGCTGCAACGAATGCGCCGGCGATCGCCGCGGCGCTGATCGACAAGCCTGCCGTCAACGTCATCCTGATCGGCGGAATGGTGGACCGGCAGACGGGCGGTTCGCTCGGTGCCAAAGCCTTGCGGGATATGGAGCAGCTTTCGCCCGATCTCTGCATTCTCGGCGCCTGCGGCGTCGATCTTGAGGCCGGCATCACCGGATTCGGTTTCGAAGATGCCGAGTTCAAGCGGTATGCGGCGTCGAGAAGCAGAAAAGTCCTGGTGGCGGCAACTTCGGAGAAATTCGGCACCGCTGCCCCGCACAGCATTCTGCCGATTGCCCATTGCGAGTGTCTTGTCGTCGAGCACGATGCCGATCCGGCTGTTCTTGCCGATTACCGCGCGCGCGGATGCAGAACCGTTGTCGCCGAGAAAACGAACTAGGCAGTTGCCATCGAGTTTAGGGAAACCGGGCGCGTGCACCCGGCAATGAGGAAAGACCGAGAAATGGATAGTCATGTGAATGCGCCGCCGGCAGCGCGGAGCGGCTTCATTACCAGAAGCAGGGCGGCGGTTTCCCTGCTCTTTCTCATGAACGGCTTCGTCGTCGGCTGCTGGGCGCCGAAGATCCCCGATTTTGCCGAGCGGCTGGCGCTCTCCAAGTTCGAGCTTGGGCTGATGATCCTCGTCTTCGGCGTCGGCTCGCTGGTCATGATGCCGATCGCCGGGGCGCAGATCGCCAAACACGGCTCGCGTATCGTCGTTCAGGTGCTGGCTGTCTGCGTGCTGCCGCTGCTCCTGGCATTGACGCTTGCGCCGAACGTGATCACCGGGGCAATCTCGCTCTTCCTGTTCGGCGGGTTCATCGGCGCCATGGATGTGGCGATGAACGCCAATGCGGTGTCGGTCGAAAAATCCATGCGCCGCTCCATCATGTCGTCCTGCCACGCTTTCTGGAGCCTTGGCGGGCTGATCGGCTCGGGTCTCGGGGGTATCGTGATCTCCAAGCTCGGTATTCTCGGCCATGCCGAACTGGCGACGGTGCTGGCGGCGATCTTCCTCGCCGTTGCCTGGCCGATGATCCTGGCGGATCCGCCGCATCCCGATACCAAGAAGGAAAAGACCAGGCTGCCGATGGTGCCGCTGCCGTGGCTGCTCGGATTGATGGCCTTGTTCTCCATGGTGCCTGAGGGTGCGGTTCTGGATTGGGGGGCGCTTTATCTCCGCCAAGAAATGGATGCCTCCGTGGCGCTTTCCGGTCTGGGTTTCGCAGCCTTTTCGGCGACGATGGCGATTATGCGCTTTGCCGGCGACCTGGTGCGCGATCGCCTCGGTGGGGTCAAAACGCTGCGGATCTGCACCTTGTTTGCCATCGTCGGCATGCTGCTTGCAGGTCTGGCGCCCAATGCCGAGATCGCCATCCTGGGCTTTGCCTTTTGCGGCATCGGCATTTCCAACATGGTGCCGATCGCCTTCTCGGCGGCGGGCAACATTCCCGGCCTCAAGCCCGGCATCGGCATCTCGGTCGTCACGACCATGGGTTATTCCGGCATGCTGGTCGCGCCGTCCCTGATCGGCTTCGTCGCCGAGCATGTCGGCTTTGCGGCGGTCTTCATGGCGCTGCCGGTGCTGCTGCTGGTGGTTTTGCTGTTCTCCAAGCTCGCCCACTATGCCGATGGCGTGTCCGGTCACTGAGCCGCCTCCCAACAAAAGTGATATCAGGGGCGGTTGACAAGAAAGCGGTCATGATCCACCTGAAAGGCACTGTTTCTAAAGCGCGGGGCGATCTTTCGGGTTTGCTCCTCGCGCTTCCGGTCTTATTTTTACGCATGTCGTGATCGCAAAACCGCTGCAGATTTTTGCGCGACATGCTTTAGGGGTGCAAGAACTCTCCATGCCATCAGCCGCCGATTTTGATCCGAAACCGCGCCGCGCTTCCGTTGCCGTCGATGTCGGCGGCGTCATCGTCGGCGGCGGGGCGCCGGTGGTCGTGCAATCGATGACGAACACCGATACGGCCGATATCGATTCGACCGTCGCTCAGGTCGCCGCTCTCCACCGGGCGGGCTCGGAGCTGGTGCGCATCACCGTCGACCGTGACGAGAGCGCGGCTGCCGTGCCGAAGATCCGCGAGCGGCTGTTGCGGCTCGGCATGGACGTGCCATTGATCGGCGACTTCCATTATATCGGCCACAAACTGCTTGCCGATCATCCCGATTGTGCCGCAGCGCTGGCGAAATACCGCATCAATCCCGGCAATGTCGGCTTCAAGGACAAGAAGGACAAGCAGTTCGCCGAGATCATCGAGATGGCGATCCGCTACGACAAGCCGGTGCGCATCGGCGTCAACTGGGGCTCGCTCGATCAGGATCTCCTGACGGCGCTGATGGACCAGAATGCGGCAGCCGGTTCGCCGCTTTCGGCCCGGCAGGTGACGCGCGAGGCGATCGTGCAGTCGGCGCTGCTTTCGGCAGCCCTTGCCGAAGAGATCGGCCTGCCCCGCAACCGCATCATCCTCTCGGCCAAGGTCAGCCAGGTCCAGGACCTGATCGCCGTCAATTCCATGCTCGCCGAACGTTCCAATCACGCGCTTCATCTCGGCCTGACCGAAGCCGGGATGGGCACCAAGGGCATCGTCGCGTCGTCGGCGGCGATGGGTTTCGTGCTGCAGCAGGGCATCGGCGATACGATCCGCGTGTCGCTGACGCCCGAGCCGAACGGCGACCGTACACGGGAAGTCCAGGTGGCGCAGGAAATCCTTCAGGTCATGGGCTTCCGCCAGTTCATCCCCGTCGTTGCCGCCTGTCCCGGCTGCGGACGCACGACGTCGACGGTGTTCCAGGAACTGGCGCAGAACATCCAGAACGATATCCGTAAGAACATGCCGGTCTGGCGCGAGAAATATCCCGGCGTCGAGGCGCTGAACGTCGCCGTCATGGGCTGCATCGTTAACGGGCCCGGCGAGAGCAAACATGCCGATATCGGCATTTCGCTTCCCGGCACCGGCGAGACGCCGGCCGCCCCCGTTTTCATCGACGGCAAGAAGGCGCTGACGCTGCGTGGTCCCAATATCGCTGCCGACTTCGAGGCACTCGTCGTCGATTATATCGAGAAACGCTTCGGCCAGCGCACGGCGGCAGAATGAACGCCTGGAAACTTGCATGAGCCGGTACTGGTCGCCCATCGTCAGCAAGCTCCGGCCCTATGTGGCCGGGGAGCAGCCCCGCATCCCCGGTCTGGTCAAGCTTAACACCAACGAGAATCCCTATGGGCCGTCTCCCGCGGCGCTTGAGGCGATAGGCCAAGCGGCGGACGATCGTCTGCGGCTCTATCCCGATCCGGCGGCGACGGAACTGCGCGAGACGATTGCGGCCCGTCACGGGTTGACGGCGGATGAAATCTTCGTCGGCAACGGCTCGGATGAGGTCCTCGCCCATGCGTTTCAGGCGCTGCTGAAACACGAGTTGCCGCTTCTCTATCCCGATGTGAGCTATAGCTTCTATCCGACCTATAGCCTGCTATACGACATCGACGCGATCGAGATTCCCGCCGATGATCAGTTCCAGATCCGGCTGGCGGATTACGACCGGCCGTGCGGCGCGATCATCATCCCCAATCCGAATGCGCCGACCGGCATCGGCCTGCCGCTTGCCGACATAGAGGCGCTTGTCGCCGCCCATCCGGATGCGGTCGTGGTGATCGACGAGGCCTATGTCGATTTCGGCGGTGACAGCGCCATCCCGCTCATTTCCAAATATCCCAACCTGCTTGTCGTTCAGACTCTGTCGAAATCCCGCTCGTTTGCCGGCCTGCGCGTCGGCTTCGCGCTGGGGCAGCGGGAGCTGATCGAGGCGCTGGTGCGCGTCAAGGACAGCTTCAATTCCTATCCGCTCGATCGCCTGGCGCAGGTCGCCGCGACGGCGGCGCTCAAGGACGAGGCATGGTTCGAGACATGCCGGAAGAGACTCATCGCCAGCCGGGACGGTCTCGTCAGGGAACTCGAAGCGCTGGATTTCGAAGTGCTGCCGTCCCAGGCGAATTTCGTTTTCGCTAGAAATAAAGGCCGGTCGGGCGCCGCGCTGCAAGCGGCTCTGCGGGAGCGTGGTATTCTCGTCCGGCATTTCGCCAAGCCGCGTATTTCGGATTTCCTGCGCATCAGCATCGGCACCGACGAGGAATGTGCCCGTTTGGTTTCCGCTCTCAAGGAAATACTGGCAGCCTGAGTTGCCGTTCAGCTCTTCCGGTCGGCGATGAAATGCGCCGCGGCGATGAGGGTCGAGGCCCGGGCGCCGTAGGGGGCAAGCAATGCCTCGGCATCGCGGACGTGCCGGCGGAGCTCGGCCTCGGCCCATTCCATGCCATGCAGCGCCACGAGCGTTCCCTTGCCGCGGGCGGCATCCTTGCCGGTCGCCTTGCCCATGGTCGCGGCATCCGAGGTCAGGTCGAGAATGTCGTCGGCGAGCTGAAAGGCAAGGCCGATCTTTTCGCCGAAGGCGCGCAAGCGGCGGCGATCTTCCGGTGGGCTTGCCGAGATGAGGGCGCCGGCTTCGCAGGCGAAGCGGATCAGCGCGCCGGTTTTCATCGCCTGCAGGCGGATGATCCCCGCCTCATCGGGAGCCTGCTTCTCCGCCGCGAGATCGAGCGCCTGGCCACCGGCCATGCCGCCGAGACCGGCGGCGCGGGCAAGCGACAGCACCAGCGATGCCTTGTTCGTATCGGCAAGCGCCGTTTCCGGCGCGGCAATGATGTCGAAAGCGTAGGTCAGCAGGCTGTCGCCGGCAAGGATCGCGGTGGCTTCATCGAACTTGATATGAACCGTCGGTTTGCCGCGGCGGAGATCATCATCGTCCATCGCCGGCAGATCGTCATGCACGAGCGAATAGCAGTGGACGCATTCAAGGGCGGCACCGACGCGGAGTGCCGCCTGCCCGTCGCCGCCGAGAAGGGCGGCACTTTCGACCACCAGGAACGGGCGCAGCCGCTTGCCGCCGTTCAGCACGGCATAATGCATGGCGCTGCGCAGCGTCTCGGGCCTGGCGATCTCATCGGAGAGGGCGTTCGGCAAAAGCAATGCGTCGAGCAGCGCCTCGATCTCGCCGGCGTTGTTCTTCAGCCTCGTCTCGAAAGTGTCCCGGTTCGCGTCCATGGGCGCTGTTTGGCATGAGCGCCCCCGGGCTTGCAACGGAATTGTCGATGGTGCAGCAAGATTCGCCGCGCACTCTGGCATAAGCGGCCTACAGGCGTTATGAGAACGACAGGAGCGAAATCGGGCTGGGGACATTGGATATAGCGCCGGAGAGAGAGGACATCGCCGACATGCCGGTCCATCGGCAATGGTTCGGAGACCGGCATGTGCTGAAACGCATCGTACTTGCGGTGCTGGCGCTGGTGATCCTTCCCTATGCGCTGATCTTTTTTTATCTGCTGCCGTTCATTCACCCGGTCTCGACGCTGATGCTGCGCGATCTCGTGCTGTTGCGCGGTTATGACCGCAGATGGGTGTCGATTGACGAGATCGCCCCGGTTCTGGTGCAGTCGGTGATGATGTCCGAAGACGGGCAATATTGTTTTCACGGCGGCGTCGACTGGGCGGAAATGCGCATGCTGGTCGAAGATACGCTGAAAGGCCAGGCAACGCGCGGCGGCAGCACCATCCCGATGCAGACGGCGAAGAACCTCTTTCTCTGGAACAGCCGCTCCTTCGTGCGCAAGGCGATGGAGCTTCCGCTCGCCGTCTCCACCGATTTCGTCCTGTCGAAACGGCGGCTGATGGAAATCTATCTCAACATCGCCGAATGGGGTCCGGGCATTTACGGAATCGAGGCAGCGGCCCAGCATCATTTCAAGGTGCCGGCCTCGAAGCTGACACGGCGCCAGGCATCGCTGCTTGCGGTCTCGCTGCCGAACCCGATCGACCGCAACGCCGGCAAACCCGGCCGCGGCCTTCGCCGGCTTGCCGGCGTGATCGAGAGACGCGCCCAGGGTTCCGGCGATTACATCAAGTGCATCTATGATTGAGATCAGAACTTGTCGTTGGTAGCCTCAAGCGTCATCTGACATTCTTGGTTCTGCCATATGGGCGGTGCAGTCCAATCAGAACCCTTGAGTCGCCCATGACCGTTACGATGTTTTCTCCCGAGCTTCTCCTCTATTCGAAGACGCACAATCCGAACCCGCCCACCCATCTCGGCAGCCGCTATCGCAAGGTCGGCGGCTTTCTGCCGGAGGCCGGCAACACCATAGTCTGTCATACCGAAAAAGGCTCGCGGACGCAGAGGGTGCTGATCGAGGCGCGGGAAAAATATCTGGCGATGCCGGAGGCCCGGCAGTTCCTCTTCACGCCGATATCAAGCCTCCACATGACGCTTTTCGAAGGGACCATCGAGACCAGACGCCGGCAGGATTGCTGGCCGGTCGATCTTCCGCTCGAGACGCCGATCGCCGACATGACCGAACTGATGGCGGCGCGGCTCGAAGGTTTCTCGATGGCGGCCCCCTTCAAGGTCGCCGTCGTCGAAGCTCGCCCGTCGGGCCTGCTCGTCGACGGAGCGACGGAGAACGACCGCAAGGTCATGCGCGCCTGGCGCGACGCCTTTGCCGATCTCCTCGGTTATCGCCAGCCGAACCATGAAGACTACAAGTTCCATGTGACCTTCGCCTATCCGATCGAGCGGCTGGAGGACGAAGCCTTGCCGCGCTGGCAGGCGATGCTCGACGAGGTGGCCGAGGATATCCGTCGCAAGGCCCCTGTTTTCGAGCTGACGCCGCCGGCATTCTGCGTGTTCGAGGACATGAACCATTTCCACGAATTGCTGATCTTCGATTTCGAAGCCTGAACGGGAGATGCCCATGGACAGACCGACGCTCTATATCGCCAACAAGAACTATTCCTCCTGGTCGTTCCGGCCGTGGATGGCGTTGACGGGCGCCGGCATCGATTTCGAGGAGGTCCTGATCCCCTTCGACGACGCGGGCGGCAATCCCAATATCAAGGCCGTGTCGCCGACCGGGCGCGTGCCGCTTCTGCAACATGGCGCATTGAAGATCTGGGAATCGCTGGCGATCATCGAATATGCCGCCGAGCTTTATCCGGACGCCGGCCTTCTGCCTGCGGATCGCGCCCAGCGGGCGCTCGCCCGTTCGGTTTCGATGGAAATGCTCTCGAGCTTCCGGGCTATGCGGAGCGCCTGCCCGATGAATATCCGCCGGCCGAAAGCCAGGATCGCATTGCCGGATGGGGTCGATGCCGATATCCGCCGCATCGAGACGATCTGGCGGGATCTCCTGCAGCAATCCGGCGGGCCGTTTCTTTTCGGCGCGTTCGGGGCCGCGGATGCGATGTTTGCGCCGGTCGTCAACCGGTTCGAGATCTATGACCTCGTCAACCGAAGCGATACGCTCGCCTATATGCAGACCATCAAGGCGCATCCGGCCTGGCGGACATGGGAAGAGGCGGCGCGCGCCGAGCCTTGGATCGTGCCGGAAGACGAAGTCTGAACGGCGAATCGTCGGCGTGTCAAAAAATCTGCATGGGGACTGGTCAAGGCCGCCCCTTGCATGTATAAGCGCGCAAAATTTCCGAAATCGCGACATGTCCGTTTCGGCCGCCAGTCTGGCCGTGGGAATGTTTTGCCCGCAAGTGGAGTAAGAGAAATGGCTGTACCGAAGAGAAAAACAAGCCCGTCCAAGCGCGGTATGCGCCGTTCGGCTGACGCGCTGAAGGCTCCGACCTATGTCGAAGACAAGAACTCCGGCGAACTGCGCCGCCCGCATCATATCGACCTGAAGACCGGCATGTATCGCGGCCGCCAGGTTCTGACGCCGAAGGAAAGCGCATAATTTCCGATTCGGCTTGTCCGATCGACAAGTTTCAAGGCCGGCGTCACGCCGGCCTTTTTATATTCGGCGATATAATATTTGCGGTCACTTGCAGTGGGGCAAGGGTTTGCGGCAGTATTCCTCCAGCCGCCAAGGAGATTGCCGATGATAGCCGCAATGCCGCTGATGATTATCCCGTTTATTCTCTACAATCTGGCGATGCTCGGCCTGATGGGCGATGGCGGTATTCCGGCGCTGCAGCATGACATCATCGTATTGTCGATGATATCAGGCGCAATCTGGAGCATGGCGCTCGGCGATCTTTTCATCGTCATAGCGCTGGTCGTGCTGTTCTTCGAAATCCTCAAGGCAACCAGAACCGGCCCGGGCAACCTCCTCAACCACATCTTGTCGATGCTGGTGTTCATCGCCTTCCTGGTCGAGTTTCTGCTCGTCCGGGATGCTGCGACGCAGGTCTTCTTCATTTTGATGACGATCGCTCTGATCGATGTTATCGGCGGGTTTGCCGTGTCGATCCGGAGCGCCGGGCGGGATGTCTCGATCGGATTATAGATTGTCGAGTTTGTTCTGAAGGGCGCGGAGCTGTTCCTTCAGCTCGTCGATATCCTTGGCCTCGGCTTTGCGGCTTTCCTTGGCAGGCGGCGTCATGAAGGGCGAGAACATCTGCATCGCCTGCTGAAACAGCTCGGTGTTGCGGCGAACCTGGTCCTCGACCATCTGCATCGGCAGTTGCAGGTTCTTGCCGAGCGGTGTTTCGCCGAAGGCGCGGTTCACCTGCTCGCGCATCTGCGACTGCTGTTCGGTGAAGGCGCGCATCGAATGTTCGAGAAAGCTCGGCACGACCATCTGCATCTGGTCGCCGTAATAGGTGATAAGCTGGCGCAGGAAGGAGATCGGGAGAAGCGTGTTGCCGGTCTTCGATTCCTGTTCGAAGATGATCTGGGTCAGCACCGAATGGGTGATGTCATCTCCGCTTTTTGCATCCTGGACGGTAAATTCTTCGCCCTTCTTCACCATCTCCGCCAGGTCTTCCAGCGTGACGTAGGTGCTGGTGCCCGTATTGTATAGCCGGCGATTGGCGTATTTCTTGATGACTATCTGACCCTCATGCTTCGCCATATCAGTCTCCTGGACCCCCGTCTGAATTATGGATATTCCTCCACTTCAGACTGTAAACGCAAAAGAAGGCCGGTGACAATCTCTTTGTGCGATGCGGCAAACCTTTCACAGAGCAGATGAATCGGGCTTTCCAGGGCTACCGCCGAAAAATGACGGCGACCGGTCTTCGCGTTTGACTTGCGCTCCAAGCTTTGCCAGTTTCGTCTTATGTAAGTGAGACGAAAAACGAGGAGCGTCCCCATGAGCAATTCATCCATCGTCATCGCCAGCGCAGGCCGAACGGCAGTCGGCTCGTTCAACGGCGCTTTCGCAGCGGTTCCCGCGCATGAGCTCGGCGCGGTCGTCATCAAGGGTGCGCTCGCTCGCGCCGGCGTCGATGCCGGCGAGGTCGATGAGGTGATCCTCGGCCAGGTGCTCTCCGCCGGCGAGGGGCAGAACCCGGCCCGCCAGGCGGCGATAAAGGCCGGCGTTCCGAAAGAAGCGACGGCCTGGGGCGTCAACCAGCTCTGCGGTTCGGGGCTGCGCGCCGTCGCGCTCGGCATGCAGCAGATCGCCACCGGCGACGCCAAGATCATCGTTGCCGGCGGCCAGGAATCCATGTCGATGGCGCCGCATGCCATGCACCTGCGCGGCGGCGTCAAGATGGGCGACGCGAAGATGGTCGACACGATGATCAAGGACGGCCTGACGGACGCCTTCCACGGTTACCACATGGGTATCACCGCCGAGAATATCGCGCGTCAGTGGCAGCTTTCGCGCGACGAGCAGGATCAGTTCGCCGTCGCCTCGCAGAACAAGGCGGAAGCGGCGCAGAAGGCCGGCCGCTTTGCCGACGAGATCATCCCCTATGTCATCCAGACGCGTAAGGGCGACGTGACCGTCGATGCCGACGAATATATCCGCCACGGCGCCACGCTGGAGGCGATGGGCAAGCTGCGCCCGGCCTTCGACAAGGAGGGCACGGTGACGGCCGCGAATGCCTCCGGCCTCAACGACGGTGCCGCCGCAGCGGTGCTGATGAGCGAAGCGGAAGCGGTCCGGCGCGGCATCCAGCCGCTCGCCCGCATCGTTTCCTGGGCAACGGCGGGCGTCGATCCTTCCATCATGGGCACCGGCCCGATCCCGGCTTCCCGCAAGGCGCTCGAAAGAGCCGGCTGGTCGGTCGGCGATCTCGATCTCGTCGAAGCCAACGAGGCTTTTGCGGCGCAGGCCTGCGCCGTCACCAAGGATCTCGGATGGGATCCTGCGATCGTCAACGTCAACGGCGGGGCGATCGCCATCGGCCATCCGATCGGCGCTTCCGGCGCGCGTGTTCTCAACACGCTGTTGTTCGAAATGAAGCGCCGCGGCGCCAAGAAGGGCCTGGCCACGCTTTGCATCGGCGGCGGCATGGGTGTCGCCATGTGCTTCGAAGCACTTTAAACAGCATACGATCCGTCGTTGATTGAAAATCCCGCCACGGCGGGGCGAAAACAAAAAGGGAGCGGAACATGAGCAGAGTGGCTTTGGTCACCGGGGGGACACGCGGCATCGGCGCGGCCATATCCGTAGCGCTGAAAAACGCCGGATACAGGGTTGCCGCCAATTATGCCGGCAACGACGAGAAAGCCAGAGCCTTTCACGAGGCCACCGGCGTTCCGGTGTTCAAATGGGATGTTTCGGATTACGCCGCTTGCGGCGAAGGGATCGCCAGGATCGAAAGCGAGATCGGGCCGGTCGAAGTGCTTGTCAACAATGCCGGCATCACCCGCGACGCGATGTTCCATAAAATGACGCCGCAGCAGTGGCACGAGGTGATCAATACCAACCTCACCGGCCTGTTCAACATGACGCATCAGGTCTGGACCGGCATGCGCGACCGCAGCTTCGGCCGCATCGTCAATATCTCGTCGATCAATGGCCAGAAGGGCCAGATGGGTCAGGCGAATTATTCGGCGGCCAAGGCCGGCGATCTCGGCTTCACCAAGGCGCTGGCCCAGGAAGGGGCGGCCAAGAACATCACCGTCAACGCCATCTGCCCCGGTTACATCGGAACCGAGATGGTGCTCGCCGTGCCGGAGAAGGTGCTGAACGAACGCATCATTCCGCAGATCCCGGTCGGCCGTCTCGGCGAGCCTGAGGAGATCGCGCGCTGCGTCACCTTCCTCGCTTCCGACGATGCCGGCTTCATCACCGGTTCGACGCTGACGGCCAATGGTGGGCAGTTCTTCGTCTAAGCAAGCCTGAAAATCGGAATCGATTTGAAAGCGATAGCGTGTCCTGCCGGATGCGCTATCGCTTTTTGTATGGATGCGCCCCCTGAGGAGGTTCAGGAGCGGTCGCCGGCGTTCGGGTGACGCCGTGGCGGAATCTTGACCGGCACGCGCTGCGGCGAGCGATCCTGGCCGCGAAGAGCTGAGATTGCGGTTGTCAGGAAAGCCAAGGCGATGAGAATGGCGACGGTGGAATTCAGGAAAATCTGACCCATGGAAACGTTCCTTGCGGATGCGCCCGGCGGCTTCGCCTGCCCACTGCGCTCATGAAGGAAATATGCGCCTGCCTGACGGAGGTCGGTAGGTTTGGCTTTCGCGACCGATCGTCAACACCGTGTTGACAGGCGGGCAAAAAAGAACGGGCGCCGAAGCGCCCGTTGGGAAGTCCGATATGCTCTTGCCGGTCAGTAGCGGCAACGAGCCTCGTAGCGGCGGCCGTAGCGGTCGCGATAGACGCAGTAGCCGCGGCGTTCGACCGACTGGCCGATGAGGGCGCCGGTCAAACCGCCGGCAACGGCGCCGACGGCTGCACCACCCCAGCTGTTGGTGACGACACCACCGATGACCGCGCCCGTGCCGGCGCCGATCGCAGTGCCCTGCTCGGTCGCTGTGCAGGATGCCAGAGCGCCGACGAGCGCACCAATAAGAACAATCTTCTTCATCATGTCGTAACTCCCCAGGTTTGTTTGGCCTTTAGATGCGGCCCATGAGTACAAGGATAATGATAATCACGAGAACTAGCCCCAAACCGCCAGAAGGTCCATAGCCCCAGCCACGGCTATAACCCCAATTCGGTAAGGCTCCGATCAAGAGCAGAATGAGGATCACAAGAAGTATCGTGCCAAGCATGGTGTGTTTCCTTCATTTCATCCGCAATTTGAATGGACGAGAAACACACATTGGCGATTTTTGTTCCCGGTTGAGCCAGGAAATGTGACGCGCCTTGACCTGCGCCGCATCGAAATTTGCTTGTATGGTAAAAAAATTATTTGAATACAATATGTTGCGGTGAACAAAGCGGGAAGGTCCCGATGTCGCCGATTCGTCAGCGATTCGTTCCGTTTTTGATCGGGACGCCCTCGTCGACCATTCGATCTTAACGGAATCTGAATCCGCCTTCCTGGAGATTAATGCCGATGGATAAGGCGGACCGGGGAAAGCCATCGGCGATCCGCATCTAGCGCACGGACTGAATTTCGCCACCAGATGTGGCCGTGAACGAAAGGCGAAAACGGCAGGGTCAGCGATTCGTCGCCGATTCGTTCCGGCTTTGGTCGGGAGGTTAATTTCGGGCACAATTTTCGATTGTCCGCCGGCGGACGGAATCATTGTTCGCGACGACGAAAATGCGAAGAGGAGGGAGTCCGGCGATTCAGCATCTAGTGGGAAAAAGTGATTCAAAATCAATACTTAGCCGTGAACAAAAGCTGAATCAGCAGGAGTCAGCGATTCGTCGCTGATTCGTTCTCACGCTGTTCCGAATCGCAGATCCGGGCGCTCGGCGTGACTCGCAAAGGTCGTATTCCCCGATGCATTTTGAAATCTGCCCTTGCGTTTGTGGCGGCGGCTGTCCATGTGTTCTCTGGCTTCCCTCGCGGAAGCACTCTATTCCTGGGGGCTGCCTGCCTCATTTGCATGGACCATGACTCTGACTTCGCAGCCGATGATTTTGAGCGGACGCGGTGTAACCGCGGTGCTTGGGCCGACCAATACCGGTAAGACCCATTATGCCATCGAGCGCATGGTTGCGCACGGGACCGGCGTGATCGGCCTGCCGCTGAGGCTGCTGGCGCGCGAGGTCTATACGCGAGTGGTGGAGAAGGTCGGCGCGCAGAATGTGGCGCTGGTCACCGGTGAGGAAAAGATTTCGCCGCCCAATGCGCGTTTTTCGGTCTGCACCGTCGAGGCGATGCCGCGCGAAACCAAGGCCGCCTTCGTCGCGATCGACGAGGTGCAGCTCGCCGGCGATCTCGAGCGCGGCCATATCTTCACCGACCGCATCCTGCATCTTCGCGGCCGCGAGGAAACGCTGCTGCTTGGTGCTGCGACGATGCAGCCGATCCTGCAGCAGCTCCTGCCCGGCATCACGATCGTCGAGCGGCCGCGGCTTTCGCATCTCTTTTATGCCGGGCAGAAGAAGATCACCCGGCTGCCGCAGCGCTCGGCCATCGTCGCCTTCTCGGCCGACGAGGTCTATGCCATCGCCGAGCTCATCCGCCGGCAGCGCGGCGGCGCGGCCGTCGTGCTCGGCGCACTCAGCCCGCGCACCCGCAATGCGCAGGTGGCGCTTTATCAGGCCGGCGATGTCGAATATCTGGTGGCGACCGATGCGATCGGCATGGGCCTCAACCTCGATGTCGATCACGTCGCCTTCGCCCAGGACCGGAAATTCGACGGCTACCAGTTCCGCAATCTCAATCCGGGCGAACTCGGCCAGATCGCCGGGCGTGCCGGGCGGCACGTGCGCGACGGTACTTTCGGCGTCACCGGGCAGGTTTCGCCCTTCGACGAGGAACTGGTGCAGCGCATCGAGGGGCACGAATTCGACAACGTCAAGGTTTTGCAGTGGCGCACGACCGAGATGGACTTCTCCTCGATTCAATCCTTGCGGACAAGCCTTGAGGCGGGGCCGCGCGTGCCAGGGCTGACGCGGGCGCTGCCTGCGGTCGACCAGCAGGCGCTCGAACAGCTTTCGCGTTATCCCGAGGTCATCGACCTTGCCGACAGGCCGGCCCGCGTCGAAAAACTCTGGGAGGCTTGCGCGCTTCCCGACTATCGGCGTATCACCCCGGCACAACATGCCGATCTTATCTCGACCCTCTTTTCCGATCTCGTCCGCTATGGCACGGTGAATGAGCAATTTCTTGCGGAGCAGGTTCATCGTTCCGATCGGACAGATGGGGAAATTGACACGCTTTCGGCGCGAATCGCGCAGATAAGAACCTGGACTTATGTTTCGAATCGGCCTGGTTGGCTTGCCGATCCGACACACTGGCAGGAAAAGACGCGGGAAATCGAAGATCGATTGTCCGACGCGTTACATGAAAGGTTGACGAAACGCTTTGTTGATCGCAGGACATCTGTGCTCATGAAGCGCCTGAGAGAGAATGCGATGCTGGAAGCTGAAATCAGTGTGAATGGCGATGTCTTCGTTGAAGGACATCATGTAGGGCAATTGAGCGGATTCCGTTTCACGCCGGTGGCGGGAACGGACGGACCGGATGCCAAGGCGGTTCAGGCTGCGTCGCAGAAAGCGCTTGCGCTCGAATTCGAGGCCCGCGCGGCGCGAATCCATGCGGCCGGCAACAGCGACCTGGCGATCGGCTCGGATGGGTTGATCCGTTGGATCGGCGACCCGGTGGCGCGGCTTTCGGGTAGCGATCACGTCATGCGTCCACGCGTGATTCTGCTGGCCGACGAACAGTTGACGGGCAATGCCCGCGATCATGTCTCCGCCCGTGTCGAACGCTTCGTCAATCATCATATCAGCACGGTGCTGAAGCCGCTCGACGATCTGTCGCGCGCCGAGGACCTGCAGGGCCTGGCCAAGGGGCTGGCCTTCCAGCTCGTCGAGAATCTCGGCGTGCTGTTCCGCCGCGACGTGACCGAGGAAGTCAAGTCCCTCGACCAGGAGGCGCGCGCCTCGATGCGCCGCTACGGCGTGCGTTTCGGCGCTTATCATATTTTCGTGCCGGCGCTTCTGAAGCCGGCGCCGGCCGAGCTCATCACGCTGCTCTGGGCGCTGAAGAACGACGGTCTGGACAAGCCGGGCTACGGCGATCTCATTCCGGTGCTTGCGGCCGGGCGGACCTCCGTCGTCACCGATCCGAGCTTCGAGCGGATGTTCTACAAGCTCGCCGGCTTCCGCTTCCTCGGCAAGCGCGCCGTGCGCATCGACATCCTCGAACGGCTTGCCGATATCATCCGGCCGCTGCTGCAGTGGAAGCCAGGTCAGGCAAATCGCCCGGAGGGCGCCTATGACGGCCGCCGCTTCACGACGACGACGGCGATGCTGTCGATCCTCGGTGCGACGCTTGAGGACATGGAAGAAATCCTCAAGGGTCTCGGCTATCGCGCCGATGCCGTGAAGGCGGAAGAGGCATCGGCACATCTTGCGACGCAGGATGCGGCCTCAGTGCCGGCCGCCACCGCGGAAACGCCTGCCGACGAGACAGCCGAAAAGGCCGATCACGACGATGCCGACGGCGAGACTGCTGCCGAGCCATCCGCAACCGAGGCGGCTTCGGCTGATGTCGACACGCCCGTGGTGGACGCGGCCGAAACCACCGCTGCTGACGATGCGATCGAGACATCCGCTCCCGCGGAAACGGCATCCGCCCCTGAGGAAGCGGCATCCGCTTCCGGGGAAGCCGGCGAGCCGGTGGAACCGAAGCCGGTTCTTCTGTGGCGTCTCGGCGGCCGCAACGACAATCAGCGCCAGGCGCGCGGCGGGCATGGCGAACGCCGTGGCGGCCAGGGCCAGGAGCGCGGTCAGAACCAGGAACGCGGCGACCGCAATCGCCGGCCGGGCGGCGGTGAAGGCGGCGAGGGCAATCGCGGCGGCGAAGGCCGCGACAATAATCGTCACAACCGCGGCAAGGACGGCGGCGGCCGCGATAGCGGCCGGCCGCAGCAGGCAAGAGGCGACCGCAACAACCAGCCACGGGGCGACCAGCCGCGCGGCGACCGGCAGGACCGCAAGGATCGCGGCGAGCGCAATGACCGCAACGATCGCAACAACAACCGCGGCGGTTCGCAGCCGCTGCGCTTCGAGGCCAAGCCGCCGCGCAAGGAGAAACCGATCGATCCGGATTCACCTTTCGCCAAGCTCGCGGCTCTCAAGGAGCAGATGAAGAAGTAATCATGAGCGCGGAGACACAGCCGACAAGCGGTTCGCGCCAGCGCATCGACAAATGGCTGTTCTTCGCGCGCATGGTGAAGTCGCGCTCACTGGCGCAGAGCCATATCCAATCGGGGCATCTGCGCATCAACGGCGAGCGCTGCAATCATCCGAGCCAGATGGTCAAGCCGGGCGACCGGATCGAGCTGACGCTGGAGCGGCGCGATGTGGTTCTCGTCATGCGCCTTGCCGGCGAGCGGCGCGGCCCCTATGAGGAAGCCCGCCTGCTCTACGACGACCTGTCGCCGCCGCCCGATGAGGCAAAACGCCTCACCCCCTATGAGCAGGCGATCCGGGCGACCGGCACGGGGCGTCCGACCAAAAAGGAACGACGCGCAATCGACAGGCTGATGTCGGAGGAGGATTAGAAAACTCTGCCCGCGGTGGCGGCGTTTGCAGATCGTTTATCCTTGAAATCCGGCGTTAAAGCCGATAGGTGACTGACAACCTGCCGGAAGCGTGCTTGCCTCCCAAGCCAGCCCACGTTTTTCCTCCGGCACGGGGATAGGCGCGACGTTCCAGGTTGCCCGGCCCCCATCTGCATGGAATCCTGGAGTTCTTCATGACCTATGTCGTGACCGACAATTGCATCAAGTGCAAATACACCGATTGCGTGGAAGTCTGCCCCGTCGACTGCTTCTATGAGGGCGAGAATTTCCTCGTCATTCATCCCGACGAATGCATCGATTGCGGCGTCTGCGAACCCGAATGTCCCGCCGAGGCGATCAAGCCCGATACCGAGCCGGGCCTCGACAAATGGCTGAAGATCAACACCGAATACGCCTCCATCTGGCCGAATATCACGGTCAAGAAGGATCCGTTGCCGGAGGCCAAGGAGATGGATGGCGAGACCGGAAAGTTCGAGAAATATTTCTCCGAGAAACCCGGTTCCGGCGATTGAGACGGCGCCTGAATTCGGTTGCCGGATTTGGGCGGCTGCGGGGCAAAACGGTTTAAAAGCTGCATGAGGCATATGGGTGACATGTGTTGCCCGCATGACTCAAGTGAAGCAAATTATTGATTTCCTCATATTTTTATGATAGGTTTTGCATACTGTTCCATTTGTGGCATGACGCATGCCCAAAACCATCACGAAAGCAAAACAAATCCGTACGCGGTTTCCGTGACATATCAACGCTTTGAGCGCCGGGTCCCAAGATCGTGCGCAAGAAGTTCTTTGCTTTTGCCCGATGGGACCAGAGTGAAGTCACCCGACGGATACTACCGTCTCACCCGGGCCTGACTGACCCGGCTCCGGCCGCCGCCGGAAGCGTAACAGGGAGTTTTTGAATAGAATGACGACTCAGCAGAAAAAGCCTTCCACAGCTCGCCATGGCTTCAAGACCGGTGAATCGATCGTCTACCCCGCTCACGGCGTCGGTACCATCACCGCTATCGAAGAGCAAGAAGTTGCCGGCATGAAGCTCGAACTTTTCGTTATCGATTTCGAAAAGGACAAGATGCGCCTGAAGGTTCCGGTCGCCAAAGCGATGAGCATCGGCATGCGCAAGCTTTCGGAAACGGATTTCGTCGAGCGTGCATTGAAGGTCGTGCAGGGCAAGGCGCGCGTCAAGCGCACCATGTGGTCCCGCCGCGCCCAGGAATATGATGCCAAGATCAATTCCGGCGATCTGATTTCCATCGCTGAAGTCGTGCGCGATCTCTATCGTGCCGAGAACCAGCCCGAACAGTCCTATTCCGAGCGCCAGCTTTATGAGGCTGCACTCGACCGCATGGCGCGCGAAATCGCCGCCGTCAACAAGATGTCGGAAACCGAAGCCGTCCGCCTCGTCGAGACCAATCTCAACAAGGGTCCGAAGCGCGGCAAGGCGATCGAAGAAGACGATTCGCAGGACGAAGCCGCCTAAGACGCTTCAGTTTTCCCCATCAAAAAACCCGGCGCAAGCCGGGTTTTTTATTGGAACTTTTTCCCGACTGCCGCGTTTAACACACGTAATTGCGGACTGCTCGTGGGGCAAGGCCTCGACGGGCGAACTGCTATTCCGTCAATGTTCGATGAGGAGCGGATCATGCCTTTTCAATATTGCCCATCCGGCAAGGTGAAGAAACAGGTCCAGCCCGGCCGTCTTACCGGCACATGATGAAGAACTAGGGCCTCCCCCTGAAAAGTCCAGGGGCGAGGTCTTTATGCATTCAGAACCCCATTCAGTCCGGACAGCGATGTGCCGGAAGGTGCGTTTTATTGTTCATTTAGGGCGAGAGGCCTGTTTCAGGAGATCGAAATGAAGAACATGTCTGCAGACCGGCGCATGATCAAGATCGCGATGGCCGCCCCCTATCTCGCCCGTCAGGAAGAACACGATCTCGCCATCCGCTGGAAAGATCACGACGACCGCGGCGCGCGCAATCAGATTGCCATGGCCCATATGCGGCTCGTCATATCCATGGCGGGCAAGTTCCGCAATTTCGGCCTGCCAATGAGCGATCTCGTGCAGGAGGGTTATGTCGGCCTTCTGGAGGCTGCCGCCCGCTTCGAACCGGAACGCGACGTGCGCTTTTCCACCTATGCGAGCTGGTGGATCAGGGCGTCGATCCAGGATTATATCCTGCGCAACTGGTCGATCGTGCGCGGCGGCACGAGTTCGGCGCAGAAGGCACTGTTCTTCAATCTGCGCCGCCTGCGCGCCAAGCTCGCCAAGGGCGACACGCAGCTGACGCTGCAGTCCATTCACCAGGAGATTGCCGCGGCGCTCGGCGTCAGCCTCGCCGATGTGCAGACCATGGATGCCAGGCTTTCCGGCAACGACGCCTCGCTGCAGGCGCCTTCGGTCTCCGGCGATGCCGAGAGCGCGGAGAAGATGGACTTTCTCGTCAGCGATGATCCTCTGCCGGACGAGCAGGTTTCCAACATGATCGACGGCGAGCGCCGCCGCATCTGGCTCGCCTCGGCCCTGAAACATCTCAACGAACGCGAGATGAAGATCATCAGCGCCCGGCGTCTGGCCGAAGACGGCGCCACGCTCGAAGAACTCGGCGCCGATCTTGGTATTTCCAAGGAACGTGTGCGACAGATCGAAAGCCGGGCGATGGAGAAGCTCCGCAGCGCACTGGTCAGCGCTGATCCGCACATGGCGGCCTACGCTTAGACAAGCGCTACAGCGCCCGTAACGCCTCGAAAGACGCAGGGCGCGGTAAACCTCATTCTCCTCCAGCAGCACTGACTGGCCCGGCGCAAGCCGGGCTCAGACCGCTGACAAACCCGTCGATTTTTCGGCGGGTTTTGTTTTTTGCGGATTGCGGTTTTTGGGCGGGGTTATATTTGCGGGTCGAAGAAGGGCTTGTGCGCTCACGCCAGGCTCGGTTTGGGAGCCTTTGTGAGCGCCATTGCGATCTTCTTGATGTTTTGGGCGGCGGCGGCCAGCAGGCACTGGCATGCGACGCGGGTGAGACTTCGGAAGCGGGCATAGCGATGCCCGTGAAGCTGCTTGGCATCGGCAAATGATCGCTCGACCGTCTCCTTTCGCCGCTTGTAGATGGCCTTGCCCCAAGGCGTGAGGCGGTGGGCGTCGGTGCGCTGACGGGCCTCGGCCCAGACATGGCGGGTGATGGTGCGTTCCGCCTTGGCGTTATTGGTGCAGGAGGCCAGCAACGGGCAGGTGCGGCAGATGGCCGGATCCGAGCGGTAGTGGCGATAACCGTTGCGGTCAGTGGTGGCATAGGCGAGCAGTTGGCCTTCGGGGCAGCGGTAGCCGTCTGTCTCGGGCTCATAGTCGAACTTCGACTTGCGCATCATGCCGTCCTTGGGCGGTGTCGGATTGCGGTAGCCGGTGACACCGAGAATCGTGCGATCTTCAAGACCCTTGGCGATGCCGGATGTGGCATAGCCGGCATCCAGCCCGACAGCACCGACCTCGAAGCTGAAGCGCTGACGCTGGCGGTCCAGCCGGTCGAGATAGACGATGCTGTCATGCACATTGGCGGGCGTCACATGGGTGTCGGTGATGATCGCAAGCTTGCCATCCACCGTGCGGTGATCGAGGTAGAAGAAGCCCTTCGGCTTGCCGTCACGCACCATGTAGCCGCTGTCGGGATCGGTGCGCGACACCTTGGTTTCCTTCACCTCCGGCTCGCGCTCCTTTTGCTTCAAGGGCTTTTGGCCATGCAGTGTTCGCTCGGCCTCAATCGCCCGGTCGAGATCGGCCCAGTAGTCGGAGCGTGACTTGGCAATCATCGCCAGGTCGTATTTGCCCTTGTTGGCATTGGCCTTCAGGTGGGTCGAGTCCGTATAGAGCACCGTACCGTCGACCAGCCCATGGCCGATGGCCTGCTCGACGATATGGTCAAAAATGTCCTGGGCGACCGAGGTGTCGTTGAAACGCCGGCGGCGGTTTTGGGACAGCGTCGAGGCGTCAAACACACCATCCGTCAGCTTCATCTGCAAGAACCAGCGATAGGCGACGTTCACCTCGATCTCGCGCACCAACTGTCGCTCTGAGCGCACCCCGAACAGGTAGCCGATGAACAGAGCCTTGAACATCAAGGTCGGATCGAGCGGCGGCCGGCCGTTGTCGGCGCAATAAAGGCCGGCAACGCGGTCATGGATGAAGGACAAGTCGATCGCCGCGTCGATCTTGCGCAGCAGGTGATCCTTCGGAACCAGGCTGTCGAGCGTCACCATCTCAAGAGCCGTCTGGGAAGGGGAAGGTTTCTTCAACATGTCCCACAGAATCACAAAACCCCCAGCTATGCCAGGGGTTTGTCAGCAGTCTGGGCCCGGCGCAAGCCGGGCTATTTTTTATTCGGCGATGATCTTGACGCGATCGCCTGGCGAAACGGCTGCACCGGTGGGCAGGGCATTGATGAGTTTGAAGAGATCGAGCTTGCGGTCGGTGCCCATCATGCGGGCAGCGAGCGTCGAGATGTTTTCACCCGGCCGGACGGTGACAACGCGGATGCGCAGCGGCTTCAGCGAGGCTGCCTCTGCCGGCGTCATGCGCCGGAAACTCGCGCGCAGGACATTGGCCGTCGGCTCAAGGGCGTCGCTGCCCTTCGGCACGGCGGTCAGGAAACGGAAGATCTGCGAATTGTTGCGGATGACGGTGACATCGAAATCCCAGCGATCGGCGCTTGCGCGCGCGGTGGCCGCTTCCATGCCGTTGATGGTGACCGGCTGGATGGTCGACGGGTCGAGACCGGTCACCCAGCCGCTGGAGATATAGTTGGTGAGGCTCTGGTTCTGATTGTCGGCGACGCCGTCGAAGCGGACGGCGATGTCGTTCGGGCCGGTGGCCATCACCGCTTCGACCTTGTTGTCGATGTGGAAATCAGGCGGCACGTCGAAACGGATGCCGAGGCCGCCATGCAGGAAGGTCTGGCCGCGCACATAGCCTTCCTCGGGGCTGTCGCCGTAGAGCAGGCCGTCTATGCCGTCGAGATAATAGTCGCGACCCTTGTCGCCGACCGAACCTTCCTGGCCGAAGGCGCGCGCATGGGTGCGGGCAAGCTCGATGCGCTGCGCCGAATTCGGATGGCTGGACAGGAAGTCCAGGCTCTGGTCGGCTTCCGGATCGACCGACATGAAGCGGCTGTACGCGGCCATGGAATCGAGGAAGCGGGCGGCGGCATAGGGGTCGTAGCCGGCTTCGCCGAGCATGCGCACGCCGATGACATCGGCCTGCAGCTCCTGCTGGCGGGAGAAGGCGGCGAGCCGCAGCTTGCCGCGGGCCAGCGCCTGCTTGCCGGCGATATCGCTGGAGAGGACCTCGGCGACGACGCGGCTGGCGATGACCTCGGCCTCTTCGCGCTTCTGCCGCTCGATGCCGTGGTTCGCCGTCACGTGGCCCATCTCGTGCGACAGCACGGCGGCGACCTCGGAGGCGTCGTTGGCCAGCGCGAGCAGGCCGCGGGTGACGTAGAGATAACCGCCCGGCAGCGCAAAGGCGTTGATCGCCGGCGAATTCAGGATGGTGATGCGGTAGGACTGGCTCGGATTTTCCGACACCGCCGTCAGCGCGCCGGCGATACGGGCGACGAGGCGTTCGGTCTTGGCATCCTTGTATTCGCCGCCGTAGCTTGCCACGATGCGCGGATGTTCGCGGGCGCCCATCGCCGCGCGCGGGTCGTTCTTCTGCACCTCGTCGACGATCTGCGGATTGGAAGAAGGCGAGACGCTCGGTTGATAGGATTGCTCGATCAGCGTTTGACAGCCATTCAGCGCCATTGCGACGGCCGAAAGCAGCATCAGGCGACGCGCGATGCGCCGCGGCGCGGAGACGGCATCACTGGAAAGCGCGGGCGATTTCCACGTCGTCAAGCTGTCCAGTCTGGTTCTCCGCATCATGTCGCTATTTTGCCGGTTTGCCGCAGATTGGCACCGACCGTGGCAAGGGGATTCAACGGGTACGCACCCCTGATCTCGCACTGCACAATCGGCCGATACAAGTCCTTGCTGTAGCTGATTTACGCATCGGTTGCATAGCGAGACTCTGCTTAAATGTGGCGGCGTTGCATTTTGGCAAGCCTCGTGCGTCGAGGCCTTCCTTCGCTCGGATGAAATTATGGCGAAAGTTCCGTCACAAAGCCGAGATTCGTTGGCGGCGCAGAAAAAGAACGGGGTGATTGAAGCAACCGAGCCGACAGCGGCGGCAATGCGAGAAAATTGCAATCCTTGATAGCTGCTCTGTGGAAGCCAACGCCTTGGGATAAGGATCCGCGGCTCCGATTCGGTTATTCCGCGGCTTCCGCCGTCGTCGGTTGCGGCATCTTCACTTCACCGGCGCGAGGCAGCTGCACAGGTTTCAGCATGATGGCGGCGGTAAGGCCGATCAGCGCAATGGCGCAGGCGGTCATGAAGAGCGGCGAGAAGGCGGCGGCATAGATATCGGCGACGGCCTGGCGGCTCGCTTCGGGAAGGGAAGCCATCATCTTCGGCGTCAGCTGCTCGATATCGGCGACACCGGGGATTGAGACGCCGACCTTGCCGAGCCCGGAAGCGACGATGGCGCCATAGATGGAGATGGCGATCGACGCGCCTCCCATGCGCGACAGCGTCACCGAGCCGGTGGCGGCGCCGACGTCGCGGGCAGGCGCTGCATTCTGCACGCCGATGACCGGAACTTGCTGGGCAAGGCCGATGCCGATGCCATGCAGCATCATGATCGCGCCGATGAAAACGATCGGCGTTCCCGCATGGATCTGCGACATCAGTGCGAAGGCGATGGCGCTGCAGCTCAGGCTTGCAATGGCGAAGGGCTTGTAGCGCCCCGTCTTCGAGATGATCCGGCCCGCCGACAGCGATCCGCAGACCAGGCCGCCAGTAAGAAGGATGAAGAGAAGGCCGGCGGCAGAGGGCGAAAGGCCGGTGGTGGTCTGCAGAAAGAGCGCGAGATAGTTGACCATTCCGATGGCGATAGCGCCGCCCATGATCGAGATCAACAAGAGCAGGCTGAAGGTCGAATTGCGAAAGAGTTCCAGCGGCACGATCGGCTCCGGCGCGCGGCGCTCGACGAATACCCAGGTGACGGCGCAGACGACGCCGAAGGCGACGATGGCGATACTCTGCGGCGAGACCAATGCGCCGAACAATTCGCTGCTGTCGGTGGCGAGCACGATGCTGGTCGTCGTCAGGGCGAGCAGCAGCGCACCGGCATAATCGATCCTGGGGCGGCGATGCGGCTTGCGATAGGGCAGCATGAAGGCGAGACCGGTAAGGACGAGGACGCCGATCGGCACGTTGACGAGGAAGATCGAGCGCCAGCCGAAAAGATCGCTCATCGTGCCGCCGAGCACCGGACCGATCGCGCCCGACGCCATCAGCACCAGACTGGAATAACTCTGGTAACGCGCCCGCTCGCGCGGCTCGAACAGATCGGCGTTGACGGCGAAGATCGACACCATGATGCCGCCGCCGCCAAGACCCTGCAGCACGCGGGCGGCGATCAGCGTGTTCATCGAGACCGCGAGGCCGCAGACCGCCGAGCCGACGGTGAAGATCATGATCGCCGTCATCATCACATATTTGCGGCCGAAGAGATCGCCGAGCTTGCCATAAAGCGGCATGACGGCGCTCAGCGACAGGAGATAGGCCGAGCCGATCCAGCCGAAACGCTCGAGATGGCCGAATTCGCCGACGATCGTCGGCAGCGCCGTGGAAACGATCTGATTATCCAGCGTCGCCATGAACATGGCCGTCATCAGGAAGAAAAAGAGGATAAGCCGGCGACGGGGATCCGTCACGAGCGGCGCAGGCGCGAGTTGCATGTCCATGGGAGCATCATTCCGATCTGATGGATAATTTATGTGCTATCAGCATATAGTTGTCAATGGCACATTAATGACATCGGCATATTCAATTTCTGCTTCCGCTCTGTTATGCTGTCGTCATGAATGAAGCCCTGACCAGGATCCTGTCCAACAGCCCGGCCGAGCCGGACGACGAAAACGTGTCTCTCATCGGCCGGAGCATGGCGCGTATGCGGCTGATGACCGGGCGGCGGCTGATCGGCCGGCTGGCCATCCAGAGCGCCGCACCGGGTCTCGAGCTTTCGCATCTCGATGTGCTCGATGCCGTGCGCAGGGCGCAGCCTGCCGGCGAGGTGACGGTCGGCCTGATCGCGGAGATGCTGCGCATCGATCCGTCGCGGGCAAGCCGGGTGGTGGCCGAGATGGTGACCCGCAACGTGCTGCGCCGCGAGGCCTCGCAGGCCGATGCGCGGCGGATCGTCGTCGTCATGACGGCGACGGGCGAGGCGTTGCTTGCAGAAATCCGCGCACAGAAAATTGCGATCATCTCCGAGATCGTTTCCGATTGGCCCGAAGAGGATGTCGATCGCTTCGCGACCCTGTTCGATCGTTTCATCGGCGGTTACGAGGCGATCTTCCTGTCGCGCGATAAGGATACGCCGGGCTGAGGTGAACGCGGCGGATCGGTCGTCGCCCCTTCCCCTCCACCCCCCGTTTGCGCTAAGGGCAATGCCCATGAGCCAATCCACCTTCACCATTCTGCTCGGCGGCGAACTCAGCCTGACGGAACGCCTGCACCGTGCTGTCGGCGGCAGCCGCTTCATCGCGGCCGATGGCGGCATGCGGCATGCGGCGGCACTCGGTGTCACGCCGGAGCTCTGGGTCGGCGATTTCGATTCGACGCCTGATGATCTCGAGGGTGCCTTTCCCGATGTACCGAAACAGCCCTATCCCAAGGCAAAGGCGGCGACGGACGGCGAAATCGCCGTGTCGGAAGCAATCGCGCGGGGTGCGCGGCGGCTGATCCTGGCCGGAGCACTTGGCGGCGAACGCTCGGACCACGCGCTTCAGCATCTGCTGTCGGCGGTCAGCCTGGCGGAAGAGGGTTTCGATGTGCTGCTGACCTCGGGCAAGGAGGAGGCTGTGCCGCTGCTCGTCGGTGCAATCGAACTGGACCTGCCCAAGGACAGCCTGGTTTCCGTGCTCGGGTTCAGCGAGCTGACCGGGCTTTGCATCGACAATGCGCGTTATCCGCTGGCGGATTTCCATCTGCCTTTCGGCTCGTCGCGCACCATTTCCAATGTCGCGGAAGGCAAGGTTCGCTTTTCGCTCCGCAGCGGCCGGGCGATCGTGCTCGCCAGGCCCTATGATTTTTCCGGAGTCTGATTTTTGGCCCCTCCCATTCTGAAACTCGACGATATCTTCCTGAGCTTCGGCGGCGCACCGCTGCTGGCGGGTGCCAGCCTGCAGATCGAGCCGGGTGACAAAATCTGTCTCGTCGGCCGCAATGGCTCGGGAAAATCGACGCTTCTGAAGATCGCCGCCGGCCTGGTCGAGGCGCAGTCCGGAGAGGTCTTCCGCCATCCGTCCTCGACGGTGCGTTATCTCGAACAGGCGCCGGATTTTGCCGGCTTCAACACCGTTCAGGCCTATGCCGAGGCCGGCCTCGGGCCGGGCGACGACCCCTATCGCGTCACCTATCTGCTCTCCCATCTCGGGCTGACCGGCGAGGAAGATCCGAGAACCCTTTCCGGCGGCGAATCGCGCCGCGCCGCGCTCGCCCGCGTGCTGGCGCCCGAGCCCGATATTCTCCTGCTCGACGAGCCGACCAACCATCTCGACCTTCCCACCATCGAATGGCTGGAAGGCGAGCTGCAGAAGACGCGCAGCGCTTTGGTGCTGATCTCGCACGACCGGCGTTTCCTCGAAAAAGTCTCGACGGCAACCGTCTGGCTCGACCGCGGCACCTCGCGCCGGCTCGACAGGGGATTTTCGCATTTCGAGGCCTGGCGCGATCAAGTGCTGGAGGCCGAGGAGCTCGAGCAGCACAAGCTCGGCAAGGCGATCGAGCGCGAGGAGCACTGGCTGCGTTATGGCGTCACGGCGCGGCGCAAGCGCAACATGCGCCGCCTCGGCGAGTTGCAGACGATGCGCTCGCAATATCGCGGCCACAAGGGGCCGCAGGGCACGGTGCAGGCGACGGCTTCGGACGCGCAGGAATCCGGCAAGCTGGTGATCGAGGCCGACAAGATCACCAAGAGCTTCGGCGACCGGCCGATCGTCACGCCCTTTTCGATCCGGGTGCATCGCGGCGATTGCATCGGTCTGGTCGGCCCGAACGGCGCCGGCAAGACGACGCTGTTGAAGATGCTGACCGGGCAGCTTTCGCCGGATGGCGGCACGATAAAGCTCGGCACCAATCTGGAGATCGCGACCCTCGACCAGAAGCGCGAGGACCTCGATCCCGAGGACACGCTTGCCAATTATCTGACGGACGGGCGCGGCGAAAACCTGCTTGTCAACGGCGAACAGCGCCATGTCACCGGCTATATGAAGGAGTTCCTGTTCCAGCCGGAACAGGCGCGAACGCCAATCAGAAGCCTCTCCGGCGGCGAGCGCGCCCGGCTGATGCTGGCGCGTATTCTGTCGCGCCCTGCGAACCTGTTGATCCTCGACGAACCCACAAACGATCTCGACATCGAAACGCTCGACCTGCTGCAGGAGATCGTCGCCGGTTTTCCCGGCACCGTCATTCTCGTCAGCCATGACCGCGATTTCCTCGACCGCACCGTGACCTCGACGATCGCACCCGCCGTGCCGGACGCACCTGACGGCCGCTGGATCGAATATGCCGGCGGCTACTCCGACATGCTTGCCCAGCGCAAGGGCGCGCTGGAGGAGCGCAAGCGAGCCGAGAAGGCGGCGGAGAAGCCGAAGACGCAAGGTGCAGCGCCTTCCGGAGGAGGCTCGAAGAGCAAGCTCTCCTTCAAGCAGAAATTCGCGCTGGACAATTTGCCGAAGGAGATGGCGAAAGCCGAAGCCGAGATCGCCAAACGTGAACAGGTGATGGGCGACCCCAATCTCTTTACCCGTGATGCCGCTGCCTTCAACCGGCTTGCCGGCGAGATGGAGAAGCTGCGCGCCAGCCTTACCAAGATGGAAGAGGAGTGGCTGGAACTCGAAATGCTGCGGGAAGAGCTGGAAGGCTGAGCTTTTCCTCGCGGCTCACTTTTCATTGATTCGTCAGCCCGTCGCCAGGCGGCATAAGGTGCCGTCCGGCAGCCGGGGATATTGCCGATCGCAATGGCGACAAGGAAAAGTCAGATGTCTCGCACGCCTCGTTCCCGTTTTTTCACAGCACTTGCCGCCGGTGGCTTTGCCGCGCTCATCTTATCGCAGGCCGTGCAGGCGCAGGATGGCGACCGCGTTCGCGTCCGCGGCGCGATCGAAAGTCTGAACGGCGACACGCTCGTCGTCAAGACGCGCGAAGGCAGCGATGCGACGATCACGCTGAAAGCCGGCTGGAAGGTCGGCGGCATCAAAAAAGCCTCGGTCGAGGATATCAAGCCCGGCGATTTCGTCGGGGTTGCCTCGCTGCCGAAAGGCAGTGGCCCGGATGGGGCGATCGAGGTGCTGATCTTTCCGGCGTCGATGAAGGGCACCGGCGAGGGCAACCGTCCCTGGGATGCGCAGCCGAACAGCCAGATGACCAACGCGACGGTCAGCAATGCCGTCAAATCCGTCGACGGCCATACGATCACACTGACCTATCAGGGCAAGGAAAAGACCATCACCATATCAGACGGCACGCCGATCGTGACCTTGGCGCCGGCGACCAAGGACGATCTGAAGGCCGGCGCCGGTGTCATCGTCACCGGCGAGAAAGCGGCGGACGGCAGCATTTCGGCCAGCCAGGTCGCCGTCGGCCTCAATGGTATCACGCCGCCGATGTGACCATTCGTGAAATCAAAGGGATGTAGCGTCTGTCGGCGCGGCGCTCTATAGCGCCGGCGCAGGCATGGCGGCGGCACCCGTACCGGCGCTGGTGCCGGTCTGGGCGACCTGCTGTTGCGGCGGTTCCTCGGATTTTGACGGCAGCGCCTGCAGATGCAGCACGCGCGGCTTCAAGACCTCGAGATAGGCCTCGGAGCGGCCGATATAGATCATGCCGCTTTCGGGCATGGAGGTGAGCAGCCCGGCCATGGTTTCCTGCCATTCCGGCTCCATGCCCTCAAGCACTTCGTCGAAAATGATCCAGCGCGGGCGCACGAGAAGCAGGCGGGCGAAGCCGATTGCCTTCTGTTCGTCGCTGTCGAGCAGTTTGTCCCAGCGGGCGCGGGTATCGAGCCTTGAGATCAGCGAATGCAGGCCGGCCTTCTCGAGGGCTGCCTCGACGGCTGATTTCTCGTAGGCATCGGGGCTTTCGGGGAAGGCCAGCGCCTCACGCAGCGTGCCGCCGGGAATATAGGCGATCTGCGGGACGAACAGCATGTCGTCGACCGGCGGCAGGCCCATTGTGCCGCTGCCGCACGGCCAGAGGCCGGCCATCGCCTGGAAGAGCAGCTTGCGGTTGACGCTGTGATCGCCGTTGATCATGATCTTTTCGCCTGATTTGATCACCACATCGGTTTCGCGCAGGCGGAAGCCGCCGCATTCCTCGATGTCTTCGCCGATCTTGGCGACGATCACCACGTCTTTCAGCGTCAGCGTGTCGGCCGCGGTATTTTCATAGGTGATGCCGTCCTTCAGCTCGAAGTCCTCGTCGGTCTCGAGCAGCGCCTGGCGGAAATCGGTGACGCGCATCAGCGTGGCGCGCCATTCGGCGATCGGGCCGAAATTGGCGACATACCAGCGCAGCGCCGTATTGACCTGGTTGAAGGCGCCGACCGACATCATCAGCTGACCAAGCGTGAGGCCGCCGGAGAAATAGGCGGGCGCGGCGACGATGATCGGAATGACGATCACCAGCCAGCCGTAGCCGGCCGACACCCAGGTGAGGTTGGTATTGGCCATGGCGAGCCGCTTGACGACCCTCAGCACTGAACTGATGTCGGTGTTGATGCGTCGGCGCTCATTCTCCTCGCCGCGGGCGACGGTGATCGCCGGCATGTTCTCGTTGGCATGCATCAAGGTGAAGCGAAGCTCGGCCTCCTTCGAGAAGCGGTCGGCATTGAGCTTCACCAGCTTGCGGCCGACGACCTGGCTCAGCACCGAGGCGGAGGCGGCGTAGAAAATCGCCGCCCAGACCATGTAGCCGGGAATGGAGAAGCTGTGGCCGCTGATGTGGAAGATGAAGCCGCTGGAAAGCTCCCAGAGCACGCCGATGAAACTGACGAGAAGAATGGTCGCCTGCAGCAGGCCGAGAACGAGCCCCGTCGTGCTTTCGGCGAGGTTGCGGGAATCCTCATGCAGGCGCTGGTCCGGATTGACGCCGATCAAGCCGCTGGAGGCGAGCCGCAGAGCCCGCTTGCGCTTCAGCCACTGATCGACGAGATCGCGTGACAGGCCTTCGCGCATATAGAGCGCCGTCATCTGGTTCAGCCAGGCCTGCAGCACGTTGAGCAGCAGCAGCGTACCGGCGATCATCGCGAAGATTTCGAGCTGATGGAAGAATTCGCCGAGGTCGCGGCGCTCCAGCGAATCGTAGAAGGGGGCGTTCCACTCGTTGAGGATGACCTGGCCATAGGCCGTCGCCAGGATGACGAGGATCAGCACGGTCGCCAGGAACAGCACCTTGCCACGCACTTCAGAATTCCAGAATGCGGAGAACATCACTCCGAGGCGGTAAGTCAGGCTGAGATCATACCCTACCCTATCCTGCCTTCGGATGCCCGGCCTCCCCTCGGTCTTATCTGCCATTACGCTTTTCCAACATCGCCCATGCTTACCATTATTAACATGGTGGCGTTACCGGTCTATCAACAGATTCTATCAGTCATTAAACTGTGATGATGCTTGCATGGGTCGCTGCCGCATGCATTCGGCAGTTGATTCGCGGCTCGACTGGGTCTAATGAAGCATTCCGTGGTGATTTGGCCGGCCGGCTTGCAGCCACGTTAAAAAACTTGCTAAAGGGCCGCGTGCGGACCGGTAGCGATTTTTTTCGCCGCCGGTTTTTTGCTTTTTGATCGAGTGACCGCAATGCCCATCAAGATCCCCGATACGCTGCCCGCCTTTGAAACTCTCGTGCTAGAGGGTGTGCGGGTGATGACCGAGACGCTGGCGATCCGTCAGGATATAAGACCGCTGCAGATCGGGCTGCTCAACTTGATGCCGAACAAGATCAAGACTGAATTGCAGATGGCCCGCCTCGTCGGCGCCTCGCCGCTGCAGGTCGAGCTGTCGCTGATCCGCATCGGCGGTCACAAGGCGAAGAACACCTCCGAAGACCACCTGCTTGCCTTTTACCAGACCTGGGAGGAGGTGAAGCACCGCAAATTCGACGGCTTCATCATCACCGGGGCGCCGATCGAGCTTCTGCCCTATGAGGACGTTACCTATTGGGCGGAGATGCAGGAGATTCTCGACTGGACGGAAACGAATGTGCATTCGACGATGAACGTCTGCTGGGGCGCGATGGCGGCGATCTATCATTTCCACGGCGTTCCGAAATACGAGCTGAAGGAGAAGGCCTTCGGCGTCTACCGCCACCGCAATCTGAAGCCCTCGTCGATCTATCTCAACGGTTTTTCCGACAATTTCGAAGTGCCGGTGTCGCGCTGGACGGAGGTGCGCCGCGAGGATATCGAGAAATCCGACAAGCTGGAAATCCTGATGGAATCCAGCGAGATGGGCGTCTGCCTCGTACATGAGAAGCGGGGTCGGCGGCTCTACATGTTCAACCATGTCGAATATGATTCCACCTCGCTCTCGGACGAGTATTTCCGCGACGTCAATGCCGGCGTGCCGATCAAGATGCCGCACAATTATTTCCCGCATAATGATCCGGCGCTTGCGCCGCAGAACCGCTGGCGCAGCCATGCGCATCTTTTGTTCGGCAACTGGATCAACGAGATCTACCAGACGACGCCCTTTGATGTGGAGGAGATCGGCACGGATCTGTGAGCGATACCCCTTTCTGATCGCGGCTGGTTGCGGTTTGGAACAAATGCGGGCAGGTTCCGGTCGGATTGCTAGATATCAAATGGACGGTCGATCATGTCGGATAAGTTGGAGCGGGAAGTTTTCGGGCAGACGAAGGCGGGCGAGACCGTCTATCGCGTCGTCATCAAGGGCGGCGGGCTGACGGCCAAGGTCATCACCTGGGGCGCCGTCATCCAGGATCTGCGCCTGGAGGGGCATGACGCGCCGCTGCAGCTCGGCTTTGAGGATTTCGACAGCTACCCGCTTTATTCGGCCTATTTCGGCGCGACACCCGGCCGCTGCGCCAATCGTGTCGGCGGCGGCGCCTTCACGCTCGACGGCAAGGACCACCAGCTCGAGCTGAACGAAAACGGCGTGACGCATCTGCATGGCGGGAGCGACAATATCGCCAAACGCAGCTGGACGATCGTCGAGCATGACGTCGACCGGGTAGTGCTGAAGATCGTCGATCCCGACGGCCGCGCCGGTTATCCCGGCAATTGCACCATTCAGGCAACGTATTGGGTGCATGGCAACGGCGAATTGTCGGTGACCTATGAATCGACCAGCGACCAGCCGACGCTCGCCAATGTCTGCCAGCACGCCTATTTCAACCTCGACGGCCGTGAGGACGCGCTTGGCCACGACATCATGATCGCTGCCGACCATTATCTGCCGACCGACGAGAAACAGGTGCCGACCGGCGAGGTCCGTTCCGTCGCAGGCACGGAATTCGATTTCCGCGAGATGGCGCCGATGAAGCGTTTCGTCGGCAGCGAACAGGTGATGTACGACCATAATTTCTGCCTGTCCGGCGAGCGCACCGCCAAGCGCAGCGTCGCGCTCGCTCGTAGCCTCTATTCCGGTGTGTCGCTTGAGGTGCGCAGCACGGAGCCCGGTGTGCAGTTCTATGCCGGCTTCAAGCTCAATACCGGCGCTCCCGGCCTCGGCGGACGGAAATACGGCCCGTTCGCCGGCTTCTGCCTGGAGACGCAGGTCTGGCCTGATGCCATCAATCACCAGGGTTTCCCGAATGCGGTGCTGCGCCCCGGCGAAGTGCTGCGCCAGGAGACGGATTATATCTTCACCAAGAGCTGATCGTCTTTTTCAGACGCGGCGCTGCGGACGCAGGGCTGTCAAATTTTGTCGCTATGAAAACCTCTCCGGTACCCGGGGAGGTTTTTTCTTGCCTGCACGCGCGATTTCAGGCTTGCTGATTGGTTCTAAATAGGTTCTATTGTTTACCAATGGATAGAACCAGTCTGATAGCGGAACTGAACAGCCGCGGCCTGCGTGACCAGGCGCTGACCGGGCCGCTCTACAAGCGGCTGGCGCAGACGCTGATCGGCCTTATTCAGGAAGGCCTGCTCAAGCCCGGCACGGCGCTGCCGGGGGAGCGCGATCTTGCCGAGGCCTTGAAGCTTGGCCGCGTCACCGTGCGCACCGCCTATCGCGATCTGATGGCGTCGGGCGCACTGGAATCGCGCCACGGGAGCGGTACTTTCGTATCGAGCAGGGTGGAGCGCATGGAGCAGTCGCTCTGGCGGCTTTCCTCCTTCTCCGCCGACATGCGCTCGCGCGGGCGCCAACCGGCTGCAAAGATATTGTCGCGGGCCGTCAATACGCCGTCACCGGAGGAATCTTTCCTGCTCGGTCTCGGCGGCGACGAGCCGGTGCTGCGGCTCGACCGGCTGCGTCTCGCCGACGGCCTGCCGCTGGCGATCGAACGCGCCGTGGTGCCGATCAAGTTCCTGGGCGACCATGCCGGCGGCGAGGGGTCGCTTTACGATGCGCTGACGGCCAGCGGCCACAGGCCCGTGCGGGCGCTGCAGCGGCTGACCGCGGTCACGCTCGACCCGTCCTCTGCCGCGATCCTGAACGTCAAACCAGGCGCGCCGGCACTGCTGATCGAACGTGTTTCGCGGCTGGAAGACCAGCGCGTCGTTGAATACACCCGCTCGCACTACCGCGGCGATGCCTATGATTTCGTTGCCGAATTGAGAATCGGAGATGACCTATGAGTGAGAACCAGTCGCTGATGCTGCAGGAAGCCGGCCAATCGCCGGAGGTGGTGGCCACGCTGCTCGAAAAGGAGAAGCCGGTTTTTGCCGAGATCGCCCGGCTGTTTTCGTCCGCCCGCCCGAGCGTGGTGACGACGGCGGCGCGCGGCTCTTCGGACCACGCCGCCACCTTCTTCAAATATCTCTTCGAGATCACCTGCGGCGTTCCGGTCGCCTCGGTCGGTCCGTCGATCGCTTCCGTCTACGGTGCCGCGTTGCATCTCAAGGGCGGCGTGCATTTCACCGTTTCCCAGTCGGGCGCCAGCCCCGATATCGTGGCGCTGCAGGAGGCGGCGAAGAAGGGCGGAGCGACGACGATCGCCGTCGTCAACGTCACCGACAGTCCGCTTGCCAAACAGGCCGATATCGTTCTCGGTCTCAATGCCGGCGCTGAAAAGAGTGTTGCTGCGACGAAATCCTTCATCGCCTCGGTTGCCGCGCTTTCTGGGGTAACGGCTGCGATCGGCGGCGCGTCCGAGCTGCAGGCCGCCTTGGCCAAGCTCCCGGAGGCGCTTTCGGCCACCGCCGGGATCGATACGGCGGCAGCCGAGGAGGTGCTTTTCAATGCGACCTCGCTCTATACGGCCGGCCGCGGCCCGGCCTTCGCGATCGCGCTCGAAGCGGCGCTGAAGGCCAAGGAAACCTCCGGCCTGCATGCCGAGGCCTTCTCGCTGGCGGAACTGATGCACGGTCCGATGCGGCTGGTGCAGCCGGGCTTTCCGATTGTCGCCTTTGCGCCCGACGATGCGGCCTTCGCCAACAACGGCCAGGCGCTGGAGCGCCTGCAGAAGCTCGGCGCCACCACCGTCGGGTTCTCCACGCAGCCGCTTTCCGGCGTCAATCTGAGGGTGCCGACGACGGGCAACGGTCTCGTCGATCCGCTGGTATCGCTGCTCGTCTATTACCGGCTGATCGAGTCGGTGACGCGGCGCAAGGGCTTCGATCCCGACAGGCCGGCAAACCTGCTCAAGGTGACGGAGACGGTCTGATGGCCCGCAAGATCTTCACCGGCGCCCGCATCTTCGATGGCGAGCGCTTCCATGACGACAAGGCGCTCATCGTTGCCGACGGCCGGGTCGAAGCGATCGCTGCTGCAAACGATCTGCCGGATGTCGAGACGGTGACGCTTGCCGGCGGCGTGCTGTCGGCCGGCTTCATCGATGCGCAGGTGAATGGCGGCGGCGGACGCATGCTGAACGACGAACCCTCGGTCGCCTCGATGGAGATCATCGCCGGCGGCCACCGGCCCTATGGCACGACATCGCTGTTGCCGACCCTGATCACCGATACATCAGAGGCATCGGCTGCCGCCATCGAGGCCGCGATAGAAGCCGTGAAGGCGAACCGCGGCGTAGCCGGGCTGCATCTCGAAGGCCCGCATCTGGCGCCTGCGCGCAAGGGCGCGCATCTGGCCGAACTGATGCGGCCGGTCGAGGACCGCCACGTCAAGGCCTTCATCCTGGCGCGCGAGGCGATCGGCACGCTGCTCGTCACCATGGCCGCCGAGCAGGTGACGGTTGCCCAGGTGCGCGAGCTTGCGGAAGGCGGCGTCACCGTCAGCATCGGCCATTCCGATTGTTCGAGCGAGGCGGCGGAGGAACGTTTCGATGCCGGCGCGCGCGGCGTCACGCATCTCTTCAACGCCATGAGCCAGATGGGGCATCGCGCGCCGGGCCTCGTCGGCGCGGCGATCGATCATCCCTCGACCTGGTGCGGCATCATCGCCGACGGCCATCACGTCGATCCGAAGGCCTTGCGCACGGCGCTGCGTGCCAAACGCGGCGAAGGCAAGCTGTTCTTCGTCACCGATGCGATGTCGCTCGTCGGCTCCGAGAAGGATTCCTTCACGCTGAACGGCCGCACCGTCCGGCGCGAAAGGGGCGGCTTCTGCTCGAAGCTGGTACTGTCCGACGGGACGCTCGCCGGTTCCGACGTCGATATGATCTCGACGATCCGTTACGGCGTCACCTATCTCGACCTGACGCTCGCCGAAGCCTTGCGCATGGCGACCCTTTATCCGGCCCGCTTCCTCAGGCTTGCCGACCGCGGCCACCTTTCGCCGGGCGCGCGCGCCGATCTCGTCCATCTCACCGATGCACTCACGGTTACCGCCACCTGGCTTGCCGGCGAAGCGGCCTGACACCAAGAGCGGTTCAGCTTTCAACGAAGCGCAGAACCGCTCTAACCTTTTGCTTTTACGCAATTCCGGACGGAAAACCGCTTCGCACTTTTCCTGGAATTGCTTTAGGAGACGTGGCATGACTGATATCACCGATGCCTATTTTTCCAATCTGATCGGTCGGCTGGAGACGTTGAAGCAGGCACTTGCCGAGCCGATGGCGCAGGCAGCGTCGGTGATCCTCGATGCGGCCCGTGGCGACAAGCGCGTCTATGTCTTCGGCACCGGCCATTCGCACATGCTGGCGGAAGAGGCGCACTATCGCGCCGGCGGGCTGGCCTTCACCGTGCCGGTGCTCGTCGGCTCGGCGATGCTGCACGAGGGAGCGGTCATCAGCTCGGTCTATGAACGGACCCAGGGCCTGGTGCGGCCGATGCTGGAGCGCTACGGCATGCAGCCGGGTGATGTCATCATTATCGCCTCCAATTCTGGCGTGAACGCCGCGCCGATCGAGGCCGCCGACTTTGCGCATGAAATCGGCGCGAAAGTGATCGCCATCACCTCGATCGCCTATTCCTCGGCGATCGCCAATGGCCGCCGGCGGCTTTCCGAGGTCGCCGATATCGTGCTCGACAATGGGCTACCGCCGGGCGACGCTGTTGTCGAGCTTGAAGGCACCGGGCTTCGGGTTGGGCCGGTCTCGACGGCGGTCGGGGTGACGGTCATCAATGCGATCTTCGCCGAAGTCGCCTCGGAGCTGTCGAAATCCGGCGATGCGCCGGTCTATCTCAGCGCCAACATGCCGGGTGCCGCCGAGATCAACCAGAAGCTCGTCAAGAAATACCGGCCGCGCAACCCGCATCTCTGAGAGAGCGGATAAAAGGCCTGCCGCTGTCGCAAGCACGGTTCATGACGCGATCAAGCGGCGAGAATGGAGCTGACCATGCGGGCAGTCCGCGGTGCCAGCGTCAAACCGATATGCCCGTGTCCAAAAGCAAACACGACGTCCCTTCCTCCTTTTGAAGGCCGGATAACGGGAACGGAATCGGGCATGGAAGGGCGGAAGCCCATCCAGCTCCGACTTGGTTCACCAAGCGTTGGGAAAATCCTGCGCGCATTTGCGAGCAACAGTTCAAGGCGCCTTGGGTTCGACGGAGCGGTAATGCCTCCGAGCTCCACAGTACCGGCGACGCGCAAGCGGCCACGCATCGGGCAGAAGTAAAATCCATGATGCGTCGGGCATACCGGTCGTTCCACCGGCAGTGTTTCCATATCGAACTCGAGATGATAACCCCGCTCGGTGTCCAACAGTACCCGCTCACCCAGCTGCAGGGCCAGCCCGCGGGAATGTGCCCCGGCGGCGATCACCGCTGCTCGGGCATGAATGCTGTGGACCGAAGCCAGCATCCTCACTCCATTCCGCTCACGCGAAATAGTCGTCACGGAGTCTCGGACGAACTCGACCCCCGCTTGTCTGGCAGCGGCTTCCATCACGCTCATGAGCTCGCCGGGATCGGTGAAGTTTATCGCCTTCGGAAAGAAAAGCCCTCCGCCATGGACCTGCGGCAGCCGGGGCTCGAGGCTTTGCACCTCGTCAGGGGTGAGAAGCTGCTGCGCTATCCCGTAGTTTCGGCGAAGCTCGACATCCGAAGCGGCCGTCTTGAAGGCCTCAGGTGTTTGGTAGAGGTAGAGGCATCCCTTCGCACTTAAAAGATCGGATGCGCCGATCTCTGCTGCGAATTCGAGCCACTGTGATGAAGCGTCGGACAGAAGGTTGGCTATGCGGCTCGCATTGTCTCTGTATCTGTGCGGGAGGGATTCGTAGGCAAAACGCACCAGCCATGGAAACAACGTCGGCAAAGCGGCCTTGCGGATGGATAAGGGGCTGTCGGAATTGAGAAGCAGCGCGGCCAGGTTTTTAAGGACAGCGGGCGTGCCGACGGGAATGATCGCATAATCGGCGATCGTTCCGGCATTGCCGTAAGATGCGCCCGAACCGGGTTTGTTCGGTTCGATCAGCACGACATCTCGACCGTCGGCACGCAGCCGCAGAGCGGTCGCCACGCCGATCACACCGCCGCCGATGACGGCGATATCTGTTGTGAGCTTGTTCATCAGATATATGTTTACCTTAGAGAAGGAGGCCTGATGCCGACCGGACCCTGCCGCGGCGCCATGCGCTGCCGGAGCGGTTCTGGCCAATCAAGGCTAGCCTGGGGAAGCGTAGCGCGCGACATAGGCAGCCGTGCGTGCTTCCGTTGGACGGTCAAGCACATCTGCGGCAGTTCCCTGCTCGATGATAAGACCGCCATCGATGAACACGACCCAGTCCGACACCTCTTTCGCAAAGGGCAGCTCGTGGGTGACCAGGATCATCGTCATGCCGTCGGCAGCCAATTCCCGCATGACGCGGAGAACTTCACCGGTCGATTCAGGATCGAGCGCCGATGTCGGCTCGTCGAATAGCAACACCGTTGGTTCCAGCGCCAGAGCGCGTGCGATCGCCACACGCTGCTGCTCGCCGCCCGACATCTGTTCCGGATAAGCCATCGCCCGTTTGGCAAGCCCCACTCTGGTCAGAAGTTTCACGGCCCGTTCCACAGCCTGTCTCTCAGCAATCCCGGCCGCTTGCATCTGAGCGAGAATGACGTTTTCCACAGCAGTCAGGTGCGGGAACAGATTGAAACGCTGAAACACCATGCCGACGCGTTGCCGAAGCTTTGCAAGGTTGCAGCAGGTTACTTTGCCGTCAGTGAAGATCGTCTCATCGCCGACGGTGATCGTTCCCTGATCGGGACGCTCAAGCAAATTGACGCAGCGCATGAGGGTGGTCTTTCCTCCACCGCTCTGACCAATGATGCTGACGATTTTCCCGGCCGGAACATCGAGGTCGACGCGGTCAAGCACCAGGCGCCCATCAAAAGACTTGCGCAATCCGCTAATTTTAACGGCAGGGCGACCGACCGGCTGCTCTGACATGAAGGCAGTTTTGGCAGGAGTGGTGGTCATGGGTCAGACTTTCCCCTG
The DNA here is from genome assembly GCF_001187535.1 of Rhizobium ecuadorense. Lineage (GTDB taxonomy): Bacteria > Pseudomonadota > Alphaproteobacteria > Rhizobiales > Rhizobiaceae > Rhizobium > Rhizobium ecuadorense. The sequence continues at coordinate 136,401 of NZ_LFIO01001065.1, forward strand.
GGCGAGATAGGTCCTGGCCAATTTGAGCCGACGCCGTCTGGCCAATGACAGTGGCACACCCGCGTGGATCTTGCGCTCGAGCAGAAGCAGACATTGTGACACCGGGTAGCAGATAACGAAATAAACGGCCGAGATCACGAGATACACTTCCAGCGCTCGGAACGTTTCCGAGGCTATCAGCTGTGCCTGCGTCATCAGCTCGGCAGCCGAGATTGTCACAAGCAGCGAGGTCGACTTGATCAGGTCGACGAACATGGTGTTCGTACCGGGAAGCGCCAGCCGCACCGCCTGCGGCAGAATGACATGGGTGAAAGTTTTGCCGCGCCCTAACCCGAGAGCTTGAGACGCCTCCTGCTGTCCCCGGTGTACGCCGGCGATGGCTGCCCGAAAGATCTCGGACAGGTAAGCCGCGTAGAAGAGTACCAAGCTCAACACGCCAGCCTCGAAAACCTCCAGCCTGATGCCTACGGAAGGCAGGCCGAAGTAGGTGAGGAAAATGATCGCAAGGAGCGGTACGTTTTTAAAAAGCTCCGTATAGAGCGCCGCGGGGACGCTAACCAGCCGGAGCCGGTTGAGCCGCATCAATGCAAGTACAAGACCAAGGATCGTCGCGCCGACGAAGCTCGCCATAGTGTAGCCGAGGGTCTTGAGCAGACCCCCGGCAATGTTTCCGATGTAGTCGGTCCAGGGAACCTGGAACATATCGGTGAAGGATGACAACGCCGTCATGCTTCGATCTCACTTCGCGATGGAAGGCGGGTTCCAGTCGGCGGGACGGTCAACGCCGCGCCGCTGTGCCGCCATCTCGGGCGATGGGACCAAGAACTGCTGGGGATCGCCGCCCCATTTCGTGATCAAAGCCGCAAGGGACCCATCCTTGTACATGCCGTCAATCTGATCGGAAACAGCCTTGGTCAGCTTCGGCGACTGTTTTGGAAGGTAGAATCCGGTCATATAGGCTTGAAAATATTTGTAATCGGGGTGCGCGGCGACCTGCTCGTCTGTCGGCGGCTGCAGATATTCGATGCGGACCTTCATGTCGGGGCGCTGCTGCTGTTGATAGGTGATCAGCAGCGGATCGAGAAAACCGACGTCGAGGCGCCCGGCAGAAATATCCTGGAACACACTGTCGGCGCTCGGGAATGTATGGGGTGATGCGTTCGGGACCTGCGCGATGGATTTCGCCCAGACATAGCCGGTGACGGTACCGAGGTTCTTGCCTTCCAGGCTCGCAACATCGGGAAAGCTCGCCGTGCCGCTTACGGCCATGGCCGGCGGCGAATAATATGGCGGGTCCGTGAACAGGCCGACTTTCTGGCGAGCGTCGGACCATGCGATTCCGCCGATGGTTATATCAGCCCGCTGTGTCTGGACGGAAGCCAGCATGCCTGGAAAATCGGTGACGTTGATTTCGATCTTGAGGCCGAGCTTATCGGCGATGGCTGTCAGGATGTCGCTGTCGAGGCCGACGAGCTTCCCATCCTTGACCGCCGTATAGGGCATGTAGGGCTGGACCGTAACGACGAGCGCGCCTGGTTTCATCAGCTCCAGATCGTCGGCATTGGCCGCGGACGGCACGGCCGTCGCGAACAGTCCCAAACCCAGGATCGCCAAGGCAACGATCCCATTCGCCTGCGATTTTTTCGTCAATTCAGCACGTTTCATTTGAACCCCTCTTTGTGGTTATATATTGCTGATATATTGAAGATATGCCGACACTATATGAAGTCAAGCAGATTCGTTGAGCGTTTTTTTAGGCGGAGCAGTGTTTGGCTATGCGGAAATGGACAGAGAGAGGAATGCGCTGAATATGTCGGTATTCGAGGCGGAGTACGAAGCGGCTGAATCAACGCTGGCGGAGCGGACATACATTCGGCTGCGCGACGACATCATTACGACACTGCTTCCTCCGGGCACGCTTCTGCGGGAGGCCGAGCTTATGAAACGCATGGAAGTCGGACGCACGCCGGTCCGGGAGGCGCTTCAGCGTCTGCAATATGACGGTTTCGTCGTCGTCAGCGCGCGGCGCGGCACATTTGTCAGCAAGATCGATATCAATGATCTTACTGCCGTTTATGAGGCACGAGCACGGATCGAATCCTGGGCGACGCGACTGGCTGCGGAAAGGCTGCGCGAGTTCGAGCGGCAAGAAGCGCGGCAACTGATCGATGAGCTCAAGCAGACAACCGGTCCGATGACGCTGGAAGACATCCTTGCCCTAGATCGCCGGGTTCACCGCTTCATCTACAAAGTGGCCAAGAACCCTTTCCTGTTCGATACGCTGGATCACTACCACAATCTGTCGCTGAGGATCCTTTACGTCGCCATGAAACGGTTTCCGACGCTGGTACCGCGTCTTGAGGACGTCTTGCATGATCAGGTCCTCATGCTTGAGGCCGTATGCAGAGGTGACGCAGATGAGGCTGAAAGGGTCGCAATGGCTCATGTCATGAGCTTCGAGAGCGAGGTCCGAAAGGTGATCTGAATTCGGATCTAAAGCGCGTCGCGATCTTTCAGATTCGCTTGTCGCGCTTTAGGTCTTTATTTTCTCGCATGTCGTTATCGCAAAACCGCTGCGCACTTTTGCGCGACATGCTCCAGGAATTGGGTGCAGCTTTAGCTGTACGAAGATATTTCCGGCAAAATGAGACGTCCGAAACAATCGCAGGGCCCGAGTTGATGCGACATCGACCGCTGCCCGAATTCTACATCTTGGTGAGGGGCCGGCGTGGGCCGGCCTCCCGAATGGAATGAACCCGGGATCAATCCTTGGCGCGCTCGACGTAAGAATTGTCTTCCGTTGCGATGACGACGCGGGTGCCGGCATTGATGTGCGGCGGCACCGATGTACGGATGCCGTTGGAGAGCATGGCCGGCTTGTAGGAAGAGGATGCCGTCTGGCCTTTGACGACCGGTTCTGTCTCGGTGATTTCGAGCGTGACGTGGCGCGGCAGTTCGAGCGCCAGCGGAATGCCTTCATGAATCGACAGGATGCAGGACATGCCTTCCTGCAGATAGGCCTTCTGATCGCCCATGGTTTCGACATCGACCACGACCTGATCGTAGTTACCCGGGTTCATGAAGTGGAAGCCTTCGCCGTCTTCATAGAGATACTGGAAGGAGACGTCCTCGACGAAGGCGCGTTCGACCTGTTCGGTGGTGCGCCAGCGTTCGGAGACCTTCACGCCGTCGACGATGCGGCGCATGTCGACCTGGGTGACCGGCGTGCCTTTGCCAGGGTGAAAGTTCTGGGCGGTGAGAACGACGTAGAGCTTGCCGTCGACATCGAGAACGTTGCCCTTGCGGACCGAAGAGGCGATGACCTTGACCATAAGACTTCCTTGTAACTCGGCTTTCGGCGTCGTAGATGACTGTCGAGACGCCTCTGAGACGCAAATATTTTTCTTTGGGGCGCAACTAACCTAAAATCCGGGAAATAGCCATCCCCATACCGGCTTCTCCGGCGAAGAAAGCTTGGAATGAACTCTTCGGCGAAAGCGTCCCCCTGGTGGACCCCGTCCGTGCATGCCGATCGCCGCCCGTTCCTGATCGGGCGCAATGCGATCCAGGCGGCATTGCGCGGGTTTTTCGCGCGCGAGGATTTCATCGAGGTGGATACGGCGGTGCTGCAGATCTCCCCCGGCAACGAGGCGCATCTGCATGCCTTCGCCACGGAAGCGCTGACGACGGATGGGCAAAAGGCGCCCTTCTATCTGCACACTTCGCCGGAATTCGCCTGCAAGAAGCTGCTTGCGGCGGGCGAAGAACGCATCTCGTGTTTCGCCCATGTCTATCGCAACCGCGAGCGCGGGCCGCTGCACCATCCCGAATTCACCATGCTCGAATGGTATCGGGCCGGCGAAAGCTACGAGAGCCTGATGATGGACTGCGTGCGGATCCTGGCGCTCGCGGCCGAGACGGCAAAGACCGAAAAGCTTGCCTATCGCGGCGGCGAGACCGATCCTTTCGCCGGCCCGGAGCGGGTCAGCGTTGCCGAAGCGTTCGAGCGCCATGCCGGCATCGATCTTCTCGCCTCGGTCGCCGCCAACGGTTCGACCGATCGCGATCATCTGGCCGCCGAGATGAAGCACGTCGGCATGCGTGTTGCCGATGACGATGGCTGGGCCGATCTGTTCAGCCGGGTGCTGGTCGAGAAGATCGAGCCGCATCTCGGCTTCGGCCGCATCACCATCCTTTACGAATACCCGGTCTCGGAGGCAGCGCTTGCGCGCCCCTCGATGCGCGACCCCAGGGTTGCCGAGCGTTTCGAACTCTATGCCTGCGGCGTCGAACTCGCCAACGGCTTCGGCGAACTCACCAATGCGGCCGAACAGCGCCGGCGGTTTGAGATCGAGATGGCCGAGAAGGCGCGTGTCTACGGCGAGACCTATCCGCTCGACGAGGATTTCCTGGCCGCACTGTCGCTGATGCCCGAGGCAAGCGGCATCGCGCTCGGTTTCGACCGGCTGGTGATGCTGGCGACGGGGGCCTCGCGCATCGATCAGGTGCTCTGGGCGCCGGTTGCGGAGTATGGACGATGAATGCCGTCAAACCGATCAAGAGCGTCGATGATCTGGTGATGGCAGGGCTGATTGCGCCGGCCGATCGCCTGGCGCTGGAGGAGGTTGCCGCGCGCTACGCGATCGCCCTGACGCCCGCGATGATCAAGCTGATCGATCGCGCCGATCCGGATGATCCGATCGCGCGGCAGTTCGTGCCCGATGCCGCCGAACTCACGGTCTTCAGCGAAGAACGCGCCGATCCGATCGGCGATCATGCCCACAGCCCGGTCGAAGGCATCGTTCACCGCTATCCCGATCGGGTTCTGCTGAAGGCCGTGCATGTCTGCCCGGTCTATTGCCGCTTCTGCTTCCGCCGCGAAATGGTCGGGCCGCAGGGTCTCGGCACGCTCGATGCCGCCGCGATGCAGGCGGCTTTCGACTATATCAGAGGTCACGAGGAAATCTGGGAGGTCATCCTCACCGGCGGCGATCCGCTGGTGCTGTCTCCGCGCCGTCTCCATGAGATCATGGAGGCGCTGGCGGACATCGCGCATGTGAAGATCGTGCGATTCCACACACGTGTACCCGTCGTCGATCCTGGGAAGATCGACGCGGCATTGATCGCCGCGCTGAAGGCGAGCGGCAAGACGGTCTATGTGGCGCTGCATGCCAATCATGTCAAAGAGTTGGGGCCGGAAGCGCGTGCCGCCTGCGCCCGTCTTGTCGATGCCGGCATTGCGATGGTCAGCCAGTCCGTATTGCTGAAGGGCGTCAACGACGATCCGGACGTGCTTGCGGCGCTGATGAAGGCTTTCGTCGAAATCCGCGTCAAGCCCTATTACCTGCATCATCCCGATCTGGCGCCCGGCACCGGCCATTTCCGATTGACGATCGAGGAGGGGCAGAGGATCGTCGCGGCGCTGCGCGGGCGGATTTCCGGGCTCTGCCAGCCGACCTACATTCTCGATATCCCGGGCGGTTACGGCAAGGCGGTCGTCAGCGGCAGCGCCGTCCGGTCCAAGGGGGAAGGATGTTATTCCGTCTCGGACTATCGCGGCGACGAGCATTCCTATCCGCCGGCCGGCTGAGGCAAAACGGTGCTTTCCCGTGTCATTTCTGTACTCGCTGTGCCGGAAAAGGCAACGAGCGTGGCGGTTAATTCAGCGGTAAGTAGCTGATATCAAATATATATTATTGTCTGCACTGGAATTGTCGATAAAATTCTAACTGTGAGCCTTAATCATCTTTAACGCTATAAATTAGCGGAATTTTCTGTTTTCCGCACTAAAAGAACGCTCATGACAAGGCGATGAACGCCGGTTCGGGATCATGAGAATCTTGGAGTGATGGGATGAATAAGACAATCCGCGACCTCGTAGCCAAATTCGGCAAGCTTCCTGCGTCGATCGACCAGGTCGCCGACGATGCCGATCTTTATGCGGCGGGTCTGACGTCCTTTGCCTCAGTGCAGCTGATGCTCGGCATCGAAGAGGCGTTCGACATCGAGTTTCCCGACAATCTCCTGAACCGCAAATCCTTCGCGAGCATCTCGGCCATCGCCAGGACGGTCGATCTCATCCGGGACAGCCGGAAGGTCGCCTGATGAATTTCCCCGTCAAGATCATGCAGGACGGTCTTGTCGCAAGGGTCGCCCGCGTCGCTGAAATCGCCGCCAAACACGCCGATGCCGTCGATGTCGAAGGCCGTTTCCCCCGGGAAGCCGTGGATGCGATGAAGGCCGAGAGGCTGCTCGGCATCCAGGTGCAGCGCCATCTCGGCGGCGAGTCCGCCTCGATCACCGAGATCGCCGAATTGTGCTCGATGCTCGGCCAGGCCTGCGCCGCAAGCGCCATGGTCTTCGCCATGCATCACATCAAGCTGTCGAGCCTCGTCGAACACGGCGCCGACAGCGAATGGCATCGCGACTTCATGCGCCGCATCGCCGCCGAACAGCTGCTGATCGCCTCCGCCACCACCGAGGGCGGCATCGGCGGAAACCTGCGCAACAGCATTTGCGCGGTCGACGTCGATGGCGATATCTGCCGGCTCGAAAAGGATGCGACCGTCATTTCCTACGGCTCGCATGCCGATGCCATTCTCATCACCTCGCGAGCCCACGCGCAGGCGGCTTCCTCCGATCAGGTGCTGACGGCCTTCCTCAAGGATCAGTACACGCTCGAGAAGACGCATGCCTGGAATACGCTCGGCATGCGCGGCACCTGTTCCGACGGCTTCCTCTTCAAAGCGCAGGCGCCGGCGCATCAGATCCTGCCGAAGCCTTTCGCCGAGATCGCGGCGCAATCCATGCTCGCCTCCTCGCACCTGTTGTGGAGCGGCGTCTGGTACGGCATCGCGGTCGACGCCGTGGCGCGCGCCCAGGCCTTCGTGCGCGCCGCCGCCCGCAAGGCGCCGGATGCCCCGCCGCCGGGCGCGCTGCGGCTGGCCGAAGTTTCGAACCTGCTGCAGATGGTCAAATCCAACGTGGTTGCCGGCCTGAAGGCCTATGAGGATGCCAAGATCGACGTCGACAGGCTGTCCTCGATGGGCTTTGCCGTGGCGATGAACAACGTCAAGATCGCCTCGTCCGAGACGATCCTGGAGATCGTCAACCATGCCATGCTGATCTGCGGCATCATGGGCTACAAGAACGGCACGCCCTTCAGCCTCGGACGCCATCTGCGCGACGCGCATTCCGCGCAGCTGATGATCTCGAACGACCGCATCCTCGGCAATACGTCGAGCATGCTTCTCGTCCACAAGCAGGACACTAGCCTACTGGGGTAAAGCCATGGATATGCAGACCTCGTTTCTCGACCGGCTCTTCGAGTCCGGCCTGCTGATCGATACCGGCGTTGACGGTCTTTACGGCCGCAGCGGCCAGTTCGAAGATGTCATTACTGCTTTCGAACGGCTGATCGACACGTTCGGCGGCGCCGACGGCGCCGAGGCGATGCGTTTCCCGCCCGGCATGAACGTCGCGCTCTTCGAAAAGAGCGGTTACATGAAGAGCTTCCCGCAGCTCGCCGGCACGGTGCATAGTTTCTGCGGCAGCGAGCTCGACCATATGAGCCTGCTGCAGTGCATGGAAGTCGGCGACGACTGGACCAAGGACCAGAAGGCGACCGATATCGTGCTGACGCCGGCCGCCTGCTACCCGCTCTATCCGACGGTCGCCAAGCGCGGCAACCTGCCGAAGACGGGCGGCCTCTTCGATCTGCAGTCCTATTGCTTCCGCCACGAGCCTTCGAAGGATCCCGCCCGCCAGCAGCTGTTCCGCATGCGTGAATATGTCTGCATGGGCACGGAGCAGCACGTCACCGATTTCCGTCAGACATGGATGGATCGCGGTGTCGAAATGATGAAGCAGCTCGGCCTCGATGTGACCATTGACGTTGCCAACGACCCGTTCTTCGGCCGTGCCGGCAAGATGATGGTCAACAATCAGCGCGACCAGAACCTGAAGTTCGAGCTGCTGATCCCGATCACCTCGACGGCCAATCCGACCGCCTGCATGAGCTTCAACTACCATCAGGATTCATTCGGCCTGAAGTGGGGTCTGAACCTCGAAGACGGCAGCGTGGCGCACACCGCCTGCGTCGGCTTCGGGCTAGAGCGCATCGCGCTTGCCCTCTTCCACCATCACGGCCTCGATGTGAAGCAGTGGCCAGCCAGCGTGCGGAAAACGCTGTGGGGGTGAGCCGGTCGATGACATCGGTATTTTCGGGAATCGACCCGGAAACGTATCGTCAGCATGCGCTGCATTCCGGCGAGCGCGCCTGGCCGGAAACCAATTGCTATGTCGATCTCTGGATCGAGGTGCTGGCGACCTCAGGCGTTGCGCCCGAGGCGATGCTCGGTTTCACCCTGAGCCAGGATTTCGAAGGCGACCAGTTCACCTTCTTCAAGGTGCCGCTCGAAGATCTCGAAGCCCTTTACGGTATTCGCGCCACCGAACTTGCGATCTATGACCGTGTCGAACGCCATGTCGGCGTGCAGATCGCGCGGGGCCGTCTCTGCCTGATCGAGATGGATTCCTTCTATATGCCGGATACGCGCGGCACGGCCTACCGGCAGGAGCACGGCAAGACGACGGTTGCGATCAACCGGCTGGACGTTGCGGCTAGGCGCGTCGATTATTTCCACAATGCCGGCTATTTCCGCCTCGAAGGCGAGGATTTCGACGGGCTGTTCCAGTCGCAGCTGACGGAGAACGAGCCGCCGTTCCTTCCCTATACGGAATTTGCGCGGTTTCCGGAAAAGCCCGCTGATGAAGCGCATCTGCGCGCGACCGCACGGCGGCTTGCCGGCTTTCATTTCACCAGGCGTCCCCGCGAAAATCCGATCCGCGCTTTCGCGGCGGTCTTTCCCCAGCAGGTGGAAGCGGTGGCGGAACGGCCGTTCGGCTTCTTCCACAAATATGCCTTCAACACGCTTCGCCAGGTGGGCGCCAATTTCGAGCTGGCGGCGGATTACCTTGTCTGGCTTTCGCCAGGTGAATTCGCCGCCGCCGCCGAGCATGCCAGGCGCATTTCGGACGCGGCGAAATCGGTGCAGTTCCAGCTTGCCCGCGCCATCGCCCGCAAGAAGTTCGAGCCGCTGCAGGCAGCCCTTGATCCGGCCGCCGATGCATGGGATTCCATGATGACATCGCTTGCGGAGCGAATCTGAGGCCGGAGATCTGACCATGCGGGGGCGTTTGGCAAGCATCGGTGCCGAGGAAAGCCTGCTTTCCGAAGGCTGGAACCTGATCCTGACGGAGCCGGGCGCCTGCGCCCTGCCGCATGATATTCATCTTTCCGCGCAATTCATTCCCGCACCCGTTCCCGGCACCGTTGCCGCCGCGCTCGAAAAAGCCGGGCTGTTCGATCGGGAAAACCCAGAGCCGCTGAACACCAGGGATGCCTGGTACCTCTGCCGGCTGTTCGATGCCGAGCCCGGTGAGGCGATCCTGCGTTTTTCAGGGCTGGCCACACTTTGCCATGTCTTCCTCAACGGCCAGGAAATCCTGTTTTCCGAGAGCATGTTCACGGCGCATGAAATCCCGGTGACGCTTACGGGCGGCGACGAGCTGGCGCTCTGCTTCCGGGCGCTCGGCCCCCGCCTGTCGGAGCCCGGCCCGCGTGCACGCTGGCGGCCGCAGATGATAACGCCGGCGGGGCTGAAGAATTTCCGCACGACGCTGCTCGGCCATATGCCGGGCTGGTGCCCTGATATCCATGCGGTCGGGCCATGGCGGCCGATTTCGCTGGTGCGGCGCAATCCCGTCTCCATCGACAGTGTCGCCATCCGCGCCGTGTTGGACGAGAATGGCGCCGGCCGTCTCAGCGTCTCCCTGCACAGCAATGCCGAGCATCCCGAGATGCTGCTGCGCTGCGGCGGCATGGAGCAGCCTTTCGAGAAGATCGGCGACAATCATTACTCTTCTATTCTCAAGCTTTCCGACATCGAACCCTGGTGGCCGCACACGCACGGCGCTCCGCGTCTCTATGAGCTGACGCTCGTTTCTGACGGCGTGGAGTATCCGCTCGGCACGACCGGCTTCCGGCGGATCGAGGTCGAGCGCGGCGCCGATGGCGACGATTTCGCGCTCACCGTCAACGGCGAACGCGTCTTCTGCCGCGGCGCGGTGTGGACGACGGCCGATATTGCGCGTCTGCCGGGCGGGCGGGCGGATTATGAGCCTTTCCTGCGGCTTGCCGCTCAAGCCGGCATGAACATGATCCGCATCGGCGGCACCATGGCCTATGAGACGCCTGATTTCTTTGCGCTCTGCGACGAACTCGGCCTGCTCGTGTGGCAGGATTTCATGTTCGCCAATTTCGATTATCCGCGCAACGACAAGGCGTTTCTCGGCCACGTGCATGCGGAGGTCGAGGAATTCCTGCACGGCGTCCAGGCCTCGCCATCGCTGGCGGTGCTCTGCGGCGGCAGCGAAATCCATCAGCAGGCGGCGATGCTGGGTCTGCCCGTGGAATTCTGGAGCGGGCCGGTCACCGACGAGATCATCCCGGCCATCGCTACGCGCATGCGTCCCGACGTGCCCTATGTCCCGAATTCGCCTCATGGCGGGGCGATGCCGTTTTCACCGAATGCCGGTATCGCCCATTATTACGGTGTTGGCGCCTATATGCGGCCGATTGCCGATGCGCGCCGCGCCGATGTGCGGTTTGCTTCCGAAAGCCTCGCCTTCGCGCATGTGCCGCAACAAAGGACATTGCACCGTCATCTCGACGTGCCGGCCGTCCACAGCCCGCTCTGGAAGGCCCGCGTGCCGCGCGACCGCAGCGCCTCGTGGGATTTCGAGGACGTCCGCGACTTCTACCTGCAGCTTCTCTACGACCTCGATCCGGCTCAGCTGCGCCGCGAAGATCCGGACCGCTATCTCGATCTCTCCCGCGCCGTCACCGGCGAGGTGATCGAAGAGACCTTTGCCGAATGGCGGCGCAAGGGCTCCGCCTGCAACGGTGCGCTCGTCTGGACATTGCAGGACCTGTTGCCCGGCCCCGGCTGGGGGGTGATCGATTCCACCGGCGAGCCGAAGCCGGTCTGGTATGCGATGCGCCGCGCTTTCCGGCCGGTGCAGACGGTGTTCACCGACGAGGGCACCAATGGTCTCGACGTGCATGTCGTCAACGAGACTGATGCAGCGCTCGACGTGGAGCTGGAGGTTGCCTGCCTGCGCGACGGAAAGCAGCAGGTCGTCAGCGGCAGCAGGGCCTTCAAGCTGGCGGCAAGGGATACCGAGCGTCTTGCCGCTACCGCGCTGTTCGGCGCCTTTTTCGATACCACCTATGCCTTCCGTTTCGGGCCGCCGGCGCATGATGTCAGCGTGGCACGCTTACGATCGCTCGCCGACGGCGCCATTTTGGCGGAAAGCTTCCACTTTCCCTGCGGACGGGGGAAGGCGTTGCATGATGCCGGCATCGAGGCATCGCTCGGCAGAGACGGCGACGACTGGTTCGTCGATCTCAGGACCGACCGGCTGGCGCAATCGGTGCATATCGATGTCGACGGCTATCGGCCCGCCGACGACTGGTTCCATCTCGCCCCCGGCGCGATGCGGCGCGTGAAACTCCAAGCGCTCCCAGGCACCGAGGGTGATCTTCCGCCCGCAGGCGAAATCAGAAGCCTGGGCAGTTCGCATCGTGTCGTGCTCTCGGGTTGACGTCCTCTCCCGGCGAAAAATGATGCCCATCCATTGAGAAAGACCGTGATTTGAGAACGACATACCGCTTTTTGCGTGCCCATGTCCTGCAGCGGCTGATTCCGCGGTCGCGTCTTGCCTTCAATCCGCGCAAACCGGTGGAAATCGCCGGCTATCTCTCGATGGCTGTCGGCGTCGGCGAATCGGCAAGGCTCTGCGCCGGTGCTTTGTCGGAGGCGGGCAGGGCGATTTCCCTCTCCGACGTCAGCACGCATCCGGACGAGAAGTCCTTTGCCGGATGGACGTCGTCGCGTCTCTCCACCGAGCTGCCGGGGAGCCGGATCTGGCACCTCAATCCACCGATGCTGCCGCGCGCCATCCTGAAGAAGGGTGTCGCGAATTTTACCCGCGCCTTCAATATCGGCTATTTCGCCTGGGAACTCGAAGTCGTGCCGGCGGAATGGCGCAATGCCATGCGCTATATGAACGCCATCTTCGTGCCATCGGAATTCACCCGGCGGACGATTGCGCCACTCACCAAGGCGCCGGTCATCGTCGTTCCGCATCCGGTGACCGAGGCCCCGGCGACGGACGGCATGCGGGAGAGGTTCGGCATCGAGAAGGATGCCTTTCTCGTCAGCTTCATCTTCAGCGCCGGCTCGTCGATCAACCGGAAGAATCCGCAGGCCGCGATCGAGGCTTTCAGGCTATTTGCCGCCGAAGCCCCAAGCGCCTTCCTGCTGATGAAGGCCAGCGGCGATGTGAACAAGGATGAAGCCCTCAGCGCGCTGGTCGCTTCGGTCGCAGGTGATGCCAGGATCCGGATCGTCACCGACAGGCTGTCGAATGCCGATATCAACGGCATCATCCGTTCTTCCGACGCCTATCTTTCGCTGCATCGTTCCGAGGGTTTCGGGCTGACGGTTGCCGAGGCGATCATGCAGGGCACGCCGGTTATCTCCACCGCCTGGTCAGGCACGGCGGATTTCTGCGACCCTGATAATACATGTCAGGTCGCCTCTTCCCTCATTCCGGTCGTCGATAACCATCCCGAATTTGCCGGGCTTGAGGGCGCGGTCTGGGCGGATCCTTCTCCGCAAGCTGCGGCGGCGCATCTGAGCGACATCTTCCGCGCGCCCGAGCTCGCGCAGGAGAAGGCGGAGAGGGCGCGCGCCTTCCTGCTGCGCTACCTCGCTGAGAACAGCTATGAGAAAGCGCTTCAGGCGCTGGCGGCGATGCAGGCGAGCTAAGGTGAGGTCGCCACTCCGCTTTATTTTAATATTTTTGCATTAGAGATGACGGGTATTTCGGCCTGACGGCCGATCTTGGCGGATGGACGGATGTCGAAGGGTATTATCGCAAATTCGGTGATGAATGCGGCGGCCGGCATGCTGCTGCTGCTGACGGGTTTCGTGTCATCGATCATAACCGCGCGGCTGCTCGGGCCGGAGGCCAACGGCATCGTCGCCTTCTCGCTCTGGCTGGTGGTCACGGGCGCCTCGATCGCCGAACTTGGCTCGAGCATCACGCTGTTGAAGACCTTGCCGCAGCTTTCGGCGGAAGGTTACGATATGCGCCGCCGGCGGGGCTTTGCCGCCATCCTCGTTAGCTTCATGATGTTTTCAACCGTCGTGCTGCTGGCGCTCTACGCCCTGTTCTTCCTGACGTCGGAGGAGATGCACTGGGCCGATACCGCGCCGTCCGTCGCTCTGGTCACCGGCGTGCTGTTCTTCGTCCAGGCGATCGGATCCTTCGTCAAATTCTACCTGATCGGCGAAAAGAAGCTCGGCGCCTTCTTCCGGCTGACGGTGGCCGTCTCGATTTTGCAGCTTGCCGGTGTTGCCGCCGGCGCCGTTTTCTACGGCGTCGAAGGCGTTCTCGTCGGTTATGCGCTCGGCCAGCTCGTGCTGTTCTTCGCCACGCTGCCGATCCTGCTTGCGCGGCGCGACTGGTGCGGGGTCTCGCTGAAAGCCCTCGCCTCCTCATCCGTCATCCTGTCGATCCAGTTCATCATCGATTCCATCTTCCTCAATCGGCTCGAGTTGCTCTTCCTGCAGCAGTTCTGGTCGGTGGAGATGGTCGGTTACTACGCCGTCGGCCTGTCGATCGCCAATATCGCATTGCAGCTTCCGATCCAGATGACCGGCAGCCTGCTGCCCTATTATTCCGAGCGGCGGCATAACAGCGATGATTCGACCTTGCCGGTCGAGGTCTTCGCCGCCGTCACCCGCAGCATGGCCTATATCGTCTTGCCGATGAGCCTCGGGCTTGCGGCGATCTCCAGCGAACTGGTGCTCGTGGTGTTCGGCGAAGCGTTTCGCCGCAGCGGCACGGTGGTGGCGCTGCTGGCGCTGGTGGCGCCAGCCTATACCTTCATGCAGATCCTCAGCCTCTACCTCCTGTCAATGGACAGGGCGCGCTCCCGCCTGAACATCAGTGTGATAGGTGGCCTTCTGATGGTAGTCGGTTGTTTACTGATCATACCTAGGCTTGCCGCCGAGGGTGCCGCACTCGTGCGCATCCTCGTCTTCGTTGCGATGTCGGTGATGATGATCAGGCAGACAGGATTCGGATCCCAGCTTTCGGGCCTCTATACGAGCCTGACGAAGGTGACGCTCGCCGCCGTGCTCTGTGCCTGCGGGGCGATTTCGGCGCTGGAATTCATCCGGGGTCCGGTCGGCCTCGTCGTTGCAATCCTTGCCGGCACATTCTGCTATTTCGCGGCACTTCGCGTGCTGCGCGTCATGCCGGCCGAAGATGTCGAGGTCATGCGTTCCATTCTCGATAAGATGCCGCGCGTGCTGCAGCGCCCAATGGGGTACGCGATCAATTTCATTGCGCCGCGGCTTCCTGGAGACCCCGACCGCGCCAAGGTCGCGCCCGGTGAATTCTCGCTCGAACCGGCCGAGGGTGCCGGCCGCAGCGCTGCCCTGCCTGTCGTCTTCGACGGCACGATCGGCCTGTTCATGCCTGAAAATCCCGCGGTCCGGAAACGTTCGGCCGCCGTGCTCTTCGTCAGCCCCTGGGGCTTCGAGGAGATGTGCAGCCGCAAATTCTTCCGCGTCGCCGCCGAGCATTTTTCGGATATCGGCGTGGCGAGCCTGCGCTTCGATTATCGCGGTACCGGCGATGCGCTTGATTTCGGCCCGCTGCCGGCAAGGCTGGAAACCTGGGAAAATTCGATCCGAGCGGCCGCCGACAAGCTGAAGTCGCTCTCCGGCTGCGACCGCATCATCCTCATCGGACAGGGCCTTGGCGCAACGCTTGCCCATCGCATCGGCGCCTCGATCGACGGCGTCGATAGCCTCGTCATGCTGGCGCCGGTGCTGAGCGGCCGGGCCTATCTGCGCGAACTCAACATGTGGTCCAAGATCATCGATGCCGATCTTGGCCTCGGCAAGGAACATCTCCAGACCGCGAAGGTGCAGATCGCCGGGCTCGTCATGCCCGAAGAGATCGCCGCCGAACTCGGCAAGCTCAACATCGCCGCGCCGCAGGGGCTTGCATCACCGCGTTATCTGATCCTCGAACGTCCCGCCAAGGCCGACGATACCGGCTTTGCCGATGCGCTGACGGCGCTCGGTGCCGACGTCGAGCAGACGGTTTTCGAAGGTTATGACGAGCTCGCCACCAATCCGCTGTTTGCCAAGACGCCAACTGGTGTCGTCGAGTTGCTGAAGACGTGGTTGGAGCGGGCGACGACGGAGACATCCGGCGCGCATTCGCCGACAACGGTCGAAAACGCGCTGCTTGCCGGCGAGGGTTTTGCGGAAACGCCGGTGCGTTTCGGCAGCCACGACCATCTGGTCGGCGTCGTCAGCCGGCCGCTCGGCGCGATCGAGGGCAATGCCGTGCTCTTCCTGTCGACCGCCTATGACCGGCATGCCGGCTGGGGACGCACGACGGTCGATATGGCGCGCGAGCTCGCTCGCCAGGGTGTCGTTTCGCTGCGCTTCGATTCCGCCAATGTCGGCGACAGCCCGCCGCGGCCGGATGCGCCGGAACAGGTGCTCTATTCCAGCACGCAGACCGAGGATGCGGTCGCCGCCCTCGATCTGCTCGAAAGCGTCGTCGCGGGCCCGATCATGGTGGCCGGCCGCTGCAGCGGCGGTTATGTCGCCTTCCGCGCCGGCGTTGCCGACGAGCGGTTGAAGGCCGTCGTTTCGATCAATCCCTTCGTCTATTACTGGGATCCGGAGATACCGGTGCGCCGAGAGCATGTCGTCTCCGTCCCCCGCAGCCTCGATGATTACGGTCAGCGTCTGGCACGGGTGGATACGCTGAAGCGGCTCATCAGCGGTCAGGTGGATGTGGTGGCGGCGCTGCAGAATATCGTCATCGCCGGCGGCCGGCGGCTGTCGCCGTGGATCGCGCCGCTACTCGAGCTGCTGCCCGACCGGCGCCATATCGCTCGCGAAGTCCGGCATTCCTTCGCGCTGTTCGGCAAGCGCAAGGTGCCGCTGACGCTGATCTACAGCGAGGGCGATGTCGGGCTCGACCACGTCTATTTCCATTTCGGGCCGCGCGGGGCCAAGCTTTCGCGCTATCCGAACGTGCGGCTGCTGATGCTGCCGGATGCCGACCACAATCTCACACCGCCGCAATCGCGCAAATTCGTACTCGACGAGATCATCCGGCTGGCGAGAGCGTGAGGGGGGCAGGCCGGCGGGATCAGGTCCTGTCGGCAGTGACGATATCAAGCGAACGATAGAGATCGATATAGCGCCCGGCGACGATATCCCAGGAATAACCGCGCGCGGCATCGAGAAGCTCGGCGCGAACGGCGTCCGGTTGGCGTGCGAGCGTTTCATAGGCCGCTTCGATCGCGGTCGCGGCAGTCTCGGGATTGGTGAAATCGGCAAGCGTGATGACGGGGTGTCGGTCGGCAAGCGTGGTAAAGGCATCATTGGCGTTCAGCACCGGCAGCAGGCCGGCGCTCATCGCCTCCAGCGCCACCAGGCCAAAACCTTCATATTCCGAGGCGGAGGAAAAGAGCGAAGCGTCAGTGATGATGCGCCGGATGGCGCCGTTGTCGGGCGAGACGTGCAGGGTGACGCGGCCGGAAAGGTTGCGGCCTTCGATCGCGGCTTCGACATCGGCCCGGTTCAGGTCGGATTCGGCCCCGATGACGTCGAGATGCCATTCCGCGTCACGGGTCTTCAGCACGGCCATCGCATCGAGCAGATGGTCCAGCCGCTTGTTCACCGAGAAGCGACCGATGGTGACGATGCGGCGCCTTGCCCGGCGCGAAGCGGTGTCGGCGAACTTGCCGATATCGGCGCCGTTTTCGATCAGTCGGCTGTCGGGTGCGATTTCGGAAAACTGCTTGAGGTCGGAGGCGCTGCAGCAGACGACGCGCCGATAAGCGAGTGCCGAAGCGCGGGTCAGCGTCCGGAACCAGATCTTCTTGATCGCGGCGTATTTCCTGGTGTGGAAGAAGCCGCCATGGGTGGTGACGATCATCGGCTTGCGATGCAGCAGCCGGCCCCAGGCGAGCGCGTCGAAGAAGAAGTCGATGGCGTGGACATGGACGAGATCGGCATCGGCAAGATGGCGGAAAACCTCGGGCGCCAGCGGATAGCGGCTGCTGCCGGACCAGGGAATGCGCACCACCTCGATGCCATCGATGTTTTCGCGCGGCGGCAGCTTGTCCTCAGGCGCGGTGAAGAGCGAATTGAGCGTGACCACACGAACGCGATAACCGCGCCGCAGGGTCTGGCGGCTGAGATTGGCGACCACGTCTTCCAGGCCGCCGCGGTTGGGCAGGAACTGGCGCACGACATGGACGACCAGCGGCGCCGTTTCCGGCTGCGACTTCCAGCGCACCCTGTCTGCCTCGACGATCGCCATTTTCCACCTATCGCTGCACGCGCCTCATGCCGAGGCGGGACTGTTATAGCAACGACCAGTTATCTCAGGCGTTAAGCCGCGGTTTCAGCGGCATCCCGAGACCCGATTCTTCGATAAAAGGGTTAATCGTATCTGACGGGTTCAGAACGCCTTGAAAGTGAGCGTCGTCAGCGAGCGGACGATACCGGGTATATTGGCGATGTTGTCGTTGATGAATTTGCCGATATCCTGGCCTTCCTCGATATAGACCTTCAGCAGCAGGTCGTAGTCGCCGCTGGTGGAATAGAGCTCCGAGACCAGTTCGGACTGATAGATGGCGTCGGCGACCTCATAGGTCTGGCCGGGGGCGCATTGGAGCTGGACGAAGATCGGCTTCATGGGATTTCCTGCGAAGGTTGTTTGGCTGATATAATGGTCGAAAGCGCCATGCCGATGCAAGCCGTTCGTCACGCGGCCGGGTCGGCGGCGGCCTCCGCGACGATCCAGTCGCGAAAGGCGGCAAGCGGCGCATAGTCGGCGCGCTCGGGCGGAAAAGCGAGATAATAGCGCTCGCGGCTTTCCATTTCGCGGTCGACGGCGGCGACGAGATCGCCGCGCCTGAGCTCTTCCTGCATGAGGAATGTCGGCAGGAGGGCGATGCCAAGGCCGGCGATGGCAGCCTGTGCGGCGGTGGCGAACTGGTCGAAGAGCATGCCATGCACGTTTTCGAAGGAAACGCCGTTGCTGGCGAACCATTGCTCCCAGGCGTCGGGCCGGGTGGTCAGATGCAGAAGCGGAACGGACAGCAGATCCTGCGGCTTGGCGATCGCGTATCGCTTGAGAAAATCGGAGCTGCAGGCCGGCACCGTGCGCTCCGACATCAGAAAGGTCAGTTCGGCGCCCGGCCAGTGCGGATGGCCGAAATGGATGGCGGCGTCGATCGAATCGAGGCGGAAATCGAAAGGTGAAAGCCGGGTCACCAGATTGATCGTCACGCCGGGATTGGCGGCGAGGAAGCGCCCGAGGCGCGGCGCCAGCCAGCGCGTGCCGAAGGTCGGCAGGATGGCGAGATTGAGCGTGCCGCCATGCGGATTGGCGCGCAGGTTGAGCGAAGCGCTCGATATGCGCCGCAGCGCCTCGCGGATCTCGCGGGCATAACTGTCGCCGGCAAGCGTCAGCCGCATGGTCTGGCGTTCGCGCAAGAAGAGCTCGACACCGAGCTGCTCCTCCAGTGCGCTCACCTGGCGGCTGACGGCGCTCTGCGTCAGATCGAGTTCACGCGCGGCCGCCGTGACGCTGCCGGTGCGGGCAACCGCCTCGAAAGCGGCGAGATGCGAAATTGACGGCAGAAAACGCCTTGAAGCGAACATGTTCATTCCATTTCAGAATGAGCTATTTCCAAAATGTCGATATTTCCGCCTTTATGGTAGTTGTAAAGAGCCTCATCCTGCAAAAACGGAATGAGCCGGAGTTCTGAGATGCCGCAAGCCTTCGTTTCCACAGACCGCATTCGCTCGCTTTTCACCGAAGCGATGTCGCAGATGTACCGGACGGAGGTGCCCCAATACGGCACGCTGATCGAACTCGTGGCGGAGGTTAATGCCGGCTGCCTGGAAAACGACCCCGAACTGCGTGAGCGGCTTGCCCGTGCCGGCGAGCTGGAGCGGATCGATGTTGAGCGCCACGGCGCCATCCGGCTCGGCACGGCGGATGAGCTTTTCACCATCCGGCGGCTGTTTGCCGTCATGGGCATGCAGGCGGTCGGCTATTACGATCTCTCGGTCGCCGGCGTGCCGGTTCATTCGACCTGCTTCCGGCCGATCGACGAGGCCGCACTCAACGTCAATCCGTTCCGTGTCTTCACCTCGCTGCTGCGATTGGAGCTGATCGAGGACGAAGGGCTGCGCGGCGAAGCCGAGGCCATCCTGGCAAAGCGGCGCATCTATACGCCGCGCGCCATCGCGCTGATTGAGCGTCACGAACAGAACGGCGGCCTGACGGAAGCGGAAGTGACGGAATTCGTCGCCGAGGCGCTCGAAACCTTCCGCTGGCACGGCGAGGCGACGGTCAGCGCCGAGACCTATAAGCGGCTGCATGATGCGCACCGGCTGATCGCCGACGTCGTCAGCTTCAAAGGGCCGCATATCAACCATCTGACGCCGCGCACGCTCGATATCGACGCGGTCCAGGCCCGCATGCCGGAGCGCGGCATCACGCCGAAGGCGGTCATCGAAGGGCCGCCGCGCCGTCATTGCGACATCCTGCTGCGGCAGACGAGTTTCAAGGCGCTTGAAGAAACGATCATCTTTGCCGGTGATGCGGCCGCGGTTCAGGGAACGCACACCGCCCGCTTCGGCGAGATCGAGCAGCGCGGCGTGGCGCTGACGGCCAAGGGCCGGGCGCTCTATGACCGGCTGCTCGCCTCGGTTCGCGGCGAAGTGCAGGTTGGCGCCGGCGGCGCCAAGGCCGGCGCCTACGACAACGAACTCGTCGAGCGCTTCAAGGCGCTGCCGGACAGCTGGGACGAGCTGCGCAGGCAGGATCTGGCCTTCTTCCGCTATTCCGCCACATCAGCTGGCATTGCCGCCGCGGTCAACACGCTGCCCGACGATCCGGAGGCGCTGATCGCCAAGGGTTACCTGGCCTTCTCACCGATCGTCTACGAAGACTTCCTGCCCGTCAGCGCGGCCGGCATCTTCCAGTCGAACCTCGGCACCGATCAGCAGCAGAATTATGCGACGCATTCGAACCGCGATGCCTTCGAGGTGGCGCTCGGCGCCAGCGTTCAGGATGAGCTGGCGCTTTATGCCGAGCGCCAGGCCGCCTCGCTCGATGCGGCGATGGAAGCGCTCGGCCTTGCGGGCCTGCAGTTGAAGACCGTTGCGTGAAATGGCCGCTTCAACACGTCATCATATGCGTTAGAGTAGCGCGATTTCGTTCCGATCGGACTGAGCCATGCTGAATGATCCGCGCTCCCACGGCCTCTGGGAAAAGACCGCAGCCGAACCGCCGGCCACTTCGCCGCTCGCAGGCGCGGTATCGGCCGACGTCGTCATCGTCGGCGGCGGTTACACCGGTCTCTCCTCCGCCCTGCATCTTGCCGAAGCCGGCTCGAAGGTGGTGCTGCTGGAGGGAAAGGAGATCGGGTTCGGCGGCGCGGGGCGCAATGTCGGCCTGATCAATGCCGGCATGTGGGTGATGCCCGACGATCTGCCCGGCGTGCTCGGGCCGGTGCATGGCGAACGCCTGCTCGAGCTGCTCGGCAATGCGCCGAAGCTCGTCATGGAACTGATCGACAGGCACGGGATTGCCTGCGAACTCGAACGCAACGGCACGCTGCATTGCGCGGTCGGCGCGGATGGGCTGAAGGAAATCGAGAGCCGCGCGGCGCAATGGGCCGCGCGCGGCGCGCCCGTGAAACTGCTCGATGCGGCGGAGACGGCCAGACGCATCGGCAGCGATGCCTATACCGGTTCGCTGCTCGACATGCGCGCCGGCACGCTGCAGCCGCTCGCCTATGCGCGCGGCCTTGCCCATGCCGCCGTCAAGGCGGGCGTCGCCATCCACACGTCGAGCCCCGTCATCGCAACGGAGCGCAACGGCAGCCGCTGGACCGTGAAGACGGAAAACGGCGCGGTCAGCGCGGACTGGATCGTCGTCGCCACCGATGCCTACAGCACCGGCCCCTTCGAACAAGTCCGCAACGAACAGGTCTATCTGCCCTATTTCAACTTCGCCACCGTGCCGCTCGGCCATAATCTGCGCCAGTCGATCCTGCCGGGACGGGAAGGCGCATGGGATACCAAGGACATTCTGTCCTCCTTCCGCATGGACCAGGCCGGACGTCTCGTCTTCGGCAGTGTCGGAGCGCTGCGTAATACCGGGCTTGCCGTGCACAAGGGCTGGGCCAAGCGCGCCTTGAAGCGGCTCTTCCCCATGATCGGCGATGTCGAATTCGAGTGCGAATGGTACGGCCAGATCGGCATGACCGACAATGCGCTGCCGCGTTTTCACAAATTCGCCCCCGGCGTGATCGGCTTTTCGGGTTATAATGGCCGCGGCATTGCCCCCGGCACGGTCTTCGGCCGGACGCTCGCCGAGCATATTCTCGGCCGGCTTTCGGAAGCCGATCTGCCGCTGCCGCTGACCTCGCCCACCGAGCCGAGCTTCCGGGCGTTCAAGGAACTATGGTACGAAGCCGGCGCTCAGGTCGCCCATTTCGCAGATGCCCGCTTCTGAGAACCGGTAAACGCTTCCGGGAAGCGAAACTCACTTCTGGAATAACAAGATTGGAAACACGACAATGAACATCGCCGTCCTCGATCTCGCCACCGAAACCGCCAAGCTGCTTGCCGAGCTCGGCGTCGATGCCGGCCGCTATCACGGCGGCACGCTTTCCGTCACCTCGCCGGTGACGGGCAAGGAAATCGGCAGGCTCCGGGAGCACACCGTCTCCGAGACGAAGACGGCGATCGAAGAGGCGCATAAGGCCTTCCTCGAATGGCGTTCCGTGCCGGCGCCGAAGCGTGGCGAGCTGGTCCGCCTGCTCGGCGAGGAGCTGCGGGCCGCCAAGACGGCGCTCGGTCGTCTCGTCTCGATCGAGGTCGGCAAGATCACCTCGGAAGGCCTCGGCGAGGTGCAGGAGATGATCGATATCTGCGATTTTGCGGTCGGCCTGTCCCGTCAGCTCTACGGCCTGACGATCGCCACCGAGCGCTCCGAGCACCGGATGATGGAAAGCTGGCATCCGCTCGGCGTGGTCGGCATCATCTCCGCCTTCAACTTCCCCGTCGCCGTCTGGTCGTGGAATGCAGCACTCGCGATGGTCTGCGGCAATTCCACCGTCTGGAAGCCTTCGGAAAAGACCCCGTTGACCGCACTTGCCGTGCAGGCGCTGTTCGAAAAGGCGCTGAAGCGCTTCGTCGCCGAGGGCGGCACGGCGCCCGCCAATCTGTCGACGCTGATCATCGGCGGCCGCGATGTCGGCGAAGTGCTGGTCGATCATCCGAAGATCCCGCTCGTCTCCGCCACCGGCTCGACCGCCATGGGCCGCGCCGTCGGCCCGCGCCTGTCGCAGCGTTTTGCCCGCGCCATTCTCGAACTCGGCGGCAACAATGCGGCGATCGTCTGCCCGAGCGCCGACCTCGACCTGACGCTGCGCGGCGTCGCCTTCTCCGCCATGGGCACGGCCGGCCAGCGCTGCACGACGCTGCGCCGTCTCTTCGTGCATGACAGCGTCTACGACCAGTTGGTGCCGCGCCTGCAGAAGGCTTACGGCTCCGTCACCATCGGCAATCCGCTCGAAACAGGCACGCTGGTCGGCCCGCTGATCGACGGCCAGGCTTTCGAGAAGATGCAGGCAGCACTCGGCGAGGCGGCTTCGGCCGGCGGCAAGGTGACCGGTGGCGAGCGTGTCGGCAACGGTTTGACCGACGCCTTCTACGTTCGCCCGGCGCTGGTCGAAATGCCCGCGCAGACCGGCCCGGTCGAGCACGAGACCTTCGCGCCGATCCTCTACGTGATGAAATACAGCGATTTCGACGCGGTGCTGGCCCTGCACAATGCCGTGCCGCAGGGACTGTCGTCGTCGATCTTCACCAACGACATGCGCGAGGCCGAAACCTTCGTCTCCGCCAGCGGTTCGGATTGCGGCATCGCCAACGTCAATCTCGGGCCGTCAGGTGCGGAAATCGGCGGCGCCTTCGGCGGCGAGAAGGAGACCGGCGGCGGCCGCGAGTCCGGCTCGGATGCCTGGAAGGCCTATATGCGCCGCTCCACCAACACGATCAATTACGGCAGAACCCTGCCGCTTGCGCAGGGCGTCAAGTTCGACGTCGAATAAGCGGCCCACAAAAAGGCGACGCTCAGGAGCGTCGCCTTTTTGGCCTAATCGAAACTTATTCCCTCGTAATATGAAATATTTGGTCAAGATATTGTGATGGCTTTTCCGGCGAAGCCAAACTTGAAATCTTCAGTCAGGAAAAATATACGCCTCTCATCGCCCTTGGAGACCTCGGGTGACATCGCCACGGAGGCCATCATGACCATTGCACTGAATCGTTTTTCCCTTGCGCTTGCGTTTACCGCTTCGCTTCTCTCCGCCACCGCGCTCGCAGGCAGCGCCAGTGCGCAGGACGAAGGTCTCGTCGTCTACAATGCCCAGCACGAAAGCCTGGGCCGCGAATGGATCGATGCCTTCACCAAGGAGACCGGCATCAAGGTCACCATGCGTCAGGGCAGCGACATGCAGTTCGCCAACCAGCTCATCCAGGAAGGCGATGCCTCTCCGGCCGATGTCTTCCTGACCGAGAATTCGCCGGCGATGACGCTGGTCGACGGCGCGGGCCTCTTCGCCCCCGTCGAAAAGGACACGCTGGATCAGGTGCCGGATCAGTATCGTCCGGCCGACGGCATGTGGACCGGCATTGCCGCCCGCACCACGGTTTTTGCCTATGACAAAACCAAGCTCAGCGAAGACAAGCTGCCGAAGTCGATGCTCGACCTCGCAGACCCGGCCTGGAAGGGCCGCTGGGGCGCGGCACCTGCCGGTGCCGACTTCCAGGCGATCGTCGCTGCGCTGCTGCAGCTGAAGGGCGAAGACGCCACCAAGACATGGCTGAAGGGCCTCAAGGACAACGCCACCCCCTATAAGGGCAACAGCGTCGCCATGAAGGCCGTCAATGCCGGCGAAGTCGAAGGCGCTGTTATCTACCACTATTATTGGTTCGGCGATCAGGCCAAAACAGGCGAGAACAGCAAGAATGTCGGTCTGCACTACTTCAAGAACCAGGATCCGGGCGCTTTCGTCAGCGTCTCGGGCGGCGGCGTCCTGAAGTCCACCCAGCATATGAAGGAAGCCCAGGCTTTCCTGAAGTTCATTACCGGCAAGGCCGGCCAGGCGGTTCTGAAGGACGGCACGTCCTACGAATATGCCATCGGCAAGGACGCAGCCTCCAACGACAAGCTCACGCCGCTTGCCGATCTCAACGCGCCGAAGGTCGAAGCTTCGACGCTGGACAGCAAGAAGGTCGTCGAGCTGATGACGGCCGCCGGCCTGATCTAACCTTTCTGCCGCAGGCTTGCGGCGGCCAAAACTATTGCTTTTGGCTCAAGAAAACCTTAGGGCATGACGATATCCGGCAACCGCCTTTGACAGGCGGTTGCCTTCCTTTTTCGGCGTATGAAGGCATCGGCCTTGCTGCAGGACAACAGATTGCTCGCATCCGGCAACGAGGCGCCGGTGACGCCGAGGGCCGCGCACAGAGTTTTGCCGCGCGGGCGCATGCCGCACGCTTCCGTGGTGCTGCTGGCCACCGTCGTCGCAATCTTCAGTCTCGTGCCGCTCGGCTTCATCGGCTGGGTCACCTATGACGTCGGCTGGGAAACGGTGAAGACCCTGGTCTTCAGGCCGCGCGTCGGCGAACTGCTCGTCAATACGGTCCTGCTGGAATCGATCACCATTCCGCTGTCGATCGCCCTTGCCGTGACCCTTGCCTGGCTGACCGAGCGGACGGACATTCCTTTCGCGCGGTTCTGGGCCTGGCTTGCCATCGCCCCACTCGCTGTGCCCGCCTTCGTGCACAGCTATGCCTGGGTCAGCCTCCTCCCCGGCATGCGCGGCCTGCAGAGCGGCGTCTTCATCTCGGTGATCGCCTATTATCCCTTCCTCTACCTGCCGGTCGCCGCCACCTTGCGCCGTCTCGATCCGGCGATCGAGGATGCAGCGGCCTCGCTTGGTCTCAATCCCTGGCGGGTCTTCTTTCGGGCAGTGCTGCCGCAGCTCCGGCTCGCCATTTGCGGCGGCTCGCTGCTGATCGGGCTGCACCTGCTTTCGGAATACGGCCTGTTCGTGATGATCCGCTTCGACACCTTCGCGACGGCGATCGTCGACCAGTTCCAGTCCTCCTACAACAGCCCTGCCTCCAACATGCTCGGTGGCGTGCTCGTCGCCTGCTGTCTTTTTCTGCTCGGCTTCGAGGTGCTGGTGCGCGGCAACGAACGTTATGCCCGCGTCGGCTCCGGCTCGCCCCGCCCGGCGGATCGCCGGCGGCTCGGCTGGTTCGTGGTGCCGGCCGTTCTGCTGCCCGTCCTCCTGGCGGTGCTGACGCTCGGCGTGCCGCTGGTGACGCTTGGCCGCTGGCTCTATCTCGGCGGCGCCGGGATCTGGCGCATCGAGGTCGGCAGCGCCTTCCTGCAGACGATCGTGCTTGCCATTGTCGGCGGCATATTGGCGACGATTGCCGCGGCACCGATGGCATGGCTTTCCGTCCGTGCGCCCGGCCGCTTCCAGCGCGTGCTCGAAGCCTGCCATTATTATGTCGGCTCGCTGCCTGGCGTCGTCGTGGCGCTGGCGCTGGTGACGATCACCGTGCGTCTCGTGCTGCCGCTCTACCAGACCTTCGCAACCCTGCTTGTCGCCTATGTGATGCTTTTCCTGCCGCGCGCCATGGTCGGGCTGCGCGCCAGCATCGCCCAGGCGCCGGTGGAGCTGGAGCGCGCCGCGATGGGCCTCGGCCGCACGCCCGGCCAGGCGGTGCGGCAGATCACCATGCGGCTTGCCGCACCCGGAGCGGCCGCCAGCGTCGCGCTGGCTGCCCTCGGCATCACCAATGAACTGACGGCGACACTGATGCTGTCGCCCAACGGCGTCGATACGCTGGCGACGAAATTCTGGTCGCTGACCAGCGAGATCGATTATGTCTCGGCCGCGCCCTATGCCTTCATGATGGTCGTGCTGTCGCTGCCGCTCACCCTTATGCTCTATACCCAATCGAAACGGACCGCCGGCCAATGACGCTGCTTACGATCGAGAACATCAGCAAGCGCTATGGCCCTGTGCAGGCGCTGAAGGATATTTCGCTCGACGTCCAGGCAGGCAGCCGCACGGCCGTCGTCGGCCCGTCCGGCTCGGGCAAGACGACGCTGCTGCGCATCATTGCCGGCTTCGAGCAACCCGATGTCGGCAAGGTGACACTCGATGGCGAAGTCCTTGCCGATGGGCCGGCGACGGTGCCGGCCCATAAGCGCGGCATCGGCATCGTTTCGCAGGACGGCGCGCTGTTTCCGCACTTGAGCGTCGCAGAGAATATCGGCTTCGGCTTCGAGCGAGGTGCCGTGGATCGCGAGAAGCGCATCGTCGAGCTGCTCGATATGGTCGAGCTCGACCGCGGCATGCTGGTGCGGCGCCCACACCAGCTGTCCGGCGGCCAGCAGCAGCGCGTGGCGCTCGCCCGTGCGCTCGGGCGCAAGCCGCGGCTGATGCTGCTCGACGAACCTTTCTCGGCACTCGATACCGGCTTGCGCGAGAACATGCGCAAGGCGGTGGCGCGCGTGCTGCAGGCAGCCGGCATCACCGCCGTTCTCGTCACGCATGATCAGGAAGAGGCGCTGACCTTTGCCGATCAGGTCGCGGTGCTCAGAGAGGGACGGCTGATCCAGGCCGGGTCGCCACAATCATTATATCTGCATCCCCGCGATCGCGAGACGGCGCTATTTCTCGGCGATGCCGTGCTGCTTCCGGCCATCATCCGCAACGGCCTTGCCGACTGTGCCCTCGGCCGCGTCGCCGTCGAAGGCAATCGTCAGGGCAAGGCGGAGATCATGCTGCGGCCCGAGCAGATCCGCGTCGTTGCCGATGAAAGCGATCGTCGCTATGGCGGGCGTGTCGTCGAGGTGGAGTTCGGCGGCGCGGTCTGCACCGTCGCCGTGTCGCTCGATGGCGTCGCCCTGCCGCCGATCCTGATCAAGACCTCGAGCGTCGCGCTTCCCTCACGAGGCGATCTCGTTCGCCTCGATATCGCGGGCAAGGCGCATATCTTCGAAAGTTAAATTCAGCCGAACTTGCGCACCACTTCTTCCGGCTCGATGCCTTCGAGCCAGCCGCCGGTGAAGCCGGCGCGCTCGAGCCCGAGGCGGATGGCCGGCGATTGCCGCATCAGCTTCCAGATGAAGTCGGAGCGCTCATTCTCGATGGTCATAACCACAAGACCCTGGTCGATGCCGACGGTACGGTCGTCGACCCAGCCTTCCGGCCGCTTGGTCTTGACAGTCGGGTTGAAGCCGCCGGGAAAGCCGCCTTCCAGGAGCAGGTTCGGATAGCTGGTCAGCAGCGCCTTGGTGCCGTCGAGAGCCGCCTGCCGGTCGTAGGGTAGGCAGGCAAGGGCTGCCCAGGGCGCGATCGTGCCGTCATCCGGGCCGAGCGGCGCGCCGCGGGCGGCATAACCCAGAACCTTCGGCTGGCGGCCGCCGCGCATGCGCCGTGTCGGCGGCGGACCGTCGCAGGCGGAAAAACCCCAGATATTCCTGTTGTAGCCGACGAACTGGCCGGGATTGCGCTCGGCATAATCCCGCTGGACGTTGATGACCACCTGGGTGTTGCGGAAATAATCCCAGTTCCGCTCGGCCATCGGTCTGTCCCGAATGCCGCGGAAATCGATCCAGGCATGGGAGAAAAGATGGATGAACAGCGGACCGGCATAGAGATAGGGCTTCTCGCCGTGCATCATCCAGGAATAGCTTGACGTGAAGGCGTCGTAGCACGATTGCGGGATCGGGTGCGTCGGCGAGGCAAGCGCCAGCGCATAGAGGATGATCGCCTCGTCGAAGCCGTGATAGCGCCAGCGCAGGAAGCCGGAAGATGGCTTCCAGCCCATGGCAATGGTGTCGCCCTTGTTCAGCGCCCAGCGCCAGTCGACGCGTTCGTAGATGAAGGTCGCGAGTTCGCGGATTTCAACTTCCGTCTCGTCGTCTTCGCGATCGAAATACTGCGCTGCCGTCAGGATGCCGGCGATGAGCAGCGCCGTGTCGATGGTCGAAAGCTCGCTGTTCCAGGCGCGATTGCCGGTATCCATGTGCAGGAAATGGTAGAAGAAGCCGCGGTGGCCTGTGGCGTGGCGTTCCTCGCCCTGACGCGCCTCGGCGAAGAAACGCAGCGTATTGACCGTGCGTTCGGCTGCTTCCCTGCGGGTGATCCAGCAACGCTCGACACCGACAGGATAGGAGGAAAGGGCAAAACCGACGGCTGCGATGCTTGCCGGCACGCCGCCGATCGAGGTATCGGCCACCAGGCCATTTTCGGGATTGGAATATTTCAGGAAGTATTTGAATGCCGAATGCTGCAGCCTGTCGACGAGTGCTGCATCAATGTCTTCAATCCGTTGCAGCATAGGCTCCTACCCAACTGTTGCATCGCCCCATGCTTGAACATGGCGACCATTCCCGGGCAAATCAAACCTTTTTGATTCGCAGGGATAAGAGAACACAAATGGGCGGAAGTGGTCGTTAATAATTATTGGTGAAATAATATCTAGCAGAAGTCATATAAGCAGCGCAGCAAAAAGCATGGGCCGCGCACCACCGGCCTGGGTTATTTTCCCGCAATACTTGTTTCACCCGCTCCTTTGGGAGCAGGCTGACGAAGCCTCGAGGCGAACTAACGTCCGATCGTATGGGCCTGTATCAGGCGCGGGGTGGCTACGGCGCGCAGCAGCCCGCCGCATCGCGCCGCGCTGCATTCAGCCGGCCCCTCGGTGACGGTATGAACGAAATCGGCGCCATCAATGCGGCCATTCGGGATGCAAAAGCCGGACGGCTCGAAGCTCACGGACGCGCCGAGCGCGCGGAGAGGAAGACCTGCGGCTCGAAGGCAAAATCCTGGTCGAACGGGTAGGTCGGATGCTGCTTGCGCAGCCGCGGCAGGCGCTCGACGAACTGGTCGACGACCCCTGTCGACAGCGCCATCAGGTTCGGATTGGCGATCGGCGCCAGCTCGGGCGAGAGATAGCCCGATTTGACGACAATGATGCTGGCGCCATGCGGATCAAGGCCGAGCCGGGTGAAATCGGCGATATTGTGATAGGGCCGGCGTTTGGCCGAGAGCACGAGATCGATGCCACCGGTCGAGACCACCGCCTGGCGGTCGGCCGGATCCGGCGTTTCGTGCAGGAATTTGACGGTGAAGCGGCCCGTAACCGGCCTGCTGCCCTTGGTATCGAGCGAGGCGCCGACGCTGAGATTGAGCGCCGCGCCGATGCCGACGGCATAACAGGCCTCGGTCGCCGCCTTGTCGGCGATGCCGGCGAAGACGACGCCCGTCGCACCCTTGGCGATCAGTTCCGCCAGCACGTCGGCCCGGTCGCCGACACCGCCACCGGTCGGGTTGTCGCCGGATTCGGCGAGCACGACAGGGCCGGTCGGGCTGGCGATGGCTCTTGCGACGCATTCTTCGAGCGAGCCGGTCTCGCAGCCGAAGACGAAATCTCCGCGTGCATCCCAATAGGCCTTGGCGACGCGTCTGGCCTCACGCTCCAATACGGCGCGGTCGGTGCCGGTCATGATGGCGGCGGCCGTGGCGCGCGGCTCGTCGGCCCAGACGTAACCGACCATCAGGGATGCGTCCCAGACGCCGTCGATCGCGTCGATTTCAGGCAGCATCGCGTAAAGGCCATTCGCCGGCTCATCGACGGTGCTGGTGCGCTCGCCGGGCAGCACGACCGGGATCGGCGCCCAGAGAACGACAGGCCTCACGCCGGTTTTCAGGCTCTTCACCAGCATGAAGACCGAGCGGCGCATCGTCTCCTCGACATCGATATGCGGTGCGGTGCGATAGGTGGAATAGATGTCGAGCGCATCGATGATGCGCTGGGTGACGTTGCCGTGCAGATCATAGCTTGCCGAAACCGTGCAATCCTCGCCGACCAGCGTCCGGGCCGCACCGATCCAGTCGCCTTCGGCATCTTCCATGCCCTCGACATACATGGCGCCGTGCATGGCGAGATAGAGACCGTCGAGCGGCAGCAGCGGCTTCAGCCGCTCGAGGAATTCGCTCTTGAAGGCTTCGTAGGTGGCGCGCGAAACCGGCCCGCCGGCAATGGCCCGGGCATGGATCGTCGGCAGAAACTCGGCATCGTAATCCTTGAGGAAGGCGAAGTAGGGGGCTTCCAGCAGCGCCTGCCCGCGCAACACGCGAAAATCCTTCTCCTCGTTCAGGACGGGATTGTATGTGCTGCATTCGATATGAATGCCACCGACGGCGATGCGCATGGGGAACCTCGGTTGATGTTGGGGCAATCAGGATGTTCGGGGCGGTACTGGCGGTTCGCCTTTCCGAGCGTAAGCCGTCGACAGAAGTTTCGATGGTCATCTGACACCAAGCACGCGCCGGCTGCAAGCGGCGCATGCGCAACTTCATCGCCAACGTCAGCACCTTGAGGCGGCCGGTATCGGCTGCCCGCGTCGGGTTCTATCTTCCAGCCGGTCTCGCGCCTCTGAAAAGCCGGCGCATCCCTCCGCACGTCGCTCTCCCTCATACAGTTTTCACGCTATAGTTCATCGCAAAGACATGGGGGCGAAGATGAGCAAGCAGCAAATTCCGCTCAAGTTGACGGCGACACGATTCATCCGCACGGTCAGACTGTTCATGACATCCGATGTCGGAGGACGAGCCGGATTCCTTCTCATCTCCCTGATCGCGCTTTTCGGCGGCATCAGCGCTCTGAATGTCGTCAACAGCTTCGTCGGCCGACACTTCATGACTGCGATTGCTGAACGGCAGACCGGCGAATTCGTCCGCCAGGCGATCCTTTACGCCGGCGCTTTCGGGGGGGCGACCATCGTGTCGGTCACAGCCCGATTCGCAGAGGAACGTCTGGCCTTGCTGTGGCGAGAATACCTGACCCGTCGCGCCATCGGCGTCTACATGACCGACGGCACGTTTTATCGGATGGTCGTTCGGGGCACACTGTCTCACCCGGACCAGCGGATCGCCGAGGACGTCAAAGCGTTCACGACGACAACGCTGTCCTTCCTGCTCATGCTGCTCAGCAGCATGTTGACGATCTTTACCTTTTCGAGCGTCTTGTGGCTGATCAGTCCGCTTCTTTTCTTTGCGGCCGTCATCTATGCGGCCTTCGGATCGTTTATGACGATCCTGTTGGGACGTCCTTTGATCAAATTGAACTACAACCAACTCGACAACGAAGCGACCTTCCGCTCCGGGCTGATCCGTGTGCGGGAAAACGCTGAATCGATCATGATCGAGGGCGCAGAGCAACGCCATGCAAATCGATTGTCGCAGCAGTTCGACGATCTCGCCGCGAACTTCAGGCGCATAATTGCCGTCAATCGCAATGTCGGCTTCTTTGCCACCGGCTACAACTGGATGATCCAGATCATACCGGTCGTCCTCATCGCCCCTGCTTTCATGCGCGGCGACATGGAATTTGGAGTGATCACCCAGTCTGCGGCAGCATTTGCGATGCTTGTCGGTGCGTTTTCCTTCATTGTCGCACAGTTCAATTCGATCTCGAACTT
Organism: Rhizobium ecuadorense; assembly: GCF_001187535.1. GTDB lineage: Bacteria > Pseudomonadota > Alphaproteobacteria > Rhizobiales > Rhizobiaceae > Rhizobium > Rhizobium ecuadorense. The sequence goes on from NZ_LFIO01001065.1 coordinate 168,186, forward strand.
CGCGACCGTCGTGGCGCGCATCAGTTCCCTGTTGGAGGCGATCGAGGAAGCGCGCAGCGCGGCAGACACCCACATTGAACGCAGCGAGGTCGAGGGAATTTTCGCCTACGAACGCTTGACGCTGACGTCGCCGACCGGCGAGGTATTGCTGAAGGATCTGTCGGTGCGTGTCCCGCCAGGCACACGCGTCATCGTCACCGGAAAGGATGATGCCGCCGGCATCGCGTTATTCCGGGCGACTGTTGGACTTGGTACGCCGGGGAGTGGACGCATCGTCACCCCGCCTCGTCAATTAGTGCGCTTTCTCGGTCAGCGAACGTATTCGGGTCCAGGAACCCTGCGCCAGATCCTGGCGCCACCCAAACCATCGGCCGAGACAACGGATGCCCAACTCCTCGCTTTGCTGAAGAGCGTCGGGCTCGCACGCGATCTAACGCCCAGCGACCTGGATAGCGAGCAGGACTGGTCGGCCTTGCTGTCGCCACGCGAACAACAGCTCCTTGCGCTTGCGAGCGCGCTGGCAGCCGCTCCGTCATACATCGTGCTGGAAAAAGCCGATGCCATCTTCGGTCATGAGCTTCTTGTCGAAATCCTCAACCTGCTCGCGGAACGAAGGATTGCTTGCCTCAACTTCGCCGAATCGGGCGCGCCACGCGCAGTCTATGATGCAGTTCTCGAGTATGGTGCTGACGGTTCCTGGAGTTGGATCGATCCGAAACGCCATCAATGAAGGTGAAGCCCAGGCTCTTCGACGGTTTCCTCAAATGCCACCCGCGCGACGGGGCTGAAGCCAAACCATGTCGCGATAGCCGCCCAACCGGCGTCGCCATCATAACCAGCCGCCTGAAAACCCCGCTCGTCTCAAGCCCACCACGACCGGCTCGCACCGACGCATGATGTTCCACAGCAGGCCGGTTCGGTAGTTTTCGATCATCAGGACGACCGGCCCCTGGTCGATGCCGAAATGGTAGGGGCTGACCCACCATCCCTCGTCCTTGTCTTCCATCGCATATGTCTGGTTGAACGATGGCCTAAACCCATAGAGCCGTGTCATGCCAAGTTTCATGCGGGCAAAGTTCCTCACGGTCGGGATGACGATTTCCGGCGCGAACGGCAGCGAGGCAACCACTGCCCAGGGAGATACCGTGCCGTCATCCGGTCCGTAGGGCGCACCGCGAGCGATATAGTCGAAGAATTCCCTGTCGATGCCGTCTATGTTTCGTTTGATCCAACCTGGCCCGTCGCTTGCCGTGAAGCCCCAACAATGTTCGCCGTAGCCTGAAAAGTTCAGCGGATTGCGGATTGCATATTCCTGCTGGACGAACGTGGCATGTCGGCTGTTCTGGAAATAGTCGCTGCCGTGCGCGCGCATGAATTCGTCGCGAATGTCGCGAAAATCGATCCACATATGTGAAAGCTGATGCGTAAAGAGCGGTCCGGAATAGAGCAGTTCGCGGCCGAATATATTCCGCCACTCATAGCTCTGCGTATATGCCATATAGCTTTCCGGCGGGAGCGGGTGGGTCGGTGAGCCGAGTCCAAGAATGTAAAGAAGCAGACCTTCATCATAGCCGCGCCACCTATAGGGAATGAAGCCGTTTTCCGGCCGCCAGCCATGGGTGAGCGTCGCTCCGTGGTCGCAGGCCCAATTCCAGTCCGCCCGCTCGTATAGTGACGTCGCAAGCGCCCGAACCTTCGCTTCGTCCTCGGTGTCTGCGTCGAAATAGGTTGCGACGGTTAGAGCGCCGGCGAACAGGAAGGCCGAGTCGATTGTCGACAGCTCGCACTGCCAGACCCTTCGTCCTGTCCCGATGTCCAGGAAATGATAGAAGAACCCCTTGTAGCCGGACGAGTCAGGTTCCGGTCCCTGGTGGCAAGACAGCAGGAATTCCAGCCGCCGCCGGGCGATCTTGGCGGCAAATTCACGAATGACGATGCCGCGTTCCACTACGACAGGAATGGTAGCAAGCGCCATGCCGACGGCAGCGATGCTTGCCGGCGCACCCGCCTGGGTCTTGTCGCGAACCAGTCCGTTGTCCGGATTCGTGCATTGCAGATAATAGAGCAAGGTCGTGAACTGAAGGCGACCGAGATCTTCCTCCGTTGGCATTCGGTTGAGTTCGGGATCGGTGGACAGCAACTCCGACATGATGGGCTAACCGAGGAGATCAGGGGGGTTGTTCGAGCGTCCGCAGGCGGCCCTCGTCGGACGCCTGCCAGCATGATCGTTTGCGCGCAATACGTCGCCTAGAGCATGATGCCAAAAAGTGTGAGCGGTTTTCTCATGACATCATGCTCTAACTCTTTAATTTAGAACAGGATTCAGATTTCAGGCCGACCGGGCCTAAAATCATCCTGTTCTAGGCATTATCCCCCTCTGTGGAGGTCACAGCCTTCCCTTTCTCCGTGCTCTTGACGCCCCATGTCCAGCCGCTGATCTGCGGCATGTCATCACCGTGCGTCTCGATATATTGCCGGTGCTCAATCAGCTTTCCGTGGATTGCCTGCTTGAAGTAAGCCGCGCGCGCTCCAAGTTGCGGCAGCCGATCAATGACGTCTTCAACAAGATGAAAGCGATCGAGCTGGTTCAGAACGACCATATCGAACGGCGTTGTAGTCGTTCCCTCTTCCTTGTAGCCTCGAACGTGCAGATTTTTATGATTGGTTCGTCGATAAGTCAGTCGGTGGACCAACCAGGGATACCCGTGAAACGCGAAGATGATCGGCTTGTCCGTCGTGAAGAGTGCGTCGAAATCAGGATCGGAAAGCCCATGGGGATGTTCGCTCGCGGGTTGCAGCTTCATCAAGTTGACGACATTGATGACCCGCACTTTCAATTGCGGGAGGTGCTCGCGGATCAGCTGAACGGCAGCAAGCGTCTCCACGGTCGGCACATCACCGCAGCAGGCCATGACCACATCCGGTTCCGAGCCCTGGTCATTGCTGGCCCAGTCCCAAATGCCGAGCCCTTCGGCGCAGTGCTTGATGGCGTCATCCATCGTGAGCCATTGCGGAGCGGGTTGCTTGCCCGCCACCACCACGTTCACATAATTGCGGCTCCGCAGACAATGATCGGTAACGGACAAGAGCGTATTGGCATCTGGCGGGAGGTAGACGCGGATGACCTCTGCTTTCTTGTTGATCACGTGGTCGATGAAGCCTGGGTCCTGATGGCTGAAGCCATTGTGGTCCTGCCTCCATACATGCGAACTCAGGAAGTAGTTGAGCGATGCGATCGGTCGCCGCCAGGGAATATGGCTGCAAACCTTCAGCCACTTGGCGTGCTGGTTGAACATCGAGTCGATAATGTGAATGAACGCCTCGTAGCAGGAGAAGAAGCCGTGACGTCCCGTTAACAGGTAGCCTTCAAGCCAGCCCTGGCACTGATGCTCGCTTAAGACCTCCATGACGCGGCCGCCGGGCGAAAGGTGGTCATCTTCGGGATAGATCTCGGCCATGTAACAGCGATCCGTCACCTCCAGCACGTCCTGCCAGCGATTGGAATTGTTCTCGTCGGGGCTAAACAGCCGAAAGTTCTTGCTGCCTAGGTTCAGCTTCATCACGTCCCGCAGGAACTTGCCCATGATGCGAGCGGATTCCACGGTCACCGATCCGGGCTTGGGCACCGCCACGGCATAGTCGCGGAAGTCCGGCATCTTCAGATCCCGTAGCAGCAGGCCACCGTTTGCATGCGGATTGTCGCTCATCCGGCGATGACCGGTCGGCGCCAGTGAGGCCAGTTCAGCCCGCAACCGACCGTCGCCGTCGAAAAGCTCTTCGGGTCCGTAGGTCTTCATCCAGTGATGAAGGATCTTAATATGTTCCGGCTTGTCCATATCGCCCATCGGAACCTGGTGCGAACGCCAGTAGTCCTCGCATTTCTTGCCGTCGATTTCGGTTGGGCAGGTCCAGCCCTTCGGCGTGCGGAAGATGATCATCGGCCATGCCGGACGGTTGAGATTTCCCTTGTCCCGCGCTTCCGTCCAGATCGTCTTGATCGCCCCGATGGCTGTGTCCATAGCTGCGGCAAGCTGTTGCTGCACCTGATCTGGCTCATGGCCTTCCACGAAGAGGGGTGCATATCCCATGCCTTCAAAGAACTTCACCAATTCCGGCTTGGGAATACGAGCCAGGAAGCAGGGGTTGGCGATTTTGTAGCCATTGAGATGCAGGATCGGCAGAACGCATCCGTCGCGAGCGGGATTCAGAAACTTGTTCCCATGCCATCCCGTCGCCAGAGGTCCGGTTTCGGCCTCCCCGTCACCGACGACACAGGCGACAATCAGATCGGGATTGTCGAAGGCTGCGCCATAGGCGTGGCTGAGCGCATAACCGAGCTCGCCACCTTCATGGATGCTGCCGGGTGTTTCGGGAGCGACGTGGCTGGGAATGCCGCCTGGGAAACTGAACTGCTTGAACAGCCGTTTCATGCCCTCCTCGTCCTGGCTGATATTCGGATAGATTTCGCTATAGGTCCCCTCCAGATAGGCATGCGCAACAAGGGACGGTCCGCCGTGGCCAGGGCCGATCACGTAGATCATGTTGAGGTCGTCTCGTTTGATCACCCGGTTGAGATGAACATAGAGCATGTTCAGGCCTGGCGATGTTCCCCAATGGCCGAGCAGCCGCGGCTTGATGTGGTCGCGGACGAGTGGTTTTTTCAACAGCGGATTGTCGAGCAAATAGATCTGGCCGACCGACAGATAGTTCGATGCCCGCCAATAAGCATCCATCAGGCGGAGTTCCTCGGCCGAAAGCGTTGGTTTTCCCCGCGACGTTGCCGTGGCCGCTTTCGCCATGATTGCCGTTTCAGTTGAAGCCATCTGAGTCTCCCAATCAAAATGACATTGCTGAATCTTTCCGGCCGTCGCAGGTAGGGCCTGCGGGCGAACGAATTATTGAGGAGGAGATTCCGGGAAATGCTCCACCACTCCGCGGACGCCGTGGACGCCTTCCGCCAGAATCCGCGCTGCCCTGCGGCAGGCAGCCGTCTGAACGTTGCCCCAAAAGTGCACGGTCCCATCCGTGACCGTCACGGTCACATCCGAACCTTCCAGGCCGGTATTTTCGCCGAGCCGGACAAGAATGCTGCGTCGGATGGCTTCGTCGCCGGTTGCCGTATCGTCCGGTTTTACTGCGAAGATTACCGGCAGGAGGTCGGCGCGGCTGACGATGCCGACGAGTTCACCATCCCGCAGGACCGGAATGCGCTTGATGCCGCGGTCCTGCATGAGTCCGGCAACACGGGAAAGAGGTGCATCCTCGTCGATTGTGACAGGATCGGACGTCATGACGTCACCCACTCTCCACGCACATCGCTTTATAAAAGCGCTCGCTCTTTCATCAGGCCCAAGTTCCATGTCCGCTTTCAAAGGGGAAGCTCGACCGGACAGTTCCGTTCGGCGGATCAGATCGCCCTCGCTGATGATGCCCAAAAGCTGTCCGGCACCATTGACGACGGGAATACCGCTGACGTGCTGGTCGGACATCAGCTTTGCAGCCTGACGAACGCTGTTGTCAGGTGATAGTGCGACGACTGCTGTCGTCATTACATCTTTGACGAGCATGGCGATCCAGCTCCGGTTACATCCTCAAAATACCATTTTAGATGCGGCTCGATTTGGCTGTTGCGGTGATTCACAAGAGGTTCGGTATGCCTGCGCGTTCCTGCGCCTGACTTGCTCAGGACGTCGCAACGGCGCGCAAAGCAACTAACGGACAGCTATTTCCTCATGCCGACGTCTCCGAACAAAACCCGCAGAGCTTAATCGGATACCGCCACACTTTGCATTGAGTAGGATCAATCGGTGCCGCAATTTTGTTTACGGAAAAGGTGATCGAAGAAGCCGCGAGCGCTTTTTTGCGCTGCAAATGGCTCTCGATCGATGGCGTGCGCTGTCATGAGGAAGTCAGCGATGACGATTCGCCGAAGCCTGGCGGCGACGCGGCGTAGGGGCGCCTTAGGTTTGGCGAATAAATGGACCCGGCATGGACAAGAGAGAAACTGGAGCGGGCGAAGGGATTCGAACCCTCGACCCCAACCTTGGCAAGGTTGTGCTCTACCCCTGAGCTACACCCGCTCAATCCGCATCGGTCCGGGGTAGTTGTTGGACCGTGGGCGCCGCCTTGTGGCGACGGGCGCTATATGGCCTAACGGATTTTCAAATGCAACAGGGAAATGACGGAGAGGCGAAGAAAAATTCGCAAGGTCGCATGAGGCGGGCGGAAAGGCCGCAAATGCGGGGGTAGAGCGTCGGTGGCGAAGATTGCCAAATGATGGGGACGGATTTAATCAGGACGCCTCGACTTTGTCCCTCCTGCGCAATGGATTGCCCGATGCCCGAAAACGCCCCCAAGACAAGAGAAGATCTGTTCGCTTTCCTCGACGGCCTCGGCATCGCCCATAAGACGCTCGATCACGCGCCTGTTTTCACCGTGGCCGAATCGGTTGCGCTGCGCGACGAGATCCCCGGCGGCCACACCAAGAATCTCTTCATCAAGGACAAGAAGGACAGGTATTTTCTGCTCACCGTGGAGGAACATGCCGAGGTCGACCTCAAGCAGGTGCATAATATTATCGGCGGGTCCGGCCGGGTCTCCTTCGGCCGGGCGGAGAAGCTGATGGACTATCTCGGTGTCATTCCCGGCGCAGTGACCGCCTTCGGCGCGATCAACGATACGGCAGGAAATGTCACTTTCGTGCTCGATGCTGATCTGATGCGCGAGGAAATCGTCAACTGCCATCCGCTCTCCAACGACGCGACGACATCGATTGCGAGCGGCGACCTCATCCGTTTCATGGAGGCGACCGGACATAAGCCGCTTGTCTTGAAAGTGACGTCCTGACATACGATTTTAGCGCTACAATGATGCCGGCAGGATCGGCGCGGCGGGAGATATCTATGAGCGGCAGCGACAACCCCTATAACGGTTCCTTCGGAAATCAGATGACGGCGACGACAAGCTTCGGCGCGCAGCCGGCGCCCGCGGCTGGGGCAGGCGGCTACATCACCGACACGACGACCGCGAATTTCGGCAAGGACGTCATCGAGGAATCGCGCAAGCAGCCGGTTCTGGTCGATTTCTGGGCGCCCTGGTGCGGACCGTGCAAGCAGTTGACGCCGGTGTTGGAAAAGGTGGTCAACGAAGCCAAGGGCCGCGTCCGGCTGGTCAAGATGAACATCGACGACCATCCCTCGATTGCCGGCCAGCTCGGCATCCAGTCGATCCCCGCCGTCATCGCCTTCGTCAACGGCCGCCCCGCCGACGGCTTCATGGGCGCGGTGCCGGAAAGCCAGATCCAGCAGTTCATCGACCGCATCGCCGGCCCGGCCGGCGCCGACGAGGCGGCCGAGATCGAGGCCGTAGTCACCGAAGCGGCAGAATTGCTGGCCGCCGGCAATCTCAATGAGGCGGCCCAGCTCTACGCCGCCGTGATGCAGGCCGATCCCGAAAATGCCAAGGCGATTGCCGGGATGGCCGAATGCATGATCGCCGCCAACCAGCATGAGCGGGCGCGCCAAACCCTGACGGATCTGCCGGAGGAGCTCGCGAAAGACGCCGGCATCCAGGCGGTGCTGAAAAAGCTCGAACAGATCGAGGAAGCCCGCAAGCTCGGCGATCCCGTTGCGCTCGAACGCGACCTTGCCGCAAACCCCGACGACCACGAGGCACGGCTGAAGCTTGCCAAGATCCTCAATGTCGAAGGCCGGCGCGACGAAGCGGCCGAGCACCTGCTGCTGATCATGCGCAAGGACCGCGCCTTCGACGATGACGGCGCTCGCCGCCAACTGCTGCAGTTCTTCGAGGTCTGGGGCTTCAAGGATCCGGCGACGGTTTCGGCCCGGCGCAAGCTTTCGGCGATGCTGTTCTCGTAGCGCGTTGCGGCTCCAACAGGACGGCAAGGCGCCGGATCGCTTGAACCGGTGTCCAATCCTGTTGAAAGCCGATTCCGATTTTCCGGGCTATGGGCTAAGTTTCGAGCATCTGCCCTTGCGTTTTCGAGCGGGGGCACCACATTCTCGTCAGGACGGGCATGCCCGTTACAAGAATGCGGGACGGTTACATGCAAGTCGGGAATGCCAGATACCTGAAGCCGGGCGATCTGCCTGATACGATCGCCGTCTTCCCCCTGACCGGGGCCCTCCTTCTGCCGGCCGGGCAGCTTCCGCTCAACATTTTCGAACCGCGTTATCTGGCGATGCTGGATGCGGCACTGACGGGAAACCGGCTGATCGGCATGGTCCAGCCGGCGCTCGGCGAACACGAGGACAAGGGCGGCGATCCCAACCTTGCCGCTGTCGGCTGCCTCGGCCGCATCACCTCCTTCGCCGAGACCGGCGACGGGCGTTATATCGTCTCGCTGACCGGCGTCTGCCGCTTTCGGTTGCTGGAGGAGAAAGCGACCAGCGATCCCTTCCGCACCTTCCGTATCGCGCCTTTTATCGCCGATCTCTCGGCCGCCAACGAGGAGGAGGCGGTCGACCGCGCAGCCCTTCTGACCGCCTTCAAGGCCTATCTCGATGCCAACAAGCTGGAAGCCGATTGGGAGAGCGTCGAGCGGGCGAGCAATCTGACGCTCGTCAATTCGCTGGCGATGATGTCGCCGTTCGGGCCGGCGGAAAAACAGGCGCTGCTGGAGGCGCCCGATCTGAAGACGCGGGCCGAAACGCTGATCGCCATTACCGAGATCGTGCTGGCGCGTGTCTTCGGTGACTCCGACACGGTTCTGCAGTAGACTTCGGCCATGGACGAAAAACTCAGCCGCGTCGATCCCAAGCTGCTCGATCTCCTGGTCTGCCCGCTCTCCAAGGGCCGGCTTTCCTATGATCGCGAGCACAATGAGCTTGTCTCGGAAAAGGCGCGGCTTGCCTATCCGATCCGCGACGGCATTCCGATCATGCTGGTCTCCGAAGCCCGTCGCCTCGACGAATAACGCTCTTCAAATCAAGCTTAAATTGCCTGGCCGGCCAGCAGCCGCGGATTGTCCTTGGCCGTCGTTCCGGCCGCCTGGCCGATGAAGAAGGATTTGAGGCGCGGCAGCCGGTCGACGATGCCGAGGCCGACGTCGCGGGCGATGCGGATCGGCGTTGCGTCGTTGGAGAACAGCCGGTTCAGCACGTCGGTCGTCATGCCCATGCGGAAGGTGTCGAAGCGCCGCCAGGTCTGGTAGCGTTCGAGAATGTTGATCGAGCCGATATCGAGGCCGAGGCGATCGGCCTCGACGATCGTTTCGGCAAGGGCCGCCACATCCTTGAAGCCGAGGTTCAGGCCCTGTCCCGAAATCGGGTGAATGCCATGGGCGGCGTCGCCGGCCAGCGCAAAACGCGGCGCGACGAAGGCGCGGGCGAGTGTGAGGCCGAGCGGGAAGGCGCGTTTGTCGCCGATGACCTTCAGCGCCCCGAGTTTGTGGCCGAAGCGGCGTTCGAGTTCTTCCTCGAAAACCAGGTCGTCGGCGGCGACCAGCCGGTCGGCATCATGCGTCCGTTCCGTCCAGACCAGCGAGGAGCGGTTGTTCCTGAGCGGCAGGATGGCGAAGGGGCCGGCCGGCAGGAAATGCTCCTCGGCGCAGCCCTCATGCGGCCGCTCGTGTTCGACTGTGGCAACGATACCGGACTGGCCGTAATCCCAGGTGACGGTCTTGATGCCGGCGAGGTCGCGCAGTTTCGAGCGCACGCCGTCGCAGGCCACCAGCAGCCGGCTCTCCAGCGTGCTGCCGTCCGAAAGCGTGACGGTGACATGGCTATCGTGCGTTTTCAACTCCGTGGCGCCGAGGCCATGGCGGATGTCGATGCCGAGCCGCTCGCAGACGCCGCGCAGCGCTGCGACCATCGCCACATTCGGGATCATATGGGCGAAAGGCCGGCCTTCGGCCACTTCGCCGTCGAAGGTGAGAAACACCGGACGGACCGGATCGGAGGTTTTCGAGTCGGTGACGATCATCTTGGTGATCGGCTGGGCCTCCGGCTCGATCTCGTTCCAGATGCCGAAGATTTCGAGCATTTTCGCCGCCGCCGCGATGACGGCCGAAGCGCGTGTGTCGTTTTTCCAGACATGCTCCGGGGCCGCCTCGACGACCGCGACATTCAGATGCGGTGCTGCCTGCTTGACCGCGACAGCGGCGGAAAGGCCGACATAACCTCCGCCCACAACCAGCATATCCAGCATCGCGCCGCTCCCTTACCTTGTGCCTCAGATGTGACCTATATAGATCATCGCCACTTCACTTCCTACCGCCGGGAGGCATGCAAAATGACGCGCGAGACATCAGGGCCTTCGGCGATGGAGACGCTGCTTTCGACGCTCGACCTGGAGCCGATCGAAGTCGATATCTTCCGTGGGCGCAGCCCGCAAGCCGGCTGGCAGCGGGTCTTCGGCGGCCAGGTGATCGGCCAGGCGCTGATGGCGGCGCAGCGCACCATCGAGGGCGCGCGTTTCGTGCATTCGCTGCATGCTTATTTCATGCGCCCCGGCGATCCCTCGGTGCCGATCATCTATCAGGCGGAGCGGATCCGCGACGGATCGAGCTTCAATACGCGGCGCGTCGTCGCCATCCAGCACGGCAAGGCGATCTTGACGCTGTCGGCCTCCTTCCAGGTGGAGGAGCCGGGCTTCGACCACCAGATCGCCATGCCCGAGGTGCAGATGCCGGAGGCGCTGCTCGGCGAACAGCAGATCAAGGATCAGTATCTGACGCATGCGCCGGAGGCGATCCGAAAATACTGGCAGCGCGAGCGGCCGATCGAGATCCGTCCCGTCTCGCTGACGCATTATTTTTCCGACAAGAAGCTCGATCCCAGACAAGATGTCTGGGTGCGCGCCACCGGCCCGGTTCCCGACGACCGGCTTTATCAGGCGGCCGTCCTTGCCTATCTCTCGGATATGACGCTGCTCGATACGTCGCTCTATGCGCACGGCACCTCCATCTTTGACCAGAGCCTGCAGGTGGCGAGCCTCGATCATTCCATGTGGTTCCACAGACCCTGCAGGCTCGACGACTGGCTGCTCTACACGCAGGACAGCCCCTCGGCTTCGGGCGCCAGAGGGCTGACCCGGGGCAGCCTCTTTACCCGATCGGGTGAGCTGATCGCCTCCGTTGCGCAGGAAGGTCTGATTCGGAAAAAGGCAAATGAATAAATAATATGCATCTTTGAAAATTTGCGCATTATTTGTGCGCTTGTTGGGCGGTCATTTGCCGGTCATTTGCCTGTTTATTGGCGCCCTATATTATAGTTGTTGTTTTTCAATAAGTTATATCCCGCCTCGAATCTGGCACGTCCTTTGAATGTATATCGCCGGTCGCTGTCCAGGAATGTCAGCGGCAAGGAGAGTCGGCTCCGTGCCGAGGATAACGAAGGATGGGAAACCAGATGAAAATTGTGATGGCTATTATCAAGCCGTTCAAGCTCGATGAGGTCCGCGAAGCTCTTACGGCGATCGGTATTCAGGGGCTGACCGTCACCGAAGTGAAGGGCTACGGGCGCCAGAAGGGGCATACCGAAATCTATCGCGGCACCGAATATGCGGTCAGCTTCCTGCCGAAGCTCAAGATCGAAATCGCCGTTGCATCGGAACTCGTCGACAGGGCTGTCGAAGCCATCGCGGCGTCGGCCAAGACCGGCCAGATCGGCGACGGCAAGATTTTCGTCTATTCGATCGATCATGCCGTGCGCATCCGTACGGGCGAAACCGATTCAGAAGCGCTGTAAGCCGCAGATCAAGGAGCTTTTTTCAATGTCGACTTCGAAGTTTTCTTCCCCCTTTGCGCTGATCTGCGCAACAACAGCTGCGCTTCTAGCGCCGGTTGTCGCTTTCGCGCAGGAGGCTGCGCCCGCCGCCGCCACGACCGCTGCTGCCGCTCCGGCCTTCACCATGGACAAGGGTGACAATGCCTGGATGCTCATCTCCTCGGCGCTCGTTCTGCTGATGACCATCCCCGGTCTTGCGCTGTTCTACGGCGGCCTCGTGCGCGCCAAGAACATGCTCTCCGTGCTGATGCAGGTGTTCATGATCACCGCCGTCGTGGCGCTGCTTTGGGTGACCTACGGTTATTCGCTCGCCTTCACCGACGGCGGCTCGCTGAACAGCTTCGTCGGCGGCTTCTCGAAGGCGTTCCTGGCCGGCGTCAACACCTCGTCGCTCGCCGAAACCTTCTCGAAGGGCGTCGCCATTCCGGAATACACCTTCATCGTCTTCCAGATGACCTTCGCCTGCATCACGCCCGGCCTGATCGTCGGCGCCTTCGCCGAGCGCGTCAAGTTCTCGGCCGTCATGCTCTTCGTCGTGCTCTGGGTCACCTTCATCTACTTCCCGATGGCGCATATGGTCTGGTTCTGGGGCGGTCCGAGCTCCTACACCTCGCCGGCCGGCCTGATCTTCTCCTACGGCGCAATCGACTTTGCCGGCGGCACGGTCGTCCACATCAATGCCGGTATCGCCGGCCTTGTCGGCGCCATCATGCTCGGCAAGCGCACGGGCTATAAGAAGGAAATCATGGCTCCGCATTCGATGACCCTGACCATGGTCGGCGCATCGCTGCTCTGGGTCGGCTGGTTCGGCTTCAACGCCGGCTCCAACCTCGAAGCCAATGGCTATGCCTCGCTTGCCTTTATCAACACCTTCGTCGCGACGGCAGCTGCCGCCGTCTCCTGGTGCATCATCGAAAGCCTCGCCCGCGGCAAGGCCTCGATGCTCGGCGGTGCTTCCGGCGCGGTTGCCGGTCTCGTCGCCATCACGCCTGCGGCAGGTTTTGCCGGCCCGATGGGCTCGATCGTTCTAGGCCTGATCGTCTCGCCGGTCTGCTACTTCTTCGTCGACGTCGTGAAGAACAAGTTCAACTACGACGACAGCCTCGACGTCTTCGGCGTGCATTGCGTCGGCGGCATCATCGGCGCTCTCGGCACCGGCATCCTCGTCAACCCGGCGCTCGGCGGTGCAGGCATCGTCGATTATTCGACGGCCGATTTCGCAGCCTCCTATGCCGGCACGGCAACCCAGGTACTCGCCCAGGCCAAGGGTGTGCTGACGACGCTTCTGTGGTCGGGCATCGGTTCGGCGATCCTCTACAAGATCGTCGATGTCGTCATCGGCCTGCGTGTGACCGTCGAAGCCGAGCGCGAAGGTCTCGACCTTTCGACCCACGGTGAAGCCGCCTACCACTCCTCTTGATCGCAGCGTTTGCGGCGCCCGGCATAAGGGCGCCGCTTCACGGCCCGTCGCGGCCTATCCAGAGCTTTTCCGGGTTAGACCCGGAAAAGCTGTCATAGACCGCATTTGGCCCGAACCTTTCCAGGTTCGGGCTTTTTTAATTTCCCTGTCCGGAATGCGCGTCCATGCATGCATGGTTAACATCGCTTTAACCCGGCTCTGATTAGGTAGAGCGGACGCATTTTGGCATGGCGAAGCTTCGGTGATTCGCATGCCCTCAGGCATTGGACGGGTTAGACACATGGCAAGAAGCACGTCGCCGGCGATGGATGGCCGTCCGGATCGGTTCTCCTTCTCGGCATTCATGCTGCGGCAGATCCAGGCGCTCATCGGCTTTGCGATCTTTCTGCTGCTGGCGCTCTGCGTCGCGGCGCTGGCGACATGGAACGTCGCCGACCCGAGTTATTCCTATGCCACGGCCAACCTGCCGACGAATATCCTCGGCTACAGTGGTGCTGCCTTTGCCGATCTCGTCATGCAGTTCCTCGGCCTTGCCAGCGTCGTTTCGATGCTGCCGATCGTCGCCTGGGCGCTGGCGCTGATCTCGGGCCGCCGCTTCAGCCGCATCCCCGCCCGTGCCAGCGCCTGGCTTGCCGGTACGGTGCTGTCCTGCGCCGTGATCGGCTGCTTCCCGCCGCCGCTCACCTGGCCGATCCCGAACGGCATCGGCGGTGTCGTCGGCGATATGATCCTGCGTTTTCCCGCACTTTTCGTCGGCGCTTATCCCACCGGCACCTTTGCCATGGTCGTCGGCTGCATCTTTGCAGCACCCACCGCCTGGATGATGCTCTTTGCGTCGGGCCTCGTCGGCCGCAGCGAAGCCGAGGAAGAGATCGAGGAAGATTACGTCGGGACGACAAGCAAGGCCCGCGTCGTCGGAGACGAGGACGAGGAGGACGAGTCGCGCTGGGTCGCTCTCAGCGGTGCGGTGACGCATGCCTGGTACATGAGCCACGGGCGGCTGCGCCGCCTTCTCGGCATGGGGCCGCGCAAGCGCCGCCAGAGCGATTTCGAATCGCCCTATGATTTCAACGATGACGAGTTCGGCACGCTGAACGAACCGGTCCGCGCCAAGACGCCGACCGTCCGCGGCGAGCGCATGGAGCCGTCGATGGAGGCGCGGCCGGCTTCGCCGCGCCGTATTGTTTCTGCGCCGTCGCTTTCCATCGATGACGATGATGACGACGACGATCGGCCTTTCGATAGCGACATGCCGCCGCGCCCGGCCGATATCCTGCCTGACGATGATGACGATGACTGGATGATCCGCGCACCGGCAAAACCCGTCGGCAAGCCGGAACCGCGCGTCGTCCCCGTGGTGGCGCGTCCGAAGCCCAGCGCCCGCATCGAGCGGGAAGCGCAGGGCTCGTTCATCCGTCCCGAGGGTTTCCAGCTGCCCTCGATGCATCTGCTCGCCGAGCCGAAGAACGTCGTGCGCGACTCCACGCTTTCAGCCGATGCGCTGGAGCAGAACGCCCGCATGCTCGAAGGCGTGCTCGAGGATTTCGGCGTCAAGGGCGAGATCATCCATGTTCGTCCGGGCCCCGTCGTCACGCTTTACGAGCTCGAGCCGGCGCCTGGCATCAAGTCGTCGCGCGTCATCGGCCTTGCCGACGATATCGCCCGCTCGATGAGCGCCATTGCCGCCCGCGTCGCCGTCGTGCCCGGCCGCAATGCGATCGGCATCGAATTGCCGAACCAGACGCGCGAGACCGTATATCTGCGTGAACTCATCGCGTCTCGGGATTTCGAAGGCAGCAAGGCCAAGCTCGCCATGGCGCTCGGTAAGACGATCGGCGGCGAAGCCGTCATCGCCGACCTTGCCAAGATGCCGCATCTGCTCGTCGCCGGCACCACCGGCTCCGGCAAATCGGTCGCCATCAATACGATGATCCTGTCGCTGCTCTACCGGATGACGCCGGAACAGTGCCGGCTGATCATGATCGACCCGAAGATGCTCGAACTCTCGGTTTATGACGGCATCCCGCATCTGCTCTCGCCCGTCGTCACCGATCCGAAGAAGGCGGTCGTCGCGCTGAAATGGACCGTGCGGGAGATGGAAGAGCGCTACAAGAAGATGTCGAAGATCGGTGTGCGCAACATCGACGGCTTCAACAGCCGCGTCGAGCAGGCCTTGTCGAAGGGCGAGGCGATCTCGCGCACGGTGCAGACCGGTTTCGACCGCCATACCGGCGAGGCCATGTACGAGACCGAGGAATTCGATCTCAGGCCGATGCCCTATATCGTCGTCATCATCGACGAGATGGCCGATCTGATGATGGTCGCCGGCAAGGATATCGAAGGCGCCGTCCAGCGCCTCGCCCAGATGGCGCGCGCCGCCGGCATCCACGTGATCATGGCGACGCAGCGCCCCTCGGTCGACGTCATCACCGGCACGATCAAGGCGAACTTCCCGACCCGCATCTCCTTCCAGGTGACCTCGAAGATCGACAGCCGCACGATCCTTGGCGAACAGGGCGCCGAACAGCTGCTCGGCATGGGCGACATGCTCTACATGGCGGGCGGCGGGCGCATCCAGCGCGTGCACGGTCCGTTCGTTTCGGATGTCGAGGTGGAAGAGATCGTCTCCTACCTGAAAAGCCAGGGCTCGCCGCAATATCTCGATGCGATCACCGCCGATGACGACGAGGATGGTGACTACGGCGGCGGTGGCCCGGCCGGCACCTCAAACCTTTCGGAATCGGAAGATCCCTACGATCAGGCGGTCGCCATCGTGCTGCGTGACGGCAAGGCCTCGACCTCCTACGTCCAACGCCGGCTCGGCATCGGTTACAACCGCGCCGCCTCGCTCATCGAGCGGATGGAGAAGGAAGGCATCATCGGGCCGGCCAACCATGCGGGCAAACGCGAAATTCTCGTTCCCACAGAAGGCGACATCCTCGACCGCTGAAATAATCGGCATATATTTCCGATGAGGGCCGGTTTTGCGGAAACCTGACGGCAGCCAAGCCGTTACCTCTCGCGGCCGATGGCAACGCCTTGAAGACGCCGCCTTTCGGCAGCATGCAGATCGCATAAAGGAGATTTAGATGAGTAATTCCGACGCCTTCCTCTCCGGCCTGACGGTAACGCGGCGCGATCTCCTCGGTGCCTTTGCTATCGCGGCGACGGCGAGCGCCATTCCCTTCGGCGCTCACGCACAAGCGGCAGCTCCGGCCTCCGGCACCGCGCAGGCGATTGCCGATCATTTCTCCGGCGTCACGACGATGCAGGGCGAATTCGTGCAGTTCGGCCCGCGCGGCGAGCAGACCGGTGGCAAGTTCTTCATCCAGCGCCCCGGCAAACTGCGCTTCAACTATGACGACCCGTCGCCGATGCGGGTGATCGCCGACGGCAAGAACGTCGCCATCGGCAATACCAAGCTGAAAACCTGGGATCTCTATCCGCTCTCCAAGACGCCGCTCAGCCTGCTGCTCGCGCAGCATATCGACCTGTCGGCCGGCATGGTGAAGGGCGTCAAGGAAGAGTCGGATCTGACGACGATCGCGCTTGGCAACAATACGGTGTTCGGCAACTCGACCATCACCATGATGTTCGATCCGAAGACCTACGACCTGCGTCAGTGGACGATCACCGACAATCAGGGCAAGGACACGTCGGTGATGATCTTCAACGTCAAGACCGGCGTGCAGTTCGACGATCGCGTGTTCCGCGTGCCCTATGAGACCATTCCGGGCACACCGCAGTCTCGTGATTGAGGCGTTTTCGGTTGATCGCCGTATGCGGGCAGTTCCCTCCGGTCCGCCTTTGTTCTAAAGCCCTTTCATGAAAGCGTGAGAGGGCATGGGGCATGAGCTTTTCGATCACCACCTGGAATATCAACTCTGTGCGGCTGCGCATGCCGATCGTCGAGCAGCTGGTGCTCAAGCACAGGCCGGATATTCTCTGCCTGCAGGAGACCAAGGTGCCGAACGAGCTCTTTCCGGCCGCACCCTTGCGGGCGATGGGCTATGATCACATCATCATCCATGGCCAGAAGGGCTATCACGGTGTCGCGATCGCCTCGCGCATTCCGTTGACGGAGGATCACCGGCAGGATTATTGCGGCGTTGGCGATGCCCGCCACATCTCGGCGATCGTCGAGCGCGGCAATCGCCGCATCCGGCTGCATAATTTCTACGTTCCGGCCGGCGGCGACGAGCCCGATCGGACGATCAATCCGAAATTCGGCCACAAGCTCGATTTCATCGAAGAGATGAAGCAGCTGAAAGCCAATGGTGAGGCGAATACCTCGGCGATCCTTGTCGGCGACCTGAACATCGCACCGCTGGAGCATGATGTCTGGTCGCACAAGCAGCTCCTGAAGATCGTCAGCCATACGCCCGTCGAGACCGACGGGCTGCTCGAGGTGATGAAGCGCGGCGGCTGGCACGATCTGATGCGCCAGCATGTGCCCGAAAGCGAGAAGCTCTATACCTGGTGGAGCTACCGCGCCAAGGACTGGGAGGCTGCCGATCGCGGCCGCCGTCTCGACCACATCTGGTCGTCATCGGATCTCGGGCCGCATCTCAAACGCATCGAAATCCTCAAGGAAGCGCGCGGCTGGGATCGACCCTCTGACCACGTGCCGGTGACGGCGCATTTCGATTTGTGATGCAGTGGCTTCTCCAGGAGTTCGAAGACACTCATAAGCTGGCTGAGGCGCTGGACCGGCTCGGCATTTCGTACACCTGGCACAAGGTCGTTCCGTTCGTCGGCGAACTCATTCCCAAGCCGGTCGTCGCCGATCCAGGCTCGGTGGTCATGTTTGGCTCCTATTCGCTGTGGAGGAACGCCGAGGCGAACGGCTACCGGCCGGGTGTGTTCAAGCTGCGCCCTTTCGTCCAGGAGCAGGCGTGGCATCCGTATCTTCTCAATGGAGCCGACGCGCTGTTCCTCGCTCTGCGAGATGTCCCTGCCCGTCTGGCCGACGATGGAAGGGAATGGTTCCTGCGTCCTGTTGACGACAGCAAGGAGGAGCCCGGCAATGTCAAATCGACGGATGAGATCATCCGCATGGCGGAGCGGGTCCTCGCGCTCGACGAAGATGAAATCCCGACAGGATCGCTTCGCCACGACACACTGCTGATGTTCACCAAGCCTGTCCGCATTCTGCGCGAATGGCGTCTCTGGGCTGTCAACGATCGTATCGTCACCTACTCGCTCTACAAAGATGGATCACGTGTCATTCATCGCCACGAGATCGATGCAGATGTGCTGGAGTTCGGGCAGCGGATGGTGGACATCAATCCCGGCTACTCGCCGGCCTATGTCATCGATGTCTGTCGTACCGAAGAGGGATTGAAGCTGCTTGAGACGAACTGCCTCAACGCCGCAGGATTCTACGCCGCAGACCTGGTCAAGCTTGCCGCAGCAATCGACAGCTTGGCGCACGGCTGACGATTTGGCTGTATGGCTGCGGGCCACTGGGCTCAGCTGAAGCGATAGAACTGGCTTGCGGCCTTTGCCGCAAGTTCGGCGATATTGTCGCGGATACGGTTCTCGATCAGCCGGGCTGCGTCCGGATATTCTTCGATCAGCCGATGGAAAAGGGCGCGGGTGATGCGGATGATGCTGGTGTCCTCGCGGGCGACCGCGGTGAATTTGCGCTCCACCAGCGTGACCAGCGCCAGCTCGGAGATCAGCGTTCCGGGACCGGCGACCCCTTCTGTCCTCTGAATGCCGTCGCCGCCTGTTGCGCTCAGCTCCAGGCTGCCGCTGAGGATGACATAGGCGCTCTCGGCGGGCGAACCCTGGCGAAACAGCATCTGGCCGGACGCGATCAGGCGCCGGTCGGCGCCGAAGGCGATCAGGCGCAGCTGATCCTCGTTCATGTCCTTGAACAAGGGAAGCTGCGCGAGCATGCGGATGTCGTCAGTCAGCGCCATGCGGGCTTTTCGCCTTAGAGCAATTGCCAGGCAATGCGTGAAACGCTTTTGCCGGGAATTGCGTGAAAACAAAGAGATAGAGCATTTCCGTGATTCGGAGAAAATGGAAATGCTCTAGGGAATGATCTTGTAGCCACCGTTTTCCGTCACCAGGATTTCGGCATTGGAGGGATCGCGCTCGATCTTCTGGCGCAGACGGTAGACGTGAGTTTCCAGCGTATGCGTCGTCACGCCCGAGTTATAGCCCCAGACCTCTTCGAGCAGCACGTCACGGGTGACCACTTTCTGTTCGGCACGGTAGAGATAGCGGATGATCGCCGCCTCCTTTTCCGTCAGCCGGATTTTCTGGCCGTTGTCTGTAGTCAGCAGCTTCTGGCTCGGCTTGAACAGGTAGGGGCCGACGGTAAAGGTCGCATCCTCGCTCTGTTCATGCTGGCGCAGCTGCACGCGAATGCGCGCGAGCAGCACGGCGAAGCGGAAAGGCTTGGTGACATAGTCGTTGGCGCCGGCTTCGAGGCCGAGGATCGTATCCGAATCGGTATCGTGGCCGGTCAGCATGATGATCGGCGCCTTGAAGCCGCCCTTGCGCAGCAGCTTCACCGCCTCGCGGCCGTCCATATCAGGCAGGCCGACATCCATGATCAGCAGGTCGACCGGTGTCGAGCGGGCGGTCGCAACACCCTTGCCGGCGTTGGCTTCCTGCAGAACCGAAAATTCCTCATACAGCGACAATTGCTCCGTCAGCGTCTGACGAAGGTCGTCGTCGTCATCCACCAGAAGAATGGTGCGTGCGGTCATGCCGTTGCGTCCTCATGTTAAGTTCCCTAGTCCTACGCCAAATTCCTGGTTTGGCAAGGATCGGGCGGCGGACTGTTGCCGCGCAGGTTTTCATATGATTTCAATTGGAGTCCCAGACAATCCAAGACATGCGAGAAAAATGGAAAAAACAAGGCGGGGGCCGGGGATGAAGCCGTCGACGATGGTGGTTCGGCCGGCGCCGGGGAAGAGCAGCCGGGCCATCGTCCGGCTCGGCGCGATCACCGTGCCCGCGGCGATCGGCCGGTCCGGCCGCACCGTGATCAAACGCGAGGGCGACGGCGCCACGCCGATCGCCTCGATGAGGCTGATATCCGGCTTCCGGCGTGGCGAGCGGAACGGCCGGCTCGTCACTCCGCTTGCGTTGCGCCGCATTCGCGCCGACATGCTCTGGTGCGATCAGCCGGACAATGCCAGCTATAACCGCCTCGTCAGGGCACCGTTCGGGGCAAGCCATGAGGAACTCCAGCGCGGCGACGGGCTCTACGATATCTGCCTGGTGATGGACTGGAATATTTCCTCGCGGGCGCGTTATCGCGGCTCGGCGATCTTTTTTCACCTGATCAGGCCGGGCTACGAGCCGACGGCCGGCTGCGTGGCGGTCAGCCTGCGCGACATGCGCCGGCTTCTGCCGCATCTTCGGAAGGGGACGATTGTCCGGGTCCTCTGATTGTCTTCCGGATCCGGCCGCCTATATGTTTCCGGTGACCGAGCGCTCAGGCTGAAATGTGCTCCGGGACGCTCGAAAAGTGCGGGCGCAATTCATGCCTCGTCCAATTCTTCAAACTCCCGGAGATATCGTGTGACCGCTCAACCCATCATCACTTTCCATGACGGACATTCCATTCCCCAGGTCGGCCTCGGCGTCTGGCAGACGCCGCAGGAGATCGCCGCTCCGACGGTGCGCGCGGCGATCACGGCCGGCTATCGCCATATCGATACGGCGTCCGGCTATGACAACGAAGAGGGTGTCGGCGAAGGCATCCGTTCCTCCGGCCTCGACCGCAAGGAGATCTTCGTCACCACCAAGCTCAGAAACACCGACCAGGGCTACGACAATACGCTCAGCGCCTTCGACGGCAGCCTGAAGAAGCTTGGTTCCGACTATGTCGACCTCTATCTCGTTCACTGGCCGTCGCCGCATCGCGGCCTCTACACCGAAACCTGGAAGGCCTTCGTGCGCATCCGTGAAGAGGGCCGCGCCCGCTCGATCGGCGTGTCGAATTTCTGTCCCGAACATCTGGAGCGCATCATCGGCGAAACCGGCGTCGTTCCCGTCATCAACCAGATCGAGCTGCATCCCGACTTTCAGCAGAAGGCGGCGCAGGAGGCACACAAGAAACTTGGTATCGCCACCGAATCCTGGAGCCCGCTCGGCCAGGGCCGGTTCATCTCGAACCCTGTGATCGGTGAGATCGCTGGGAGATATCGGAAGACGCCGGCCCAGGTCATCATCCGCTGGCACCTCGATACCGGCCTCGTCGTCATCCCGAAATCGGTGACGCCGTCGCGCATCGAGGAGAATTTCCAGGTGTTCGACTTCAAGCTCGATGCCGACGATATGGCGGCGATCGCCAGGCTCGACAGCGCCGGCGCCCGCATGGGACCGGACCCGATGACGGCAACCTTCTGATCAGAGCAGAGATGATGGCCGCCCCGGCGAAATCGCTTGCGGGCGGCCATTGCATGCCGGACATTGCATGCCGGAGAACATGGCGGCTCTTGTCCGGCGTAACGCCGCCGTCAATAATTACATCTCGAGGACCCATTGGTCGGCGTAAAGCCGTAATCGCAGGCATCGTTCAGGCGCTGCTGACGACCGATGGATCCGGTATAATCGCCCGGGTTGCTGAAGGCGCGCGCGGGATACCAGTAGCCGTTCGCACTCTTGATATAGCCGGGCCGGCGGTTTTCGTAGCCGCGATAGCCGTTGAGCGCCGGCACCTTGGCTTGCGCGACCTGCTGCGCCAGATCGGAAGCCGCTGCGATGGGCGGTGCCGTCGGATGGAGCGGCGCGGCCGTGGCGACGTCGATGTTCGCCAGGAATGCAAATACGCCCAGGATCGTCAGTGGCAGACGTGCCGCCGTTTTCTGTCTCATGACTATTCTCCCAATCACAACGCGGCGCTTTGCTGGCGTAGCCAGGCCCGTTGCACCGAGATCGGAGCGAACGCCCGAAAACGTGCCTGTCGACGTCGCGCGAAATGCGCCTGAAAGCGCCATCTCGATGAAGCCACAGGCATTTCCCGATGTCGATTGCTCGAACGGGTGAAATCGGGACATGCAGGCCATGCCCGGATGAGCCGATGGGATCATCGCCCATCGAGGTGTCGAAGACCTCAGTGGCATAAAATGCAAAGCCCACCGATGCGCTTGAGGCGCATCGGTGGGCTTTAGTTCTCACCCGTTTAGTGGATCAGTTCCACTCGCGGATATCGACAAAGTGACCGGCGATCGCGGCGGCCGCCGCCATTGCCGGCGAGACGAGGTGCGTGCGGCCCTTGAAGCCCTGACGGCCTTCGAAGTTGCGGTTCGAGGTGGAGGCGCAACGCTCGCCCGGCTTCAGGCGGTCGTCGTTCATGGCAAGGCACATAGAGCAGCCCGGCTCGCGCCAGTCGAAACCGGCGGCCTTGAAGATCTTGTCGAGGCCTTCGGCTTCCGCCTGTTCCTTGACGAGGCCGGAGCCCGGAACAATCATCGCATCGACGGTTGCGGCAACCGTCTTGCCCTCGACCACCTTGGCGACTTCGCGCAGATCCTCGATGCGGCCGTTCGTGCAGGAGCCGATGAAGACGCGGTCAAGCGTGATGTCGGTCATCTTGGTGCCGGGCTTCAGGCCCATATAGTCGAGCGCGCGCCATTTGGAGGTGCGCTTGGTCTCGTCCTGGATGTCGTCGGGGTTCGGGACGATTCCCTGAACGGAGATGACGTCCTCGGGCGAGGAGCCCCAGGAGACGATCGGCGGCAGGCTGGCGGCATCGAGCACGACGACGCGGTCGTAATGCGCGCCCTCGTCGGTCTGCAGCGTCTTCCAGTAGGCGATCGCCTGTTCCAGCGCCTCGCCCTTCGGCGCGCGCGGCTTGCCCTTGATGTATTCGAAGGTCTTTTCGTCAGGGGCGATCAGGCCGGCGCGGGCGCCGCCTTCGATCGTCATGTTGCAGATGGTCATACGGCCTTCCATCGACAGCGAGCGGATCGCTTCGCCGGCAAATTCGATGACGTGGCCGGTGCCGCCGGCAGTACCGATTTCGCCGATGATGGCGAGGATGATGTCCTTGGCGGTGACGTGCGGCGGCAGCAGGCCGTCGACCCGCACCAGCATGTTCTTGGCCTTCTTCTGGATCAGCGTCTGGGTCGCCAGCACATGCTCGACCTCGGAGGTGCCGATGCCGTGCGCCAGCGCGCCGAAGGCGCCGTGCGTCGAGGTGTGGCTGTCGCCGCAGACGATGGTCATGCCGGGCAGGGTGAAGCCCTGTTCCGGGCCGACGATGTGGACGATGCCCTGGCGCTTGTCGCTTGCCGAATAATATTCGACGCCGAATTCGGCGGCGTTGGTCGCCAGTGCTTCCACCTGGATGCGGCTTTCCTCGTTCTTGATGCCGAGATGGCGGTCGGGCGAGGTCGGAACGTTATGGTCGACGACGGCGAGCGTCTTTTCCGGGGCGCGAACCTTGCGGCCGGTCATGCGCAGGCCTTCGAACGCCTGCGGCGAGGTGACTTCGTGGACCAGATGGCGGTCGATGTAGAGAAGACAGGTGCCGTCTTTCTGTTCGTCGACCAGATGATCGTCCCAGATCTTGTCGTAGAGGGTACGCGGTGCGCTCATGGCGTTAAGTCCGTTTTTTGGATGCTTTTGGGAAATCGAGAAAAAGCGGATCAAGCTCCGCCGGCCGTCATTCGATCAACGAAGTCGGCTGTTGAGCGCACCGGATACGCATGCAAAGAACCGCGCCGGCAGGCGATAATGGTCCTGCAGCACGAAAATATGCGCGCCAGTGCATCTGAACTTGGATTCCATCGCCTGCATATACCGATTTTTCGCGGCGGCTTCAATTTGAATCATCAAGACCGCGTTCGCAGACCCCCCGAGCCGTGTCACGGCTGTCGATCATTCACCGCGACTTCATCCATTTCTCCGTCCGCCGCAGCGCCAGCGACAGGCCGATCGTCAGGATCAGGTAGATATAGGTGACGATCGAATAGGTCTCGAAGAAGCGGAAGGAGCCGGCGGCATAGACCTTGCCCATCTGGGTGATGTCGGCGACGCCGAGTACGGAGACGAGCGATGAATCCTTCACCATCGAGACGAAATCGTTGGACAGCGGCGGGAAGATCACCCGGATCGCCTGCGGGAAGACGACGGAGCGGAAGCGCCGGTAGCGGGAAAGGCCGAGCGCCTTGGCCGCCTCGATCTGGCCGAGATCGACCGATTGGAAGCCGGCTCGGAAGATTTCGGCAATGAAGGAGGAATAGCCGATCGTCAGCGCGATGATCGCCCGCCACATCAGCGACAGATCGCGCACCAGAATGGGTTCGGCCATGCCTGAACTCACCAGCGGCGAAATCAGAAAATTATAGCCTGCGACCAGAGCCGGGGCGCCGACGAAGGCGACGTAGAACAGGAGCACGAGGATCGGGATGCCGCGGATGATCTCGATGTAGAAGCGCGCGATCTGGCGCAGCACCCGGCTGTCGGCCATGCCGAGCAGGCAGATGCCGAGGCCGAGCACGGTGGCAAGCACGAAGGCAACCAGCGTGACGAAGACGGTGATGCCGACACCGTTGACGACGGTGCGGAAAACCTGGGCGTAGATATCGTTGGTGACGATGACGACGGCAAGGACGACGCCGATCGCGACGAGCGCGACCAACCACCAGGGATAGTCGTCCTTGACGTGTCTGTCGGGAGATGGTCGCAAAGCCATCAGCAATGGCTCGGCGTCATTCGCCCATCTTGTAGTCGAGGAACCACTTCTTGTTCAGCGCATCCAGCGTGCCGTCGGCCTTGAGGGCTGAAATGGCGGCGTTGACGGGAGCGACGAGATCGGAGCCCTTCGGGAAGATGAAGCCGAAATCCTCGGTGCCGAGCGGCTCGCCGATCAGCTTCAGGGCGCCGTTCGAGGCGTCGACATAACCCTTGCCGGCGGTGCCGTCGGTCAGCACCACATCGACGTCGCCGGCCTTCAGCGCCTGAACGGTGGCGCCGAAGGTTTCGAAGAGCTTGATGCGCGGGTTCTGCTCATTGCCGTCGAGCACCTCGTAGACGGCGGTGTAGAAGGGCGTGGTGCCGGGCTGGGCGCCGACCAGGCCATCCTTGAATTGCGCGAAGGACTTTCCATCGGTGAAACGTTTCTCGTCGCCGCGCACCAGCATGAACTGCTGCGAACGCATATAGGGATCGGAGAAATCCACCTTCTGCTTGCGATCGTCCTTGATGGTGATGCCGGTCATGCCGATGTTGTACTGGCCGTCGGACACCGCTTGGATCATCGCGTCCCAGCTGGTGTTCTGGTATTCGACCTTGAAATTCAGCCGCTTGGCGATCTCGTTCATCGCATCATATTCCCAGCCGATCGCCTTGCCGGATTTCGGATCGACGAACTGCAGCGGCGGATAGGCATTCTCGGTGACGACGACGACGCTCTTGCCGCCGAGATCGGGCAGCTCGGCTGCCGATGCGGCCAAGGGTGCGAGCGCAAGGGCAGCGAAGCTCGCAAGGACAGTACGACGAAACAGCATGGAACGGCTCTCCGGGATTGAACGGCGAAAATTGTCACGGAAAGCTTGCCGAAGGCAAGGCCGCCGGCTGCGTGCCCAAACAAAAAAGAGAAAAGGCGACCCGAAGGCCGCCTTTCCAAGCAAAAGAATTTTGCTCCAAGCAAAAGAGTTTTGCGTGGCGCAGATCTTATTCTGCAGCCGGTTCCGCTGCTGCGGCTGCTGCTTCTGCGGCGGCCTTTTCAGCGGCTGCCTTGGCTTCCGCAGCTTCTGCTGCTGCCTTCTCAGCGGCGAGCGCCTGAGCGGCTGCAATCTTTTCAGCTTCGATGCGTGCCTTTTCCTCGGCAATGGCAGCGCGCTCGGCATCGTTGAGCTTGCGGGCGCGGACGCCGGTGTCTTCAACGATACGGGCAGACTTGCCGCGACGATCACGGAGGTAATAGAGCTTGGCGCGACGGACCTTACCGCGGCGAACGACGTCGACGCTTTCGATCATCGGCGAGTAGACCGGGAATACGCGCTCGACGCCTTCGCCGTAGGAGATCTTGCGGACCGTGAAGTTTTCCTGCAGGCCGCCGCCGGAGCGGGCGATGCAGACGCCTTCATAGGCCTGAACGCGGGTACGGTTGCCTTCCGTGACCTTGACGTTGACGCGGACGGTGTCGCCCGGGGAAAATTCGGGAAGCGTACGCTTGGCTTCGATCTTGGCGGCCTGTTCGGCCTCAAGCTGCTGAATGATGTTCATCGTCTTAACCTTTGGTTCTTCTGAAACAGCCAGAGCGCTCGACACTGATCCTTTGGAACTGGCCTCAGGACTTTGCCCTTCAGGGCGGGAGCGGGTTCGCCATTCTTTGTTTGCTGGCAGACGGGGATAACCCCATTTCCGCGTGCGCCAATACACGAAAGGCCGGGGCTTGTCATCCCTCGCACGACATTTTTGTGAAGAGGAGGCTGGAATCAGCCGTTTTTCTCGGTTTTCGCCCTTTCCAGGAGGTCCGGCCGCCGCTCCCGCGTCAGCCGCACCGCCTCCTGGTGCCGCCATTTCTCGATGGCGCCGTGATTGCCCGATGTCAGAATCGCGGGGATTTCCCGGCCTTCCCACGCCTGCGGCCTGGTGTAATGCGGATGTTCCAGCAGCCCGCCTTCGAAGCTTTCGTGCAGGCCGGAAAGATCGTTGCCCATGACGCCGGGCAGGATGCGGATGATCGCGTCGAGCACGATCAGCGCCGCCGGCTCGCCGCCTGACAGAACGTAGTCGCCGATCGAGACCTCCTCCAGTCCGCGCGCCTCGATCACCCGCTGGTCGACGCCCTCGAAGCGGCCGCAGACGATGATGACGCCATCGCCTGAAGCAAGCGCGCGCACACGCTCCTGCGTCAGCGGCCGGCCGCGCGGGCTCATCAGCAGGCGCGGGCGGGTATCGTTATCAGGGGTGCTGTCGATCGCGCGGGCGAGAACGTCGGGTTTCAGCACCATGCCGGCGCCGCCGCCGGCCGGGGTGTCGTCGACGGTGCGGTGCTTGTCGGTCGCGAAATCGCGGATCTGCACCGCATCCAGCGACCATTGCCCGCGCTCCATCGCCTTGCCGGCGAGCGAGAAGCCCAGATGCCCCGGAAACATTTCCGGATAGAGTGTCAGCACGCTCGCCCGGAAGGCCATCACTTCTTCTTTTTCGGCTTGTCCGCGGTGAATTTCGAAAGCTCTTCGGGATCGTCGACCAGCCCCGCCGCCAGCGGGTCGATCAGCAATGTGCCGGCCTCGAGGTCGATCTCCAGCACCGAGGCTTCGGAGAAGGGGATCAGCACCGGGCGCTTGCCCGGACCCTTGAGTTCCAGCAAATCGCCGGCGCCGAAATCGAAGACGCCAGTGACGGTGCCATAGCTGGCACCCTTGTCGTCGCGTGCTTCGAGACCTTCGAGATCGGCATAGTAGAACTCGTCATCTTCAAGCTCCTCGTCCGGCAGGTTGTCGCGCTCGATATAGAGTTCGAGCCCGTTCAGCGCCTCGGCGGCATTGCGGTCGTTGACGCCGCGGAAACGGACGACGACCACATTCTTCGTCTCGCGGATTTCGAGGACTTCGAAGCTGCGGCCGTCCATGCTGTGCAGGTGGCCGTAGTCGCCAAGGGCGCTCGGATCGGCCGTGTAGGCCTTGGCGCGCACCTCTCCCCGGAGGCCTTGCGCGCCGCCGATCGTCGCCATCAGAACGGGGTTTTCAAGCTTTGTCATGGGTTCCTTCATGTGAAGCCGAAAGACAGGTTTCTCATAAACGAAGTGCGGGTAATTGGAAACGAAAACGGGCGGCATGTCGCCATGCCGCCCGTTAGACAGGGGATTGTCCCGATTATTCCGCGGCGTCGGCAGCAGCAGCGGCGGCGTCAGCCACCTTCTGAGCCTTTTCGGCGGCGCGCTCCTGGGCGCGCTTGCCCGGCTTTGCCTTGACCGGGTTGTTCTTGGCTTCGCGCTTGGCAACGCCGGCTTCATCGAGGAAGCGCAGAACGCGGTCGGTCGGCTGGGCGCCGTTTTCGATCCAGTGCTTGATGCGCTCGGCGTTCAGCTGAACGCGCTTCTCGTCGTCCTTGGCGAGCATCGGGTTCCAGGAACCGAGGTTTTCGAGGAAGCGGCCGTCACGCGGGCTGCGCGCATCGGCGAGAACGACGTGGTAGTACGGGCGCTTCTTGGAGCCACCGCGGGCGAGACGAATTTTCAGTGCCATGTTCTTTACTCCTTAGGCTTTTCTTGATCGCCTGATCAGGCGGGTTATCGGGCTGCGGCGCTTTGTTCAGCGTGATCCGCAGCGATCTGCTCATGATGCCGGATGACTTCCTTGATGACGAAGTTCAGGAACTTCTCGGCGAAATCCGGGTCCAGATTGGCGGCTTTCGCCAGCTGGCGAAGGCGTTCGATCTGGTATTCCTCGCGCGCCGGATCGGCCGGCGGCAGATTGTATTTGGCCTTCAGCACGCCGACCTCTTTGGTGCAGCGGAAGCGTTCGGCCAGCATGTGCACGAGAGCGGCGTCGATATTGTCGATCGACTGACGATAGCTCGCGAGCTGGGCTTTGACGTTTGGATCAATCATGGGGCAAGCGATCCTTTCACTTCTTCTTCGGCAATCCGGGCAATCCCGGGAAACCACCGCCCAGACCCGGCAGCTTGGCGCCGCCGAGGCCAGGCAAACCACCCGGCAGACCGCCGAGACCGGGCATACCCCCACCCGGCTTTCCAAGTCCCGCTGCTTCGGCCTGCTTCTGCAGGGCCTCGAGCTGGCGGGGATCGATATTCGAGAGATCGGGCATGCCACCCATGCCGCCGCCAAGCCCCATCTTGCCGGCAAGGCCGCCCATCATCTGCTTCATCATGCCGCCTTTGCCCTTGCCGCCCATCATCTTCATCATGTCGGCCATCTGGCGGTGCATCTTCAGAAGCTTGTTGATGGCGGCGGCATCGGTGCCGGAGCCGGCGGCGATGCGCTTCTTGCGCGAATGCTTGAGCAGGTCGGGATTGGCGCGCTCGGCCCTGGTCATCGACTGGATGATGGCGATCTGGCGGCCGAAAAGCCTGTCGTCGAGGCCGGCGGCGGCCATCTTGTCCTTCATGCCGGCCATGCCGGGCATCATTCCCATGATGCCGCCCATGCCGCCCATCTTCTGCATCTGGCGCAGCTGGTCGGCGAGGTCGTCGAGGTCGAACTTGCCCTTGGCCATCTTGGCAGCCATGGCGGCCGCCTTCTCGGCGTCGATATTCTCGGCGGCGCGCTCGACGAGCGAGACGATGTCGCCCATGCCAAGGATGCGGTCGGCGATGCGGCGGGGATGGAACTCCTCGAGCTCGCTCATCTTCTCGCCGACGCCGATCAGCTTGATCGGTTTGCCGGTGACGGCGCGCATCGAAAGGGCGGCACCGCCGCGGCCGTCGCCGTCCATGCGGGTCAGCACCAGACCGGTGATGCCGACGCGTTCGTCGAAGTTGCGGGCGAGGTTGACGGCGTCCTGACCGGTCAAGCTGTCGGCGACCAGCAGGATTTCATGCGGGTTCGAGCGCTTCTTGATGTCGGCCATCTCGACCATCAAGGGCTCGTCGATATGGGTGCGGCCGGCGGTGTCGAGGATGACGACGTCATGGCCGCCAAGTCTTGCCGCCTGCACGGCGCGGGCGGCGATATCGGTCGGCGACTGGCCGGATATGATGGGCAGCGTATCGATGCTGGCCTGGGCGCCGAGCTGGCGAAGCTGCTCCTGGGCTGCCGGACGGCGCGTGTCGAGCGACGCCATCAGCACTTTCTTCTTATCGCGCGTCGACAGGCGATGGGCGATCTTGGCTGACGTCGTCGTCTTGCCGGAGCCCTGCAGGCCGACCATCATGACGACGACGGGGGCGGGCGCATGCAGGTCGATGCCGACGCCTTCGCCGCCCAGCATTTCGATCAGCTCGTCATGGACGATCTTGACGACCATCTGGCCGGGTTTGATCGACTTCAGGATCTCGGCGCCGACGGCCTTTTCACGCACGCGGTCGGTGAAGGAACGCACGACGTCGAGCGCGACGTCGGCCTCCAGCAACGCACGGCGAACCTCGCGCAGCGCTGCGGAAACATCGGCTTCCGAAAGCGCGCCACGGCCTGTCAGTCCATTCAGAATGGATCCAAGACGGTCCTGGAGGTTTTCAAACATCGGCTCTTCCTTGATACGTTTCGGGCGGGTTCTGTATGCCCGGAAACGTCGTGCTTTTCCTTGACGAAAACAAGACGCAAAGCCAAAAAGCACCCGAGGGCGCATCGCGCTGTCGGGTGTTGACCTCCGGGATCTCAGGTCCCGGTCGGCGGCTCGGAGTCATGCGGCTCGTCGCGGATTGGGCGCGATAAACAGGAAAGCCGGGCGAAAGTCAAGCGAATGCGGACTGAAGACCGCAGAGCGGGCGTTTCGCGAGACTGCGCGGTCCTGATGCGACCGGTTAAATTTCCCGCGGACAGTCCAAACGCCATAGAGGCCAGTTGCAAAATATCCCAGTTGTGATTCTACTTTCTACTTAAGTGCATCTTGTAATGATTCGTGAATATCCTTGATGCCGGATGATCCGGCGGAGATATCGAATGATAAGTCCTGATATTGAGAGCTGGGCACTGGCACGAGCCCATCATATTGTCCTGAACGAAGGCCTTAGTCTTGCAAAAGCGGCACAGGATCTGGACCGCAAGCGGTCCCGCTCGCTGGTCTACGAGCTGAGAAAGGTCATCACCGCCGCCATCGTCGAAGCGCATACGGCGTCTTTTGCTTCCGATGGTGTTGAGCGGTAAAGCCGGACTGTCCCTAAGCGGCGGCCGGCGGCATAGGTGCGCGGCACTCACCCACTGGTAATTCCTTCGCATTTCCGCCATATACAGCGGAAACACGGACGGAAGATATTATGAGCGCAACGGTCGAATTCGCCAGGATGAACGGGCTTGGCAACAAGATCCTGGTCGTCGACATGCGCGGTCGGCCCGACAAGGTGATGCCCGCGGCGGCGGTGGCACTCAATGCCGACCCGCAGACCGAGTTCGACCAGATCATGGCGATCCATGATCCGAAGGCCGACGGCACCGATGCCTTCATCGATATCCTGAATTCCGACGGCTCGAAGGCGCAGGCCTGCGGCAACGGCACGCGTTGCGTCGTGCAGGCGCTGGCCGCCGAAACCGGCCGCAGGGCCTTCACCTTCCAGACGGTCGCCGGCATCCTCAACGCCGTCGAACACGAGGACGGGACGATCTCCGTCGATATGGGCCGGCCGGTCTTCGATTGGAACAAGATCCCGCTGGCGGAAGAATTCCACGATACCAGCCGCATCGAACTGCAGATCGGCCCGATCGACAATCCGGTGCTGCATTCGCCGTCTGTCATGTCGATGGGCAATCCGCATGCGATCTTCTGGGTGGACCGGGACGTGATGTCCTACGATCTCGCCCGTTTCGGGCCGTTGCTGGAAAACCATCCGATGTTTCCCGAGCGCGCCAATATCACGCTGGCGCAGGTGACCTCGCCGACATCGATGACGACGCGCACCTGGGAGCGCGGTGCGGGGCTGACGCTTGCCTGCGGCTCGGCAGCCTGTTCCGCCGCCGTCAGCGCTGCGCGCACCGGGCGCACCGGCCGCAAGGTGACGATCAACGTGGCGAGCGCCAAGCCGCCGGCTGTGCTGTCGATCGAATGGCGCGAGCGCGACGATCACGTCATCATGACCGGCCCGGCCGAATGGGAATGGTCGGGCAGGCTCGATCCCTCGACCGGCCTGTGGTCACGGGACGCGGACCGGGGAGCCGAGGCGCAGTGAGCGGCATCGAGGTCATTACCTTCGGCTGCCGCCTCAACACATATGAATCCGAAGTGATGAAGGCGCAGGCCGAGAAGGCCGGGCTCAACAATGCCATCCTGGTCAACACCTGTGCGGTGACCGGCGAGGCCGTGCGCCAGGCCCGCCAGGCGATCCGCCGGGCACGGCGCGACAATCCGCATGCCCGCATCATCGTCACCGGCTGTGCCGCGCAGAC
Source organism: Rhizobium ecuadorense (assembly GCF_001187535.1). GTDB lineage: Bacteria > Pseudomonadota > Alphaproteobacteria > Rhizobiales > Rhizobiaceae > Rhizobium > Rhizobium ecuadorense. The sequence goes on from NZ_LFIO01001065.1 coordinate 200,338, forward strand.
TGAGAAACAGACCTTCGCTGAAATGGCGGAAGTCGATGCCGTGCTCGGCAACGAGGAGAAGCTTTCGAGCGCTTCCTATCGCAGCCTGCCGGATTTCGGCGTTTCGGCCGAGGAGAAGCTGCGCGTCAACGACATCATGAGCGTCAAGGCGACGGCGCCGCAGATGGTGAGGCACATCGACGGCCACGTGCGCGCCTTCATCCAGGTGCAGAACGGCTGCGACCACCGCTGCACCTTCTGCATCATCCCCTATGGCCGCGGCAACTCCCGCTCGGTGCCGATGGGAGCGGTCGTCGACCAGGCCCGTAAGCTCGCCGACAGCGGCTACCGCGAAATCGTGCTGACCGGGGTCGATGCCACCAGTTATGGCGGCGATCTGCCGGGCGCGCCGACGCTCGGGCTTCTGGCCAAGACGCTCCTGAAGCAGATTCCCGATATTCGTCGCCTCAGGCTTTCCTCGATCGACAGCATCGAGGCCGACGCCCATCTGATGGACCTCATCGCCGATGAGCCGCGCTTCATGCCGCATCTGCATCTATCGTTGCAGCATGGTGACGACATGATCCTGAAGCGGATGAAGCGCCGGCATTCGCGCGCCGATGCGCTGCGTTTCATCGAAGAGGCGCGCCGCCTCCGCCCCGAAATGAGCTTCGGCGCCGATATGATCGCCGGCTTCCCGACGGAGACGGAAGAGATGTTCGGCAATGCTGTGCGGCTGGCCGAAGAGGCCGACATCGCGCATCTGCATGTCTTCCCCTACAGCCCGCGCCCCGGCACGCCAGCCGCCCGCATGCCGCAGCTCGACCGGTCGCTGGTCAAGAAGCGCGCCGCCAGGCTGCGCGCCGCTGGACATAGGCTGCATCTATCCCATCTCGACGGCATGGTCGGAACCCGGCAATGGCTGCTTGTCGAAAACAACGGCCTGGCGCATACGGAGAACTTTACGCTGGTCGCAGCACCCGGCCTTCGCCCCGGCGACCTTGTGCCGGCCACGATCACCGGCCACAATGGCAAACATCTCGACATGCAATTGACGGCCGCCGCCGCGGCCTGACTTTTCACGGAATCCCCATGGCGCTCAGTTTCATCAAAAAGGTCTTCACCTTCGGCAAGGACAAGCCGGCGGAAGAGCCCGTGCCCGATGCCGTGGTAAGGGAGCTCGAGCCGCGCTCGCGCGCGGAGGATCTGCCGGTCGCGGATGATCCGGTTCTTCCCGAGGAGATGGATACGGCGGGCGGACCGGCGGGGGATATTGATGAAGCGTCAGTAGAGCCGGAACCTGTCGACGCTGAAACGGAAGTGCTGCCGCCGGCCGATCATCTGGCCGACATGGGCGTCGTGCCATTGTCGCTGCTGGAGGCCGAGGCGGAGGCGGAGGAAAATACCCCCCCTACCCTGCCGGGCGTCCCCCCCACAGGTGGAGGGACTGAGCAATTGGATGCCGCTCGCCAGACGATGGATGCGCAGAGTGAGCCGGCCGCTTCGGATGATGCCGTCAATACGGCGGAAAACATTGCCGCGAGTTTCCCCCCACCTGTGGGGGGGATGCCCGGCAGGGTAGGGGGGGAGGCTACGGACGGCGACATCTCAGCCGAAGCGCCTCTGCCACCATCGGAGCCGATGGAATCGGCGCCAGCCGTTGAGCCGATCCTCCCCAAAGGCTTCGCCACCGGCCCGGCAATCGTCGAATCGCAGCCCATCACCCCACAGCCGAAACCCAGCTGGTTCCAGCGCCTGCGCAACGGTCTCGCGCGCACCTCCTCGCAGCTGACCGGCCAGATCACCGCGCTTTTTACCAAGCGCAAGCTGGATGACGAGACGCTGCAGGATCTCGAAGACCTGCTGATCCAGGCTGATCTCGGCGTCGAGACCGCGCTGCGGGTCACCGATACGCTCGCTTCCGAGCGCTACGGCAAGGACGTCACCGGCGAGGATGTCAGCCGGATCATGGCGTCCGAAATCGCCAAGGTTCTGAAGCCGGTCGCCAAGCCGCTGCAGCTCGACCTCTCGCACAAGCCGCATGTCATCCTCGTCGTCGGCGTCAACGGCACCGGCAAGACGACGACGATCGGCAAGCTGGCGGCAAAACTTTCCGGCGCCGGGCTGAAGGTGATGCTGGCCGCTGGCGACACCTTCCGTGCCGCGGCGATCGAGCAGCTGAAGATCTGGGCCGAGCGAACGAATTCCGAATTCATCGGCACCAAGCTTGGCGCCGACGCCGCCGGCCTTGCTTATGACGCCTTCGAACAGGCGAAAGCCCGGAAATGCGACGTGCTGATCGTCGATACCGCCGGCCGCCTGCAGAACAAGGCCGAGCTGATGGCCGAGCTCGAGAAGATCGTGCGTGTGCTCGGCAAGCTCGATCCCGATGCGCCGCACACCGTGCTGCAGACGCTCGACGCGACGACGGGGCAGAATGCGCTGAGCCAGGTCGAGATCTTCCGCAACGTCGCCGGCGTCAACGGGCTGATCATGACCAAGCTCGACGGCACGGCACGCGGCGGCATCCTCGTCGCCATTTCCGCCAAGCACAAGCTGCCGGTCTACTTCATCGGCGTCGGTGAGGGTGTCGACGATCTGGAGCCGTTCGAAGCCGAGGATTTCGCGCATGCCATTGCCGGACTTCCCCAATGATGCCACAGATATGCCGCCGAAAGCCTGCAAGGCACGACCGGCAACCAGATTGTCAGGAATAGCAGGTTTGACGAACGCATGAGCACCGAAAGCGATATCACCCCCACCCCGGCCGACCGGCATCATCCGCTGCTGAAGCTGGCGCTGGAACTCGGGCCGCTGATGATCTTCTTCTTCGCCAATCTGCGCGGCCAGTGGCTGGTGGAGAAATTTCCTGCGCTTTCGGAGCTCGGTGGGCCGCTGTTCGTCGCAACCGGCCTCTTCATGGCGGCGACGATCCTTTCGCTTGTCGTTTCGAAGATCGTGCTCGGTCATCTGCCGATCATGCCCTTTGTCTCCGGCATCGTCGTCGTTATCTTCGGCTCGCTGTCGATCTGGCTGCAGAACGAGACCTTCATCAAGATGAAGCCGACCATCGTCAACGCGCTCTTCGGGGTGGCGCTGCTCGGCGGGCTCGCCTTCGGCCGATCGCTGCTCGGCTACGTCTTCAACGCCGCCTTCCAGCTCGATGCCGAAGGCTGGCGCAAGCTCACCATTCGCTGGGGCATCTTCTTTCTGTTCCTCGCCGTGCTGAACGAAGTTGTCTGGCGCAATTTTTCGGACGATACCTGGGTCGCCTTCAAGGTCTGGGGCACGATGCCGATCACCATCATCTTCACGCTGGCGCAGATGCCGCTGGTGCTCAAGCATAGCATCAACCTGGAAACGGACGGCGAAACGTGAGCGCTGCAGAGGCGGAAGATCGTGTGAGACACCAGAGCTTCTGGTTCGTCGCCTGCCTTGCGGTGCTGGTCGCCCAGATCGTCACCGAATATCTGATGGGCCGCGTGCCGATCTGCGCCTGCGGTTATGTCAAGCTGTGGGAGGGCGGGGTCAATACCAGCGGCAATTCGCAGCATCTGTCGGATTGGTACACGCCGTCGCATATCATCCACGGCTTCCTGTTCTACGGGCTCGGCCATCTCGTCCTGCGCCGCAAGCCGCTGGCGGCACGGCTGCTGCTGGCGCTGGTGATCGAATCCGGCTGGGAGCTGCTGGAAAATTCCCCGCTCATCATCGACCGCTACCGCACGGCGACGATCGCGCTCGACTATTACGGCGACAGCATCCTGAATTCGGCAATGGACACCGTCTTCATGTGCCTCGGTTTCTTCTTCGCGTCGCGCGCGCCGGTGGCGCTGACGGTGGCAATCGCCCTCTTCTTCGAAATTTTCACCGGCTATGTGATCCGCGATAATCTGACGCTGAACGTGGTGATGCTGATCTGGCCGGTGGAGGCGATCAAGGTCTGGCAGGGCGGGGTTTAGGCCCAGGTCTTCACCCGGATGAAACTTACGAAGCCGGCTTCCCCAGCGCCTTTTCCATCGCCGGAAACAGCCCTTCCTTCAGGCTGATATTGTCGAAGGGGCCGACGCGTTTGTAGAGGATCGTGCCGTCGGGAGCGACCAGATAACTTTCCGGAATGCCGTAGACACCCCAGTCGATCGCCGCCTTGCCGTTCGGGTCGATGCCGATCGCCTGATAAGGATTGCCGAGTTCGCCGAGGAAACGCAGGGCGTTGTCGTTCTGGTCCTTGTAATTGATGGCGACGATGTTCAGCCGTCCGTCTTTCGCCAGTTCCTTCAACACGGGATGTTCGTCGCGGCAGGGCACGCACCAGGAGGCGAAGACGTTGACGAGGGTCAGCTTGCCCTTGATGGCAGCATCGGTCAGCGCCGGCAGATTGGCGCCCTCGAGCGGCGGCAGGTTCAGTGCCGGTGCCTTGGTGCCGATCAGGGCGGAGGGGATTTCGGTGATGTTCTTGCCGTGGAAATCCTGGTCGTAGAGCATCTTTGCCGCCGTTGCCGCGATGCCGCCGAAGACGATCAGCGGCAGAAGCGCCAGCGCAGAACGGCCAAGTCCGCGCGGTTTGGCGGTCGTGGTTTCAGGCGCTTCGCTCATTCGCCGTCCTTTGCACGCGCCGAGCGGCGGCGAATGCCGGCGGCCTCGAGGGCTGCGAGCTCACGGCGACGCGCCTGACCGTCGGCCCAGGTCCAGAGGGTGACGGCGGCCGTCACGAGGGCGGCAAAACCGTAGGATGCGTAGACATAGAAGGCGTGCGTCAAATTTGTTCCTCGCGGCTGGCCATGCGGGCGGCGAGACGGCGCTGGGCGGCGATGCGGCGGCGCCAGATCTCGTTCCTCATCGCCATGATATGCAGCGTGAAGAAGAGCAGGGTGAAGGCGATCGCCATGACGAAGAGCGGCCGCAGGAACTCCGGATCGATCGCCGGGCCGTCAAGGCGCATCACGCTTGCCGACTGATGCAGCGTGTTCCACCACTCGACCGAGAATTTGATGATCGGGATGTTGACGAAGCCGACGAGGATGAGCACGGCGGAAACGCGCGCGGCCTTCGACGGATCGTCGATGGCGCGGCTAAGCGCGATCAGGCCGAGATACATCAGGAAAAGCACGAAAACGGAGGTCAGCCGCGCATCCCACACCCACCAGGTGCCCCACATCGGCTTGCCCCAGAGCGAGCCGGTGACGAGGGCGAGCAAAGTGAAGGCGGCGCCAAGCGGGGCGGCGGCCTTGGCGGAGACGTCGGCGAGAGGATGCCGCCAGACGAGCGTGCCGATCGCCGAGACGCTCATCACCGTATAGCACATCATCGAAAGCCAGGCCGCGGGCACGTGGACATACATGATGCGCACGGTCTCGCCCTGCTGGTAATCGCCTTCCGTGGAGAAGCTGAGATAGAGGCCGACTGCGAAACAGAGGGTAGTAATGCCTGCCAGCCACGGAATGATGCGCGCCGCCAGCGCCAGAAACCGCGTCGGGTTGGCGAGGTCGCTGAATTTGCTGATGGCAAGGCTCGTTTCGCTCATGTCCGCTTCCTTACCTTGATCCGGCTTTTCCCGCAATCGAATGGCTGGTCAATCCTGGTCAATCCGCCGTGTTTCGCAGCGCGAGAGCGGCGGCGGCCGGGCCGATGACCGCGAAAAACAGGGTCAGGGCGATGAGGATGAGGAAGGGTGGCAGGAACGGGGCGGGATCCTCGACGGCGGCATAGGTGGCGCTGACGCCGAAGATCAGCACCGGGATGGCCAGCGGCAACACCAGGATCGAAACCAGTAGACCGCCGCGGGGCAGGGCGACGGCGACGGCAGCGCCGACGGCGCCGATGAAGGTGATGGCGGGCGATCCGACGAGCAGCGTCAGCATGGTGGCGGCAATTGCCGTCTCGTCCATATTCATGAACAGGCCGAGCAGCGGTGAGGCGATCACCAGCGGCAGGCTGGTCGCCGTCCAGTGGGCGAAGCATTTGACCAGCACGGTAAGGACCAGCGGCGTGTCCTGCATCAGCATAAGGTCGAGCGATCCGTCGTCGCGTTCGGCCTGGAACAGCCGGTCGAGGCCGAGAAGGGCGGCAAGCAGGGCGCCGATCCAGACGATGGCGGGGCCGATGCGGGAGAGAAGCTTGAGATCGGGGCCGACGCCGAAGGGGATGACGGCGACGATCGTGAGGAAGAACAGCACGCCGATCAGCGCACCGCCGCCGGCGCGGATCGAGAGTTTGAGATCGCGGAGGAAGAGGGCGGTCATGCGGGGCGGCTCTGTGCGGTTGATGGGGCGGCACCCCCCTCTGCCCTGCCGGGCATCTCCCCCACAAGGGGGGAGATTGGCAAGATGCACCGGTTTCGCGAAACCTTGATCGTGCGCCGAGCGGCTGCGGCTATCTGCGGCGTTTCATTGGGGCAAGAGGGCGCCCCTGGCCGATCTCCCCCCTTGTGGGGGAGATGCCCGGCAGGGCAGAGGGAGGTAGCGACACGGCAAACCATCATCCCCATACCCCCGCATCCACACCTGAAAAACCCGTCATCTTCAACTCCTGCGCATTCTTCAATCCCAGCGGCTGGTGCGTCGCCGCCAGCACGATGCCGCCTTCGGCCAGATGCGCTTCGATCAAGCCGGCGAACAGCCGGTCGGCGCTGGCATCGAGTGCCGCCGTGGGTTCGTCGAGGATCCAGACGGGGCGGTGGGCGACGAGCAGTTTGGCGAAAGCTATCCGGCGTTGCTGGCCGGCGGAGAGGTAGCCGAAGGGAAGATGGGTTATCCCCGGTAGGCCGACGGCGTCAGCGGCGTCCTGGACGGAGAGGCCGGTGCTTCCGAGGAAACTGCGCCAGAAGTCGAGATTTTCTGCAACTGTAAGTTCATTCTTCATCGCATTCCGATGGCCAAGATAGTGGCTGGCCTCGCCGGGATACCTGTCTTCCCGGCCCTCTCCGCCGCGGAAGATCACAGTGCCCTTGTCCGGCCTCAGGAGACCGGCGACGACGCGCAGTAAAGTGGACTTTCCCGATCCATTTCTGCCCGTCAGAATGAGCGCCTCACCGGCTGCCAAGTGAAAGGAAATGTTAACAAAAATGAGATCCTCACCGCGCCTTGCAGCCAGATTTTCGGCGGTGAGATGCATGCGTCGGCTCTTTCTTGGTTTCGGCTTCCGAAGAGGTCAAAAAATCTCGGATTTTGACGGTGCTCGGGTATGGCAAGTTTTTAGGAAATTATCTATAAGACCGGCAACCACGCCAGCGGTCGGCGTGAATTTCATCCTTGCGCCGAACTTGGAGCGTCTGTTCCACGTGCGGACAGCGGAAATGGCCGTACCCGCATCCTGATGTGCATTAAGTGCATAGGCGTCCGCACGACTGTGTTGGCTATCAGAAACGGGGTCTCTCGTGTCTAAATCTCTTGACAGTTTCAATTGTCGTTCCACGCTTTCCGTTGGTGGAAAGGACTATGTCTATTATAGCCTGCCCAAGGCTGAGGCAAACGGTCTGCCCGGCGTCTCGAAGCTTCCCTACTCGATGAAGGTGCTGCTCGAAAACCTGCTGCGCTTCGAAGATGGCCAGTCGGTCACCAAGGAGCACATCCTGGCCGTTGCCGAATGGCTCAACAACAAGGGCGCGGTCGAAAACGAGATCGCCTATCGCCCGGCGCGCGTGCTGATGCAGGACTTCACCGGCGTTCCCGCCGTCGTCGATCTTGCCGCGATGCGCGACGCGATGGTGTCGCTCGGCGGCGACCCCGAAAAGATCAACCCGCTCGTTCCCGTCGACCTCGTCATCGACCACTCGGTCATCGTCGACGAATTCGGCACGCCGCAGGCCTTCGCCAAAAACGTCGAGCTGGAATACCAGCGCAACGGCGAGCGCTACCGCTTCCTGAAGTGGGGCCAGCAGGCCTTCAAGAATTTCCGCGTCGTGCCTCCCGGCACCGGCATCTGTCATCAGGTCAATCTCGAATATCTCGGCCAGACCGTCTGGACCAAGGAAGAGGACGGCGAGACGATCGCCTATCCGGATACCTGCGTCGGCACCGACAGCCACACGACAATGATCAACGGTCTCGGCGTGCTCGGCTGGGGTGTGGGCGGTATTGAAGCTGAGGCTGCGATGCTCGGCCAGCCGGTTTCGATGTTGCTGCCGGAAGTCATCGGCTTCAAGCTGACCGGCAAGCTCAAGGAAGGCGTCACCGCGACCGACCTCGTTCTGACCGTCGTGCAGATGCTGCGCAAGAAGGGCGTCGTTTCGAAGTTCGTCGAATTCTTCGGCCCCGGCATGGACAACATGCCGCTCGCCGACCGCGCAACGATCGGCAATATGGGTCCGGAGTATGGCGCCACCTGCGGCTTCTTCCCGGTCGACGGCGAAACCATCAACTACCTCACCATGTCCGGCCGCACGCATGACCGGATCGCCCTCGTCGAAGCCTATTCGAAGGCCCAGGGCATGTGGCGTGACGGCGACGGTTCCGACCTCGTCTTCACCGACACGCTGGAACTCGACCTCGGCGACGTCGTCCCGTCGATGGCCGGCCCGAAGCGTCCGGAAGGCCGCATCGCGCTCGAAAACATCGCTTCCGGCTTCGCCGGTTCGATGGACGCCGACTATAAGAAGCCCGGCCAGCTCAACAACCGCTACGCCGTCGACGGCACGGATTTCGATCTCGGCCATGGTGACGTGGCGATTGCCGCCATCACCTCGTGCACCAACACGTCCAACCCGTCGGTGCTGATCGCGGCCGGACTTCTTGCCCGCAACGCCGTTGCCAAGGGCCTGAAGACCAAGCCGTGGGTCAAGACCTCGCTTGCTCCGGGATCGCAGGTCGTCGGCGAATATCTCGCCAAGTCAGGTCTGCAGGCCGATCTCGACAAGCTCGGCTTCAATCTGGTCGGTTTCGGCTGCACCACCTGCATCGGCAATTCCGGCCCGCTGCCGGCGCCGATCTCGAAGACGATCAACGACAAGGGCCTGATCGTATCCGGCGTTCTCTCCGGCAACCGCAACTTCGAAGGCCGCATTTCGCCCGACGTGCAGGCGAATTACCTCGCTTCGCCGCCGCTCGTCGTCGCCTATGCGCTCGCCGGCACGGTGCAGAAGGATCTGACCAAGGAGCCGATCGGCGAGGACCAGAACGGCAACCCTGTCTACCTCAAGGACATCTGGCCGACCTCGCACGAGGTGCAGGAATTCATCCAGAAATACGTCACCCGCGAACTGTACGAAAGCAAGTATGCCGACGTCTTCAAGGGCGACGTCAACTGGCAGGCTGTTCAGGTTCCTCCGGGCCAGACCTACGCCTGGGACGACGATTCGACCTATGTCCAGAACCCGCCCTACTTCGTCGGTATGGGCAAGAAGGGCACCGGCGTTGCGGATATCAAGGGCGCCCGCGTCCTCGGCCTGTTCGGCGACAAGATCACCACCGACCACATTTCGCCGGCCGGTTCGATCAAGGCGGCATCGCCGGCCGGTGCTTACCTCATCGACCACGAGGTCGCGGTTGCCGACTTCAACCAGTACGGCACGCGCCGCGGTAACCATGAAGTGATGATGCGCGGCACCTTCGCCAATATCCGCATCCGCAACCACATGCTCGGCCCGAACGGCAAGGAAGGTGGCTACACCATCCACTACCCGTCGAAGGAAGAGACGTCGATCTACGACGGCGCGATGCAGTACAAGGCCGAAGGCGTGCCGCTCGTCATCTTCGCCGGTGTCGAATACGGCAACGGCTCCTCGCGCGACTGGGCTGCCAAGGGCACCAACCTGCTCGGCGTCAAGGCCGTGATCGCCCAGTCCTTCGAGCGCATCCATCGCTCGAACCTGGTCGGCATGGGCGTCATCCCCTTCGTCTTCGAAGAGGGCACGACCTGGCAAAGCCTCGGCCTCAAGGGCGACGAACTCGTCACCATCGAAGGTCTCGACAAGATCAAGCCGCGCGAGAAGAAGATCGCCAGGATCACCTATGGCGACGGCACCGTGAAGGAAGTTCCGCTGCTGTCGCGCGTCGACACGCTCGACGAGGTGGTCTACCTCAACAATGGCGGTATCCTGCAGACGGTTCTGCGCGATCTGGCTGCCTGATTGTTAATAGCCTCGTATGATAGTGGCCGCCGGAGAGCAGTTTCCGGCGGCTTTTCTTTGCGGCGGCGGTATTTGAGGGGGCTCACAATGATTTGTTTTCTGCGGGTTCCGGTTGCGCTGCGTCTCACCCGTTCGTGACTTTTCGTTTGGACCCGGAAGGATTATTCGTACGTTCATATGTCAGGGCCTTCGGTTCGAGCCCGCCGTCGGCGCTGAAAAAGAGGTGCAGGTGAATGTCCCCCCGTTTCTTGATTCCGCTGATCGCCGGCGTTGTTCTCTCAGGCCCGCTGCAGGCCGAAGACGGCACGCCGAAAGGTGTCGTCGAACTCTTCACCGCGCAGGGCTGCTCTTCCTGTCCGCCGGCTGACGCGGCTTTCCGCAAGCTGGTGAGCCAGGGTGACGTCATCGCGCTTGCCTATCATGTCGATTACTGGAACTACCTCGGCTGGGCCGATACGCTGAGCTCCAAGGAAAATACCGAGCGGCAGTATGGCTATGCCAGGACGATGGGTCGCAGCAACGTCTATACGCCACAGGCGATCGTCAACGGGCGCGGCCATCTGGCCGGCGCCGATCTCAACGGCATCAATAGCAAGATCGACACCTATAGCAGCGAAGGTAACGGGCTGACCGTTCCCATCAGCGCGTCGATGCGCGGCGACGAGCTGGAGATCAAGATCGGCGCGGGACAGGGCAAAGCCAATGTCGTGATGGTCTATTTCGACAAGGAAAAGACGATCGAGGTCGAAAAAGGCGAGAACAGCGGCAAGAAGCTCTCCTATCTGCACAGCGTCACCAATGTCGAAACGGTCGGCATGTGGGACGGCAAGGCGACCAGTCTGACGCTGCCGGCCAGCGTCCTGCAGCGGCCGCAGCTCGAGGGCTGCGCGATCCTGCTGCAATCGGCGAGCGACAATGGCGATCCGGCGGCGATCCTTGGCGCGACCGTGGTGATGGCGGGAAAAAACATCTGAGATTTCATCCGCTTGCGGATGAAGTACCGGGCGGCCCGGCTGAGCGTATTCGGGGCTGGGGTTAAGGTCGATACGCTCCGCCGGGCCCTTTGGCGCGCTGGCGCCAAACCGGGCTTCATAAATCTCCTGCAAATGAGGCGCTGTTTTGACTGAAATGCGGCGCTGCCGAGAAAGCCACAGCGCTGTCACCCGCATCGGACGACGCGCCGATTCAAAGTGCTGCAGCGTCCATGCGCGCTGACGCGCGGCGCTGTAGTGCGGCCGAATGTGACGGCCGGCGCTCTTGCAATTTGCGGCGGCTCGGGCACACTGTCACTCTCCTGTCACATGCAGAGGCCTTGGAGACTGAATGACAGATCAGCCGGATTTGCGACACGGCGAAAGCCGTTCCGTCGACAATAGTTCCTCAGTCGTCGTCGATCTCAGGGAATACAAGCAGAGCAAGGACCCGCTTCCGGTGACCTTTCATCGGCGTGAACTGGATGCGATCCTGTGGATCTACGGCCGTATGGTCGGCGACGGCGAATGGCGCGACTACGCCATCGATCACCTGAAGGACAGGGCGGTATTTTCCGTCTTCAAGCGCTCCGGTGAAATGCCGCTCTTCCGCATCGAGAAAAATCCCAAGCTCGCCGCCAAGCAGGGTGCCTATTCCGTGATCAACGTCCACGGCACCATCCTGAAGCGCGGTCACGAGCTGCACCAGGTGCTGAGGGTGTTCGACAAGGCACTGAAGCTGGTCGATAAGTAAGCCGAATCAGCCTGCAAACAGCGTGCCGGGATAGGTCGACGGATCCGGATCGGTCGTCATGCCCTCGCCGAGGACGCGCTGCATGAGCATCGTATCCAGCCAGCGGCCGTGTTTGTAGCCGGCGCCCCTCATCAGGCCGACCTCCACGAAGCCCGCCTTGAGATGAAGTGCGATCGAGGCGGGGCTGGCGCCGCCGATGACGGCGATCATCTGACGAAAACCGAGACTGGTGCAGCGGTCGATCAGCTCGGCCATCAGTACTTTGCCGATGCCGCGGCCGCGGGCTTCGGGCGCCAGATAGATCGAGTCCTCGACCATCCATCGATAGGCCGGGCGGACGCGAAAGGCCGAGGCATAGGCATAGCCGAGCAGGCTTCCATCCGCACCGGCTGCGGCGATATAGGGATATTGCTGGCCGACAATCGCCGCCAAGCGCTGCGCCATCTCGGCCTCTGACGGCGGCGTGATCTCGTAGCTCGACGTGCCGTTCAGCACGGATTCGCGGTAGATTTCGGCAATGGCGGGGATATCGGCTTCGGAAGCATTGCGCAGGAGGAAGGACATTTCGGCGGCGGGTCCATCAGGAGGGCAAGGCTCTTCTAAAATCATCCCAGGAAAATCAGCGCAACAAAAAAGGCGGCCGAAGCCGCCTTTTCGATTTCAGTGTGTCTGCTTATTTGCGGTTGCCCATGAACTGCAGCAGGAACATGAAGAGGTTGATGAAGTCGAGATAGAGCGTCAGTGCGCCCATGATCGCCTTGCGGCCGGCCACGGCAACGTCATCGGCTTCCAGGTACAGTTCCTTGATCCGCTGCGTGTCGTAGGCGGTCAGGCCTGCGAAGATCAGAACGCCGATCACCGAGATCGCGAACTGCATGGCCGACGAAGCCAGGAAGATGTTGACGATCGACGCGATGATCAGGCCGAAAAGACCCATGATCAGGAACGAGCCCATCGCCGACAGATCACGCTTCGTCGTGTAGCCGTAAAGCGACAGCGCGCCGAAGGAGGCGGCGGTGACGAAGAAGGTCTGAACGACGCTCTGGCCGGTGTAGACCAGGAAGATCGACGAGAGCGACAGGCCGACCAGGCCGGCATAGACCCAAAAGGTCGTCTGTGCGGCGGCCACGCTCATGCTATTGATGCGGAAGCTCAGGAAGAAGACGGCCGCGAGCGGCGCGAGGATGACGACCCAGCGCAAGGGCGACTGGAACAGCAGTACGCCGAACTGGGTGAGTTGTCCGTCCTGAACAGCGAAGTTGAATCCGAGATATGCGGCCACACCGGTGATCGCCAGACCCAGCGCCATCAGGTTGTAAACCTTGAGCATATAAGCGCGCAGGCCTTGATCAATCATCTCGCCGGTCTGAGCGCGGCTTTGATAGTTACGAAGGTCAGCCATAGTTTCCTCTTAAAAGCTCCGATGGAGATACGGTGTCGGGTTTTCGACCCGGGCGCCGCTGCGGAGCTCCAGCATGCCTGCCGACAATATGAGGCTTTCGTTCATCGCAAACAAGAGGGTTGCAACGGCCCGGCCGGTTAAATCGCCGTAAGGTGAAGGGTTTGGCTGCCGCTGCCCGGTCAAAGCTCGCGCAGGACGGGCGCCGCCTTCTGGCCGAGGATGCGCCATGTGCCGATCAGGCCGATGCCGACCGTCAGGACGAGGGCGGTGACGAGTGTCAGCCCCGCCACATCGGGCAGGAAGGTTGAGGGCAGGCGCATGATGCGGGCGACGATGAACCAGGCGGCAACGCCGCCGGCCATCAGCGCGAAGATTGCGGTCGCCAGCCCAAGGATCAGGTATTCGTAGCTGAAGGCGCGAATCAGCATGGCGCGGGTGGCGCCGAGCGTCTTCAGCACCACCGCGTCGTGGGTGCGCGCCCGATTTCCGGCGGCAAGCGCCCCGGCAAGGACGAGGATCGAGGCGATGAGGGCGACGGAGGCGGCGGCGCGGATCGCGGTCGCAAGCTGCGCCACCAGCTGGTTGACGATGTCTATCGCGTCCTTGACGCGGACGCTGGTGATCGTTGGATAGGTGTTGGTGACGGATTTCAGGATTGCCGCATCTTCGGCTGGCGTCGAGGAGGGATCGGTCAGGGTCGCGAGCCACGCATGCGGCGCGCCGCGAAAAGTGTTCGGCGAGAACACCATGACGAAATTGATCGACAGCGATTCCCATTGGACGCGGCGCAGATTGGCGATCTTGGCGGTGATGTTGCGGCCGAGCACGTTGACCGTGACCTTGTCGCCGATCTTCAGGCCGAGTTCATGCGCCTCTTCCGAGGAGAAGGAGACGAGCGGCTCGCCGCTGTAATCCTTGTCCCACCAGCTGCCTTCGGTCAGCGTGGCATTTTCCGGCAGGGTGTCGGCATAGGTGATGCCGCGATCACCGTTCAGCACCCAGCGGCCGGCGGCCGGCACGGTCATCTTGCTGACGTCCTCGCCGTTGAAGGCGACGATCCGGCCGCGCAGCATCGGCACCTCCATGAGCTTGCCCTTCGGTGCCTGCGCCTGGACGAGATCGCGGAAAGCATCGACCTCGGCGCTCTGGATATCGACGAAGAAGAAGTTCGGCGCGCCCTCGTTCATCCGGCCGGTCAGCTGCTGGCGCAGATTGCCGTCGATCAGGGTCAGCGTCACCAGCAATGCCAGGCCGAGGCCGAGGGAGAGCACCACCGACGGCGTCAGCGCGCCGGGACGGTGGATGTTGCCGATCGCAAGCCTGAGCGCCGGCGAATTGACGCGCGGGCTGCGGCGCGCAAGCCAGGCAATCGCTGCTGCGACGAGACGCAGCACGACGAAGGCGAAGACGATCGCGCCGACGAAGACGACGGCGATGAAGCGGTCATAGGCCGTCAGGACGGCAAGGCCGGCAAGGGCGGCCATGAACAGGGCGGCCAGCAGGATATAGGGCCAGGAGGGCAGGTGGCGAGCTTCGAAGCCCTGCTCGCGGAAGAGTGCGGTTGCCGGCACTTCGCGGGCATGGCCGAGCGGCAGGATGGCGAAAGCGAGCGTCGTCAGGATGCCGAACAGCGTCGCCAGCAGCAGGGCGCCGGGATAAAGGGTCGGGGTTGTGGAGACCGGCAGGAATTGCGCCAGGAACTGGGCGGCGAAGATCGGCGACAGGGCGCCGATGACGAGACCGATCAGAATGCCGCCAAGGGCGATGATGGCGATCTGGAAGAGATAGATCAGAACGACGACCTGGGCCGGCGCGCCCAGGCATTTGAAGGTGGCGATGGTGGTGCGCTTGGAATCGAGGAAGGCGCGCACGGCATTGGCGACACCGACGCCGCCGACGATCAGCGCGGTGAGGCCGACCAGCGTCAGGAACTGCGAGAAGCGGGTGATGTTTTCGGTGAGTGAGGGCGCGGCGCGGTCGCTGGTGCGGACAGCCCAGCCGGCGGAGGGAAATTCCTTGGCGGCGCGCGCCTGGATGCCCGACATTGCGCCCTTGTCTTCCAGCCGGATCTTATAGGCATGTTCGACCAGGCTTCCCGTCTGGATCAGCCCGGAGGCTTCGAGAGCTCGGCGGCTGACGAGCAGACGCGGCGCAAAGCCGAAACCTTCCGACAGCGCATCCGGCTCGGTTTTGACAGTGCCGGTGATGCTGAGCTTGACGTTGCCGAGCAGCAATTCGTCGCCGACCGCAAGCCCGAGCCGATCGAGAAGGAGGGGCGCTGCTACCGCGCCATAGGTGCCGCCCTGGCCCGAAAGCAGGGCTGCGAGCGGATAGTCCGGCTCGGCCTTGAAGGCGCCGTAAAGCGGGTAGGCGTCGTCGACGGCCTTGACCTCGACCAGTGCCTGATCGGAACCGTCAGGCTTGCGGGCCATCGAGCGCAGACCAGTCGACACCGAAATGGTGCCCAGGCCCTCGAGGAAACCCATTTCCTCAGGCGTGGCCTCGCGGTTGTTGAGTTCGAAACGGACGTCGCCGGCCAGCAATTCCTGCCCCTGCGAGGCGATCGTATCGGTGATCGATTGGGAAACGGAATTGACGGCGGCGATGGCGCCGGTGCCGAGTGCTATGCAGGCGAGGAAGATGTAGAAGCCGGCAATGCCGCCGCGCAGCTCGCGCAGCGCCAGGCGAAAAGCAAGCGCGACGCGCGGCGTGACGATGCTCATGCGATTGCCGCCTCGCTGTGGCGGGCGGCGCTGTCGCCTTCGATCCTGCCGGAACGGACGCGGATCTGGCGCGAACAGCGGTTTGCCAGCGAGACGTCATGGGTGACGAGAAGCAGGGTCATGCCGCGTTCGGCCTGCTTTGAAAACAGCAGATCGGCGATCTGGCGGCCGGTCTCTGTATCGAGATTGCCTGTCGGCTCGTCGGCGATCAGCAAAGCGGGCGAAGGGGCGAGCGCCCTGGCGATCGCCACGCGCTGCTGTTCGCCGCCGGAAAGCTGGCCGGGATAGTGGTTCAGCCGCTCGCCGAGGCCGACCGATTTCAGCTCGCGATGGGCAATCTCGAAGGCGTTGCCGACATTGGCGAGCTCCAGCGGCACGGCAACGTTTTCCAGCGCCGTCATGTTGGCGATCAGGTGGAAGGACTGAAAGACGATGCCGATGTTGCGGCCGCGGAAATCGGCGACCTGATCCTCGCTCAGCGCGTGGAGCGGCGTGTCGTTGATGTTGATTTCGCCGCTGTCGAGCTTTTCCAGCCCGGCAAGCACCATCAGCAGGGTCGACTTGCCGGAACCGGATGGACCGACGATGCCGACGGATTCACCCGCCGCGATATCGAGATCGATACCCTTCAGCACATGCACGGAAGCCGCCGCACTGCCAAGCGTCAGATCGGCGCCCTTCAACTCGATGATGGTTTTTGCCAACAGAAATCGCCCTATATAAATCCATAACGAAACAGCCGCATAACGGCACTTCGCCAATCTAGGGAAGCCAGAATGAGATTTAAAGTTGCCGCGCTTCAATTCACCGTCATTGCCGCCTCGCTGATCTTTGCCGCCGCAGCCAATGCCCGGACGATCAATCTCGTCGGTTTTGGGGACAGCTTGATGGCGGGCTACCAATTGCCACCCGGCGACGGTTTTCCGGAAAAGCTGCAGGTGGTCCTGAAGGCGAAGGGGCTCGACGTCACCATTGCCAATGCCGGGGTTTCCGGCGACACGACGACAGGGGGGCTTGCACGGATCGACTGGTCGATACCCGACGGCACCGACGGCGTCATTCTGGAGCTCGGCGCCAATGATGCGCTGCGCGGCATCCCGCCTGAGGAAAGCGAGAAGAACCTCGATCAGATGATTGCCCGGCTAAAGCAGCGCGGCATCGCCATACTGCTCGTCGGCATGATGGCGCCGCCGAACATGGGCGCGGATTATGCCGCACGCTTCAATCCGATCTACCGGAAGCTTTCGGAAAAACACGGGGTTCCGCTTTACGGCTTCTTCCTCGACGGTGTGGCGCTCGATGCGGGGCTGAAACTCGACGACGGGATGCATCCGAATGCGAAGGGCGTCGATGTCATGGTTCAGAAGATGGAAACCGATGTCACAAATTTCGTCGGGACGATTTCTTCTGTGAAGAAATAGGGGCTTGCGCGGTCATTGATTGCATGATTCCGTGTAAGCACCTGCAAAAGATTCGGGGAGTGCTCGTTATGCCGAGACTGTTTACCGCCCTCGAAATTCCGCGCAATGCGGCGATGAGCCTTTCATTGCTGCGCGGTGGCCTCCCCGGAGCACGATGGATCGATGTGGAGAATTACCACATCACCCTGCGCTTCATCGGTGATGTCGACGGCCGCACGGCCGATGAAATCGTAGAACGCCTCGACCGGATCGACCGGCCGGAATTCCAGTTCCGGCTCGAAGGCATTGGTTCCTTCGGCTCGAAGAAACCGCATTCGGTCTGGGCCGGCGTCTCGCAATCGCCGGAGATGTACGCTCTGCAGGGCGAGATCGAGCGCATCTGCCAGCGCATCGGCCTGCCGCCGGATCCGCGCAAATTCACGCCGCATGTGACGCTGGCGCGGCTCAAATCGTCGCGGCTCGACGATGTCGTGCAATATCTGGCCGGACGCGGCAACTTCCACACATCAACCTTCACGGCGCCGCGTTTCGTGCTGCTGTCGTCACGCGAATCGGTCGGCGGCGGGCCCTACCTCACCGAGGAAGTGTTCCCGTTGCACGAGGCGCGCTCGGCGCCCAGCGCTTCGAGCAGGGTGCTGCAGCCGGTCAAGAGCCTGGTATAGACCAGCTCGAAACCTGCCGGGCCGCCATTATAGGGATCGGGAATATCCTCTCCGGTTCCAAGCGCGATATCGCCGAAGAGGTGGAGGGTCGCCTCAGGCGGCGCGATCATTTCGAGCGCCGCCACATTGTCGCGGTCCATGGCCACGATCAGATCGAAATCCCTGAAATCGCTGGAGCGGATTCGGCGGGCGCGTTGCCCGGATATATCGATACCGTGGCTTTTCGCGGTGGCGATCGACCGCCGGTCAGGCTGCTCGCCTTCATGCCAGCCGCCGGTGCCGGCGGAATCGATCGCGAAACGGCCGGTCAAACCTGCCTCGGCGACGAGATGGTTGAAAATTCCCTCCGCGAGCGGAGAGCGGCATATATTGCCCATACAGACGAAGAGGATATTGATAGGCGTCATCGGCGACCTGTCGACAGATGAGAGGAGCATGGCATGAAAATGGAAAGACTGGAACGGACGGCGGTCGAGGCTGAAATGGCCGGGCTTGCGGGCTGGGCACTCAATGACGCGGCCTCTGCGATATCGAGGACGTTCAAGTTTGCAAACTTTGTCGAGGCTTTCGGCTTCATGACCGAGGCAGCGATTAGGGCGGAAAAGCTCAACCACCATCCCGAATGGTTCAACGTCTATTCCAGGGTGGATGTGACGCTGAATACGCATGATGCCGGCGGGCTGACGGAGCTGGATTTCAAGCTCGCCAAGGCGATGGACAAGGCCGCGGCCCGACGCGGCGTTTGAAAGCCAGGCCGATTGAAAGGGGCCGATTGAAAGAGTGGGCGCCATCACCATATGTTCGCAGGGACGAAAGGATGGAAGGGATGGACGAGGTCAAGTTCGGGGAAATCCTGTTGCCAGGTGACGAGGACACCCAGAGCCGGCGGGAGAAGACGGTGCGGCAGAAATTCTGGCCGACCTTCCGCCGCGCCGTGCGGCAGATTCCGTTCTCACGCGATGTCGTCGCCGGCTTCTACTGCGCGCTCGATCCGCAGACGCCGACGAAGGTGCGCGGCGTGCTGCTTGCGGCACTTGCCTACTTCGTCATGCCGATCGACATGATCCCGGATGTTTTCGCCGTCATCGGCTTTTCCGACGACATCGCCGTGCTCTCGGCCGCCTTCGCCATGGTGCGCGGCCATATCCGCCCGGGTCACTATGAGGCGGCCGACCGCGTTCTGGCCGACCGGACCGAAGAAGCCATGAAAACTATTTAAGCGCTTTCGCGCTCCAGCACCTTGCGGAGCTTGCCGAAGGCAAGCCGGATGCGCGATTTCACCGTGCCGAGCGGTAGCCCGGTCGCTTCGGCGATCTCCGAATGTGATTGACCGAGGAAGAAGGCGGCGCGCAGCATCTCGCGCTGCTCTTCCGGCAACTGGCCGACGGCGGCGCGTATCCTGGCGTCGCGATCGTCATTGGCGACGATTTCTTCGGCGCCGATCTCGGCCGGCGGCTGCAAGGCCGGGTCGGTCTCGTCGAAGATGCGGGTGTTGATGCGGCGCTGCTGGTCGATGCGGCGGTTGCGGGCAATGCGGAAAAGCCAGGTCGAGAGTGACGATCGTGTCGCATCGTAGAGATCCGCCTTGTGCCAGAGCACGATCATGATCTCCTGAACCAGCTCCTCGGCCTCGGCATTCGTCATCTTCTGGCGCATCAGCCAGGCTTTCAGCCGGGGTGCGAAATAGTCGAACAGGATGGAAAAGGCCTGCTGGTCGCGATCTCTGGCGACGGCCTTCGCGAGGGCAGCGAAACGCTGTCTTTCCTCGGCATCCATGTCCCCTCACGAGCCCCCTGCGGCAATAATTTCGTACCGGATTTCCAAGTCTTACTGAGGTACAACGGATTTGGGAAAGGTCAAACTCTTGCCTGAATCTTTGTGTCTTAAATTCAGCCGAACGGACGGCCAGTGCCATCGGGGCACGGTGTCACGGCCGATACCGTCAAAGGGGCGAAAATTGATACCCGAGCTCAAATGACACAGGCAGATACAAATCGCAGCCATTGTTGACCATTTGGTAACCTGAATTAAGTCAAAATAAAGCAGATCGTGATTATGCGGCGCCCGCTATGATCGCTTCGGGCCTTGATCGCAAGAACCGGCAGGAATCCATGTTTGTAAAAAGTATCGTATCCGCTCTCGCACTCACCCTTGTCACGGCCGGAGTTGCGGCAGCGCAGCAGGCCGCCGCGCCGAACCGCATCCAGCAGTTCCAGGCATGGGGCGCCTACTCCTACAAGTCGGGCGCCAGCACCGTCTGCTACGTGCTGTCCGTTCCGACAGCAAAGCAGCCGGCAAGCGTCGACCATGGCGATAACTTCTTCATCGTCTCGCAGCGTCCGGGCCAGAACATCTCCTACGAACCGCAGGCGATGATGGGCTACACGGTGAAGGAAAATTCGAAGATCAACGTCGTCATAGACAACAAGACCTTCGTGATGTTCACCAAGGACAAGGCCGGCTGGGTCGAAAATGCGGCGCAGGAGCCCGCTCTCGTCGCGGCAATGAAAACCGGTCATTCGATGACGGTGAACGCCGTTTCGCGCAAGGGCACCGGCACTTCCTACAGCTATTCGCTCTCGGGCATCTCGGCTGCGCTGAAGCAGATCGAAAGCTGCAAGTAAGCGCTCTCCAGCCGCAGAGTTTCAGGGGGCCGGCCTTGCGCCGGCCTTCGTCATTTCTATCTCTAGTGACGCGCGGGCAAAATGATGCTAAAGGGCGCGCCAACAGCGGACAGATCGCGATATCAGTCGCCGTTCCGCCATTCAATTTCTGCCAATGTGCCGTCATGCGCCTCACCTCTTCCGGCTTGCTCCTGAAGTCCGCGGGCTTGCGGGGCGGTTACGTGTTTGAATTCGGGATCTGAAGACTATGTCCGTCATGGATGCGATTGACGTCACCAAGCCGCAGGCGCCGCACGCCTCTCCCGGCACCGAAAAGCCTTCTTTGATCGGGCTTTCGCGCGAGGAAATGGGGGCGGCGCTCCGGGAAAAGGGCGTGGCCGAGAAGCAGATCAAGATGCGCGTCGCGCAGCTCTGGAACTGGATCTATGTGCGCGGGGTTTCCGATTTCGACCATATGACGAATGTCGCCAAGGACATGCGCGAGATGCTGAAGCAGCATTTCACCATCGCGCGTCCTGAGATCGTCGAGGAGCAGGTCTCGAACGACGGCACACGCAAATGGCTGCTGCGTTTTCCCCCGCGGGGCGCCGGCCGCCCGGTCGAGATCGAAGCCGTCTATATCCCGGAAGAGGGTCGCGGCACGCTGTGCATCTCCAGCCAGGTCGGCTGCACGCTCACCTGTTCTTTCTGTCACACCGGGACACAGCGGCTGGTGCGCAACCTGACGGCTGAGGAAATTCTGTCGCAGCTGCTGCTTGCCCGCGACCGGCTCGGCGACTTCCCGGATCGTGAAGCGCCGCAGGGTACGATCATGCCTGCCGAGGGCCGCAAGGTCAGCAACATCGTGATGATGGGCATGGGCGAGCCGCTCTATAATTTCGACGCCGTCAAGCAGGCTTTGCTGATCGCCACCGATGGCGACGGCCTGTCGCTGTCCAGGCGCCGGGTAACGCTGTCCACCTCCGGTGTCGTGCCGGAGATTTTTCGCACCGGCGAGGAGATCGGCGTCATGCTGGCGATCTCGCTGCATGCGGTGCGCGACGACCTGCGCGACATTCTGGTGCCGATCAACAAGAAGTATCCGCTGAAGGAACTGATCGAGGCGTGCAAGGCCTATCCCGGCCTTTCCAATGCGCGGCGCATCACCTTCGAATATGTGATGCTGAAGGATGTCAACGACAGCCTTGAGGACGCCAAAGGGCTGATCAAGCTCTTGAAGGGCGTGCCGGCGAAGATCAACCTCATTCCGTTTAACCCCTGGCCGGGCACCAACTACCAATGTTCCGACTGGGAGCAGATCGAGAAGTTCGCCGATTTCATCAATTCGGCAGGTTACGCCTCGCCGATCCGCACGCCGCGCGGCCGCGACATTCTTGCCGCCTGCGGCCAGCTGAAATCGGAGTCTGAGCGCATGCGCAAGACCGAGCGCCTGGCCTTCGAGGCGATGATGATTGCCAATCATGGCGCCGACGACTGATCAGCAAGTTTGATCCTCGCTACAATTCTCCTGCATTGATTTAAGCATGCGCTTTTCCTAATAGTGCCGCCAAAATCAATCAGGAGGATACAAATGCGCCCGATTCTGCTCGCTCTTGCCGCCAGTCTGGCCCTTTCCCTGCCCGCAAAGGCTGACAACGTCACGGTCGCCGTGACGGCAATCGTCGAGCATCCGGCGCTGGATGCGGCCCGCAAGGGCGTTCTCGATGCGCTGACGGCGGCCGGCTACAAGGAAGGCGAGAACCTGAAATTCGTGTTCGAGTCGGCGCAGGGCAATCCGGCGACAGCAGCCCAGATCGCCCGGCAGTTCGCCGGCGACGAGCCGAATGTCATCGTGCCGATCTCCACGCCCTCGGCCCAGGCGGTCGTCTCCTCGACGCGTGACATTCCGGTCGTCTTCACCGCGGTCTCCGATCCGCTCGGCGCCCAGCTTGTCAAGAACATGGACAAGCCTGGCGGCAACGTCACCGGCCTTTCCGACATGTCGCCGGTCGCCGAACATCTGGCGCTGATCAAGGAAATCCTGCCCGACGTGAAAACCATCGGCTATCTCTACAATTCAGGCGAGGCGAATTCCGTTTCGCTGCTCGCCGTCTTGAAGGCCGAAGCCGAAAAGGCCGGCCTGAAGGTTGTGGAATCAGCCGCCACCAAATCGGCCGAGGTCCAGGGTGCGGCCCGCGCCCTCGTCGGCCGCGCCGATGCGATCTATATCCCGACCGACAATACGATCATCTCGGCGCTCGAAGGCGCCGTCGCGGTTGCCGAAGAGAGCAAACTGCCGCTCTTCACTGCCGATACGGATTCGGTTTCGCGCGGTTCGGTTGCCGCCCTCGGCTTCAACTATTATGATGTCGGCAAGCAGACGGGCGACATCGTCGTACGGGTGCTGAAGGGCGAAAACCCCGGCGATATCGCGGTCAAGACCGCTGCCGGCAGCGATCTGGTCGTCAACAAGGCAGCCGCGGCCAAGATGGGCGTCACCCTGCCGGAAAGCGTGCTTTCGCGCGCCAACAAGGTCATCGAATAATCGGCTGTAATGCCATCGACCATTCACATTCAGCCGCTCCCGTTTGCACGGGGGCGGCTGAAGTACTAAAAGGCTGCGGTTTCGCGACGGGCGGAACGGTAACAAAAAGGGGCTGAAAGCCTTGAGCCAAATCGCATTCTGGGGGGCCGTCGAGCTCGGCCTGGTCTATTCCTTCGTCGCCCTTGGCGTCTATCTCGCCTTCCGCATTCTCGACTTTCCCGATCTGACGGTCGACGGCTCGTTTCCGCTCGGCGCGGCAGTGACCGCCGTGCTGATCATTGCCGGCGTCAATGCCTGGCTTGCGGCGGTGGTCGCGATGGCCGCCGGCGCGGCCGCGGGCATGGTGACGGCGCTGCTCAACGTGCGCTTCAAGATCCTCAACCTGCTCGCCTCGATCCTGACGATGATCGCGCTGTTTTCCGTCAATCTCAGGGTGATGGGCAAACCCAACGTCGCTCTGATCAATGCCGATACGATGATCAGCCCGTTCTTCGGCCACGGCCTTCGCGATTTCTATGTACGGCCGCTCTTCGTCGGCGTTCTCGTGATCGTCGCCCTCGTCCTGGTCTGGCGCTTCCTCGAAAGCGATGCCGGGCTGGCGATGCGCGCGACCGGCGCCAATGCGCGGATGGCGCGGGCCCAGGGTGTCGATACCAGCCGGCAGATCTATCTCGGCATGGCAATCTCGAATGCGCTGGTGGCGTTCGGCGGTGCGCTGTTTGCCCAGACGAACGGCTTTGCCGATGTCACCTCGGGCGTCGGCACGATTGTCGTCGGTCTGGCCGCCGTCATCATCGGCGAGACATTGCTTGGTCGTCGCGGCCTGTTGATCGCGTTGATCGGCTGCGTGCTCGGCTCGATCCTCTATCGCATCGCGATCCAGCTGGCGCTGTCCAGCGACATCATCGGCCTGCAGGCCTCCGACCTCAACTTCGTCACCGCGGTACTGGTGACCGTGGCGCTCATCCTTCCCCGTCTTCGCGGAGGGGCCGCATCATGATCAGCGTCAAGGACATCAAGGTCGTTTTCGGACGCGGTACGCCGCTGCAGAAACAGGCGCTGAACGGCGTCAGCCTGACCATCGAGCAGGGCTCCTTCGTTACCGTCATCGGCTCCAACGGCGCCGGCAAATCGACATTGCTCGGCGTGCTCGCCGGCGACGTCCTGCCGAGTGAGGGGCAGGTGCTGATCGGCAAGAACGAGGTTACGCGCAAGTCTACCGCATCACGCGCCGGTCTGGTTGCCCGCGTCTTCCAGGATCCGCTGACGGGAAGCTGTGGCGCGCTGTCGATCGAGGAAAACCTTGCTTTGGCCGCCCGGCGCGGCGAGAAGCGCGGGCTTGCGCCAGCGCTTGGCGGCAAACGCCGGGACTATTTCAAGGAGCGGATTGCCGAACTGAACCTCGGGCTGGAAAACCGGCTGAAGGACCGCATGGATCTGCTCTCCGGCGGGCAGCGCCAGGCCGTGTCGCTCGTCATGGCAACGCTTGCGGGGTCCGAGGTGCTGCTGCTCGACGAACATACGGCAGCCCTCGATCCTGGGATGGCCGAGTTCGTGATGAACCTTACGCAGAAGATCGTTGCCGAGCGCAAGCTGACGACGATGATGGTGACGCACTCGATGCGCCAGGCGCTGGACTACGGCCACCGCACGATCATGCTGCATGGCGGCGAGATCGTTCTCGATGTCGCCGGCGACAACAGGAAGAACCTGCAGGTCGAGGATCTGATCGCCATGTTCCGCAAGATGCGCGGCCAGACGCTCGATGACGACGCTTTGCTGATCGGCTAAGGCCGACAGCGTGCTGATCGGATAAACCGACAGCGTGATCGGCTAGGCCGACCGTGCGCGGATCGCTTCGCGACCGCGGGATCGGCTGATCATCTTGTCTGCGTGAGCAGGATCTTCGCGGCGAAGATCGAGAAGACGCCGGCGAAGGTATAGTCGATGCCGCGCAGCACCTTCCTGTTGTTCTGCAGCCAGCAGGCCAGCCGGTCGGCGGCAAGGACCACGGCGGCATTGACCGGCATGGCGAACAGGATGAAACAAAGCCCAAGGAAAAGCAGCTTCTGCGTGACGGCGGGATCGCCGGCGCTGACGAATTGCGGCAGGAAGGTCATGAAGAAGATGATGACCTTGGGGTTCAGAAGATTGACCCAGAAGCCCGACGAGATGTTCGAAAGGGCGGTGCCTTTCTGCGCCTCGACCTTGGCGACGGTCAGCTTCGAGCCGAAGCGGATCGCCTGCATCGCGAGCCAGAGCAGATAAGCGGCGCCGCCGGTCTTCAGGATCAGGAAGGCGGTCGGCGAGGCGGTGATCAGCGCCGAAATGCCGAAGGCGACCAGCATGGTGTGAACAACGATGCCGAGGCTGGTGCCGACGACGACGAAGAGCGCGGCATTCTTGCCCTGGGCGAGCGAGCGGCTGATCGACAGCGTCATATCGGGACCGGGGGTCGCCGCGAGCAACAGCGTGGCGGCGGCAAAGCCGAGAAGCGTCGGCAGGCTGGGCAGGAAATCCATGGCACACTCCGAAAGCCGGAAAGACCTGACGATCTCTTATCCGGCTTTCGGAAAATTACCAATCAAAGCTTCTGATGCCAGCGATTACTTCTGTTCAAGGAAGGCCTTGAACTTGTCGGCATAGTCCTTGTGCCAGCGCGACAGCGGCGGACGATTCTCGATGATGTCGCCGGCCGCCCAGGCCATACGGCGTTCGTCGACCGGCCGGGCAACGTCGTTATCGGGGCAAAGGATATAGAAATCGCCGCGCCCGAGGCTTTCGACCATGAAGTCGACCGTCTGTTCCGGCGTCCAGGCGGCGGCCGGTTTTTCCGTGCGGTCGCCCTGGGTGAGGCTGGTGAAGACGAAGCCGGGGATCAGAAGATGGGCGGAAATCTTGCCGCCGTCGATGTTGCGAAGCTCATGCTCGAGCGCTTCGGTAAAGACCTTCACGCCCGATTTGGAGATATTGTAGGCGGGATTGCCGGGCGGCGTGGTGATACCCTGCTTGGAGCCGGTGTTGATGATCAGGCCGGGTTCGCCGTGCGACAGCATCTTCGGGCCGAAGGTGCGCGTGCCGTTGATGACGCCCATCAGATTGACCGCGAGGATATGGTCCCAGTTGGCCTGAGGGCTGAAGATCGAGGTTTCCGGGCCGATGCCGGCATTGTTCATCAGCACGTGCACGCGGCCGAAACGCTGGAGCACGGCGCGTTCGAGCGCTTCCAGCGAGTCCCTGGCTGCGACGTCGGTTTCGACCGCCATCACATCTTCCTCGCCGGCAATGGCCTTGAGCTGGTCGGCGGCCTCGGCCAGCCGATCGCCGCCGAGATCGGCGATGGCGACGCTCATGCCGCGCCCGGCGAAATATTTCGCTGCCGCCAGGCCGATGCCGGACGCGCCGCCGGTGATGACGGCAACATTGGATTTCTTGAAAATGTCTTGAATATTGGTCACGGGGAGCCTCTCCTCGATCATTGCTAGGACGTTGGCGAATATGGGCTCCGCTTTGCCGCTGTCAAACGCTATCGCCGCCGGTGGCGTCGCACTTGCCCTTGCGTCACGCGCCAATCTCGCTAAAAGTGCCGCGACACCGGGTTTTCGCCGGCCTTTTATGCAACGGACCTCATCACCATGGCATCATACAAAGACGTGAAGAAAGTCGTTCTCGCCTATTCCGGCGGCCTCGACACCTCGATCATCCTGAAGTGGCTGCAGACTGAACTCGGCGCCGAAGTCGTCACCTTCACCGCCGATCTCGGCCAGGGCGAAGAGCTGGAGCCGGCGCGCAAGAAGGCCGAGATGCTCGGCATCAAGGAGATCTACATCGAGGATGTGCGCGAGGAATTCGTGCGCGATTTCGTCTTCCCGATGTTCCGTGCCAATGCCGTTTACGAAGGCGTCTATCTGCTCGGCACTTCGATCGCCCGTCCGCTGATTTCCAAGCACCTGATCGATATCGCCCGCAAGACGGGCGCCGATGCGATCGCCCACGGCGCCACCGGCAAGGGCAACGACCAGGTTCGTTTCGAACTCTCAGCCTATGCTTTGAACCCCGACATCAAGATCATCGCCCCGTGGCGTGATTGGTCCTTCAAGAGCCGCACCGACCTGCTCGCCTTCGCCGAGCAGCATCAGATCCCGGTTGCCAAGGACAAGAAGGGCGAGGCGCCGTTCTCCGTCGACGCCAACCTTCTGCATTCCTCCTCCGAGGGCAAGGTTCTCGAGGACCCCGCCCAGGAGGCGCCGGAATATGTGCATATGCGCACGATCTCGCCTGAGGCCGCGCCCGACAAGGCTGAAGTGATCAAGGTCGGCTTCCGCAAGGGCGATGCCGTCTCGATCAACGGCGTCGAGATGTCGCCGGCGACGCTCTTGGCGACGCTCAATAATTACGGCCGCGACAACGGCATCGGCCGTCTCGATCTCGTCGAGAACCGCTTCGTCGGCATGAAGTCGCGCGGCGTCTACGAAACGCCCGGCGGCACGATCCTGCTCTCGGCGCACCGGGCGATCGAATCGATCACGCTCGACCGCGGTGCTGCCCATCTCAAGGACGAGATCATGCCGCGCTACGCCGAGCTGATCTATTACGGCTTCTGGTTCTCGCCGGAGCGCGAGATGCTGCAGGCGCTGATCGACAAGAGCCAGGAGCATGTCGAGGGTGAAGTGACGCTGAAGCTCTACAAGGGCAATGTCATGGTCATTGGCCGTGAAAGCGAAAAGTCGCTCTATTCCGACAAGCTCGTCACCTTCGAGGACGATCAGGGCGCCTACGACCAGAAGGACGCGGCCGGCTTCATCAAGCTCAACGCGCTGCGCCTGCGCACGCTCGGCAAGCGCAATCTCAAGAAGTAGTCACCGGTTCGCTTTCGCACCGGATATGAGCCCGCCGGCATTGCCGCGCGGGCTCTTTTTTAAGCGGCGGCGGCATCGACACGTCGTCTGACGTCACCGCGACGCGGTCCCCAGCTTTCGGCCCACAGCGGCAGGCCAACCAGATCGGCTATCTCGGGCGCCGCCTTGGCAGGATCAAGCGGCATCACCTCTCCGCAATCCGTCACCGCAAAACCATCCTCCGCCTGATCGAGGCAGGTCACCGCCAGTCCGGCTCTGACGGCGATACCGCCGCGGTCCAAGCTCAGGTCGCGTGTTATGGCTTCACGCAACAGGCCGAGATCGAGCGGCGCGAGCCTCAGGCACCCCTGCCACTCGTTCGGTGCATTGGTGGGGTCGACGACAATGATGCCGGGCAGTGCGGCAACTTCCCCCTTGAGGGGGCCTGCGCCGTGCCGGGTGGTGTAGCAGCGCGTCGCATAAGTTACGTCGAGCGCGGTGATGCCGGCCTCGGCGGCGATAGCGAGCATGTTGGCAAGCCCGGTATTGGAACGGGTGACGTGGGGAAACACGCCACGGTCCTGATCGAGCCCGAGGCCCTGGGCAGCTTCGAAGATGACGGTGCCGCGTTCGCACAGCCGCCGGTCGGGCCAGAGCGTGACGCGGTCGAGATAGGCGGCGCAATCGGCCTCGAAGCGGGCGATGGTGGTGTCGTCGGCCAGCGCGGCAGCCAGTTCCGCGGGCAGGGCGGTGATGCCGAGCGCGGCCAGCCGGAGAGGTACCCAGGCGTCGCGGATCGAAACAAGGCGGGTGTGCAGATCGGGGCGGAACAGATCCTTGGTCGAGAGGGCGAATTCCGGGCGCAGATTGCGCTCGATGGTCTCGCCGAAGCCGAGGCCGCAGCTGCCATGACGGGCAGCGCCGCGCGCCAGCTCCAAGGCCTGGTTGATGATGACGTCGAACGGCGTGGTGACCGGCGCCCGCGGGTCGCTGCTGATCGCGGGCTTCACCCCGAGCTGGCCGAGATCAGCCAGCTCGTCGAGCAGCAGCATCGGATGGGCGACAAAAAAGCGGCTGAAATGCGTGGCGGCCCCGGCAAAGCTGCCCGAGCCGATATGGTGGAAGACATGACGGCGGCCGGCGGGATCGACCACGGTGTGGCCGGCCTGAGCGCCGCCATTGCTGCGAACCACCAGGGCCCCCGGCGTGGCTGCGGCAAGGCGGTCGACCATCAGCCCCTTGCCTTCGTCGCCATAAAGCGCGCCGATCACGGCCTGTGCTTGGATACTCATCATTCTGCTCCTCAATGGCCCCGGAGCGATCGCGCCGGGGCAGTTAGAGTATCTGGCTTAGAAGAATGGCAGCAGGCGCCGCTTCGGGCGTTCGCCGATTGCCTTGGCGACGACCGCCGCCGCCGCACCCGGCCAGCTGGCGGCCACGTCGCCGGCATCCCGGCCTTCGGTGATCTCGATGATCGACACCACCAGTTCGGCGATGCGCCTGTGATCATCGAGCACGAAGGTCCGGCCTGGCAGCAACGGCTGCCAGCTCGCCAGCACCCGGTCGAGCCGCGCGGCTGCATAACCCTCGCGGATGACGATGTGGAAGACCTCATAGGATCTCTGCGCCATCGCAAGGCATTCCCGGGCGCTCAGACCGCGCGGCGGTTCGATGCCGAAGATGCGGGCGATCTGGTCGGCGGTCAGGCCATTGTGAACCGGCTCGTCGCCGATGGTGAAGAGATAGCCTTTGCGGCCACGCCTTTCGAAGGCATCGGTCGATGTTTTGAGGGCTGCCAGAAGGTGGGCGGCGCTGTAGCTCTCGCCGTCATTGCCACCGCCATTGCCTTCCAGCCACAAGGCGCGGATCTGGCTGGCAAGCGAGATGTCGGCTTCGAACTGGGTGGCCTGCAGCGGTGCGGTATCGGTATAGGCATCTCCGATCGCCGCCACCATGATATGCGGATCGGATACCGGCCGGCGGTCATAGATCTCCGATGTCAGGGTGATGAGCCCGCCGCGCATCAGCTCGTGGGCGATCATGCCCATCGAGCCGGTCACATCCGAGGCGAGAATAATCGGCGTCGACTGCGGATTGTAGGCGCTGTCGCGGCTCTCGCGGGTGGCAAAGCGCGCCGGATCGAACCGGGGATCGATGCCGGTGGCGCCGAATACTTCGGACCGGCTGCGGCCATCCACATGGCGTGCATTGTAGGCCGCCCAGTCGCTTGTGCTGAAACGTCCCATACCCATGGCATCACTCCTTTGCTCGTGCCTTGGCGATAGGCTCGGGCGTCCTGCCCGCTGCCTTCGTTATCAACCATATAGACTTGCAAATTGCATTTTGCAAGTTGCTATTTGCAAATTGTCATTTTTATGATGGGCCGTTATGAGAGCCCGGAACGCTCACCAGGAAAATGCCAATGGCAGAGGCTGAATTCGCCCGGCCGATCGTGACGGTCGACATCGTCTTGCTGACGCTGCACGAAGGACGACTATGCGTGGCCTTGCTGGAACGGTCCGCCCAGCCGTTTGCCGGTGTTGCGGCGCTGATCGGCGGCTATCTGCACACGGATGAGGACGCCGATGCGGAGGCGGCAGTGCGGCGCATCCTCAAGGCCAAGACAGGGCTCGAGGGCATCTTTTTCGAACAGCTTGCGACCTTTGCTTCGGCGCGGCGCGATCCCCGCGACTGGTCGGTATCGATCGCCTATTTTGCGCTGGTCCCGCAGGGAGCGTTGGAGGGCGGCGCCGGCCTGCTGGAATTGCGGCCTGTCGAGGCTGCAGGCGAGCTGCCCTTCGACCATCATAAGATCGTCGCTGCCGCGCTGGCGCGGCTGCGCGGCAAGGGCGCCTACTCGACCATCCCGGCAAGGCTGCTTCCCGAGGTCTTCACGATGTCGGAACTGCAGGCAATCTATGAAACGGTGATGGGGGAGCGGCTGGACCAGAGCGCCTTTCGCCGCAAGATCAACGATCTCGATTTGCTCGAAGTGGTCGAGGGCGAAAAACGACAGACCGAGCGGGCCCGGCGACCGACGACGCTCTATCGTCTGAAGACGCCGGTCGCTGTGTTCGATCGAAGAATTTGAGCGCATCGGTTGCCCCGTCTCGCCAGAACGCAATGCGCTGCACCCGGGAGGTCACTCGTGCGCAAGCGACATTTTTCCCGATGCAAATTGGCGATCGTAGAAAATCCGCACCGATAGAACAACGCCGGCGATCAGGACGACCACCCCGGCGATTTCGATCGGGGTCGGCCAGCGAGCATGCACGACCAGTCCGCCGATGACACCGAAGGCTGTTTCCGAAACGATCAATTGCGCAGCCAAGGCGACGGGCAGGCTCCGTGATGCAATGTTCCAGGCCCAGACGCCGCCTACCGTTGCCATCAGCGCGAAGGATGCACCCCAAATAAATAGGTTGCCGGCGGCACTCCAGCCGAATCCCAATGCTGGAAGCTGGAACAAGTCCATCGCGGCGCCGACGGGATAGAAGACAAGCATCAAGACGCCACCTCCGACCAATATCAGGGCCGACCACACGCCGGAGGGCATTTCTGGTCGGGCAGCGAGTGCAGCCTGATTGGCGAGAGCGAACCAGACCCAAAGCCCCACGGCAGCCAGCGCCAGCGGCACGCCAACCCACAGGGATTCGACGGAGTTCAATCCTTCAGCCGTGAATGCCGTGCCATTGACGAGGATAAGGCCGACCAGCACCAGCGCCAAGGGCATCACAAGGGATCGCCACGGCAATGATCCCTGACGCTGATTGCCAATGACCATCAACACGATCGGCACCAGACCGAGAAAGGCCGGAGCGATGACGGGGCCGGCAAAGACGGCCGCTCCGGTCACCGTCAGGAAGTAGCCGACATATCCGACGAAGGCGAGCCAGATGGCCTGCAGACAGTTCCGAAGCGTGAGATGGCGCATTGCGCCTTTCTGCGAAAACAGAATGTAAAGCCCGACGAGAGCCGAGACGACATGACGGATGAGGGCAAAATCAAAGGTGGAATAGTCACCGATGATGAATGGCACGATAAAATTGAGCGAGAAGGCAAAGGCCGCAAAGAGTGCGGCCGACACGCCGACATAGAAGAGTCTGTCCATAATCTTCACCCTTTTGAAGTTGCGTCCTGGACCTTTGATCGTCGTGACGCCCGGCAGATTCGATTGACATTCAGGCAAGACACTCGATCGAATGGGTGAAAATTTACCGGCTACGGGCCTGGGCCGGTACCCGGTGAAAATGAGAGCCACCCTCTCGATGCGCCTGGGATCGTCATCGGGTCGTCATCGGGTCGTCTGGCGATCTGCGTCGTCGAGGCCCGAGGTGAACGGTGGAACCGCCTATTCAGCAGAACCGATTTCTCCTATCCTGAACAGAGAGGCTTCTAACCATCGGGGCATTATGGATCGGCTTGATGCAATGCGGGTTCTGCTTGCGGTGGTTGACGCCGGGAGCTTGTCGGCGGGTAGCCGGAAGCTCAACGCACCGCTGCCGAGCGTCAGCCGCAAGGTCGCCGATCTGGAGCGATATCTCGGCACAAACCTCATCATCCGAACAAGCCGCAACCTGCAGCTCACCGATGCCGGTCGCGACTATGTCGACGCGGCGCGCAAGATTATCGCCGATCTGGAGGAGGTCGAACGCAGGGCGTCAGGCGAGTATCAGACGCCGCGGGGACTGCTGACCATCACGATGCCGATCGAGTTTGGCCACCGGTATGTCCTGCCGATTGCACTCGACTTCATGAACAAGCATCCGCAAGTGATATTGAACGTTCTTTCACTCGACCGCTCTGTTCATCTGGTCAATGAGCAGGTCGATGTCGCCATCCGACTTGGTGAGTTGGAAGACAGTTCGCTCTACGCCGTCAAGGCCGGTGAGTTCCGTCTGTTGACCTGCGCAAGCCCCGCCTATCTGGAACGGCATGGCCTTCCTCAACATCCGACCGAACTTGCCAATCACGATGGGATCATGTTCCACAAGCGGTCGTTCTTTTGGAGTTTCGAGATCGACGGGAAGCCCGTCGAAATCCTGCCGCGGAGCCGGATCGAGGTGAACACGGCGGCCAATTGCGTCGCCGCCGCGCTCGGGGGAGCCGGGATCGCCCGCCTCTTCGACTATCAAGTTCCGGAGGAAGTATCCTCGGGCGCGCTTGTGCAGATCTTGAAGGACTATGACGGCGGGCCCAAGCCGGTCAACATCGTCTATTCGCGCCAGGGCTTGCTCGCCCTCAAGGTGCGTGCCTTCATCGATTGGGCGCTCCCCCGGCTTCGCGCGGTTTGCAGCAACTATGGTGATGTGCCTTCACCCGAATGAAGCTCGCACTTCCTCGACCGTCTTCCGCGTCAACGAACGACGCGGTCGACCTGTGCCTGAAGGCGAGGGCCGATCAGCAGGATGGCGGGGATGACGATGAGATAGGCAATGCTCCACGAGCGGAGCCATGTCAGGGCGAATCCCTTCGAGAAGCCCAGATTGAGCGCGAGCAGTGTAAAAGAGATCAGCCCTGTCGTTACGATGCCCATCGATAGAGCGAAGACGATCTTGCGTTTGAAATCCGTGTTCATGTCGGTCTCCCGGCTGGATGTGAAAGCGGGATCGCTTCAACGGTTACGATCCCCGATTAGCGTTTTGAAGGTCGCGCAATTCCGGCGCCGGCGGTAGCGAGAGAAGCCGAGAGGCAGCCTCTTGAACCCTGCAAGTTCTCAACGGCCGGGGAGCCGTTACACCGATCGTGAAAGGACAAACCGTCGTGTTGCGCGCGTGCGCCTTACGCTCTCGTCACTGACGCATTCAGTGCGATAACACGCTGCTTTTCGACATCGTCAACAGCGATCCCGCTTCTCGCTTCCCTGCAGCGCGGCTGATCGAAAACGAGAGGCTCACTCTCGTTTCTGCTCGCTACCGGACCGGACTTGCGGAGCTCATCTTCCCGTCATCGCAGCCCAAACCTTGATCCAGGGCGGCGTCCACCAGGCCAACAAGGAGTATCTGAATGTCGACAGTGATCTACACTGGCACCACCAACACCATCGGCGGCCGTGACGGTGCGTCTCGCAGTTCCGATGGGCGCCTCGATGTGAAACTATCCCCGCCCGGTTCCTCGGGCCGGGGCACCAATCCCGAGCAGCTCTTCGCTGCGGGCTGGTCCGCCTGTTTCCTCGGCGCGATCGGAAGGGCTGCTGCCGAGCGCCAGCTCCGTGTGCCCGCCGACGCCGCCGTCGATGCCGAGATCGACCTGGTCTCGAGCGACGACGGCTATGTGCTGCAGGCGCGGCTGAATGCGAAGCTGCCGGGTATTGAGGCGGTCCTCGCCAAGTCCCTGGTCGAGCGTGCTCACCAGCTCTGCCCTTATTCCAAGGCCACTCGCGGCAACATTGCCGTCGAACTCAACGTCGCTTGATCGGGCCCCGAAGCGCCCTCCAACCCAACATCGCGCCAGCGTCCCGACATCTGTCGGTGATCTCCGGCGCGGCTACCAAAGGATTTTGTCATGACCACGATCGCAAGAGCCCTCGCAACGGCAGTTTTACTGCTTGCCGCCGTCACACCCATCCATGCGCAAACGCCGCATCAAGCAGCCACGCAGTTTCTTCCCATCCAGAACGAGCCTGCGCCCAAGCTCTTCGTGGATCAGCCGCTTCCGGGACCGCTCGCGAAGAGAGCGGTGGCCATCATTCCCTATCGAACCGAAAACTTCCGCATCCTGCCAATCTTCGGCGCCAGCGCCAGCGACGTCTCGCCGAGGGCCGGTCACCTTCATGTCAGCATTGACGACCTGCCTTGGCGCTGGGCCGATGCCGGCGGTACCGGCGCTATCGTCCTGACCGGCCTGCCGACTGGCGAACACAAGGTGTTCATCGAAATCGCCACGCCGGAACACGAAGTGCTGGGCGGAGAGGTCGTGAAGTTCACCGTACCGGCGATCGACAGCGCGCATCCTTAGAGGTCTATTCTATGTAGGGGCGAATGAGAGACCTCCGCGTTGAGCCGGAAGCTGCTGGCAATGGCGTTTGCTGCTTGATCCCGTTTTCTCACAGCCCTTGACGGGTGCCTGCCATCGCTTACTCTGCCAAATCATCCTCCGGAGCATTTCCATGACGCAGTCCCTGGTCTTCGGCGCTTTCCTAGCGGCGCTCTTCTACGTGCTCATCCCCGGACCCGCCTTCCTGCAGTTGCTCGGCATCGGCGCCGGGCAGGGCCGCAAGGCCGGCGCTTTGTTCATGATGGGGCATCTGGTCGGGGATCTCATCTGGTCGTCGCTGGCGCTGATCGCGATCGTCGGCGCGAAGACGATCGGGACCTTCGTCTTCGACCTGCTCGGGCTTGCCTGCGGTTTCTATCTCGCCTGGATCGGCTGGAGCGCCGTCAATGCCAAGCCGAAAGCGGAAGGGCAGGCACTGGTCGTGGTCGAGCGGCCGTTTCGCCGTGGGCTGATCTTCGGCGTCACCAATCCGAAGGGCTATCCGGTGGCGCTCGCCACCTTCACCGCGCTGGTCGCGGGTTCGGCTGGGGCGCTTGATTTCGAGGCGCTGCCGATGCTTCTCGGCGTGTCCTTCGTCGGTTTCGTGACGGCCGACATCATCCTGATCGGTGTCATCGGCGCCGGCGCGGTTCGCCGCTTCTATCGCGCGCAGGAGCGGCTGATCGTGCGCTGCTCCGGCGTCCTCTTCATGGGTTTTGCCGCTCAGGCACTCTGGCACGCAACGCCGGGCCTCATCAGCTGGCGCAAGGCGTAATTTAGCTAGCTATCCAGGAAATTGACGATTGATTTGAGCGTCTGGACCTCATCGGGATCGCCGATCGACGTGGCGATCTGCAGCTGATTTTTGTAATAATCGAGAAAATTGAAGCTGGTGCCGTCGGTGACGCTGGAGAGATCGATGACGTTGCCGAGCGGATCGATGGCGTGCATCGGCAGCGGCTCGGAGATCGCAGCGTAGGTGCTCTGATCGATCAGGCCGCTGTCGAAACCCTGACGCGCGTAATTGCGCAATTCACCAGGGCTGACCGCGGTGAAATCCGGCCCTTCGTCACTATCGTCTTTGATCTGGAACGAGGCCGAGGCCGGAGCTCTGGTCTCGATTTCAATATCAGAGGTCTTCGAAGCTTTTGCGTTATTGGGATTGTTTTTAAATAGCAAACTCTGAGAAGACCGCACAGAAAAAATTTCCATGGCGCATGTCCCCTTACAGGAAGAATATGGGGAAACTAGCGCTTGCGCGTGATTCGCGTCAATCGTTAACAAATGGTTAATTCTCGCGCGTCAATTTTTGTCCACCAGATTTGGCGGGTGGGGCGAAAGGCGCTTGCCTGCAACATACCAATTCCCGGGTGGCTCTCCTATATTGACGATCCACCTGCATGCCAAAAAGGAATTTCTCCGATGTCTTCTCCCCGTGATTTCAATCCGGCGCTGGTCAACTGGGACGGTCTTCACGGCCTGCCGCGTTTCGATGCTCTCGACGACGGCGATTTTGCCGCCGCCTTCGAAGCGGCGCTGGCCGCCCATGAAAGCGAGATCGACGAGATCGCCGGAAATAGTGAGGCGCCGACATTCGACAATACGGTCACGGCGCTGGAGATTGCCGGCGATGCGCTGTCGCGCGTTTCGGCGCTGTTCTGGAACAAGGCCGGCGCGCATACCAATGATGTGATCCAGGCGCTGGAGCGGGAAATCTCGCCGAAGATGTCGCGCCATTATTCGAAGATCGGCATGAATGCCGCGCTTTTTGCCCGCATCGATACGCTCTGGGAAAAACGCGAGAGCCTCGGCCTGACGCTCGAACAGACACGCGTGCTGGAGCGCCACTGGAAAGGCTTCGTCAAATCGGGCGCCAAGCTCGGGAAGGCCGAGCAGGAGAAGCTCGCCGGGATCAATGAAAAGCTTGCCGGCCTCGCCACGCAATTCGGCCAGAACGTGCTGGCCGACGAGAAGGCCTGGGCGCTTACGCTTTCCGACGGAGCCGAGCTCGACGGGCTGCCGGAATTTCTGCGCGACGCAATGGCGGCGGCTGCGCGCGAACGCGGCGACGAGGACAAATATGCGGTGACGCTGTCGCGCTCGATCATCGAGCCGTTCCTGACCTTTTCGGAGCGCCGCGATCTGCGCGAGCAGGCTTTCAAGGCGTGGGTGGCGCGCGGCGAAAATGACGGCGAGACGGATAATCGCGCCGTCATCGGCCAGACGCTGGCGCTGCGCCATCAAGTGGCGAGCCTGCTCGGTTACGGCAATTTCGCCGAGCTGAAGCTCGACAACACGATGGCGAAGACCGCCGAGGCGGTGAACGATCTGCTCAAGGCCGTCTGGGCGCGGGCGGTGAAACGCGCCGGCGAGGAGGAGGTCGATATATCAGCGCTGATCGCCGAGGAGGGGCGTAACCACGAGGTGATGCCCTGGGACTGGCGCCACTACGCCGAAAAGATCCGGGCGCGGAAATTCGATTTCTCCGAGGCCGAGCTCAAGCCCTATCTGCAGCTGGAGAAGATCATCGAGGCCTGCTTCGACGTGGCCGGGCGGCTGTTCGGTATCCGCGCCGTCGAGAAGAAGGGCGTGGCCGCCTATCACCCGGATGTCCGGGTCTTTGAAATCCGGGACCGCGAAGACCGGTTGGTCGCGCTGTTCCTCGGCGATTATTTCGCCCGCGGCTCGAAACGATCCGGCGCCTGGATGAGCTCGCTGCAATCGCAGCACAAGCTCGAACTGAAGACGGGCCGCCATGGCGAGCTGCCGATCATCTATAATATCTGCAACTTCGCCAAACCGGCGGAGGGCAAGCCGGCGCTGCTGTCGCTCGATGATGCCCGCACGCTGTTCCACGAATTCGGCCACGCGCTGCACGGCATGCTGTCGAATGTCACCTACCCTTCCGTCTCCGGCACTGGCGTCTCGCGCGATTTCGTCGAGCTGCCGTCGCAGCTCTACGAACACTGGCTGACGGTGCCCGCTATTCTGAAGCGTTATGCCGTGCATGTCGAAACCGGCGAGCCGATGCCGCAGGCGCTGCTCGACAAGGTGCTGGCGGCGCGCACCTTCAATGCCGGCTTCAACACCGTCGAGTTCACCTCGTCGGCGCTTGTTGATATGGCGTTTCACACGCGGGAAGCGGTTGCGGATCCGATGGCGGTGCAGGCGGAGGTGCTGGCCGAGATCGGCATGCCGAAATCGATCGTCATGCGCCACGCGACGCCGCACTTCCAGCACATCTTTTCCGGCGGCTATTCGGCCGGCTATTACTCCTACATGTGGTCGGAGGTGCTCGATGCCGACGCCTTTGCCGCCTTCGAGGAGACGGGAGACGCCTTCAACGGCGAGATGGCGCGCAAGCTCAAGGAAAACATCTATTCCGTCGGCGGCTCGGTCGATCCGGAAGATGCCTACAAGGCCTTCCGCGGCAAGCTGCCGAGCCCGGATGCGATGCTGGTCAAAAAGGGACTTTCGACCTTCGAGGAATTGACAGGCAGCGACGCCTAAGACAATTTGATGACACGCTTCGATGCGGCATGGCGGCAGCCATGCCGCAGCTTTTGCGCGTTCCCCTCTTTCGCAAACGCAAAAAAAACTGTATGGACGCCCCAAACCAATAGGCGCGTCCTCAAGAGCGTGCGCCGCAGCCTCAGAGATTTCACATATGGCACTTCGCAATATCGCGATCATCGCGCACGTTGACCATGGCAAGACGACCCTGGTGGATGAGCTTCTCAAGCAGTCCGGCTCGTTCCGCGAAAATCAGCGCGTAGCCGAACGCGTGATGGACTCGAACGATCTCGAAAAAGAACGCGGCATCACCATTCTCGCCAAGGCGACCTCGGTCGAGTGGAAAGGTGTCCGCATCAACATCGTCGATACTCCCGGCCACGCCGACTTCGGCGGTGAGGTCGAGCGTATTCTCTCGATGGTGGATGGCGCGATCGTTCTCGTCGATTCCTCCGAAGGTCCGATGCCGCAGACCAAGTTCGTCGTCTCCAAGGCGCTGAAGGTCGGCCTCCGCCCGATCGTCGCGATCAACAAGATCGACCGTCCGGACGGCCGCCACGAAGAAGTCATCAACGAAGTCTTCGATCTTTTCGCCAATCTCGACGCGACCGACGAGCAGCTCGACTTCCCGATTCTCTACGGTTCAGGCCGCGACGGCTGGATGAACGTCAACCCGGAAGGGCCGAAGGATGAGGGCCTTGCGCCGCTTCTCGACCTGGTGCTCAAGCATGTTCCGGAGCCGACGGTCGAAGAAGGCCCGTTCCGCATGATCGGCACGATCCTCGAAGCCAACCCCTTCCTCGGCCGTATCATCACCGGCCGCATCGCATCCGGCTCGATCAAGCCGAACCAGGCCGTCAAGGTTCTCGGCCAGGACGGCAAGCTGATCGAAACCGGCCGAATCTCCAAGATTCTCGCCTTCCGCGGCATCGAGCGCACGGCGATCGACGAAGCGCATGCGGGCGACATCGTCGCAATCGCCGGCCTCTCCAAGGGGACCGTCGCCGACACCTTCTGCGATCCGTCCGTCTCTGAAGCCATGAAGGCGCAGCCGATCGACCCGCCGACGGTTACCATGTCCTTCATCGTCAACGACAGCCCGCTGGCGGGTACCGAAGGCGACAAGGTGACCTCGCGCGTCATCCGCGACCGTCTGTTCAAGGAAGCGGAAGGCAACGTCGCCCTGAAGATCGAAGAAGCCGAAGGCAAGGATTCGTTCTACGTGTCCGGCCGCGGCGAACTTCAGCTCGCCGTTCTGATCGAAACCATGCGCCGCGAAGGCTTCGAGCTTGCTGTGTCGCGTCCGCGCGTCGTGATGCACAAGGATGAAAGCGGCCAGCTTCTGGAGCCGATCGAAGAAGTCGTCGTCGACGTCGACGAAGAACATTCCGGTGTCGTCGTCCAGAAGATGTCCGAGCGCAAGGCCGAAATGGTCGAGCTGCGTCCTTCGGGTGGCAACCGTCTTCGCCTGCGTTTCTACGCACCGACCCGTGGCCTGATCGGCTACCAGTCGGAGCTGCTGACGGATACGCGCGGCACGGCGATCATGAACCGCCTGTTCCACGACTACCAGCCCTACAAGGGTGTGATTGGTGGCCGCGTCAACGGCGTGCTGCTCGCCAATGCTGCCGGCGAAGCCGTCGCCTATGCGATGTTCAACCTGGAAGACCGCGGCCCGATGATCATCGAGCCGGGTGAAAAGGTCTATGCCGGCATGATCATCGGCATCCATACGCGCGACAACGACCTGGAAGTGAATGTCCTGAAGGGCAAGCAGCTCACCAACATCCGCGCCGCCGGTAAGGACGAAGCCGTCAAGCTGACGCCGCCGATCCGCATGACGCTCGATCGTGCGCTTTCCTGGATCCAGGAAGACGAACTGATGGAAGTGACGCCGAAGAATATTCGTCTGCGCAAGATGTATCTCGACGCAAACGATCGTAAGCGTTTCGAAAAGTCGAAAGCGGCTCTCTAAAAGCTTTAGAAAGATGCCTTGAGACCCCGGCCTTCGTGCCGGGGTTTTTTATTGTGCGCTGCGCTGATTCCGACTTGTGACAATCGTTAAAAAAGCGTTAAATTTTATCTGTCGTCCACATATCAAGTCTGTGGGCAATCGATCACGATGCGCTGGCTGCATATGGTTAATTGCCTTCGGCGGGACCAGAGTAAACGTTATGAAGACGTTGTCGATCGATGTTCGGCGGGCCGAACCGCACGATGCCCGAGCCATATCGGAAACGCACAGGCTTGCCTGGCAGCACACATATGCAGGCATCATTCCGCATCGCGCCTTGACGCAGATGATCGAGCGGCGCGGTGAAAACTGGTGGCGCAAGGCGACGCGCGGACCGGCGACGCTCCTGGTTCTCGACGTCGCCGGAACGGTTGCCGGCTACGCGACGCTCGGCCTCAACCGCGCCCGCGCTTTACCGCAGGAAGGCGAAATCTACGAGCTCTATCTTCGGCCGGAATATCAGGGCATCGGTCTCGGCCGGATGCTGTTCGGCGAGGCGCGCCGGCTGCTGAAGTCACTCGGCTGCAACGGGCTGGTCGTCTGGTGCCTCGAGGAAAACGAGAACGCCGGCCGCTTCTACCGCCACCACGGCGGTGTCGATTTCTGTGAAGGCATGGAAAATTTCGACCACAAGCAGCTGAAGAAAATCGGTTTCATCTGGAACTGACCGGCTTGGCCGGTAATCGCCCGTCTCTCTTCGAACGTTTCGACCTGTTTGCGCCGGTGCCATCACGCATTGGTGATGTCAAATGTTGCGTTGCCGCATGAAACTGATTATCTGGCTGCGAGCAATTCAACCTCGCGGGAGTTCCTATGCGCATCGACGCCATTTCCATCGGTAATAATCCACCTGAGGACGTCAACGTTATCGTCGAGGTTCCTGTCGGCGGCCATCC
Source organism: Rhizobium ecuadorense (assembly GCF_001187535.1). GTDB lineage: Bacteria > Pseudomonadota > Alphaproteobacteria > Rhizobiales > Rhizobiaceae > Rhizobium > Rhizobium ecuadorense. The sequence continues at coordinate 241,700 of NZ_LFIO01001065.1, forward strand.
CATCAAGTATGAAATGGACAAGGAAGCTGGCACGCTGGTCGTCGATCGTTTCCTCTACACGCCGATGACCTATCCGGGCAATTATGGTTTCGTGCCGCACACGCTGTCTGAGGATGGCGACCCGATCGACGTGCTGATCGCCAGCACCCGCCCGCTGGTTCCGGGCTGCGTCATCAATGTGCGCCCGATCGGCGTCCTGAAGATGGAAGACAATTCCGGCAAGGACGAGAAGATCATCGCCGTGCCGTCGCCGAAGCTGACGCTGCGCTATGAGAAGGTGAAGGACTATACCGACCTTCCCGAGATCACGCTGAAGCAGATCGAGCACTTTTTCGAGCACTACAAGGATCTGGAGCCCGGCAAGTGGGTGAAGATCTTCGGCTGGGGCGATTCCAAGGAAGCCGGCCAGCTTATCCTCGAAGCCGTCGAGCGCGCCAAGAAGACCAAAGGCTGATCATTCAGCCTAAAAGCGTTTCGAGCTTTTTTGCCAAATCCTCCGGGTCGCCGTCGATCCGGAGGATTTTTTTACGCGCGGTGTCGCCGGAGATGAGGCTGATGCTGGATTTGGGGATGCGCAGCGATTGGGCGACCAGAAGAATCAAGGCCTTGTTGGCCTTGCCCTTTTCCGGGACCGAGGTGACGCGCGCCTTCAGGAAAGTCTCGCCCTCGCCGTCGGCCTCGATGCCGTCGATCGCGTCACGCCCGCCATTCGGCGTCAGCCGGACGGCGAGGCGGAGATGATCGTCGAATTGCTTCCAGGGACGGCTCAAGCGACCAACGGATAGAGCGTTGTCCAAAGCAAGGTGCGCAGGAAGAAGATAATCAGCAGCAGGATGATCGGCGAAATGTCGATGCCGCCAAGGTTCGGCAACCGGCTGCGGATCGGCTTCAGCACCGGTTCGGTGACGTTATAAAGGAATGTGCCGACCGAATTGACGAACTGATTGCTGGAGTTGATGACGTTAAAGGCATAGAGCCATGAAAAAATGGCACTGGCAATCAGGATCCAGGTGTAAATATTCAAAGCCAAATCAATGGTTTGAAACAGCGCAAACATCGTCTTCTCCAATTCGTTGTTGACAGACATGTAGACATTGGCGACTAAACGAGCAAGTGCCGTGTGGGAACGCGCGGTGAATCATGTTTAACGGGCGGCCTTGCAGCACTTCCGGCGCCCGTCTCCTCGGAAAACACCCAATGTCGTTTTCGCCCACCGGAGACCGTTTTGCCGCGTTCCGGCACTCGTCCTACACACGGTTCTTCTTTGCGCGCTTCCTGCTGTCCTTTTCGCAGCAGATCGTCAGCGTCGCCGTGGGATGGCAGATGTACGACCAGACGGGCAAGGCGATCTATCTCGGCCTGATCGGTCTCGTGCAGTTCCTGCCGTCGCTGCTGCTCATGCTGGTCACCGGTTCGGTGGCCGACCGGTACAATCGCCGGGCGATCGCGGCACTCTGCTCGCTGGTCAGCGCGCTCTGCACGCTGGCGCTGCTGGTCATGACTGTCATCGGGACCTTCACGCCGCTGCCGGTTTTCGCCGTGCTTCTGATCTTCGGCATCGAGCGCGCCTTCATGTCGCCGGCGGTGCAGTCGCTGGCGCCCAATCTGGTGCCGGAGCAGGATCTTTCCAATGCGATCGCCTGGAATTCGTCGTCCTGGCAGCTCGCCGCGATCACCGGCCCGGTGATCGGCGGTCTGCTCTACGGCGTCAGCGCGACAACGGCCTATATGGTGGCGGTGATCTTTTCCGTGCTTGGCGCGGCTCTTCTCTACATGATCCCGAAACCGGAGCAGAAGACGACGGGCGAGGCCAAGAGCTGGGCGATGATCCTCGGCGGCTTCAGTTTCATCCGTGCCGAGAGAGTGGTGCTCGGGGCGATCTCGCTCGATCTCTTCGCCGTGCTGCTCGGCGGCGCGACCGCACTGATGCCGATCTTCGCCCGCGATATCCTGACGCTCGGCCCATGGGGGCTCGGCCTGCTGCGCGCCGCACCGGGGCTCGGCGCCATCGTCATGGCGATCTTCCTCGCCGCCTATCCGCTGAAGCACCGCGCCGGCATCTACATGTTCACAGGCGTTGCGCTGTTCGGTCTGGGAACAATCATCTTCGGCATGTCGACCAACACCGAAGTCTCGATCGCGGCGCTGGCGCTGATGGGGGCGGCCGACATGGTGTCGGTCTATGTGCGTGAAAGCCTGATTGCGCTCTGGACGCCGGATCAGCTGCGCGGCCGCGTCAATGCGGTCAACATGGTGTTCGTCGGCGCTTCGAACGAACTCGGCGAGTTCAGGGCGGGCACGATGGCATCGATCTTCGGCGCGGTGCCGGCGGTCGTTATCGGCGGAATCGGGACTTTGGCGGTCGCGGCGATCTGGGCTTCGAGTTTCCCCAAATTGCGGCGGATCGATACGCTCGACGCGCCCAGCACGTGAGATAACGCGTGCTCCCGGATACGCAGCCCTCTATGCGGGAAGTGTGATCGGAGAGGCGGCTTTCGCCGTCTTGCCTTCGAAAACGATATCGAGGAATTCGGTCAGCCAGGCTTTCAGCGGCGCGTCGAACAGCATGCGGCCTTCAAGGTGTTCGCGGCCCTGCTGGGCGTTCGGCAGGATGAAGCGATGGGCGCCGTGCACCACCCAGCGATGCATCATCACCCGGGTCAGTTCGGCATGGAACTGCAGGCCCCAGGCGTTGCCGTCATAGCGGAAGGCCTGGTTCGGATAGGCGTCGCCTTCAGCGAGCAGCTCGGCGCCGTGCGGCAGCTCGAAGCCTTCGCGGTGGAAATGATAGACCATCTTCGGCCAATGCATCAGCAGGCGGCCCCGCTCTGTCGGCCTTAATGGATACCATCCGATCTCCGTCGAGCCGTCGGCATTCGGCTGCACCTTGCCGCCGAGGTGACGCACCAGCATCTGCGCGCCGAGGCAGATGCCGAGATAGGGGCGTTTTTCCCGCAGCGGCACATCGATCCAGCCGATCTCCTTCTTGACGAAGTCCTCGGGATCATTGGCACTCATCGGCCCGCCGAAGACGACGGCGCCGGCATGCTCTTCGAGCGTCGTCGGCAGCGGCTCGCCGAGAACCGGGCGGCGGATATCGAGGCGGTAGCCCTTTTCGACGAGCAATTGGCCGACACGGCCGGGGCTCGACCGTTCCTGATGCAGGACGACGAGGATCGGGCGCCCGTCGCGGTTCGGCTTTTGCTCAGTCGCTGTCATCTTGCGCAACCCGAACATCCGTCACCCTGGCGGCGGCCTCCTGCCGCTTCTGGATGCGCTCGCGCGAGGAGACACCGAGCAGATCGGCGATCCGCCAGATCACATGGTCTTCCATCTCGCTGCGTTCGCCATCGGCATAGACGATGTCCCAGAGAATGCCGATCAGCTCCAGCCGCTGCTCGGTGTTGAGATGGCGCTTCAGGTCGGCGGTGAAGCGATAATAATCAACGGCGGTGCTTTCGGCCTCGAGGCCGGCGGCCATCAGGGCATCGAGCTGCTTGCCGTCGAGCGCATATTGCTCCTTCAAGAGCTTGCGCAGCCGTTTCTTCTCGCTGGCCTTGATCTGACCGTCGGCCTCCATGACCTGCATGCAGAGCGCTGCCACCGTGATGCGTGGATCATCAGGGGCGAAACCTTTTTTCGGGTGGTCGGCGGTAAGCTTCTGGAAGAATGCCTGAAAGCGTTCGAACATGCGGTTTTCGTTCCATTTCAGAAAAGGCGGAGCCGTGTCTTGGGTTCCGGTTCCACCCTGGTATCGCGAACGCCGGGATCATCCGGCCGGCCGCCAAAGAAAGGTTTCGCTTCGCTCGGTGCCGGCGCTTTATCGCTGACGGGTTCGGCGGGCTTCGGTTTTGCCGGGGCCGGCGTCGGGCGCACAGCCTCGGCGATCGTCGCGGCGCGTTCCAGTTCGATGATGCGATGGTCGTTTACCGGGCTTTCCGGCCTGATGTCGCGCAGCGGCGGCAAGGTCTTCAAAGCGGTTTCGATCGAGGGCGGCACTGAGCCGTCTTCGAGCGGCCCCTCGATCTGGCCGAAGGGCGCCTTCCATTCGAAGGCGTCGAGGCGGCCGGTCACCGGCGATACCGGCAGCCATTTGTCCGACACGAAACCGTCCGCCACCCAGGCCGGATCACGCGGGGCTTTCAGCGCCTGGGCCAGCCAGTGGCGCACGCGGCCCTGGTCTCCGGTCTCTGCTTCCTCGATATCGGCCAAAAGCAGGAAAGCCGCTTCGCGCGGCTGCATGCGCGCTGCGGCTTCCGCCTTGGTGCGGGCCTTGGCGAATTCCTGCGCGTCGAGTGCGGCCTGGGCGACGACGAGAAGGGATTCGACATTGTTCGGCCGCAGTCCTTCCAGCCGTTCGGCGCGCTTCAGCCGGTCGAGGGTGGAATCGCCGCTGCGGGCCCTGACATAGGCCTGGCCGATCTCGGGATGCGGTGCCGATTTCCATGCCTGTTCGAGGATCGAGGCGGCCTTGCGCACGCCGCCTTCGCGAAACAGCGCCTTTGCGGCAATGAGGGCGGCCGGAATGAAATCGGCGGCAAGCTTCAGCGCCTGTTGCGCATCGTCGCGGGCACCCGTCGGGTTACCTTCCAGCTTCTCGCCGGCGCGCGCCGTCAGGAGGACGGCGTGCAGACGGTTGGCGTCGGCCTTTTCGACGACGCGGGCGGCCTTCTGCTGTTCGAGCAGCCGGATTGCATCGTCCCAGCGGCCGGCCTGGCTGCGGTATTCGAGCGTCGCCTGCGCGGCCCAGGGCAGATAGGGCGCGGTGTCGGCGGCTTTCTCGGCATATTGGCGGGCGGCCTCGTTGGCGCCGAGGCGGCGGGCCTCGAGATAGAGGCCGCGCAGACCGAGTTCGCGTGTCTCGGGATCGTTGGCCATGGCCTCGAACTTGGCGCGCGCCTCGTCATGGCGGCCTTCGATCAGGGCGGCCTGGGCCTCGAGCAGGTTGATCAGTGGCTCCTGATCGGCGCGGATGAGGCCGCGCGAGCGGGCGGCCATCTTGCGGGCGAGCAGCGCGTTGCCGGCGCCGGCGGCGATCAGGCCGGTCGACAGCGCCTGATAACCGCGGTCGCGCTTGCGGGCGCGGAAATAACGCGTCACCGAATGCGGCGAGGTCCAGATCAGCCGGATGAACCACCAGACGATCATCACGGCGGCAACGAGAGCGATGATCGCGCTGGCGGCGACGATCAGCTTCGTCTGGTAGATCTGGCCTTCCCAGATAAGCGAGAGGTCGCCGGGACGATCGGCGAGCCAGGAGAAGCCATAGGCGAGAAGCAGCACGAAGAGGGCGAAGGCGACAAGGCGGATCAGCATGCTCTCATCCCTCCTTGCCGGTGCCGGACACCGCTTTCGACAGCGCCCCGCCGACCAGTTCCTCGACGCGGATCCGCGCTTCGAGCGATTGCTTGAAGGCGGCGGAAGCCTGCTTACCGGGAGCCGGCAGGCTGTTCCATTCGGCGGAAGCGCCGGGCAGATCACCGCTCTTCACCTTGTCCTCCATGCGGGCGGCGATGGCTTCGACGCTGTCGCCCTCGATATTGCCGACGGGGCGGACTGACACCAGCGACTTGGCGCTCGACATTAGCCGGTCCGACCAGCTCTCGTTCGGATCCGGCTGGTTGACGGCTTCGACGATCGCGGTGGCGACATCGGGAACCTGACGCATGAGTTCGGCGCGCGATGGAATGCCGGTTTCGGCAAAGGCGCGGAGGTCGGCGACAGCCGGATCGTCGGGTGCGACGCCGGCGAAAGTATCGAGTTCGGCCAGGAACGGCCCGCCGCGATCGATCGCCGCCTTGAGAGCGGCCGCCGCGATCGCCCGGGCGACGGCGACATCCTCGCGCGGCGCGTTCAGTTTCTTCTCAGCCTCGTCGAGACGCTTGGCGATATCGGCGCCGCTCGTCGTCTGCTGCTCGGAAGACTGGGCGAGTGTCGCGCGCAGCTGGTCGACCTGACCGGTCAGCTCGGCAATCTTCTGGTTGAGTGCCTCGACATTTGCCGAATCGGCCGGTGCGGCGGCTGCGGGCGCCTTGGCCGTCGCTTCCAGCGCGGCGATGCGCTTTTCAAGCGCACCGTCATCCGCGCTCGCCGGATTGGCGGCAAGATTGGCGACAGTCTGTTTCAGGCCATCGATCTCGCCGGACAGATCGGCGATGTCAGGCGATGTCGTCTGCGGCGCTGAGGAACCCGGGAGATAGCCGGCATATTGAATGGCGCCGGCGCCAAGCAGCGCCACGAGGCCGCCGAAGATGCCGGCGGCGATGAGACCGGAGGTGCCGGCACGGCGCGGCTGTTCGGGAGGAGGCGTGAAGGCAGGCTCGGGGGCGGGCTGCTCCTCGCGCGCATCCGTTCCGGGCTGGTCCTCGTCTTCGGCTTTGTCCGGCTCGACCCGTTCCTCTTCGATCTGCGGCGCAGTCTCGGTTTCTGATGTCACGCCGGCATCGGCGGGGCTGTTGTCGGCATCGCCGACATCATTCTCGACCGGCTTTTCGGTATCGGCTGCAGAGGCGAAATCCTGTGCTTCGAGGTCGATCGTGACCGGCTCGTCGGCGCTCTTCGAATGGCGTGGCGGGTTTCCCGATACCATGAGATCCTCTTTATCCTGCATTGCAACGAAACTAGACAGTGATGCCAATTAAGGGAAGAGGTTAGATCAAATTTGGGCGGCTAAAGCATTCAAAGCAGCGACAAAAGACTTTTCTCATCCGGCATCGGCGCAATCGCCGCATTTTTTTTCAGCGCCGCCGGAATGGCTTGCGCGACCGCCTCGCTGAGGCAGAGAAGGCGGATTCCGCTTTCCTCCGGCAGCGCCGAGCGAAGTTCCGTCACGCTGAAAAAATCCTCGGCCGTCTGCCGGGAATAGAAGAGAACCGCCTCCGGCAGGCCGCCCGCAAAAATCGCTTCGATCTCGGCCGGGCAGGGGGCAACCGGCTGCATGCGATAACATTCAGCGACGGAAAAGCGGATGCCGAGCTCACGCAATCTTCCTTCGAACGTTTCCGCACGCGGCGTGCCGGCAAGATAGAGCAAATCCTCTGCGGCCCGCGCGGCAACGAGATCGGCGAGATCGCCGCCATTGCCCGAGGATGAGAAAACCGATCGGAAGCCGAGGCTTTTGGCTTCTTCGGCTGTCGCCTCCCCGACCGCGAAAAGCGGCCGGGCAAGATGCGGATGAAGTTGCTCACCGAGAGCGGAAAACACCCTGACGGCTTCGGCGCTGGTCACGGCGATCGGGCCGCTGCTGGCTGCAAGCGCACGTGCGGCGGCGGTGCTGTCATGCAGTGGCTGGCGCAGCGGTAGCAGTAAGGGCTCGTGGCCCATATCGCGCAAACGTTGTGCGGTTTTCTCAGCCGAATGCGCGGGGCGGGTGACGAGCACGCGCATGGCCGCGTCAGTGCCAGTCGTCGAAGAAGGCACTGCCGGCTCTTGCGCGCACGTCCTGGCCGGCGCGGGTGCCGAGGGCTGCCGCATCGCGGCGGTGGCCGTCGGTCGTCACCGCATGCTGGCTGCGGCCGTCCGGCGTAATGATCAGGCCGGAGAAGCGGATCAGGTCGCCTTCGCAGACGGCATAACCGCCGATCGGCGTGCGGCAGGAGCCGTCGAGGGCGGCGAGGAAGGCGCGTTCGCAGGAGACGGTGTCGAAAGTCGTGGTATCGTTGACCGGCGCCAGCAGATCGTCGATCCGGGTGTCGCCGATGCGGCTTTCGATGCAGATCGCCCCCTGCGCCGGCGCCGGCGGAAAACTGTCGGGATCGAGGATATCTGTGATAACCTCGACCTTCCCCAGCCGTTTCAGGCCGGCGAGCGCCAACAACGTCGCGTCGACCTGGCCCTCTTCGAGCTTGCGCAGGCGCGTTTCCACCAGGCCGCGGAAGGTCACGACATTGATATCGGGCCGCATGCGGCGGATCAGCGCCTGGCGGCGCAGCGACGAGGAGCCGACGGTGGCGCCATGCGGCAGGTCGATCAGTTTGGGCGCGGTGCGGCCGATGACGGCGTCGCGGATATCTTCGCGCGGCAGATAGGCGGAGAGATGAAGGCCGTCCGGCAGGTGGGTCGGCATGTCCTTGGCGGAGTGCACGGCGAAATCCAGCTCGCCTGACACAAGCTGCTGTTCGAGTTCCTCGGTGAACAGGCCCTTGCCGCCGATCTCGGCCAGTGAGCGGTCGGTGATGCGGTCGCCCTTGGTCGTCAGCACGACGATCTCGAACATCTCTTCGGGCAGATGATGCGCCGCCATCAGCCTGTCGCGGGCCTCATGCGCCTGGGCAAGCGCCAGCGGGCTGCCCCGCGTGCCGATCCGGAAAGGTTTTGTTTGCATCCGCTCAGTTCCGTTGTTACCGGAGTTCTCGTAAACGGGTTTCCATCCCATCGCAATCAACGAACAGGCCTCATGATTCCCTTTCTGCGTATCCTTGGCATCGAAACGAGCTGCGACGAGACCGCCGCGGCGGTCGTCGAGCGCGATGCGGAAGGGCATTCCAGGATACTCTCCGACGTGGTGCTTTCCCAGCTCGATGAGCACAGCGCCTATGGCGGCGTGGTGCCGGAGATCGCCGCACGCGCCCATGTCGAGGCGCTGGACGAGCTGATCGAGCAGGCGCTGAAGCGCGCCAATGTGTCGCTTGATGAAGTCGACGCCATCGCCGCCACATCGGGGCCGGGGCTGATCGGCGGGCTGATTGTGGGGTTGATGACCGGCAAGGCGATCGCCAAGGCCGCCGGCAAGCCGCTCTACGCGGTCAACCATCTCGAGGGCCATGCGCTGACGGCGCGGCTGACGGATGGGCTTTCCTTTCCCTATCTGATGCTGCTCGTCTCCGGCGGCCATACCCAGCTCATCCTGGTGCGCGGCGTCGGAGAGTATGAGCGCTGGGGTACGACGATCGACGATGCGCTCGGCGAGGCCTTCGACAAGACGGCAAAGCTGCTCGGCCTGCCCTATCCGGGCGGCCCGGCGGTGGAACGGATGGCGCGGGACGGCAATCCCAATCGCTTCGCTTTTCCGCGGCCGCTGGTCGGCGAGGCGCGGCTCGATTTCTCCTTCTCCGGCCTGAAGACGGCGGTGCGGCAGGCGGCACAGGATATCGCGCCGCTCAGCGATCAGGACGTTGCGGATATCTGCGCCTCGTTCCAGAAGGCGATTTCGCGCACGTTGAAGGACCGCATCGGCCGCGGCCTGCAGCGGTTCAAGACGGAATTTCCAGAGGCGACCGGCCCATCGACCGGTGAGAAGCCGGCGCTGGTCGTTGCCGGTGGTGTGGCCGCCAATCTCGAATTGCGCGCCACATTGCAGGCGCTTTGCGACAAGAACGGCTTCCGCTTCATCGCGCCGCCACTCAGCCTCTGCACCGACAATGCGGTGATGATCGCCTGGGCGGGGCTGGAGCGCATGGCGACCGGTGCCGCGCCGGATCCGCTCGACGTCCAGCCGCGCTCGCGCTGGCCGCTCGATTCCAATGCGGAAACGCTGATCGGTTTCGGAAAAAGAGGGGCCAAGGCATGAGCGAACACATCGCCGTCGTCGGATCGGGGGCTTTCGGAACGGCGCTGGCCGCCGTCATCGCCCTTGCCGGCCGCAGCGCGGTGACGCTTGTCGGGCGCGATCCGTCGCTGATTTCAGATCTGAAGGCCGAACGGCTGCATGATGCGGCGCTGCCCGGTATTTACTTGCCCGATACGCTGGAATTTTCCGCCGAGGCGGAGGCGATCGCCGGCGCCTCCATCGTGCTTTTTGCGATGCCGTCGCAGGCGCAGGCCGATGCGGCGCGGCAGTACGGACCCTATCTCTCCAAGGATGCCATCGTCGTCACCTGCGCCAAGGGCATCGAGCGGGCGACCGGCAACCTTCTGACGGACGTGCTGGAACGGGAACTGCCCGACCATCCCATCGCCGTGCTCTCCGGCCCGGGTTTCGCCGCCGATATCGCCAAGGGGCTGCCGACGGCAATGGCGATCGCGGCCGAGGATATGGAAGTCGCCGAGCGGCTCGCCCAGGCGATATCCGGTCGCACCTTCCGGCTCTATGCCTCCAGCGACCGCATCGGCGTGCAGCTCGGCGGCGCGCTGAAGAATGTGCTGGCGATTGCCTGCGGCATCGTCGAAGGCGCCGGCATCGGCGATTCCGCCCGTGCGGCGCTGATTGCGCGCGGGCTTGCGGAAATGTCGCGCTTCGTCGTCGCCAAGGGCGGGCAGGCCGATACGGTGCGCGGGCTTTCCGGTCTCGGCGATCTGGTGCTGACGGCAACCAGCCATCAATCGCGAAACCTGCGCTTCGGCATCGCGCTCGGGCGCGGCGAAAAGGTCGATCCGCTGCAGGGCGCGCTGGTGGAAGGCGCGCTTGCCGCCTCCGTCGCCTCGCGGCTTGCCGCCGAACTTGCGGTCAGCATGCCGATCACCGACGCCGTTTCCGCCATCATCGACGGCAGGCTCGATATAGCAGAAGCGATCGAGCAACTGATGACGCGCCCAATCACCACCGAATAGGAGACAGACATGCTTTTCGCCCTTCTCTGCAAGGACAAGCCGGGCCATTTGAACGTGCGCATGGAGACACGTCCGACGCATCTCGACTATCTGAACGGGCTGAATGCCGCGGGCACGCTGAAGATCGCCGGCCCGTTTCTCGATGACGAGGGCAAAGCTTGCGGCAGCCTGATTATCGTCGAAGCGGAGACGAAGGAGGCGGCGCAGGCGCTTGCCGATGCCGATCCCTATGCCAAGGCCGAGCTGTTCGAAAGTGTCGAGGTGAAGGCCTACAACTGGGTCTTCAACAAGCCGGAGGCGTGAGCATGGCGCACTGGCTCTACAAATCCGAACCCGCCTCCTGGTCCTGGGAGCAGCAGAAGGCTGCCGGCGAAAAGGGCACGGAATGGACCGGCGTGCGCAATTATCTAGCGCGCAACAACATGCGGGCGATGCAGATCGGCGACAAAGGCTTCTTCTATCATTCCAATGACGGGCTGGAGATCGTCGGGATTGTCGAAGTTTCCGCCCTGTCGCAGCCTGATTCCACCGCCAAGGGCGACCCGAAGTGGGATTGCGTCCACATTCGCGCCGTCATGGACATGCCGAAGCCGGTGACGCTGAAGGATGTCAAGGCCAGCGAAAAACTCGCCAAGATGTCGCTCGTCACCTCCATGCGCCTTTCCGTGCAGCCGGTAACGGATGACGAATGGGCCGAAGTCTGCCGCATGGGCGGGCTGGACAATCCGCCGCGTTGAAAACCGATCCTGAGGCCTTCATCCGCGCCAATACCAGCGTGACGGCGCCGCCGCATGTGCCGGAGATTTCGCTGCATCTGGCAAGCGAAGCCCATGATCTCTGGCTGAAAACGGAGGAGGAGCTGGAGGCGATCGGCCTGCCGCCGCCCTTCTGGGCTTTTGCCTGGGCGGGCGGCCAGGGACTGGCGCGCTACGTCATCGATCATCCTGAGATGGTGCGCGGCAAGCGCGTGCTGGATTTCGCCAGCGGCTCCGGCCTCGTCGGCATTGCGGCCGTCATGGCCGGCGCCCTTGAGGTCACGGCCTGTGATATTGATCCCTGGGCGGAGGCCGCAGTCCGGCTGAATGCGCAGGTCAATCACGTTTCGCTCGGGTTTACCGGCGCCGACCTGATCGGCCAGGCCGTCGATGCGGATATCGTGCTTGCCGGCGACGTCTTCTACGACAGCGCTTTCGCCGCTGCGCTCGTTCCCTGGCTCGCGACGCTGGCGGCCGACTGCAAATTGGTGCTGGTCGGCGATCCCGGCCGCAGTTATCTGCCGCGAGACCGGTTGGAATTCTGCGCGGTTTACGAGGTGCCGGTGACGCGTGCGCTTGAGGACAGCGAAATCAAGAAGACGACGGTGTGGCGGTTCGCTCCCTAAATCGGATCGACATTCAGGATTCGATCTTTCGCGATCGCCCGGACCAAAAGAAATCAGCCGGCGATCAAAGCGGCTTCATACACCATCGTCGCGGCGGCAAGATCAGCCAACGCCGTTCCGACTGCCTTGTAGAGAGTGATTTCATCGTTGGACGCCCGTGCTGGAATATCCCGACGACACAGCTCGTCAAGTGTCGCAAGCACCGCATCCGTAGAAATGACGCCGGCCCTGATCGGCTGAACCAGATCGCCTGCTTCGTGAAGGGCTTCGTGAGTGTCGATGTAGACCGATGAGCGTCGAAGAGCCTCGTCATCGGCCTCGCGCATCGCCGGGGTGAAGCCGCCGATCAGATCGACATGGGTGCCCGGCCGCAGCCATTCGCCCCGGATAAGCGGTGCCGTCGCCAGCGTCGCTGCGCTGACGATATCGGCTTGCCGCGCCGCGATTTCCAGATTCGTGACGGCAGTGGCCTGGAGCCCCTTTTGCCGGAGGTTCTGCGCCAGCCGTTCCGCATTGGCGGGATCGATATCCCAAACATCGACATGCGCGATCGGCCGGACGGCGCGGTAGGCATCGGGTATGAGGCTCGCGACGCGGCCTGCTCCGATCACCAGCAGACGGCGTGCGTCTTGCCGGGCAAGATAGTCCGCAGCAAGGGCCGATGCCGCTACCGTGCGGCGCGTGGTGATCGTGTTGCCGTCAAGTAGCGCAAGCTGCGTCCCGGTCCGGCCGTCATAGAGTATGTAAGTCGAGGTCAAACCGGGAATGCCGTATACCGTGTTGCCGGGAAAGACGGTAACGATCTTGATGCCAAGGTAGCGTTCCGACCGGTGCGTTTCATGCCAGGCCGGCATCAGAAGCAGCGTCGCATCCGGCTCGCCGCTATTGGCTAGCGTGTGGTGATGCCGCACCGGCACAACACAGCCTTCGACAAATGCTTGCCGCAGGGTCGCGACCAGCGCGCTGAATGGCAGGAACTCGCCCGTTGTCTGGGCATCGAGAATACGGATTTTTGTGTCGGTCATTGAAGCGATCTCTCAGTAGGTTTTGACTGCTGGATAAAGCGAGTTCTGTTTGACTGAACCAGAGTAGCGCCTGAGCTGCGTCGCTGCTGCGCGGCGCGCTATCTTTTCAACCGGCATCGGCTCTTTGGACACTCCGTTGCGATCGGAATGCGGAGAAACTCGGCACCGCTCAGCCAAACGCAGCTTTCTTCTCCAGAATTCTGGCGTATTGCGTAAGCGGATAGCACAGGGCGAAGAAGATCACCGCGACGAGGCCGTAGACCTTGAAAGGTTCGAAGGTCGCGTTGTTGATGGCGTTCGCGGTTTTCAGCAGTTCTTCGAAGCCGAGGATCGAAGCCAGTGCGGTGCTCTTGATCAACTGGACCAAGAACCCGACAGTCGGCGCGCGCGTGATCCGGAAAGCCTGCGGCAGGATGACAAGGCGAAGTTCGAGGAGACGATGCAAGCCCAGGCTGGCTGCGGCGTCCCATTGCCCGCGTGGCACCGCTTCGACGCCGCTCCGCCAGATTTCCGCAAGATAAGCGCTAGCATAGAACGTCAGGCCGCAGACGGCGGCGGTCCATGACTCGATCCGGAAGCCGAGCATCGGCAGGCCGAAGAACATCAAAAAGAGCTGCATGAGGAGCGGCGTTCCCTGAAACAGGGCAATGTAGCCGGAGGCGAAGCTGCGCGACCAGCGCGTTTTCGATATCCGTGCCGACAGGATCGCCAAGCCAATGATGGCGCCGCCGGCAAAGGCTGCGAGCGAAAGCAGCAGGGTCCAGCGTGTCGCGAAGACAAGATTGCGCAGAATGTCCCAGAAGGTGAACTCAATCATGCCAGACCGGCTCCCAGAAAACGGCGTTTCCCGGCGAAAAGGAGCCGGCGAAGTGCGGCGGACATCGAAAGGTAGATCAACGTCGCCACCAGATAGGTCTCGAAGGAGCGGAAGGTGCGCGATTGAAGCAGATCGGCCTCCTGCGCCAGCTCGCGGACGGATATTTGCGAAACCACCGCCGATTCCAGCATCATGATGATGATCTGGCTCGTCAGCGCCGGGAAAATGATGGCAATCGCTTGCGGCAGGATGATTTTGAAGAACACCAGCCGGGGCCTCAGGCCGAGTGCCTGCGCCGCCTCCTTCTGGCCTCTCGGTATGGCATCGAGCCCGGCCCCGACCACCTCGATCGTGTAGGCGGCCATGTTGAGGGTCATGGCAAGAACTGCGGCAGAGATCGGATCGAGGCGAATGCCGAGGCTAGGCAAGCCAAAAAAGATGAAGAACAGCTGTACCAGGAATGGCGTATTACGCATGACTTCCACATACAGGCCGACGACCTTGCGCAACCATGGATAAGGTCCCCGGCGCGCGGCCGCGCCGAGAATGCTGAGAACGATCCCAAGGACCGATGTGGAGGCCGTCAATGCAAGCGTCGTGCCTGCACCATAAGCCAGAGCTCCCATTCCGTCCCAAAGCCAATTGAAATCGAGGCTGTATCTCATCGGTTGTCCTTTGGGGCCGAATGATCTGGGCCGGGTCGGCCCGAAATCTCGATCCGTCTCTCAATCAAAGAATTGGAGCATGACGCCACCGGAATCGCTTACAGCTTTCGGCATCACGCTCTGGTGAGTGGGAGGCCGTCTTCGTCAGTCCTTCAGGTTTTCAGGGTTGAGCGGCGCTTTCAGCCAGCTCTTCGAGCTTGCGTCGAGAGAACCATCGGAGATCATTGCGGCGACGCTGTCGTTGACAGCCTTCTTTAGGCCTTCCTCGCCCTTTCGGAGCGCGATGTGCGAGGGGGAGCTAAGGAGCTGGAACTTCTGCTCCGGCTTCAGCTCGTCCTGTCGTGCCAGAACCTGCGCACCGACATCGTTGCCGACGACCATCAATTGGGTCTGGCCGGATATGAAAGCCTGGATGACCGAATTGTAGTTCTCGAAGCGCTGGATCGCAGCGGAGGCAGGGGCGGCGGCCGTCAGCGAGGTGTCTTCGAGCGTCCCACGATTGACGGCAACGGTCTTGTCGACAAGGTCTTCCTTACCGCTCACCTTCAGCGCAGCCGGACCGATGACGGCGATATAGTAGGGGGCGTATGGGGCGGCAAAATCGATAACCTCGGCACGCTCCTTCGAATAACCGACGCTCATCAGCAGGTCGACACGGTCGTCGTTCAGGTAGGCGATCCTGTTCTGGCCAGTAACGCTCACGAGATTAAGTTTCACGCCGAGCCCGTCGGCGATCTTCTGGGCGACGTCGACGTCATAGCCCTTGATGCTCATATCGGCGCTTGCCGAAGAGAAGGGCGGGAAATCGGAGAAGATGCCGATGTTAATCTCGCCTGCGGCTTTTATATCAGCAAGTTCGTCGGCCTGCGCGGCCCCTGCCAGGATGCCGAATACGGCAATTGCCGTGGTGGCGGTGTAGCGCAATTTCGTAAGAGCAGTCATGTCGTTCCCCTTTTTGAGATGTGTTGTGCGACAGGTGATGGATGGCAGCGGGCACGAAGCACGCTGCCGTTGCGGAGTTGGTTCTCAGGTCGCCTTTGTCCTGACCGCAGGACTGAACATCGCGAGGCACAGGAGTTCGAACAGGACCTGCGCGGCGATCTGCGCGGTGTTGGTGGTGTTGTCGTATTGCGGCGCGATTTCCACGACGTCGCCGCCGATGAGGTTGATGCCTTTGAAACCGCGCAGTAGGGTCAGGACCTCCCTCGGCTGAAGCCCGCCGACTTCTGGCGTGCCGGTTCCCGGAGCGAAGGCCGGATCGAGGCTGTCCACGTCGAAACTGAGATAGGTTGGACCAGCGCCGACAACCTCCAGAGCCTTTGCGATCACAGCCTTGAGGCCCATCTCCGCCACCTCTTCCGCGTGGATGACGGTCATGCCGGAGGCAAAGGAGAACTCCCAGAGATATTCGCCGCCGCCGCGGATGCCGATCTGGATCGTACGCTTCGGATCTAGCACGCCCGCCAGGACCGCCTCGCGGAAGGGCGCGCCGTGGTGGAACTTAGAGCCCTCATAGGGACCGGCGGTGTCGCAATGAGCGTCGATGTGGATCATGCCAACCGGCTGGCTGGCCGCCAGGCCCTTGAGAATGGCGCCGGAGATCGAATGGTCGCCGCCGACCGACAGTGGGATAACCCCGGTTGCCGCGATCATCCGGTAGCAGGCCTCGATGTCGACATGGCACTCGGCCAGGCCGAACCGGCTGCGCATCGGCACGTCGCCGACATCGGCGACCTTTAGCCCTCCCATTGGCGCGACACGCAGAACATGCTCGTAGGGGCCTACACGCTCGATCGCCCGGACGGCCCGCGGCCCCAGCCGCGCGCCGGCGCGATTGGTGACGCCGAGATCCATCGGCACGCCGATCAGAGCTACCTCAAGCGCCTCAAGGACCTCGGGCCGCAAGCCGTTCTCGATGAAACGGGCGTCCAGAAAGGTCGCAGGATCGGCGAAGGGCCATTTGCGGCTGTCGCCGTCCTTGAATACGCTCGCCGCCACGGCGCGGAAGTGTGGATCTTCCATCTCACCGCCTGCAGCGCTGCCGAAGCGCTTTCTCAAGTCTTCCAGAAAATCCCGGTCAATGGTCAAGGCAGGCTCCCACGGTATTGATGCTGCCATCATCATCGGCGCCACCCGCTTTTCTTGGAACCGCGAAAATTCGAGAGGGGATATAACGATTCTTGATAGCTCGGATCCGCCAGGGCTCCGCGATGCGGGTAATGCGTTCATCGGGATATTCAGAAAACTTTATAACCCGGCGAGAATTTTCCCACTACCGCGGTTGGCAACCTCCAAGCAGTCTCCGACGCGAACGGTCCAGCAGAGGGCCGACAACAAAGGGGACCTACGATGTTGCACGATATGACACGCCGCCGCTTCCTCGGATCCGCCGCTGCCGCGGGGATTGCCGGCACAATGAGCGGGTTTGCGAGATCCGCCGCAGCCGGCAGCGGCAATCTCACCGCCGTTGAATGGGGCGGCGATGTCGTCGAAGCCATGAAGCAGATCGCCGCCGACCAGAATGCGGCGACGTTCAACTGGGTTCTTCATCAGGGTGGCGCGGGCGCGATCCTGCCAAAGATCAAGGCCGTCTGGCCGAATGTCGACTACGACTATGTCGCCGGCTGGGAAGGCTCATTCAACAGTATGGTGAAGGAAGATTGGCTCGAGACCATTAATCCCGCCGATGTTCCCAACCTTGCGAACATTCCCGAGAAAATCATCATTCGTGATGGCAAGGGCAATATCAAAGCGGTCCCACGCGCAGTTGGCGGCATGTATTTCGGTGCCCGAACCGATACGGCTCCGATCGCTGTGAAGACCATCGATGATCTGCTCAGCCCCGATCTTAAGGGCGCGATCTGCTGGCCGGGCCCGACACAGAGCATGATGCTCCAGATTGTCGCGCTCGCCCTTCACGCTGGCGGCAGCGAAACGAATATGGAACCCGGATGGAAGCTCATGACGGAATTGGCGAAATCCGGCAATATCGGCCGCGTCGCCATCACTGATATCGATTTCACCAATTCGCTGACGTCGGGCGAGACATCCGTCGGCTTCTTCGCTGAGCCCGGCTGGGCGGCCGTGGCGAAAACCTTCCCGGTTACTCGTTTCACCAAGGACAGCAACTTCAGGGCCTTCCTCTACCAGAGCGGTTTCGGCGTACTGAAGAATAGACCGAACACCAAGGCAACGCTCGACTTCGTCAACTTCGCAATCAGCCCGGACATGAATTCACTCTACGCCAAGGTGGCGGGCGAAGCGCCGTTGAACAGCAAGGCGGTCACGCCCGACAATCTCAAGCATCTGTCCTTCACGTCGGACGAGTTTTCGAGCTTCGTTTATGTGCCGGACTACAATGTCGTTCTCGAACAGCAGGATGCCTGGTCCAAACGCTGGGAACAGGACATCGCCCCGTTGCTCTAAGGCACCTCGCGGCAGGTTATCGAGGGCGCGCATGGGCTTCGATAACCTCCCTTTCTCGTGGCCCGTAAGGGCGAGGAAAAGGCTGTTCCACCATGATCAAAGTAAGGCGGCAACCCGTTGCCATTTCTCTTCCTGATCGCCGAGATGCGGCCCTGACACTCGGGCCAGCCCTGCTGGTGTTCGCATTCGGTTTTCTGTCACCGTTAATCAATCTGGCAATCGAAAGCTTGAAGGAGTTTACGCCGGGGCGCGTCGGCTCCGTTGAAAATGCCGCGGCAACGGTCCAAAATTATTACGAGCTTGCAAACCAGGCGTTTGCGAGCGTCCTGCTGACGACTTTCTGGATCGGTGGAGTTGCCGCGATCATCGGTCAGCTTGTGGCATTCCCGCTGGCCTACTTTGTCGTGCGGCGCATTTCCCCGCGGATGCGCGCGCTCACCCTCGGCTTTTTGATTACGCTTGTTCTATCCAGCGTCCTGATCAAGACATACGCGATCGAACTGACCTTCGGGTCGGTTGGCATCTTCCGACCCCTCCTCTTGACACTTGGCCTTTCGCCCAACAGCCGCGAATATATCAATATCGTCGTTACTGCGGGTCTGGTTCACTCGATCATACCGGTCGCAACGCTAACGCTGATTGGCGCGATGCAATCGATCGATCCGCGTCTGCTCGATGCAGCCCAGTCGCTCGGCGCGCCGGGATGGAAAGCCCATCTGTCGATCACGCTTCCCCTGAGCTTCCCGGCTCTGATCTCAAGTACGCTTGTCTCGCTGACTTTCGCGATCAGCGCCTTCGTCATTCCCATGGTGCTCGGGAGGGGCCGGGTGCTTTTCATATCGAACGTCATCTACACCCGGTTCAGCGATATCGCCAACTATCCGAGCGGCGCGGCGATCTCGCTCGTCATGCTTGCCGCGGCCTTGGCGGTCGTCGCTGTCATAACGTTTGCGCAGGCCTGGAAGGTTTCCCGATGAGCAGACAATCTTTTGCAGCGCGAACCGCAGACCGGATCGCCGTTTCCCTCGCCGACGGTGTCATCGGCCTTGGATTGGCGTTCCTCGCCATCCCGTTGGTGATAACATGCCTCATGGCTTTCGACGCCAGGACCTACCTCGGTCCACTGCCGCCACCTGCCTTGTCGCTTCACTGGTTCGAACGGCTCGTCTCCCAGGCGGATATCCTTACCAGCCTACGCACCAGCCTCATCTTGGCGGTACTCACGACGGTTCTGTCCGTCACGATCGGAACTGCAGCGGCTGTCGGCCTTGCCCGTGGCAATTTTCCAGGAAAGGCAGCGCTGACTTCGGCCTTTCTCTCGCCACTCATCGTTCCTCCGGTCGTCATCGGATTCGGCCTGCTGCTTTTCCTTTCCAAGGCCGGTATTACAAATGGTATGGCGCGCCTGCTCCTCGGCCACGTGATCGTGACGTTGCCCTATTGCATAAGGACCAGTCTCGCCAGCCTTCTCGGCAGCGACCAACGATTGACGGAAGCCGCGATGGTTCTCGGCGCCACCGAGCGCCAGGCCTTCTGGACCATTACCCTACCGCTCATGCGGACGGGCGTTGTCACCGGTGCGATCTTCGCCTTCGCAATTTCTATAGATGACGTATCGATCAGTCTCTTTCTGAGCGATCCGTCCGCAACGACCTTGCCTGTTACGCTGGTCAGCAACATGCGCGCGGCTTTCGATCTGACGATCGCTGCGGCGGCCGTGGTCCTGATTGCCGTCACCGCGTTGCTGATCGTTGTGCTGGACCGTGTCGTCGGCTTCGACACCGTCGTCGGTCAGGGTTTGTTTCGTTCATGAGGACAATACGATGATTTCTGCCGTGGAATTTCAAGGGGTCAGCAAGCGCTTCGGTGAAACGATCGCCCTCGGTAATATCTCCTTCTCGGTGAACCCAGGTGAAACAATCGCACTGCTTGGACCGAGCGGCTGCGGCAAGACCACTATTCTTCGGCTCATTGCCGGATTCGAGCGGCCCGACAAAGGCTCGATCTTGATCGACGGCGAGCCGATGGCCGGATTGAAACCCTATGAGCGCAATGTCGGGCTGCTGTTCCAGCACTACGCTCTTTTCCCGCATATGACCGTCGAACAGAACATCGGCTACGGACTTCGCCATCGCAACCACCCGCCGGGGCAAATACCTCGCCGCATTGCCGAGATGCTTGAGCTCGTCCGGCTCGTCGGTTTCGGGCAGCGGCGGCCGCATCAGTTGAGCGGCGGCCAGCAGCAGCGTGTTGCGCTTGCGCGGGCGCTCGCCACCCATCCAAGCCTTGTTCTTCTGGATGAGCCTCTGTCGGCCCTCGACGCCAAACTTCGCCATGAGCTGCGCACCGAATTGAAAGATGTGCTCGCCGCGGTCGGCTCGACCGCGATCGTGGTAACCCACGACCAGGAGGAGGCGATGAGCCTGGGAGAGCGCATATTCGTGATGAACCGTGGAGAAATCATGCAATCCGGCAGGCCGGATGATGTGTATTGGCGTCCAGACTCGCGTTTCGTCGCGGATTTCATGGGGCGGACGAATTGGATTCATGGTTCGATTTCGGCCGCGGGCGGAACGGCTCGCAAATTTCGCTCCGAATCCGGCTGGGAGTTTCCGGTCGCGTCCACCGGAAGCCTTTCAGGTGCCGCCGAGATTTGCGTGAGGCCGGAAAGCGTCGAGATATCATCTGGTGCTCCGGGTGCCGGGGCCATGCCCGGACGCGTTGCCGACGTTGTGACACTCGGTGCCTTCAGGCATATCGTTCTGGACCTCGTCAGTGGCGACCGCATAATCTCGGCTTGCCCGAACCGTCCAGACATAGCCTTCGCGCGAGGGCAGGAGATCAGCGTTTCCATTCCCCCCACGGCATGCGTTCTCTTCGCGCGATAAGTTGGTATTGACGGGGCGCAGCTTGCACTGCGCCCCGTCTAAGGATCGCCAGTTGCCGGAAGAACATGGTTCGTCCAATATCCGCTTGTCGGCAGAGAGGCCCTCAGCACTCGAACGCCCCAAACTATGGAATGCGGCTTCTGATGCTTGATCTCGATTCCTATCTGCTTCGTGCATTTCTGACCGTCGCGGAGATCGGCACCGTCAATGGCGCTGCCGTCAAGCTGAATAGAACGCAGGCGGCGGTGAGCATGCAGATTCGCAAGCTGGAGGAGCTTGTCGGTGTTACGCTGTTTTCGCGTTCGTCAAAAGGCCTCGAACTCACGAGCCATGGGCAGATCATGCTGGCTTATGCCCGCGAAATGGTCGCCCTCAGCGACGAGGTCGAGAAAAGGCTGACAGGCAAGATGATCGAGGACCGCATTCGCCTCGGCGTCGTTGAGGACTTCGCAGCCGGCCACCTGATCGACATTCTTAGTGACTTCAGAGCCCAGAACCCGAAGGTCGAGATCGACATCATTGTCGAGCCGAATCGCCGCCTCGCCAGCCTGTTTGAAGACAGGAAGCTGGATCTGGTGGTTTGCGACATCACCTGTCTGTCGCGAAAACCGACCCTGATCTGGACCGAATATTTGATGTGGACGGTCAGATCCGACTTCGTGGTGGATGCGGAAAAACCGCTTCCCATCATTATGTTCGAGGAGGAGTGTCCCTGGACGCTTCCGACGCTTGCGGCTCTGTCTCAGCGGAACATCAAGTGGAAGACGGCGTGCGTCGCATCGACTCTCGTGGCCATGGCGACTGCGGTTCGCGTCGGTATTGGTATCGCGCCAATGATGCTCACGACAAAACCGGAGGGCTGCCGGACACTTGACCGATCGGCGGATCTGCCCGGTCCGGTGCGCATCGAGATCGGTCTGTATTCTCAGTCCGAGACGGCCGAAGGCGCGCGCTACCTTGTGGACTTCATTTCGCGGCATACGGCCATATTGTCCAGCTAGGAGCGTTCAGCTTCCATTATATCGGGTCAATTTAATTCCCTCTACCGCGATGGCGAGCGAAGCACCACAGTGACCGGATGAAGGGTCGACGACCCAATCTCAAGCATTCATGGAAGTCTGCGAATACGATGATGGGGCAAGCCAAAGTTGACGAAACTCTCCTCGCAGATGCCGCCTATCTGCCCGGCCAGGTCGCAAACCTCACGAGGGGAGCGAGCGTGACGGCGCAAACCAACGAAATACTGGAGCGCATCAATGACATGCTGCTACGCGAAGGTACCGACAAGTCAGAGATCATTCTCGCCAACATTTGGCTCAGGGACCTTGCCTCATTCGAGGAAATGAACAGAGCCTGGGATGCTTGGATGCCGGATAGCGGAACGCCACGGCGGGCAACGTTTGAGGACAAGAATCTCCCGCCGATGTGCGCCATCCGTATTGACGTAGCCGCGTCGCGAAAGAGTGAGGCCGGGCAAATTTGAGCCGCGGCATTCGTCATCTTCATACCTTGTCAGCGAAGCCGGACCGGAAGTGCTCTTGAAGCCGGATGGCCCACATTTCGTCGAAGAAAGATATGTCTTGCTAGGGGCAAAGATTGCGGATGCGTTACGACCTTTTGTGGCTCAAGAAATCACATAAGCGGTAAGGGCGAAAGCTGCTCTCTGGCGGCATTGCTACAGAATTCCGCACTTTCGGCATCACGCTTTAAGGCCGGATGACGCAAACATTGGCCTCGTAGGTGCAGGGGTCGTCCTGGACGGCGACGTCGATGATCTTTGCCGTCGAGGCCGTCGAGGCCGTCGGTTCGGGCCGTGCCGCCGGATAATATCCGTATCCATTGCCGCCGACATAAATCCCGCCATCGACCTGATAGGCATAAGAGCCGGCATAGGTGTCGCCGCTGTCGCCACCCGGCGGCTGGGGTGCGATGATGACCAGCCCGCTGCGAGCGACACGATTGGTCGCTGCCGACGAAAACTGCTTCAAGAACGGCATCCGCTCTCTGTGGTGCCCGCGGCCATAGGCGCTGTCGAAACGGATGCCGCGATCGCGCCAGCCCATATGTCGGCCGAGAAACAACCCGTTGTGAAAGGCGTGGCGATGGCCAACGACGCGTTGATCGGCGAAGCGATGATCAAAACGGCGCTCGCCGGCGGTGGCGGGGAAGACGGCAAGTGCAGACAGGGCAAGCAGAGTGACTGCGGATAGACTGCGAAACATGGGCGCCGGCCTCCGGAATTCCGATCGTTAACAAATCGTTAACGCCAGATTGCGCCAAAAGCAGCAGTTTGTCCATGCGGCTCGGGAGAAGGGCAAAATTATTGAGCCGAAAACACCAGTTTCGTTAGCCTGCAAATTTCGTGGTAACCCCAATCGATTAAATTAAGGCAAGACAGCGATTGTGCTTGTCGTCGGCGTTTCCGGTGATTAAACGTCGCAATTGATGCAACGCACACAGAGAATTCGTCATTCGTGTGGTTGACTGAGCATGCTCCGAAATCCGGGAGCGCAGAGAAGCCGCCGCGAGGTTCTGATGGCGAACGTGACAAATAACCGGCCCCTGTCGCCGCATTTGCAAATTTACAAACCTATTCCCACCATGGTCATGTCCATCGTCCACCGCATTACCGGCGGTGCGCTCTATGTCGGCACGCTGCTGGTTGCCTGGTGGCTGATCGCGGCGGCAAGCGGCCAGGGCTCCTATGACTGGGCCAACTGGGTGCTGGGCAGCCTTCTCGGCAAGCTCGTGCTGCTCGGCTATACCTGGGCGCTGCTGCACCACATGCTCGGCGGCTTCCGCCACTTCATGTGGGATCTCGGCTACGGCTTCGGGAAGGAATTCTCGACCAAGCTCGCCATCGCCAACATCATCGGGTCGCTCTGTCTGACCGTGCTGGTCTGGGTGATCGGCTTCCTCATTCGCTTCTGAAGGTCCTCTCATGGATATGCGCACCCCCCTCGGCAAGGTTCGCGGGCTCGGCTCCGCCAAGGACGGCACGGATCATTTCTGGCGCCAGCGTCTGACGGCCGTCGCCAACGTTCCGCTCATCCTGTTCTTCCTCTTCTTCATGATCGCCTATGCCGGCGCCCCCTATGCGGATGTGGTCCGCGCGCTGTCGAACCCGTTCGTCGCGGTCGTCATGGGGCTGATGGTAATCTCAGGCGTCATCCACATGAAGCTCGGCATGCAGGTCATCATCGAGGATTACGTGCATGGCGAGTTCGGCAAGATCGCTCTCCTAATGCTGAACACCTTCTTTGCGATCCTGATCGCCGGCCTCTGTCTCTTCGCCATTCTGAAAATCGCATTCGTAGGATAAGCGCGCTATGGCACCGACTTCACCCGCCCAGAACGGCAAGGCCTACAAATATGTCGATCACTCCTACGACGTGATCGTCGTCGGCGCCGGCGGCGCCGGCTTGCGCGCCACGCTGGGGATGGCCGAGCAGGGTTTCCGCACGGCCTGCATCACCAAGGTATTCCCGACCCGCTCGCACACGGTCGCGGCGCAGGGCGGCATTGCCGCCTCGCTACGCAACATGACGCCCGACAGCTGGCAGTGGCACCTTTACGACACCGTCAAGGGGTCCGACTGGCTCGGCGACGTCGACGCCATGCAATATCTGACCATGGAAGCGCCGAAGGCGGTCTATGAGCTCGAGCATTACGGCGTGCCGTTCTCGCGCAACGAGGAAGGCAAGATCTATCAGCGCCCGTTTGGCGGTCACATGCAGAATTACGGCGAGGGCCCGCCGGTGCAGCGCACCTGCGCCGTCGCCGACCGCACCGGCCACGCCATCCTGCATACGCTCTACGGCCAGTCGCTGCGCCACAACGCCGAATTCTTCATCGAGTATTTCGCGCTCGACCTGATCATGTCGGAAGACGGCAGCCGCTGCACCGGCGTCGTCGCCTGGTGCCTCGACGACGGCACGATCCATCGCTTCGCCGCCAAGATGGTGGTGCTGGCGACCGGCGGCTACGGCCGCGCCTATTTCTCGGCGACCTCGGCCCATACCTGTACCGGCGACGGCGGCGGCATGGTGGCGCGCGCCGGCCTGCCGCTGCAGGACATGGAATTCGTCCAGTTCCATCCGACCGGCATCTATGGTTCGGGCTGTCTGATCACCGAGGGCGCACGCGGCGAAGGCGGTTACCTCGTCAATTCGGAAGGCGAGCGCTTCATGGAGCGTTATGCGCCGTCGGCCAAGGACCTTGCCTCGCGCGACGTCGTTTCGCGCTGCATGACGCTGGAGATCCGCGAAGGCCGCGGCGTCGGCAAGAACAAGGACCATATCTTCCTGCATCTTGACCATCTCGATCCGGCCGTGCTGCATGAGCGGCTGCCGGGCATTTCCGAGAGCGCCAAGATTTTCGCCGGCGTCGATGTCACCCGTGAGCCGATCCCGGTCCTGCCGACCGTTCATTACAATATGGGCGGCATTCCCACCAATTATTGGGGCGAAGTGCTGAACGCCGACAGCGCCAATCCGGAGCGGATCATCCCCGGGCTGATGGCCGTCGGCGAAGCCGGCTGCGCCTCGGTGCACGGCGCCAACCGCCTCGGCTCGAACTCGCTGATCGACCTCGTGGTCTTCGGCCGTGCGGCGGCGATCCGCGCCGGCGAGGTGATCGACCGCGCAGCGCCGATCCCGCATCTCAATGTCGCTGCCTGCGATAAGATCATGGACCGTTTCGACGGTCTGCGTCACGCCAGCGGCGGCACGCCGACGGCGGAACTGCGCGAGAAGATGCAGCGCGCCATGCAGGAAGACGCAGCGGTTTTCCGCACGCAGGAATCGCTGGAATCCGGTTGCCGGCGCATCTCGGCGATCTGGCAGGAAATGCGCGATATCAAGGTCACCGACCGCTCGATGATCTGGAACTCGGATCTTGTGGAGACGCTGGAGCTGCAGAACCTGATGGCCAACGCCATCACCACGATCTACGGCGCCGAAGCCCGCAAGGAGAGCCGCGGTTCACATGCCCGCGAGGATTATACCGAGGGTGCATTCGCCGGCCGCGACGACGTCAACTGGCGCAAGCACACGCTCGCCTGGGTCGGCGAAGCAGGCGACGTCAAGCTCGACTATCGCCCGGTTCACACCCAGCTGATCGCCGAAGGCATCGATCCGTACAAGATCGAGCCGAAGGCTCGCGTGTACTGATCTCAAGAGGAACCGGATATGGTTGAACTCGCTCTCCCCAAGAATTCTCAGATGCGCGAAGGCAAGGTCTGGCCGAAGCCGGCGGGTGCGACGAACACCCGCGAATTCCGCGTCTATCGCTGGAGCCCGGATGACGGGCAGAACCCGTCGATCGATACCTTCTATATCGATGTCGACGATTGCGGCCCGATGGTGCTCGACGGCCTACTCTACATCAAGAACAAGATCGACCCGACGCTGACGCTGCGCCGTTCCTGTCGCGAGGGCATCTGCGGCTCCTGCGCGATGAATATCGACGGCACCAACACGCTCGCCTGCACCAAGGGACTCGACGATATCACCGGCGCGGTGAAGATCTATCCGCTGCCGCATTTGCCTGTCGTCAAGGATCTGGTGCCGGATCTCACCAACTTCTACGCCCAGCATCGTTCGATCGAACCCTGGCTGAAGACGGTGTCGCCGGCGCCCGCCAAGGAGTGGAAGCAAAGCCATGAGGACCGGCAGAAGCTCGACGGCCTCTATGAATGCATCCTCTGCGCCTGCTGCTCGACTTCCTGTCCCAGCTACTGGTGGAACGGCGACCGCTATCTCGGTCCGGCCGTGCTGCTGCAGGCCTATCGCTGGCTGATCGATTCCAGAGACGAGGCGACCGGCGAACGGCTCGACAATCTCGAGGACCCGTTCCGCCTTTATCGCTGCCACACGATCATGAACTGCGCTCAGACTTGCCCGAAGGGTCTCAATCCGGCCAAGGCAATCGCCGAAATCAAGAAGATGATGGTCGAGCGCCGGGTCTGATCAGCATGCATGCCGATGACGGAATAGGCGGCTTCGATCCCGAAGCCGTCAAAGAGATCAGGTCACGGCTCGCCTCGGTGCGTGAGCAGGGTATCCGCATCGGTTTTGCGATCGAAAGCGGCAGCCGCGCCTGGGGTTTTCCGTCTCCCGACAGCGATTATGATTGCCGTTTCGTCTATATCCGCCCTGTTGAGCATCATCTCGCGCTCGCTTCGGCGCGCGATGTCATCGAGTTTCCGATCGTCGGCGATATCGATACCGGTGGCTGGGATCTGCGAAAGGCGTTGCTGCTCGCCCTCAAGGGAAACGCGGTGGTGGTCGAATGGCTGAAATCGCCGATCGCTTATGAAGAGGAAGCGGGTTTTCGCTCGCGACTCGGCGCGCTGCTCGATCTCATCATGGTGCCGGAAAAGGTCGCTGGCCATTATGTCGGGCTCATGCGGCAGCATTTTCAGAGCCAGGGCGAAGGGCCGATCAAGCTGAAGAAGCTGCTTTATACCGTGCGTCCGGCCATCGCGCTCGAATGGATGCGGCAGCGTTCGTTTCGTGTGCTGCCACCGATGAATATGCTGGAATGCCTGGAGGCCATCTCGATCGCCCCCGACCTTCGAACGGCGATACTCGATCTCGTGCATGTCAAGAAACAGACACGCGAAATGGGGGAAGGTCAGCCGCCGCCGCTGGTGCGATCCTTTCTGGAGAGCGCGTTCGAACGGTATTCCGGGATATTGCGGGAGTTCGACAGGGATCCGGACAGAGATCAACGCGCGCAACACCTTGCTGACAAATTCTATGTGCAGGAAGTTTTGCAGCGGGACAGTTGAACTGTATCGTTTTTCGGTTAGTTGTTGTCACGGGCAATTTATGCCGTCCGACTTGATTAACCAAAGCGAGTTACGATAATCGGACTTGTCTCACGCCGGTTTCTCTGCGGCGCTAGCCGAACTCAGGAGTATGATGATGCAGTTGCGATATGCGATGACAGGTCTGGTGGTGGCTCTCGCGCTAGCCGGTTGTCAGCGTACGGCATATGATTACAACTCCAGTCCGAATGCCGGGCCGGCGCCGTTGACGGCGCAGCCGGTTCCCTCGGTGCAGGGCGGGCAGCTTCCGCCGGTCAACAATTCGCAGTTCCCGGCGGCGCCGGCGTCGACGGCACCGATGCCCGGTGCGCAGTCTGGCGCAATGGCCGCGAATGCACTCGATGTCACCAAGGAATCGATGGTCGGAAGCTGGCGCGTCAACGGCAGCTGCGACATGTTCCTGACGCTGACCAATCTCGGCAGCGGTTCGCGCGGCGGTACGCGCGGCTGCGTCGGCGAACTGACGGCGATGGGCTCCTGGGAGGTTGCCGGCAAGCAGGTGCTGCTCAAGGACCGCTCGGGCAATCAGCTCGGTAGCGTCTACAAGACGGCCGACAACCGCTTTGAGGGCCAGACCAGCACAGGCCAGCAGATCAGCCTCAGCCGGTAAAAGAACCGGCGCGGTAAACCAACCGGCGCGGTAAACGATCCGGCGGGCCTCCGCCGATGACTGACAGGCGGATATGCCCTCATGCAACCGATGCCGGACTACGCGCTCAGCGTCTGCGAACAGCTTAAAGCGCTGACCGCCTCGGGCGCGCTTCAGGTCGATTCTGCCCAGATGGACGTGGCAAAGAGCCTTGACCGGGTGCTGGCCGGGCTGAAGCAGCGGCGGCCGGCGGCAAAATCGAGCGCACTCGGCTGGCTGTTTGCCGCCAAGAAGAAATCGGCCGTTGGCATCAAGGGGCTTTATATCCACGGCAGCGTCGGGCGCGGCAAGACCATGCTGATGGACATGTTCTTCTCGATGGCGCCGTGCCGGAAGAAGCGCCGGGCGCATTTCCACGAATTCATGGCGGATGTGCACAATCGCATTGCGGCGCACCGGCTGAAGCTGAAGAATGGCGAGACGAAGCAGGCCGATCCGATGCCGCCGGTTGCTGCAGCCCTTTACGAGGAAGCGGAGCTGCTCTGCTTCGACGAATTCACGGTCACCGACATCGCCGATGCGATGATCCTGTCGCGGCTGTTCTCCGAGCTTTTTGCGCGCGGATGCGTGCTGGTCGCGACGTCGAATGTCGAGCCCGACAATCTCTACACGGAGGGTCTCAATCGCGGCCTGTTCCTGCCCTTCGTCGCTCTTCTCAAACAGCATGTCGACGTCGTCACCCTGGATTCACCGACCGATTACCGGATGGAGAAGCTGAGCAGCCAGCCGGTCTATCTGGTGCCGATCAGCGATCACAACGACATGGCGATGGATGCGTCCTGGACGCAAGCGCTGCACGGGCGAAAGGCGCAGCCGCTCGATATTCCGATGAAGGGGCGCCACATCCACGTGCCGCTCGCCGTCGAGCGCATGGCGCGGTTTTCCTTCGCCGATCTTTGCGACAAGCCGCTGGGTGCTGCCGATTTTCTCGCCATCGCCGAGCGCTTCGATATGGTCTTTCTCGATCACGTTCCCTTGCTGGGGCCGGAAAAGCGCAACCAGATCAAGCGCTTCATCATCATGGTCGATACCTTCTACGATCATGCGGTGCGTCTTTATATTTCGGCGGCGGCGATGCCGGAGGAGCTTTTGGTGCACCGCCGGGGCACCGAAGGCTTCGAATTCGACCGCACCGCATCGCGGCTGTTTGAGATGCGCAGCGCCGAATATCTTGCGCTGCACCATGAGAAGCGCGCCGCAGAGTAACAATCCGGTGACACAGTGTCTTACGTTTACGTAAGAATTTTTGTATCTAAACGATTGAAAATGCTGCATCAAAATTAATGCATTGCCATTTTTAGGCTTTGGGTCTATGCGATTGCGTCATTGGGCGGTGCCTTGCTCGGCGTCGCTCGACGAATTTGATCGCAAAGGAAACAGCGAAATGGCGCGTAACAAGATCGCACTCATTGGTTCTGGCATGATTGGTGGCACGCTGGCGCACCTCGCCGGCCTGAAGGAACTGGGCGACATCGTCCTCTTCGACATTGCCGACGGCATCCCCCAGGGCAAGGGTCTCGATATTTCCCAGTCCTCGCCGGTCGAAGGCTTCGACGTCAACCTGACGGGCGCCAGCGACTATTCCGCGATCGAAGGCGCTGACGTCTGCATCGTCACCGCAGGCGTTGCCCGCAAGCCGGGCATGAGCCGCGACGATCTTCTCGGCATCAACCTCAAGGTCATGGAACAGGTCGGCGCCGGCATCAAGAAATATGCCCCGAACGCCTTCGTGATCTGCATCACCAACCCGCTCGACGCCATGGTCTGGGCGCTGCAGAAGTTTTCGGGCCTCCCGGCCAACAAGGTCGTCGGCATGGCCGGCGTTCTCGACTCCTCGCGCTTCCGGCTTTTCCTCGCCAAGGAGTTCAACGTCTCCGTCCAGGACGTGACGGCCTTCGTGCTCGGCGGCCATGGCGATACGATGGTGCCGCTCGCCCGCTACTCGACCGTTGGCGGCATTCCGCTCACCGACCTCGTCACAATGGGCTGGGTCACCAAGGAGCGCCTCGAAGAGATCATTCAGCGCACCCGTGACGGCGGCGCCGAAATCGTCGGCCTGCTGAAGACCGGCTCGGCCTACTACGCCCCGGCCGCCTCGGCGATCGAGATGGCCGAATCCTACCTCAAGGACAAGAAGCGCGTTCTGCCCTGCGCGGCTCACCTTAGCGGCCAGTACGGGGTCAAGGACATGTATGTCGGCGTTCCCACCGTCATCGGCGCCGGCGGCGTCGAGCGCATCATCGAGATCGATCTCAACAAGACCGAGAAGGAAGCCTTCGACAAGTCCGTCGGCGCCGTCGCCGGTCTCTGCGAAGCCTGCATCAACATCGCGCCTTCGCTGAAGTAGTCGACGCGCTGAAGTCATAAAACAGGGATAGACCCATGAACATTCATGAATATCAGGCCAAGGCTCTGCTGAAGGGCTATGGCGCGCCGGTTGCCGAGGGTGTGGCTATTCTCAAGGTCGAAGAGGCCGAGGCTGCCGCCAAGTCGCTTCCCGGCCCGCTTTACGTGGTCAAGAGCCAGATCCACGCCGGCGGCCGCGGCAAGGGCAAGTTCAAGGAACTGGGCCCGGAGGCCAAGGGCGGCGTGCGTCTCGCCAAGTCGATCGACGAAGTGGTCGCCCATGCCAAGGATATGCTCGGCAACACGCTGGTGACGGCGCAGACCGGCGAAGCCGGCAAGCAGGTCAACCGCCTCTACATCGAAGATGGTGCCGACATCGCTCGCGAGCTCTATTGCTCGCTGCTGGTCGACCGTTCGGTCGGCCGCGTTGCCTTCGTCGTATCGACCGAAGGCGGCATGGACATCGAAGCTGTCGCCCATGACACGCCGGAGAAAATCCAGACGATCGCCATCGATCCGGAAGCCGGCGTGACGGCTGCCGACGTTGCTGCGATCGTCAAGGCGCTCGCACTCGAGGGTGCGGCCGCTGAAGATGCCAAGTCGCTCTTCCCGGCGCTCTACAAGGCCTTCAACGAGAAGGACATGGCGCTGCTCGAGGTCAATCCGCTGATCGTCATGAAAGACGGCCGCCTGCGCGTTCTCGACGCGAAGATGTCCTTCGACGGCAATGCGCTCTTCCGTCACGACGACGTCAAGACGTTGCGCGACGAAACCGAAGAGGATGCCAAGGAAATCGAGGCCTCGAAGTGGGACCTGGCCTATGTCGCGCTCGACGGCAATATCGGCTGCATGGTCAACGGCGCGGGCCTTGCCATGGCGACGATGGATATCATCAAGCTTTACGGCAAGGAGCCGGCCAATTTCTGCGACGTCGGCGGCGGCGCCGGCAAGGAGAAGGTTGCTGCGGCTTTCAAGATCATCACCGCAGATCCAAAGGTCGAAGGCATTCTCGTCAACATCTTCGGCGGCATCATGAAGTGCGATGTCATCGCCGAGGGCGTCATTGCCGCGGTCAAGGAAGTCGGCCTCAAGGTTCCGCTGGTCGTGCGTCTTGAAGGCACGAATGTCGAGCTCGGCAAAAAGATCCTGAACGAGTCGGGTCTGGCCATCACGGCGGCTGACGACTTGGACGATGCGGCCAAGAAGATCGTCGCGGCGATCAACGGCTAATTTTGAAGGATCTGAAAGAATGTCTATTCTCGTCAATAAAGACACCAAGATCCTCGTTCAGGGTCTGACCGGCAAGACCGGTACGTTCCATACCGAACAGGCACTTGCCTATTACGGCACGCAGATGGTCGGCGGCATCCACCCGAAGAAGGGCGGCGAAACCTGGACCGGCGCCAAGGGCGAAAGCCTGCCGATCTTCGCAACCGTTGCCGAGGGCAAGGAAAAGACCGGCGCCGACGCGACCGTCATCTATGTTCCGCCGGCCGGTGCTGCCGATGCGATCATCGAGGCGATCGACGCCGAGATCCCGTTCATCACCTGCATCACCGAAGGCATCCCGGTCATGGACATGGTGCGCGTCAAGGCTCGCCTCGACCGCTCCAAGTCGCGACTGCTTGGGCCCAACTGCCCGGGCATCATGACGCCAGAAGAATGCAAGATCGGCATCATGCCGGGCTCGATCTTCCGCAAGGGTTCGGTCGGGATCGTCTCCCGCTCGGGCACGCTGACCTATGAAGCCGTGTTCCAGACCTCCAACGAAGGCCTCGGCCAGACGACGGCCGTCGGCATCGGCGGCGACCCGGTCAAGGGCACCGAGTTCATCGACGTGCTGGAAATGTTCCTGGCCGACGCAGCCACCCAGTCGATCATCATGATCGGCGAAATCGGCGGCTCGGCAGAGGAAGACGCAGCGCAGTTCCTCAAGGACGAAGCCAAGAAGGGCCGCAGCAAGCCGATGGCCGGCTTCATTGCCGGCCGCACGGCGCCGAAGGGTCGCACCATGGGCCATGCCGGCGCCGTGGTTTCCGGCGGCAAGGGCGATGCGGAATCGAAGATCGCGGCGATGGAATCGGCAGGCATCAAGGTGTCGCCGTCTCCGGCCCGCCTCGGCAAGACGCTGGTTGAAGTCCTCAAGGGCTAAACCAACTTATACCCCGGGCGGAGGAGCGGCATCTGCGCTTCCGCCCGGTCTTGACGGCACGAGACATGCAGATGCGCCGCGGACAGGCGGCAATGGGAATGCGGCAGCCGGCGATCAAGCCGGCAAATTCATCAAAGTCAGGAGGCGGACGGAAGCGTCCGCATATCACCATGGCACGGCAAGAAGCCAACGAGCAGTTCCAGATCACCTCGTTTCTGGATGGCGCCAACGCTGCCTATATCGAGCAGCTTCACGCGCGCTACGAAGAGGACCCGGCATCGGTCGACGATCAGTGGCGCGCCTTCTTCAAGGCGCTGGAGGAAGATCCCAGCGATGTGAAGAGGGCGGCCAAGGGGGCTTCCTGGCGCAAGAAGAACTGGCCGCTTCAGGCCGGCGGCGACCTGGTGTCGGCTCTCGACGGCGATTGGGGCATCGTCGAGAAGGTCATCGAAACCAAGGTCAAGGCCAAGGCCGAAGCGCAGGGCAAGCCCGCCGACGGCGCCGATGTGCTGCAGGCGACGCGCGATTCCGTGCGCGCCATCATGATGATCCGCGCCTATCGCATGCGCGGCCACCTGCATGCCAAGCTCGACCCGCTCGGCATCGCCGCTTCGGTCGACGACTATCGCGAATTGTCGCCGGAGAATTACGGCTTCACATCCGCCGATTACGACCGCAGGATCTTCATCGACAACGTGCTCGGCCTGGAATACGCGACCATCCGCGAGATGATCGATATCCTCGAGCGCACCTATTGCTCGACGCTCGGCGTCGAATTCATGCACATCTCCAATCCGGAAGAGAAGGCCTGGATCCAGGAGCGTATCGAAGGACCGGACAAGGGTGTCGCCTTCTCGGCGGAAGGCAAGAAGGCAATCCTCGCCAAGCTGGTCGAAGCCGAAGGCTACGAGCAGTTCCTCGACGTCAAGTTCAAGGGCACCAAGCGTTTCGGCCTCGACGGCGGCGAGTCGCTGATCCCGGCTTTGGAGCAGATCCTCAAGCGCGGCGGTCATCTCGGCCTCAAGGAAGCCGTGTTCGGCATGGCCCATCGCGGCCGCCTCAACGTGCTGTCCCAGGTCATGGGCAAGCCGCACCGGGCGATCTTTCACGAGTTCAAGGGCGGCTCCTACGCGCCTGACGAAGTCGAAGGCTCGGGTGACGTGAAGTACCATCTGGGTGCTTCCTCCGACCGTGAATTCGACGGCAACAAAGTGCATGTCTCGCTGACGGCAAACCCGTCGCACCTCGAAATCGTCGACCCTGTCGTCATGGGCAAGGTGCGCGCCAAGCAGGACATGAGCGCCACGGTATGGGATGGCGACATCATTCCGCTGTCCGAACGCGCCAAGGTTCTGCCGCTCTTGATCCATGGCGATGCCGCCTTCGCCGGCCAGGGCGTCATTGCTGAAATCCTCGGCCTTTCCGGCCTGCGCGGCCACCGCGTCGCCGGCACCATGCACGTCATCATCAACAACCAGATCGGCTTCACCACGAACCCGGCCTTCTCGCGTTCGTCGCCCTATCCGTCCGACGTCGCCAAGATGATCGAGGCGCCGATCTTCCACGTCAACGGCGACGATCCGGAAGCGGTGGTCTATGCGGCCAAGGTCGCGACCGAATTCCGCATGAAGTTCCACAAGCCTGTGGTGGTCGACCTGTTCTGCTACCGCCGCTACGGCCACAATGAAGGCGACGAACCGTCCTTCACCCAGCCGAAGATGTACAAGGTGATCCGCGGCCACAAGACCGTGCTGCAGCTCTATGCGGCGCGCCTCGTCGCCGAGGGCCTGCTCACCGAAGGCGAAGTCGAGAAGATGAAGGCCGATTGGCGCGCCCATCTCGAGCAGGAGTTCGAGGCCGGCCAGCACTACAAGCCGAATAAGGCCGACTGGCTGGACGGCGAGTGGTCGGGCCTGCGCGCCGCCGACAATGCCGACGAGCAGCGCCGCGGCAAGACCGCCGTGCCGATGAAGACGCTGAAGGATATCGGCCGCAAGCTGTCCGAGATTCCGGCGGGCTTCACCGCACACCGGACGATCCAGCGCTTCATGGAAAACCGCGCCAATATGATCGCCACCGGCGAGGGTATCGACTGGGCGATGGCCGAAGCGCTCTCCTTCGGCGCGCTCTGCGTCGAAGGCAGCAAGATCCGCCTGTCCGGCCAGGATTGCGAACGCGGCACCTTTTCGCAGCGCCACTCGGTTCTCTACGATCAGGAAACCGAGGAGCGCTACATCCCGCTCGCCAATCTTTCGCCGACGCAGGGGCGCTACGAAGTCATCAATTCGATGCTTTCGGAAGAGGCCGTGCTCGGTTTCGAATATGGCTACTCGCTGGCCCGCCCGAATGCGCTGACGCTCTGGGAAGCGCAGTTCGGCGATTTCGCCAACGGCGCGCAGGTGGTCTTCGACCAGTTCATCTCGTCGGGCGAACGCAAGTGGCTGCGCATGTCGGGCCTCGTCTGCCTGCTGCCGCATGGCTATGAGGGCCAGGGTCCGGAACACTCCTCGGCCCGCCTCGAGCGTTTCCTGCAGCTCTGCGCTGAGGATAACATGCAGGTCGCCAACGTCACGACGCCGGCGAACTACTTCCACATCCTGCGACGGCAGCTGAAGCGCGACTTCCGCAAGCCGCTGATCCTGATGACGCCGAAGTCGCTGCTGCGCCACAAGCGGGCGGTCTCGACGCTTGCTGAAATGGCCGGTGAATCCGCCTTCCACCGCCTGCTCTGGGACGATGCCGAGGTGATCAAGGACGGCCCGATCAAGCTGCAGAAGGACAACAAGATCCGCCGCGTCGTCATGTGCTCCGGCAAGGTCTATTACGATCTTCTCGAAGAGCGTGAAAAGCGCGGCATAGACGACGTCTATCTGCTGCGTGTCGAACAGCTCTATCCGTTCCCGGCAAAGGCGCTGATCAACGAGCTGTCGCGCTTCCGCAATGCGGAGATGGTCTGGTGCCAGGAAGAGCCGAAGAACATGGGCGCATGGTCGTTCATCGACCCCTTCCTCGAATGGGTGCTCGCCCATATCGATGCAAAGTACCAGCGCGTCCGCTATACCGGCCGTCCGGCCGCCGCCTCGCCGGCGACGGGCCTGATGTCCAAGCATCTGTCGCAGCTCGCCGCATTCCTCGAGGATGCATTGGGCGGCTAATACAAGGGGGGGCGCAATGGCTTATTTCTTTCTGAGACTGCTGCCGCCGCGCCCCACTTTCCCGCATGACGGGACCGGAGAGGAAATGGCGGCGATGAAACGCCATGTCGAGTACTGGCACCGGCACGCCCTTGCGGGATCGGCGATCGTCGTCGGCCCCGTCTTCGAGGGTGAAGGCGCCTTCGGCATGGCGATCGTCGAAGTCGAGGATCAGGCAGCGGCACAGGGTCTTGCCGATGGCGACCCGATCATCGCTTCCGGTTTCGGTTTCCGTTTCGACGTCCTGCCGATGCCCTCGATCATCTTGCGGCCGCCGGCCGTCTGAAACGCTTAAAACGAACACACACGAAATCAGGATCTGAACAATGGCCACAGAAATCCGCGTTCCAACTCTCGGTGAATCCGTCAGCGAGGCAACCGTCGGCACCTGGTTCAAGAAGGTCGGCGACGCCATCAAGGCCGACGAGCCGATTCTCGAGCTTGAAACCGACAAGGTGACCATCGAAGTTCCGGCGCCTGTCTCCGGCACGCTTTCGGAAATCGTCGTCGCAGCCGGCGAGACCGTCGGCCTCGGCGCGCTGCTCGGCCAGATCGCCGAAGGTGCTGGCGCTGCCGCCGCGCCCGCTGCTGCCGCACCGGCCGCCGCTCCCGCCCAGCCAGTCGCGGCTGCTCCCGCTCAGCCGGCTCCGGTTGCCGCTGCTGCCGCATCGTCGTCGAGCGCCTCCGTCTCCACCATGCCGCCGGCGCCGGCGGCTTCGAAGATGCTGGCCGAAAGCAATCTTTCCGCCGATCAGATCGACGGCAGCGGCAAGCGTGGCCAGGTGCTGAAGGGCGATGTCATCGCCGCCGTCGCCAAGGGTATTTCCGCTCCGGCTGCCGCACCGGCGGCAGCGCCCGCTGCTGCGCGCGGCCCATCGACGGTCGAGGATGCCTCGCGCGAAGAGCGCGTGAAGATGACGCGCCTGCGCCAGACGATCGCCAAGCGCCTCAAGGACGCGCAGAACACCGCCGCCATGCTCACCACCTACAATGAGGTGGACATGAAGGCGGTCATGGACCTGCGCAACAAGTACAAGGACATTTTCGAGAAGAAGCACGGCGTCAAGCTCGGCTTCATGGGCTTCTTCACCAAGGCGGTGACGCATGCGCTGAAGGAACTGCCGGCGGTCAATGCCGAGATCGACGGCACCGACGTCATCTACAAGAACTACTGCCATGTCGGCATGGCTGTCGGCACCGACAAGGGTCTCGTCGTTCCCGTCATCCGCGATGCCGACCAGATGTCGATCGCCGAAGTCGAGAAGGAACTCGGCCGTCTTGCCAAGGCGGCCCGTGACGGCTCGCTCTCCATGGCCGACATGCAGGGCGGCACCTTCACCATCACCAATGGCGGCGTTTACGGCTCGCTGATGTCGTCGCCGATCCTCAACGCACCGCAGTCCGGCATTCTCGGCATGCACAAGATCCAGGAGCGGCCGGTGGCGATCGGCGGCCAGGTGGTCATCCGTCCGATGATGTATCTGGCGCTGTCCTACGATCACCGCATTGTCGACGGCAAGGAAGCGGTCACCTTCCTCGTGCGCGTCAAGGAAAGCCTGGAAGATCCGGAACGCCTGGTTCTGGATCTCTAGAGTATTTGTTTTCACGCAATTCCGGACGCAAAAACCGCTGCACACTTTTGCTGGAATTGCTTTAAGGGGAGCGCTTTCGATGCGGAACCGGATCATGCGAGCGGCGCGCCTTCTTCTCTGCGCTGCCGCCGCGCATGTCCCGGTCTCCGCAGCGGCCGCCGGCTTCGATATCGGCAAGGCAAGCAGCAATTTCGAGCTGGTGACGCTCAGCGATGCCGAACTCACCGGCCGGTCGATCGGCGTGATCCATATGGGCAATGTCGAGCTGACCTCGGGGCGCATCGTCGCGGCCGATCCGCTCGCGCAGCCCGATCGTCCGGCGCTGGCAAGAACGGTTGCGCCGGGCGACTATCCGGTAACGCTTTACAAGGCCTTCGGCCGCATCGCCGCCGCCGGCATGCGGTTTGCCGAGGGCGAGCCGGATCACTGGGAGCTTGCGGTCCTGCCCGGGCAGGACGTAGCGACGCTGACGGACGGCGAGATCTTCGGCTATCCCGTCGATGCCGGCCTCGGCTGTTACATGGATGCCGATACGCTCGGTCTGATGGGAGAGCGGGAAGCGCAGATGCAGGCGCAAAAGCCTGACGCCGATATCAATTATTACGACGATGTGCTGGCCGCGGATCTCGATGCCAACAAGGGCGCTTACGCGCTGCACCGGCCGGTCGCCGGCAAGAAGGGCAATATCGCGGTATTCTGGAGCGGCTGGGGCGACGGTTTCTATCCCGTCTTTTGGGGGCTGGATAAGGACGGACGGGCGCTGGTGCTGCTGACGGATTTCAGTGTCGTCGAGAATGCCGACGGGCGGAAGGAGCCGAAGCTGCAATGAGCGGAAGGATCGGGATCACGGCTGGGAAAGGCGTGGCTGCGATCGCAGCCGCCGCGTTTTTCGCCGTTCCGGCGTCCTCGCTCGGCGCAGCATGCAAGCAGGAGCGGGCCGTCTATATCGATCGCGACGGCGCCTATGAATTGCGTTTTACGCCATTGAATTCTGCATCGGCCGCCGCCAGCAACCAGTTCAAGGTCAGCGCCCTCAAGACATCAGTGGTGATGGAAGGCTATGTCATGCCGTCGGAGGATCCGGTGCGCGCCATCGGCATTCTGATGTTCAATTGCCCGGAGGGTGATGCGACCGGCGCCGATCTTAATGCCTGCACGGTCTGGCAGGGCGCCGTCTACGGCATGGATGCCAGGGGCGAGTTGGACAACCTGCAGCCGGAGGGTTCTGCGGCGGCCGAAAGGCTCGTGCTCCCTGGTCTTGGTCCTGCCATCCGCGAATCCAGCGCCTGGGGCGAAGGCAAGGCGTCCGTGGCGCCATGGGACGTGCTTGTTTTCAAGGAGTGTGCGACATGAGCGATAGCCCTGTTGTTCTCGTGACCGGCGGAAGCCGGGGCATCGGCGCTGCCGTCTGCCGCCTCGCCGCGCGCCGGGGCTGGCGCGTCGCGGTGAATTACGCCGCCAACCGCCAAGCCGCGGAAGCCGTCGTTGCGGCGATTGCCGAAGCTGGCGGCGAGGCCGTGGCGATTAAGGGCGATGTCGGCAAGGCCGCCGATATCGCCGCGATGTTTGCGGCGGTCGACCGCCATTTCGGCCGGCTCGACGGCCTCGTCAACAATGCCGGCATCGTCGACTATCCGCAGCGGGTCGATGAGATGTCGGCAGAGCGGATCGAGCGCATGCTGCGCGTCAATGTCACCGGCTCCATCCTCTGCGCCGCAGAGGCTATACGCCGCATGTCGAGCC
Source organism: Rhizobium ecuadorense (assembly GCF_001187535.1). Lineage (GTDB taxonomy): Bacteria > Pseudomonadota > Alphaproteobacteria > Rhizobiales > Rhizobiaceae > Rhizobium > Rhizobium ecuadorense. Next base: position 280,898 of record NZ_LFIO01001065.1, read on the forward strand.
GGCATGGCGGCCAGGGCGGAGCGATCGTCAACATCTCGTCGATGGCGGCGATCCTGGGCTCGCCGACGCAGTATGTCGATTATGCCGCCTCGAAGGCGGCGATCGATACGTTCACGGTCGGGCTTTCGCGCGAGGTCGCCGCAGAGGGCATTCGCGTGAATGCCATCAGGCCCGGCGTCATCGAAACCGATCTCCATGCATCCGGCGGGCTGCCGGAGCGGGCGCGCGAAATGGCGCCGTCGATCCCGCTGCAGCGGGCCGGCACGGCCGAGGAGGTGGCGGATGCGGTCCTCTATCTTCTGTCACCCTCGGCTTCCTATATCACCGGCGCGATCCTCAATGTGAGCGGCGGCCGCTAAGAGACAGGGCGAAAACAGCATGCAGTATATTTTCGAATTCCTCGGCCTGATGGCGGTTTTCTCGATCTTCATCGTCGTTCCGGGCGCTGATTTCGCCGTCATTCTGCGCCAGAGCATCGTGCATGGGCGGCGCGCCGCCATCATGACCGGGCTCGGCATGGGTTTCTCGCTGCTCTTTCATATCAGCTACACGATCCTCGGCCTCGGCCTGATCGTCTCCAAATCGCTGATGCTGTTTGCGATGATCAAATGGGCGGGTGTCGCCTATCTCGTCTATCTCGGCATCAAGTCGTTCCGCGAACCAGGCTTCAGCGTGCAGGAGATCGAGGTGACGGCCGAGGACCGCAAGCCGGTCTCGATGCTGACATGCCTCGGCATGGGCTTCATCACCAATGCACTGAACCCGAAGCCGGTGCTGTTTTTCCTGTCCTTGTTTTCGACGCTCGTCCATCACGACACGCCAGCGCTGATCCAGTTCTCCTACGGCATCGGCATGGCGACGGCGCTGGTCGCATGGTTTGCCGGCGTCTCCTATTTCTTCACGGTCAAGGCGATCCGTGACCGCTTCATTGCCAGCGGCAAATGGTTCAACCGCATTACCGGAGCAGCACTCGTCGGCTTCGGCTTCCGCCTCGCGCTGTCGCGCGCGGCCGACTAAACGAAAAATCCAAAGGGAAAGAAGCAATGTCCTACGATGTGATCATTATCGGCACCGGCCCGGGCGGCTATGTCTGCGCCGTCAAAGCAGCCCAGCTCGGCCTCAAGGTCGCCGTCGTCGAAAAGCGCGCGACCTATGGCGGCACCTGCCTGAACGTCGGCTGCATTCCGTCGAAGGCGCTGCTGCATGCCTCCGAAATGTTCCATCAGGCCGGCCACGGCATGGGCGCGCTCGGGATCGACATTCCGGCGCCGACGCTCAACCTCGGCAATATGATGGCCCACAAGGACGCGACGGTGAAGTCGAATGTCGACGGCGTCGCCTTCCTGTTCAAGAAGAACAAGATCGATGCCTTCCAGGGCAGCGGCAAGATCGTCTCGGCCGGCAAGGTCGCTGTCACCGCCGCGGACGGCGCCGTGCAGGAGATCGAAGGCAGGAACATCGTCATCGCCACCGGCTCCGACGTCGCCGGCATTCCCGGCGTGCAGGTCGAGATCGATGAGAAGACCATCATCTCCTCCACCGGCGGCATCGCGCTGGAAAAGGTGCCGGAAACGCTGATCGTCGTCGGCGGCGGTGTCATCGGGCTCGAGCTCGGCTCTGTCTGGTCGCGGCTCGGCGCCAAGGTCACCGTCGTCGAATATCTCGACACCATCCTCGGCGGCATGGACGGCGAAGTCTCCAAGCAGTTTCAGCGCATGCTCGCCAAGCAGGGCATCGATTTCCATCTCGGCGCCAAGGTCACCGGCGTCGAAAAGGGCGACAGGGGCGCCAAGGTCACCTTCGAGCCGGTCAAGGGCGGTGACAAGGTGGTGCTCGATGCCGAAGTCGTGCTGATCGCCACCGGCCGCAAGCCCTATACGGCGGGGCTCGGCCTCGAAGAAGCGGGTGTTGTGCTCGACAATCGCGGCCGCGTCGAGATCGACGGTCACTTCAAGACCAATGTCGCCGGCATCTATGCGATCGGTGATGTGGTCAAGGGGCCGATGTTGGCGCACAAGGCGGAAGACGAGGGCGTGGCGCTTGCCGAAATCCTCGCCGGCCAGCATGGCCACGTCAACTATGAGGTCATTCCGAGCGTCGTCTATACCCAGCCGGAGATCGCTTCGGTCGGCAAGACCGAGGAAGAGCTGAAGGCGGCCGGTATCGCCTATAAGGTCGGCAAGTTCCCGTTCACGGCGAACGGTCGCGCCCGCGCGATGCTGGCGACCGATGGCTTCGTCAAAATTCTCGCCGACAAGGAAACCGACCGGGTGCTCGGCGGCCATATCGTCGGCTTCGGCGCCGGCGAGATGATCCACGAGATCGCTGTGCTGATGGAATTCGGCGGCTCGTCGGAAGATCTCGGCCGCACCTGCCACGCGCATCCGACGATGTCGGAAGCGGTCAAGGAGGCAGCGCTCGCGACCTTCTTCAAGCCGATCCATATGTAACTTACATATTCGTAACAAAGCATTCAGCCGCTTGCCGTGAGGCAGGCGGCTGTTTTATTTGTTGCGCATCGCGGAATTCAGCATTTGAAGAAGGGTAGGAAATGCAGCGGCCGCCCGCCAAAGGATACAGCCTCAGCCAGCGCTTTCTTCATTGGACGGTGGCGCTGCTGATCTTCTTCAATCTGCTGTTTCCCGACGGCATGAATGTCTGGCACCGGCTGATGCGCAGGGGCGGGGTGCCGACGCCGGAGCAGGTTGCGTCGGCGAACATCCATGCCTATGTCGGCATCGCCATCCTGCTGCTTGCGGTTGTCAGGCTCGGGCTGCGTTTCATCAACGGCGCGCCGGCCGAGGCCGCGGAGGAGCCGGCGATCTTCCGTCTTGCGGCGAAGCTTGCCCATGCCGGTCTCTATATCCTGATCTTCGCCATGCCGCTGACCGGCATCGCCGCCTACTATTTCGGCATCAATCCCGCCGGATCGTTCCATGCGGATATCCTGAAGATCATTCTCTGGGCGCTGATCGCGGCGCATCTCGCGGGCGCGCTCGTCCATCAGTTCTATTGGAAAACCAATGCGCTGCGGCGCATGACGCTCGGCTGAGCGCTTGCTCGCTCAGTTCACGGCAGTGACGGTGAAGCCCTGCCGGCGCAGCAGTTCAACCAAACCGTCGCCGCCGGGCAGATGCGCCGCTCCGACGGCAACCATGGTTCGCCCTTTGTCGAGATAGGGCTTCGCCCTTTCCGCCATGACCTTGTTTCGATCCGTTATCACACGGTTCTCGAATGCTTTTGCAGCAGCCTGATCTGTCGAAACGAACTCCATCAATGAGAAGATCATTCCGACGTCGCCGTGATCGTATAAGTCGATCATCGTCTCGGATATGTCATCCATACCATTGGGAAGTGCCAGAAATTCCCGCAGGTTTTGAAGCATGAGATTGTCCGGGACATCCGACATGGCTTCAAGTTGTTCGACCGGCGTTTCCAGGCCGACCAGACGGATGCCATCATTGAGCGCGCCGAGAGCAAGAGACTGGTCCAGTACTTTAAAGCCCTTTGCGCTGCGCCTGGCGTCGCAACCGCGTGTCTGCAGTCCCATATAGATGAACCATGGCCGCATCTTCGCCATCAGGTTCATACTGATTCCCTTTTTCTTCAAACCGGCAGCGACGTCGCTGGTTGCATCGGGCGGCAGGATATGATCGAGCGTTTTGTCATCTTGAAGCGTCGTCAGTTCGGGATGCTTCAAGATTTCCATCGCAAGTTTTTCCGGCTTTGCGACCTCCGCCAACTCGACGGTTAGAGTGTCGATAGTCTCATAGGCATCGTAAAATCCTTCCGGCAGATCCAAAACACGGGGATCGCTCACATGCATCGTGCCGAGCAACCAGGAAGGCTCAAGACCTGATTTTTCGATTTTCCAGAAGATCGCATTGCCGTTCGGTATCGTCTCGGCTCTCTCAACTGCTTTTCTGAAACGAACGGGATCTTCCTTCTCCAGCCGGGTGAAAAGATTCTGGCCCGGGCAGGCCAACTCGTCATCCGCCAAGGCATGCGAAAAGGAAAATATCGTCAGCACCGCCGCCATGATGAGCAGTGCGCCGTTCCCGAACGTGGAAAGACCTGTCGAGGCTGCTCTCGAGGTGAAAACCATATTGTGGCTGAGCATCGAAAACTCTTCTTAGGAGAAAAGGTTGTAAATACCGCCAAATGACGTATGCAAACTGAGGTTGTCAATCTCGACGAGACTAACTACCGGGCTCGGGCCTAGTTCACCGCAGTCACGGTAAAGCCCTGCTGGCGCAGCAGTTCGATGACGCCGGCCTTGCCGGGCAGGTGCAGGGCGCCGACCGCCATGAAGACATTGCCGCCGTCGAGAATGGGGGCGGCGCGCTCGGCCATCACCTTGTTGCGGTCGAGGATGACGCGCTGTTCGAAGGCGGCGTAGTCGCTATCTTCGCCTTCCTTCTCCGGCGTCACGGTCTTCAGCATCGGCATGGTCATGCCGATATCGCCGGAGAGATAGAGGGCGGTCATCGTCTCGACGACGTCGCTCATCTTGTCGCCGAGCTCCAGCGTCTCGATCAGCGACTTCAGGTGGAATTCGATCGGCAGGTCGGCCATCGCCTGGATCTGCTCGGCAAGCGTTTCCAGCCCCTTGACCTGCTTGCCCTGAGCAACGGCGTCGGTCGCGATCTTCTGATCGAGGAACTGCACGCCTTTGGCCTTGCGGGCGATCTCGCAGGCCGGCAGGGCGACGGCGCTCGAAATCATCCAGGGCCGCATGCGGGAGACGGCGCCGAGCGGGATACCGCGCTGCTTCAGACCGGCTTCGAGGCGTTTGTAGTCCTCGGGGGAGAGCAGCTTGTCGATCGTCGTGCCGTCGGTGAACATCGTCAGTTCCGGCCTTGCGAGCAGGGCGGCGGTCGCCTTGCGTTCATCGAGAATCTCGTCGGATTCGATGATGATCGTATTGGCCGCGTCGTGGGCGGCTTGGGCGCGCGGCGGCAGGGCCAGCACGCGCGGATCGGTGACATGCATGCTGCCAAGCAGCCATGAAGGCTGAACTCCTGCTTTTTCGATCTTCCAGAAGATGCCCTTGCCGTTCGGCGTTGCGTCGGCTTCCTTTACCGCCTCGGCGTAGCGGGCGGGATCGTTCTGTTGCAGCTCGACCATCAGGTTGCGGCCGGTGCAGGCCGCCGCGTCTTCGGCCGCCGCCGGCCTTGCAGCCAGGAAGGCCAAAAACAGGGCGGCAAGAAGCAGCATATGAAAGGCCGCAATCAGCCAGAGCAGCAGATTGCCGGGTGCTGCGAGAAAAGTCCGGCGGCCGATTGATGTCGTCATGATGGTGTTCCGGTCACATGCCTTGTGGCTTCATGCTCTACGCCCGGCTTGCGCATATTCCTTTAAGAGAATGCGTTAACGAAAGCTTAGGGTCTTTCTTGCTCCAGCAGAATGTTCAATCTGACCAGAAAAGGTTTTAAGCGCGCGGGTGTGCCCGATCATACACCTCGAGCAGCCGCGACGCATCGACGCCGGTATAGACCTGCGTTGTGGACAGGCTGGCATGGCCGAGCAGTTCCTGAATGGTGCGCAGGTCGCCGCCGCCGGCAAGCAGGTGGGTGGCGAAGGAATGGCGCAGCGCATGGGGTGTCGCCGACTCCGGCAGGCCGAAGGCGCTGCGCAGTTTCTGCATGGCGCGCTGGATGATCGCCGGCTGCAATTTGCCGCCGCGGGCGCCGCGAAACAGCGGCTCGCCGGGCTCGAGATGATAGGGGCAGAGCATGCGGTATTTCTCGACCGCGTCGAACACCACGGACAAAAGCGGCACCAGCCGCATCTTGTTGCCCTTGCCGGTGATGCGCAGCGTTGTGGCGCCCTGCTGCAGGTCGGAGGGAATGAGATCCAGCGCTTCGGAGATGCGCAGGCCGCAGCCGTAGAGCAGCGTCATGACGGCCGCATCGCGCGCGGCGATCCAGGGTTCGTCGTGGAGCTGGGCTTCGTTGCTGACGACGGTGATCGCCTGCGTGTCCGACAGCGGCTTGGGCAGCGATTTCGGCTGTTTCGGCGAGCGGATCGCAGCAGCACCCGCGGCATTGACCAGACCCTTTTTTTCCAGGTGGCGCAGCAGCGAACGCAGGCCGGCGAGATTGCGGCCGAGCGAGCGGGCGCCGGAGCCCTGCTTGCGCCGGGCGGCCAGGAAGGCGCGGAAATCGGCAGGGCGCAGCTCCCTGATATCGCCAAGCGTCGCCGGGCCGGCGAGATGGCCGGTCAGGAAGGTCAGGAACTGGCGGGTGTCGCGCTCATAGGCATCGAGCGTATGCTCGGAAAGACGGCGCTCGCGGGCGAGATTTTCGAGCCACGCGGCCCGTTCCGCCATCAGGTGCGGATCGGCGATAACAAGCAGTTCGTTCACATCGCTGGCCTTGAATTTGCCTTCAAGTCCGCCAATTTGAAACAGGAACGGTTATGGAATTGCTAATGCCGGCCAAGCCTTTGTCATCCTTAGATCATATTCCACTGCGATAGCTTATAGCCCACAGACAGGATCTTTCATGGCACGGCGCGACTCCATGACGGCTTTCGGACAGCTCGCGGAAGCGATCGCTCTCGTTTCACAGGGAAAGCCGGGTCATATCGTCGATGCGCTGATTGCCGAACGTGGCCAGAGGATCGTGAAAAATCCGCTCTGGCCCGTCATGCGGCCGTTCCTCTACACGCTGCTGCGCTACAACAAGGCGATCGAATTCGCCAATGCGGTGGCCAAGATGCCGGGTTTCCAGTCGTTCGAATATCTGAGCGAGGTGCTGAAACTCGATATCGGCATCATCAATGGCGAACGGATTCCGAATGCCGGCGGCTTCATCCTCGTCAGCAACCACCCTACAGGCATTGCCGACGGTGTCGCCGTGTTCGATCTGCTGAAGACGCGCCGGCCGGATATGATGTTCTTCGCCAACCGCGATGCGATCCGGGTCAATCCGCGGTTTGCCGAGATGGTCATTCCCGTCGAATGGCGGGAGGAGCACAAGAGCAAGCTCAAGGCGCGCGAAACGCTGCAATTGACCAACCACGCGGTCAGGGAGGGCAAGGCGACGGTGCTTTTCCCGTCGGGCCGCATCGCCTATTGGGCGAACGGCCGGCTGAACGAACGCCCATGGAAGACCTCGGCGGTCGGGCTGGCGCGCAAATACAATCTGCCGATCCTGCCCGTCCATATGACGGCACGCAATTCCGGCCTGTTCTACTGGTTGGCGAAATGGTCGACGGAACTTCGCGACATGACGGTCTTTCACGAACTCTTGAACAAACGCGGCGACCGCTTCGATTTCGTGATCGGTAATCTCATTCCGGCCGAACATCTGGACGGCGACCTCAACGAGGTGACCAAGGCACTGGAGAAACATACGGTGCACGATATGGCGGCGGATGGCGACGCGAGTTTCGTGCCGGTCAGCCTGCCGGCTGCAGCACCGCCTCGCGAGCTTCCCGTTGCCGCGGTCTAAATAGGGTTCGCCATGACGGTCGATATCCGCGTGATCCGCGATCGATTGCCACGGGAGATCGCGGACCTCGAAAGCGAGGCCCGGCAGGAGGGCCATCTCCATATCACCCGCCTTGTCGACGAATGGTGGGCCGGCGACATCAGATTCGAACGTGACGGCGAAATTCTGCTTGGCGCCTACGTCGGGGAGGCGCTTGCCGGCGTCGGGGGTATGACCCTCGAACCCGCCCTATCCGGAGCGTTGCGGATGCGGCGTTTCTACGTCAGTTCCGAGATGCGTCGGCACGGCATCGGCCGACTGCTGGCCCTGGCGCTGCTCAATCATGCGCGGGCTTTCAGCGGTGTCGTCACCGTTCATCCGGGCAATCCCGGCGCGGTCAAATTCTGGGGTGCTCTCGGGTTTCGGCGCTACGGGCCGGACGGCGATATACATCGTCTCGAAATTGCCCGCATTCCCGCCGGTCGGGATGTTTCGGGCGCGTCCTTCACGCTTTAAGCTTCACGCCCCGATCTCTTTGAGGCGGATGGCCTGACGCGCCAGCAATCGCTCGACATCGGCAATATCGAGCGCCGAGAGATTGGCGCCCGGCTTGCGCAGGGTGGCGGATTTTATCACGCCGCGCTTGGCAAGAACGTATTTGCGGCAGGCGAGGCCGATGCCCTGCTGCTGTTCGTAGCGGGCGAGCGGCAGATAGGCATCGAAGATGTCTTGGGCGCGATCCGGATTTCCGGCCGTATAGGCCGCGACGACGCCGACCATCATCTCCGGATAACAAAAGCCGGTCATTGCGCCATCGGCGCCGCGGCCCATCTCTTCGGGCAGGAACAGTCCGCCATTGCCGCAAAGAATGGAGATGCGCCGCATGGCGCCCTTGTCGCTGGCGGCGCGGAGTGCGGTGATCTTGGCAAGACCCGGCCAGTCCTCGTGTTTGAGCATGACGCAATTCGGCACCTCGCTGACGATACGCTCGATGACCTTGGGCGCGATCGTCACATTGGTGGTGAGCGGATAATCCTGCAGCACGAAGGGCGTATCGCCGAGGGCTTCGCCGACCGACTGGTAGAAGGCGAAAGCCTGGTCGTCGGTCTTGACGGTCCAGGGCGGCGCGACCATGACGCCGGCAGCACCCTCGCCGATGACGGCTTCGGCCAGTTCGCGCATCGGCGCAAGCCCCGGCGCCGACACACCGACGACCACGGGCAGGCGCCCGTCGAGGCGCTTCAGCACACGCTCGACGACGATCCGCGATTCCTCGGCGGTCAGCTTCGGGGCCTCGCCGAGCTGGCCAAGCACCGTCAGGCCGGTGACGCCGGCGCCCTCGTAGAAATCGACCATGCTGTCGATGCTGCCGAGATCGAGCGCGCCGTCATCGGTGAACGGGGTTACGGCGATCACGTAAACGCCCTTGGCATTCTCGGTCAGTCTGGCCATCAGGTGTTCTCCCATTCAGCGGCCGAAGAGCGGGCTCCGGCATGTCGAACAATCTTTCCGGCAATCTATGCGGCCACTCGCCCGCCCCGCAACTCCTTCGTATGGGCACGGGCAATCTCGCCGAAACGGCTCGTGGTTTAGATTCCCGGCCCGATGCGCGGCCCCGTCTTTGCGGTTCCAATTGCATCGATTTGCGGGCATGGTCTCGCCCGATGAGCACAGATTCGTCCGATCTCTTTGGCGCGCTTTTCGAGGCACCGCCCGCGAACCGAACGGTTCCCGTGCTGGTGCCGATGCCGGCGCCAAAACCCTATTCCTATTCGGTGCCTGAGGGCATGGCGGTCGAGCCGGGCTCGGTCGTGCAGGTGCCGCTCGGGCCGCGGCAGGTGATCGGCGTCGTCTGGGACGGCGGCGAGGATGGCGTCGATCCGAAGAAGCTTCGGCCGATCAGCCATGTCTTCGACTGCCCGCCGCTATCTCGGGAAATGCGCGATTTCATCGATTGGGTCGCGACCTATACGCTCTCGCCGCCCGGCCTCGTCGCTCGCATGGCGCTGAGGGCGCCGAACGCCTTCGAGCCGGAACCGATGGTGGAGGGGCTGAAATTCGTCGGCGGCGAACCGGAGCGGATGACGCCGGCGCGCGCCCGGGTGCTGGACACGGCCTCCGACGGTTTGTCCTGGACGCGCAGCGGCCTGGCGCATGCGGCGGGGGTCTCGACCAGCGTCGTCGACGGGCTGATCACGCTTGGGATCTTCGAGACGATATTCCTGCCGCCGCCGCCGGTCGTGGCGATGCCGGATCCCGAATTTGCCGCCGCGCGTCTCGAAGGGCCGCAGAAAGAGGCGGCCGCAGAGATCGTTTGCGATGTTCGCAAAGGCGAATTTTCGGTGTCGCTGATCGACGGGGTGACCGGATCGGGCAAGACCGAGGTCTATTTCGAGGCGATTGCCGAGACGCTGAAACGCGGCAAGCAGGTGCTGATTCTGCTGCCGGAGATCGCGCTGACGGCAAGTTTCATGGAGCGTTTCCAGGATCGTTTCGGGGCAAAGCCGGCCGAATGGCATTCCGATCTCGCGCCGCGCATGCGCGAAAAGGTCTGGCGCCAGGCGGTAACCGGCGAGGTCCGCGTCGTGGCCGGCGCCCGCTCGGCGCTGTTCCTGCCTTTCGAGGATCTCGGCCTTATCATCGTCGACGAGGAGCATGATCCGGCCTACAAGCAGGAGGATCGCGTCTTCTACAATGCTCGCGACATGGCGGTGGTGCGCGGCCGTATCGGCGATTTCCCCGTCATTCTGGTGTCGGCGACGCCGTCGGTCGAAAGTCAGGTCAACGGGCAGAGCGGGCGCTATAGCACCGTCCACCTGCCGACGCGTTTCGGCGACGCGGCGCTGCCGGACCTGCATCTCGTCGACATGCGCCGGCACGCGCCGGAGCGCGGCGGCTTCCTGTCGCCGGTGCTGATCCGGGCGATCGGCAAGACGGTGGAGAAGCGCGAACAGGCGCTGCTCTTTCTCAATCGGCGCGGATATGCGCCGCTGACGCTCTGCCGGGTCTGCGGCCATCGCTTCCAATGCCCGCAATGTTCGAGCTGGCTGGTCGAGCATCGTTTCCGCAAGCAGCTGCAATGCCACCAATGCGGCCATGCCGAGCGCACGCCGGAGGCGTGCCCGGAATGCGGCACGCTCGACCATCTCGTTGCCTGCGGGCCGGGCGTCGAGCGCATCGCCGAGGAGGTGGAGCGGCATTTTCCGGAGGCGCGGACGATCGTTCTCTCCTCGGATATCATGGGCGGGGTGAAGCGGCTGCGGCTGGAACTGGAGGCGATCGCCAAGGGCGAGGCCGATATCGTCATCGGCACCCAGCTCGTCGCCAAGGGGCATAATTTTCCTCTGATGACGCTGGTCGGTATCGTCGACGCCGATCTCGGCCTTGCCAATGGCGACCCACGCGCCGCCGAGCGCACCTTCCAGCTTCTGTCGCAGGTGACGGGCCGGGCCGGGCGCACCGGTCTCAAGAGCCATGGGCTGCTGCAGACCTATCAGCCGCAGCATCCCGTGATGCAGGCGATTGTATCAGGCGATTCCGATGCCTTTTACGAGCGCGAGATCACCGAACGCGAACGCGCCATATTGCCGCCCTTCGGCAGGCTCGCCTCGATCATCGTTTCGGCCGAAACCCGTCATGATGCCGAAAACCATGCGCGCGGTATGCGCAACGCCGCACCGCAGGTCTCGGGCATCTCGGTGCTCGGCCCGGCCGAGGCGCCGCTCGCGCTGGTGCGCGGCCGCCACCGCTTCCGGCTTCTGGTGCACGGCCGGCGCAACTCCGACATGCAGGGCTTTTTGCGGGCAATGCTGTCGCAATCGCCGAAGGAGCGCGGATCGGTGCAGGTGCAGCTCGATATCGATCCCCAGAGCTTTCTGTAGATCGTTCCGCGCGCTGCGTTTCCGGATGCGGCCGATCATGGCATAAACGCAGAATCAGCGGATGGATTTGGGGTCGAGGCATGGAGTTTGAATTTCCGACGGAATTTGGTGAGCAGCTTGCCTTCGGCGCAGCCGCCTTCACAGCCTTTGCCGGCTTCGTCATCATGTTTGCGCCCGGTCTTGCGATGAGGGTCTTCGGCCTGGCGCCGCGCGGCGAGCGGCGTGAAGGTTTCAGCGAGGTCCGATCGATGGGCGGTTTCTATCTCGGTCTTGGCCTCGGTGCTGTCATGCTGGCTCAGACGTTAATTTATACCGTCTTCGGCGCAGCGTTTGCCATGGCGGCGTTTGCCCGCATCGTCTCCATTCTGTCAGATAAGGGGAGTACGTACCTCAACTATTTACTTCTGGTTGTGCAGGCGATTATCGCGGCATTGCCGCTGCTGTATGTTTTCGGCTTCTTCCAGACATAATTTCGCCGCCGGCGGCGGCTTGCGCGGCTCGCTTTCAGGCCATTGCGCAATTTTGCGGACAGAAATGCATTTGAAAGGCGTATTCGGGCATTACGCGTGTTGCGAGTCCGAACATCCTATGTTAGACGGACCCCGAATTTCGGAAGAAGCAAGAGGCTTCTCTTGTGATTTCTGGGGGAAATCAAAACGAATTCAAGATCATAGGTTCGGCGCCCGCCGAGAGCCGGATTTTGGATTGAAATCAGGGAAATTTGTGCCAGTGGCAGACACGTCCCAGCTTACATCTGGTGTTGCCGAGCGCTATGCCTCGTCGCTTTTCGATCTGGCGCTCGAGCAGGGTGCCGTCGACAGCGTAACCGCCGATCTTGACCGTTTCCAGGCGATGCTGGATGAGAGCGCCGATCTGAAGCGCTTCGTCGCAAGCCCGGTTTTCTCTGCCGAGGACCAGCTGAAGGCGATCGTCGCCATCAGCGAGAAGGCCGGAATCAGCGGCTTCTTCGCCAATTTCCTGAAGGTCGTGGCGCGCAACCGCCGCCTGTTTGCCCTGCCGGGCATGATCAAGGCCTTCCGCATCATCGCCGCGAACCATCGCGGTGAAATCTCCGCCGAGGTCACCTCGGCGCATGCGCTTTCGCAAGCGCAGGAAACCGAATTGAAGGTGGCACTCAAGAGCGTTACCGGCAAAGACGTGACGATTGCCGTCACGGTTGATCCGTCAATTCTTGGTGGTCTGATCGTCAAGGTCGGGTCCCGCCAGATTGATACGTCTCTTCGTACCAAACTCTCCACTCTTAAGCTCGCATTGAAAGAGGTTGGCTGATGGATATCCGCGCCGCGGAAATTTCCGCAATTCTCAAAGACCAGATCAAAAATTTCGGCAAAGAGGCAGAAGTCTCGGAAGTCGGCCAGGTTCTCTCCGTCGGTGACGGTATCGCCCGCGTCTATGGTCTGGACAATGTCCAGGCCGGCGAAATGGTCGAGTTCCCGGGCGGCATCCGCGGCATGGCTTTGAATCTCGAATCCGACAATGTCGGCGTCGTCATCTTCGGCTCCGACCGCGACATCAAGGAAGGCGACACCGTCAAGCGGACCGGCGCCATCGTCGACGTTCCTGTCGGTCCGGAACTGCTTGGCCGCGTCGTCGACGCGCTCGGCAACCCGATCGATGGCAAGGGCCCGATCAACGCGACGCGCCGCTCGCGTGTCGACGTCAAAGCTCCCGGCATCATTCCGCGCAAGTCGGTTCATGAGCCGATGTCGACCGGCCTCAAGGCCATCGATGCGCTGATCCCGGTCGGCCGCGGCCAGCGCGAGCTGGTTATCGGCGACCGCCAGACCGGCAAGACCGCCATTCTTCTCGACGCCTTCCTCAACCAGAAGGCCATTCACGAGAACGGTCCTGAGGGCGAGAAGCTTTACTGCGTCTACGTCGCCATCGGCCAGAAGCGCTCGACCGTTGCCCAGTTCGTCAAGGTGCTCGAAGAGCGCGGCGCACTGAAGTATTCGATCATCGTCGCGGCAACCGCTTCCGATCCGGCGCCGATGCAGTATCTGGCTCCGTTTGCCGGCTGCGCCATGGGCGAATATTTCCGCGACAACGGCATGCATGCGCTGATCGGTTACGACGACCTGTCGAAGCAGGCCGTTTCCTACCGCCAGATGTCGCTGCTGCTGCGCCGCCCGCCGGGCCGCGAAGCCTATCCGGGCGACGTTTTCTACCTGCATTCGCGTCTGCTCGAGCGCGCTGCGAAGATGAACGACGACCAGGGCGCCGGTTCGCTGACCGCTCTGCCGGTCATCGAAACCCAGGGCAACGACGTGTCGGCTTTCATTCCGACCAACGTGATCTCGATCACCGATGGCCAGATCTTCCTTGAAACCGACCTGTTCTACCAGGGTATCCGCCCGGCCGTGAACGTCGGTCTGTCGGTCTCCCGCGTCGGCTCGTCGGCGCAGATCAAGGCGATGAAGCAGGTTGCCGGCTCGATCAAGGGCGAACTCGCCCAGTATCGCGAAATGGCCGCCTTCGCCCAGTTCGGTTCGGACCTCGACGCTGCGACGCAGCGCCTGCTGAACCGCGGTGCACGCCTGACCGAACTCCTGAAGCAGCCGCAGTTCTCGCCGCTGAAGACGGAAGAACAGGTCGCGGTGATTTTTGCCGGCGTCAACGGCTATCTCGACAAGCTGCCGGTCGCTTCGGTCGGCAAGTTCGAGCAGGGCTTCCTCTCGTATCTGCGTTCGGAAGGCTCCGCCATCCTCGACGCGATCCGCACGGAAAAGGCAATCAGCGACGATACCAAGGGCAAGCTCACCGCTGCTCTCGATACCTTCGCAAAGTCTTTCGCGTAATCAGGCCCTAAGTTAGGACGGATCACGGATGCCTTCACTTAAGGATCTGAAAAACCGGATCGCCTCCGTCAAGGCGACGCAGAAGATCACCAAGGCGATGAAAATGGTCGCCGCGGCGAAGCTTCGGCGTGCGCAGGAGGCGGCCGAGGCCGCCCGGCCTTATTCGCAGCGCATGGGTGCGGTTCTGGCGAACATCGCCAAGGCTGTCACCGATGCCGACGGCGCGCCGACATTGATGACCGGCACCGGCAAGGACCAGGTTCATCTGCTGGTGGTCTGCACGGCCGAACGCGGTCTTTGCGGCGGCTTCAATTCACAGATCGCCCGCTTTGCGCGCGACCATGTGCGCAGGCTGCTTGCCGAGGGCAAGACGGTGAAGATCTTCACCGTCGGCAAGAAGGGCTACGATATCCTTCGCCGCGAATATGCTTCGTTGATCATCGAGCGTAAGGAATTGCGCGACGTCAAGAAGATCGGCTTCGAGAATGCGGACCAGATCGGCAAGCGCATCATCGAGATGTACGGGGCTGGCGAATTCGACGTTTGCACGCTGTTCTATTCCGAGTTCAAGTCGGTGATCAGTCAGATCCCGACGGCGCAACAGCTCATCCCGGCTTCGACAGGCGCAGTGCAGGCCGAAGATGCGGCACATGCTGGCGCAGTCTACGAATATGAGCCGGATCCGGCGTCGATCCTCGAAGACTTGATCCCGCGCAACATCTCCGTCCAGATCTTCCGCGCGCTCCTTGAGAATGTCGCCGGCGAAATGGGCGCGAAGATGAGCGCCATGGACAATGCGACGCGTAATGCCGGTGAGATGATCAACAAACTGACGCTGAGCTACAACCGCCAGCGCCAGGCGCAGATCACCAAGGAACTCATTGAAATCATTTCGGGCGCGGAAGCGCTCTGAGGCTAGGAAAAGAGGGTCAGAAAATGGCTGAGGCAGCTACCCCCAAGATCGGCTCTGTCGGCAGGGTCACACAGGTTATCGGCGCCGTCGTCGACGTTGCTTTCGAAGGCGAACTGCCGAAGATCCTGAACGCGCTGGAAACCACCAACAACGGCGTCCGTCTGGTTCTCGAAGTTGCGCAGCACCTTGGCGAGAACGAAGTTCGTACGATCGCGATGGACTCCAGCGAAGGTCTCGTGCGCGGCCAGGAAGTCAGCGATACCGGTGCTCCGATCATGGTTCCGGTCGGCAACGAGACGCTCGGCCGTATCATGAACGTCATCGGCGAGCCGGTCGACGAAGCAGGCCCGCTGGTCACCACCCATAAGCGCGCCATCCACCAGGATGCGCCCTCCTATGTCGAGCAGTCGACGGAAGCGCAGATCCTCGTCACCGGCATCAAGGTCGTCGACCTTCTGGCGCCCTATGCACGCGGCGGCAAGATCGGCCTGTTCGGCGGCGCCGGCGTCGGCAAGACCGTTCTGATCATGGAACTGATCAACAACGTCGCCAAGGCGCATGGTGGTTACTCGGTTTTCGCGGGCGTCGGTGAACGCACTCGCGAAGGCAACGACCTCTACCATGAAATGATCGAATCGAACGTCAACAAGCATGGCGGCGGCGAAGGCTCGAAGGCGGCACTTGTTTACGGCCAGATGAACGAACCGCCGGGTGCCCGCGCCCGCGTCGCGCTGACCGGCCTGACGGTCGCCGAACATTTCCGCGACCAGGGCCAGGACGTCCTGTTCTTCGTCGACAACATCTTCCGCTTCACCCAGGCAGGTTCCGAAGTGTCGGCTCTGCTCGGCCGTATCCCGTCGGCCGTCGGCTATCAGCCGACGCTTGCCACCGACATGGGCCAGATGCAGGAGCGCATCACCACGACGACGACCGGCTCGATCACCTCGGTCCAGGCCATTTACGTTCCTGCCGACGACTTGACCGACCCGGCGCCGGCAACCTCGTTCGCGCATCTTGACGCGACGACGGTTCTGTCGCGCTCGATCGCCGAAAAGGGCATCTACCCGGCCGTCGATCCGCTCGACTCGACCTCGCGCATGCTCGACCCGATGGTCGTCGGCGAAGAGCATTACGAAGTCGCCCGTAAGGTCCAGTCGACGCTGCAGCGCTACAAGGCCCTGCAGGACATCATCGCCATCCTGGGCATGGACGAACTGTCCGAAGAGGACAAGATTGCCGTTGCCCGCGCCCGCAAGATCGAGCGTTTCCTGTCGCAGCCGTTCTTCGTCGCCGAAGTCTTCACCGGCTCGCCTGGCAAGCTGGTTGCGCTCGAAGACACGATCAAGGGCTTCAAGGGCCTCGTCAACGGCGAATACGATCACCTGCCGGAGGCGGCCTTCTACATGGTCGGCTCGATGGAAGAAGCGATCGAAAAGGCCAAGAAGCTCGCAGCTGCTTGATGAGCGACGCGCTAGACGAGCTATTCTGCTGCGATCCCCTCAAAGGGGTCGTGGCGGATCTTCCGGAACCAGCCGCGCCGACCATCTATCGCGCCGATAACGGCGTGCTGATGATGGTGGTCGGTTTGGTCCAGAGCGAGGAAGGCCTCGGTTATCTCGACCAAGCGATAATGCACTGCCCGTTCTGCGGGACCCAATTGCAAGATGCGAAAGCCATAGCCGAGAAGGTAAGTCACTGATGGCTGACAATTTCAACTTTGAGCTCGTTTCGCCGGAGCGTCTGCTGCTGTCGGAAATGGTGACCGAGGTCGTCATTCCCGCGACGGAAGGCGAAATGACCGTCATGGCGCACCATGCGCCGACGATGACGACGGTCAAGCCGGGTCTCGTGAGCGTGCGTTCGGCCTCCGGCAAGAAGCAGGACTATGTCGTTTTCGGCGGTTTCGCCGATATCCTGCCGACTGGCTGCACATTGCTTGCCGAATCGGCCGTACCGGTCGAGGAACTCCACAAGGACGAGCTGACCCGCCGCATCGAGGCCGCCCGCAAGGAACTCGAACATGCCGAGCTGCACGAGCACAAGTCGAAGCTCGAGCACTTCATCATGGAACTGACGCATCTGAGCGGCATCGTCCAGCAGGATTGATCGCAATCGATTTTGCAACGATGAAAGGCGGCTTAACAGCCGCCTTTTTTGTGGTCGCTCATCTCTCGGGATGCGGCAGGCGCCTCCATCGGAGGCTTCAAACGAAGACGCGGCCCCTATGGCCGCTTTGCCGACATGTCGGATCGTCTCAGAAGCCGGTGCCGCCACGCAGCTCGATGACGAGCGTCTTCAATAAGATCTTCAAGTCGAGCAACAGGCTGAAATTCCGGACATAATAAATATCGCAGGCGATGCGGGCGCGGGCCTGCAGCGGCCGCGCCGTCGGGCCGCGCCAGCCGCGTGTCTGGGCAAGGCCGGTGATGCCGGGGCGCATGACGTGACGCTGGTGGTAGTCCGGCACCAGTTCCTCGTAGAGCCTGCCGGCTGCGCGCATATTGATCGCATGGCAGCGCGGACCGACCAGCGACATCTCGCCGATAAGGACGTTGAAAAGCTGCGGCAGCTCGTCGATATTGGTCCTTCGCAGCACCGCCCCGATGGATGTCATCCGGCTGTCGCCCTTGACGGTCTGCCGAATGCCGCTCGGATCACAATCTTCGGCGCGCATCGAGCGGAACTTGAAAACCACGATCTTCCGGCCGTTCAGTCCCCAGCGGATCTGGCGGAAAAATACCGGACCGCCATCGTCGAGTTTGATGAAGAGAGCGATCGCCAGAAAAAATGGCGCCAGCACGATGAGGGCGCTGACGGAGGCGACGATGTCGAACAGCCGCTTTACGCCCAGTCGCACAGCCATCTTTCTTTCGACAGGCGAAAAGCTGTTCGGCTGGCGAATGTTGGAGTTCGCGACAACCAGGGTCCTGGTCTTGTCCTGACGCTGAGACGGATCGAAGCGTGAATTCGTCTTCGAAGTAAAAGCATTCATTACGCAAGGTCCACAAGTTTAGCTGCGATACTGAACTACAGGGAGACAGATACATCCTCATGTATCGTTTGTCATCGGTATAATTAAGAATCATGTAACCCTAAAGAAGCCAAAAATGGGAGTATCTCGCGGTTAACCTTAACGCATTAGTTGAAATGGTGGGAAATTTATACTTTGAAAGGAGTAGCCCGATTGGGTTGGGGGGATGTCAGGCGGTTGCCGAGGTCGATCGCCGGTCTCTCCAGCAGGTGGTAGCTGAAGCTGGCGACGAGAAGGACAAGCGTTGCTGCCAGTCCGCAGGACTGCAGCCAGCCGGTGATGACATTGTCCGTGGAAACGCCGAACGAACCGGGGTCAAGCCGCTGGATCGATATCAGGATGATCTCCTGCCAGATATAGATGCCGAAGGAGATCTTGGCGATGTAGCGGACGGGTGCATTGTCGAGCAGCCTGCCCAGGTGCTGCGAATGGCAGAGCGCAACGAGCGCCGTTGCGATCGCCAGCGGAAAGACCGGGAAGCCATAGGGGATTTCGAGCCAGCCGTAGGCTTCAGGGGTGCCGCCGGGCGATATGACGAGGCGGTAGCCGGCAACGGCGAGGGCCAGCAGCGCTGCGGCATCGAACCAGAAGGACTGCCGTCTACTAAGCATGACCTCGACGCCGGCGGCGAACGCGCCGAGGGCGAAGACGGCGAAAAAACCGATCGGATTATATCGCGGCATCCACTCTTTCGCCCCGCCCTGGAGGCCGTATTGCCAGCCGCGTCCGATGTCGTCGAGCGGAAAGACGATGAGGATCAGCACATGGGCGAGGAGGACACCGGCGATGACGCAAAGCCAGGCAAAGCGGGCAAGCGGCGGGCGCTGCCGGAGCAGGGGTAAACGAAACAGCAGGAAAAAGCAGATCGGCAGCAGCACATAGCTGGTGACCTCGAAGGGAATCGACCAAAGCGGGCCGTCGGCTTCGACGGGAAACAATGTGCGCCAATGCCATTGGCTCATGAACAGCAGCCCGGAGACGTAGCGAAGTGTCAGCTCAGGCGTCAGCGGCAGGGCCAGCAGCGTCAGGCTGAGCGCGAAGCTGACGGTTGCGGCCACCCAGAAGCCCGGCGCGACGCGCGCCGCCCTGCGGATCGTGTAATGGCGCAGGCTCGGCATGTCGCGGCCGTCGTCGAGCGCGCGCCAGAAGGGATGGGCGAGAAGAAAGCCGCTGAGCACGAAGAAGATGGCAACGCCGAAATTGCCGAAGCGGAGGATCTGCGCAGCCGTTCCCAGTTCGTCGGGAATTCTGCGCATGTCCAGCCGGAGCGCGAGGTGGTGGGCGAGCACCAGCAGACAAGCCGTCGCGCGCAGAAAGTCCGCTCCGGCCAGTCTCTCCTGTTGTCGCATCCTGTCCCTCGCCCTACCCGGTGACTTTGCCGCGGAATGCGGCGGCGGGCAAGGCCAGGGCTTGGCTCAGGCCAAGAGATCGTTGGTATAATAGGTGGAAAAGTCCGGCTTCTCCTTGAGTGCGGCGCCATTCGCATCGACCAGAATGCCGTTCTCGAGCAGGAAGCCGCCGATGGCGTCGGCCTTTGCCGGGTCGAGCGTGCCGATCACGCCGGCCTCGGATTTCAGGAAGTGTCCTTCGATCAGCGCCTTCTGCGACGCTTTCACCAATTCGGTGTTCATCAGCGCGCCGTTGCTCTCGGATATCAGCAGCGCGCAGGCTTCGTCGGAATGATCGACGGAATAGGCATAACCCTTTCGCGTCGCCTGAATGAAAGCGCGGGCATTGTCCCGATTGGCCGAGAGATAGGCGTCGCTGGAGACGATGACCGTCGTCTGCTCGTCGGGAATGCCATAGTCGGAATAGTGGAAGCGGGCGATCTTCCGGTTTTCCAGTTCGGCGGCAACGCCTTCCCAGGTATAGATCTCCAGCGTGAAATCGATCGAGCCATTGTCCAGCGCCTCGTAGGCCGAGGTGCCGAGCGTGACGGTGTTGACCTCGCCTTTGCCGCCATCGTTGCGGATCATCGCGGAGACCAGTGCGCTCTCCCAGGTGCCGCCGAAGCCGCCATAGGTCTTGCCGTCGAGATCCTTGGGGCTCTTGATGTCGTCGCGTCCGCCCTTGAAGATCAGCCGGGCTGTTTCGGTCTGGACGACGCCGTAGACCATTTTCACGTCGCCGCCGGCGGCGCGCTGCGTGATGGCCTCGATCTCGCTGCTGATGCCGAAGTCGGCGACGCCGTTCGACACCAGCGTGCCGGCGCTGGTGTCGGTAAAGGGAAGAATTTCGACATCGAGGCCGGCGGCGGCATAGAAGCCCTTCGCCTTGGCGACATAGATGCCGATATGGTTGGTGTTGGGCGTCCAGTCGAGCGCGATGCGCGCCTTTGCGGGCGCTGACTGGGCGAAGGCGGGGCGGCCGGCAAGGCTTGCCGCGAGGGCGGCGAAGATCGTCTGGCGACGGGTGAGAAGCAGCATGGTGACCTCCTCAGGTCTCTGGAGCATGATGCCGAAAAGTGTGAGCAGTTTTCGGCATCATGCTCTAACTCTTTATATTGGCACAGGATTCAGATTTTAGACCGGCCGGCCCAAAATCATCCTGTTCTAGCGAATGAAGCAGGGTTTGCAGGATTTCGGTTTCGATCGCCTGGGCCGCCGGCGAGCCGAGATCGGCAATGCTTCTCGGACGGGGCAGGGGAACGTGGAATTCGCGGATGATACGCGCCGGGCGGGCCGAAAGCACGTAGATACGGTCGGAGAGGAACACGGCCTCGCGGACGTCATGGGTGATCAGCAGCGCCGTCCAGCGGTGTTCGGTCCACATGCCCTGCAGCCATTCCTGGATCTGCGTGCGCGTCAGCGCGTCGAGCGCGCCGAACGGCTCGTCGAGCAGCAGCATGTCCTGGGTCTGGACGACGGTGCGCAACAGGGCGGCGCGCTGGCGCATGCCGCCGGATAATTCGGAGGGATAATGGTGTTCGAAACCGGCAAGGCCGAAGCGTTCGAATAGCGGCGCGACAGTGGCGCGCGCTGCCCGGCGGCTCATGCCCCGCACCTCGAGGCCAAGGGCGGCATTGTCGATGATCCGGCGCCAGGGCATCAGCGCATCGCGCTGCGGCATGAAGGCGAAGGAGTGCGGCGCCTCTTCCAGTGGCGCGCCGTTGAAAAGCACGGTGCCGGAATCGGGCCGAAGCGCCTGCGTCAGCAATCGGAGCACTGTCGATTTTCCGGAGCCGGACGGGCCGACGATCGAAACGAACTCGCCGCTTGCGACGCTGAGCGAAATATCGCCCAGCACCTTCATGCCGTCGAAGGATTTGGCGATATTCCGCAGCTCAACCATTGTATCGCTCATCGGCGCCGCTCCCCGGATGGTTGCCAGGGCATGACAAGGCGCTGGATCAAGAGCGTCAGGCCGAAGAGGCAGAGGGTGAGCACGGCGCTGACAACGACGGCGGCGAGCACCAGATCGGGACGGAAATTATTCTTGGCGTTGAGGATATAGATGCCGAGGCCGCGGGCGGCGCCGGCATATTCGGCAAAGATCGCGCCGACGACGGCATAGGTGATCGAGATCCGCAGGCCGGCGAAGAAATAGGGCAGCGCGGAGGGAAGCCGTGCCAGGCGGAAGATGCGCCAGCGGCTCGCTTTCATCGAGTTCAAAAGTTCGGCGATGTCGCGGTCGGTCGATTCATAGCCCTGCAGCAGGGCGACAAGCAGCGGGAAGAAGGTGACGAGCGCCACCAGCAGGATCTTCGGCAAGAGGCCGAAGCCAAACCAGAGGACGACAAGCGGCGCGATCGCCACCAGTGGCAGGGTCTGGCTGGCGATGAAGATCGGCAGCAATGCCCGGCGCATGAAAGGCATGAAATCCATGAGGATCGAAGCGGCGAAGGCGAAGGCAAGCGACAGCGCGAAACCGCCAAGCGTCGCGCCGAGCGTCGGCCAGGTGTTTGATATCAGCGCTTCGCGGTTCAGCCAGCCCTGGATGAGAATGCGCGAAGGCGCCGGCAGGATGGAAGGCTTGATGCCGGAAAGATCGACATAGACCTCCCATGCCGCCAGAAAGGCGAAGCCCGCGAGCAAGGCGGGCATTGCCCGGTAGAGAGCGGCGCGGAGCGCTGCAAGGCGCGAATGCGAAGGTCGTGGCAGTGTCATCAGCGTTTGATTTCGGTCTCGATGGGCAGCCGGTCGCTATCGGGATCGAGCGCCTTGACGGCATCGAGAATGATGCCGACGAGGTTGCCTGATATCGGATAGACTGACACTTCTGCGCTTGAGAACATCTGAACCTCGCTCCGCTGGCATTACCCAGATCAGCTTTGAAGGGTCCAGAGGCTTGCGCCTCACATCTCAGCCCCGGCGATACGGAGCTCCCCTGTATTTCGGCGGAAACTACCACCCGGGTTTTCTTCCCGCAACCGCAAAATTGCGAACCGGTCCGTCCAGTCGGAATGGATCTGATCTCAGGGAAACACCCGAGCGGAAGTCCCGCTCGGGTGTTCCTCGGTGGGCCCGTACCTGCCGGGAACGGGACCGCAGCTTGCTGCCTCAGGCGGCGATGTCGGCGTGCGCAAGGCGTCCGCGCTGGCGGGCGCCCGATCGGGCTTTACGATTGCAGGAGCAAGGGTTATAAAACCTCAACTAATATTGAGGTCAAGAGGCATGGATCGGATTCCGGCAGCGCAGCCCGGCAAACTGCTGACGGTCGGTGAGGTGGCCGAGCGCAGCGGTCTTGCCGTTTCGGCGCTGCATTTCTACGAGACAAAGGGTTTGATCTCGAGCATCCGCTCCCGCGGCAACCAGCGGCGCTACGGGCGCGACGTACTTCGCCGCCTCGGCATCATTAAGGTGGCGCAGCGTGTCGGCATTCCGCTTGTGGAAATCCAGGCGGCGTTCCACTCGCTGCCGCAGGGGCGCACGCCGACGGCCGCGGACTGGCAGACGTTGTCGGCACGATGGAAGGACGATCTCGACGCGCGAATCGGCCAGCTCAGCCTGTTGCGCGACCGCCTGGCCGGCTGCATCGGCTGCGGCTGTCTGTCGATCGAAAGCTGTCCGCTGCGCAATCCCTGCGACCGGCTCGGCAAGGAAGGGCCGGGTGCGCGGCTGCTGCAGACCGAAAACTAGCCTTCGGGAGAGCCAAGTCTCCCCGGGAGAGCCGAGTCTCTCCGGGAGAGCCAAGTCTCTCCCGGAAAGATCGATGTCTGCCTTTCTTTCGGTCGCGGTGCTCATATGTTAAGGGCGAGTGACGCAACCGAGGAGGACGGCTTCGTGTTTCATCCAAGACTGTTTGAAAATCGCAATGTCGTCGTCACCGGCGCCGGCCGCGGCATCGGCCTGGAAGTCGCTCGGCAGTTTCTGGATTGCGGCGCGAAGGTCATCGTTCACACCGGGCGCAAGCCGGGGCGAGACCTGCCGGATTTCCTGCTGACGGCTGAATCGGAAAGACGGGCGCTGCTGCTGCATGCCGATTTCTCCGCCGCCGGCGGGGCGGCGCAATTTGCCGAAGATGTTCTCGCATTCTTCGACAAGGTGCATGTGCTCGTCAACAATGCCGGCACCATGCTCGGCCGTTTTCCGGCTGCGACGCTGACCGACGCGGAATATGAGGCGGTCATCCGGCTCAACCAGACATCGGTGGTGGCGCTGACGCGCGCCTTGCTGCCGGCATTGAAGGCGGCCGAGGGTGCTGCCGTCGTCAACACAGTTTCGATCTCGGCGCTGACCGGCGGCAGCCCCGGCTCCTCGATCTATTCGGCCTCGAAAGCCTTCGTTGCGACCTATTCGAAGGCGCTTGCCCGCGAGCTTGCCCCGGACGGCATCCGCGTCAACTGCGTCTCGCCGGGAACGATCGAGACGGATTTCCACGAGCGCTATTCCTCCAGGGAAAAACTGGAGCAGACCCGGAAATCCATCCCGTTGCAGCGGCTCGGCACGGCGGAGGATTGCGCTCCCGCCTATCTGTTCCTGGCAGCTCCCTTGCTGTCGGGATACATCACCGGCCAGGTGATCGAGATCAATGGCGGACAGCTTATCTGCTGATTTACTTGGACCTTTTTTGGCATTTCATCACTATTGACCAATTCGCTTGTGCGAATATGCTATTGTGCTGATCTACCACACCGCCTCCCTTCCGAGATATCGAATGCCGTTGCCTAAACCGGAGCCGGGGATGACCGGCCAGGACTTGCACATACTCGCTGGAAAAGCCCATGAAGCGAGCGATCTGCTGAAAGCTTTGGCGCATCACACTCGACTTCTGATCCTCTGCATACTGGCAAAACAGGAGCGGACGGTCGGGGAAATCGAAAATATTCTCGGCATACAGCAGGCGATGGTCTCGCAGCAGCTTGCGCGTTTGCGGCTCGAAGGCCTGGTCAATACGCGCCGTCAGGGCAGGCTGGTTTATTACAGTATCGGCAATGTCAGCGTGCTTGCCTTCCTCGAATCGCTGTTTGAGCTTTTCCCATTGTAGAAAACTGTTAAAGCGCGTCGCAAAGAACTTGCTTCATGCGACGCGCTTTAGTTTTTTGTGTTATGCATGTCGTCGTCCCAAAACCGCTGCACACTTTTGGGCGACATGCATTAGCACCGCCCTTGCGGAGCGTCGCTGCTATGTCGAAGATGAGGCCGGACGCGGAATGTCGCGGGAGACCGGATGATCGACAAGCTGGAATTCTTCATCGCCCTTGCCAATGAAAAACATTTCGGCCGCGCCGCCGAAGAATGCGGGATTTCACAGCCGACGTTGTCGGCCGCGATCCGGCAGCTCGAGGATCAGCTCGGCGTCATGCTGGTGCAGCGCGGCTCGCGGTTTCAGGGCTTGACGCCGGAAGGGCAGCGCGTGCTCGAATGGGCTCGCCGCATCGTCGGCGACGCCCGCACCATGCGCGAGGAGATGCGCGCCGCGCGCCGCGGTCTTTCCGGCCATATCCGTCTCGCCGCCATTCCGACGGCGCTCGCCATGCTGTCGCGCATCACCACGCCCTTTCAGGAGCGGCATCCCGGCGTCACCTTCTCGATCGTCTCACGCAATTCGCTGCAGGTGCTGAGCATGCTCGAAAACCTCGAAATCGATGCCGGCATCACCTATCTCGAAAATGAACCGCTCGGCCGTGTCACCAGCGTTCCGCTCTATGCCGAGCGTTACCATCTGATCACGGCTGCAGGCAGCCCGCTGTCCGATCGCGACAATGTGACCTGGAAGGAGGTCGGCGATCTTCGGCTTTGTCTATTGACCGCCGACATGCAGAACCGCCGAATCATCAATCGGCACCTGACGGAAGCAGGCGCGAGTGTGCATCCGACGCTCGAATCCAATTCGATGATCGTGCTGTTTTCGCATGTTCGAACCGGACGCTGGGCGAGCATCATGCCGCGCAATGTCGCCAAATCTTTTGGTTTTCCAGTGGAAATCCGGATGATTCCGATCGTCGAACCGGAAGCGCATCATCTGGTCGGGCTCGTAGCGCCTTATCGTGAACCCTTCACGCCGCTCGTCTCGGCCTTGCTGCACGAAGCGCGGGTGCTCGTGAGGGACGAGGAACTCTGATAGGAAAAATCTATCGATCCACAGGATAGCTTTATTGATCACGCTCGGCTTCCCTGAGATGCTGGTTATGGAATGGTGATTGGCTGGGGGAGTCTGCCATTCCTGTAACGAGCAAGCGGCTGGGAGGGCTGCCTTATGACCATTCATATCGCCGAAGGCGATATCACAGCGCGCACCCGTGCCATCGTCGCCGAGCTTCGCTTCCTTGAAGGGCCGCTGCTTCCCATTCTGCACGAGGTTCAGGAAGAATTCGGCTATGTGCCGCAGGAGGCCGTGCCTGTGATAGCGGAGGAACTGAACCTTTCCCGCGCCGAGGTGCATGGCGTGGTGACCTTCTATCATGATTACCGCGACCATCCGGCCGGCCGGCATGTGCTGAAGCTCTGTCGGGCCGAGGCCTGTCAGTCGATGGGCGGCGATGCGGTGGCCGAACGTGTGAAGACGCTGCTCGGCATCGATTTTCACCAGACGACGCTCGACGGCAGTGTGACGCTGGAACCGGTCTACTGCCTCGGGCTCTGCGCCTGCGCCCCGTCGGCGATGCTCGACGGCGAGGTCTACGGCCGGATCGACGATCAGACGGCGGCCGAACTCGTTGCGGAGGCACGCCGATGACAGTCAGGATTTATGTTCCGCGCGATGCCGCTGCGCTGGCGCTCGGGGCCGAAAAGGTGGCAAAGGCGATTGCCCAGGAGATCGCCGCCCGCGGCCTTGATGCCGAGATCGTGCGCAACGGCTCGCGCGGAATGTTCTGGCTGGAGCCGCTGGTCGAGGTCGAGCTTGCCGGCAAGCGCATCGGCTACGGACCGGTGAAGGCAAAGGATGTGTCCGTTCTGTTCGATGCCGGGATCATCGATGGCGGCGATCACCCGCTCTGTCTCGGGGAGGTTGAAGACCTCCCGTTCCTGAAGGAACAGACCCGCCTGACCTTCGCCCGCTGCGGCGTCACCGATCCGCTGTCGCTGGCCGATTACGAAGCGCATGGCGGCCTTGCCGGCCTTCGCCGCGCCGTTTCGATGGCGCCTGCCGAAATCGTCAAGGAAGTCACCGATTCCGGCCTTCGCGGCCGTGGCGGCGCGGGTTTCCCCACAGGCATCAAGTGGAAGACGGTTCTCGATGCCGCCGGCGACCGCAAATATATCGTCTGCAACGCCGACGAGGGCGACAGCGGCACCTTTGCCGACCGGATGATCATGGAGGGTGATCCCTTCGTGCTGATCGAGGGCATGGCGATATCAGGACTTGCTACCGGCGCCACGAAGGGCTTCGTCTACACGCGTTCGGAATATCCGCACGCCATCGCTGCGATGACCGAGGCTGTCGCCATCGCGCGCCAAGCCGGGATACTCGGCCCTTCGGTGCTCGGCTCCGGCCGCGCCTTCGATATCGAGGTGCGCACCGGCGCCGGCGCCTATGTCTGCGGCGAGGAGACGGCGCTGCTGAACAGCCTCGAAGGCAAGCGCGGCGTCGTGCGCGCCAAGCCGCCGTTGCCGGCGCATAAGGGGCTGTTTGACTGTCCGACCGTCATCAACAATGTGATCTCGCTCGCCTCAGTGCCTGTCATCATGGAGAAGGGTGCGGCCTTCTATCGCGATTTCGGTATGGGCCGCTCGCGCGGCACCATCCCGCTACAGATCGCCGGCAATATCAGATATGGCGGTCTTTACGAAACGGCCTTCGGTCTTGCGCTCGGCGATATCGTCGACAGGATCGGCGGCGGTACGGCGACAGGACGGCCGGTCAAGGCCGTGCAGGTCGGTGGGCCGCTCGGGGCCTATTTCCCGCGGGCACTGTTCGACACGCCGTTCGATTACGAAGCCTTCGCTGCCAGGGACGGGCTGATCGGCCATGCCGGCATCGTCGTCTTCGACGACACCGCCGACATGCTGAAGCAGGCGCGTTTCGCCATGGAATTCTGCGCCGTCGAAAGCTGCGGCAAGTGCACGCCCTGCCGCATCGGCTCGACGCGCGGCGTCGAGACGGCCGACAAGATCGCCCATGGCATCGAGCCGGAGAAGAACCGGGCGCTGCTCACCGATCTCTGCAATACGATGAAATTCGGCTCGCTCTGCGCGCTCGGCGGTTTCACGCCCTATCCGGTCATGAGCGCCATGACGCATTTCCCGGAGGATTTTTCGCCGGCGCCGATGGTGGAGGCTGCGGAATGATGGCCTTCTACCCGTCAGCTCCCTCCGAATTGCTCATTTTCACTTCCAGACAGGAGGCCGACCATGTCTCTCATCCATGAAATCGACTACGGCACTCCTGCTTCGACATCCGAGGTGATGGTGACACTCACCATCGATGGGCAGCAGATCAGCGTGCCGGAGGGCACCTCGATCATGCGCGCTTCGATGGAGGCCGGCATCACGGTGCCGAAGCTCTGCGCCACCGACATGATCGACGCCTTCGGTTCCTGCCGGCTCTGTCTCGTCGAGATTGAGGGCCGGGCGGGCATGCCTGCCTCCTGCACGACGCCGGTGGCGGCCAACATGGTGGTGCACACGCAGACGGGACGGCTGAAGGATGTTCGCCGCGGCGTGATGGAGCTTTATATTTCCGACCACCCGCTCGACTGTCTGACCTGCGCTGCCAACGGCGATTGCGAATTGCAGGACATGGCGGGCGCCGTCGGCCTGCGTGACGTGCGCTACGGCTATGACGGCGACAACCACATCAGGGCGCGCAACAATGGCGAGATCAATCTGAAATGGACGCCGAAGGACGAATCCAATCCCTACTTCACCTTTGATCCCTCCAAGTGCATCGTCTGTTCGCGCTGCGTGCGCGCCTGCGAAGAGGTGCAAGGCACTTTCGCGCTGACGATCGAGGGGCGCGGTTTCGGCTCCAAGGTTTCCTCGGGTGCGCATGAAGCTTTCATCGATTCCGAATGTGTCTCTTGCGGCGCCTGCGTCCAGGCCTGCCCGACGGCGACGCTGACGGAGAAGTCGGTGATAGAGATCGGCCAGCCCGAGCATTCGGCCATCACCACCTGCGCCTATTGCGGTGTCGGCTGTTCCTTCAAGGCGGAGATGCGCGGCGAGGAGCTGGTGCGCATGGTGCCGTGGAAGGATGGCCAGGCCAATCGCGGCCATTCCTGCGTCAAGGGCCGCTTTGCTTACGGCTATTCCTCCCATAAGGACCGCATCCTCAACCCGATGATCCGCGAAAAGGTCAGCGATCCCTGGCGGGAGGTGAGCTGGGACGAGGCCTTCGCGCATGTGGCGTCGGAGTTCCGCCGCATTCAGTATCAGTATGGCCGCGAGTCGATCGGCGGCATCACCTCGTCGCGCTGCACCAATGAGGAAACCTATCTGGTGCAGAAGCTGGTCCGCGCCGGCTTCGGCAACAACAATGTCGATACCTGCGCCCGCGTCTGCCATTCGCCGACTGGCTACGGTCTCGGCCAGGCCTTCGGCACCTCGGCCGGCACGCAGAACTTCGACAGCGTCGAGTATTCCGATGTTGTCGTCATCATCGGTGCCAACCCGACGGACGGCCATCCGGTATTCGCCTCGCGGCTGAAGAAGCGGCTGCGCCAGGGCGCCAAGCTCATCGTCATCGATCCGCGCCGCACCGATATCGTCCGGTCGCCGCATATCGAGGCTTCTTACCATCTGCCGCTGAAGCCCGGCACCAATGTCGCTGTCATGACGGCGCTGGCGCATGTGATCGTCACCGAAGGGCTCTATGACGAGGCGTTTATCCGCGAGCGCTGCGACTGGTCGGAATTCGAGGACTGGGCTGGTTTCGTCGCCGAACCGGCGCACAGCCCCGAAGAGACCGAGATCTTCACCGGCGTACCGGCGGCGGATCTGCGCGGCGCGGCAAGGCTCTATGCCAAGGGCGGCAACGGCGCGATCTATTATGGTCTCGGCGTCACCGAACACAGCCAGGGCTCGACCACCGTCATCGCGATCGCCAATCTGGCGATGGCGACCGGCAATATCGGCCGCCCCGGCGTCGGCGTGAACCCGTTGCGCGGCCAGAACAATGTGCAGGGCTCCTGCGACATGGGCTCCTTCCCGCACGAACTGCCCGGCTACCGGCACATTTCCGACGATGCGACGCGCGATATCTTCGAAAAGCTCTGGGGCGTGAAGATCAACAACGAGCCGGGCCTGCGCATTCCGAACATGCTGGATGCGGCGGTCGACGGTTCCTTCAAGGGTCTCTACGTTCAGGGCGAGGACATTCTCCAGTCCGATCCCGATACGAAACATGTCGCGGCCGGACTGGCCGCGATGGAATGCGTCGTCGTGCAGGACCTGTTCCTCAACGAGACCGCCAATTACGCTCATGTCTTCCTGCCGGGCTCGACCTTCCTCGAGAAGGACGGCACCTTCACCAATGCCGAGCGCCGCATCAACCGCGTGCGCAAGGTGATGACGCCGCGCAACGGTTATGGCGACTGGGAAGTGACACAGAAGCTTGCCCGGGCGATGGGACTCGACTGGAACTACAATCATCCGTCGGAGATCATGGACGAGATCGCGGCGACCACGCCGAGTTTCGCGCTTGTAAGCTACGACTATCTCGAAAAGATGGGCTCGGTGCAGTGGCCCTGCAACGAGAAGAACCCGCTCGGCTCGCCGATCATGCATGTCAACGGATTCGTGCGCGGCAAGGGCAAGTTCATCCGCACCGAATATGTGGCGACCGACGAGCGCACCGGTCCGCGCTTCCCGCTGCTGCTCACCACCGGTCGCATCCTCAGCCAGTACAATGTCGGGGCGCAGACGCGGCGGACCGAGAATGTCGTCTGGCATGCGGAAGACCGGCTGGAAATCCATCCGCACGATGCCGAGCAGCGCGGCGTTCGCGACGGCGACTGGGTGAAGCTCGGCAGCCGCTCCGGCGACACGACGCTCCGGGCACTGATCACCGATCGTGTGGCGCCGGGTGTCGTCTATACGACCTTCCATCACCCCAATACGCAGGCGAACGTCATCACCACCGACTTTTCCGACTGGGCGACGAACTGCCCGGAATACAAGGTGACGGCGGTGCAGGTCTCGCCCTCCAACGGCCCGAGCGACTGGCAGATGGAATATGACGAGCAAGCGCGGCAATCGCGCCGGATCGCCGGAAAGCTCGAGGCAGCGGAGTGACGATGGGGGGACGGGCTGGCGTTGACGGTGAGGCGGAGGAGGGTGTTTTTCACCCTTTTGCCGCATGGTAGATTTCCCCACCACCGCCCGCGCCGCCGAAACCGCCCGCCGCAATGGCTTGATGCACAGCGGCTCTCGCATCGTGCCGGAAGAGGTGCCGGTCGCCTTTTCCTATGGCGGCAGCTCGCATGCGGTGATGATGGCGACGCCTGCCGATCTTGAGGATTTTGCCGTCGGCTTCAGCCTGACCGAAGGGATCATCGCGAAGCGGGTGGAGATATCCGGCATCGAGTTCGTCGCGGGTGAGCAGGGGATCGATGTGCAGGTGAGCCTGGTCGACGACGTCGCCGATCGGCTGCGGGCACGCCGCCGCAGCATGGCGGGGCCGGTCGGCTGCGGCCTCTGCGGCATCGAATCGATCGAGCAGGCGGTGCGGCCGGTGCCGCATGTCTCGGCATCGCCGCTGGCGTTGTCGCATGCCGATATCGTTCGCGCCGTTTCGCTTTTGAACGAGGCGCAGCTGCTGCATCGGGAGACGCGGGCGGTGCATGGCGCCGGCTTCTATCTTCCGGCTAAGGGATTGCTTGCGGTCCGCGAAGATGTCGGCCGGCACAATGCGCTGGACAAGCTTTGTGGCGCCGTCATCGGCCTTGGCGAAAGAGGCGGAGACGGCGCCGTCGTCGTCACCAGCCGGCTCTCGGTCGAGATGGTGCAGAAGGCGGCGATCCTTGGCAGTCCGGTGCTGATTGCCATTTCAGCGCCGACCGCTCTGGCCATCCGCACGGCCGAAGCGGCCGGCATGACGCTCGTTGCGCTGGTGCGCGGCGAGGATTTCGAGATTTTCACCCACCCGCACCGCATCTTGCCCGGAAGCATCGCCGATGTCGCATGATACCAAGACCAAGCTCGTTTATATGGCAAACCAGATCGCCACCTTCTTCAAGAGCCAGCCGGCAAGCGAGGCCGTCGAGGGGGTCGCCAATCATATCAACAAATTCTGGGAGCCGCGCATGCGGCGGCAATTGTTCGAAATCCTGCAAAACGAGGAGAATGGTCTGGATGCGCTGGTGCGTCAGGCTGCTCCCTTGATCCGAAAGCCCGAGCCGGAAGCAAACCAGGCCCGGTAGTGCGGCGGGGGAAGACTGACGTCAAAACTCTTCCCAGCTCTGTGCGGTTGCAGCAGTTGCGCCGTGCGCTTTTGCGACACGGGAAACGAGATGCAATGCTGGCGAGGCTATCTGTCTTGCCTCGGGCCTGCCGGCAATCTGCTGGGCCTGGGCGCGGGTCTGGCCGGGCAGGCGGAATCTTGCCAGCAGGACCCGCAGCATTTCGGCTTCCTTTGCCAGGCTATGGCTGGCGGCGGTGCTCTCCTCGACCATGGCGGCATTCTGCTGGGTTGCCTGGTCCAGCGTATTGACCGCCTGGTTGATTTCCTTGAGGCCGGTTGCCTGTTCCCGTGAAGCTTCGACGATAGCAACGACGTTGCCGTTGATATCGCCGACCTGTGTGACGATCTCCTCGAGCGCCTTACCGGTCTGACCGACGAGGCCGACACCGTTCTTGACGAGGTCGCTCGAGCTGTTGATCAGCGCCTTGATCTCCTTCGCCGCCTTGGCGGAGCGCTGGGCGAGTTCGCGGACTTCCTGGGCGACGACCGCAAAGCCCTTGCCGGCTTCGCCGGCGCGGGCGGCTTCGACGCCGGCATTCAAGGCCAAAAGATTGGTCTGGAAGGCGATATCGTCGATGACGCCGATGATGTTGGTGATTTCGCGCGAGGATTGTTCGATCTGGTCCATGGCGGCGACGGCGTTGCGGACCACGACGCCCGATTGTTCGGCGCCCTGCTTCGTTACGGCGACAAGGCGGCCCGCCTCATCGGCGCGGCGGCTGGAATCGTTGACGGTGGTGGTGATTTCCTCCAGCGCGGCTGCCGTCTCCTCGATCGATGCGGCCTGCTGTTCCGTCCGCTTGGAGAAGGAATCCGCCGATGCGCCGATTTCGCTCGACCCGGCGGCGATCGCAACGGCATTCTCGCCGATCGTCTTCATCGTCTCGGCAAGACCTCTGACCGCGGTATTGAAATCATGGCGCAACTGCTCCATCGAGGGGACGAAGGGCGTGTCCACCGTCCTTGTCAGATCCCCTTCGGAAAGCTGACGCAACGCGCCGCCGAGCAGGGAAATCGCGCTCATCCGCTGGGTGACGTCGGTTGCGAATTTCACGACCTTGTAGACCTTGCCGTCGGCATCGACGATCGGGTTGTAAGCCGCCTGGATCCAGATTTCGCGGCCGCCCTTGCCGAAACGCACGAATTCGTTGGCGATGAATTCGCCATTGGCAAGACGCTGCCAGAAGCTGCTGTATTCCTCAGTCCTGACATAGGCGGGATCACAGAAGATGCTGTGATGTTTGCCGGCGATTTCGGCCAGCGAATATCCCATGGCCTGAAAATTCTCGTTCGCCGTCAGGATGTCGCCGTTGGGCTTGAATTCGATTACCGCCTGCGAGCGCGAGATCGCTTCCAGTTTGCCGGAATCCTCGATTGCCTTCCTCTTCGTGGCGGTGACGTCGGTCGCGAACTTCACGACCTTGAATGGCTTTCCGCCTTTTGAAACCGGATTATAGGAAGCCCGGATCCATATCTCCCGGTTGCCCTTGCCAAGACGCTTGTAAGCGCCGGCATCATATTGCCCGCGTCCGAGCCGCGCCCAGAATTCGCGGTACTCCGCGGTTGCTGTATAGGCCGGCTCGCAGAACATGCTGTGGTGCTTGCCGACGATTTCGCTCAGGCTGTAACCCAGCGCTTTGCAGAAATTCTCGTTCGCCGTCAGGATATTTCCCTTGAGATCGAATTCGATGATCGCCTGCGATCTGGAGATGGCGTCAAGAATGTATTTCGAATCGGAAGATAGACCAAACATTCCTGTCCCTTTGAGATGCACAGCTTCCGCTGTTTCGGCTGGAGAAGCGAGGGGGCGGGTGAGGTATACCGGTGCCGGGAAGAACCGCTCGCCGGTTATCTCCCCTGTACCGGAGACTCATCATCCGTATGCTTCATCACCATGCTGAGGGAGCGTGGTTAATATTACGTATAAAAGCTGTTGCTAATAATAAAATGTGAAGTCGGCGACCGCGGCGATTTCCCTGGACGTGCAGCAAAAAACCGCCCGGGGGCGGTTTTCAATATCGGAATTGTCTTGATGGCGATCAGGCCGCCAGTTCATCCGTCTCGTTTTCCTTGAACATCTTGGCGAGGTTCAGGAAGCAGATCATGCCATTTTCCGAAGCGATGATGCCTTCGCAATAGGCGCGGTCGAAGGAGGCGGTCACCTCAGGCACGGGCTGGACCTGGCTGGAGGAGATGGTGAGAATATCCGAGACGCGGTCGACGAGCATGCCGATGACCATGCTGTGAACTTCGGCGACGACAATGGCGCTGCGTTCGTTGGCGACGGTGCTCTTCATGCCGAGCTTGTAGGCAAGATCGATAATCGGGATCACCGAGCCGCGCAGGTTCATGACGCCAATGACATCGGCCGGCGCATGCGGGATCGGCGTCGACGGCGCCCAGCCGCGAATTTCGCGGATGGTCGTGGTCTTGACGCAGAATTCCTGATCATGCAGGCGGAAGGCAATGATCTCGAGCGTATCGCCGCTGAAGCTAGTGGAATTGATCGTGGTCATAGAATTCTTCCCAACTGTCGTAAGCCAGGGCAGAAGCGGGCGCGCCACCATTGGCGCGGACGAGCTTTGCCTTCACACCACGCGATGGCTTTGCGCTCGGCCCAGCATCGTTACGGTTACGACGACATTAGCGAAAGAGTGTTGCCCAAATCTAAATCGGGAGCTGCTTTGCGAAGGTTTTCAGCCCCGATTGACTTCAGCCTATGGTCTTTTCGATCTGCGAGACCGCCCAATCGACCTGTTCCCTTGATATGACCAGTGGTGGGGCGAGGCGAATCGTATGGTCGTGCGTATCCTTGGCGAGCAGGCCGCGTTCCTTCAGTGCATGGCAATATTGCCGCGCGCCGCCGGCTTCGGGCTCCAGCTCGATCGCCATCATCAGGCCGCGGCCGCGCACGTCCCTGACGATGTTCGAGCGGATCGACCTGAGGCCTTCGAGGAAATAGTCGCCCATATCGGCGGCATTCTCGATCATGCCCTCGTCCGTCAGCACCTTCAGCGCGGTGCGCGCCACCGCGCAGGCAAGCGGGTTGCCGCCGAAGGTCGAGCCGTGCTGGCCGGGTTTCAGCACCCCCAGTACCTCGGAATTCGATAGCACGGCCGACACCGGGTAGAAGCCGCCGGACAGCGCCTTGCCGATCAGCGTTACATCGGCCTCGATGCCTTCATGTTCCTCCGCCAGCAGCTTGCCGGTGCGGCCGAGTCCGGTCTGGATCTCATCGAGGATGAGGGTGACGTTGTTATCAGTGCAAAGCTCGCGAATGCGCGTGAAATACCCGGCCGGCGGGATGATGACGCCGGCTTCCCCCTGAATCGGCTCGATCAGCGCTGCGACCGTGTTGCCGTTGATGGCGGCCTCGAAGGCCTCGGCATCGCCGAAGGGAATGGTGCGGAAGCCCGGCGTGTAAGGGCCGAAGCCGGTGCGGGCGTCGGGATCGGTGGAGAAGCTGATGATGCTCAGCGTCCGGCCATGGAAATTATCGGCGCAGACGATGATCTCCGCCTGGCCTTCCGGGACGCCCTTGACCTCGTATCCCCATTTGCGCACCGCCTTGATGGCGGTCTCCACGGCTTCGGCGCCTGAGTTCATCGGCAGGATCTTGTGCGAGCCGGTCAGCGCCGCCAGTTCCTCATAGAGATAGGCGAGCTGGTCGTTGCGGAAGGCGCGGGAGGTGAGCGTCAATCTCCCCGCCTGCTCGACCATGGCGGCGAGGATCTTCGGATGGCAATGGCCCTGGTTGACGGCGGAATAGGCCGAGAGGCAATCGAGATAACGATTGCCGTCGGTATCCCAGACATGAACACCTTCGCCGCGCGTCAGCACCACGTCGAGCGGCTTGTAGTTGTTGGCGCCGAGCCGCTGTTCGGTGGCGATCAGTTTTTCCGAGGTGTTCATGGTTCTTCCCTCCTTTATGCAGCGCGTGCCTTTATGCGGCGCGGGTTGGGCGATCGAAGATGCGGCGCCCGAAGAGGCTTGCCGTCAGTTCCACCAGGACGCGGGCGCTCTTGCCTCGATCGTCGAGAAACGGATTGAGTTCGACGAGATCGAGCGACGAAACGAGGCCGCTGTCGGACAGCATTTCCATCACCAGATGCGCCTCGCGGAAGGTTGCGCCGCCGGGCACCGTGGTGCCGACGCCGGGGGCAATGTCGGGATCGAGGAAATCGAGGTCGAGGCTGACATGCAGCAGGCCGTTCGCCTTGGCGACGGCATCGAGGATCTCACGCATGATGGCGCCGATGCCCTGCTCGTCGATCGCGCGCATATCGAAGACGTTGACGCCGTGTTCGTGGATTTCCTCGCGCTCGCGCGCATCGACCGAACGGATGCCGACCTGGAAGACATGTTTCGGGTCGACGAAGGGACGGTCTTTCGGCAGGATCTCGGCGAACTCCGCCTCGCCGCAGAGGAAGGCGACGGGCATGCCGTGGATATTGCCGGAGGGCGAGGTGCCGGGGGAGTTGAAGTCGGCATGGGCATCGAGCCACAGCACGAAAAGCGGCCGGCCTTTGCCGGCGGCATATCGGGCCATGCCGGAGACGCTGCCCATGGACAGGCTGTGGTCGCCGCCGAGAATCAGCGGGAAACGACCGGAAGCGGCGACGTCATAGACGCTGCTTTCGAGCGCACGGGTGAAGGCGCCGACAATCCTGAGATTATGGGCCTTCGGATGATTCGGCAGGTCCATCGCCGGCACGATCCTGAGATCGCCGAGATCGGCGACGTCATGGCCAAGCTCGATCAGCGTCTGGTCGACGCCGGCGATACGCAGCGCCGCGGGGCCCATGGCAGCGCCCCTGCGGCCGGAGCCTTCTTCCAGCGGCGCGCCGATGAGGGTGACAGATCGCGATTGGGCATTCATTCGGGGGCTCCGCGGTTAGGCCTGTTTCGGCCGATAGTGGGATAAAGGGCTGACGGCAAAAAGATGGAAAAGTGTCAGAAATGGATTATGATTGCGCAAATTGATAAACCTATTTTGACAAAGTGATCATCGTGGACGATCTCGATACCGAGCTTCTCAGTGCACTTCGCCATAATGCCCGGATTTCCGTCTCCTCGCTTGCGGCGATCACCGGCGCCTCGCGGGCAACGGTTGCCGCGCGGATCGACAGGCTGGTCGCCGCCGGCACCATCGTCGGCTTCACCATCCGCACCGGTCATGAAACGCGATCGGCCGGCGTGCGCGCCATCGTCATGATCGAGGTGCTCGGCAAACTCGCCGACAGGGTGGCCGATCAGCTGCGCGGCCTGCCGCAGGTCCGCGCCCTTCACAGCACCAACGGCAAATGGGATTTCGTCGCCGAACTCGAGGATCGCGATCTTGCCTCCTTCGACGAGACGCTGCGCCGCATCCGGCTGATCAACGGGATCAATTCGACCGAGAGCAATATTCTGCTGAAGACCAGCAAGACGGGTTTTTAGCGTATTTTCACGCGACACCCTGGCCTGTGAAATCGGCGAAGCCGGCCCTCATCCGCCTGCCGGCACCTTCTCCCCGCACGCGGGGCGAAGGGGGAATAGCCGCAACCTCCCGTCTCTTCTCCTACCTTTCGCATGGCACGTCCCCTCGCCCCGTTTACGGGGAGAGGGTTAGGGCGAGGGGCAGCCGCAGACGCTAAGCCGGCTCAATATTCCCGTTCGTAGACGATGCCCGCTTCGCCGGCACCATTGCCGCCGGCAGCACCGCGCAGCTTGACGCCGCGGCCGACGTCGAGGTTGATGATCGCCTTGGCGCCGGCCGCGCCGCCCTGCTGCAATTCGAAATAGGTGCGGTCGTTGAGGTAGCGGCCGACGCTGACGCTGGTCTGGCCCTTGGAATCGGTGCTGATGTCGAGATCGTCGACGCCGAGCTGGTTGCGCAGGCCTTCGAAAAGCGAGGTCGAGCGGTTGCCGGCCAGCTGGCTGACGGCGTCGGCGAGCTGGGCGATCTGCACCGGCGAGAGTTTTGACATCGACTGGCCGAAGATCAGCTGCGCCAGCACCTCATCCTGTGGCAGCTGCGGCGAGGAGGAGAAGGTGATTGCCGGGTCGGTGGCGAGGCCCGCGACATCGACGGTCAGCGTCGTCGAGCCGGAGGTCGAGGTCGCCTCCATATCGAGCGCCGGCGTCAGGTCGCCGGCAAAGGTGATCCGGCTCTTGTCGGTGAAATCCAGGCGGCGGTTGAGAATGGTCAATCGGCCGCGGCGCATGGTGAAGCCGCCGGTCACGATCGGCGCTGCCGCCGTTCCGCGGATCGTCACCTTGCCGCCAAGCTCGGCATCGATGCCGCGGCCGCGTGCGAAGATGTGCGAGGGCGCGTCGATTTCCAGATCGAGGGTGATCGTGGAGGATTTCTCGGCGGGTTTCTGCTCGCCGTCGTCGCGCAGCTGCGCGAGCACCGCGCGCGGCGCATTCTTATGGCGGATGTCTATTTCCCTGAGCGAGGTCGGCAATTTTTCCGGGACGGTGATCGAGGTCTTGTCCAGCCGAAGTTTGCCGCTCAGCGTCGAATTCATGATCGGCCCACGCAGGCCGAGCGTGCCGTTGACGGTGGAGACGACGAGGGTTCCATCGACATAGACCGCTTTATCCAGCTTGATCGAAATATCGGCGGGAAAACCGCCGGTCGGCTGGATGCCGATCGTGCCGCTTGCCGAAATCGTGCCGCCGCCGCCGAGATTGCCGTTGAGGCGGGAGATGACGGCCTGGCTGCCGTTGAAGCTCACGGTTGCCGCCAGATTGTTGACGGCGAGATTGCGGCGGACGTCGACGAGCTTTGCGCCTGAGGTCGTGACGGTGCCGTTGATGACCGGTGCTGCGGCCGTTCCGCCGATCTCCAGGTTGACGGTGGCGACGCCGTCGGCGACGAGGCCCTGCTGTGCCAGCGGCGCGCCGAGCACGGCGAAAGGCAGGTTGCCGTTGAAGCGCATGTCGAGGGCGCGATTGCCTGTGATCACCACGCTGCCGCCGCCCTTCAGCGACATGCCGGCGTCGCCGGCAAGGCTGGTGTCGACCGTCAGCCGGTTGCCGGCAAGTTTGCCCGATGCGCCGATAGTGAACGGCGAAAGGCCGGCGCCTTTTGTCTGGCTCGTCGCCGCGTTCTTCCAGTCGACCTTGAAATCGACCGAGGGCGACGATAGCGCGCCGGTGGCCTTTGCGGTCGCGGTGACCGCGCCTTCGGCGCCAAGACCGGGCACAAAGCCGTTGGCGATGCCGGCCGGGACATTGGTCGCATCCGCCGTGACATCGACCGCGCGGATCGAGGTGCCGGCGATCGAAAGATTGCCGGCGGCCTTCAGCGCTATGCCGCCGCTGCCGCTGAGACTGGCATCGAAATCGAGCCGGTCACCGGCATATTTTCCCGTCGCCGCCAGTGCCAGGCGGGAGAGGCCGGCAGCCTTGGTGTGGCTGGTCGCGGCATCCTTCCAGTCGAGTTTGAAATCGACGATCGGATTGGCTGGCGTTCCCGACGTGACGGCGTTGGCCGAAAGCATGCCTTCGGCACCGAGACCGGGCACGAAGGCATTGGCGATATTGGCCGGCAGAGCGGGAATATCGGCATTGATCGAAAGATCGCGGATGGCCGTTCCGGCAATAGTGACGCCGCCGGTGGCCTTGGCCAGCACCCCGTCCTTGCCGGCAAGGTTGGCATCGAAGTCGACCCTGTCATTGGCGTATTTTCCGGAGGCGGCGGCACTCAGGCCGGAAAGGCCGCTGCTTCTGGTCTGAGCCGTGGCGGCGTTTTTCCAATCGAGCTTGAAATCGACGGCGGGTTTGGGCAGGGCGCCGGAGGCGGATGCCGTTCCCGACACCATGCCCTCGGCGGCAAGGCCGGGGACGAAGCCGTTGGCCAGGGCGGCCGGCAGGTTGACAAGATCGGCCTTGACGTCAAGGTTGCGGACCGACGTGCCTGATGTGGCGACATTGCCCTTGGCTTTGAGCGAGAGGCCGTCCTTGCCGCCGAGATCGGCATCGAATTCGAGCCGGTTGTCGGCGAAATGGCCCGATGCGGCAAGCGCCAGTCCCGAGAGGCGAGCGCTTCTGGTTTGGCTGGTCGCGGCATCGGTCCAGGCGAGCTTGAAGTCGGCATTCGGGGCGGCCGGTGTGCCGGCGGCCGACAGCGTGCCCGATATCGTGCCGCCGGCCGCCAGATCCGGAACGAAGGCATTTGCGAGGCTGGCCGGAATCCTGGCGATCTCGGCATCGACCTTGATGGTTTCGACCGTCGTGCCGGCGAGGGCGACATTGCCGGTGCTCTTCAGCGAAAGGCCTTCGCCGCCGCTGGCGGCGGCGGTGAACTCAAGCTTGTTGTCGGCAAATTTTCCGGATGCGGTCAGGCCGAGAGCGGCAAGGCCGGCCCGCTTGGTATGGCTGGTCGCAGCACCTTTCCAAGCAAGGTCGAAATTGGCACTCGGAGCGGCAAGCGAGCCTGCGGCCGAGACCGTGCCGGAGACTGCGCCTTCGGCGGCGAGATCGGCGACGAAGCTGTTTGCGATACCTGCCGGGATATTGCTGAGCGTTGCGTCGACCTTGACGTTGCCGATGGTCGTGCCGGTGACGGCGACATTGCCGTTTGCCTTCAGCGAGAGGCGGCCGGCGCCCGATATCGCCGTGTCGAAATCAAGCTTGCTGTCGGCGAATTTACCGGATGCCTTCACCGCGAGGTCCGCAAGGCCGGCCCGCTTGGTGTGGCTCGTCGCAGCACCTTTCCAATCGAGATCGAAATCGGCGATCGGCGCGGAGAGGGGTCCAGTCGCCGAGAGTTTGCCGGTTATCACGCCTTCGGCGGCAAGATCGGGAACGAACCCATTGGCGATGCGGGCGGGCAGGTTGAGGATATCGGCGTCGATATCCAGGACTGGTGTCTTCGGATCGGTGAGCAGGACATTGCCGGCGGCTTTGAGCGACAGGCCGTCACCACCTGATATCGTCGTGTCGAAATCGAGCCTGTTGTCGGCGAATTTGCCGCCGGCGGTGATGCCGAGCGGTGCGACCCCGGCGCCCTTGGTCTGGCCCGTCGTCGCATCCTTCCAGTCGAGCTTGAAATCGGCAATCGGTGCGGCTGGCGTTCCCGTCACCGCAATCCTCCCGGAGATCGTGCCGCCGGCCGAAAGGTTCGGCACGAAACCATTGGCGAGTGCTGCCGGCAGTTCGCGAATATCGGCATCGAGCTTCAGCGTCTCGCCGGCCGATCCGGTGACGCTCACCGAGCCGGTGCCAGTTTTCAGCGTCAGCCCCGTCAGGCTGGCGGTGCCGCCAGCGATTTTGACCTGCGTCGGGGCGGCAAGCTCGACCGGGATA
This sequence comes from Rhizobium ecuadorense, assembly GCF_001187535.1. Lineage (GTDB taxonomy): Bacteria > Pseudomonadota > Alphaproteobacteria > Rhizobiales > Rhizobiaceae > Rhizobium > Rhizobium ecuadorense. The sequence continues at coordinate 322,057 of NZ_LFIO01001065.1, forward strand.
TTGCGGGGGCTCGCGGAGAAACGATCGAGGTTGAGGTCGATCGCGCCGCCCGCCATCTCGATATTGCCCGCGGCCAGCACCGGATTGCCGTCATAGGCGGCATTGAGATCGAAGTCGGTCTGGTTCTGCTGCCTGGCAAAACCGAGCGCAAGGTCGCCAAGCTTGTTTGCCCCGGCATTCAGCTCCTCGGCCTTCACCGTGCCGTTTGCCGCAAGGGTGGAGAGGTCGCTGACTGTGACGTCGATATCCGGCTTGACGATGGCAAGCGTATCGCGGCGTATCGAAGCGCCTGATGCACGCAGCTTGAGCGCGATCTTTCCATTGTCACTCGCGACGCCAAGCGACCCTTTGAGGTCGCCCTCGGCCTTTTGTCCGCCGAGTGCCGCGAGCAGGCCGATATTGGGGAAATCGAAGGTCAATGCACCCGTCGGCTCCAGGGCGGGCGAGAATTCCAGATTGCCGGTCAGCCGGTTGCCGCCGATATCGGCGGTCAGCGCCGGAATACGCATCCTGCCGTCCGCAGAGCTTATGTCGCCATTGATGCTTATCGGCTGGCCGTCGATCGTGCCGGTGGCGGCGACCTTGCCTTGCGGCGCCTTGGGATCGGCAAGACCCGACAGGTCGATATTGAGATTGCCGAGCGTACGATCGGCCATTTCAAGGCTGGGGGCCTTGAGATTGGCCGTTACCGAGATCGCCGGCAGTTCGCCGCCCACTCTCAACGCATAACCCACCCCGCCGCGGGCGCCTGTCATGAGTTTGCCGATGTCGGGCAGCCGGCCGGAGAGATCGGCATTCACCTTCGAGCCGTCGAGCGCGACGTTGCCGGCGGCCTCAAGCGTGCCGGAGGTCAAGACGAGGTTGGACAGTGCGAGTTTCGACGGGATGGTGCCGACCAGCTGGCTTTCGAGTGCGATCGGTCCGTCGAACCTGCCCGAGACCGCAACCGGCAGGGCTGCCGGAGCGACGGTGAGCTTGACGTTGCCGGTCAGCGCCTGGTCTGCCAGCCGGTAGGAACCATTGAGGCCGCCGTTGATGTTGGCGCTTTCGACGGTGGTGCCGTTGAAGCCGATGCTGCCGGGCGTGATCTGCAGCGGCGAGGCGATCGTGACCGGGCCCTGGACGGCGCGATTGAGGTTCGGCTCGGCAAATGTCATGTCGCCGGCAACGAGGCGCAACTGGACGCTGCCGGAACGGGCGGCGAGATTGAAGGCGTCGCTCTTTGCCGTCAGCTTGACATTGCCGATATTGGCCTGCGGCAGGGTCGCGGTGTCGAGCGAGCCGCTGACATTCAATCGGGCCGCCTGGGCATCGCCCGTCAGCGCCAGGTTGAGACCTGAAATCAGGAAGCGCGCTTCGCCTTCGGCGAGCGGCCAGCGGAAATCGACAGGTCCCGACGTGCCGAGCAGGTTGGCGTTCAGGCTGTTGTTGCCGGCCGGATCGAGGGTGCCGGAGGCGGCGATGACGACGCTGCCGGTGGCAATGTTGCCGGTCTGGATGTCGATCTTGCCGCGGTTGTCGAAGGTGGTGGCAAGATCGATATTGGTCTGGCCTGAAAAAAGCGGCCGGAATGCCGAGGGAAGCAGCGAGCTCAGATCGCCGCCGCCCTTGAGGTCGAGGTGGTGCAGCCCGTCCGCGCTGATCTGATGCCGGGCCTCGATTGCGGCGCGCTGCTGTCCGTCGAGCGCGGCCTGCACTTTGCCTCTCCAGTCGGATATCGGCCCCTGGCCGTCGAGATCGATGTTGACGGCGGGGCTGTCCGGCAGGCCGAGAAAGCCCGCCAGCAGCCCGCCCTTCGGTTCGGCAAGCTGCGCCTTCAGCTGCAGCCGGTTTTCGGCCGGCGCATAGGCGATGTCGGCGGCAAGCCGCGCATCGGGGACGGCGTGGCGGCTGACATTGACGATCGCCTCGCCGCCATCGCGGTTCGCCGACAGGCTGCCTTCGGCGGCGAGCGCGAAAGCGCGTCCGGCAAAGGCTTCGGCCAGTTTGATGTCGGGCAGCGCGATGCGGTCTATATCGACCTTGATCGGAAGGCTGAAGCCGCCGGTATTTTCCGCTCCGGGCCGCGAGGGCAGGGTGCGCACCGGCTTGCGCAGCACGTCGATCGCTTCGATTTCGAAGCGTTGGGCGTGGAACGTTCCGGTCAGCAGCGCTAGCGGGTTCCAGTCGATGGCGATGCCGTGGATTTCGGCGAAGACGCCTCTGGTGTCGGAGATCGAGATCTCGGCGGCGCGAAGCCCGCCGGTCAAAAGACCCTGCGGTTCGCGCACCGTAATCGTCATGTCCCGGTTGGACAGCGTCGAGGCGATTTTTTCGGTGACGATGCGGGCGCCAAAGGCGGTGAAACCGAAGATCGCCAGTGCCAGGACGGCAAGAATCAAGGTTGCGCCCACGCCATAGGCGGTGAGCCGCAGGAACCAGTTGACGATTTTTGCCAGCATTTGCATCGGCGCGGACACTACCCCGTTTTCACGATGGTTCACAAATCGATATCGGCCATTCTAGAAGGATTGGCCGATGCCGGCGTAGATTCCATAATCTGTGCCACCTTCGTACTTGTTCAGCGGCATGGCAAAATCAAGCCGCAGCGGGCCGAAAGGTGTGGCATATCGTATTCCGGCGCCGGCGCCGGCGCGGATATCGGAAAAACCGGGAAAGGTGCTGTCCGATACGGTGCCGACATCGAGGAAGGGCACGATGCCGATCGTATCGGTGATCTTGATGCGCGCCTCCAGCGAAGCCGTGACATAGGAGCGGCCGCCAGTGGGGTCGCCATTGTCGTTATAGGGCGAGATTTCCTGATAGCTGTATCCGCGCACCGAGCCGCCGCCGCCGGCAAAGAAGCGCTGCGTGGCCGGAATATTCTCGATGCCGCCGCCGCCGATCAAGACACCGGCGGCGACCTTGCCGGCCAGCACCAGGCGGTCCTCGGCGCCGAAGGGCAGATAGCCGGAGACCGAGCCCTGGAAGGCCGCATAAGGCGTGGCATTGAAGATCTCGTAGCCGGGCTTGGCCGAAAATGTCGCGCGATAGCCCTCGGTCGGGTTGAACTTGTCGTCGCGGGCGTCGCGGTCATACTGCAGCGGCAGGGTGAAGGTCAGATAGTCGTTGGTGCCGAAGGCGTCGTCGTCGCGCTCCCAGCTGACCTCGCCGCTCGCCGAGACGGTGTCCCGGTCTGTCAGCTCATAGGAGAGGCCGAGCGAGGCGGTGACGAGCGTCGCATTATAGGCATCCGGATTTTCGGTCTTGGCGACGATGCCGGCCTTCAGTGTGGCGGCGGGGAAGAAGGCGCCGGGCTTGGTGAAGAGGATGCCGGCGGAATAGTCGAGGCTGCCGACATCGGTGGTTTCGCCAAGCCGCGAGACCGATCCCTCGATCCGCAGCGTTTCGGCCTCCCCGAACAGGTTGCGATGGCCCCAATAGCCCTGAACGCCGAAGCCGTCGGTGGTGGAATATTGGGCGCCGACGCCGAAATAGCGCCGCTTGCCTTCGGACACCTCGATCGTCATCGGCAGCGTACCATCCGGCGCCAGTGCATCGCCTTCGTGAATGGTAACGCTCGAAAACACGCCGAGGGCGCGAAGCCGCTCGCCGGCTTTCTTCAGCGCTTCCGGGGAGTAAGCTTCGCCCTTGTCGAGCCGGGAATAGCGCTGGATGAACCCCGGCTTGACGGTCTTCTCGCCGGTGACGCCGACATCGCCGATCGGAGCGACCGGGCCGCCTTCGGCCGATAGCACGATATCGACGGTGTCGCTGTTGTGGTCGGCGACGACCTTGCGTTCGGTCAGCTTGGCGAAGGGCCGGCCCTCGCTCTTCAGTTGCTCGACGATTTTGTCGCCCGCTTTGATGATGACGAGCGAGCCGGCCTCGGCGCCGGGGGCCAGATCGTAATCGGCGGGATTGTGGTTTGCGGCATCGCCGCCGAACTGCACCTCCCTGACCTTGAAGACCGGGCCGGGCGCAATGTCGACGGTGACGGGGACCGGCCCGGACCGGTCGAAGGTCGGATTGGGCGGCAGGTCGTCGATATTCTTACCGTCGATGGTGATGGTCACAACGCCGCCATAACGGGCCTTTTCATAGAGAGCTGCGATCAGGCGCTCGCGGTCGTCGCGCGCCTTGACGACGATGCCGAGATCGCCGGACACCGGCTGCTTCTGGTCGCCCACAAGCCGGGAGCTGTTCTCAAGCGCTTCCTTCAGGTCGGGATCGGCGGTGTCGGCTTTGAGATCGACGCTATAGCGCACCGGATCGGGAACCTGCTGCGTTTCGTCTTCGTCTTTGCCGAAAATGGTGATGCCGAAAAGCTTGAAGGCATAAGCGTCGCCGATCAGGACCGGTGAGAACGCAGCTGCCGCTGCGACCACCATCATGGTGCCTGTTCGCCGATACGCAATACCTGTTTTCGGGCCTGTCCCTCTAATCCGCATACGCCGCTTTTGGTTCGGTCTACAATGAAGCTTCGTTGCCCAGCCATGAACAGCTTAGCGGCAAAATCGCGCGGGGTGTACCATTTTAAATTGCCAACGCGCTATTTCAGCACAAAAAATCCCGGATGTGTGTCCGGGATTTCCTGTTTTTGCGATTTTGCAACCGCTCTCAGCGCGGGCAGGTGTCGATGTAGCGGCGGCCGTAGCGGTCGCGATAGTAGCACTGGCCGGGCTGTTCGGCGACGCTGCCGATGAGGGCGCCTGAGACACCGCCGATGGCGGCGCCGACCGCTGCACCGCGAACATTGCCGGTGACCGCGCCGCCGATGACGGCGCCTGAGGCCGCGCCGATACCGGCGCCCTGCTGGGTCGGCGTGCAGCTTGCGACCGATAGGCCGATCAATGCGAGTATGACAGCTTTTTTCATTTCTTTTCTCCTGGGTTGTCGCCCGATGGGCATAGGCCGTCCCTAGTCTTTTTTTGCCACGCTAGTGCGAAAACTATGTCGGAAGAAAGGGTTGTCCACTCTTGTGCCCATTTTTTTGCAATATGGGACATTGTCGCCGCCGGACGGTTTTCGCCAATTTCACGCGTCTCTGCCGCATCAATTCGTTGATCCGCGCTTGCGTATTTTTTTATCTGGAATCATTCAAAAAACTGGGCCTTTTGCCGCAGTTGATGTTAAAGCAAAGGGTAAGCATTGACGCGCGGACGTCCGGTCGGCAAGAACGGCCGCGCGATACTGGAGCAGATGATGGATTTCGAAGCGTTTTTCAAAAACGAGCTGGACGGGCTTCAT